>NZ_JAAFZT010000009.1 GCF_013336795.1 Alteripontixanthobacter muriae | reverse complement strand
ACCCCAAACCCTATCGCTGGACCAAATCCGCCGACGAGATACTCGCCTCGGTCAAACGCTTCTGTCAAAAAGCTATGAGCCGAACTTCGGATTCAGGTGACTAGGAAGGGCTGGCGCTAAGGCGGCGACGCAGTCATCGAGATCGGCCCCAGTGGAGGATTAGAACCGGCAGAGGCCGCACTCCGCCTTTGGCTACGCAGCCCCGGCGGCGTTCGCCGCCAAACAGAATAATAAGCAATCCCCTGCTTCGCTACGCCCTGAGGGCTTCGCTACGAAGTCCATTGCTTAAACCGCGCTCATGCGCAACAACGCGGATCGGCCCTAATCTCAGCTGGAGAAAATTGAGGGTCAAGTCAGCGTTTTCGTCAGTACGATAAGACCGAAGTCCTCTTTCATACCTCGAAACTGTGCCACAAGTGCTGACAGGGAACACCTGCAGCAGCTCTACTCTGCAGCCGCATTCGAGTTGGCGAGGAAAAGCTCTATCCCCTCCAAAGCTGAACGCACTTTCTCAGGGTCCACGATCATGTCTCGCTCGAGGAGCGTTGAAGATTTACCATTTCCGTCAGCACCGACTAGGCTATAGTTTAGCCCCATCGCGCATGCCAGTGCATAGAAATTAGGATTGGGGAATCCAAGCCAGGCGATTTCGAGAACATGAGAATTCGGCGGGCAAAATATCATGTTAGTTAGACCGGCGCCGTGGGGAGCCGCCAACACTTGCGTCTTGGACATAAGCTGGACCTGAGCAGCAAAATCCAGATCTTCCATGTGGTACCGCTCGAAGCCCGCCTTCGCAAATAGCGGCCAAATCTGGTCTTCATTAAGCAGCCGCCGCCTAGGTGCCTTGCTGCGACTGATGTAGACTCGCTTGCTCGCTACTTGGCCCCGCGGGGGGGCAAGCTTCTCACGAACCGGGCGCAGCAGTTCGCTTCGGAAGCGGTCGCTACCAACAATTGTGAGTTCCTGAATGTTCAGGATCTCGCCAGGTTTAAAAGTCTGGAATTGGGCAGGATCAAGACCGAGCAGGCGGAGAGAAGTTTCCATTGTTTTGGTAAGGCGCTCCGGGAGCAGAACCTGCCCTAGAGCACCGCGGTCCTGTAATAGGCAGAGCTTTGGGAGATGCGCTGTAAGCCAATGCGAGTGGTTGTCATAAACCCGTTCACAAATCCATGTTGCTCGAGGCACTGACTTAGCTAAGCGAGTCTTTGCAAGTACTTCGGCATGGCACTTTCGGAAGACGATTTCCCGCAGATCGATAGCACGATTATCGTTGGACAAGATCGCTGGATAAAACTCGCCGCGTTCGTCAAGGCAGCTAATGATACGCGCATCGCGAAATTGCGCCAGGAAAGTTTCACCACTGAACCTCTCGACGACTCCTCGCATTGAGTAGCCCCACCAACCGGCGTCATCGGGCAGGCTTTGGCGATCCGAGATATTAATTGGGAGCGGGTTGTTAGCGACAACTCCCGGATGCACAAGCTCCCACCGAGACTCTTTGCAACCATTCCTCTGCATGCGCTCAACATTGTCACGAGGAGATTCGCGCCGCACGACTCGAAAGCCTGCATAGCGGGGCGGTAGGCCAGCTTTGACTGCGATTGTAATGATCCTGCTTGCCGACCTTCGCAAACGTTCCTCGGCAGCGGCCCACCATCGCCTCCAAACTGGCATCTGTTGTTCTTGGTTGTTTGCCCATGATTCACGCATGTAGTTTTGCCGCTTCCTCTTTGCGTCCCGCGGTGAGAGGCTCATGTTGAGTCCAGCCTCTCTGGTACAGTCAAACCGCCCGCGGGCTAAACCGTTACTGTTCCGGAAAGTCTTCCCCGGATAGAACTCAGGTCATTTGTTACTGAGGTATGGATCGATGCTTTAACAGATTGTCAAACTGAGACGAGGCCTCCGTTATTGAATTCGGTCAAGCGACTATTTCTCGGGTATGAATTAAGCGCCTCGAAAAAGGAAGCAATCTTCGCCGATAGGCTGTTGATCAAAAGCTTCGCGTTTAAGTTTCTCCTGGCGTTATTCCAGCACATCGATGCTTATCAATCCAATTCAAGCTGCAGAAGGCGTAGTTAAGTAGACGTACAAACGGCTTATTTCCAGTTGACGGTAAGTTAGTGCATTATCAAGACTTGGCAGCACACATCTACTGTGCCGATGAGCGCTTGAGTGCACTATCCCAGAGGTCTGTCAGCAAATGCTTATGTCCTCGGATGTCGGACTTGCGCGCCTGCTCGAATCCTCGCTCCCGCATTTCGCTTGGAACTGGCCCCGAAATAATCTGCGGGAGATCTTCTATCGAGTCATATAGTACGCCCGCACCCGCGCCAACGTATTCTGCTAAATCTGGCCGGAGCCGCGGCATGCATACCCCAACGCCTGCCGCTTGGGCTTCAGCAATCGCCATGGGCCATCCAACTGTCGGAATGTCGAAATCGCCTGTGTAAACGAGCCAGGCATGCTTCTTGTACTCTATGGGCATATCCTCAGGTTGAATCGGATCCACAAACTCGATCTTAGCACCCATTTCCTCGCTTTGCCGCCGCAGGTCATCGACATGATAGCCCATAGCGTAGAGGCGAAATGGCTTTCCCGGGACTTCTTTCGCCAGTCGCAGGAAGTCTGTCATGCGCTTTTTGGGGGTTGCCACCCCAGTATTCATGATTGCTTCTCCGTTCTCGCTGCGATCATAAAATTGCTCGAAGCGAACGACAGGGAAGCAATCTACTAACTTCCGGCCGTCGACGCCAGCTTTCTCTAGCCATGGTCGGCTGAAAGGAAACGTGAGAACACCTAAGCAGAGCTCACTGTCCATTGCGCGAATACCCTCCAGGAACCAGGATGTTCGCTCCAGCGGCGGCTCTCGCTTGAGCATCTGCTTCACTCGCCCTTTCCAATTTTTCTTTCGCAGGGCCACAGTGTCGAAGGAATGTGTCCTGACAGTATAAGGAACACCGATCGCCTCAGCCAGGTCTCCTATGAACCGTAGTTCAGTGAGGTAGTGCGTATGCAGAATATCCGGTTTGAAGTCCTCCGCTGCTTCGCGGAATTGCCCCAAATTATCTGCGAAACAGTGATCACGGTGATTGATGTACGGGATGTCGGGACCTTTGCGCGTGACAATCGATATCTCGTACTGATCTTCTAAAGCCTCGATCTCGTTCTTGATGTAAGTCTGACTAATCTGCGGATACTCCTTCAGAAGAAACATGATCCGAGGCTTGTTCGAAGGACGGGGCGAAATTATGGTGCTTGTCATGCAGGTAACCTTTTTTCCACGGCATGGTTTGCCGGTTAATTTCGCGTCGCGCAAGCCTGTCATCCAAATCTGCCCAAAGTCACAGTCGCTTGTAAGCGGGCTGACGTGATGTCGTGGGCGGCTCTCGCGCCAGCCTAATTCTGGCAAGGTGCAGTCGTTTTAGGTCCACGGCTAGGATTCGATCCACGGAGAAAGAGGATGCTACCGTCGGATTGGACCTAGCGAAAACGTATTTCAGATTCATGAAATTGGAAGTGATGGTGAAGTGCTTGTTGGGCGCAAGCTGCGGCAGGCTGAGGCTATCCGCTTCTTCACCGATTTGCCGGCATGCTTGGTCGGCAGGGAAGCTTGTGCATCGGCGCAATACTAACGGCGCGAGCTTTTGGCTCTGGCCATGAGGTGCGATACGATGTTGATCAACGCACTGCGAGGGCACCTTGCTGAATACGGGATCGTCACTCCCGTGGGCGCCGGAGGGGTTACCGCATCGTTGAAGGCGCTCCACGACGAGCAAAGCAAACTGCCGGTTCATGCCAGATCAGCGCTTCACGGCATCGCCGCACAGCTGAGAGCGCTTTCCAGCGAGATCGATCGGCTGGAGACACAGATCCTCGCATGGCACCGCAATAACGAGACGAGCCGCCGTCTCGCGACGATCCCAGGCATCGGCCCGATTACCGCATCAGCCATTGCAGCTGCTGTGCCAGATGCGTCTTTGTTCCGATCGGGACGACAGTTTGCAGCGTGGCCTGGGCTCACACCACGGCCGCACAGCTCCGGTGGTAAGGAGCGACTTGGCGGCATCACGAAACAGGGCGATGGTTACCTGCGAAGACTTCTCGTTGTTGGCGCGACCGCAGTCATGCGAATGGCACGCAAGGATGCGTCTCGCCAACCCTGGATGGCGCAGCTCCTCGAGCGCAAGCCAACAAAGATCGCGACGGTGGCACTCGCGAACAAGACAGCGCAGATCGCCTGGGCGGTGATGGCGCGTAAGGAGGTTTAACCGCCCGCGGCCGAGCTATCCTCGCCGCTCGCTCAACTTCGAACGGCAAGATCGCGTACGCAGCCCGTTGCTTCAACCGCGCTCATGCGCAACAGAGCCGCCCGGCTCTAATCCCAGCTGGAGGAAAGCTGGGGGTCAAGTCAGCAGAGCAGGCAGAGATCAGCACTTCCGATTTCCAGCGGCACCTATCGACCTCCGTTACAATAGCTATGCTTTCCCGTCGCGTATGAAGATGCGCGCCGCTGCCAACTGTCCTGCATGGAAAAGTTCCGATTCAGGCCCACTAGGCCGCTTTTGGGCAAGCCAGATCAGAGCAAGTGTCGCTCCATAGGTGAGCGCGCCAACCAACACAGTTCCGCCGACGTATGCAGCCTCTGCAGCTGCGCTTGTGCCAAAAGTGAAGTTCTGCTGCAGAAGATATAAAGCTGCGATCATCACTGCAGTTGCGAGAGCCGACCTGCAGCAGTTCCTAAATTGCCAATATAAGCCTAAGCCGCTTAGCTGTTTTACCAAGGTCATATTCCAAAAAAGGTTGATCACCTGGGATGCCGCGTGACCGTATACTGCTCCCATCAGTGCTCCGACCGCGGTTGCTTCACCCATCAGAATGCCCCCCAAATAGAGCGGCATACGAACCAAGAAAATGCGCAGATGGCGAGCGAAAACTGCTTTTGTTTGCCCCAAAGCCATCGCGAGCGGCTGAGAATGCTGAATTGTCAGAAGCGCTGAGGTGATCGCAAAAACTTGGACGATGGGAATCGCTGCCGACCACTTTTCTCCGAGCGCGAGGGTGATTGCCGGGTCTGCGAGCCAAGAAAGACCCGCTCCTGCGGGAAATGCCAGCATGCAGATCAGCGCCTGCGAGCGCAGGTATGCATCATTAAGCCTCTTCCTGTCGTCCTGAATTCGGGAGAACGCTGGGAAGAGAAGCTGTCCCACTGGTTGGATGAGTCCGGAGGAAGTCATAGCAACAACACGCTCGCCCATGGAATAAAACCCGAGGAGGGTGGGACTGACGAAGGCGCCCAAGATCAGGGCGTCGCTCTTTGAATTTAATGCGCCGATCCAGCCAGCTGCAGTCATCCAACCTGAAAATGATATCAGAGCTTTACATCCTTTTAGTCCCAGCTTTGGAACGTATGGAGCCAGAACATAGGATAGCGCAACTCTTGAGATTTGAGATGAAATTACCCCAAGGACGAGCGCCCAGTACGATTCGTATACCAATGCGATCGTTAGAGAAACGGCGAACCCAATGATCCGGGAAATTGTGTCCAGGACAAACCGATGCCAGAAAACGAGGTTGCGCTCGAAAACCACAGTTCTTGGGCTGGCTAGTCCGCCAAGAGCGGTGCTCATCGCAAGAACCAGAATAACTGGCGTGAGGCGAGCATCTCCATAGAGCTGAGCTAGAGGCTCAGATACAGCTACGAATGCAAGACCAATAAGCACTGAACGCGCCAAGCCCAAGGTCCATGCTGTGTCAAAATGATGCTCTTCAGGATTCTTATTCTGCAGGAGCGCTTGAGATAAGGAAAGGTGAGTTAATGTCTCTGCTATCCCTGCGATCGAAACAGCAATCGCCACTATTCCAAAGTCTTCGGGGACGAGCAGGCGTGCGAGCACTAAGGTGCTGACAAAGCCGAGAGCGGTGCTCAGGATATTCACGGCGGATAGCCAGGAAGCTCCCTTCAACAAGGAACCTTTCATGCTTTTCATTGCTGTTTTACTTCGTTCCAGTAAGGGATCGGAGGTCGTCCGCTAGCTAAGACTCAAAGCTGGCGGCATTCTTAGGCCCCAGCGTGATTGGGGGAGTGGCTTCGCGCACGTATCACATCTGATCGAACAAAAAAGAGTGCGAGCAAAGTATTCTGCTGCGTTGATATGTGCGATTCTCCACTCGTACGCAAAGGGATGTCGTTGTCTCTGTCCGATAACGGTCGTGCGAAACAGTGAGCCTGATCTGGGCGGAGGGGCGCTCCAGGCAGGAGGCAAGTGGTTGCGACGATTTCCTACAGGTTGATCAGGGCTGCGAGGGTGGCGACTACAATAAGTTGAAGATCAAGCTTTTGCGCACATATGGCTCAGGCGGCTCTCCCACGCTAGCGCATGGGTGACGATCTCTTCAATATTATCGTATCGAGGCTCCCACGGCAGCGTTGCCCTAATCCGGGCGTTGTCAGAGACCAGCGAACCGGGGTCACCAGAGCGGCGCGACTCCATCCGTCTCTCAATCGAACCATTAGTTACTCGATCGACAGCATCAAGCACTTCGAGAACCGAAAAACCGTGGCCATAGCCGCAATTCATCGTCATCGAGTGGCCGGGATCAGCCATTAGCGCCTCGAGCGCGAGGACGTGCGCTGCGGCGAGATCAGAGACGTGGATGTAATCGCGTACACCGGTCCCGTCCGGTGTCTCGTAATCGGTTCCGAAGACTGAGACATGGCTTCGCTTGCTCAGTGCCGCCTCAACTGCAACTTTAATCAGGTGGGTCGCACCCTCGGTCGACTGCCCGCTGCGCTCCTGAGGGTCGGCTCCTGCAACATTGAAGTAGCGTAAGGCGCAATGATTAAGCGGGTGCACCGCAGATACGTCACTTAGCATCCGTTCGGTCATAAGCTTCGACCAGCCGTAGGGATTGATCGGCCGCTGCGGAGCGTCCTCGGCTACCGGCGAGGTTTCGGGATTGCCGTATGTAGCCGCCGTGCTAGAAAAGATGAAATGCGGCACGCCCGCGCTCACCGCTGCAGCGATCAGGGCGCGCGTCTTGGCGGTGTTGTTGTCGTAATATTTGAGCGGATCCGCAACCGATTCCGGTACCACGACTGAACCGGCGAAGTGCATAATTGCACGAGTGCCCTGCTCCGTGAAAATTCGCGCAAGCAGTTCGTGATCCTCGATATCGCCTTGGTAAAAAGGGACATCGTCCGGGACGGCGAAGCGGAAGCCGGTGATGAGATTATCGATCACCGCAACTGGCCACCGGGCATCTTTGAGCGCCAGCACGGCGTGACTGCCAATATACCCGGCACCTCCGGTTACTAAAACAGGGACCTTGCTAGTCATCCGCACTGAGATAACACCGAATGCGGTAGCTACCAGAGGAATTTTGCGGCTGTGCTCAACCTGAAAGGAGGGCAAGACCGAACCGATCTTTATCGCCTCGTACGCGACGCTACGTCGGAATCGGCGAGTGAATAGAAGTTCTCGATAGCCCGTGGCTTCCTGCTCCACGACGCTCAGGCATGTGGCTGAAGCGGTAAGCTGTTATCTTCGAGTGCATCGGAAGGGCGCTCTGCATCATTCTGAGCCTACAGCTCGGTAAAGCGCCGATGCCAGACTCCTGAGGGTCATAGATCCGGCAGCCAAAGCATTGCTTGCTGGAGTCGACCAACACCTGGCGGACAGCAGTCCTGTCTGTGCTGCTAGTTCGACCAACAAGCGGTAAACCATAAGATCGTCGAGCCGCTCGGGACCATGATCCAGGAACGGACAATGAGAGCAGGGGTGGCGGTCGCTCATTTTCCGCTCGGCTCCATGCACGTGACAGTCAAGGCCCAACTAGTGGTTGGATCGCGCAACAGCTTGCTCGAATGGGGTGATTTTTTCGCAAACTCCTGCGCAAGTGCATAGAGATCAAGCCCGTGCCGTTTCTCGAAAGCTCTCTCACCAATCCGGTGCTGCTCGGCGTGGTGCTCGCGGCACAAGCTGACGGTCCATCTGTCGGACGGCTTGAGTCCTTGGCCCCCGTCGGTCCCTTTGCGCACGTGGGAGCACTCAATGGGCAATTGCTCGCAGTTGGTCACAGAGCAGCGGTGATGCCTCACCCAGGCGCGGTGCGCGGGACAACAGCGGGCCGGATTTCTTCGCCGGGAGCGCTCAAGGCGGCGAGGCAAACGAGGATTAGACATGCGCTGTACTCCCCTTTAACTTGGCAGCAGAAGACGATCTACCGCGCTTGGCAGATGCTTTCGCCTTTGTGCCCGATGATGCGCGGTCGCCACGCCGAGCCGGAGTAATTGCCGATACTGGTCTCGCCAGCTCCCTCTTACGCGTCGCAATCGCTTCGCCGACACGCCTGTAGAGCTGCGGCTGCTCGCGGGAGAGGGACGAGAGGGACGGCCGGTTCTCGTCCTGCAAGTGGCTTAGATCATCGAGAGCGCTGCATGCACGTATGGCCTCCTCGAAGCCTTGCGCCCATTGCGGCCAACCCAGTTCGGGTTCTGTGGGAAGCGACAGGGCCTTGAGCCGGTGCGAGCGAGCGTCGGCATCTTCTGCTGCGGGTACAGGTACGCAGAACGCTTGGAGGACCGCGTATTTATATGCCGATTGCATGGCCTTGGCGGTGCCCTTATCTCCGGCATCCAAGGCCTCTCCTACCGCTTCGAGAGTGTGGACCGAGCCATCTTCAGCACTCACCAGGTCAAAAGCGACCCGGACGCTGACGTTGATTAGCATCTCGTTGTCCTCACTTAGCCGATCAACCGCCTCGCGATCGAGCACCCGCGGCAGGATACATAGTCGGTGCTCGGCAAGGAGCGGCGCCAGCCGGTTCAAGACATCATCGATGCTGCGATACAGGTAATCGTCGCGCGTATTGAGCCGCTCCTTAGGTATGCCATCCCTCGCAAGCGCGGCAGCAACGGCATTGATCGCGCAGTAGACTCGCGGGATCATTGCGCAGCCTCGCGGATGGTGATGGCGCCCGCCTTGCTGCGTTTCGCCTCAATGCCGTGTCCGAAGGCGCGGGCGACGTCGGGTTCTACCAGCTCCTTGATCAACGTCGCTGCTAGCTGGTGCTTACGGGCTGCCTCTCGGTGCGCCAGCCAGTCAGCGGCGGATGCCGCCCACGCATTGCTGCTCTCCAGACATACCTCGCGCACACCAACCGGCTGTGGCGGAAGAGGAGCGGGGAGGGCGGCCGGCGGATCGCCGGATTGTAAGGAGGCCCAGAATTTTGCCTCGGCTTTCACCAAGTCCTCCTGGTAAAGCCAATCGGAGGCGACCTCAAAAATCTCGAATTTAGCATTGCCGAAGATCACCGAGAGCAATGCTCGCTCGCACCCCACGACAGCCATGTTGTGCTGCAGCTGCGGCATGTAGCGGGCAAGGACCTCTTCTGGCTTGGCAAAGGCGCTGGTGTGCTTCGCCTCCGAACCAGCGCCCTTCTCGTCGACGAAGCCGTCGAGTGTGCACGAGCGCCAAGCATGAGTTTTGCAGCTGATTCGCTCTCCAATCCGATCGACCTTCTGGCCGGTGATGCGAGTATACCATTGCCGGTTGAAGACCTCGGTCCAGCAGCCGAGCATGACCGGAAGTTTATCGCTCAGATCCTCAGCTCCTTCCTCGCCCCGCTTCTCGCGCCATAGGCGCAGAACACGTTCGGGCGAGCCGGAGAGGATAATGTTCGCATCGCTGCCGCCGATGGTGGCTCTGCGTGCCAGCTGCGCAGCTTCACCAAGCTGCAGGGCATCGAGGGAGGGCCAAGCCGTCTGGGCGGATGGCTCCTTCATGGGTCGCGGCAGGTACGCTACTGCGGGCTCGGAAGACACGGCAGGGTAGCGGGCGGTCACCTTTGTAGGGGGGCCGGCGAAATGATCAGAGCTTTTCATAGAAGGTCTCCTTGTGCGTGAGTTCGCAAGAGAATTGCGAATCTCGAGAACCATGTTTGCTCTGATCATGATCAAGTTAAAGTCTAAAATGGAATGTAATTCATAATTTAATAGGTAGCAGTTTATCATGTCCGTCTTTTTGATAAACATAGCGGGGAGGGCGGATCATAAAACGCGCCTTATATTTGGTGGTAGCTATTATTAGGAATCTATTGCAGGCCTGATATTGTGTGATAAATGGAGTGGCATCATGATCAGGACAAGCAATACTCATCCGCTCGAGATAGCTTCTATCCAGGCAGGATCAGGCCTGGGCCGCGTTGGACTGACGTTTTGCCCAGGCAAGCACCAAGCACGTGCAGCGACGGGTGCTTGGGAGCGGGACCTCTCAGTCGATGTTGCGGCGATCAGCCACTGGGGCGCGGCTGCGGTCGTCACGCTGCTGGAGCCGGCGGAGCTTAACGCCCTCTCGGTTCCGTCGCTTGGCGAGGAGGTTCGCCGCCATCACATGGATTGGCTGCATTTGCCCATTGCCGATGTATCAGTCCCTTGCGAGCGCTTCGAGCTGCAGTGGCAGGAAGCAGGCGCAGGGCTGCGTGCGCGCCTGCGCGATGGCTTCGATGTCCTGGTGCACTGCAAAGGAGGGCTGGGACGGGCGGGAATGATCGCCGCACGCCTTTTGGTAGAACTCGGCAGAGAGCCGGGCGAGGCCATCCGACTGGTTAGATCTGTGCGCCCGGGAGCCATCGAGACCGTGGCTCAGGAGCGGCACGTGCGCGCCGCTAGACTGCAAGATGAGCCAGTTCCTTTGAGATCACCCGACGCAACCCGAAACCATGCTCTTGGCGCTCTTGTAGGTTTGGCGGTCGGAGATGCGCTGGGCACAACACTCGAATTCCGCCCACGCGACACCTATGAGCCGCTGACGGACATCACCGGCGGGGGCCCATTCCGGCTGCAGGCCGGTGAATGGACCGATGACACCGCCATGGCCTTGGCATTGGCGGATAGTCTCCTCGCCTGTCCTGAACTCGACCAAGCCGATCTCATGGCGCGCTTCTGGTCTTGGCGGCACGACGGAACCTACTCATGCACCGGAAAATGCTTCGATATTGGCGCAACCGTCTCCGCCGCTTTAAACCGCTGGAATAAGACCGGTGATCCCGCTGCAGGTTCTGCCGATCCGATGAGTGCCGGGAACGGCGCGTTGATGCGGCTTGCTCCCGTGGCTCTGCGTTGGTGGCACGACCGTAATAAATTGATCGACGTTGCTATCCGTCAGAGCGCAACGACACACCAGGCGCCTGAGGCTCTGAGCGCCTCGGCAGCGTTTGCCACGATGCTCGCTGAAGCCATTTCCGGCGAGCCCCGCAGCAGCGTACTCAAACCACAGAAAGGCGACTACTCTGGTGCGATCAGCAGCATCATGCGCGGCTCATGGCGCGGCAAGCATCGAAACAAAGTTCAGTCCTCTGGCTATGTGGCGCACTCGCTCGAGGCAGCGCTTTGGGCAACAGGCCGAACTGCAAACTTCAAAGACGCCGTGCTGCTAGCCGCCAATCTCGGCGGCGATGCTGATACAACCGCCGCGATAACTGGCCAGCTCGCAGGTGCTCTCTACGGCATCAGCGCAATTCCCCCTGAGTGGGTAGGGCGTCTTGCCTGGGGCGAGAGAATTAAGCGCTACGCGAATGAACTTCTTGAGGAGAGCTTAAAATCTTACGGTCCGGGTGCCGCCAGCGTTAGCCAGGCTTACCATCGATCGAAGGCCTCGAACGTTGACTAAAGATCCTCGACATCGCTTCCCGCATCGCCGAGCCAAGGCATTACAGCGATCGGATCACTCGGTCCTTCATTACCGCGCCTCTCCTTGTTTTCTTTCCAGCGCTTTTCCAACTCTGCATCGCTCGGCCATTCTAACCACAGCTTGTCTAGAGTGTAGAAGTATTCACGTGCTACTTCTGCACGAGGGCCAGACAGCTTTTTTTGAAGCTCGTTCAGCTCTTGCACCTTCTTCTCAAAAACGCGGTGGTGCATACCCTTCGGGCGGCCGCCAGCAACTTCCTTTTCGAGCGCATCGCGCCGTTCGTGCGCTGCCACTTTGTTACCTATCCTCTGCCTGCGGTAAGGCAAATTGGAGCAGGCCTTGCAGTGCCACCTGTAGGTGAAGACAACATGCCTGCAGCTGCGTCGACAGCGCGGGCAAAGGAACAGGGAGAACGGACGCCGGTCTGAGTAGTTGGTCGCTCTCCGGAGCGAGATTATGGCGAGCCGATGTTCGCTCCTCTTGGCGAGGGTGCTTTCCAAACTGATCTTGACGATGTCATCCGTCAAAAGCTCAAAATCAGCATAAGCGAAAGGGGCATCGTCTTCGCGCCAGCTCCAAATGCACCGGTTGTGCCCTTTTCCAAGCGCATCCGCTAACTCTCCCGCCCCAAAACTTGGAAAGCTTTCGAGGAAATTAGCAGGGAAACGCTCAGACCCGTAGAGCAGAAGTGGCAGCGGATTGCCGTACCGGTCTCGATCGATATGCAGCATGTCACGTCCCTTTTTTTACGAAGGAGCGGGGCTTAAACCATCAAACTTTTTAAAACTACCGCAAACCTTGCAAAACAACCGGAAACTGGCCGGATTGGCGCAGCGCCCCACCCGGGTGTTCAGTCTTATCGTCTAAAGCTCCAGCCGGTGCGGAATGTCGACGAGAATGAAGATGCGGAGCGATCTAGGGTTTTCTCAACCAGGTTAGCCAGAGGAGCGCTTAAGGCAAAAGACCAACGAACCTCGTGGTTTAATGAGCAACGCGTTAAAACGCGTTCTTGTGCACCATGACGCGGAAGGTGCGTAAGATGATTAGGAAATCGATCGCGAGCGACCAATTTTCAACATACTCTAAGTCAGCCCGTACGCGCCTCTCTAGATCGTCTACGGTATCGGTCGCGCCCCTGTGGCCTCTGATCTGCGCGAGCCCAGTGATGCCAGGCTTGAGAGCGTGTCTAACCCAGTAATGGGCACTCGCTTCCCAAAAGAGACTGTCGCCCGCAAGTGAGCCCAAAGCGTGCGGCCGGGGGCCAACGATACTCATGTCTCCTAGCAGTACGTTGAAGAGTTGCGGCAGTTCATCGATGCTGGTCCGCCTAATGAATTTACCCACCCGGGTCACCCGAGGGTCGGCTCGCAGTGCCGACTGTTTCCCGTCTGCGTCCAAGGCATCTGCGCGCATCGAGCGGAACTTGTACATCGTGAATTGGCGATTTCCTTGACCAACACGCACTTGGCGGAACAGCACGGGCCCGGGGCTCTCGAGCCTGATGAGGAGAGCAGTCAGAGCCATCAGAGGGAAAAAAACGAGTAGCGCAACGACGCTGACAATTAAGTCGAGCGAGCGTTTGCGAAATCTGTTTGCGAGGTTTAACGGACCCCGGGAAAGCACCAGCGTGTCGAGTTCGCCGTGTTGTCCAATAGCGACAGCGCCCATGAGTATGTCGCGATCGAGGAGAACCTCTCCCCCGACATCATGACCTTTCAGATATGTCGCCCATAGGTTTCGGTCTTCATACCGGCAGGCTACGACAACTCGGTCGTAAGGGGCAATGATCCTCGATAGGGCGTCCATTACAACAGGGCTTCCGAGATCCGGGTGCAAACCCATCGACTGAACGTCGACCATATCCATGTGCTTTGCAGGCCGCGCAGAGAGGCCATCCAGAATAAGAAGTTTTGCTGTGGCCGATCCTTTCATCCACCGAAGAAAAACGAAATCTACGATGAGCTTATCAAACACGATGAACACAGCGGCTACTGCAAAGGTGATAGCAAAACCAAGGCGCGAGATGTCCTCCACGTCCATCAGAAACGAGATCGCCACGATCGCGAAGGCAGCTCCTAGTAGCGCTCCAAGTGCTCGCCGAGCAGCAACGGTCCGACTGGCCAGCGCCTCTGCAGATTGCGCTTCCCGCGCGATCGAAAGCATGAGGAAGATAGGTAGAGCGATCACCAATATGGAAGCTCCGCCCGCATCGAGCCACTCAGCGTCTCTTACCTCTTGCGCTACCAGGTATCCTCCGATGAGTGCGAAGCAATCCAGAACCAAAGAAAGCGCATAGAGAAGGGCTCGTTTTTCACGAGCATACAAGCCCCCTGTCCGCTCAGACGAGGCACTGCACCCTGTAGAAAGGTCGCTGCGAACGTTCAAAGTTTCCTCGACTCTCGTTTCTTGGGTTGGCTCTAAGCAGTCGATCTTGCTGTAGCGTTAAGGGTAGCGGCGGCAATCAGAGTCCCATGCGGGTTTGCTGCCCGCAACAGCTACTCAGCTACGAGTTGAGTAGTGAGACTATTTCGCCAGAGTTCCAGGCGCGGCTGAAGGAGCCGCATGAATCTTTAAGCGGATAAGCCCCTAAGATTTCCATATCCGCGGCTTGAGAACGATATAAACGTAGGCTGCCACAGCAGCCACAATAACTGCAGCCAACCAATGTACTTCTTCATTTCCTGCATAGTTCGCCACTGCCAGTCCGACCGCTGGAGGGGCGTAATGCCATAGTTTGTCACGAGGAGTGTCCTCAGCCGATCTCTGCAGCATGAGCGTCACGAGACCCGCGAAGCAAAAAACAGTGAACCAGTCCCAAAAAGTTTCCAATGCCGATCTCCGTCGTTTTTCAGGCATCGTATAACAGGACCTCGACTTCGCGACACCTCAAATTAGGCGCGACGGGGAAGTGATCTCTTGTGGGACGAGGGCAAGCAATGAGGGGGATCTTTGCAGGCGAACGAGCGCACTGTCCCGCGCATTCCGATTGCGGACGCCGAGAAGGAGAGATCTATCGAGCACTCGGATGGCGAGCATGTTCTGCGTTGCGGAACAAACGGTCCACTTAGCAGTATTTAGTGAAGATCCGGTAAACTTGCGGATTGATAACCTGTTGTGCGCTCATCAGATTTTCTCGTTTCAGAATGGCACGGCTTTAAAGTTTTATTAAGATTAAGGTTATGGGAGCCCGTGATCTTTGCTAAGCCGGTACCAGATCGAGTCGTCTAATGGTGGGGGTCACAACCACATGGGCAGGTGGCGCCGAGGTCGCGGGCAGATACCTGCCCTGCAAAAAAAAGTGGATGGAGATGTACTATGAAAACTAAACATATCCTTTTGACGTTAGGGGCGGCTTCCGCCCTTGCAATTGGCGGTTCAGCCAGCGCAGCCGTCACGATAGATAGTTCGACTATCACTAGTGTCGACGGACCAAGTGAGGCCGATGGCACCACCACGATCTCCTTCGATGAAGCCGGACTTGCGCGTCCGACCTTCATGGAGTCGCTGACTTTCACCAACACGCTGGCAGGACTCTATGCGCTCACCGTCGATACAAGTTCGTCAGGCGTGGACTTCACTAGCATATTCCTTTCTGGCTCGAGCGGTACTTTTGACCTCACTGAGGCATTCGACAACGGCACAGTTGAATTCTGGCAGATGTCGAACGTCGCACTCGATGCTGGGCAGTACACGCTCAACATCATGGGCGACAACCGGGGGACCGGCTCACTCGCAGGAACGATCACGATCGGGCAGGCGGTTCCTGAGCCCGGCACATGGGCGATGATGCTCTTGGGCTTCGGCGCCATCGGTTTCGCCATGCGCCGCCGCAGAGATACGCAAGGCACGAAGCGCATTCGTCTGGCGTATAGCTGAACGTTTCCCGTTTTATCAGAATGGCGGCAGGATAGTGCGATGGCACTATCCTGCCGTTTTCTTTGCGTCATATATTTAACAACCTGCTTCATCTGAAGGCTTGAACGAGGTTTCATCTCCGCAGACCAGGATGGGTTCAGACCTTCGTGACCCACTTGGCTCTAGATTTGCATATCACACGCCGGACTGCTGCAGCGATGCGGCGCTGCCACATGAGCTCCGCCATGCGCTTGATGATATAAACTTGCAGCCCGCACGAAGCACTTGAACAATTTTTTGTTGGAACTGCTGTGGCACGGATAAATTTTTCGTGCCGGCTTTCAGCAATCCGTTTCCCGATGATGCTTGCTCGGCAGCCCGCGAGAAAACGAGTGAGGGCTAGAGGCTCGGGATACTTCAACTCCTTGATGTGTTAACAACATTAACCATGCCGGCGATTTCAGTCTGGGCTCTTCGCGCGCTAGCGAACGCCACAAGACCCGTGCTTTTAATGTGTCAAGCAGGGACACAGAAACTATCTAGCTTGTGTGAAGAAATGCTTCCGGGGATATGAAGGCAGGAATTTGACATGAACCAAATTATATCTTCATTTATCTCCCGGCGATCTGTGGGATTAACTATCTTGATCCTCGCTGTTGCGGGGCTGGCTCTTATATGGGCTGGTAACGAGAAGCTGAGCAGCACTGGCTCTGCTCTTCGTACTTCGATTGCGAGCATAACGGGTCTTTTGGAGGCGCGTTCACCAGGTGAGCGAACGACAGCTGAGCTGACGAAGGCAAAGCTGCGGGACCGTGGCGCCGCTGTTCCTTCCAAGTCCGCACAAGTGCCTACCGAGCGTGTTCTTGGGAAGATATTTCTGCCCGAAATGGGAAATCAGCCTGCGGCCAGCTCGAAAGAATTGCTCAGTCTTCCTACATTATTTTTGCCGCCAGCTGAAATGCCCATCGCTGACGAGGGAACAGGGCAGTTAATCAGCTTTTTCCCGAGTGGCCCTGTCTTCGGAGGCGGCGGAGGTTTTGGACCGCCTTCCTTTATCGGGGGAGGTGGCTCAGGTGGAGGTGGCTCAGGTGGAGGTGGAGGTGGAGGTGGCTCAGGTGGAGGTATTCCTTCCATCCCACCCCCGGACCAGATCCCTGCCGTACCAGAACCCTCGACATGGGTATTGATGCTTATAGGCGCCGCGATGTGTGGTGCATCCATGCGCCGGCAAAGACGAGCGCAGCTCCAGGCCCTAGCTTGAGTGCGCTTTTCTAATCTTATCCTCTTAATTCTGGCCTGCGCAGTCGCTGCTTTTGGGCTCCGACCCTGGTCAAGCGAAAGCGGTGCTGCAAAAGAGCAAGAGCAACTCACCCCAGCACCTACACCGGATCAGACTCGCCTGTATCTGAACGCCAGTCAAAGCGAGCAGGCAGGGTTAAGCGGTGTTCTGCCGAGAGGAACACGCTCCATTCTGAATGTCCGCGGACGCATGCGTTACGGAGATTTCGTATGGGATGTGGGTGACGCAGCCGGGCCATTGGTCATTCGTGTCGACCTAAAACGTCAGCTGATCTCGGTGTTCCGCGGAGGTCATGAAATTGGCACAGCTGTAGTTCTCTTTGGAGCGCAGGGTCATGAAACACCTGTCGGTCGTTTTCCAATCAAAGCGAAGTTGGAGAATTACCGTTCACGGACTTACGACGCACCAATGCCGTTTACCCTGTGGCTCACGGACGATGGAGTTGCCATTCATGGCAGTGAGGTACGATGGGGGGCAGCGACTCACGGGTGTATCGGCGTTCCAACAGACTTTGCGCAGAGCCTGTTCCACTTAGCAAGCGTGGGCGATGTTGTTGAAATCCGGGGAGCGACATAGGGAGGGAGCAAACCTTCGCGCACCAATCGAGTTCAACCATTTATTGACAATATAGCGCCAGAACCTCCGCGAGAGACCCGGAGGAGGCGTTGTGAAGATGTTAAAAAGATCGGGAGGACTTTTTCTCCTTGCGGCATCCACGCTGCTAATTGGGGCTAAGCCATACGACGATTTTTCGGCTGTCATTTTGGCTGAGCATAATGCTGAGCGAGCGCGGCTCGGCCAGCTACCGCTGCAATGGAACGACGAGTTGGCGCTTGGCGCAAAGGATTGGGCGACTTACTTGGCTCAAACAGGTCGTTTTGAGCATTCGCCAGAAGTCGCTGGTCAGCCGAGGCTTGGCGAGAATATATGGGGCGGTACACCTGGAAAGTTTGGAGCGAAGAGGATGGTTCGCGCTTGGATCGCAGAAAAGCGCCACTTCAAGCATGGCGTGTTTCCTGCGAACAGCAGCACTTCCAACGTCCAAGATGTAAGCCACTATACACAGATCATCTGGCGAGAAACCCGCGAAGTCGGTTGTTCGACCAGCACGGGCGAAAATGAGCAGATCCTTGTGTGCCGCTACAATTCACCGGGAAATGTGGTTGGAAGGAGGCCTATTTAGGCCTTAGCAGCTTTCGCTGGGACGGACACTGCTGCAGCAGTTGGCCCGCCTTTCAAAATGTGCTTTCGCTGTCTGGATCTGCGGATCGGGCCGGATAACCTCTTCTCAGAGCCCAAGCAAGATTGATCGGGGGATCGAGTACCTTTGCAAGCTTCACCGACAGCATCCATTCGCGCCCTTTACCGGGATTTCTCCTCGAGCCGAGAATCAAGCCACGCGTCGTTCTACATTGAAGGAACCGAGGGGCGGCCTGCGCAGCGTCGCGAGGTAGGGTCAAGCACTTGAAGGTCTCGATCAGTGCTCGAATTGGCGATTTGCGGACCCGACGTCGTCCGGCGGGATATCATTATTTTGGTTAGCACCCTTCTTGTACTCTTATACCAAATCTCATTGATCAGAACTTATGAGCCCATCGGCGCATTCCGATGGACATGATGCGCCATGGCTGTTCGGCGAGCGTGTTCCAGGCGTAGCAGCAGTGATCGACAATGTTGTGGTACGACGTAAAGATGCGGTTCGAGAGCCAGTTGTCTCGCATAAATTGCCAGATGTTTTCGACCGGATTGAGCTCGGGGCATCTGGGGGGCAGCGGTATGAGAGTGATGTTTGCCGGTACGACAAGTTGGGCTGAGCCGTGCCATGCCGCAAGCAGGAGGCGGTGCGGATCGCACTGACCAGCGGGTTGCCGCGCGACCGGGTTGCATCGGATTTGGGGATAGGGAAGTCGACGCTGGGCAAGTGGGTATCTC
>NZ_JAAFZT010000008.1 GCF_013336795.1 Alteripontixanthobacter muriae | reverse complement strand
CGAGAACCAGAAGAAATTTGCCATCCACATGCCTCCTCACTGGAGGCTCATGAATCACATCCCAATGCCGCTGTGAATCCTGTTTATGGGTCCGGACCCTAGAGTTTCGACCGGCAGGAATATCCTGAGTGCTCGAACAAAGTGTCGCGCGTACTTAGAAGCGCGTTGGAACAACGAGAGCTAGTCGCAGAGCAATCCGCTTCAGATCCAGATGCGGCGAGGCGGCTGCAACAAGCATGATCAGGTGATGACTCTCATAGCGGCCTTTCTCGATGATGGTGGACGCCCGGCTGGTGCGATCCTCGACCGGCTAATGGCGCTGGAATTCGGCAGGACCCATGCTCAGATCATGCTTGTGAAGAATGCCGGTACAGATCCGAACAGGCACCCATGGCAACGAAACGCTGACGGCACCTATGGACCCAACTCTGCCTGATCGGCCGGCGTTCTGATCGTGAGGTGAACTGTTCTTGTAGAGCTCTGACCTATTCCCCGTTCGTGCGACGACCTCCGGGTTGCTGCACGGGCGGGGACGATTTCACGCCTATTTATTTTTTCGGCGGTTGACTGCTCCCCGGCGGTGCTCGCGTACGGCTCTCCAGAGGGTGGCAGCCGCAGTTAGAACAGCCGCCACTCCCATCAAGAATGCTCCGTCGATAATGACCATTGCCGTCTCCTCTCTCTTCCTGCATGTTCCACATTTGTTCTCATGTAGGAAAGGTGATTCTGCAGTGGCTTTGACGATAGAACCTGTTCCAGGCAGCGTGAGCCTGCGCGTGACGGGCGACGTAGAGACGCTCCTGACCGTGCCGTTCGACGACAACGACAGGTTTCTGCTGGGACTGAGCGACGGAACCCTGCTGCTGGGAACCTATGATGAAGACCTGCGGTGCGGCTGGAAATTGTCTAGACAAGGGGCGGGCGCAGTTCGCTTCATCGCCGGTAGTGTGACCATCAATGCGCCCGTCGAGTGGGCGATCGCATCTATCTACGATCCGAATGTCGTCGAACCGCAGTTGCCCAGAGTCCTGCCGCTGTTTCCTCACCTTGATCGTTGGGTAGCCTGAACCCTGCTCCGCTCTAAACAAATTCCGGCTAATGCGCAGTTCTCGCACAGAGCGGACTTTCAGCTAACGACCCAAAACAGAAATTTGAGGCAGCTAATACGCTTGTCTGCTTCGCGCCTCAATCTCGGCCGTTCCAGCTTCCGGCTCGGATGCGGGGGGGGGCATTAATCGGGCGCGCGCAAGTTGTCTTCTACCCTCGTACTGGACGTCGACGTCATCCTTCAACTCGCATCACGCTTGCGGAACGACCCGACGCACTTTGGCCGCCAGTCAACCGGGCGCACCTTGAGCCGTTTCCTCAAAGAGTTGCTATTGAGAATCGAATTTTCGAGATTTTATGTATCGACGAGATGGCGCTGCGCTACCGTGTGCAACAGTAGCGAAGCTAGGTTTTTCGCTCAGTTCACCTTCGTGCCCCTAGGATTTGCTGTCGAATCGTAAGCTCGTTACAGTTTTCCATGTCTCGTACTGGTCCGGCGGCAGATCGAAAGGGGCCGCGGCTTCAACCGCACGAACTGCCATTTCTGCATGAAGTTCGCTCAAGTAGGAGTTGGCGGCAGTGAGACCTTTTTGACCAACTACCCTTGGTTTTCCAATTAAAGAGCCATCAGGGGCCAGCTGGAAGCTGAGGTGAGTTGCCAGCTCGGAAACTCCTATTTCCTGAGGCGAATGCCAGTGAGGGCGGACCTGATCGATGAGGGAGGTTACAAGCGCCTCTTGCGTCGGCTTCGAAGAGAGCTTTGGCTCCGGCCGATGGCGAGGCGGAGGTGTATTCCTCAGCTTTTCAGTATGAGCAGTCTCTGCTGAACTCTTGATTCGGTCTAAGCGGGCTGTAGCTAGGTAGTGGTAGGGCTGGTAATAATCAGCCTGATTCTGGGATTGGAATTCGAAGTAGGCGTTTCGCTCCCGGTTGAGGCTCGAACCTACTGTTCTACTCAAGGCGGCGGCTGCAAAGTCGAAAGCGGCGCAGGAGTCGAGCCCGTCCCAGGTGGGAGACCTCCTTTGTGCTTCGTGACACCTTTCGCTCTCGCTTCGCGCTCCCCTCAATCCAGAAGAACTCATCACTCTCGAAAAACGATGCGCTCCTGCTTCGACAGTTGAGAAACTGATCGGGTCTGGTGAGCCACTAAGAGCTCTTTGTTCATTCGGCTCGAGCGATCCTTCTTCGTACTCTAGCTCTGCGGCCTCCGCACTCAAGTCGTACGCGGCGACATCGAAAGGATCTTCATCAACTAGAGGGCCATCCAAGTGCGAGTAGCTGTCCTCGATGTACGCCGTCTCAGTCGGCTCAGCTGTGGTTCTGCTGGCAGCGACGAAAACTGCGAAGGACAACAAGCCCAAGGCTGCGAAGGCTCCCACGGCGGCCATTCCGTTCCCCTTCGAGATATTCTGCCGCTCTACCTCCGCTTGTGGACTGCTTTTCGGCTTAACCTGCTCTCCGGCGCCGCGTTCAGCGTGTGAGCGACGAGACGATTGATGACACTCATCGCCGCTCCCTCGCGCCCGTGATGTGTCGTATGCAGTCCGCCGGCTTTTATCGCCAAGGGTCTCATATGCCTCATTGATCCTACGTGCCCTATCGATTGCCGAAGGATCGGAGTTCATATCCGGGTGATAATGACGCATCAGCGCCCTATAAGCGGCTTTGATTACCACATCTTCGGACGTGGGCGACACACCAAGGATCGCGTAGAGATCGGTTTCGGCATCCATAAGTTACGACGCTTCCTAGCTTAAAGTGGTGCGTCGCCAACCCGGGCTAGCGCATTCCCGATAAGAACAGCGAACACTGCCAGTACGCCCACGAGCCAAGTGCGGGCTCCTGACCGGTCGCGCGAAATGACGCGGGTTCCAGTCGCCTCATCCCAATCGGCCGTGCCTTTTTTCTTCACGGAATTGTAGCCGCTGACATACCCTATGAGCACAAGGAGAGGAATTCCTAATACGAGACCTTGCAGATAAAGCCGCAAATTGCGCGCAAGTGCTGTGGTTGTCGGAACAAGCTCACCGTCATCCGTCACAAGAGTGAGTGCTGCCAAGGCTTTTCCCACCGAGGTCCCTGTCTTTGACAAGATTACGGCGTCGACGAGCATCACAAACGGCAGTGAAATAAATCCAATGAGTAGGTCACCACTTCGGCCGGAGAGCTCAGGGGACGTCGCAAGATCGGGGAAAAGAGCCATCAGCACAAAAGCGACGGGAATGCTGTAGAGCTGTATGTCCAGCAAACGCGCCCAAAACCTCGGCCATGCTGCGGCCAACTTGACTTCAACTGACGCTTCAACCCTGCTTGCCATTCCAGCCCCTGCGAGTCCTTCAAATGCTAAGCGAGGTATCGCCAATTTCGTCATTCTTCGCCGTAAGATAAGGGCTAAGTATTTCTTTGCGGTAAAGGAAGCGACTTTTGGTTGTTCAGCGGCGAAAGCGCCTGAAGATCACAGAACGGCCCCAGGGATTGGCTTCGACGAGATACTTCGCGCCCAACCGAGCCTTGCGGAAGGAGTCTGGATGAGATCGCGGGATGGTCGTCCGCAACGGCGACGCAGAGGCGAAAGATTGTAGATGCGCTGCCGGCCCGGCTGGCCGATGTCGCGGCACATAGTGAACTTAAAGAGGTATAGCGGGGGTCACTTTCTGAGTTCGTTTCCTATGAAAGTGCTTTCAGTAGGAAGCGGCCTAGATCAGACGTCTGCAGTGTTTGGGTATGGCGTGGGTGAAGGCAAGTAGGACCCCCGCAGAGCGCCGCAAAAGCTCAAGAAACCTAGACTTTCGACCGTCCTTCCCTTGCATTCGTAACGATGGGGTCAGGTGTTCGAATCACCTAAGCGGCACCACCACCTTCAGCAGGCAAAATTGAAAACCTAAGCGGAAAGGCCGTTCGGCTGGTTGCACGCTTGGGTCCTGCGTGGGGCACTTCGTATAGGAAAACAGGTTGGATCTACTCCATGTCTGTCTGAGCTAATTTCCCGCTGTGTCTTAATTCTGAATTTCGATTATCTGCTGGCGCTGGACGCATCCAAGCTTATTTCTTTGCCAGCGGGGCAGGGGTTCGGGTCCCGGATCGTGCAATTGCCGGAGATCAGATAAGCAGCGCGCACCCATCGAGCGTTCATACCCATTCCACCCGCGACTGTTGGCACCCGTGCCTGATAGCGGTGTTCAAAAGTCGTCCTCGGGAGAGCGGTGGCGTCATGTGCTGAGACGGCAGGTTCAGGGATGAACTGCTCAGCGAGCGGCATCTTCTCCACGCTCGAAGAAGCCGCCTCAGTCTCGCCACCTCATAGCACCGAGTCACATACTCTTCGGAACAAAGGGTTAGAAATCACGTAGTTTTTGCACCGGCTCGGTCGCTGATGCGACGAATGGAAGTGATTTTTGATGAGGAGAGGCGCAATGGTTTTCCATAAAGGGGCGAGCGCTGCAGCGGTTCTGGCGAGCCTGCTGCTTGTATCGTGCGAAGATGCCGATACCGACGAACAGCTCGTGGCTGAGGAGGAGGCACTGACTCCCGTCGAATGGGGATATGAAGGTGCCGGTGGTCCCGAGAACTGGGGTAGATTGAACGCGGAATTCGCGCAATGCGAATCCGGTACGAACCAATCGCCTGTTAATCTGAGCGGGGGCGAAATTTCCGAACTTCCCGACCCGCAATTCAACTACGCAAGCCAATTGACGGAGATCGAGAACCTCGGTCATACCCTGCAGGTCGAAGTGGCGCCGGGCAGCACGATGAATGTGGCCGGCAGAGAATATGAACTTGCACAGTTCCATTTCCACACGCCGTCGGAGCATCATCTGAGAGGAGCCGAGTTCCCCGCAGAACTCCACCTTGTTCATCGTGGGCCTGAAAACCAACTGGCGGTCGTCGGCGTCTTTATCGAAGAAGGTGAGGCTCGCGCGCAGCTTAGTCAGATCTGGAACCAGTTACCCGCACAGCCGGGCGAATCCGAGCAGATCGACATTGCCGATTTCAGCGCGGAAACCCTGCTTCCGGAAGAGCGGCAGCACTATCTCTATCCCGGCTCTCTCACTACGCCGCCATGTTCGGAGGGCGTGAACTGGATGGTCATGGATCAGCCGATTGCCATGTCGGCTGAACAGATCAGTGAACTTCGGGCGATAATCGGTACCAGCGACAGGCCGGTGCAGCCTCTCGGCGACCGCGAACTGCGCCTCGATAGCCAATAATCAAGAGGATGCTGTTAATCTGATCTGATTTGCGCTTCATCCCGCCGAAGGCATGGTGCCGGAGCGCCAGCAATCTGGAGGTTGCACACAGCGACAGCGCAGTCTGATGAATACCGTTTTCATGCCGAGAATGGACATGATCACGGTTCAGCACGGGCGTCAAGGGGCAGTGATTTGCCAGGATCACGCGTGATTGTCGAAGCGGAGGTCTCGCGGCCAAAGGGCGGAAAGATCCCGCGACAGGTTAGCGCCAGAGCTGCATTGAGCGGATAGCTCCGGGTAATCCTGCATAGCCGGTCTGTCCGGCGAAGCAGCATTCTATGAGGCGCCACCGCCTTTTCACCGCAGTTCGTTTCCATATTGAGGTCAGGAGGCCTTTCGTGAGAATCTGCTCACGGTCGATAGTTACATCAAGATCGACAGGCGCTATAAAAACCGCGAATTTACCGTGTCTTCGCAAGTAGACACTACCGAACTTGTAGCTACGGCAACGGAGCCGTTCCTCAGTGGCAGCCAACCAACTCGCCCGGTCCAGGAGTGCGGGTCGCTCAGCTCCGAACAAGACGACAAGATCGCCAGACGAAAGCATCTTCATTTCCGCCTTGTCTCGGCCGATCCACGCTCGCATCCAGCGATGCTCCAGCGCCTCTATTTTTGATGCGAATTCATCCATTCCCGGCTGATATCATCACCACCTGCTGACACAAGAACGATCAGTCGGATCACGGTCAGTAATCAAAACCAGGGGCGAACTTGGATCAGCGCAGGGGGATCAAGCCTACAGGATTTGCCTGCACGTCAGGTAGGGGGCGCACATCATTGATGTCGTGGTGCATGACCATGACGGAACAGCCATCAATGCGCTGATCGATTGCCTTTATCGCGTATGGTTCTTTCGCGTCACTTTCGCCTTCGAGGCTGTGCAATTCACGCTCCTGACGAATTGTATGTATTTGGCCTCGGCAATCGTTCGTTTCCATCTCATCGGCAATTGACGGGTCGGGAGAAGCGACTGGTGTGAGGTCCTTGCGGGAGAACATCCGATCATCTGCGATCCTCCCGGATGCAATATTCGCCGAACTTGGCCTTTCGGCAGCGGCTAAGCTGGCGATCAGAAAGCACGGAATGATTAGGGCGAACCGCATAAGGTGTCTCCTTACCGAAGAACCTGCCGGGCGCTGCACGGTTCCGGAGACGAGTGCAGTGCTCGGTGCGTTGGCTTTAGCCAGTCAAGCTTGACTGTACCTCGCCCGCGGAGGGTCTTTGCCGACCTAACATTTGGCGTGCGATGCGAAAGTTCAGCATGAGCCCGAAGATATATCGCGCGACGTGATGCAAAAGCAGCGGATTCTCCGCGCTTACTCAAACTGGCATGGTCTGTGCAAGGCTTGGTTCATCGGCGGAACGTTCCGCAGAACAACAAGCTTTCTAAGGATTTTCGACATGCAGAACATCAACACCATGAGCAGCCGTTTCGCCGCTGCTGCAGCCTCCCTCGCCGTCTCCGCGCTAGTATTCGCGATGGCGATCGTCCCTGCAAGCCCCACGGCTGTCGACCTCCTTGTGTAAGCTAGCTTACATCAGAAAAGCCGACGCACTGATTGCCAGTGCGCCAGCTGTGGGCGCAGCCTCAGTTTCTGAATCTTGTGCAGAGCCAGCTTCGGCAGCAATCCCATTCGCGATCTGACGCCTGCGCAATCATTCCGGAAAACATACCTTCGGAGGCTGGTCGATTCTCGAATGCCCAGTCTTCCGGTTGTTGCTCAAGCATTTGTCCGGGGTGCTGAGCGCCGATCAGGCGGTTTCGTCGACGGAGTTTGTGGCGCTGATTACCTGTGCAGCCACGAGATCGCCGACCACGTTGAGGGTGGTCCTGCACATGTCCAGGAACCGGTCGACCCCGAGGATCAAGCCGATTGCGGCGGGGTCCACTCCCACTCCCGCAAGGATCAAGGCGATCACAGGTAGTGACCCCCCAGGAACACCGGCGGTTCCTATGCCCGCCAGAATGCAGATCAGCATCACGAACAGCTGGTCGGAAAGGCTCAGGTCCACGCCGAAGAACTGCGCGAGGAACAGCACGGTCACGCCTTCGAACATGGCGGTGCCGTTCTGGTTCGCGGTGGCGCCGATGGTGAGAACGAAGCGCGCGATTTGGGGCGGCAGCTTCAGCTCGGTATCGGCGACCCGAAGCGCGGTGGGCAGGGTTGCATTGGAACTTGCGGTGGAGAAAGCGAGCAAACTTGCTTCGCGCGTTTGCAGGAAGAACGCCCATGGACTCTTGTTCGCAAGAAACCTGAGCAAAAGCGGGAAGACAAGGAACATCTGAATGGCGAGCGCAAGCACCACCACGCCGACATAAGCGGCAAGCTTGCTCAGCAGATCCCATCCGAATTGCGCGGCAAGGTTGAACATGAAGCAGAACACGGCGATCGGGGCGAGTCTGATGACCAGCCCGATCAGACGCATGGAAACCTCAAAGACGCCTTCCAGCGATTGCTTGAGTACCTTCGTGCTGGAATTCTGCACAAGCAACAGGCCGATGCCGAAGAACAGCGCAAAGAACATGACGGCCAGAATATCATTCTCGGACATGGCCGAGACCACATTGGTCGGAACGATCGCGATCAGCTGCGCAATGCCCGCTTCGCTCTCGGCGGAGGTTTCGACGATCCCTGCCGCGCCTTCCCGGCCCTGCGCCAGCATCTGCTCTGCTGTGGCCCGGTCAACGCCGAACCCCGGCTTCAGCACGTTCACGAGCGCTAGCGAAATGGCCACGGCGATCGAAGACACGACAATTGTGTAGATCAGGGTGCGTATTCCGATCCGCCCCAGCGCATGGGCTTCCCCCATATCCGCAATACCCACCACGAGTGCGGAGAACAGCAAGGGGATGACGAGCATGAAGAGCAGGCGGAGGAAAACCTGTCCCACAGGGTTCGTAACATAGGTGATGATGGCGGTTAGCCAGTTGCTGTCAGCAGCAAAGGTGTATGCGAGCAAGCCGGCCGAGAGTCCTCCGACGAAGCCGCCGAGGATCTGCCATTGAAGTCGCTTGTCGGATTGGCGGAAGCTTGACTGCGTATCGGCAGAAGTCGTGTTCATGCTGCTTCCCTGGCACTAAGGAGATCCGGCGATCTCCTCACCGCTCTTGCGACAAACATCGATCAAGAGGAAGCTGCAAAGAAGGTCGCAGCGAAGATGTCCGGCAATTTCTTTGCGGCGCGCTGTTCTTGTAAGCTTGATATCCATTAGGATTTGCCAAGCTGTGATGGAGCTGCCGGCGCCAAATCGCCTCGCCAATTAGCGATGACGAACCTTCGGTCTCAGAACCTTCTCCGATCCTTTTCTCCGCGCTCGACGGCCATCAGCAAGCCGATAGCGATCATGATCGTCATCATGGCCGATCCCCCGTGGCTGATCAGCGGAAGAGGAACTCCCATTACAGGCGTTATACCCGTGGCCGTCAGCAGGTTCATCGCGACATAGAAGAAGATCGTCATGGTGAGCCCTATCGCCAGCAGCTTCGCAAAACGGCTCCTGGCGTTGTGCGCGGTTTTAAAGCCCCACTTCAACAGCCAGGCGTAAGCCACAAGGAGGGTGAGCCCACCAATCAGGCCCCATTCCTCAAACATGGCTGAGAAAGCCAGATCGGTATGGTGTTCAGGCAGATAATCTAGATGGCCTTGGGAGCCGTTCAGAAATCCCTTGCCGAACAGGCCGCCTGAACCGATCGCAATCTTGGACTGGATCACGTGATATCCCGCTCCGAGCGGATCACCTTCCGGGTCGAGAAAGCTGTTCAACCTCGTTTGCTGATATTCTTCCAGAAGGAAGAAATAAGCGAGGGGAGCTACAATTGCCACTGCACCGCCTGCCATTGCGAAGATGCGTATCGGTATCCCTGCGACGAACATGACGACTGCGCCAGCGACGAGCAAGATGAGCGCTGCGTCGAGATCGGGCTGAATCAGGATGAGGGCTGCGGGAGTGCCCATGATTGCCAGCGCAGGCCAGACTGCCCTCGACGTATTGATGTAGCCCGGAGGCAGGAGTTCATAAAATCGTGCCAGAGCTAATATAATGGCGATCTTCATGAGTTCGGAAGGTTGAATCGTGATCGGCCCGAAGCTCAACCACCGCTGGCTGCCGCCCCCGACCTGGCCGATGACTTCGACGAGTATGAGCAGGAAGAGGGTCGCGAGATAGGCCGCGAAACTGAGTGAACGGATGAGATCGAGCTTTAGCAATCTGATGCAGAGAGCCATTCCCAGAAAGACTACGAATTGCAGAAGGTGGGGTGTGGCCCACGGGGCCATCGCACCATCTGCGGCTGAATAGAGAACAGCCGTTCCGAAGAGGCTGAGGGCGCTCACGACAGCGATTACGCGCCAAGGAAGAGAGGCGATGAGAGGAGGAGTGATCGAACGCATCTTGGGCCTTCTCAGCACGAAGAACCGGACTTCAGTGGTCGCTTCGTTTTAGCGTTACCAGCGAAGTTACAAGGGACCGGAATTTCCAGCCGGTCCGGCGCTGCTTCTTCATTGGATTTCGGGAGAGGTCAAGCAGGACCATGCAACCTTGCGACCAGCGCGACGCTTTTTGAATGGAGCGTGAGCTTCTGAGTGCAAAATCGCTAGGGCCTGCGGCGCACAGGTAGACGATTGCCGCTGCTGTTTATTAAGATCCGCATAGCTCACCATCTTGCATTTTTTTCCGGTGCGAGTATCTGCTTCGAGCGGACCGGGCCCCTCTGACGCCCAACCTTCCTGTGAAGGTGCGTGATGTCGGCCGCATCGGATGATCCGATGCTTGTGTGGCCGACCTTTGCTGTGACTCGCAACCTCTGATCTCCCGATGGGATGGTAATCAAGAGGAGAGAGAGTATCATGGAATTCCTGTTTGCCGACTGGCTGGGTACACCAGCGTGGTTCTGGCTGGCCTTTCTGGGCCTTGTGGTTGCGCTTACTGCCTTCGATCTTGGGATCCTTCACAAGGAAGACCGGGAAATGGGCATTGGCGAAAGCCTGAAACTTTCGGCCTTCTACATCAGCGTGGCGCTGCTGTTCGGTGCGTGGGTCTGGTACGCTCGTGGGCCGGAGCCGGGCATGCAATATTTCACCGGCTTCTTTATCGAAAAGGCTTTGTCGATCGACAATGTCTTCGTGATCAGCCTCATCTTCACTTACTTCGCCATTCCGGCCAAGTACCAATACCGAGCACTGTTGTGGGGCATCATCGCAGTGATTGTGCTGCGAGGCTTGATGATTGCAGGCGGCGCAGCCCTGGTGAACGAGGCCTATTGGGTTCTCTATATCTTCGCAGCCTTCCTGATCTTCACCGGCATCAAGATGTTTTTTGCCGGCGACGAGCCGATGGATGTCGCGAACAATCCTGCGGTCCGTTTCATCTCCAAGCACATGCGAGTGACTCCGGAACTGCACGGCCAGCATTTCTTCGTCCGGACCGCAGACCCGAAGACGGGCAAGATGGTCCGTGCAGCGACGCCGCTGTTCCTTGCGCTGGTGGTGATCAATCTTGCCGATCTCGTCTTTGCGGTCGACTCCGTGCCCGCCATCTTCGCGATCACAACGGACACTTTCATCGTCTACACCTCCAACATCATGGCGATCCTAGGCCTTAGGGCATTGTATTTTGCATTGGCGGCCATGGTGCATCGCTTTCACTACCTGAAGTACGCGCTGGCTGCGGTTCTGATATTCATCGGCACCAAAATCTTCGTTGCTGACTTCCTGCTGGGCGGCGAGAAGTTTCCCCCGGTCTTAAGCCTTGGAGTGACCTTCGGTCTTATCGTGGTCGGGATCGGTTACTCGCTCTACAAGACACAAGGCGAGCCGGAGCCTGATTGGCCAACAGGAATGGGACCGGGGGATCCGGCCCGCGACGATTGATTGGTGCGGCTTGGCCGGGACGCTTGCCAAGCCGCTTCGCTCCCTATTGTGAAGCTTCGGGGGGGATTACTTGCCAATTGAGATCGGCTCGGCAAAGGGGCGCAGGGATGAACGGACTGCGTGATCCGATTCGGCAAATTCCCTTGCTCTTCCTGTGCGCCATCGCCGTTGGGACGCTCCTTCTCAGCCTGCCATTCGCCACTTCGGAGGGTGTTCGTGCGCCGTTCCTGACGGCACTGTTTACCGCAACCTCGGCTGTCGCGGTGACTGGACTGATCGTTGTGGGCACTCCGACCTACTGGTCGATGTTCGGGCAGGTCGCGATATTGTTCATGTTCCAGATTGGCGGCTTCGGCATCATGACGGCCGCTACGCTGTTCGGACTGATGGTGGGCCGCGGCGTCAGCCTGCGTGACCGGATGGCGACGCAGGTCGAACGCAACCGGCTCGAGACCGGCGATGCAGCGTCGGTCCTGCGGCTTGTCTTCACCGTGACGATCGTCGTGGAGCTTGCCATTGCATTCATCCTGGCGATCCGCATGTCCGGCTTTCACGGTATGCCCATCGGCGAAGCTGCCTGGCACGGCATTTTCCATTCCGTCAGTGCCTTCAACAACGCCGGCTTTTCCACCCATTCGGATAATGTAATGGGATACCAGACCGATCCCTTCATCCTGGGGCCGATCATGTTCTCTGTCGTGCTTGTCTCGCTGGGTTTTCCGGTGATGCAGGATATTCGCGCCAACCACCTGCAATGGCGCCGCTGGGCGCTGCATACGAAACTGACCGTGGCAGGTACGGGTGTGCCGCTGCGTGGTATCTATGATAATATGAAGACCGCAGTGACGACAGTGTTCGTCGGCAAAGAGCGCATCTTCAACCGCCGTTTCCTGGTGATGGCTGACCACTACATGGTCGAGCCGACCGCATGCTCACCGGCGGCAGGCTGGGAGAAGGGCCAGGTCGAGAACCAGGTCCAGACCATCCGAGGGCGCTTCTTCAAGCCCCGGCTCCGTTTTGCAACCCTGGAGGAGCTCAATGGCTGGCTGGAGGCCGAGTGCCTGCGCTGGACAGAGATGCAACCGCACCCTGAGCAGAAGGAGCTGACGGTCGGCCAGGCGCTGGAGTTGGAGAGGCCAGCGCTTCAACCGATGCTGGCACCCTTGGACGGCTTCCACGAGACGCAGCACGCGGTGAGCGGCACCTGTCTGATCAGCTTTGATCGCAACCGTTACTCGGTGGCAGCCAAGGCCGTCCGCCGTGCAGTGCAGCTTCGGGCTTACGCCGACCGGATTGTGGTGCGCATGGGCGATGACATCATTGCCAACCATCCGCGCTTCTTCGGCCGTGATCGGACGATCTACGACCCCTGGCACTATCTGCCGGTGCTGGTGAACAAGCCCGGTGCGCTCAGGAACGGAGCACCCTTCCAGGACTCGGATCTGCCGCCCGCGCTGGTCAGGTTGCGGCGCAAGCTTGGCAATGACGACGATGCCGATCGGCGGTTCGTGCGTGTCCTGGCTGCGGTTCTCAGCGATGGACTGGAGGCGGTCGAGAGCGCCGTTCGCGAAGCGCTCGATATCGGCGCCGTCAGTGACGAAGTGATCCTCAACATCCTGTCGCGGCGGCGAGAGCCTCCTCGAACGGCGTCCATCATCACGCCCGAAGATCTGGCGCTGACCCATCCGCCGATCGCCAACTGTGCGCGCTATGACAGTCTACGAGGCACCCATGCAGCGGCATGAGATGATCGAGGCCATGCGTGGGCTCGGCCTTAAAGGCATGGTCAGCGCGTTCGATGATGCGGTGACCGCTGGCGTGCAGCGCAAGCGCAGCACAACCGAGATCCTGACCGATCTTCTGCGTGCCGAGGCTGCTCATCGCCATGCTGCTTCGATCCGCTACCGGATGAGCGCTGCCAAGCTGCCGACGATCAAGGATATCGACGCGTTCCTATTCGATGATACTCCCATCAACGAGGAACTGGTCCGTTCACTGCATGCCGGATCGTTCCTGCCCGGTCGGCGTAATGTCGTGCTGGTCGGCGGCACGGGCACCGGTAAAACCCATCTGGCGATCGCGATCACCGCCAGCGTGGTGCGGTCAGGTTCCCGCGGCCGCTACTTCAACACCGTGGACCTGGTCACCCGTCTCGAGGAAGAGACCCGCATTGGAAAGGCCGGCGCGCTCGCTGCCCAGCTCTCCCGTCTCGATCTTATCGTGCTCGACGAACTGGGATATCTGCCGTTCGCACGATCGGGCGGGCAGCTGTTGTTCCATCTGATCAGCAAGCTCTACGAGCAGACCAGTGTCATCATCACTACCAACCTGGCGTTCGGGGAATGGCCAACCGTGTTCGGCGATCCCAAGATGACCACTGCGCTTCTGGACCGGGTCACCCTTCATTGCGACATCGTAGAGACCGGTAACGATAGCTGGCGCTTCAAAAACCGCAGCTGATCTGCGCCACCATCTCCGCTCAAAGAGACCTTGCGCTGCGCGCGCCTCCGGTCGGGCTACGCCCTCCCTACGCCGCAGCGCAGCGCAACCTGCCCCTCAGATCAACGTAGCCCGATCTCGCAAGGGGGTCCCTTTTGCGCGCCGATAGGGGGTCCCGTTTGCACGCCGATTGACAGCTCCTGACCGTGCCCTTCGATGATGATGACCGGTTCCTGCTTGGAGTGAGTGACGGAACCCTGCTGCAGGGCACCTACGACGAAGATCTGCGGTGCGGCTGGGAACTGGCCAGAGAGGGCGCGGGCGAGGATCGTTTCGATCCTAGTGGCGCTATCGTTCACGGGAGTATCGAGTGGGTGACCGCATCGATCTACGACCCGAATGTCGTTGAACCGCAGTTGCCTAGAGTCCTGCCGCTGTTTCCTGACCTGGACAGGTGGGCTGCCTGAGTCCTGCTTCGCTCAAGAACAAACGGCGGCAAATTTGCATTTTGCGCACGAAGCAGATTGACGGCTGGCGATCCATTTGCGGCGTCCGATCGCGCTAATGGCCGTAGGCGAACGCTCATAGACGGCTGATGTCAGGCAAGCGCCGGGGCTTCGCCTGCTCTGGGCACAACCATCTCTTCGAGCGCACGGACTCGTTCGTTGAAGCTTGTAAGGATTGCACCCATTTGACGCCTCTCGAAGTCCCTACTTTGGCTGATCGCGAGTGCGCGGGCGACCGGCTCGGCTATCTCGGCCAGGGTGTTGCGCTCGTCCTTGACGAGGCGACTTCCATCCGCGTGAGGGCCGAGCAGCAGCCAGCCGACTCGTCCGACCCCTTCGCAATCGAGCGCGAGCCGATGAGGAAAGAGCCGGTCGGTGAGGACATCTTTTGCGTTCGTTTCTTCGACGTGCCCTTGCGCCAGCCAATGATTGACCGCTTTGCTCGAAACACCGGCCGCGCCGAGGACTTCGGGGCCCACCAAAACTGCCGCATGGGTTGCCTTCACGCATGCCGCAGCGCGCTCCGCCACGATTTCGGCGATGCGATCGGTCGTCGCTGTTTCGCGCAGATCCGAGACTAGGCGGGGCAACTCACGACGCAGGCGGACCAGTTCCTTCTGAAAGCGACGTTCAGCCCATTCGTTCGCGCGACGGTGCAACGGGACTACCAGCACTGTGGCAATCGCGGCAGCCATTCCCCCGGCTAGTGCGCCGATTTGGTCGCCGAAATAGGTCTCGCTAAGCGCCTCTATCACCTCCTGGCTCCCGGCGAACAGAGCCAGAAAACCTAGCGTCAGCACGCCGTAGGCTGCCGACCTCCCGATTACCGTGTCCGCATCGTAAAGGCGATAGCGCATGAGCGAAATCACGAGGCCCGCGGCGAGGCAAACCCCCGAGAGATTGCCTGCTACGATGGCGATACTGGCCAGCATCGGGGATGTTGGACTGATAAGAGGGTTAACCAATCCCAAGCTAGTCTGGATTACGAGTAGCATGGCACCAACGGCGAAGCCGAATATACTCCAACGAATCTGTTGCCGAGTGATCCCATCCGGTAATCGCCGATAACGAAGGATCTGCCGCACCACGGCCACTGCGAGCATCGCGGCAAAGATGGGCAGAGCGACTTCATTCTTTATCGCTGGCAACAATGCCGTGATCGCGCCACAGACGAGAAGAGCGCAGCCAATTAGCCACGCAATGCGCGACATTCGGCCCTCCGGAAATGCCAAGAGGCCGAGGAGGAGCAAGGTATTACCGAAGATATTGATGGTTTCAAGGCCGGCAGCCAGTGAAGCCTGATCGAGCCATACGTTAACTGCGAGGTTCGGGGCAACAAGGATCATCGTGAAGCCGAGAGCGAGCAAAGCAGGCACAGGCTCACACCGTCGGCGGAACAGCAAGATTGCCGCGCACAGAAAAGCGAGATCCGTAGCCAGATTGAGGCCCAGGCTGAGCTTGCGAGCTGTTTCGGGCAGACGCGTATTTTCTTTCAGCCGGGTCAGCCGCTCGGTCCGAACGTTCCCCTTGGCGTTCCGCACCGTAAAGGCGATCGCCTCACCTTCCTCCCTGATCAGCGCCTTGCGGGCCGCGAGGTAGCCGGTCCCGATCTCCTCCATCGGAACCTCGTTGATCGCCAGGATAGTGTCGCCCGCCTTGAAGCCTTTTGCGATGGCTTCGGAACCGACGACAGCGCCAATCCGATCCCCCGATCCGGCGGAAACAAGGCCATAATGTCCGTAGGTATGCTCAAACGGCTCGAACCCTTTCCAGGCGTTCAAGCCGGTCATTACGAACGCGATTGCGGCGAGGGCGATCCACAATGCCGTATAGGCTTTGAGCCAGCCACCCTGAAGCGCTGGCAAGGTGTCGGGCAAGAAAGGCGACGAACGACTTGTAAACCGCTTCGGCATCATCTCATCCCCTGAAAACGAGAATATTACCGATCAGACATACTGGCAATCTGAATTTCACTGCTTGATACCGACCTCTTCATGCGGTTGAGTTCGGCGTGTTCTACAAAAACCTAAATGATAGGACGTTTAATTCCGCTCCCATCGTAGTTATGCTTTTCAACGCCTTTTCTGCATTTTTCAGCTCTGCCCGTAGCAGCGGTGCAGCCGGCCGTCGGCTTCTGGGGCTCGGGTACTATTTCGTAGACGGCTGAGATCCAGGCGCGTAGTTCTGCCAACATGTTGGTCCTCTCAACATCTGCTCACTCGGCTTTTCCTGCTGAAAGCGGACTGGAATCTTTCCACCCTCGTTCGCAACTTAGCTACCGAGTGCGGAGCGACCCATAAGCGGACCGGCGGCGAACGATTCTTCAGGCAGGCATCTCACAGGCTGACGGCGGCTCGTTCTCGATAAACATCACTTTGACCGAACCACTCGGTCGCGCGACGTGGGAATCGCCCTCTACCAACAGCATGATGTCACCGGCAGCCGCCATTTTGAGCGTCTGCCTTCCGATTTCTATAGGCTTTTAGGGGGGACGAGATCGAGTCCAGCAAGCAGGCGGCAGCGCGGGCGCGCTTTTTATTTAAAGAGGTATAGATCAGCGGAGCAGAGTGCATCTCCGCTCTGAGGCAGCTATTTCGATTGGGTCCGAGAACTCGATGCCAGCTCGCTGATCCCCGACCCAGCGTATCTTCGCTTGCCGTAATTCATCTTCGAGAATTTCGATGGAGATTGTGATTCCGACGGCCCGCTCGTCGAAGTCGACTTGGTCGATCAAGGCCCCAGTTTTGGAAACATTTCGGAGCCGTACAGCCTTGCTCGATTCATTGACGGTCATCTTCACCGAACGCAGCAGGTTTTTTCTTGGGCTTCGGCTCCGTTTGTGCCCCACAGGCTGCATGTTTCTCAGCCCCGTTAGAAGTTCCGGCAGCAGATCATCTATCTTCAGACCGTGGCCGTAAACATAACCTTGTATGTGACTGCACCCAAGTTCGCGCACAAGTTCTATCTCGTCTTGATGCTCGACGCCCTCAGCAGTGGTCTCCATCCCCAATGCATTCGAAAGCGAGACAATCGACGCAATGATTGCTGAATTCCGATTGCTCGAATCAACCGCTCCTCGAACAAAGCTACGGTCGATCTTGATCTTATCGAAGGGCGCGTTTTGCAGGTAACCTAGGCTCGAATAGCCGGTCCCAAAGTCATCTAGCGCTAAACGCACGCCCACCGCCTTCAGCGCCGTGAAAATCTTCTGTGCTGCCGCCTCATTGTCCAGGAAAACACCCTCAGTGATTTCTAGCTCTAGACGAGAAGGGTCGATTTGACTTTCTCCGATTGCGTTCGCCAAAGTTGAGAGCAACGCAGGATTTCTAAACTGAATGGGTGACACGTTCACGGCGATGCGGAGATCGTGTGGGAGTCTCGAGATCGTGCCGATTGCCTCGCGCAGCACCCAATCACCGATATGCTGGATCAGTCCACTTTCTTCAGCAACTGGGATGAATTCCGTGGGTCCAATCGGACCCTTCGAAGGGTGTTCCCATCTAAGCAGCGCCTCAAATCCGGTAAGTTTCTCACAACTTGTGGAGACGACGGGCTGATAAACAAGGGTCAACTGGTCCGAGCTGAGTGCAAGCCGCAGATCATCCTCGAGCTCCTTTCGCCGCTTTGCCTTTATCAGCATCTCTTCCTCGAAGAACCGATAAGTCGCCCTTCCACCCGCCTTGGCAGCATAGAGGGCTATGTCAGCGTCCCGTACAAGGGAACCTGGGCTCGCCTCGCCGAACGCGACAGCTATGCCAATCGAGCAGCTAACGGTGATCGATGACCCATCAATAGAATAAGGGGAGGATATCTCTTCGATGATTTTTGCTGCAAGAGATGACAGAGATTCGCGATCATCGGTGCCGGGTATCAGTACCTGGAATTCATCTCCACCCAATCGGCCTACTAAGCCCGCGTTACTGACGGCAGAAGATAATCGGTTCGCCACCTGAATCAGAAGACTGTCGCCTACCGGATGACCAAGAGTATCATTCACACTCTTGAAGCCATCAAGATCCAGCATCAACAGCGCACAAGGTGTTTCGTTCTCAGAGCCTGTCTTCATCAAGGCTTCTAGATTCTCTTGCATGCGCTGCCGATTGGCCAAGCCGGTAAGGCTGTCGCTTGTCGCCAGCCGCTTGATTGTGGCTTCTTGCTGCAGATTTTTTGTCAGATCCGTACCCGAGCCGACAAATCCGCAGAATTGACGATTTGCGTCTAACCACGGACGACCTGACATCGACCACCAACTCTCGCTCAGGCCTTTCACGCCTCTGACTTGAAAATCAGAGAAAGCCGTGCGGGAGACAATGTGGAAGTTTAGCGATCTTGCATGTTCCAGTTCGCCTTGATCCAGCCGAAACACACTGGTCAACCGTTCTCCCAAGGTCTTGATGCCAAATAGCTCAAGCTGTTCCGCAACGTTCTTCGATAAGTAAGTCAGGCATCCTTCCGCATCGGTTTCCCAGAACCAACGATCCTCAAATTCTTCGGCGTAGGACATCAAGCGATCAACACGCTCGGCATCCGATGGAGACGCTGATGCTGGCTTTTGGGCCCAGAATGCGGTGCGTGTACGGAACATATCAAGCGCAGGGTAGTTTTGAAGTTCTACCGATTGATTAAGTCAATTGGTTCCGAATTCGTCAATTTCGTGGGCGGGAACTTAGAAAAAGTGCAATGGCGCTGCCAGCGTCGAATGTGCCGTCACGGGTTTTTAGTGGGTCACATTCTCCGTCTGGGATGGGCCGAAGGACGTTGAGCAGGTCGCAAGTGACACTTGCTACTAACGAACTTTGGGAACAGTTTGGGTCGGTAGCAAGAAGGCTTGACTAGATGAAGGTAAGCCTTTGAAGTGGCGTTGATAAATCGCCTGCGTTTCTTGCATTCGTAATGATGGGGTCAGGTGTTCTGACATGACCCCCAGCTTTCCTCCAGCTGGGATTAGAGCCGGACAGCTTTGTTGCGCATAAGCGCGGTTGAAGCAATGGGCTGCGTAGCGGAGCCCGTAGGGCGTAGCGAAGCAGGCCATTGCTTATCCAGTTCGGCGGCGAACGCCGCCGGTGTTGCGTAGCCAAGCGATGAGTGCGGTCGCTCCCGGTTGTAATCATCCACCCAGGCAGCGATCTCGACCCGGGCATGGGCCATGCTCAAGAACAGCGTCTCGTTGAGCAGTTCGTCCCGCATGCGACCGTTGAAGCTCTCGACATAGCCATTCTGCATCGGCCTTCCTGGCGCGATGTAATGCCACTCAACGCCGATCTCGCCGCACCATGCCAGCACGGCATTGCTGGTGAGCTCCGTCCCATTATCGCTGACGATCATGCCGGGCTTGCCACGCCGGGCGATCAGCTCGGTCAGTTCCCGCACCACGCGGCGACCGGAGATCGACGTGTCCGGCACCGCTACCAGGCACTCTCTGGTCACATCATCGACCACATTGAGCACCCGGAACCGTCTGCCCGACGCCATCTGGTCATGAACGAAGTCGAGGCTCCACCGCTGGTTCGGCAGAGCCAGAACCGGAGCAGGAGCCCTCGTGCC
>NZ_JAAFZT010000007.1 GCF_013336795.1 Alteripontixanthobacter muriae | reverse complement strand
CGGCGGGTCGCCACCCGCTTCGACCGCAACATCAAGACCTTTATGGCCACAATCGCTATCGCAGCCATCGTCACCTGGTGGCTCTAATGAGTCCGGACCCTAGATTGGCTTGATAAGCTTCTGCCGTGTCCAAAGCTTTAGAAGCCCAAAAAGCATCCAGCTTCGGCTGTATGCGCAAGTACGCCGTTTCTGTCGCTGCAAGTTGAAGTTCTAGAACGCTAGGAGTTGTAAATGCGGAAGACAAAGCGCCCGATAGCTTCGCCTCCCATGTCGAATGTAGGTCTGCTCTAACTTTGCCAGCTAGCACTGACGCTGCGCGCCCATCAGGCGTGCCGAGGGATTGCTGGACGAGCCGCCTACTCTCGACGCTCCTGTAACGCGCCGGAACAGAGTATCGGAACCAGAGCACGTTTCCGCGCTGCCAAAGGTATTTTTCAGGTGTGGTGGGCTTCGCCCGTTGTCGCTTAGGTGTCATCTGCGATTCTGTAGCCCAGCGAAAGCGTTCCTATTTTATTCCTTTGCCGGTCTTCTTAGTCGCGCTTGTCGCTGCTTTGTTGAAACTGGATTAACTACCGTCTCCACAGTTCAGGCGAACGCAAAAGAGGCCTTTTCTATACAGTTCGCTATACACCTGCTCGCGCAGAATGTGGAGTCTTTTCAGTATCTTAAGGAAATCAGGAACTTGAGATTAGACCCAAATCTAATCCTCTCTCCCCGACCAATTTACCTTATGCGTCTGTCGATGCGGCTTGAGAGATCTTTGGCTGCTATGTTTTTGCGCCAAGGTTCCAGAGCTCGGACCGGGTGAAATTTTGCATGCCGTAGTGCGGCGAAATGCGCGTGGGGCTCACGTCAGGAACATGCGCGCCGGGAGATCATTGATCCTTGTAAGAGGATTATATCACACATGCCCATCATCATACTTATTGCTACCATCCTACTGCCACCTCTGGGCGTTGCCTTGAAGCATAAGCTGGACAGAGACTTCTGGATCAACCTTGTTCTTACCATCATCTTCTTTGTTCCCGGACTGATCCACGGCATCTACGTCAATTTCGTGCGTAGTTGAGATGATGGTCTGATGCTCGGCAGGCGAGCGCATGGCTGATGAAGGCAAAGGCCGGCACCGCGCGGTACCTTCTTCCCGGCTCGGCAGAATCGGCGGCTTCGGCAGACTGGCTGGCGGCGTGGCCGGAGGCATGATGGCCGAGGGGGCACGTCGCCTGGCATCTGGTGAACGCCCGACGCTTGAACAGATCATGCTCACCCCGGGAAACGCCCGGCGGCTGGCGGACAGGCTGGGCCACATGCGCGGCGCCGCCATGAAACTGGGCCAGATGATCTCAATGGACGCGGGCGATTTCCTGCCGCCGGAGCTCGCGACAATCCTCGCTTCGCTTCGCGACAGGGCGGATTTCATGCCGGCACGGCAGCTTGACAGTGTGCTTGCCAAGGAGTGGGGCAAGGATTGGCGCCGCCAGTTCCGCAGGTTCGAACCGCGCCCGATTGCCGCGGCCAGCATCGGCCAGGTACATCGTGCCGTAACCCGCGACGACCGCACTCTTGCCGTCAAGGTGCAATATCCTGGGATTGCGGCGAGTATCGATGCAGATGTCGATAACGTCGCTGGATTGTTGAAGATTTCCGGCTTGTTGCCGAAGGGGCTCGACATCGCGCCGTTGCTGGCAGCAGCAAAAGAACAGTTGCACGAGGAAGCGGATTACCGCCGTGAAGGCGCGCAGATGCAGGCCTACGCAGATCGTCTGTCGGGTGAGCAGGGTTTTACGGTTCCGACAATGGACGAGGACCTTTCGACCGGGCGCATTCTCGCCATGTCGTACGAGGACGGCGTGCCGATCGAATCGCTGCAGGACGCTTCGCAGGCCATGCGCAATGACGTCATGGCCCGGCTGATCGATCTGGTCGGCCGCGAATTGTTCGAATTCGGCGTGATGCAGACCGATCCGAATTTCGCCAATTATCGCTACAACCATGAGAATGACACGATTGTCCTGCTCGACTTCGGGGCTGCACGAGAAATTACTTCGCAGGTGCGGGCCTCCTACCGCGGCCTGCTGCAAGCTGGTCTCGCTGGCGACCGCGATGCCGTGCGGCGCGCGGCGGTCTCTTCAGGCTTCGTGGCCGAAGCAGCAGTTGCGGCCCACGGCCAACGAATCGACAGGATGATCGACATCATCCTTGCCGAGATGAATGCAAAAGGGCCTTTCAATTTTGGAGACCGCGCTTTCGTGCCTGTAATAAGGGAAGAAGGGACGGCCATCGCGCGTGATCGCGCAAGCTGGCATCTGCCGCCGACGGACACGCTGTTCGTTCAGCGCAAGATCAGCGGAACCGCGCTGCTGGCTGCGCGATTGCAGGCAGTCGTAAATGTCAGGGACATTGTAAGCGAGATATTGCAGCGGACCAGCGAGTGATGCGTGCATTCCGGTGAATCAATTTGTTTGCCTTGATGCTCCTGAAGCAGGATTATCCTACGCGTAATCACAAAAGGCAGGAGAAAGACCATGACGAGCAACAAGACCCTCAAGACCATCGCAATCGCCGCACTTTGCGCCGCTGCGGTGTCGCTGTCCGCCTGCAACGCCGTGCGCGGCCTGGGCCAGGACATCGAATCCGTTGGCGAAGCCGGCGACCGGGCTATCTGAACGCGAACCGGAGCCGGGTGGCTGGCCAACCGCCCGGCTCCGTTCGCCTGCACGGTGCTCAGCCGGCTTTCGCCTGCTGCGCCGCTATCCAGCGGTCGATATGGGCTTCCAGCACGTTCAGCGGAATGGCCCCGTTTTCCAGCACCGCGTCATGAAACGCCCGCAAATCGAACGATGCGCCCAGCGCCGTTTCCGCCCGTTTGCGCAGCTCGGAAATCTTCAACTGCCCGATCTTGTAGCCCAGCGCCTGTCCCGGCCAGGTGATGTAGCGGTTGACCTCGGCATCGATATTCGCCGCTGAAAGGGCCGTGTTGTCGGCCATGAAGGCGACGGCGCGTTCCTTGCTCCACCCCTTTGAGTGGATACCCGTGTCGACCACCAGCCGCGTGGCACGCCACATGTCATAGCTCAACTGCCCCATTTTGCGCGCGGACGTGTCGTAGAGGCCCATCTCTTCGCCGAGGCTTTCGGAATAGAGACCCCAGCCCTCGACGAAGGCCGTGAAGAAAGTGCCGTTTCGCCGCAGGGGATGCAGATCGAGTTCCTGTTGCAGCGCGATCTGGTGATGATGGCCCGGCACTGCTTCGTGCACGCCCAGGGCTGGTAATTCCCACAAGGGGCGCTGGTCGAGTTCGGTCGTATTCACCCGATAGATGCCAGGCTGACCTGTTTCGAGCGAACCGGACTCGTAGTACGCCGTGGTATTCCCCGGCGCCTGTGCGGCCGGGATTGGAGATACCGTGTAAGGCTGCCGGGGCAGAGTGCCGAACAGGCGCGGCATCCACCCGTCGATCTGTTTGGCCAGCGCACTGGCCTCGAGCATCAGTTCCTCGGGCGTTTCGGCGTAATAGCGCGGATCGGTCCGCAAATGTTCGATGTAGGCTTCGCGGCTCGGGTACCCTGCCTCACGTGCTACATACTCCATCTCGGCACGTATGCGCGCGACCTCGGCAAGCCCGATGTTGTGGATCTGGTCAGGAGTAAGGTCGGTGGTGGTGTGGTTCGCCACCAGCCATTGGTAGTATTCCCTCCCGCCAGAGGTGGAGGAAATACCCGCCTCTTCTCTGCAGGCAGGGGCATAGTCGGAACGGTAATAGTCGGCGAACTGCTGCAGCGACGGGAAGACGCCATCCTCAAGCGCCGTTTCGGCCCGCTGCTGCAAACGGGTCCAGCTGGCTTCGTCGATCGTTGCAGGGCGATCCCCGAAAGGCTGCCAATAAGGCGATTCCTGGGCTTCAGTGAAGATACCTGCCTGCACTGTGTCGGCGAAGCCTTCCATCGCGATGCAGGGCTGCGTCAGCCCCCGTTCCACCGCGCCGCGCACCTTCACCAGTGCAGCGTCGTTGGTGGCCGGAAACGCTTCGAGCCGAGAGACATAGCTTTCATAATCGGCGGCGGTGAAGAAGGGCGAACGATAGGCGAGCGAGGCGAACCACGAATACCATCCACCGCGATTGGTGAAGTTCATGTAGCGGGACTGATCGTAAACAGCACCGCCGATCTCATCTTCCAATGCCCGCTTCACCACCGCGCGGTCGATGACCAGATCTTCGGGGAGCGCGGCTGGGTCGATCGCTTCAAGACGAGCGAGGAACCCTTCAGCCTGCACCACCCTTGCCGCGTCTGCTTCCAGTGAATTGTCGCCGAGCTGCCCGTCACCACGCCGGTCGCCCACGCTGGTTGCAAGCAGCGGATTGCGATCCAGCGTGTCCTGCCAGATGGCTTCGCGCAATTCGCGGTAATCGTCCGCCGGCGCAGCCAGCGCAGATGCGCCACAGCTGAGCAAAAGTGCCGCAGCGATGCTTCTGGTTGCGGCACTACTCTTCGCACGCGGTCCAGGATTGATTTGCATGTCAGACTCCCCTTTTCGCCCCCTTTCTATGGACGAGAGCCATGTGGGTCCAGTTTGGGTTTCGCGTTCGTTCGCCCTATGTGGCCTGCATGAATGATCAACCACGCATCCTATTTGTTTGCCTCGGCAACATCTGTCGCTCGCCTCTTGCCGAAGCAGCGCTGCGCGCTGCTGCCGAGCGGGAGGGAGTAGCGATGGAGGTCGACAGTGCCGGAACGTCCGACAATCACGTCGGCGCCTCGCCCGATTCGCGCGCCATTGCAGAAGCGAAGCGGCAGGGCATCGACATATCGCGTTACCAAGGCCGCCAGTTGAAGACGCAGGATTTTACCCGCTTCACGCATATTTTCGCACTTGATCACAACAATTTGGCCGATATCGAAAGCCTTGCCCCTGCGGACAGGAAATGCCGCATCCAGTTGCTCATGGACTCTGTGCCAGGCAAGAACGGTCACGCCGTGGCTGACCCCTATTACGGCGACGAAAATGACTTCAGCCGCACATGGGACGATGTTGCCCTCGCGGCGGATGCGCTGGTGGAGCGCTTCAAACGCTGACCTAAGCGAGCAAAACCGTCAGCCGCCGCGCAGGGTGCGGACGCCGAAATCCCGTTCGAACAAATAGAGCAGAGTGCGGGCCGCATCGCCTCGCTCGCCCGCCAGCGCGGCGCCCGGCTTGCCGTCGGCACCCTCCGCCTCGGCACGGTCGAGCAGCATACGGGCATCGTCGTGAGCGACGGGCAGCAGGCGCTGGATCTGCTCGAGCGTTGCCACGTTGAAGGGCGTATCGCCCGACTGCCTTGTTCCGAGCAGCTCGCCACCCCCGCGCAGGCGCAAATCCTCTTCCGCCAGCAGGAATCCGTCCTGCGTTTCGCGCATCAGCGTAAGGCGGTCACGGGCGGTTTCGGACAGCATGTCTCCGCGCAGCAGGAGACAGGTGGATTTTTCCGCACCGCGCCCGACGCGGCCCCGCAGCTGGTGCAACTGAGCGAGGCCGAAACGTTCGGCCTGCTCGATCACCATCAGCGTGGCCGATGGCACATCGACCCCGACCTCGATCACCGTCGTCGCCACCAGCAATTTCGCCTCGCCAGCAGCGAAGCATTCCATCGCTGCGTCCTTGTCTTCGCTTTTCATCTGCCCGTGAACCATGACTACATCGGCGCCGAAGATCTCGCGCAGCGCGGCATAGCGCGCCTCGGCAGCGGCCATCTCGCTCGTCTCGTCATCATGCACCATGGGGCATACCCAGTAAGCCTGCTGCCCACCGGCGATATGCCGGCCCACGCCCGCGACGACGCTGTCCATCCGGTCGAGCGCGACGACCCGCGTGTCGATGGCCTGCCTGCCGGGCGGCAATTCGTCCAGGCGGCTGACATCCATCTCGCCATATTGGGCGAGCGTCAGCGTTCGCGGAATCGGCGTTGCGGTCATCGCCAGAGTATGCGGCGTGCGCCGCCCCTTGCCGGAAAGCGCAAGCCGCTGCGAAACCCCGAAGCGATGCTGCTCGTCGATCACCACGAGGCCGAGATCGCGGTAGTTCACGTTGTCCTGGAATATCGCATGCGTGCCGATCACGATATCGATGCTGCCGTCCATCAGCCCGAGCAGGGTTCCTTCGCGGGACCGCCCCTTGTCCCTGCCGGTCAGGAGCGCGATCTGCACGCCTGTCGGCGCGGTCATCCGTCGAAGCGTTTCGAAATGCTGCCGCGCAAGGATTTCGGTCGGAGCGAGCAACGCAGCCTGTGCACCAGCCTCGGCCGCGATCAGCATGGCGGCGAGAGCGACGACGGTCTTTCCCGCGCCGACATCGCCCTGCAACAGGCGCAGCATCGGCGCTTCCTGCGCGAGGTCCGCTTCGATTTCGCCAATCGACCGTGTTTGCGCGCCGGTAAGCGGAAACGGCAATTCCACACGGTCACGTAATCGACCATCGCCTGCCAGACTGCGCCCCTTTTTACGTCGATTGTCAGCACGCACCAGAAGCAGGGCCAGCGAGTTCGCCAGCAATTCATCATAGGCCAGCCGATCCCGCGCGGCGGCATGCTCGCCCCTGTGGGCAAGCTCCAGCGCGTCACTCCAAGCGGGCCATTGCATCCTGTCGAGAAGCGAGGGAGCGATCCATTCCGGCAGGGAGGGCAGCTTTTCCAGCGTCTGTGCCACGAGGCTGGCCAGCTTGGGCTGCGTCAGTCCCTCTGCCAGTCGGTAGACAGGCTCGCACAGGCGGCGCAACGTATCGCCGCCTTCTGCCACGACGTGATCGGGATGCACGATCTGCAGCATCTGGCCATATTGGTCGATACGCCCTGCGACCCAGCGCTTTTCGCCTACCGGAAGCAGCTTCCTGGCGCTGTAGGACGCCCTGCCGAAATAGGTGAGCGCGCAGATGTTACCCGCGTCATCCTGCGCCAGCACCCGGTACGGACCCCGCCCCCTGCTCGCCTGATGTTCGGTCGGCACGAGCGCGATCACGACCTGCTCGCCGGCGCCCGCGTCATCCAGATTGGCTACAGCGCGCCTGGTGACGAAGCGTTCGGGCAAGTGGTAGGCGACATCGCGCAATCTGTTCAGGCCCAGCTTGTTCAGCGGCTTTGCCAGCTTCGGCCCCACCCCCTCCAGCGTATCGGTCGGGGTGAACAGAGGGTTCAATATGTCGGGCCGCATGCTGCTCGCTATAGCCTGTTGCGCGCTCAATGCGAGTGCCCTACCCGTCGCCAATGTCTGACAATTCGCCTTCCGAACCGAGCGACCGCACCGTCGAAACCCACCGTCTGAACCGTTGCCGGTTCCGCGCATGGCATCGCGGCACGCGCGAGGCGGACTACATGATCGGCGGCTTTTTCGACCGTTACCACCAGGAATGGGACGATGCCGCCTTCGCCTGGTTCGAAAGCCTGCTGGACGAAGACGATGTCGACGTGATGGCTTGGGCACTGAAGACGCAGGCGGTGCCTGCCGAATTCGACAATCTTCACATGCAGAAGATGCAGAAACTGGATTACGTGCAGATCTGACCCGCTGCCGGGGTGGCGTCCCGCTGCCCGGCGCATTAGATAGGCGCAGCCGAGATACCGACCGCCCCGCCCGCCAAGCCTGCCGGGCGGTTTTCGCGTGTGTGCCCGATAGTGAGCCGATAGCATCCCATGCCTGATTTTTCCCGCATCCTGAATTCCGACGTCGCCCTGACCCTCGCCTCCGTTGCGCGAGGGGCTCAGCCGCTGGTGATGGCAGACATCGCCCGCGCTGCAGCGGGACGGTCGAAGGGCGGACGTGCGGTGTTCATCGCGCCGGACGATAGCGCCATGCGCAGCGTGGCCGATGCCGCAGGCTATTTCGCGCCGGAGCTGGAAGTCATCACCTTCCCGGCATGGGACTGCCTGCCTTACGACCGCGCATCGCCCGCCCTGTCGATCAGCGCACAGCGGCTCTCCGCGCTTCACCGCCTGCAGGCAGGGCGCGGGGCACCGCAATTGCTGGTCACGACTGTCAACGCCCTGCTGCAACGGGTGCTGACCCCGTTCCGCATTCGTGAGTCGATCAGAGAATTTCGGGTCGGGACCGAGATCGGTCACGATTCGCTCAGCGCCCTCCTGCAAAGACAGGGTTATGGCCGGACGGACACCGTCGTCGATGCGGGCGAATTCGCGGTGCGCGGGTCCATTTTCGACATCTTCCCATCCGGACTCGACCAGGGATTACGCCTCGATTTCTTCGGCGATGAGCTGGAGTCGCTGCGGCTGTTCGATCCGTCGACCCAGATGAGCACGGGAACGCTGGATTCGCATTTGCTCCTGCCCGCCAGCGAAGCTTTGATCGATGCGGAATCGATCAAGCGGTTCCGCACCCGCTACCGCGAGACCTTCGGCGCAGGCGCGACGGAAGACCCGCTCTACCAGTCGATCAGCGATGGTCGGCGCCTTGCGGGAATGGAGCACTGGCTGCCGCTGTTCGAAGAAAAGCTGGCCACCCTGTTCGACCATTTGGGCGAGGAGGACTCCATCGTCATCGATGCCGCAGCCATCCCTGCCGCCGCCGAGCGCCTCTCCGACATTGCCGATTATCACCAGGCCCGCCGCGACGTGACCGGCCCCGCCTCAGGCAATTACCGTCCGCTTCCGCAGGATGCCCTCTATCTGACGGAGGACGAGTTCGACCGCGCCCTCGCCGCATGGCCGATCCACCGTGCGGGCATCTTCGCCGAACCGGAGAGCGAACGCGTTATCGACTTCGGCTTCGCCTCGGCGCGTGATTTCACGCCCGAGCGCGCACGCGGCGACAATGTTTACGATGCGGCGAGCCGGCACTTTGAAACGACGGCAAAGAAGGGCCGCAAGCGCCTGCTTGCAGCCTATTCTACTGGTTCGCGGGCGCGCATCGCTTCCATTCTGGGCGACGCCGGGACCACGCTGGCCTTGGCGCAAAGCTGGCAGGAAGCCCTGGGTCTATCGGCCAAGGGCAAGGTTGCGGCAATGGTGCTGCCGCTGGAAACCGGCTTCGCCAATGACGAGATGGAGCTGCTTACGGAGCAGGACATCCTGGGCGACCGGCTGGTCCGCCGCCGCAAGAAGCGCAAGAGCAGCGATGCGTTCTTAGCCGAACTGTCCGCCCTCGGGCGCGGCGACCTGGTTGTGCATACCGATCACGGCGTCGGCAAGTATCTCGGCCTTGAACCGATCACCGTGGGCAAGAGCCAGCACGATTGCGTCATCCTGGAATATCACGGCGGCGACAAGCTCTACATTCCGGTTGAGAATATCGACGTATTGTCCCGCTATGGCAGCGGCGAGGAGAGCGTTCCTCTCGACCGCCTTGGCGGTGAGGCCTGGCAGAAGCGCCGCAGCAGGCTGAAGGAGCGCATTCAGGCGATTGCCGGCGAATTGATGAAAGTCGCCGCCGAACGCGCGCTGAAACAGGCCGATCCGGTCACGCGCGATCCCGCCTCCTACAACCAGTTTGTCGACAAATTTCCCTGGGAGGAAACCGACGATCAGGAAAACGCCATCGCCGATGTGCTGCGCGATCTTGAAAGCGGCCATCCAATGGACCGGCTGGTCTGCGGCGATGTCGGCTTTGGCAAGACCGAAGTCGCGCTGCGCGCAGCCTTCGTCGCAGCGATGAACGGGCAGCAGGTAGCAGTCGTCGCCCCGACCACCCTGCTCGCCCGCCAGCATTATACGAACTTTACCGAACGCTTTTCCGGCTTTCCGCTGAAGGTCGGGCGCTTGTCGCGCCTTGTTCCCGCAGGCGAGATGAAGGACACGCGCGAGCAATTGGCCGCAGGCACGATGGACATCGTCATCGGCACGCACGCGATCCTGTCCAAGAACACGAATTTCCGCGACCTCGGTCTTGTCATAGTCGACGAGGAGCAGCGTTTCGGCGTCACCCACAAGGAACGGCTGAAACAGCTGCGGGCGAACGTCCACATGCTGACACTGACCGCCACGCCGATTCCGCGTACCCTGCAAATGGCCATGACGGGCCTGCGCGAACTATCGACCATCCAGACCCCGCCTGTCGACCGCCTGGCGGTGCGAACCTATGTCATGGAATGGGACGATGTGGTCATGCGCGAGGCTTTGCTGCGCGAACACCACCGCGGCGGGCAAAGCTTTATCGTTGTCCCGCGTATCTCCGACATGGAGGAGATCGAGCAGTGGCTGCGCGACAATGTTCCGGAACTCAAGGCCGTCAGCGCTCATGGGCAAATGTCTCCAACCGAGGTCGAGGAGCGGATGGGTGCCTTTTACGACGGCAAGTTCAACGTGCTGCTGTCGACGACCATCGTGGAAAGCGGGCTGGATATCCCCAGCGCCAACACCATCATCATCCACCGAGCCGACCGGTTCGGTCTGGCGCAATTGTACCAGCTTCGCGGCCGGGTCGGCCGGTCCAAACTGCGCGCCTATGCCTATCTGACCACCGGGCGCGACATGGCCCTGTCCGAAGTGGCTGAGAAGCGGCTGAAGGTGCTGGGCGATCTCGACAGTCTCGGCGCCGGTTTCCAGCTCGCCAGCCATGATCTGGACATTCGCGGTGCGGGCAATCTGCTGGGCGACGAACAATCGGGCCATATTCGCGAGGTCGGCTTTGAACTGTACCAGTCGATGCTGGAGGATGCCATTCTGGCGGTGAAGGCAGGCGAAATGGGGCTGGAGCGTGAGGACCGCGGGCTCTCTCCGCAGATTACCGTCGATGCGCCGATCATGATCCCCGAAGAGTATGTGCCCGATCTGGCCGTGCGGATGGCGCTCTATCGCCGCTTGAACGATGCCAAGGACAAGGCGGAGATCGAGGCGCTGGCCGCCGAGATGATCGACCGTTTTGGCCAGCTACCCGCCGCGACCGCCAATCTGGTCCGCCTGATCGAGATCAAGCATCAGGCGATCATGGCCCACATTTCCAAGATCGACGTCGGCGCGCGCGGAACGCTGGTCACTTTCCACAAGGACCACTTCCCGGATCCAGCGGGTCTGCTGGCCTATGTGGAAAGGCTGAAAGGAACCGCGAAATTGCGGCCGGACATGAAGCTGGTGGTGAACCGTGCCTGGGGTGATCCGCAAAGCCGCCTGAACGGCCTGTTTCAGCTTACCAAAGGGCTTTCGGGCATCGCACGGAAGGCCAAGAAAGCCGCAAGTTAGCGGGAGGGATAATCGGCGGCAAACGTCAGGAAAGCATCCCTGTCCAAAGGCTTGGCACCGATGAAACCCTGGTAGATCGCCGCGCCTTCTTCCCGGGCGATGCTTATTTGGTCCGATCTCTCGACGCCTTCCACGATCACGGCAAGGTCCAGCGCTTTCGCCATGGTCACGATACCGCGAAATATTGCGAGATCGCGCGTGTCATGTCCCAACCCTTCGACCATCGTCCGGTCGAGCTTCAGGTAATCGAGCGGCAGCAATTTCAGATAGCGGAAGTTGCAGAAGCCCGCGCCGAAATCGTCGAGAGCCACTCGCATTCCATGAGCTCTCAATGCGCTGAACGAGATAGCCGCACGCTCCAGATCCGCCAACAGAACATGCTCGGTGATCTCCAGCGTCAGCAACTGCGGATCGAAGCCCGCCTGCCCAATGATATCCGGCAGGCTCGTGGCAAACATGCCCGAAGACAGATCTGCAGGCGTCACGTTGAGCGAAAGCCGCAGATGGTCCGGCCAAATCGCAGCGTCCGCGAGCGCAACGCGGGCGATATGCTGGGATAATTGCGCAACATGATCGGCACGTTCCGCAATGGCAAACAGGGCATTCGCGCCCAAGTGACCGAGTTCCGGATGATCCCAGCGCGCCAGGGCCTCCGCCCCGATCAGGCTATCGTCTTCCAGCGAAAACTGCGGCTGGTACACGATCTTTATCTCGTCCCGGTCGAGCGCGCCTAGCAGGTCGGCTTCCAGCGATGCGCTGCTGCGCCCCTGCGGAAACAGCTTGCCGTCTACCCACAGGACGCGACTGCCATGCCTGTCTTGCGCCCGCGCAAGAGTATCAGCCAATCGGTCGAGGATCACATCCGGCGATTCCAAGGCAGCAGGTCTCATGACCGCAATCCTCGGCCATAAACGCAGAGTACTCGCATTCGCATCGTCACTGATTGGATGGGAAACGAAATCGGCCAAAGCCTCGGCCAGCCACTGCCACCTTTCAGGCGAGCAGCTTTCGCGAACGGCGATAAGAAAGTTGCCGCCGGAAAGGCGCGCCGCCAGCCATGTCTCGCTCTCGAATTCTTCTTCGGCAAATTCGAGAATCCGTTGCGCCACTTCAAGCAACGCCCGGTCACCGGCACTGGCGCCGTATGCCAGATTGACAGTGTCGATCCGTCCGAGCCCGAGCAGCATGACGCGGCAGCAGGAATGAATATCAATGGTCGCACCCTCGATCTCGCGCGGGGCCTGCCACTGCGCCAGGGTCGCCCGAGCAAGCTCTGCACTGGCGAGCCCGGTCAGGGCGTCGCGCATGTCGCATGTTTCAGAAAGGGGCAATGTGGCCATCACCAGCGGTTAACCTCATATTCCCTAGGAGTCCTGCCTGTCATCGCATGCGTTGCCAAATGGCACAGTCCTCCATAGGACAAGGCAAGGCAGGCGGCCTGCTGCCGACGATCGGGGAATGCGGCTTTGACACACGGCCATGACTTTCAGAAGATAGCACTTATCGCATCAGACACGGAACGCGCCCAAGCGGCCGCGCAGGAACTGGCGGAAATGCATGATTGGGTGTCGCAGGACGAAGCCGATGCCGTGGTAGTGCTGGGCGGTGACGGGTTCATGCTGCACACGCTCCACCGGATGCTGGATGCGCGCAAGGTCGTGCCTGCCTACGGGATGAACCTTGGAACTGTCGGCTTCATGATGAACCGTTATCGCAGCGGTGCGAAGCTGCTGTCGCGCATCAACAAGGCCCGGGTGATCGGCATCGCGCCCCTTGCCATGGAAGCCACTCTGAAATGCGGAAGAACAGAAAGGCTCCGCGCTATTAACGAGGTGAGCCTGCTGCGGGAAACCCGGCAGACGGCGAAGATCGAAGTCACGGTCGATGACAAGGTCCGGATCAAGGAACTGGTCTGCGACGGTGTGTTGCTGGCAACGCCAGCAGGTTCCACTGCCTACAACCTGTCAGCCGGCGGCCCTATCCTGCCGCTTGATTCACAATTGCTCGCGCTGACGCCTATCAGCCCGTTCCGGCCACGGCGCTGGAACGGTGCCGTTTTGCCTGACCGGGCCACCGTGAAGTTTCGCGTGCTGGAAGCGGACAAGCGACCTGTATCCGCTGTCGCCGACCAGAAGGAATTGCGCGACATCGTGGAAGTCAGCATGGATGTCGCGCGCGAACGGCAGTTGACCCTGCTGTTCGATCCCGGCCATTCGCTGGACGAGCGTATCGTCGCGGAACAGTTCGTATTCTGATTGTCTGCCATTTTTGCGTTCGCGGGGCTTGCCAAACCGAATTGCGCTGCATATAGGCTCGGCTCGCTCGAAAGGGCTGCTCCCCGATAGCTCAGCGGTAGAGTAGGTGACTGTTAATCACTTGGTCGTTGGTTCGAATCCAACTCGGGGAGCCACTTACAGCAAGGCTCAAGCCGCATGATGAACCGCCTTTCGGGGCGGTTTTTTTCATGCGTTTTCCATTTTTGATATGGGCATTCGAAAAAGGGCCCGGTCATTCTTGACCGAGCCCCATCTTGTTTCTCCAGCCGCAGAATTCAGGCAGCGGCGCCGTGGCAGTGCTTGTATTTATTGCCTGACCCGCAGGGGCATGGCGCGTTCCGGCTGACTTCCTTGTCTGCATAGGGGTTTTCACGATTGGCACCGCCGGGACCGGCCGAGGCGCGGCTGCTGCCGGCAAGCGAACCGAACAGGGCACCGCGCGTTTCCGATCCGTCACCATCGTTTGAATTGTCCAGGCCGGTCAGCGGATCGATGTGGCCGGTCAGGAACTCCGGCAGGTCGGGCAGGCTGGCCTGCGGCGGGGGTGCCATGCGGAACTGGTTCACCAGCAGGATCTTGGTCACATCCTCGCGCAGCGTTTCCAGCATCCGTTCGAACAGGCCGAACGCTTCCTGCTTGTATTCGTTGATCGGCTGCTTCTGCGCATAGGCACGCAGGAAGACGACCTGCCGCAATGCGTCGAGCGTGGCGAGGTGTTCCTTCCAGTGATAATCCAGGCGTTCCAGCAGGATACCTTTCTCGACACGGCGCCAGATCGAGGGATCGGCCTCGGCGATCTTGCGTTCCATGATCGCGTCGGTTTCAGCCTGCAGGCGTTCCTCGATCAGTTCCGGCTCGACCTGGTCTTCTTCGAGCCATTCATCGATCGGAGGCTCGATGCCGAGAACATCCTTCACCCGTTCCTTCAGGCCGGCGATATCCCACTGCTCAGGGTAAGACCCCGGCGGGCAGGCTTCGCTCACGAGGGTGTTCACCGTGTCGTGCCGCATGTCGACGACCACATCGTCCACGGCCTCGCTGTCCATGATCTCGGACCGCTGTTCGTAGATGACCTTGCGCTGGTCGTTCATCACGTCATCATATTCGACGACCTGCTTGCGGACGTCGTAATTGCGCGCCTCGACCTTCTTCTGCGCAGTTTCGATGGCCTTGGACAGCCACTTGGAGCCGATAGCCTCGCCATCTTCGAGATTGGAGTTCATCATCCGGCTGAACAAGGTGTCCGGGCCAAAGATGCGCAGCAGATCGTCTTCCAGGCAGAGGTAGAAACGCGAAAGGCCGGGGTCGCCCTGCCGACCCGAACGACCGCGAAGCTGGTTATCGATGCGCCGGCTTTCATGACGCTCCGTCGCCAGCACGAACAGACCGCCCGCCTCCTTGACCTGCTGCCGTTCGGCCGCGACTTCTTCCTCGATCTTATGGATTGCAGCATCACGCTCCGGCCCTTCGGGCATGTCGCGCAATTCGTCCTCGACGCGGAATTCGACATTGCCGCCAAGCTGGATGTCGGTCCCGCGGCCGGCCATGTTGGTGGCGATGGTCACGGCACCGAGGCGGCCTGCCTGCGCGACGATATGCGCTTCGCTCTCGTGGAAGCGCGCGTTGAGAACAGAATGTTTCACGCCTTCCTTGTCGAGGAACTGGCTGAGCAATTCTGATTTCTCGATCGAAACAGTGCCGACCAGCACCGGCTGACCGATTTCGTTCTTCTCGCGGATCGCTTTTGCAATCGCCTGGAACTTGTCCATGGTGTTCTTGTAGAATTCGTCTTCCTCGTCGATGCGCTGGACAGGCATATTGGTCGGAATGTTGACGACATTCATCTTGTAGATGTCCCAGAACTCCGCCGCTTCCGTGGCGGCGGTGCCGGTCATGCCGGACAGCTTGGGATACATGCGGAAATAGTTCTGGAAGGTGATCGAAGCCATGGTCTGGTTCTCGGGCTCGATCTTCACGCCCTCCTTCGCCTCGACCGCCTGGTGCAGGCCGTTGGACCAGCGGCGGCCTTCCATCATGCGGCCAGTGAATTCATCGATGATGACGATCTTTTCGTCCTTCACGATGTAATCCGTATCACGCTTGAACATGACGTTCGCTTTCAACGCCTGGCCCATGTGGTGGACCACCTGCGTATTCTCGACGTCGTAGAGATTCTCTGTCTGGAGCAGGCCGGATGCGGCGAGCAGTTCCTCAACCTTTTCGCTGCCTTCCTCGGTCCACGAGATGTTCTTCGTCTTCTCGTCAGCCTCGTAATAGCTTTCGTCGATCTGCTTCACGATCGCGTCGATCGCAATGTAGAGATCCTGCTTGTCCTCGGTCGGGCCGGAGATGATCAGCGGGGTCCGCGCTTCGTCGATCAGGATGGAATCGACCTCGTCGACGATGGCGTAATTGAAGGGGCGCTGCACCATCTGGCCGCGCTCCTGCTTCATGTTGTCGCGCAGATAATCGAAGCCGAACTCGTTATTGGTGCCGTATGTAATGTCGGCGGCATAGGCTTCACGCCGCTGATGTTCCCCGAGATTGGGGATGATGACCCCGACGCTCAGCCCCATCCAGCGATAGATCTGCCCCATCCATTCGGCGTCGCGTGCGGCCAGGTAGTCGTTGACGGTGACGACGTGGACGCCCTTGCCCTCAATAGCGTTGAGGTAGGTGGCCAGTGTGGCGACCAGCGTCTTGCCCTCGCCCGTCCGCATTTCGGCGATCTCGCCGCGATGGAGCACGATGCCGCCAATCATCTGCACGTCGAAGTGCCGCATGCCCAGCACCCTGCGCGATGCCTCGCGGACGGTGGCGAATGCTTCGGGCAGAATGTCGTCCAGCGTCGAACCGTTCGCCAGAAGTTCACGGAACTTGTCGGTCTGGGCTTGAAGGTCGGCATCGGAGAGAGCTTCAATCTGACCCTCGAATGCGTTGATCTGATCGACGACCTTGCGAATGGATTTGACGTATCGGTCGTTCGACGAACCGAAGATGTTCTTCATAAAGGGAATCATGGGCGTAGTCCTTCAGGGACGAATTGCTGATAACCGGCGGCGCGCCTCTGAGGGGCCGCAGCGGTGAAAACGATCGGTCAAGCTGGCGCGGCTATTCGTGTGCGCGGTCGACCGGCAGCAGGACAGGTGCCTTCGTGCCGAACGAAATTGCCAATGGCCGTTCGATGCTGGCCGGCAATTCGGACCCGGACGAAGCGACCGTCAGCCGAGCCTGCATCAGGACTGCGGCCTCAACCCCTTGTCCCTGCTCTCCGGCCTCGATCCGGCCGGCCAACGCTTCCGCTACACTGGCCCCGGCGGGTGCGGCCGTTGCGGCAAGGCCCGTCATCAGGGCGAGCAGGGTCAGAATGCGGCGGATCATGCAATTGGCAGATAGGCACTGCATTGCAGCCTGTCCATGCCCCATCTAGTCAGGCATTTCCCACCTGATGGAGGTTGAAAAGGTGCCAGTTGTTGCCTGTTGATCGGCATCCAGTGCGGGATGGAAGCGAGCCCGCACGGAGATTGCATCGCAACTGCGCTTGTCGAACATTGCGAAACCGCTCGATTGCGTCACCACGCATCTGAATACTTCACCGAAGGGTCCGACACTCACTCGAAGGCCGAGCACGCCTTCATTACCATTTTCGTTAGGTTTCTTGGCTGTAACGCTGGATGGTTCCAGGCGTGATCCGCTCGGTGAGGATTGTCGTTTCGTCCGCGGGCCCGGCATGTGCCGGGGCATCGTCCCGCACCACCAGTGCGAAGGAGGCGAGGCCAATCAGCCCGAAACAGACGAACATCTTGTCCTGCGAAGTCATAGTCGGTGACTACATGCGGCCAGCAAGCAGGCGCAAGGGGCATCGACCAGGGTTTCCACCACGCTTGCGGGCAGGTCCATCCTCGCATAGTCGCCAAAATGTCATGGAACTCGCACCCTCACCCCTCGCCCGCCCCTTCCCCGACATGCCGCCGGTCGCCGGCGTGACCCTGCGCATCGCGAGGGCCGGTTACAAGGAGTGGGACCGCTGCGATGTCACCTTCGCCGAACTGGCGGAGGGCACCAGCGTGGCAGGCGTGTTCACCCGCAGCGCCTGCCCCTCGGCAGAGGTGGAACTTGGCCGGGAACAGGTGAAGGCCGGGCAAGCGCGTGCCCTGATCGTAAACGCCGGCAACTCCAACGCATTCACGGGTGCTCGCGGCCGCAAGGCAGTCGAACAGATTTGCGCGCAGGTCGCGGCGCATGTGGGGTGCGCGGCGGGCGAGGTCTTCGTGTCATCTACGGGCGTCATTGGTGTGCCCCTGCCGCTGGACAGAGCAGAAAGCGGGGTTGCCGCCGTCCTTAACGCCGATCCATGCTCATTTCGCGACGCTGCCGATACCATTGCCACGACGGACACTTTCGCCAAGGGAGCGACTGCCTCCGCAATGGTCGGAGACACGCGGGTCGAACTCGTCGGCATCGTCAAGGGCAGCGGCATGATTGCGCCCGACATGGCGACGATGCTCGGCTATATCTTTACCGATGCCGCCGTGGATGCGGCTTTCCTGCAAGAGGCGCTGTCTTCTGCCAATCGGCGCACCTTTTCCTGCATTACTGTGGACAGCGATACCTCCACCAGCGACACCGTGCTGGCCTTTGCGACCGCCACGGCAGGTAACGCAAAAATCAAGTCAGCGGAGGATGCGGGCGCCGACGCCTTCGCAGCCGCGCTGGAGGATATCTGCCGCCAGCTGGCGCAGCTTGTCGTGCGCGATGGCGAAGGCGCTACCAAATTAATCGAGGTGCGGGTTACCGGCGCAGTGAGCAACGATAGCGCGCATCGGATCGCGCTTTCCGTCGCTAATTCTCCTCTGGTAAAAACCGCGATTGCGGGCGAGGATGCAAATTGGGGCCGGGTCGTCATGGCGGTGGGGAAGGCCGGAGAGCCGGCCGATCGCGACCGGCTCTCCATCGCTTTCGGCGGCATCCAGGCGGCGCGAAACGGCGAACGGATCGCCAATTTCAACGAGGCGCCGTTGGCCGAACATCTGAAGGGTGAGGAAATCGTCGTGGAAGCGGATATCGGACTGGGCGACGGGTTCGCCACCGTGTGGACCTGCGATCTTACGCACGGGTACATCGCCATTAACGCGGATTACCGGTCATGAGCGTGCTCGACCGCGAAATTCTCTCCCTGATGCGCCGCGCGTCGGAAGAAGCGATCATGCCGCATTACCGCACCCTTTCCGCATCGCAGATCGAGAACAAGGCCGCCGACGATGTCGTGACCGTCGCCGACCGCGCGGCGGAAGATCTGCTTTGCGAGGGCTTGGCGCGGCTGAACCCGGGCATCGCCATAGTGGGGGAAGAAAATGTTCACGCCAACCCGCAGGTCGCGGAACTCCTGTCAGGTGCCTGCTGGATCGTTGATCCACTGGATGGCACGAATAATTTCGCCAAGGGTGAAGCACCGTTCGGCATATTGATCGCACTCGCAGATGGCGGCGTGGTACAATCCGGCTGGATCTATGACTGCATCACGGGCCGCTTCTGCGCGGCACATTTCGGCGAAGGCGCCTATATCGGCGGGGAACGAATCAAAGCGGGAACGACCGGGGAAGTGCCGCCGGTCGCCGCCATTTCGCTGGTCTTTCTGAACGAAGAACGCCGCGCTGTAATCAAGCGCGAAATTGCTCCGCACTACCGGTTGGTGGATATTCCCCGCTGTGCGGCAGAACAATATCCGCGCCTGGCGCTGGGCGAAAACGATGTGTCGATCTTCGAACGCACGCTGGCCTGGGACCATGCGGCGGGTTCGCTGTGGCTGAACGAGGCCGGGGGGAAAGTCGCCCGGCCCGACGGTTCGCCATATCGTGTAAATGAATGGGAACGCCGCGGCCTGATCGGCGCGGCGTCCCCGGAACTATGGCAGGCGATGGCGGACCTCTATCCGCCGGAAAGCACCTGACAGCAGCCTAGAGCTCGCTTTCGATCCAGCTCTTCAGCTGGCTCTTGGGTGCAGCGCCGAGCTTCTGCGCCACCGGCTTGCCGCCCTTGAACAGCACCATCAACGGGATCGACTGGACGCCGATCTGCCCGGGCACTTCGGTGTTCTCCATGATGTCCATCTTGGCGATTTTCACCTTGTCGCCCAGTTCATCGCTGATCTCTTCCAGCGAGGGGCCAATCATCTTGCATGGCCCGCACCATTCGGCCCAAAAATCGACCAGCACCGGCGTTTCGGAATCGAGTACGTCCGATTGAAAGCTGGAATCTGTCACGTTGACGGTGGCCATTGTTTTCTCCTTGAATTGTTGCTTGTCGCCCATGTCGGGCGCAGGGGTCGTCTATTCAACGGGCGAGGCGGCAAAGCTATCCTTGCCGCCCTGCAATCTAGCCCCATGCCGCGCCAGCAAACCATCCGGCAGCACCATGAGTTCGGGCGTCTGCGTGTAGAGGATCGCAGCGCGAATGCGGCGTCCGGGATAGATTCTGCCGAGTGCCGCAGTGTAGGCAGCCATCTGGCGCAAATTGGCTTCCGGTATGGCGTCAACCGATGCAGGCGGGCGGCGAGCGGTCTTGAAGTCGATGACGGTGACCTCGTTCGCAGTCACCAGCAATCGGTCGGCAACACCCGCGATGACCTGACCGTCAACCGTCGCGGCAAGCGGAATCTCTGCCAACGCGCCGCCTGTTGCCGAAGGCGTGAAGACTTCAGCAAAGTCGGGATGCTCAAGAACCGTAAGGGCGGATGAGACGATCTCGCCTTGCTCCGCAGCGGAAATATCCGCCCCCTGTCTCTTCATCCAGAGCTCGGCCACTTCCCTGCGCCTCTCTGGCTCCACCTCAGGCAACCTTTCCAGCAAGCGGTGGATGAGCACCCCGCGCCGGGCAGCAAAACGTGCAACCTGCGGCGGCAGGGGCGGGTCGGCAGCAAGGTCCTCGCCCGCTGAAGACGGTGCCAGCGGGCGCGGCGGGCGCGGTTCGCGTCCGATCGGCTGTGTCGCCCAATCGGGCAGTTCTGGCCTTGGCGCAGCAGCAGGCGGGACTGCCTCCGTGACCGGCTCCGCCAACTCGCCCCATACAAGGTGCGATCCCCAGATGTCGTCCTCTACCGGCGCAGGGTCGAGCAACGGCGCGAGCCGGGCATACCAGCTGTCCGCAGCAGGTTCGGCTTCCCTCTTGCCCAGGGCACCGCCGATGAACAGCGCTTCTTCGGCGCGGGTCATCGCGACGTAGAGCAGCCGCCAATGCTCCTGCCGTTCGGCGAGGGCAGCAGCAGATTCGGCTTCCGCTATAGGGCCGATCCGCTCCTCGGCCTTGAGCGGGGGAAGCGGCAGCGTCCGCCCTGCGCCGCCCGGCAGTTCTTCCGTCAGGGTCAGTCCGCGAACCGGCGATGCGTCAGGGTTGCCGGTTGCATCTGCAAGGATGACGATAGGTGCCTGCAATCCCTTCGATCCATGCACCGTCATCACCCGAACCAGGCCAGTACTTTCGGCCGCGTCGCGCTTCAACTCGCCCTCGCCCGCGTCGAACCAGTGGATGAATCCCTGCAGGCTGGCGGTGTGACTGGCAGTATAGTTCTGTGCCGCGTTCAGCAATTCGTCGATCGGATCATTGGACTCTCGCCCCAGCCGCGCGACCAGCTTGCGGCGCGCCTGCCAGGGGCCGACAAGCATCCAGTGCAGCAGCGCCTGCGGCGGCTCGTAATCGGCGAGGCGCAACACCTCGCGCAGGGCCTCCGCGGTTTGGATGACGAAGGCATCCTCGCTACGGCGAAGATGGTTCCATAGCGCCACCTTGTCGGGCCTGTAGCCATGATCGAGCAGCTGCTGCTGGGTCCAGCCCATGATGGGCGAAACGAGCAGATTGGCCAGGCTCAGATCGTCCAGCGGCTGGGCGGCAAAGCGGATCGCCGCCATCAGGTCTTTCACCGCGAGTGGCGCACCTAGACGCAGCCTGTCCACACCGGCCACCGGAACACCGGCGGCATGCAGGCGAGCGACGACCAGTCCGGCAAGCTCGCGCCGCTTTCGCACCAGGACCATCACGTCGCCTGGTCCGGCGTTGCGGCTGGTGCCTTTTACCAGCGGAAAGCCCTTGTCCATCCAGCGCTTCACCTGCGCGGCGATGCGGTCGGCCATTCGCCTTTCAGGTTCGGAAACCCATCCTTCCGGCCCCTCGCCTTCACCGCCCGCATCGCCCTGCTGCTCGTCCCCATCGGGCTGTGCCGCGACCGGGCGCCAAAGTGTGACCATGCCGGGCCGGTCGTCGCCACGATGCCGGTCGGGCGCATCGGTCAGACCGAACTGCGCGGGCCCGATCGCACCAATGGCCGCATCGACGAAGTCGAGGACCGGCTGCGCCGTGCGGTAGGATCGGCCAAGGCCGAGATCCACCAACTCGCGCGCGGGCGAAGATTGGCTCAGTTCATCGGCATTCCGCGCAGTTTCCGCCATTATTTGCGCGAAATGATGCTTGGCAATCTCGAAGTTTTCGGGACTGGTCCCCTGAAACCGGAAAATCGCCTGCTTGTAATCGCCGACCACGAAAATGGTCCGCAGGACATCCTCGCGCTGTCCCGATCCGGTGAAGAAATCTTCCGTCAGGGCACGAATGATGGACCATTGCGCCTCATTCGTATCCTGCGCCTCGTCGATCAGGATATGATCGAAGCGCCGGTCGAGCTTGTAGCGGATCCAGTCGGCAATATCGGACCGGGTAAGCAACGCTGCAGCCCGGCGGATCTGGTCGTCGAAATCCATCAGTCCTTCGCGCGTCTTCGCCTCGTCCCAGGCAATTGCAAAGCGGCGGCCGATTTCCAGCGCCGGCGCCAGCCAGTCGGCAAGCTCCATCAGCCTGGCGCGCGTTTGCACGGCATCGATTGCAGCCTTCAGCGCCTCCGCCGATGCGGCATATTGCGCATCCTGCTTTTCCAGAGACTTGAGGCTGCGCATATCGCCGCCCTGCGTGAAAAAGGCCTTGGCGAGATCGGCGCAGAGTGACGGGCGTCCGCTCGCTTCAGCCGCCAGCCACTTCTGCCCGGCTTCTGCCGTAGAGAGGCCGGTCTTGGTGCCCCACGCCAGATTCGCCGCGATACATTGCCGCAACGCTTCGCAAGCGAAGGTATCGTCATTGCAGAGGGCAGCGAGATCTTCCGGACCGCTGTCGGATTTGAGGTCTAAAAGCTGCAGGACCCGGCCGCGCAGGGGTGCGGACCACGCACCTGTGCCGAACCAGACCTCTCGCGCTTCGGCACAGCGCATCAGCCAGGCCTTCGCGCCGTCGGCTCCCATCCGCAGGCTGAGCATGGCGAGAGCGTCGAGGAGCTGCCTCTCGCCGTTCTGCTCTGCCGTGACCAGCATGTCGGCGAGGACCTGATGGGAAAGCACCTCGCGGTCGCGGTCCTCCATCGCCGTTGTGCCCGGCATCAGACCTGCCTCTTCCGGGAAGGCGGCGAGCAGCCATTGCGCGAAGGCGTGGATCGTATCGATCCGCAATCCGCCGCCGGGCGTGTCGAGCACCTGTGCGAACAGGGTGCGCGCATGGGCCTGGATGTCAGCGTCGAAAGGCGCGCCGATCGCCTTCAGGTGGACAGCCAGATCGGCGGATTTCATTCGGACCCAGCCGGCCAGCACGGCATTGACCCGAGTTGCCATTTCCGCAGCGCCCGCCTTGGTGAAGGTGAGGCAGAGGATCTGGCCGGGATCGACGCCCGGACGCAGCAACAAGCGAAGCACACGGGCGGACAGGACCTGCGTCTTGCCGGTGCCCGCCGAGGCGGAAAGCCACACGCTGTCGCGCGGGTCGACGGCGAGCGCCTGATTGTCCTTCAGCGCATGAACTGCGCCGCCGCTCATTCCTCCCGCCCCATCCATTCGTCGAGCCGCATCAGCTGATCGTAGGTGGCGTAAGCCTTCGCATCGGGGTTCAGCCGGGCGGTGAAGCCTTCCTCTCCCAATATCCACCTGTCGAGTGCATCGTGCAGGAAGTGCTCGGCAGCCGGCAGGAATTCGCCCGGTGCAATTCCGCTGCGCTTCGCGCCTTCCTTCAGCGGTGTAGCGATGTAGCCAAACCCTGTTTCACTGCGATCGCTCTTCGCGAGCGACCAATATTCGAACTTCCGCGCCTCTCCGGTCAGGGCAGGACCGTCCTTCGGAGCGAAAGCGCCACGCTCCGCCATCATGCCGATCGTGCCGAGTTGCAGCGCATAACCAGCCTCGACCTCGCGTCCGGACGGTGGCCCTCCAGTCTTGTAATCGACAATGCCGAGCGCTCCATCCTCCATAAGGTCGATGCGATCCGCCTTGCCGAAAATCTCTATGCCCTTGACCATCATCGCGCCCCACTCCTCGAACAGCACCGGCTTGCGGCCGTCCATGGCAGCGATCTCCTGCTCCACCCATTCCAGGGCTTTCATCAGGCGCGGCTCCCACAGCGCCCGCATCAAGGGGTGAGCATGCATCTGCTGCAGAACCTTTGCGGCGACTTCCGGCATCGGGCGTCCGCTGCGATGCCAATTCTCCAGGATCTCGTGCGCGGCAGTTCCCCGCCATGCGGCCGAGGGTTCTGCATCCAGCCCGTCGAGTTCCTTCAACCCGAGGATCGATCCGGCGTAGAACTGATAGGGATCGGACCGCAGCCTATCCAGCGCGGTGACGCTGATGCGCCGCTTGCGCTGTTCCGCAGACGGCTTCGGCGATGGCTGCGTATAGGGCAGCGCGGGCGGCGCGTCGTCGATTGCGCGGGCAAGTTCGGGCATGACGGTTTCGCGGTGACGCGGCAGGAGATCCCGGCCGAGCAGCGCCTGCACACGGAGCAGGAACCGCGAGGGGATGGCAGGGCCGCCAAGGTCGCGTGCGCTGCGGCTGAGGACCACCTCGGGGGCGCCCAGGGCTCCGGCCAGATCATGCGCCGAAAGACCGATGCGAAAATCCGCACCGGGCACGCCAATCGCGCGCAATACACCCGGTGCCAGCAGGGCATCCGTCTTGCTGGCAGCCGGCCATGTTCCTTCATTGAGACCAGCGCAGATGACGAGATCGGCCCGGCTCATCCTGGATTCGAGCAATCCGTAAATAGCGACCCGCGAATGACCGCCATAGGGCGGGCGAACCGCGATTTGTTCCATCGCGTCGCGCAGGACCGGCGGCAGTTCGCGTACTTCCAGCGCAGTGCCGACATCCTCAGCATGCAGGCGCAGATCTTCCACGAAGGATGCCAACGCGCGGCCATCCTCGCCCGCCCAGATCGCTTCGCCGGCAAGTGCCTCGCCTGCAGCGGCAAGCCTGTCGATCAGATCTGCCAGCGGAGTTGCACCAGCATCGATCATCAGCGGCGATAGAATTTCGGTGATGACCGTCCACCACTCAATGACCTGAGCATCTTTCGCCAACTCTGCCAGTGGTTCAAGGCCGGGGGTCAGGCGAGGTCCGCGCATCTTCAATTCGAAAGCGCGGGCATGGCCGAGCCAGGTGCCGCGCTGCATGCCTCCGTTGACGAGCGGATCTTCCAGCAGCGCCAACAAGGGTATCGGTGCAGCCTGTTCCGCCACTGTTTCCGCCAGCAGCAGGAACAGGCGACCAGAAGCAGTCTGCGACAGCGGGCGACCCGCGCTGTCATCGGCAACGATGTTCCAGCGGCGCAAATGATGGACGATGCGCCGTGCAAGGCCGCGATCAGGCGTCACCACCGCCACGCGGCGTTCCGGGTCGGCGATTGCCTGCCGGACCAGCAAGGCCACCGACTGTGCCTCTTCTTCCGGATTGACGGTTTCCATCACGCGTACGCCGGACAAGCGGCGGTCTTCGGAAGGCAGGTCAATCCAGATCCGGCTCGCATCGGGGGGCAGGAACAAAGAAGAGATTGCCCGTGTGCGCGTCGGCGGCGCGGCGCCCATCCCCTTGCGGTGCCACTGGCGCACCTCGTCACGGGAGATTCCCATCCGGTTCAGCAGCAGCTTCAAATGGTACTGCGGATGCGTCACCGCGTCGCTGCGCTCGAAAGGCGCTTCGCCTTGCTGCTGCGGTGCGCCTGCCGAGCCGAGTTCGTTCCAGACAGCCTGCTCCATAGTGAGGTCGAGGTCAGGCAGAATTACGGCACCGTCCGGCAGGCCGGCAACCACCCTCAACAATTTCGCGAGGGCCGGTGACGCGCTGGTGATCCCGGCCGCAACGATCGGCGTCGGGGGCGGCTGCAAACGCCATTGGCGGGCGGCATGGTCGAACAGCCGATTGCGCCGGGCAGCGGCGTCAAGTTCATCGCGCTGCTGCAATTCGGCCAGCCAGCGCGCCTGCACCCGCGCGAACAGGCGCAGACTGTTCTGCCAATGGTGCGACAGATCGCCGAGCAGGTCGAGGACACGGTCCTGCAGCAATTCTTCGGGGCCGATATCCTCCACCAGCAGCCGGTCCATCGTTCCGGCGACATCCTGCGCAAGGCGCAGAAGCGCGCTGCCACGCGGTGCATCTGCGCCCATTTCTTCTTCCAGCAAGGCTGCAAGCCGGAGCCAGCGGCGCGTCGGCTCGACGGCAGGAGGTATGTCGCTGCTTCCCATCGGGTCGAGTAGCGGCCCGAGCGCCTCGTCCAGATCGAGATCGCCGGCCACGACCATGCGGGGCATCAGCAATCCGCCCGCACCGCCCACCTGATTGCCCGACAGGCGGATGAAGGCTTCGCTGACGGTACGCATGGCGCGCCCGCTCGGCAACAGCAGAGTCAGCCGCGCAAGACCGAGCTCCGGGTCGGAATAACGCGGCAGAAGGCCCGCAACCAGCGCATCGGCAAATCCGCGGTGCGCGGCGATGGAGTAGACTGACGGACCCTCAGCCAAGGGTCAGCGCATCTTCTGTCGGGCGGATCGCATCGGGCGTGCCGACTTCAAACCATTGGCCGGTGAACGTCGTACCGAACAGCCGCCCTTCTTCAAGTGCGCGGTCCCACAGCACATTGGTCGAAAACTTGCCACCGGGCGCATCTCGCAGCAGCCGGTGCGAGACGATCTGGATGCCGGTAAAGATGAAGGGGGCGATCCGGCCGGGTGCCCGCCGCCGCAGGCGACCGGCCGGATCCATGTGAAAATCGCCCGGACCGCTGAAATTGACGGCTCTCTGATGCGGCACCAGCAGGAGAAGCGCATCCATTTGCTGCGCATCCCAGCAATCTGAAAGGTCTTGGAAAGCGTCACGCGGCCCATCAAGCCAGATGTTGTCGGAATTTAGGGAAAAGAACGGGTCGGGCAGATGCTGCAGGGCATGGACCATCCCGCCGCCTGTCTCCAGCAGCATTTCCCGCTCGTCCGATACGCAGATTTCAGGAGTATCGCGTTCCGCCAGATGAGCCTCCAGCGCATCGGCAAAGTAATGCACGTTGACGACCGCCCTCGCGACGCCAGCTTCCGCAACCCGGTCAAGCGCGTGATCGATCAGCGGCTTCCCGGCAACGCGGACCATCGGCTTCGGCTGGGATGCGGTGAGAGGACGCATCCGCTTACCCAGACCTGCAGCCATGACCATCGCCGTGTCGGATGCCAGTCGGGAGCCCTTCGCCGTCACCGCAGCTCTCCACCGCGGTTGTCGCGTATGTTGCGCGGGATGTTTGCATCGAACCAGTCTGCGACAGGCGCAAGTGCGGGATGGGCAAGGTCTTGCTCCATCGCCTCCCAGACGCGGGGAATATAGGCGAGATAACGCGCCTTGTTGTCGCGCTTCCACAACCGCGCGAATATTCCGACGATCTTGGCATTCCGCTGCGCCCCGAGCCGCGCATAATCGGCAGCGAACTCGGGGCCAGGGGACACAGCTTGCTTGTATCTCTCCACCATCTGCTGTTCGAGCGCGGATGAGACATCGCGCCGCGCATCCTGAAGGAGCGATACGAGATCATAGGCGGGGTGGCCAACCAGAGCGTCCTGAAAGTCGATCAGACCCTGACCGCCGCCGGGAGGCAGCATGATATTCTCGGCATGGTAATCCCGCAGAACGGTCACACCCGGCTGCTGATGTTCGAGCAGTGGTTCCAGTGCTTGCTTCCATGCGGAACCCCAGGAAGGTCTGTCGATGTTCAGGTCAAGCAATGGACAGTACCATTCGACGAACAGATCGACCTCACGCCGGTACACTGCCATGTCGTATGGTTCGAAAGGACCGGCGGGTTTCCCGTGCAAGGTCACGAGCGTATCGATTGCCTCGGCGTAAATCGTCCCTTCACGAGAAGGATCGGCCTCGAGCGCCTCGCGCATGCGATCGTCGCCGAAATCCTCGATCAGCACCCAGCCAGCCGCCGCATCCTGCGCCAGAATGGCGGGCGCGCGCAGTTCCTGCCCGGCAAGCCACTCCGCCACTTGCAGGAAGGGGCGCGGGTCTTCGTGCGGCGGCGGCGCATGCATGAGCATGGCGCTTTCGCCGCCAAGTGTGAGGCGAAAATAGCGCCGGAAGCTGGCATCGCCTGGAAGCGGTGAGATGGCTGCATCGGCCCAGCCATTTGCAGTAAGAAAGGGTTCGATTCCGTCGGGAAGGTCACTCATGGCAGGCGGGTTAGCCAATCAGGGCCTGGGCGGGCAATCGCAATCCGCCCCTCATCCGCAATTTCGAGGTGAATGGACAGGCACGCGGGCTCGGTTTCGAAGCCGCCCGCCTTATCTGGCCATTCGGCGATCAGCACGGCCCCTTCCCGGTAATCGTCCAGCCCGAGTTCCTGCGCCTCAGCAGGATCGTTCAACCGGTAGAAATCCGCATGTACCACCGGCGGGTCGGTGTCGTAGCATTCGACAACCGTAAAGGTCGGCGAAGGGACTTCTCCTTCATGGCCCAGAGCCGCAATGATCTCGCGGGCCAGGGTGGTCTTGCCGGCACCCAGACGACCGGTAAGTGCGACAACGTCGCCTGCGCAAAGCTTGGCGGCGACATTTCGACCATATTCGCGCATCGCAGCGAGGTTCGGCAGGTTACGGATCATGGCAGCGCCACCGTGGCGAATGTGCCTTGTCCCTTCGCGGAGACGATCTCGAGCGAGCCGCCGTGCGCCTCGACCAGCTGACGTGCCAGCGGGATGCCCAGCCCCTGCCTTCGTTCGAGCGTACCATCGGCAGCGGTGCGCAGCCCATCCATGGCTCGCGCCAGCTCGCTTCTCGTCATCCCCGCGCCATTATCCGAGATCACGATCCGGGACACACCCTTCTTTCGCGAGAGGTCTACCAGGATCTTGCCTCCTGCACCTGTCGCAGCAATCGCATTGTCGAGGAGGTGACCGATCGCCTTTCCAAGCTGACGCGGGTCGGCCTCGATCCTGGTCCCTGCGCCCCCACGCAGATCCAGTGTCAGGCCGCGTTCTTCGAGAAGCTGCGCCCTCTGCCTCACGATATCCGTCACGAAGGGCAAGAGGCGAAGCGGTTCCTTGGATATGGGCATCAGGCCCGCTTCGCTTTGTGACAGGTCGAGCACATTTTCCACCTGCTCTGTCAGTCGGCCTACCGACCGGACGATCGCATCGACATAATCGCGCCCCTGCTCCGAAAGGTCGCCGGCTACGCCCGCCTGCAGCAGTTCGGCAAAGCCGCCGATGGACGTCAGCGGCGTGCGAAATTCATAGGACATGTTGGCGAGGAAACGCGTCTTCACCTGATCCGCCTGTTCCAGCGCCTGGTTCCTTTCGCGCAAGGCATTTTCCGCCATTTGCGCATCGGTGATGTCGAGAACGGTGAGTAGTCCGTTGCCGTCCGGCAGCGGCACACCGGCATATTCCAGAACCCGTCCGTCCGTCAGGGCAACGCGCCCACCCGTGCCCTTGCGGTCCAGCGTCGCAGCGCGAATGGTGCGGCCTATGGCCTCGGCGTTATCAGCATCCTGTAGATGCGGAGCGATAGCGTCCAGAACAGCTTCCGCCGAGGGATGGCCGTCGAGGAAATCGCCCGGCAGCCCCCAGCTTTGCGCGAAACTGCGGTTCCAGATCTGCACCCGTCCATCAGGCGCGAATACCGCCAGCGATTCGAACAGGCTATCGAAGGTTGCAGTGCGCGTTCGCAGCAAGGTGTCGCGCGTGGCGGACAGGGCCAGCTGCTCGGTTCGATCTTCGGCGATGAGCACGAGGCCGCCGTCCGGCATGGGTTGTGCAACGACACGGAGGTGCGTGCCGCCGGGCAGCGGCCATGCCTCTTCCTGCGTTTCCCCCGCCGCAAACCATTCGGCATGTTCGGCGCGCCATGCCGGGAAGTCGCGCACTTCCGGGGTCCGGCCCTGTTCCCTCGCATCGGAAAGAATACGATCGAAGGTCTTGCCCCCGGCGACCGCGCCTGTCGCGATCGCAAATATTCGGCGAAAGGGCTGATTGGCTGATATGATGCGGCGCTGCCCGTCGAATTGTGCGACCCCGACGGACAGTTGGTCGAGCATCTGCCGCTGTGCTTCGCGGAAAGCCCGGAAGGCGCGCCTTTGCTCCTCCAGTTCTTCCATGTCGACGGCATATCCCGCGACTCCTTCCGCCCCGAGAGGCAAATCACTCACCCTCATGGTTCGGCGAGCGCCATCGATCGTCGTGGCGACGACACGTTCCATTAACGCCGCCTGTTCCGCTGCCTGCCCGGCATATTGCGCGGCAGTGCGTCCCTCGGTGCTCTCGATGAGTTCGATCTGCTCGGCGATCACCTGATCTACCGAAGCGGCGCCAACTGCTTTGACGTAAGCGGCGTTCACCAGTTTCAACCGGCAATCGGAGGAACGGAACCACATCGGCATGGGAGCTGCCTCGATCAGGCCTGACAGGGCGATGAAATCCTGCCGTGCCTGCAGCGATTCCGTGCGTAACCGGGTAAGTTCGCTCTCGCTTTCGCTGAAATCGAAGATCCAGACCAGCGCCGCGCCGCCGGGCCACACCTGGGCATCTGCGAGCGATCCGCGCAGGGCCAGGCTGCGATTCGACGCGGGCGGCGTCAGTGCCATTCGGAACGGAGCAGCGGTTTTCTGCGTCGTCCGGACGTTTCGAGTAAGCTCTTCCAATTGCGGGACCGACAGGCCGCCGCCGCGCTTGCCCGCCGCCCCGCCACCGTCGAGATCGGATAGGTAACGCGGCACCTCGTCCAGCCCCAGCCAGCGAGCCAGCCTGTCGGGCGCTTCGATCTTGCCATCGGCCCTTATGAGTAGCGGGATGGCGGGGGCCTCATCGATCAGCCGGGTCAGGCGGCGGGCAGCCTTGCGGCTCGATTCCGCCTTTCGCGCGCGAGCGGCTGACGAGATCATCATCCAAGCCGCAGCAGCCGTCCATGCTGCCATAAGCAGGCCGATCAGGGCCAGCGCGGTGGGGGTCAGTTCCATGCAGTCGTTCGCTATGACGCCCGTGTGCCGGATGCAATGGCGTGCGTGCGACAAAAGACAGCAGAATCCCCCGCAAATATGATGAAGGGCCGCCGATCATCCGTCAGGATGGTATCGGCGGACCCCTTCAGATCCAGAGCTACAGCGCGACAAGGCGCTGCGAAGGCTCAGTAACGGTAATGTTCGGGCTTGTAGGGGCCTTCCACCGGCACGCCGATGTAATCCGCCTGTTCCTTGCTCAGCTTCGTCAGCTTCACGCCCAGCTTGTCGAGATGCAGCGCCGCCACCTTCTCGTCCAGATGCTTGGGCAGGACATAGACGTCGTTCTTGTAGGCATTGCCGTTCTTGTAGAGTTCGATCTGCGCCAGCACCTGGTTGGTGAAGGAACAGCTCATGACGAAGCTCGGGTGCCCGGTCGCGCAGGCGAGGTTCACCAGGCGGCCCTTCGCCAGAATGATGATTTCCTTGCCGTCGGGGAATTTTACGAGGTCAGTGCCGGGCTTCAATTCGGTCCATTCGTAATTGTCGAGCGCCGAGATCTGGATCTCGGAATCGAAATGGCCGATATTGCAGACGATGCTCATCGGCTTCATCGCCTTCATGTGCTCGGCCGTGATGACGTCTTCGTTGCCGGTCGTCGTCACGAAGATGTCGGCGCGGCTCACCGCGTCTTCCATCGTCACGACTTCATAGCCTTCCATCGCCGCCTGCAACGCGCAGATCGGGTCGATCTCGGTTACCATGACACGAGCGCCGCCATTGCGCAGGCTGTCGGCGCTGCCCTTGCCGACATCGCCGAAGCCGGCGACGCAGGCAACCTTGCCCGACAGCATGACATCGGTGGCGCGGCGAATGGCGTCGACGAGCGATTCACGGCAACCATAGAGATTGTCGAACTTCGACTTGGTGACGCTATCGTTCACGTTGATGGCAGGGAACGGAAGCTTGCCATTCTTCGCGAGCGAGTAAAGGCGATGCACGCCGGTCGTGGTTTCTTCCGAGACGCCGACGATGTTCTCAACCGATTTGGTCAGATAGCCGGGCTTTGCCTTGATGTAAGCCTTCAGCGCGCGCTGCATTTCGATTTCTTCGGCATTCTGCGGCTCGGGCATTTCCTCGCCCGCTTCCAGCCGTGCGCCCCACAGCGCGAACATGGTGGCATCACCGCCGTCGTCGAGGATGATGTTTGCGGTGCAATCAGCATCGTCATCGCTCGACCAGTCGAAGATGCGGCCAACATAGTCCCAATATTCGGCAAGCGATTCGCCCTTAACGGCGAACACCGGCACGCCGCTGTCGGCGATGGCAGCTGCGGCGTGATCCTGCGTCGAATAGATGTTGCAGGTGGCCCAGCGCACATCGGCGCCGAGCGCGGTGAGCGTCTGGATCAACACGGCGGTCTGAATGGTCATGTGCAGGCTGCCGGTGATGCGGGCACCCTTCAGCGGCTGACTCTCGCCATATTCATCGCGCAGCGACATGAGGCCCGGCATTTCGGTTTCGGCGATGGCGATTTCCGCGCGGCCGTATCCGGCAAGACCGATATCCTTGATGATGTAGTCGTTAGTGTCAGCCAAGACCGGCTCCTGTATTTTGTTATGAGGAATTGCTCAGGACAGGCCGCGCTTGCGTCGGCCTTGATGTTGCAGCGCCCTTACCACTCCTGCATTCATTGGCAAACTGCGCTTGACGGATTCGATCGGCGCGGCTTGTTCGCCTCCCGTCCGTTCCTATCTGCAGCCTCATCGACAACTAATCTGGAGCGAATTGCATGACGATTTCCGTAGGCGACACTATCCCGCAGGCAACACTGGTGAAGGCGACGCCCGAAGGCCCGGACAAGATCGAGGCGAAGGACTTCTTCGCTGGCAAGAAGGTCGCGATCTTTTCCGTTCCCGGCGCTTACACACCGACCTGTTCGGCCAAGCATCTGCCCGGATTTGTCGACAAAGCGGATGAGCTCAAGGCCAAGGGCATCGACGAGATCGCCTGCACCGCGGTGAACGACGCTTTCGTCATGGCCGCCTGGGCCAAGGACAACGGCGCTTCGGACATCACGATGCTCGCTGACGGCAATGCCGAATTCGCCGACAAGCTCGGCCTGACGATGGATGGCAGCGGGTTCGGCATGGGCAAGCGTGGCCAGCGTTTCTCGATGGTAGTCGACGACGGCAAGGTCACACAGCTGAATGTCGAACAGCCCGGCGATTTCTCGGTCAGCTCCGCCGATCACCTGCTGGGCCAGCTCTGATCCGGTATAAGCACCCAGGCCGAAGAAGGGCCTGAAACAAAAGGGGCGCCGCCTGACTGCAGACGGCGCCCCAGTCTTTGTTAAAACTGCGGTTCAGCGCATGGCGTGCTTCATGGCACTGACCTTGTCATGACCCGCCTTGATCGAAACATAGGCTTCCTCGATCTCGCTCCGCGTTGCGGGTGAGAGATCATTGCTTTTCAGGGCAGCTTCGTACTTCGCCTTGATGAAGTCCTCGCCCCGTTCAACCTCTTCGACCACGGCTTTCTCCTCGGTGCCCATGATCGCCTGCTTGAGGTTCATGAAACCGCGATGGGCTGCGGCAGAGGCACTGCTTTCGTCTTGCGGGTCGCCGCCCAGCGAGGCGACATGCGACTGCAGCCTTGTTGCAACGGCGCTGCGCTGATCGGCCATTTCGCAGAAAAAGGCAGCGTTGGCAGTCTTGCTGTCCTGCGAAGCTTCCCGATAACCTTTCATGCTGTCGAGTGTAGTCTTGATCAGACCGTTAGTCGCCGAAATATCGTCTTTGATCGCCATGTTGCATCGTCATCCTGTATGGGAAGGTAGTTGTCCCGATACAGCGGAACTGAAGCTGGATAGTTCCTTCCCGCGCGGCATTCCCCGCTCGTTGGCCCCGGCGATAAGACGATCCGTTGCGATCAATACCCCATCAGGCTGAGCACTTCCTTGCGGCTGCGATCGTCTTCGCGAAAAGCCCCCATCACCTGGCTGGTCACCATCGAGACACCCGGCGTGCGAACGCCGCGCGCGGTCATGCAGGCATGGCTCGCCTCGATCACTACCGCGACGCCGCGGGGTTTCAGATGTTCATCGATGCAGGCCGCGAGTTCTGCAGTGAGCCGCTCCTGTATCTGCAGGCGGCGAGCATATCCGTGCAGCACGCGCGCAAGTTTCGAAATGCCAACCACGCGGTCTCGCGGCAGATAAGCGATGGCAGCCTTGCCGATGATGGGCGCCATGTGATGTTCACAATGCGACTGGAACGGAATGTCCTTCAGCAGGACGATTTCGTCATAGCCGCCCACTTCCTCGAACACTCGGGATAGGTGGATGGAAGGATCCTCGGCATAGCCGACGCAATATTCCTTCCACGCACGCGCAACCCGTTTCGGCGTATCGAGCAGCCCTTCCCGCGTCGGATCGTCTCCCGCCCAGGAAATCAGCGTGCGAATAGCGTCCTGCACATCTTCGGGCACCTCGGGCTTACCTGCTTCGCGGTCTTCATCGGGTCCGACCAGGCTGCTCATTTCTTCCTCCGTAAAATCTTGTTTCGTGCTCTCGCCAGGCGGCTTCCCTTGCGGATCAGCCCGCCCTTTGCATAGGGTTCGAACATGTCCTCGGGCCGCTCTGGATCGAGCAGGCCGGATTCGGCCAGCCTTGCCTCCAATTCGTTCAGATCGGGCAGTTCATAGGGACGCAGGGATCGCGTTCGCGCGGTCCCGACTGCCCTGATCGTCGCCGCCATGGACCTGTGATCGTCCAGCATCGGCCCGATCTCATCCTCGCCGACACCCAGATGTTCTGCCAGCAGCGATAGCCGCAGCCCGCGGACGGCGGCGCAATGCTTTTCGTTACCGGGTCGCTTGCAGTCTATGAACACATCGCATTCGCTGTCGAGACCCAGAGACCGGTTGTTGAGATTGGCCGACCCAATCCGCAGGATCTCGTCATCGACGATCATGATCTTGGCATGGACATAGATCGGCGTGGCACCGGTGAACGGCATCCAGAGTGAGAAGCGTTTCTTGTGATCGGCCTCGTGCAATCCCTGCACGAGTTTCGCGCGGGCGTGGTCCATCGCCTGCTGCTCCAGCCAGCCGTCGGCATGTTGCGGATGCACGATGACGATCTCGGGCGGATCATCTTCCTCCAGCCGCTCCATTATCGTTTCCGCCACAACGCGTGACGCGAAATACTGGCTCTCGGCATAAACGAACCTCTTGGCGCGCCTGATGTGCCGCACGAACAGGTCGCTGATCTCGCTCACCTGCTCCCAGTCGCGATGCTTGGCCCGCGTCCGGGCAATGCCGACCTCGACGTCTTCGAAACTGACCATCAGCCCTTCTGGCCAGAGCGAATCCCCGCAATTATCGATGGGCTGAAGCGGCTTCCCGCCAGCCCGGACCCATCGGTCGCGGCCAAGCTCCGACAATGCCGAGGCAACCGGGCCTTCCATCATCATCGTCGCATCGTGCCATGGGCCATAAAGCGCGCCACGAGGCCGCTTGCGGCGCGTGTCGTTCTCGATATGCGAACGTGTGTCCCAGCGGTGCGTGGTCATGTCGATGCCGCCGCAAACCGCCAGCCTGTCATCGAGGATGACCAGCTTCTGATGATGACTGCATCCGACCGGATGCGCCGTGTCGAACTTGAAGTCGATCTGGCGGTTCGGGAACCACCGCATCAGATCCATCGTCATGGAGCCGCGCGAAAACAGCTGAAAGACGCCGACACTCCATTTCAGGATCCGGACTTCGAGGTTCTTGTTGTGCCGGGCAAGCCAGAGCACGAAACTGCCGAGGCGAGAGGGATACTTCCTTCGGAAGCCCTTTTGATACCAGCGGCGCCCCTGCGCCAGGTGAATGCGGGTGTCGAAGTCCCAGCCGATCAGCAGGATTCGCTGCCGCGCCTTCAGCATAACGTCCTGCATCAGCGAAAAATAATCCGCTGCATCGATAACGACGCTGGCCTTCTCCGCGCGCTCGTAACGCCAGACTCCCGGCTCGACGCTGTCATCAAGCCGGGATGTATTCTTCGCTTTCTCACTCATGCGATTTGCCCGTAAGGCAAAACTCACTCCTTAGCATCTTCCTTCTTTTCGGGTGTCACTTCAGCGGCTTCGTGCTCCGCTTTCTTGCGCCGATCGAACACTGCCCGCATGTGCTGTTCGTCGTCAGGGGTCAGGTGCTTCTCGAAATCGGGAAAGTGGTCGTCCTCTTCCTCGTTGATGTGATGGCGATAGTCATGATCGAGCTGCTTGAACTTCTCCATCCATTCATCGGATGACATCTCGGTCGCAGCCAAATCGTTCAGCGCTTCGTTCAGCTCATGATGTTCGGCCACGGAATGGCGTGTCTCATCCGTGGTCGGCGGTTTGCGGAGCATGGTGGAATAAAGCGCCTGCTCCTCCGCCGCGGCGTGACTTTTCACTTCCCTCGTGAATTCCTCCAGCAATTCCTTGCGCCGGTCCGTCTCGCCCTTGGTCTCGGCCATCTGATCGAGCAAGTCGCGATGACGATCATGGTCTTTCTTCAGGCGAACGAAGATGTCGGTGCTGTTGGTCATGCTGGATCTTCCCTTGTTGGTTACATTCACAACAAGCTGACGCAAGGGCAGTTCCGCAGCGCGGGCCCCGTGCTCTGGAATGGCGGCATGCGCTGCTTATATGAGGACGATGGACATACGATCTAACGACCTGCCCAGCCTTGCGCAGATGCAGGCCATGGCCGAACGCTCACTGGCCAGATTGCCTGCCCGTTTTCGCGAGCACCTGACCGATATCGTGCTCCGCGTCACCGACTTCGCGACGCCGGAGCAGCTCGAAGCGGTGGACATCGACAACCGCTGGAACCTCTCCGGTCTTTATGAAGGGCGACCTTTGCCCGACAAGTCGGTCTGGGATCATTCCGACATGCCTCCTGCCATCACGCTTTTCCGCAACCCGCTGCTGAGGGAATGGCAGGAAACAGGCGTCGACCTCGAAAGCCTCATCCATCACGTGGTCGTGCATGAAGCCGGGCACCACTTCGGTTTTTCAGACGAAGACATGCACCAGCTCGAAGACGAGGCTGATTAGAAGATGCGGTGCAGGGTGATCGGAATCAGTAACTTCGCATACAACTACGAAAGCTGTCGATAGGGATATCCATCGGCAGAAATTGACGCCCGCGATGATACTTTTCCGGCCGCAAGAAGGCTTAGCAAGAGCACGAAGGTCGCCACCGATTGGACGTGAAATAACGCCCCGTCGATGAGAGAGAAAGCTGTGATCATCAGGACCGGCAGCACAAAAGGTAAGTCATCCCTGCTTATCTGCGGGAACAATTGGCGCGCCAGCCAAAGGGAGAGGCCGGCAATGATCGCTAGTCCGACCATTCCCCAAGCGAGTAGCACCTGTAATATCACGTTATGAGGGTGGACAAATACGCCCTTGGCCTGGGGCATCCAAAGCATCTGCCCTTCGCCCCATCCGAAGAACGGACGCAACTGGATGTAAGGCAGAGTCGCCGTCCAGATCTCCACGCGCCCGCTGCTGCTTGTATCGGACAGACGTTCCGCACCCATTCCCATTGGAAGGACTGCGGTAAGCGCCGCTCCGACGGCGATGCCGGCCGCAACGATCATCGCGACACGTCGCCAACCGCTCCGCATTTCAGGGAACAAGGCAATGGCGACAGTATAGCCTGCCAGAATGGAATAGATCGTTCCGCGTGATCCGCTCCACACAGCGATACCAAGGGCCAGAACTGCAACTGCAGCATATAAATGCCGGTTGCCTGTGTATACTGCAGCGCAGATGCCGAATACTGCAGTTGAATAAAAACCCAGCCAACGGATGTTACTGTAGGCCGGCATGGCGTCGATCCAGTCGTAGTCAGCCCGATGTACAGAGACAACGAAAGCTACGAACAGGAAATTGAACACTACGAAGCCGAAGGCAATTGCCGGCGGAAAATCTTCGCGGCGCAATTGGCCGCACCTAATGAGATTGACGATGGAAAAGCCGAACAACATGTGAATCGTCCATATCGCCGTACGGATGATGCCGGCAGATGCCAGTGGCGAGTTCACGACCGTGACCCAGGCCAGTGCCAAAAGCATGACCAATGCGGCTGACGGAAGTGCCACGATGCGCGGAAGCTTCAACCCTTCAAGCAGCGCATAAACGATAACGGCGATTTCCATCAGAAGGATTGGGGTGGCGAGGCTGCGAGCCTGGAGTTGAATGGGCGTAAGGACTTCGTCGAAGGTCAGGAGCACCAGAACAGCGGGTGCCAGTCCGAAGGCCACAGCGATGACGGCCCCGGCAAGGCAATCAGAACGCTTCCAGATGGCACTCGAAGGAAGATCGGTAAGACCAACACGAGGTAAGAGGCGCATTAGATTTGGTTTCTCCATCGAAGATCACATGCCTTTGCAAACATGCTTCACAAAAGGTAAAAGCAGACCATACCGGCTCTGACGGGACTGCGGCATTTCGGCTCATTCAGTTGTCGAGCCACCAAATTGATACAAAGGCGTCTTTGGTTATCGCAAGAGAACGATCTGCTGTTTCACACGTGTTGGCGCGCAGCGATTTGCTCGCGCTTCGTGTCCCATGTTTCGACAACCTTGCCCGAGGCTTTCCACAAGAACGCAACGAGCAGAACCGAAACCAGCCCATCGACCGCATAGTGATAGGCGAGGTGCACTGACCCCACCCAGATGATCAGGAAGAAGGCAAAGAACCATCTTCCGGCCCTGGCCGACACCTGCCGAATGCCCAGCCAGAACAGGAATGCCACTGCAACATGCATGGATGGCATGGCCGTAATGCCGGCGCCAAATCCCGGGCCCTTCTCAAGGTGATTCTGCAGCAGGCTACTCTGCATATCCAAGACAACGATTTTGAACTGCTCATTCGCCTGATGAAGATACGCCATCTGATCGGAAAAATGCTTGTCGCCCGTGATGGCTTCCAGAAAACAGGGTCCGACACTCGACATGCCGGCGGCTACCAGAAACCCGCCCACGAACCACATCAGCATGAAGGTGAGCAGGTACTGCCTGCGAATGGCATTCGCCCGCTTAAGATAGATGAAGATGAGGCTGCCGGGATAAATCAGTCCAAACCACGCATGATAGAGGATCGCCAGTGCTGCCGTGATCGCCGGATATCCGATCAACGGCTGAAGAAGCCTCCAGGGATCGGTTCCAAAAATTGCGACATCCCATCCGATCAGCGCTGCATCCCAAGTGTAGGAATTTACAAGCGGGATCAGCGGCTTCAGAACGGCGAATAACGGAAGAAAGGAGATGAAAACGAAAAGCAGAGGCAATCTATTGATGAACAACGCGCTCATCTCGGGGCTGGTATATCGCTCCTTCAGAAAGCCAATGGGGCTTTTGGGACGATGTTTCCAAAGCTGGACTGTGCCGTCACAGACGAGAAACAGCCCGAAACCCTTTAGATACAAGTCGAGGTTGGTGTAGATGACGGCTGCCGGGAACGGCATTCCGTGACGTGAAACAGCGGCGACCGTCGCCAAGAGTATGACGAGGAAGCACAGATAAACTGGAGCGTTAGCGCCCGGCCCAATCCAGTGGACCTTCGACCGCATCCCCTGTCTGACCGCTTCCTGCATCGCATCCGTTCCCCCGTGCCTTCCGATCCCTTACGACAAACAGTTAACAATTCTGTTGATCTGGATGGTCGAACCGACGGAACCGGAAATCATATTGATCAAAGCTCTGATGGGAAGGGCGACAGCGCGAAACGTTTAACAAAGAACGACGAGCGCATTGTGCGTTCGCGAACAGGTGTAGAAAGTCCGCGCGCTCCCGTTGGACCAACGAATAAGCTTTGTTTCAATGCAGCGTTTGAGCTGTGAGTGCTGACGACGCAGGCCTAGGCAGAGCAAGACCCTACCTCCTGAGCGCGGCCGATATGAGTTCATCGAGCCGAGAAGTGCAGACTACACCGCCCGCAGCCGATCATGCGATCACGCGCTACAGGCGGTGTGCCGAACACAATCGATAGCCGAGAAAGCGGCGCAGTTGCAGACGAGCCAATCGCCCATCTGATGTTAGCGAAAGCTTCGCAAAATTCGCTGATCTGAAGATTGTGGTGCGCCCGGAAGGATTCGAACCTCCGACCCCTTGATTCGTAGTCAAGTACTCTATCCAGCTGAGCTACGGGCGCTTTGGAGCCGCGGCCTATATGGACCATCCTCACGGTTGGCAATCCCCCTCGGCGCTCTTTTCGTCAAAAGAGCCGTGCGGCGAGATACCTGTCCAAGGGCGCCAGCGGTAGGGGAAGCAAGGTTTCCGAAGTGTGCCATCCGATTTGCGCGCCTTCTGTCGATCTTGGCTGGCCGCTGAATTCGGACAGTTTGTAAAGTAGTATTACAAGCGGGCGGTCCTGCGCGTCCTCACCTTCATCGGCAAAGCCGACAGGGACCAATTCAGTCTCGTCTGCGCTGATCCCGAGTTCTTCGGCAAGTTCGCGAATCAGCGCAGAACGGGGCTTTTCGCCCGGCTTGACCTTGCCGCCGGGAAACTCCCATAGCCCGGCATGGTGCTTGCCCTCTGGTCGCTGCTGCATAAGCGCGCGGCCCTGAGGGTCCAGTATCGCGGCCGCGACGACAGGCACCCATGTCGGCAAATTTTCCACTTGTATCGCTCCCTTCAACTATTTGTTAAATGTTCTCGATCAGAAAGACATCAATCAGATCGTCTCGAGGAAAGTTGTGTGGCACTGTCGCAGTTCCTGACTGAATTAGGGAAAGACAATTCCGGAGCAACTGCCGTCGAGTATGGGCTGATAGTGAGCCTTGTCGTAATCGCCTGCATATCCGCCATGTCATCGGTAGCCGATGAAAAATACGGACTGTGGGCCACGGTTTCCGACAAGACTACAGCGGTAATGCAATAACGGTCGGCAGATTTTACAACTTGTAAAGAAGTAGACCTTATTACCGGATTTGCTCAAGCCCAGGACGGTTAGAGCGGGTTAACGAAGACTGAACCAGGAGACACCAAATGAAGTTTTTCAAGAATCTGATCGCCGACGAGCAGGGCGCAACCGCAATCGAATACGGCCTGATCGCAGCACTTATCGCTGTTGCAGCGATCACAGCTATGAGCGGCCTTGGTACCCAGCTCAGCAGCACATTTAATGATGTAAGCGGCCAACTCGCAGCGGGCGAATCGACCGCCACGCCGTAATCGAGTTCATCTAACTACAAGCAAGTGGAACCGGCGGGGAGCAATCCCCGCCGTTCTCATGTGCGCATCGAAGTTATGCACAAGCCCTCAAAAACATCCTCACCTACTTCGCACCACAATTTTGACCTTTTGCCCGGCCTGCACCGTATCGGTGGACGAAAACCCATTCAGCACACGAAACCGCGCTTCCTGTGCATTGGGATAGGCCATTCGGTTCGCTAAAGTGCGCACCGTATCACCCGCCCCAACCGTCACGATGTCGAGGCGACGCGGAACGATCGCATTCGCTTCGGCCTGGCTGATCCTCTGCATCGAATTGAACATCGGTCCGAACACATTTGTCCTCCCGGCCGGTGCTACGGCCTGGAAGTGGAAGGCTTGATTGTTGCCGAATTCATAGGCGAAAACCGTCAGATCCGTCGCCCCGCCCTGCGCATTCACCCGCGCTGTCCCATAGGCCGCCGGAATGCCGTTGATCGTGGTCCGCTGGATTGACTGCGGCGTGATCTGCTGTTGCTGCCCGCCCAGCGTCGCGAATACCTGCCGGACATAGGCTTCGATGTTGCCGTTATATTGGCCGGTAGTAAGCTGCGCCTGGCCGCTCTGCCCGTTGATTGACACCGCTCGTGTCCCATTCACCATGTAGAACCCATTGGGTGCGGTAAACTTGAGCCGGAAGTCCGGATGAAGGAACTGCTGCCCCTCGATCACACCCTGCGCAGGATCATCTCCATAAACCAGACCATCGATGTTGGTGAGGAAAGTGTCGCGATTGAGGATACCGGTACCCTGCGCCATCTGTAGCGCGTTCTGCACGCGGCTGGCAGGGTCAGGGTGAGTCGATGCCCATTGGGGGATGGTCGCGTCGCGGCCCTGAATCTGCGCATCCAATGCATTCTGTGCCGCCAGATTGGCGAGAACCATGCCCATCGCGCGCGGATCGTATCCGGCGGAATTCAAATATTGAACACCCAGCCTGTCTGCCTCGAGTTCCTGGTTACGTGAGAAGCTCAGGGTCAGAAGCTGCGATCCCTGAAGGAACCCGCGCGACAATGTGTCGCCAAGGCCGGTATCGCCCAGCAGCACACCGGAGAGAATCGCCAGACCTGCGCCTGCAAGCGTGTTTCGCTGGGTGGCAGCTTGGCGCCGCTGCGAATGGCGGGCGGCAACGTGGCCGACCTCATGGCCCAGCACAGCCGCTAGTTCGGCTTCATTGTTCATCAGCGCGACGAGTTGGCGAGTCGTATAGATGTAGCCGCCCGGGATCGCGAAAGCGTTGTTAACGCTGGAATTCACCAGCCGGACCTGGAAATCCTCGCGCGCATTGCCCAGCCCGGATTGAACGGCAATGTTCTTACCGACCTGCTCCACGTAATCGGCATGACGCCCGGTCATGCGGCCGCCGAATTCCGCCAGCAGCTGCGGATCGGCTTCTGCGCCCTGCTGCGCTTCGGACTGGCTGATCGGCGTATTGGCGCTGGGTATGTTTCCGCCGCCGACGGCGGCACAGCCGCCCAGCGAAAGTGCGAGTGCGGCGCTGGATGCCAGCGCCATGAGTTTAGGGGCGATCCGTTCAGGCAGTTTAGTCTTGGTGAAGCTCATCGATATTTTCCTCCATGAAACGCACCGCGTATCGCCCCGCCAGTGCCTTGGTATTGTATGGAAGAAGCTGTCAGGAGCGCGTCTGGTTCCCGCTGCGCCAGAGGGTCGGTTCAAACTGGGCCTAGTTCGTCCCGATCGCCAGGAATCGATCTTCGCGAATGCGCCGCAATTCGTCGGCGGGCTTCCCGACCAGCGCATCCAGTTCTTCGCCGATCGCCTGGCCCAGTGCGCTTGCCGCGCCCGCCGGGTCGCGGTGAGCGCCGCCGACCGGCTCCTCGATGATGCGGTCTATCACGTTCAGCTGCGCCAGTTGCTGCGCCGTAATCTTCATCGCCTCGGCAGCATCGGGCGCCTTTTCCGCCGTTCGCCACAGGATCGAGGCACATCCTTCGGGAGAGATGACCGAATAAACGGCATGCTCCAGCATCAACACCCGCTCCGCGCTGGCGAGCGCGACTGCACCCCCGGATCCGCCCTCACCCACGATGGTAGCGACCATGGGCACGGGCAGGGCGAGGCAGGCTTCCGTCGATCGGGCGATTGCCTCAGCCTGACCGCGTTCTTCCGCCTCGATTCCCGGAAACGCGCCCGAGGTATCCACCAGCGTCACAACCGGCAGACCGAAGCGGCCCGCCATCTCCATCAGCCGTATGGCCTTGCGATAGCCCTCAGGCTTGCCCATGCCGAAATTGTGGCGAATGCGGCTTTTCGTATCGTTGCCCTTTTCATGGCCGATCAGCATGACGCGGCGACCGTTCAGCTTGGCAAAGCCGCCGAGAATAGCCTCGTCTTCACCATAGGTGCGGTCGCCGCCGAGCGGCATGAAATCATCGAAAATCTGTTCGACATAATCGCGAAAATGCGGCCGCAACGGGTGGCGCGCCACCTGCGTTTTCTGCCACGGAGTCAGATTGCAATAAGTATTCCTGAGGAGATCGGCGCTCTTGAGTTCGAGGCGCTGCAATTCATTGCTGATGTCCACATCATCGCCCTCTGCGGCGCTGCGCAGTTCGGCGATGCGGTTCTCCAGTTCGGCGACGGGTTTCTCGAAGTCGAGGAATGTTTTCATGGCCAGTGGCGCTAGTCCGAAAGGGTGCGATCCGCAAGCGGGTGCCGTTCATTCACCAGGCCGACCAATCTTGCGCTATCGACATGGGTGTAGATCTGGGTGGTTGCGATGTCCGCGTGGCCGAGCAGAGTTTGCAGCACTCGCAAATCCGCCCCGCCCTCGAGCAGATGCGTGGCGAAAGCATGGCGCAGGACATGCGGGCTGATTTTTGCCGCCGGGATGTCGGCCCTTGTGGCCAGTTCCTTCAGCAGTTGGAACAGCCGGACGCGCGTGAGGTGACTTTTTCCCGATGGAAACAGGAAGTCGGAGCCTGATTTGCGCAGCTGAACCCACCGGGCAAGAACTTCGGCCGCTCGCCCGCTGACCGGCACCATCCGCGCCTGCCCGCCCTTCCCGGTGACGGTGAGGAATGGCGCATCGCGCGGCACCGCCGATAAGGGCAGCGATACGAGTTCCGTGGCGCGTAGCCCGGAGCCGTACAGCAGTTCCAGCATGGTCAGGGTGCGCAAAGGCGCCGGAGAATCGGCCCTCGCCTCATCCTCGGCCTGCGCGAACAATGCCGCGACTTGCTCGTGATCGAGGATACGCGGCAGCGGCCTTCTGGCGGCGGGGCGCGGCAGATGGGCGCTGGGGTCGGCAGGAATGACCCCCTCATCCAAGAGAAAGCCGTAGAACTGGCGCAGTGCGGAGCATTTCCTGGCGACTGTCGCCGGAGCGAGATCGCGCCATGCGGCGCCAAGCTGCTTCATGTCCTCCGCGCAGGCCGACGGCAGAGACCCGAGAAGTTCTTCCGCGCCCTCCAGGTCTCGGCGGTAAGCTGCAATCGTGTTTGCCGCCGCTCCCCGTTCTGCCGAAAGCATAGCAAGAAAGTCCTCGATCAATGTCGCCCCCGTCGCGCTGGCGATCCGATCAAGACCCGCCTGCCGATCACCCCCGTGCCACGGCCTCCGCAGCAATCATGCGCGCTTCCGCGTCCAGACCGGCGGCATTCAGCGCCGCAACGATATTGTACAGATGGCGCGGTGTCATGCGTTCCCATCCTTCGCCCTGCATGCCAAGCGCGGCCAGATAGGACACGAGGACAGGATTTTCATAGCGGCCCGCCTGCCCGATGGCCCGGCTCCACTTCGTCTCACGCGCAAGACCGAGACCCAGCCGCTGCGACAATTCCGAAGCGTCGCCGGGATCGAGACGGCCCAGCCCAGCCAGCCCCGCGATCAGGAACCTCGATTTATGTTGGCGATCGCTGGCATCTTCATCGATAAATTCATCGAGCGCACCCAGTGAAATCGACCCCTGTGATCCCGGTTGCGCCACTGCCAGCAGCGCCCAGGCGTTGCCGCCCTGCGGCACGAATGGCTCCCACTCCATGGCGTCACGGTCAAGGCCTGCCGTCAGCATGGATGCGATGAGCGGAAAGGCGCTCTCGGCCAGTTCTTCCGTCGGAGTGACTCTGGCCGCCGCGTAGGCGGTAAGCACCTGCATGGCGTAGTTCGAGCCTGCCGATGCCCATATCTCGCGGATGGCGGCTAGCCGCGCCGCCGGATTGTTGCCGACATAGGCCGTGCGCAACTGCCGCGCGATTTCGGCGGAGGGGTCGTCAATGTCACTCAATTCGTAGATCATCGAGTACAGATCGACCATTGCGGCAGACGACAGAATGCCTTCGCGAGCCGCCCGCTGCGCGCCCGCTGCGCGCTGTGGCAGCGGCAAGGACGCGGTCGTCGCGGCGACACGCTCGTAATAGGGTCCCGCCGAGGTCATCAGCCCCTCGGGCACTTCCTCGCTCAACGCATTGGCCAGCGCGAACCGCCAGGGGTTCAGCTCGTCCACATTGTCCCACTCGATATTCACTGCGCGCCGGCTCCGCCCTGCCGCTCCGGCATAGCGCTGGGCCAGCAGGACATCGATCGGCGGCGCGATCCCGCGGGAGAACGCCCGTTTCAGATCGCGTTCCGCCCTCGCCCCCTCGCCAGCAAAGGCGTTGCAGATCCCTTGCAGCAATTGCCACTGCGGATCGTCACGGCCGCTCTGCAACCGCACGGCCGGGCAGGCACCAGTGATGTCCGACGTAGCCAGATACGCCTGAAGTGCCGCTTCGGTCAGCGCGGGATTGTAATTGGCCGTATCGACGTCCTGAACCAGAGCCCTTGCGGCAGAGTGTTCGCCAATGGTGTTCAGGGCGGCCGCGCGCATCGCCGCAAACTCGACCGGGTTCATACCGGCAGGCGCAGCAAGACGGCTGGAGAGAGCGCGGCGGAGCAGGATGTGCCCCCATCGCGAGACCAGCGGCCCATCTACATTGCGCAAAGCAGCGCGGACCAGAGACGCTGGTTGGCGCGCCAGTGAGGCAGAGGGCATGCCGCCTTCGGTTGGCGCGATCAGGCCGACCTGCGCCAGCGATCGCTGCGCTTCAGGCGGAATATCCACTTTCGGCCGCAGACCGAACAGCTGGTCCAGCTCGTCCGTGGACATGTTCTCAAGCTCGCGCAAAGTCGGCAGGCCGTCGGGCAGCTCTGCCAGTGGCGCTGATGGCGCAGAAACTGGCCGCGAGGGCTGTTGCGGTTCAGGTGCCGGGCTGGTTGGAACCTGCTGAATGACCGGCGAACTCGTCGCGGTGGGAACCGGCGACGGAGAAGGTGCAGGCCTTGGTGCCGGAGTGGGCGACGGGGCAGGCGCCGGGGTGGGAGCGGGCGCAGGGTTGCGGAAAACCGGCGGCAGGAGGCTTTCCGGCGCGGCCTGCAACTGCGGTCCGAACAGGCCGATCATCGATCCCGCCACCAGAATGGCGGACGTGGTTGTCAGTAGAAACTTCTTCATCGTGCCTGCTCCGGCAATTCGACAGGCTGGGTGATCGGGCGAACAGGTTCCTCTCCGCCGTCGAACCATGCGTAGATCAACGACAGTAGAAGCGCCAGCGCAACCCCGAGCGCGACCGCTTTGCCTCTGCCGATATCCGCATTCTCGTTCAAGCTTCGACGGAACCGCCAATTCGCCATTTCTTGCACAAGCCTCTTCGCACGCAAAAACAGGCACGCCCTAGCCGATTTGCACGGGCGCATCTATAGTCGCGCAGATCATGATATCCACCCGCCCCATACGATCCGGCAATAGCAGCGAAGCGCCTGTCATTACGCCGGCCGAGATTGGCGCGCTCGCCCGGAGGATCGATCGACCGATCGTCCTGATCGGGCTGATGGGGGTTGGCAAGAGCACGGTAGGGCGCAAGCTGGCCGACCTGCTCGACACCGGCTTCATCGACGCGGACGAGGCTATCGAGACCGCTGCACAGCGCAGCGTTTCGGAAATATTCGAGGCTCATGGCGAAGCTTACTTCCGCGATGGAGAGCGGCGCGTCATCGCACGGCTCATGGCCGAAGGACATGGCGTCATTGCCACCGGCGGCGGGGCTTTCGTGGATGCGGAAACCCGCGCAATGATCCTAGACCATGGCGTGACCGTCTGGATACGCGCGACAGTCGAAACTCTCGTCAAGCGGACCGGTCGGCGTAACAGCAGACCCTTATTGCGTGATGGCGATCCGCAGGCGATCCTGAACAGGCTGGCTGACGAGCGTGATCCGCTTTATCGGCAGGCACCTATTCATGTGAACAGCGAGGAAGGGCCGCATCACGCGACAGCGCTGCGCATCCTGGAGGGTATTGAAAGGTGGCTGTGATTTCCGTCGCGCTCGAAGGGCGGCCCTACGAGGTACACGTCGGCACAGGCTTGCTCGACAAGGCAGGTGTTATTGCTACACCTTTCCTTCGGAAAAAGGTCATCCCTGTCGTCGCCGATGTGAATGCCCGCCGCCTGCACGGGGACAGATTGGCGGGCTCACTGATGAAGGCGGGCCACGAGATCGCCTGGTTCGAAGTCCCTTCCGGCGAGCCTTCGAAAAGTTGGGATAATCTGCGCAAACTGACTGACTGGATGCTGAGCCTTGGGGTGGAGAGAGGCGATCATGTGCTGGCTTTTGGCGGCGGGGTCGTGGGCGATCTGACTGGATTCGCCTCGGCCATTCTAAAACGAGGCTGCGGGTTCATACAGCTTCCCACCACCCTACTGGCGCAAGTGGACAGTTCAGTTGGGGGAAAAACCGCCATCAACAGCGCGGCAGGCAAGAACCTGATTGGCGCTTTTCATCAGCCCTCGCTCGTTCTCGCTGACATCTCCTGCCTCGAAACCCTGCCACCGCGTGAACTGCGGGCAGGCTATGCCGAAGTTCTGAAATATGGCGTTTTGGGCGATGCCCAATTCTTCGACTGGCTGGACGAGCATGGCGACGCGGTACTGCGGCTCGATGTGCAAGCCGCACAACAGGCCGTCGCGCATAGTGTGGCGGCCAAGGCCGCCATTGTCGCCAGGGATGAAAAGGAGACAGCGGGAGCGCGCGCGCTGCTCAATCTGGGACATACCTTCGGCCATGCTCTGGAGGCCGAAACGGGATTTTCCGATCGCCTGCTGCATGGCGAGGCCGTGGCGCTGGGCATGGTGCTGGCTGCGCGCTATTCGGCACGGCGGGGTTTTCTGCCGAACGAGGCCGCGCACCGGCTGACCCGCACAACGGACAAGGCAGGGCTTCCCGCGGAAGTCAGCGCGCTGGGCCTGACCTGCGATGGCGAAGGACTGGTCGAACACATGCTGCATGACAAGAAAATGGATGGCGGTACCCTGCCCTTCATCCTGCTGCGCGACATCGGTAATGCCTTCGTGACGAAGGATGTCGAACTATCCGACGTCGCCCGCTTTCTAGATGAACAGCTGCAGGCGCACTAAGCGCCTTTCCCATGGAGCCGGGTGTGTTGGAGTGCCCCGGATCTATTCCAATTCTAGGATGATTTCGTCCACTGCGAGACTGTCGCCTTCGCCCGCCTTGATGCTGGCGATGACGCCTTCCTTTTCCGCGCGAAGAATGTTCTCCATCTTCATCGCTTCCACGGTCGCCAATGGCTGCCCGGACTGCACGGTTTCGCCTTCCTCGACATGCAGCTTAACCAGAAGGCCCGGCATGGGGCAGATCAGCAGGCGGGAGAGATCGAGCGGCACTTTTTCGATCATGTGTTCGGCCAGCGCCGCTATGCGCGTGGGGAGGACACGGGCTTCATGTGCCGCACCGCGCGTCGTCATGCGATAACCGGTTCGCGTAGGGGCAAGCTGCAGCGTCAGGCTGTCGTCGCCTACCTCCACTTCGATCATGCGGTCGCCGGGCGTATATTCCATCATGATTGGAATTTCGACACCATCCACGGTGATGGCGTCTTCCTCCATGACAATGGCGTAATCGCGCCCGCCGAGTCGCACCGTCCAGTCGCCCGTCGGAGTTGCACGATCTGCCAGTGCCTGATCAATGCGGCCTGCGCGATCCTCGTCAGCCGTGGCGATCACCCCCGCGATTGCCGCAAGATTGCGCAGCAGATGGTCGCTCGCGGCGGCACCTGCGAACCCTTCCGAATATTCCTCGGCGATGAATCCCGTCGTCAGATTACCGCTGCGGAAGCGCGGATGCTGCATGATGGCGGACAGGAAATCGACATTGTGGCCGAGACCTTTGATGCGGAAAGCATCCAGCGCCTGGACCTGCAAATCGGCAGCGGCGTCGCGCGTCTCGCCCCAGGTCACCAACTTTGCGATCATGGGATCGTAGAACATAGATACCTCACCGCCTTCGCGCACGCCATCATCAATGCGGATGCCGCCGCCGTCCACATGGACGCCGCGCCCGTCGTAGGTTTCGGCATCGCTGGCCCAAGGTTCGACCGGCGGATCGTAATGCACCAGACGCCCGATGCTCGGCAGGAACCCGCGATAGGGATCTTCGGCATAAACGCGGTTCTCGATGGCCCAGCCGTCGATCTTCACGTCGTCCTGCGTCATCTCCAGACGCTCACCAGCAGCGATGCGGATCATCTGTTCGACGAGATCGACGCCCGTGATTGCCTCGGTAACGGGATGCTCCACCTGCAGGCGGGTATTCATTTCAAGGAAGAAGAAACTGTCGCCCGTCTTGTCTGCGCCCGAAACGATCAGTTCGACCGTGCCGGCGCTATGGTAATCGACGGCTCTGGCCAGAGCGATGGACTGCTCGCCCATCTTGCGGCGCATTTCAGGGCTGACGAACGGCGAAGGCGCTTCCTCCACCACTTTCTGGTGGCGGCGCTGGATGCTGCATTCGCGTTCGTTCAAATAGATGAGGTTTCCGTGCTTGTCGCCCAGTACCTGTATTTCGATGTGACGCGGATCCTCGATGAACTTTTCGATAAACACGCGCTCGTCCCCAAAGGAATTCAGACCTTCGCGCTGTGTCGCCTCGAAGCCGTCCTTTACATCCTGGTCGTTCCAGGCGAGGCGCATGCCCTTCCCGCCGCCGCCTGCGCTGGCTTTCATCATCACCGGATAGCCGATGCGGTTCGCCCATTCGAGCGCTTCCGCCGTGTCCGCGATGGCTCCGCCGGAGCCGGGGACGACATTCACACCGGCCTGCTCGGCCAGCTTCTTTGATTCGATCTTGTCGCCCATCGCGGCAATTGCGCTGGCCGGCGGGCCGATGAAGGCGATGCCCGCGTCGTCCAGCGCCTCGACGAAACTGGCCCTCTCGGACAGGAAGCCGTAGCCCGGGTGAACCGCTTCCGCGCCGGTCTGCTTACAGGCGGCGATGATCTTGTCTGCCAACAGATAGCTTTCGGCAGCAGGCGCGGGGCCGATATGAACCGCCTCGTCAGCCATCTGCACGAAAGGCGCGCGGGCATCCGCATCGGAATAGACCGCGACGGTCGCAATGCCCATACGGCGCGCGGTCTTGATGACCCGGCAGGCAATTTCGCCGCGATTGGCGATCAGGATTTTCTTGAACATCGTCATTCCGCAGGCTCCAGGTTCTTCTGCTGACGCAAGGGCTCCTCGCCCTTCAGCGCGGTCAATCCCAGCTTGGCAAACAGCGCTTCGTCGCTGTCGTCGCCCGCATTCGGAGCGGTCAGCAGCTTGTCGCCGGTGAAGATCGAATTCGCACCCGCCAGGAAGCACAAGGCCTGCGTGGCCTCGCTCATGCTTTCGCGACCGGCGGAGAGGCGCACCATGCTCAGCGGCATGGTGATCCGCGCGACTGCGACAGTCCGGACGAATTCGATATCGTCGATCTTGGCGAGGGGCGTGTCGGCCAGCATGTCGCCCAGCACCGTGCCTTTCACCGGCACCAGCGCATTCACCGGCACGCTTTCGGGATGCGCGTTGAGAGTGGCGAGAGTGTGGATGAAGCCGACACGATCCTGCCGCGTTTCGCCCATCCCCACGATGCCGCCGGAGCAGACGTTGATGCCTGACTTGCGCACATTATCGAGCGTTTCGAGCCGTTCGTCCATTGTGCGAGTACTGATGACGCGCTCGTAATATTCCGGGCTGCTGTCGATGTTGTGATTGTAGTAATCCAGCCCTGCCTCGGCCAGCATGTCCGCCTGCTTCGGCGTCAGCATGCCAAGCGTCATGCAGGTTTCCAGACCCATTTCACGCACGCCTTTGACGATCTCGACGATCTTGGGCATGTCACGGTCCTTGGGATTGCGCCAGGCGGCACCCATACAGAAACGCTGGCTGCCCTGGTCCTTGGCCTGTGCAGCGCGCTGGAGGACCAACTGCACCTCCATCAGCTTGGTCGCCTCGACGCCGCTATCGGCCTTCACCGACTGGGAGCAATAGCCGCAATCTTCCGGGCACCCGCCGGTCTTGATCGACAGCAGAGTGCAAAGCTGCACCTGCTCGGGCGGATGGAACTCGCGATGAACGGTGGCCGCGCGAAAGAGCAGCTCGGTAAAGGGGAGGTCGAACAGTTCCGCAATCTCTGCGCGGGTCCAGTCGGTGCGAATTTGTGTCACTTAGCAAACTGCCTTTTCAATATCAGAAGCACTTTGCACCACAGGGGCAGCAAAGGTTCTTCACTCTCTATCACTCCGCCGCCTCGTCCAGATCCTCACCCGCAGGCGGCATGTTGTGGCCGAGCAGGCGCAGCACGTCCGCCGCGCATTCGACCACGTTGCTGCCCGGGCCGTAGATGCCCTGCACCCCGGCATCGCGGAGGAAGTCGTAGTCCTTCTGCGGGATCACGCCGCCAGCAATGACCTTGATGTCGGCGCGGCCCACTTCCCTAAGCAACCCGATCAGTTCGGGGATCAGCGTCTTGTGGCCTGCCGCAAGGCTGCTGGCGCCGATTGCATCGACGTCGTTCTCCAGCGCCATGTCACGCGTTTCCGCAGGCGTCTGGAACAGTGGACCGGACAATACCTCGAAACCCATGTCGGCAAATGCTGACGCAATGACATTAGCGCCGCGATCGTGTCCGTCCTGCCCCATCTTGGCGACCATCAGCCTGGGCGCGCGGCCAAGGCGTCGTTCGACTGCCTTTATGCCTTCGACTACCTGCGCGTAGCGATCGTCGCCTTCATAAGCTTGCGAATATATCCCGCGTACCGGCGTCGGCATGGTGTCGTAGCGCCCGAACACGTCTTCCATCGCCGATGAGATTTCGCCTAGAGTGGCGTCGTGGCGGGCGGCTTCGACAGCGAGCTGCAGCACGTTGCCCCCGCTTTTCGCGCCTTCGGTCAACGCCTGCAAAGCGGCACGGCATGCCGACTCGTCGCGCCCCTGGCGGACCTTCTCCAGCCTTGCGATCTGGCTCTGGCGCACGGCGTGGTTGTCGATATCGAGCGTGTCGATCTCGTCTTCCTTGTCGCGGCGGTATTTGTTCACGCCCACGATTACCGTTTCGCCCCGGTCGACACTCGCCTGCTTGGCTGCGGCGGCGCTCTCGATGGCGGCCTTGGGCTTCCCGCTGGCGACATATTCCGTCATGCCGCCAGCCGCCTCGACCTCACCCAACATCACTTTCGCCTCGTTCACCAAAGCGGCGGTGAGGCTTTCAATGTAGTAGCTGCCGCCGAGCGGATCGGCGACATTGGTGATGCCGGTCTCTTCCTGGATCACCAATTGCGTGTTGCGGGCGATACGCGCCGAGAAGTCTGTCGGAAGGGCAATCGCCTCGTCCAGCGCGTTGGTGTGCAAGCTTTGCGTGCCGCCCAGCACCGCCGCCATCGCTTCGATCGTGGTGCGGATGACGTTGTTGTAAGGGTCCTGCTCCTGCAGGCTCACCCCACTGGTCTGGCAATGCGTGCGCAGCATCTTCGACTTGGGATCCTGCGCGCCGAGGTCGATCATCACGTCGTGCCACAGGGCACGGGCCGCGCGCATCTTGGCGATCTCCATGAAGAAGTTCATGCCGATGCCCCAGAAGAAGGACAGGCGCGGCGCGAAGACATCGATGTCGAGGCCCGCTTCCATGGCGCGCTTGGCGTATTCCTTGCCATCCGCGATCGTGAAGGCGAGCTCCTGCACCGCCGTCGCCCCGGCCTCGTGCATGTGGTAGCCGCTGATCGAGATGCTGTTGAAACGCGGCATGTTGGCCGAAGTATAGGCGATGATGTCCGAGACGATCCGCATGCTCGGTTCGGGCGGGTAGATATAGGTATTGCGGACCATGAACTCCTTAAGAATGTCGTTCTGGATGGTCCCCGACAGCTTCTCCTGGCTCACGCCTGCGCGTTCGGCAGCGACGATGTAGAACGCCATGATCGGGATCACCGCGCCGTTCATCGTCATCGACACGCTCATGGTGTCGAGCGGGATCTGGTCGAACAGAATTTCCATGTCGCGCACGGTGTCGATGGCGACACCGGCCTTGCCGACATCGCCGGTTACGCGGGGATGGTCGCTGTCATATCCGCGATGGGTCGCGAGGTCGAAGGCGACCGACAGGCCCTTCTGCCCGGCCGCGAGATTGCGGCGGTAGAAAGCGTTGGATTCCTCGGCAGTCGAGAAGCCGGCATATTGCCGGATCGTCCAGGGACGACCGGTGTACATGCTGGCATAGGGGCCGCGCGTATAGGGCGCAAAGCCGGGCATTCCAGGGTCGAGATCGGCAGTATCCGCACTGGTGTACAGCGGCTTCACCGCAATGCCTTCCGGCGTGTGCCAGGTGAGGTCGCGGCCTTTGACTTCCCTGTCGGCGGCGGCCTGCCAGTCGGACGGGGTGGAATCCTTGCTCATCATTTCCCTTTGAAAGTAGGCTTGCGCTTGGCGAGGAAGGCCATGCCGCCTTCCGCAGCATCGGCAGAGGATCCCGCCAGCCGCTGGCCTTCGGCTTCGGCGTTCAGCGCCTCGGCGAAAGAGGCCTCCAGCGCGGTCAGCAGGTTGCGGCGCATGGCACCATAGGCGACCGTCGGGCCGGTGGCGAGGCGCTGGGCCAGAGCAACGACCTCGCCCGTCAGCTGATCGTCGGCCACGGCCTTGTAGATCATGCCCCAATCCTGCGCCTGCGCGGCGCCGATCTTTTCGCCCAGCATCATCATCTGCGTCGCGCGCGCTTTGCCGACGAGGCGCGGGAGCATCCAGCTTGCGCCGCCATCGGGCACGAGGCCAATGTTGACGAAGGCCTGCAGGAAATAGCCGGACTCCGCCGCGATGACAAAATCGGCGACCAGTGCGATGGAGCAGCCGACCCCGGCAGCGGGGCCGTTGACGGCTGAGATGACGGGAATGTCGAGCCGCGCCAGTTTCATCATCAGCGGATTGTACCGGGTGGCAAGCGCGGCATAGCTGCCCTGCCCGCCATTCACGGGACGGTCTCCGCGCGCCGCCAGATCGGCCCCGGAACAGAAAGCGCGGCCCTCACCTGTCAGGACCAGCACACGGGCGCCGTCCAGCCGGTCGAGCGCGTCCATCATCTCGTCCGCCATATCGAGCGAACAGGCATTGAGCCGTTCCGGCCGGTTCAGCGTCAGCCGCGCGATGTTGTCGGCGATGTCAAAGCGGATCGTCTGGTAATCGGCCATCAATGCGTGCCCTCCCCGGCTGATTTCGGCGTTTCCATGATCTCGGTCAGTTGCCCCATCATGTCCTTCGGGTGAAGGAAGAAGATCGGCGTGCCATGCGCCCCGATGCGAGTAGGGCCGAGGATGCGCTTGCCCTTGCCCTCGAACCACGCACGCGCCTGAACGATATCCTCGACCTCATAGCAGACATGGTGCTGCCCACCGAGCGGGTTCTTCTCCATGAACCCGCGCAGGGTGGAGCCCTCCCCGAGCGGCTCGATAAGTTCGATCTGCGTGCCGTTCACGCCGCTATCCGTCGCCGTGTTGACGAAGCAGACCTTCACCCCCTGTTCGGCCAGGTCGAACGCTTCGGTGATGTCGGTCGCGCCCATGACCTCGCGATAGTAGGCGATGCTATCCGCAATTGAGGGCGTCGCGACGCCGATGTGGTTGAGGCGGCCGAGTTTCATGGCTTCATTCCTGGTTGGCAGCGGATGAAAGAAAGTGGCTTGTAAGCGCGAGAAAGCCGAAGGAGGACATCAGCCAATCCTACAACGGGATATTGTCATGCTTCTTCCACGGGTTCTCCAGCGCCTTGCCGCGTAGCTTGCGCAAGCCTTGCGCGATGCGACGGCGGGTGTTCCGCGGGTAGATTACCTCGTCGATATAGCCGCGGCTCGCGGCCACGAAGGGGTTGGCGAAGCGGTCTTCATATTCCTTTGTCTTTTCGGCAATCTTTTCGGGATCGTCGCGGTCCTGGCGGAAGATGATCTCCACCGCGCCCTTCGCACCCATCACGGCAATCTCGGCAGTGGGCCACGCATAGTTCAGATCGCCCCGCAGATGCTTGGACGCCATGACGTCATAGGCACCGCCATAGGCCTTGCGGGTGATCACCGTGATCTTGGGCACGGTCGCCTCGGCATAGGCGAACAGCAGCTTCGCGCCGTGTTTGATGATGCCGTTATGCTCCTGCCCCGTGCCGGGAAGAAAGCCCGGCACATCGACGAAGGTAAGGATGGGAATGTCGAAAGCATCGCAGAAGCGCACGAAACGCGCGGCCTTTTTCGATGAATTGATGTCGAGTACGCCTGCCAGCACCATCGGCTGATTGGCGACTATACCGACCGTGCGCCCCTCCACCCGGCCGAAGCCGCACAGGATGTTCCCGGCATGGGCGGGCTGCACTTCGAAGAAGTCGCCTTCGTCCAGCACCTTGGTGATGACCTCGTGCATGTCATAAGGCTGGTTGGCATTGTCGGGGATCAGCGTGTCGAGGCTTTCCTCAACCCGGTCCCACGCATCGTCAGTGGGGCGTTCGGGCACGCCTTCGCGGTTCGACAGCGGCAGATAGTCGAAGAACCTGCGCGTCTGCAGCAGGGTCTCGATGTCATTTTCGAATGCGAGGTCGGCGACGCTGGTCTTGGTCGTATGCGTCACCGCACCGCCGAGTTCCTCCTGCGTCACCACCTCATTGGTAACCGTCTTCACCACGTCGGGGCCGGTGACGAACATATAGGACGAATCCTTCACCATGAAGATGAAGTCAGTCATTGCCGGGCTGTAGACCGCACCGCCCGCGCATGGCCCCATGATGAGGCTGATCTGCGGCACCACGCCCGAAGCCAGCACGTTGCGCTGGAACACTTCGGCATAGCCGCCGAGGCTGGCGACCCCTTCCTGGATGCGCGCACCGCCGCTGTCATTGAGGCCGATGACCGGCGCGCCGTTGCGCAGCGCCATGTCCATCACCTTGCAGATCTTTTCCGCATGCCGCTTCGACAGGCTGCCGCCGAAGACGGTGAAATCCTGGCTGAAGACATAGACGAGGCGGCCGTTAATCGTGCCGCTGCCGGTCACCACGCCGTCGCCGTAGAACTTCTGGTCTGCCATGCCGAAGTCGACAGCGTCATGTTCGACGAACTGGTCGTATTCCTCGAAGCTGCCTTCATCCAGTAGCACGTCCAGCCTTTCGCGCGCTGTCAGCTTGCCCTTCGCATGCTGAGCGTCGATCCGGTTCTGCCCCCCGCCCATCCGGGCTGCGGCGCGGCGACGTTCGAGTTCGGCGATATTGGCGGACATTGGCGATCCTGCGTCTGGCATGCCGCTGCGTTCGGCACGGGAGGAGAAACTTACGCCGACCGCCTAGCGAGTGGCGCGGTGCAGCGTCAATAGCGCCGCCGTGCGGTTTGCCGGGAAGCGCTCAGACCTTGACGATGCCCTGATAGATCAGGCTGCGCGCTGTATCCACGATCGTCTGCGTCGAATCTCGCATCGTCCAGCCCAGCACATCCTCGGCATGACTGGAATCGATCACCCGGACCCGGCCCCGTTCCGTCTTCAGCTGCCGCATTTCAGGCATGAACACCGCAAGGACCGGCACGGCGAAATTCGGCATGCGGCTTGTGGGTACCTTACGGGTTTCGCGTTCGGGTAGCCGGTTGCGCAGGATCTCGGTTATCTGCTCGAGCCATATGAACGGACCAGAAGCCGCAAAACGTTCGCCGCGAACCTTGACGGCATCGGCTTCAAGCGCCTTCACATGCAGGGAAGCGACATCGCGCACATCCACGATGCCGACGCCGACATGCGGAATCATCGGCATCGAACCATCGAGAGCCTTCTTCACGAACTGGATGGACGTCGACAGGTCTTCGTCATGCACGGGGCCAAGGACAGCCACGGGATTGACCGAGCAATAGACCATCTCAGGCGCATTGTCGCGGACCCAGTCGCGTGCGGCGAACTCGGCTAGGGTCTTGCTCTTCGCATAAGGCGCGACTTTCGGGTCGGTTACGTCGGTCCAGTCGGTATGGTCGAAATGAGTCTGCTCGCTGTCATGGCCATAGGCGATGGCCGCCGCGCTGGACGTCTGCACGAAGCGGGTAACACCGGCTTCCTTTGCAAAGCGCAAGACGCGCAACGTGCCTTCACGTGCGGGGCGGATCAGTTCATCCTCGTCCTTTGGCACGCCCATCGGAAAGGGCGAGGCGACATGGGCAACCGCATCGCAGCCCTTCATCGCGTCGGCCCAGCCATCATCCGAAAGCAGATCCGCCTTCATGATCGCCAGATCGTCGCCCGCTCCGGGAAACCGGCCGCGCAAGCGGCCACCCCCCGCCGCCATGTCGCGCACGGTCGTCCGGACCTTCCAGCCGCTGTCCAGCAACTGACCGATCAATTCGCCTGCGATGTAGCCTGTGCCGCCCGTGACCAGAACCGTACCTGACATGTGCTTCTCCTTCATTCGCGTCCGCATTGGTGCATTGTGAGGTTGAACGCATGACAGTCCGGATCGTTCAGCGCATCAGGACAAGCTCTTCCGCCATGGTCGGGTGAATCGCGACCGTATTGTCGAAATCCTGCTTCGTCAGCCCGGCCTTCACCGCAACGGCGGCGGCTTGCATGATTTCCGGCGCGTCCGGGCCGATCATGTGCACGCCGACAATCCGGCCGTTCTCACCGTCGCAAACCAGCTTGTAGAGGCCGCGTTCGTTGCGCCCTGCGACCACGTTCTTCATGGGACGGAAATCGGAAGTGTAGACCTTCACGCTGCCCAGGCTGTTCCGCGCTTCCCCTTCGGTCATGCCGACAGCAGCGATGGGCGGGTGGCTGAATACGGCGCTGGGGACATGATCGTAGCTGACCGAGGTCGGCTCGTTCCCGAATACCGTATCGGCAAAGGCCTGCCCCTCGCGAATGGCGACGGGGGTGAGCTGTATCCGGTCGGTCACATCGCCCACGGCGTAGATGTAATCGACGCTGGTCTTGCTGAACCGGTCGACCTTTACCTCGCCCTTCTCTCCCAGTTCCACGCCGACATTTTCAAGCCCGAGATCTTCCGTGTTCGGAATCCTGCCGGTTGCGAACATCACGCAATCGACTTCGATATCTTCATGGTTCGTCATTGAGACACGCAGGCAGCCGGCGTCGGTCTTTTCGATCCCCTTGAATTCGGCGTGGAACTTGAAGTCGATGCCCTTCATCATGGATATCTGCAGCAGCCGGTCGCGGACCTGTTCGTCATACTGGCGCAGCAGGGTGTCACTGCGATTGATGATGGTCACATGCGTGCCGAATTCGTTGAAGATCCCGGCAAATTCATTGGCGATGTAGCCGCCGCCTGCGATCAGGATACGCTCGGGCAATTTGTCGAGGTGAAACGCCTCGTTGCTGGTAATGCCGAGTTCGTGGCCGGGACATTCCGGCACATGGGGACGGGCGCCGGTGGCAATGAGGATGTGCCTGGCCGTAACCACGGTGCCATCTGCCAGCGTGATCTCGTGATCGCCGGTGATGCGGGCGCGCTGGTGGATGATCTCCACGCCGTGGTTCTCGAGAGTGTCCTTATAGAGGCCGTTCAGACGATCGACGTCGCCAAGGACATTGTCGCGCAGCTTGATCCAGTCGAAAGTCGGGTTTTCGACAGTCCAGCCGAATTTCTGGCAATCCTCCAGATCCTCGGCAAAATGCGCGCCATAGACAAGCATCTTCTTCGGAACGCAGCCACGGATGACACAGGTGCCGCCGACCCGATATTCCTCTGCCACGGCGACCTTTGCCCCATGCGCAGCGGACACGCGCGAGGCGCGCACCCCGCCCGATCCGGCGCCAATGGTGAAGAGATCATAATCATATTCGGCCATGCAATACTCCTGTTCGCCCACGCAATCCCGGGCGATATGGGCGAGCGGCACCCGAATGCCAACAGGAGCGCCGATCTGGGGCCGCCTCAATCCAGCCCGGCAGCCTTCAGCAACCCCCGCGTTCCCGCATCGAAATCGCCCTCGCCTGCCTCGATTTCCTTCGCCATGCGTTTGCCGAGTTCCACCCCGAACTGGTCGAAAGGGTTGATGCCCATCAGCACGGCATCGGCGAAGGTGCGGTGTTCGTGAAAGGCGATGAGCGCGCCCAGGGTTGCCGCATCCAGATCGTCGCACAGGATGGTGGCGCTGGGCCGGTCACCGGGGAAATGGCGCGCGGGATCCTTGCCCTGCTCGCCCGCCATCAGCGCCGCCCCTTGTGCGAAGCAATTGGTCAGAAGGATGCGGTGATGCGCCGGGTCGAGGTCGTCTCCGGGGGCAATGCTGGCGATGAAGTCCACCGGCGCCAGATGCGTGCCCTGATGCAGCAGCTGAAACACGGCATGCTGAGCGTCGGTCCCGACACCGCCCCAGGTGATCGCAGCTGTAGGGCCGGTCACCGGGTGCCCTTCGGCGGTCACCCGCTTACCGTTCGATTCCATTTCAAGCTGCTGGAGATAATCGGGAAACAGCGCAAGCCGTTCGTCATAGGCGAACACCGCGCGGGTCTGGCAGTGGCGGATTTCAGCGTAGTATCGATCAGCGAAAGCGGCGCGCAACGGCAGATTTTCGCGCCCCTCCATATCGCGGAAATGTTCATCGACAGCCCGAGCGCCAGCAAGGAATTGCGCGAATTCGTCCCAGCCCACCGCTAGCGCCAGCGGAAAACCGATGGACGACCAGAGCGAATAGCGTCCACCAACCGCAGGGGAAAACGGCAGCACCCGCGTTTCGTCGACGCCCCACTCCACGGCCTTTTCAGGCGAGGCGGTCAGCGCAATGACGCGCCCCTGCGGGTCGGCAACGCCATTGTCGCCAAGCCATTTCAGCGCGCTGGCCGCATTGGTCATGGTTTCGATGGTGGTGAAGGTCTTGCTCGCCACCGCGATCAGTGTCGTGGCCGGGTCGCATGCCGCAAAGGCCGCTTCCAGCGCGAGCCCGTCGATGTTCGACACGACATGCACGTCCACAAGCGCAAGATCGCGGGTCAGCGCGTCTACTGCCAGAGCAGGGCCGAGCGCGCTGCCGCCGATACCAATATGGATGAGGTGCCTGACCTCTCCCAGCGCGCCTTCGTGTATCGCTTCGACCAGCAGCTTCATCCGGCGGTGCAGTGCCGCCGCTTCCTCGGTGGCCGCATCGTTGCCGATGCCGCGCTGCGCGATGTGCTCGGCGGGCCGCCCTTCCGTCACATTGACGATGTCGCCAGCGAACAGCGCCTCGCGCGCCGCTGCAAAGTCCATGACATCGGCAAGTTCCTCGAAGTCGCCGAGCAATGTCGCGTCTAGATGCGTTTTCGACCAGTCGCACAGCATTCCGGCTCGGGGCGCATCGGCCCCGTCGTCGCCAGCTTCGCCAACCGGCCATTCGATCCGGCTCGCCAGGGTGGCAACGCGGTCCTTTTCGGCCCGGAACAGTTCCTTCAGGGTCAGGACCTGCCGCTGAGCGATCCGGTCCTTGATATCCTGCGATTTCGTGGACTGCGTCGGGTCGCTCATCGAATTTCCTTTCCTACCGTGCCTTACGGCGACTAGGGAATGCCGCCATGATTTGGAAGGATGAAAAGGGCACCACCCCGATGATGCCGCACAGCCGCTTCAGCCCGGCAACAGGCGGCCGTTCGTGAGCGAACCCGCAGTCGCCCCGGCGGAGCAAGCACCCGCAACGCACGAAGACAGCAAGGCGAAGGAAGAGGAAAACTTCTTCATTTTCGTCCTGAAGCTGGCGCTGATCGTGGTGATCTTCCGCAGCTTCATCTTCTCGCCCTTCAACATCCCCAGCGAAAGCATGCTGCCGCGCCTGATGAACGGCGATTACCTGCTCGCCTCCAAATGGTCCTACGGCTACACCAGCAATTCTCTACCTTTCAACGCACCGCTGATACCGGGCCGCATTTTAGCAAGTGCCCCCGATCCCGGCGATGTCGTCATCTTCCGCCACCCTGTCGACGGGACCGATTACATCAAGCGGGCCATCGCCATGCCCGGCGACACCGTGGAACTGCGCGACGGCACGGTTTATCTGAACGGGGAGGCTCTGCCTCGCCGCCGCCTCGACGATCTGCTGGTGCCGATCTCGGCGAACACCGACTGCCATCCCGCCGCGCAGGTCGTGCGTGTGGAGGGTGCACTGTTCTGCCGCTACATCCGGTTTGAAGAAACCCTGCCGAGTGGCCGTTCCTACGAGATCATCGACCTTGGCACCGGCCCTGCGGACAATTTCGGACCGGTGATGGTGCCCGAAGGGCATTTCTTCGCCATGGGCGATAATCGCGACAATTCACAGGACAGCCGCTTCCCTGCCGCGCCCGGTGGCGGCATCGGCATGGTGCCGATGGACAATCTGGTCGGCCGGGCCACCGTTCTGATGTGGTCCACCGACGGATCGGCGGAATGGCTGCTGCCCTGGACCTGGTTCTCCGCCGCTCGCTGGAGCCGCATCGGGGATCTCATATGAAGACCGAAGCCCTGCAGTGGCTTGGCAGGTTCGGTATCGAGCCTTTCGATCAGAGCCTCTGGAAACAGGCGCTGACCCACGGCAGCTACGGCCCCGACGAACCGGATTACGAGCGGCTGGAATTTCTCGGTGACCGGGTTCTGGGCATCGCCATCGCGGACTGGCTCTACCAGCGCAACACCGGCCCAGAAGGCACTCTCTCGCAGCGCCTGAATGCCTTGGTAAGCCGGGCCACCTGCGCGCGCGTGGCGCGGCGCATCGGCTTGCCGCCGCATATCCGCATGGGCAAGCAGGCGCGCGAGGACGGCGGCGCGGAAAGCGACAACATCCTGGGCGATGTAATGGAAGCATTGCTGGGCGCGAGCTTCGTCGAGCGCGGGTTCGAACCCACGCGGGACTGGGTCCGCACCATCTGGGCGCCCGAGGTCGAGGGGAAAGCCGGCACGGCCAAGCACCCGAAATCGGCCTTGCAGGAATGGGCCGCCGGCAATCGGCGCAGAATGCCGGAATATGAGGTGGTGGACAGGTCGGGTCCCGATCATTCCTCGCAATTCACCGTCAGGGTCAGCGTAGCGAACGTGGGCGAGGCACAGGCCACCGCATCAAGCAAGCAGGAGGCGGAGACCGCCGCTGCCAAGGAATTCATGGAGCGTTACGGATGAACGAGCAGGAACAGCCCTATTGCGGCGTAGTCGCGGTGATCGGTGCGCCGAATGCCGGTAAATCGACGCTGGTGAACCAGCTGGTCGGCCAGAAGGTCGCCATCACCAGCGCCAAGGCACAGACCACCCGCGCCCGGCTGATGGGCATCGCGCTCGACGGGCCGGTGCAGATGATCCTTGTGGACACGCCCGGCATTTTTGCACCGAAGCGACGCCTGGATCGCGCGATGGTCAGCGCCGCCTGGGAAGGTACGACCGAGGCCGACGCGGTGCTGCTGGTGGTCGACCCGGTCAAGCAGCGCCGCCACGAGTTGGAGCCGCTGCTCACCGCCCTGAAGGAACGCCCCGAACGCAAGCTGCTGGCTCTGAACAAGGTGGATATCGCGGCGAAGGAGCCGCTGCTGGCGCTGGCGCAGGATCTTGGCAGCAAGGTCGAGTTCGACGAGATATTCTTCATATCCGCGAAAACGGGTGACGGGGTTGCGGGCCTGAAACAGCATCTGGCCGGTCAGATGCCGCCGGGGCTCTGGCACTACCCCGAAGACCAGGTTTCCGATGCAAGCGAACGCCTGCTGGCGGCCGAGATCACCCGCGAACAGCTATACCAGCAGCTGCACGAGGAACTGCCCTATGACAGCGCAGTGAGGCCGGAAAGCTACACCGAAAGGCGCGATGGCAGCGTCGAGATCCGCCAGCAGATCGTCATCGCCCGCGAAAGCCAGCGCCCCATCGTGCTCGGCAAGGGCGGGCAGCGCATCAAGGCCATCGGCGAGGCTGCGCGCAAGGAACTGAGCGAGCTGCTCGGGCGCAAGGTTCACCTGTTCCTGCATGTGAAGGTCGACGAACGCTGGGCCGACGACAAGGAGATCTTCGAGGAAATCGGCCTCGACTGGGGCCAGTAACAACCTTCACTAGTCACCTGGAACTGTAATTCATATCATTGATTCAGATCCAGGTGAGGAGATGAGCGATGGTAGGTCGGCAGGCGGACGCGGTGGTGTTAACAGGCGAGGAACGCGATTTCCTCGAGACGCAGGTTCGGCGGCACAAAACCCCGCGGTCGTTGTCGGATCGGTGCCGGATGATCCTGCTGTGCGCAGATGGCTCGCAAAGCAAGGAGGTCGCCGAGCGGCTCGGGGTGCACGAGCACACGGTCGGGAAGTGGCGCCGCAGGTTCGTAAAGGACCGGATCGAGGGGCTCACCGACGAGTACCGGCCCGGCCGCCCGCGAACCGTCTCCGATGAGCAGGTGGCAAAGGTGAT
>NZ_JAAFZT010000056.1 GCF_013336795.1 Alteripontixanthobacter muriae | reverse complement strand
GGGGTAATGAACTCGCCCAATTCATCGATGGTAATAACGGGATCAATACGCTCGAAGGTGGCGGAGGGAACGACAGGATACTTGGCCGAGGAGGCAACGACACTCTTCTGGGCGGCGAGGGTAACGATGTTCTTGAAGGTGGAACTGGAACCGACACGACGGTGGGCGGAACCGGAAACGACGTACACATCGTCGATAACGCCGCAGACGTAGTGATAGAGGC
>NZ_JAAFZT010000006.1 GCF_013336795.1 Alteripontixanthobacter muriae | reverse complement strand
TCCGAGAACCAGAAGAAATTTGCCATCCACATGCCTCCTCACTGGAGGCTCATGAATCACATCCCAATGCCGCTGTGAATCCTGTTTATGGGTCCGGACCCTAGGACTTCGTCTTTAGGTATTGCATAAGCCATTGGCTTTATCTTTCGTGATACTGAATTTAAGCGCTTCTAAGCGCCTGTAAGCGTTTTTAGCTACATAGGCAGCCAGAGCATCTATAAAGACACCGTACGGCCATCCTAGGGCATTCTAGAGGCTATTGAAGATGCTACTGACGGTTAGCGGGTTGCTGCAACAGCTACTTCCCTACTTAGCCTTGCCATTGCCGTTCTTGCGAGGGCCTAACTTTTCGCCCTTCTTGCGACCAAGGCCAATTTGCTTCGCAAGGTCCCGCCTACGTTCTGCATAATCAGGGGCAATCATTGGGTAATCGCTCTTCAAGCCGTAACGCTCTCTGTATTCCTCAGGGGTAAGGTTATGCGCAGTCATCAGGTGCCGCTTTAGTATTTTCTGGTTTTTGCCGCATTCAAGGCAGACAAGATGGTCCGGCTTTATCGAAGCCCTTACCGACACTGCGGGTTCTACTGCCTCAGGCTCTTCTTGCGTTTCCCCTACTGAGGACAGCGCTCGGTAAACGTCCTGCACCAACTGGCCCACATCATCGGCAGCGATACGGTTGTTCGCCACGTAGGATGACACAATGTCACTCGTAAATGTAAGTAGGTCTTCGTTTTCCATGCTGGCTTGTCCTAATCTGATAAAAATTAAGTGCGCCCTACTTCAAAGACACGGCGGGTTCTAGCCCTACGTGCTTCTTGAAATTGGCCTTCAACAATTTCGATGCAAGTTCTTACCTCGCAGCCATAGTGATAGCCGGGGACCGTAGCACGCCTTGTCTATTAGGTACCGCTGCCTTCTCTAGCTACGTCAACGGCTTCAACTTCGCTCCATGTCAGACCAAGAAGTCTCATTTGGGCCGCAAACGCTGGTAGCTGTTCGCCCAGGAAGGCCGATTTTGCGAGTAAGAGAAGCTTATCGGTCCCGCCGCAAGCTACTACAGGGCTCAACCCTCGACGCTTCGTAATTACCCCTTCGGCAGCAAGCGTGTCGTACGCCTTCCTAACCGTATCGTGGTGAGCCCTACGCTCCTTTGCGCAAGAGCGCACCGAAGGAAGAGTATCTCCGTCGTTATATTCACCAGAGATAATCGCGAGGCTGATATCATCCCGGATCTGCGACCAAGAATTCCTACGATTCTCTTCCGAGCCCTCTACTTTATCTCTGGTGTGGCGGATTGACAGCACGGGGTCTATTCAACTACTATGCAATGCATAAGCTTTTTCTTTCTTTCTTTTACCAGGTTTTCTTTCTTTCTTTTTAAAAGAATGTAATATGATGCGTTAGCATCGTAAGTTGTTGCATAGCGTGTTTTAGTGTTATCATCTAGATTCCAACGTCATTGTTTAAAATTAGAGATTAACTACAATCATTGATGTAATCAGCAAGTTCTTGGTTTACGTAGTATGAAACGGCATGGTAATCAGCATCACCACGAATAACATCAGCAATAAGCTGGCTCCACTCTTCATCGCCTTCCGTCATAGATTCATCAATTCTATATTCTAGGTGTATATATCCCCCGCCCGTCGAATTCTCATTTGCTTCTTGGATTTCTGTAAACAGACTCCAGGCGCCATGCTGCTTAGGAAGCTGATCGTGGACCCACAGATCGTTCCCGGCGAAAAGAAAACCGTATGATTCAAGCTGTTCAAGTATCTCCCCGAGATACTCTTCTGCCTCGGGCTCAAGGCTTCTCAGATGTATAAATACAGTTACCCTCTTGTTCGCATTCATCTTCTGTAGAAGTTTTCCCAATTTGCTCATTTACTACGTCCTTATATAGCGCTAATCGCCTACGATTCTATCCAATACCTAATTGTCTGGGCAAAGACCTGCGAGCAGTCATCGCTTCTGCCTTCGACGGAGATAGAACGCTTCAATCTCTTCTTCGACAAACCGTGGATTGTCGCCATCCAACCCTACGGGCTTAGGGTAGTCGGGAAATCTCCTGCGGTGCCGCAAGATGGTCCACCGAGAGTATCGGGTGCGTTCGCAAACATCGGATAGGGTCAAAAGCTTCATCTTACTGCTCGTTCTCATGTGACGGAGCAGTACATAGGGGTGCGCGCCCGATTCTGCAAGTACCCGCGCAGAATCATTATTTGGTTTTACTTTATTTAATCAACTATAACGAGAGAAACTGACTTATAGAGTAATATTTTTACCTAGGTAGATTCTGGTACATTGATACTGCCAGTCAACTTCTTAGTGTTTATAGCTTATTGTTCCATAGAAGCAGTGCACTCTTCTTTTCCCGGTAGTACCCGTAGATGTTGTAATGTCTAATAACCCGCTGCTCCTTGTGGGCGAGCAGACGGTCTAGGATATGGTCGGGAACTAGGGGGTTGTCTTCTTCATCCATCATGCCCGCTAGGTGCGTCGTTCCGGTCCTGCGGTAATCATGTGGTTGCCAGTGGGGGACTTGCCGCCCTTCCAATGCCGCAATCTCTTCCATGCGCTTCCTAATGCGCTCTACAGGCTTGCTGCTCCTGCTGGTGACGCTGAACACTCGGTCTTCTGGCTTTGCATCCTTAGGGCGCTTAGGGAGCAGTTTCGCTGCGCTAGGGTGAAGGTAGACTACGTGTGGTTGGTTGTTTTTGGTTTCGCCGATTTCTAGCACCACATCGCCGTTATCTCTTTCGACCACTTCGCCCCATGTCAGGTCCAGTATGTCCGAGAACCGGCATAGGGTCCGCATCAGCAATTCGTGTATGGGAGCATACGAACCGGCGGCGGGAAGGGCTTGGAACCACCACCTAAGTTCTTGCTCGGTAAGGTAGCGCTTGCGGGCGCTGCTACGCTCTGAATGCATCTTTACGACAGACTCCATTGGGTTGCTGTCGAGGTTGGTAAGCGAGTGCCCCTTGGTCAGACACCAACGGAAAAAACGGGCAAGTAGGGAATGAAGCCTGTTTGAAGCTGTCTTAGCCGTGGCGAACTTGCGGCTTACCAAGCTGGCTACATCGTCGCGTGTGACCTCGCTTAACAGCTTGGCTCCAATCGCAGGGGCAACGTCTTTGTTGAAAATCCTCTGCTTTTCATCAGCGGATTTACGGGTGCTGGCTTCATGTTGCCAATAAAGGTCCCAAGCTTCCTTGACGGTAATACCGATTGCCTCTGGCGCTGGCTGGTATCGCACCAGTGGCTTGCCTTGCCTTATATCGGATTTATGCCTTGCTGCCTCTTCGCGAGCATCAGCAAGGCTCATGTCGGGGAAGTGGCCTATCGTTACCCGGCGCTGCTTCCCATTGACCGTGGGGCGAATGACGAATGATGTTTCACCGGATTTGGGTTGAACAACGATGTAGAGATTTTGCCCCCCTAGGTCCCGATGCTCCTGGCGCTTGTCAGTTGCCTTGGCTTTGAGGCCCTGCACCTGCTGTTTTGTAAAATGGATTCGCATAGACTGACCTTCTTAAATCAGTCCTAAGATAGTCCCCAAAGGTCCGGCACGGCAATAAGGGCACGGCGACGCTCCATCTGTACCAGCAGCAAGTTATTAATTTCAGAGGATTTAAAATGGTGCCGGCTAGAGGATTCGAACCCCTGGCCCCCTGATTACAAATCAGGTGCTCTACCAACTGAGCTAAGCCGGCTGACTGAACAGTTCAGTGGCCGCCCCCATGCAATAAGGGGCGGTCACAAGTAAAGCATTTCCTCGTCGCCTCGGCATCGATTGTGCGGGTTTCAGGCTACTCCGAACGTCCAGCCTTCGGTTCGGGCGATGTGGTTCGTCATGTCGGCAGGTGCCCATAGCGCGGGGTCGGCGGATCGGTCGCGTAGCCAGGCTGCCACCATCAGCGCATCGGCAGAGTGGTCGTCGATCGCACCGGTCATCCCGCTGCCGGGAGAGCCAAGGCCTGCCAGCACTTCGTCCAGCTCTGCCGCGTTCTTTACCTTGCTGCGACCCGCCGTTCTTCCCCCTGCCATGGCGGCGATCGCGGTGTAGATTTCGACGATCACGCTACCTTGTGATCCGATCTCGTCGACCGGCCAGACCGGTATATGGCCGCCGAGTTCATGCAGCACGCGCATACCGGTCAGGCTGGACTTGCCGACCTGCGATGCGCCGACGAGATTGAAGTTGGATGTCGGCTTGCACCCCATTTCTGCCTGGCGAAGCTCGGTAACCCGGAACCGGCCCATGCCATGCCGGGCGTTATCGCAGCGGAACTCACTCCCTTCTCTTTGTCCGTGCCGCCGGAAATAGGCATTGAAACGCGCATCATCGACGAAGGACATTGCGCCAAGGTGAGGATCGCCCGCGCAGACCTCCGCGACCTTTTGCCACAAGGACCGGGCATCCCGCGGGCTGTCGGCCGGCGGCAGGCCGGGAAAGAAACCTCCGCAATCCACAAATGGCAAGCCGATCCCGAGGTCGAGACCGACGAGCGTGTCCGGCGGCAGATCGGCGCGCAGATAATCCAGCAACTCCGCACGCGACCATCTGCGATCCGGTAGGACAAGGCTGGGCGGCCCGCCCGCTGCATCCGCTTGTGCCACGGCGATCCCCCGGTGCCGTTCTCCTGCGGCCCCCGACCAGTCCACGCCGATGAAATGGCGAAACCGGCCTTGTGTCACGCCTCGCCCCGGCGCGTCCGCCGCTCACGATCCCACCAGTCCAGCCGCTCCCGGATCTTGCGTTCGAAGCCGCGCTCCACCGGGGCGTAGTAGGTCTGCGGCTCCATGTCATCGGGCCAGTAATTCGCGCCTGAAAACGCACCCTCCGTATCGTGGTCGTAGGCATAATCCTTGCCATAGCCGATGCTCTTCATCAGCTTGGTGGGCGCGTTCAGGATGTTCGCGGGCGGCATCAGGCTGCCGGTATCGCGTGCACTGCGAAAGGCGGCTTTCTGCGCCTTGTACACCGCGTTGGACTTGGGCGCGGTCGCCAGGTAGAGGCAGGCCTGCACGATGGCGAGTTCGCCTTCGGGGCTGCCGAGGAAGTCATAGGCATCCTTCGCCGCCAGACATTGCGGCAGGGCGTTCGGATCGGCGAGGCCGATATCCTCGACCGCCATGCGGACCATCCGCCGCAGCAGGAAGAGCGGCTCTTCACCTGCCACCAGCATGCGCGCGAGGTAGTATAGCGCCGCCTGCGGATCGGACCCGCGCACCGCCTTGTGAAGGGCAGAGATCAGGTTGTAATGCCCCTCGCGGTCCTTGTCGTAGATGGCGACCCTGCGTTGCAGGAACTGGCCGAGCCGCGCCGGGTCGAGAGGTTCTTCTATCTTCGCCGCGTAAAGCGTCTCTGCCTGGTTCAGCAGGAACCGTCCGTCGCCATCGGCGCTGGCGACCAGTGCCTCGCGCGCCTCGGGCGTCAGCGGTAGCGCGCCTTGCAGTTTCTCGGCCCGGTCGAGCAGGCGTGCAAGAGCCTCGGCGTCGAGGCGATGCAGGATGAGAACCTGCGCACGGCTCAGCAAGGCGGCGTTGATCTCGAAACTGGGGTTCTCGGTCGTGGCGCCGACCAGCGTCACCGTACCGCGTTCGACAAATGGCAGAAATCCGTCCTGCTGCGCACGGTTGAAGCGATGGATCTCGTCCACGAACAACAGCGTCCGCTGGCCCGCTTCGGCGGCGCGGTCGGCTTCTGCGAATGCTTTCTTGAGGTCGGCAACCCCGGAGAATACCGCGCTTACGGCGTGGAACCGCATGCCTACCGCGTCGGCCAGAAGGCGCGCGATGCTGGTCTTGCCGGTGCCGGGCGGGCCCCACAGGATCATGCTGGACAGCCGCCCCGCCGCGACCATGCGGCCGATCGCGCCCTCCGGCCCGGTCAGATGTTCCTGCCCGATGATTCCATCCAAACTCGCGGGGCGAAGGCGTTCGGCCAAGGGCGCATCTTCGCGCGGGTGGTCCGGACTGGGGAGCGGGAGCGGATCGTCGGCAAATAGGTCGGCCATGACATGCATCTAGGGCCGGTCAGGGGCAATTGCCATGCCGTCTGCCGTCGCTTACAACATGGGGAGGGCGCTGGTAGAGGATCGATCCATGGTGGAACAGATAAAGCGCAATACTCCCTGGCATCTGTGGGTAGTGGGCATCGTCAGCCTCGCGTGGAATGCTTTCGGCGCGAATGACTACGTGCAGACGCAGGCAGGCAACCTTGACTATTTCCGGCAGATGTCGGCATCGATCGGAACCACGCCCGAGATCGCCCTGGCCTATTTCGCAGGGTTTCCGGCATGGGCAGTCTTCTTCTGGGCGCTTGGCGTCTGGGGGGCTGTCGCTGGCTCCGTCCTGCTGCTGCTGAGGAAACGCTGGGCCATCCACGCCTTCGCCATCGCGCTGGTGGGCCTCGCCGGTACGACTTTCTATCAGGTAATTACCGAGGCACCCGATTGGGCCAGCGGCGGCTTCGCGCGGATCATGGCAATCGTCATCTGGTCGGTGACGACATTCCTGCTGGTCTATGCCATCTCCATGCGGCGCAAGGGCGTGCTTGTCTAAGCATTCGCCTGCGCGAAGTCAGGCTGATGCAGCGACAAGGCGAAGGTAGGTTTCGGCCATTACCTGATTGATGGCATCCCAGGAGAAGTCGCGGCTGCGCTTTTCGCCCGCTGCGCCATGCGCGCGGCGAAGGTCGGCATCTGTCAGATAGGGTGCGAGGGCATCTGCGAAATGCTCTGCGCTGCCCGGCGGAACGAGCCGGCCCGATACGCCGTCCTGCACGAGGCTCGTGCTGCCGGTGGCTGCGCTGGCGACCACGGGCAGGCCGCTCGCCATCGCTTCCAAAGTGACGTTGCCGAAGGTTTCGGTGATGCTGGGATTGAAGAATATGTCGGCGCTCGCCAGCGCCCGTCCGAGGCCCGCACCGGTCTGGAACCCGACGAATGTGGCCGTGGGCAACGCGGCTTCGAACCAGCCGCGGGCGGGTCCGTCGCCGATCACGATGATCTTCGGCGATATGTTTCGGGCTTTCAGATGATCGATCGTCTGCGCGAAACGGTCGAGCCCCTTTTCCATGACCAGCCGGCCGAGGAAGGCAATGGCGACATCCTCATCGGCAATGCCCAGACTGCGGCGCCAGGCCGGATCCCGCCGCTCGGGGCCGAAGATGTCGCGATCGACGCCGCGCGACCAGATTGCGATATCGCTGTTCATCCGCTGTTCGCGCAAGACTTCCACCATGCTTTGCGACGGCGTGACCAGGGCATCGCAGCGCCGGTAAAAGCCGCGGATCCAGCCCTCCAGTGCCGGTTCGAGAAAGCCGACGCCGTAGTAGCGCGGGTAGGTTTCGAACCGCGTGTGTACCGATGCCAGCACCGGTATGCCGCGCGCTTTCGCCCAGCGGAGCGCTGCACGGGCGCTGAAATCCGGCGAAGATACATGGACGATATTTGGCGCGAAGCGTTCCAGATCTGCCTTGGCCCTGGCAGACAGGCCGAGCGGCACGCGATATTCGCTGCGACCCGGTATGGCCACCGATGGCAGGCTGACCAGATCGCCTTGCTGCTGAAAGGCGGGCTCGTCGACGGTCGGCGAATAGACGCGCACCGACGCTCCCTGCCGCAGCAGATATTCGACAAGCCGGTTCAGCGCCTTGTTCGCGCCGTCGAGCGTGACATTGTAATTGCCGCTGAACAGGGCGATGCGAAGGCCGGTGACATCCATTGCGCGTCCCCTTAACTGCTGCTTCCCGGATTGGCGATAGCCGACGCGTCCTCTCACCCTGCAGCATTGCAGGTCGATACAACGCCCATGCGGCACACCCTGCCCACGAGTGCGCCGCGTCGCTTGACTCAGACCTGCCTAACCGACACTGCGGCAACGGGCCACGCGGTCCCAACGCCGCGCGAGCTCTCTGCAAGGAGAGAATACATGACTGCAAAACTACCTGAACTGAAGCCTGAACGCCCTTTCTTTTCCTCCGGTCCGACGGTGAAGTTCCCCGGCTGGTCGCTCGATCGGCTCAAGACCGAATCGCTGGGCCGCTCGCACCGCAGTGCGGTCGGCAAGGCGCGGCTGAAATATGCCATCGACCTGTCGAAGGAGATGCTCGGCGTGCCTGAGGATTACCTCGTCGGCATAATGCCCGCTTCCGATACTGGCGCGCTGGAATGCGCGATGTGGACGATGCTTGGCACTGGCCCTGCGACTGTCGCCGCCTGGGAAAGCTTCGGCAACGTCTGGATACAGGATGCGGTCAAGCAGTTGAAATTGCTTCAGCTGACCACGCTGGATGCCGATTACGGCCATATTCCCGATCTTTCCGCCATTCCGCAGGACAATGATGTCGTCTTCACCTGGAACGGCACTACGTCGGGTGCGCGCATCCCCGATACGGACTGGCTGGAGCCGGGCCGCAAGGGCGTGACCATCAACGACGCGACCAGCGCTATCTTCGCGCAGGAAATGGACTGGCCCAAGCTGGATGCCACCACCTATAGCTGGCAGAAAGTCATGGGCAGCGAAGCCCAGCACGGGATGCTGATCCTTTCGCCCAAGGCGGTGGACCGGATCGAAAGCTACGATCCCGAATGGCCGCTGCCGAAACTGTTCCGCCTGAAGAAGGGCGGCAAGATCAACCGCTCCATCTTCGAAGGGGCGACCATCAACACCCCCAGCCTGCTCGCGACCGAAGATTACATAGCGGCGCTGGAATGGGCGAAGAGCATCGGCGGTCGCAAGGCGATGTTCGAACGCGCCTATGCCAATGCTAAGATCGTCACCGACTGGATCGAAGCGACCCCGTGGCTGCGCAATATGGTGCCGGACCCGGCGCAGCGCACCAACACCGGCGTGTGCTTCGTTTTTCAGGGTGACTGGTACGAAAACCTGTCTCCGGATGAGCAGGCTGCCGTTCCGAAGAAGATCGCCGCCATGCTGGACGAGCGTGATGTTGGTTACGACTTCAACGGCTACCGCGATGCGCCGCCTTCCCTGCGTATCTGGTGCGGCGGCACCGTGGAGCAGGAGGATCTCAAACGCCTGCTGCCGTGGATCGAATGGGCCTACGATCAGGTCAAATCCGGGGCATGAGCGCCCGCTGATCGTGCGATGGCGCGCGCCTGCCTTTGAAACGGCGGCGCGCCATCGTTCTTAAATCCCGATTTCGCCTTGGCCGCGCTCGCGCGGCGATCCGGCACACAGACGAGATATATCATGACCAAGCCCAAAGTGCTCATATCCGACAAGATGGACCCGAACGCCGCCCGCATTTTCAAGGAGAGCGGCTGCGATGTTGATGTCATTACCGGTCAGTCGCCCGATGAACTGAAGGCGATCATCGGCCAGTATGACGGCCTCGCCATTCGTTCATCCACCATTGTCACGCCGGAAATCCTCGACGCCGCCACCAATCTGAAGGTCATCGGCCGCGCCGGGATCGGGGTGGACAATGTCGACATACCCTATGCCAGCGGCAAGGGCGTCGTTGTGATGAATACGCCTTTCGGCAATTCGATCACCACCGCCGAACACGCGATTGCGATGATCATGGCGCTGGCGCGGCAATTGCCGGAAGCCAATGAATCGACCCAGGCGGGGAAGTGGGAAAAGAGCCGCTTCATGGGCGTCGAAGTCACCGGCAAGGTGCTCGGCCTGATCGGCGCTGGCAACATCGGCTCGATCGTCGCCAGCCGCGCGCAGGGCCTGCGCATGAAGGTAATTGCCTACGACCCGTTCCTGACGGAGGAACGCGGCATCGAACTCGGCATCGAGAAGGTGGAACTGGACGGGCTGCTCGAACGGGCCGACTTCATCAGCCTGCATACGCCCTTGACCGACCAGACCCGCAACATCCTGTCTGCGGAAAATCTGGCGAAGACTCGGGAGGGCGTTCGGATCGTCAATTGCGCGCGTGGCGGATTGATCGACGAAGCGGCGCTGAAGGCAGGGCTTGAATCGGGTCACATCGCTGGTGCGGCGCTGGACGTTTTCGCCAGGGAACCGGCCAAGGAAAACCCGCTTTTCGGCGCGCCCAACTTCATCTGCACCCCGCATCTCGGCGCCTCGACCACGGAGGCGCAGGTCAATGTCGCCCTGCAGGTCGCCGAGCAGATGAGCGATTATCTGGTGAATGGCGGCGTCTCCAACGCCCTCAACATGCCCAGCCTGTCGGCGGAAGAAGCGCCCAAGCTGCGGCCCTACATGGCATTGGCGGAAAACCTCGGCAAATTGGTCGGTCAGTTGGCGCATGGTAATCTTGCGAACATCAGCATCGAACGCGAAGGCGCAGCGGCGCAGCTGAACGGCAAGCCGATCACGGGTGCGGTTCTCGCGGGGCTGATGGGTCAATATTCGCAAAGCGTGAACATGGTGAACGCGCCCTATCTCGCCAAGGAACGCGGGCTGGACGTCCGTGAAATACGGCATGATCGCGAAGGCGATTACCAGACGCTGATCCGCGTCACGGTCGCCACCAGCCAAGGTGACCGGTCAGTGGCGGGAACCCTGTTCGGCAAGGCGGAACCGCGCCTCGTGGAGATCTTCGGCATCGGTATCGAGGCTGATCTCGAAGGGCACATGCTCTACATCGTCAATGACGATGCGCCGGGCTTCATCGGTCGCATCGGGTCTTTGCTGGGCGAGAAGGGCATCAATATCGGCACTTTCCACCTCGGCCGCAGAAAGACGGGCGGGGAAGCGGTGCTGCTGCTGTCGGTCGATCAGGAACTGACCGACGATGTGATGCAGGCGGCTTGTTCGCTCGAAGGAGTCCGCGTGGCGAAGTCACTGGAATTCTGAACGCGGCTGGGGCATGCGCGGCGGCGTCATGACCGATAGAACAGACCCTTCCTCAGCGCCCGCCAGCGCGCCGTCCACATCCATTCCTCTGGCCAGCCCTCTGGCAGATTTGCTGCCGGAGGGTCTTGCAGACTGCCTGCCCGCCGCCGCCGCTGCGACGACGCAGGCCATGGCGGCGGCGCTGGAGGCGATGGATCTGCACGGTTACGACCGGGTCAGCCCGCCACTGGTGGAGTTCGAGGCGGCACTGGCGCGCCGGATGAATGGCGATTCCCCGCAGCGCATGTTCCGCTTCATCGATCCCGTCTCGCTACGGACGCTGGCCCTCCGGTCCGACATCACGCCGCAAATCGGGCGGATCGCCGCCACCGGCCTGCGCGACGCGGCGCGGCCCCTGCGCCTTTGCTATGCGGGCGAGGTCGCGCTGATCCGGGCCGATCAGCTTGATCCAACGCGGCAGCGCCTGCAGCTTGGCGCGGAACTCATCGGCAGCGACACGGTGGCTGCGGCGGCGGAAATCGTCATTCTGGCCGTCGAAGCGCTGAAGGCGGCTGGCGCGCGCGACATATCGGTCGATTTCACCATGCCCGATCTCGTCGATGTTCTTGCAGCGGGCCCAATGCCTTTGCAGGCGGAACAGATCGCCGCAGTTCGGCGCGAACTCGACACGAAGGATGCAGGCGGGCTGAAGGCGGCTGGCGGCGATGCTTACCTGCCGCTGCTCTATGCAACCGGCGATATCGAGAGAGCCGCAGAATTGCTGCGCGGCCTCGACGATGGCGGCGCGCTGACCAGCCGGATCGACGCGTTCGAACAGGTCGCTGCTCACGTGGGCGACGCAGCCCGCATCACCCTCGATCCGACCGAACGACACGGATTCGAATATCAGAGCTGGTTCGGCTTCACGCTCTATGCTGCAAATGCCACCGGCGCCTTGGGCCGGGGCGGCACCTATCATATCGTGGGCAGCGACGAGGCTGCGACTGGATTCTCGCTTTACCTCGACCCGCTGATCGATGCCCTGACCGGCGCAATTGCCAAACGCGACACGCTGTTCCTGCCGCAAGGCCATGACCGCAGCGCTGCCGATCGGTTGCGGGCCATAGGATGGCGCACTATTGCGGCGCTGCACGATGCCGACGATGCGGCGGCACTGGGCTGCACGCACCGCCTGATCGGCATCGACGTGCAGCCGGTCTGAGCCTCAGCAGAAGCGGGCGGGATCAGGTCCGATGCGGCCCTCAGAACTGTCCATTGCGTCGATAGCGGCCATTTGCTGCTCGCTCAGCGTGAACTGTGTTGCGGTGAAATTATCCTCGATGTGATCCCTGGACGATGCCTTGGGAATGACGGCCAGCCCATGTTGCATGTGCCAGCGGATAATGATTGCAGCCGGCGACTGCCCGGTTTCTTCAGCAATGCGGGTGATCGTTTCCTGCTTCAGGCCGTCGCCCTGGCCCAGCGGCGACCAACTCTGCGTCACGATGCCCATCTGGTTGTGCAGCTGCCGTAGTTCCTTTTGCTGGAAGGAAGGATGCAGTTCGATCTGGTTAAGCGCAGGTGTAACCCCCGTCTCACGCACGATCTTTTCCAGGTTCTCCGGCATGAAGTTCGACACGCCGATGGACTTCGCCTTTCCGGCGTCGCGCAGTTCGATGAAGGCCTTCCAGGTATCGACGAACTTGCCCTTGTCGGCACAGGGCCAGTGGATCAGTAGCAGGTCAACGGATTCGCGCCCGAGCCGCCCGAGGCACTTGTCGAAGGCGGCCAGACTTTCGCGGTGGCCTTGCTGATCGTTCCAGATTTTCGTGGTCAGCCAGATCTCGTCATGCCCGGCAAGAGCTTCGCCGACGCCATTCTCGTTGCGATAGATTGCGGCTGTGTCCACCAGCCGATATCCGGCATCGACGGCCATCGACACGGCCTCAGCCGCATGTGAATTCTCGATCTGGTAGGTTCCGAAGCCCAGTTGCGGCATGGTGCGACCGTCGTTCAGTGTAAGGGTGGGTGCCGTGTCGGGCATCTAGCATCTCCGTTCGTTGGAAAATTGCGCGGAACGCAGGAAATATCAGCCGTAATGCTGGACGCTCCGCCATTCCGTCCCTAACGCCCGAGGCCGATTCCCTTTCCCGAAGTGCGAGCAAAAGGCGCGTTCATGGCGAATGTTACGGTGATCGGCGCCCAGTGGGGCGACGAAGGCAAAGGCAAGATCGTAGATTGGCTGGCCAGCCGAGCCGACGCGGTCGTCCGCTTTCAGGGCGGCCACAATGCCGGCCATACGCTGGTGATCGACGGCCATGTGTTCAAGCTGAGCCTTCTGCCATCGGGCATCGTGTCGGGCACCCTGTCCATCATTGGCAATGGCGTCGTGCTGGACCCCTGGGCCCTGAAATCGGAGGTCGAGAAGCTGGAGGGGCAGGGCGTCTCCATCACCGACGACAATTTCGCCATCGCCGACAATTGCCCGTTGATCCTGCCCATGCACCGCGATCTGGACGGCTTGCGCGAAGCGGCGGCGGGCAAGGGCAAGATCGGCACGACCGGGCGCGGCATCGGGCCCGCCTACGAAGACAAGGTCGGGCGCCGGGCAATTCGGGTCTGCGACCTGGCCCATCTCGACACGCTCGATCCGCAGCTCGACCGGCTTTGCGCGCATCACGATGCGCTGCGTGCGGGGTTCGATCAGCCGCCGGTCGATCGCGCGGCTTTGCTCGAGGAACTGCGCGAGATCGCGCCCTTCGTGATGCGTTTCGCTCAGCCTGTCTGGAAACGTCTGAAGAAGGTGAAGCGGGCAGGGGCGAAGATCCTGTTCGAAGGGGCGCAGGGCGTGCTGCTCGACGTTGATCACGGCACCTATCCTTTCGTCACCAGCTCCAATACCGTCAGCGGCACGGCAGCGAGCGGTTCCGGCCTCGGTCCGAATTCGACAGGCTTCGTGCTCGGCATCGTCAAAGCCTATACAACGCGTGTGGGCAGCGGTCCTTTCCCGACCGAACTCGACGACGCGGACGGGCAGACACTGGGCGAACGGGGTCACGAATTCGGAGTGGTGACGGGGCGCAAGCGGCGCTGCGGCTGGTTCGACGCGGTCATCGTGCGGCAAAGCTGCGCAATCTCCGGCGTCACCGGCATAGCGCTGACCAAGGTGGACGTGCTCGACGGCTTTGAAACCGTTAAGATCTGCACCGGCTATCGCCTGCGCGGCAAGGTCTATGATTATCTGCCTGCCCACGCGGCCGATCAGGCCGCTGTCGAGCCGATCTACGAGGAGATGGAGGGCTGGCAGCAGACGACCGCCGGTGCGCGCAGTTGGGCGGATCTGCCGGCCAATGCGATCAAATACATCCAGCGCGTGCAGGAATTGATCGAGACGCCGGTGGCGCTGGTATCCACCAGCCCTGAACGTGACGACACGATCCTCGTCCGCGACCCGTTCATGGATTGACCGTGCGTCGGCGGTGCCTTGGCGGCTTGGTGCTCACCGCCTTGCTGGCGGGGTGTGCCGCGAAATCGATGCCGCCACTGCCGCTGCCTGAGCCAGTATCGGAGCCAGCGCCCGTCCGCCCCGCGGCTGTCCTGCCAAAGATGGAGCAGGCGCGATCTGCTGTCCGTTCCATCCTCGTGGACAAGTCAGACCGGGTACTGGTGCTGTTCGAAGGCGAGCAGCCGATCCGCATCTATCGCGATCTTCAGTTCGGCGATGCGCCTATGGGGCACAAGCAGTTCCAGGGAGACGAGCGTACTCCGGAAGGGCGATACCGAATCGACACCCGCAATCCGCGCAGTGCGTATCATCTGTCTTTGCGGATCAGTTATCCCAATGCGCAGGACCGTGCCTTCGCTAACGCGCAAGGGCGTTCGCCGGGCGGCGACATTTTTCTGCATGGCCAGCCGAATGGATTTGACGGAGAGCGCATCGAAGGCGACTGGACGGACGGCTGCATCGCGCTGAGCAATCAAGAAATTGCGGAGCTCTGGCACCTTGTTCCGGACGGCACCCTGATCGAGATCCGGCCCTGAACCGAACGCTTGACTGGTCAGCAATGCGTTCTAGTGATGTTCCATCTTGGCGGGGGTGAGTGAATGGGGCAGGCAGGTTTTTCCTATGGCGACGGGGACCATGGCGAGGCGTCCAGGCGCGCCGCGAGCGTAGAGATTTTCTCTGATCGTCCGGGTGTATGCGCCACTCTGTCAGGTGATTTGGAGGCTGCCGGACTTCAGGTAATCAGTGCGGGTCAATCTGCCGACCTGAATGCTGCAGACATGCGCGCGCGCGGAGATATGATCCTGATCGACTGCGCAGAATGCGATACCGCGATGGCCGGATCGCTGGCGCAGATCAGTGAGCAGGCTTCCCGAACAGGTGCGCAACTGGCGGTGGCCACGTCGTTGGACTTTCTCGACACGGTCTATGCCGCCAGCGGAGCGGACGCCACTCTGTTGGTCGACCCGAGCCGGTCGGACTGGATGGTGACCGTCGGTCAGATGCTGGCTCGCGTAACACCCGCCAAGGTGCGCGAGATGTCGGATGAAGACCGTCTGAGCCTGCTGCGCCTGACCGAGCAGGTGAGCCAGATCGCTCTCAAGCTGGATCGCATGACCGAGGGAGGCGGAAGCGGCAGCCGCGCCTTTAACTTTGAATCCCCCGGCAGCGAATATCGCGGCGAGGATGCAGACGGATCAGACCGGCTGGTCCGTTCAAGCAAGCCGCCATTGCCGGATCCGCGCCTGCTCCGCCGCATAATCCGCCAGCGGCAGTTGCGCGCGCGCTTCTTTGACGGCGATCTGTTTGCTGACCCGGCCTGGGATATCCTTCTGGACCTCACGGCGGCGCGGGTCGAGCATCTGCGGGTTTCCGTCACTTCGCTCTGCATCGCATCCGGCGTTCCCCCGACCACGGCGCTTCGCTGGATTTCACAGATGGTCGATGCCGGCCTGCTGGAGCGGGTGGAGGATGAAACCGACCGCCGCCGCGCCTTTATCGCACTGACCGACAAGGCCGCCGACAATATGGCGCGCTATTTCGTGGAACTTGGCAAGGATGCCGTTCGCACGATCTGATCGGCTCAATATGTCAGTATGATCGTCAGCCCCGGCGAAGCTTCATCCGGATTCCGCGCGTCGTAATCGGCCAGGGTGCGGCGCACGGCGTCGGCCCTAGCACGGACGAGGATCGGCTCGGGGATCTCGGGCGCGAAGACGACCACATCGGCTTCGCCTAACAGACGGGCCTGCCGCAACGTCAGGTCGTCCGGGTCGGTGCTCGTCAGCTTCAATACCTCAACGCGATCAGTCTCGGGCGCCGCAGTACCCGCAAGCCATGCATCGACTTCGTCGGCGGAGTTCGCCTGCAACGGATCGAGCGCGCCGCCCGGTGCAAGAGCCGCATCCAGGGCCTTGCGCCTCTGATCTGCCTGGGGAAAGCGCGCGCGCATGTCCTCGCGAGCTGCCGACAATGCCTCTGCCAGTCGCCCCAGTGACTGCGGCAGCGTCGTCTCCAGCCTCAGGCGTAGATGCTTGGCCAGCCCCGCCGACGCACCCGAGGTGCCGATGGCGATCTGCACCGGTTCGCGGTCCAGCACGCTCGGCAAGGTGAAGTCACAGAGGTCGGGCCGATCCGCGACATTGACCAGCAAACCATGTGCTTTCAGCCGCCGCGCAGCAATTTCGGCGGCGCGTTCGTTTTCCAGCGCTACGAAACCCAGATCGGCATGATGCGCTTCGGTTTCGCCGCAGCAGATGCCACCGGCCCGCTCTATCAGCCGCCGTTTCGCATCGGCCATGTCGCCGTCGCCGATAATGACGACGCGTTTGCCGGTGATCCGGTGGAACAGCGGCAGCGACAGCATCAGAGCCAGTCCGGCACGTTCTCGGCTGCCATGATGCTGGCTGCCTCGAGGCGATCCGCCACGACCGCGAAGCGATCGCCATCCACCAGCACCTCGGGCACAAAGCCGCGGCTGTTGTAGCTGGAGGCCATGGTCGCGCCATAAGCGCCTGCGGTGCGGAAAACTGCCAGATCGCCGGCTTGCAGACGATCGCAATGGCGCCCTGTCGCGAAAGTGTCGCCGGTTTCGCAGATCGGGCCGACGATGTTGGCGGTCATCATCTCGCCGCCGGGTGTGACGGCAGCGAAGTCATGCCATGAACCGTAAAGCGCCGGGCGGGCGAGATCGTTCATGGCGGCGTCGACAATCAGGAAAGGGTCATTCAATCCGCGCTTTACCCGGATGATCCGGGTCAGCAAGACACCGGCATTGCCGGCAATGACACGGCCTGGCTCGAAGCTGAGTTTTACGTCCCAATCGCGCGTAATCCTCGCGACCATTTCGCCATATTCGGCCGGGGTAGGCAGCACCTCACCCGCCTTGTATGGCACGCCCAATCCGCCGCCGAGATCGACGTGGCTTACCGCCAGGCCAGAGGCACGCAATTGCCTGAGCAGCGCACCGATCTTGCCGAATGCGGTCTCCAGCGGTTCCAGCGAGCTAAGCTGGCTGCCGATGTGGATTGCCAGCCCGCGCATGTCGAGGCCGGGCAGGGCGGCAAGCTCGGCATGAAGGGCGGGGGCGTCCGGCAGCGGAATGCCAAACTTGTTGTCTGCCTTGCCCGTCGAGATCTTGTCGTGGGTACCTGCGTCCACATCGGGGTTGATGCGCAGCGCACAGGGCGCTTTCTGACCGCGAGCAGCCGCGATAGCCGACAATTCGCGCGCTTCCTCGCCTGATTCCAGATTAAACTGACCGATACCAGTATCGAGGCCGAAGGTCAGCTCCGCCAGTGTCTTGCCGACGCCCGAAAAAACGATGTCGGCAGGAGCCATGTCGGCTTTAAGGGCGCGAGCCAGTTCGCCGCCGGAGACCACATCCGCGCCATAGCCTTCGCGCTGTAGCACCTTCAACACGGACAGATTGGGATTGGCCTTCACGGCAAAGGCTATGTGCGGATCGCCCAAGGGAGCCAACGCGTCGCGGAAAACCCGCGCATGGCGCACCAGCGTGGCGCGCGAATAGACATAGACGGGCGTGCCGACCTGCTCTGCAATGTCGACGAGAGAGACATCCTCGGCGTGCATCACGCCGCCCCGCATTGAAAAATGATCCATGTTGTCCTGTTATTCTGAATTCATTCGGGGGGCAGGTCGAAGGGGTCTTCCTCGCGCACTTCCGAACGTTTTCGCAATTCCACGCTGCGTTCGGGCGCAGCCTGGGGGTCAAGTTCCAGCAATTCGTCGGCATCGGGCCGCGTGTGTGTGCCGAAAGGCGCGACCGGCGGGGTAGCGCCGGGCGCGGGCGTCAGAATCGTCTTCTGCCCGCATCCGCCCAGCAGCAGCATCGCCATTCCGGCGCAGAGCACAGTCCTTGCGACTTGTCTCACAACTCGTTCTCCAATGCCTGCCGTGCCTCGGCCACGCGCAGTCTTACCTGTTCCGGCGCGGTTCCGCCATGGCTGGAGCGTGCGGCCACCGATGCTTCCACGGACAAGGCCCCGAAAACCCGTTTGTCGATCCTGCCGTCGATTGCCTGCAACTGGTCGAGTGTGAGTGCGTCCAGCGCCTTGTTCTCCTGCTCTGCCAGCCGCACGGCAGCGCCGGTGATGTGATGCGCCTCGCGGAAGGGAATGTCGGCTTCGCGCACCAGCCAGTCGGCGAGGTCGGTCGCGGTGGCATAGCCCAGTTCCGCAGCCTGCCGCATTCGCGCAGCGTCGAACGCAGCATCGGCGACCATGCCGGTCATTGCGGCGATGCACAGGCCCAGAAGGTGGTGTGCCTCGAACACCGGCGGTTTGTCGTCCTGCATGTCCTTCGAATAGGCGAGCGGCAGGCCCTTCATCGTCATCATCAGCGACATCAGGCAACCGGAGATGCGCCCGGCATGCCCGCGCACAAGTTCGGCGGCATCCGGGTTCTTTTTCTGCGGCATGATCGAACTGCCGGTGGACAGGGCATCGGGCATGCGGACGAAGCCGAAAGGCTGGCTGGCCCAGAGGATCATCTCCTCCGCCAGGCGCGACAGATGCAGGGCGCACTGGCTGGCCGCCGTCAGGTAATCGAGCGCGAAATCCCGATCGGATACGGAGTCTAGGCTATTCGCCGTCGGCCGGTCGAAGCCTAGTGCAGCGGCAGTGGCCTCGCGGTCGATGGGAAAGCCCGTCCCGGCGAGCGCGGCGCAGCCGAGCGGACTCTCGTTCAGGCGCACGCGCGCATCGGCGAAGCGCGAACGGTCGCGGCGGAGCATCTCGTAATAGGCCATCAGATGATGACCCAGCGTGACTGGCTGGGCCGTCTGCAGATGCGTAAAGCCGGGCATGATGGTGTCGGCATGTTCGCTTGCACGGGTCACCAGCGCCCGCTGCAATCCCGCTATGCCCGCATCCATCTCGTCTATCGCGTCGCGGACCCACAGGCGGAAGTCCGTCGCCACCTGATCGTTGCGGCTGCGCGCCGTGTGCAGGCGACCCGCCGCCGGGCCGATCAGTTCGGCAAGGCGGCTCTCCGTGGTCATGTGGATGTCCTCGAGATCCCAGTTCTCGGGCACGCCCTCGGCTTCATATTCGGCGGCGACGCGGTCGAGGCCGGTCGAAATGGCCTCCGCATCCGCCTTGCTGACGATATCGCAATCGGCGAGCATCGCGACGTGGGCCTTGCTGGCGGCGATGTCCTGCCGCCACAATGCCTTGTCGAAGGGAATCGAGGCGTTGATTTCGCGCATGATCGCGCTAGGTCCATCGGCGAAGCGTCCGCCCCACATCGTGTTTGCCCGGGCGCCCGCTTGCGATCCGGAGGTTGCCTTGCCCTGTTCCCTGTCGTTCAAACTGTTCGCCTCGCTCGCGCTGGTTGCCGGCCTTGCCGCGTGCGATAGTCAAGGTGGGGAAAGCGCGCAAGAACAGGCCGAATTGCGCGAAGGCAACCAATCCTTTGCAGGAGAGGTAGACAGGAGCGGGGCAGGCGCGCTGATGCCGGCTGTCGGACTGACCAACCCCGATGGGCGCACACTCAACCTGGGTGCGCTGCAGGGCACGCCGGTTCTGCTGAATGTCTGGGCCACCTGGTGCGCGCCTTGCGTGCGGGAAATGCCGTTGCTCGACGATCTGGCAGGCGATTACGACGGCGAGATGCGGGTGATCGCCGCCAGCCAGGATCTGCAGGGGGCGGAAAAGGTCGTGCCTTTCTTTGAAGAAACCGGGCTGTCGAACCTCGAACCCTGGATCGATTCCGAAACCCAGCTGAGTTTCGCATTCGGCGGGCAATTGCCGGTCACCATCCTCTATGACGCACAGGGGCGGGAGGTCTGGCGGATCCTCGGAGAATATGACTGGTCTTCCGAAGAAGCGCGCGCGCTGATCGAGGAAGGTCTGGGCAGAAATGCTGCCTGAATGTGCGATGTCGGTGAATGGTGGGCGGTGACGGGCTCGAACCGCCGACCCTCTCGGTGTAAACGAGATGCTCTACCAACTGAGCTAACCGCCCGTGCCGATTCCGGCAGGAGCCGCGTGCATAACGACTGGCGGCGGTAAATCAATCATCTATCGCTTCCGGGCATGAGCTTTTTCAACCCCAATTAGGTGAAAGGCGCGAGCGGCGGTGGAATTGACCCCGCTGCCCCGCTACGAGACCGCTCATGACGAAACATTTTCTGGTACTCGGCACGGGCGGCACCATCGCTGGCAGCGCTGGTTCGGCAATCCGTCGCGATTACCGGCCGGGCCAGATCGCTATCGACGACTTCCTCGGCAGTGTCGCGCCGCTGGGTCTGGAGGCGCGACTCTCGGGCCGGCAGATCGCCAATATGGGGTCGGAGGATATCGGGTGGCCGGTCTGGCACAAGCTGCACACGGCCATAGTTCAGGCAATGAAAGATCCCGAGTTCGATGCGATCATCGTCACCCACGGCACCGACACGGCGGAGGAGACGGCGTTCCTGCTCGACCGCACCTTGCCCAGCACCAAGCCAGTCATCATCGTTGGCGCCATGCGCGCGGCAGACGCCGTTGGCAGCGACGGCCTGCGCAATTTCGCGAACGCCATGCAGGTCGCCGGCGATCGGCACGCGCCAGGGCGGGGCGTGATGGTCGTGATGAACGATTTCGTACATTCGGCCCGCGACGTCCGGAAGGCGCATACCAGCGGCACGGATGCGTTCAGGGGGTTTCCCCGCGGGCCGATTGCGATGGTGACGCCCAGTTCGCTCGAATGGTTCGGCGAACCCTGGCGGCGGGGCGAGGAGGCGCGCTTTGCTTTTCCCGAACGGCTCCCAGAGATCGCGATGCTCTACGCCTTCGCCGGAATGGAGCCGGTGCTTGTCGAGCAGGCGGTTGCCACTGGCGCGAAGGGTATCGTGCTGGCGGGTTTCGGAACTGGCAACATGCCGCAGACGATCCGCGCCGCCCTGAGCGAAGCGGCAGCGGCGGGGCTGTTGGTGGTGCGGTCCACCCGTGTCGACGAAGGACTCGTCGACATCGAACCCGATGACGCGGCCTGCGGCTTCGTTGCCGCGCGCGCTCTCAATCCGCAGAAGAGCCGTATTCTCTTGCAATTGCTGCTGGCGGACGGGATCGCCGACCCCGCCCGCGCACAACAGGAATTCAACCGCCGGTAATCAGCCTCGCGGCTGCGTTCAGCCGTGCGGCGTGACGAGGTACTTCTCGCCGGTCTTCATCTGCCGGTAATCGAGCGCCGCCTCCCTCGTCAGCATCTCTTCCAGCGTGACCTTGCGCTTGTAGCTGCTGGCGAAAGTGGTGGTCAGATTATCGAGCACGCGCTTGCGCATACGCCCGACGGTTTCCATCCCCGCCTGCTGCAGGAACGGTGTCAGCAACCAGCCCGACAGTGTCCAGCCGAACCCGTACGCAGGCGTCAGGATCGTGGGGCCGAGGTCCAGCCGGCCGTAGATATACATCTTCTTCGGCTGATCGGATCCATAGCGGCTGAACTCCTTCATCTTCGCTGCCGCAACCTGCTCCATCGCCTTGAAGCAGCTGTCCACCGTCTTGCCGCCGCCGATCGGGTCGAACCCGAAATATGCGTCGGTTGCATCGATTGCGCTGCGAAGCTGGCTCATGAAATCGTCGTCCGAAGAATTAACGACATGTTCTGCCCCCATGCCCTTCAGCAGGTCGGCCTGGTCCTGCTTGCGGACGATATTGACCAGTGCAAGGCCATCTTCCTGGCAGATGCGGTTCAGCATCTGGCCGAGATTGGAAGCGGCGGCGGAATGGATGATCGCCTTCTGCCCTTCCATCCGCGCGGTTTCGGCAAAGCCAAGCGCCGTCATCGGATTGACGAAGGCCGAGGCCCCATCGGCAGCGGAATGGTCGCCCAGCGGCAGGCACATGGCCGCTTCGGCCAGCGCATATTCGCTGAAGGCTGAACCGGGAACGCAAGCAACCCGCCGCCCCATCAGTGCCTGCGCCATGTCGCTGCTTCCCGCGGCAACGACGATGCCTGCGCCTTCGTTTCCGACCGGCAGGCGTTGTCCGTGGCGACCCTTCGCACCCGACAGGAACGGCTCCGGCATGTCGGCGACGATCTTGCCATTAGAAAACTCGGCACTTTCGAGATCGGCGGCGCTGAACAGCAGGGCGAGATCGGACGGATTGATCGGCGCCGCTTCCATCTTCACCAGCACCTGGCTGGGGCGGGGATCGGGAAAGGTGTTTTCCGCCACCTCAACCGTCAGCTTCCCATCGGCCGAGAGGGTGGTGAAGATCTGCTTGCCTGTCGTGCTCATACTGCTTCTCCTGTCATGTTGCGTCATCGTCCGGATAATCTGCCTTCACGAAATACAGACCGTGAGGCGGAGCGTTGAGGCCCAATCGCTGCCGGTCGCGCGCGGCGAGGGCGGCGGCGATGTCCTCTTCTTTCCAGCGTCCCATGCCGACGAGCGCGATGCAACCGACCATCGACCTGACCTGGTGATGCAGGAAGCTGCGCGCTGCTGCCTCGATCAAGATTTCTTCGCCTTCGCGGCGGACATCCAGCCGGTCGAGTGTCTTGACCGGGCTTGCCGACTGGCAGTGAGCGGAACGGAAAGTCGTGAAATCGTGCCGTCCGACCAGCGCCTGGGCAGCCCGGTGCATGGCATCGGCGTCCAGCGGCGGGGCAAGGTGCCACATTCGTCCCTTGCCAAGCGCGAGCGGCGCGCGCCGATTGGCGATGCGGTAAAGATAGCTCCGCCCGAGGCATGAGAAACGCGCGTGCCAGTCTTCCGGCTTTTCCTCGCAGGCGATCACAGCCACCGGATCGGGCCGCAATTTGGCGTTGATGGCTTCCATCAGGCGAAAGGGCGCGAAAGGCTTCTCGACATCCACATGCGCCCGCATGGCGAGGGCGTGGACGCCTGCATCGGTGCGTCCGGCGACATGCAAGCGGACTTCCTCTGCGGTGACGGCAAAAACCGCTTCTTCAACGGCCTGCTGAACGGTTCGGCCATGTGCCTGGCGTTGCAGCCCCATGAAAGGCGCGCCGTCGAATTCCAGGGTGAGTGCGAAACGGGCCATGCTGGTCGCGGCGCTGGCCCAATTCGTCGCGGGAGGCAAGGGCAGGCTGGAACCCGGTACCCTCCACGAACGTAAATCTCCTGAAACCAAAATCAGGAAAAGCACATGAAACTAGACGGAAAAAACATCGCCATTCTCATCGCGCCCAAGGGCACGGAAGAGCCGGAATTCACCAAGCCGAAGCAAGCGGTCGAACAGGCCGGCGGCAAGGTCACCGTTCTCAGCTTCGAAAGCGGCAAGGCGCAGACGGTGAACAACGATCTCGACAGTGGCGGCAGCTACGACATCGACAAGACTTTCGATCAAGTTTCGGCCGAGGATTTCGACGGCATCGTCATTACGGGCGGGACGGTCGGCGCGGACAAGCTGCGCGGCAATGACAGCGCAGTATCCTTCATCAAGGCCGCCTTCGCAGGCAAGAAATCGGTCGCGGCGATCTGCCACGGCCCATGGACTCTGGTCGAGGCAGACCAGGTCAAGGGACGCAAGCTGACCAGCTATCCCACTTTGCAGACCGATATACGCAACGCAGGCGGTAACTGGGTCGACCAAGAAGTCTGTGTCGATCAGGGCCTGATCACCAGCCGCAACCCCGACGATCTACCCGCCTTCTGCGACAAGATCGTGGAGGAGTTCTGCGAAGGCGAACATGCGAAGCAGGCTGCGAACGCCTGATCCGATCGCACATCCGGCGGGGGTCAGCCGACCAGCACTCCCGCCGGTACCGCCTTGCCGCGAAGGAAGGCATCTGTCTCCATCGCCGGCTTGCCTGCCCGCTGTAGCAGCGTCGGTCGCAAGGCAGCGTGGCCGCAGGCAATAGTCAGCTGGTCGTCCAGTGTGTGGCCCGGTTTACCTTCCAATCCGACCACATCGGCCTTCAGAACCTTGATGCGTTCGCCGTCCAGCGTGAACCATGCACCCGGAAACGGCGCGAAGGCGCGCACCTGCCGTTCCAGCGCTTCTGCCGCCCGTGTGAAGTCGATCTGCGCTTCGGCCTTGTCGATCTTCGCGGCATAGGTGGCTTGCGCATCGTTCTGTTCGATCGCCCGTAGCGCCTCGATGTCGATCAGGGTGCCGACCAGCAGTTGAGCGCCTACTTGCGCCAGTTCTTCGGTCAACTCGCCCGCGGTTTTCCGGTCCGTCTGCACGCGCGCTGTGGCCAGCATCGGTCCCGTGTCCAGCCCGGCTTCCATCTGCATGATCGTGATGCCGGTCACCGCATCGCCTGCCAGGATTGCACGCTGAACAGGTGCCGCCCCGCGCCAGCGCGGCAGCAGGGATGCGTGCACGTTGATACAGCCCAGCCTCGGCGCGTCGAGGACCGCCTGCGGCAGGATCAGTCCGTAAGCCGCAACGACAGCAATGTCGGCTTCCAGCGCAGCCAGATTCTCCTGTGCCTCCGCATCCTTCAGCGTAGCCGGATGGCGAACGGGAATGTGACGCCGTTCCGCTTCGACCTGGATGGGGGAGGGCTGCACTTTCTTCCCACGCCCGGCCCGACGCGGCGGCTGCGTATAGGCGGCAACGATCGTGTGCCCCGCATCGTGTAGCGCCGCCAGCGTCGGCACGGCGAAGTCCGGGGTTCCCATGAAGATGATGCGCATTTTCGGTGGCGGCCTTTCCTAAACCCAGCGCGAGCCCTATCTGCCTGTCCATGGCATCGCAAGAGATCGACACGCTGGCATCCGCGCTGGCCCGATTGCCGGGGCTGGGGCCGCGTTCCGCCCGGCGGGCAGTGCTCTGGCTGGTCAAACGCCGCACCGGCGCTCTGCTGCAGCTCATATCAGCGCTGGAAACCGTTCGCGACACGCTGGTCGAATGCGACATCTGCGCCAATGTCGATACGCAGAACCCCTGCGGCATCTGCGCCGACCCGAAGCGCGACCGTCACTCGCTCTGCGTGGTGGAGGATGTGGCCGACCTCTGGGCGCTGGACCGGGCGCGGCTCTTCACCGGGCGTTACCATGTGCTCGGCGGGAAGCTGTCGGCGCTCGAAGGCGTTCGCCCCGAGGATCTCAACATCGCCGCCCTGATCGAGCGGGTCTCCGACCGCGACGGCGACAATCGGGTGGACGAGGTGGTGCTCGCCATGAACGCCACTCTGGAAGGGCAGACCACCGCACATTACATTGCCGAACGCCTTGAGAACCTGCCCATTCGCCTGACGCAGCTTGCCCACGGGCTGCCGGTCGGCGGTGAACTTGATTATCTGGACGAAGGCACTCTGGCCCAGGCGCTTCGTGCCCGGCGCCCCATGGCAGGCTAGGCCGCTCGCCATCCCTGCTTGCGATGGCGGACGGCAGCTCCTATCTGGAGCCGCATGGCCATACGCGAAATCCTGGAAGTGCCGGACCCCCGGTTGAAGACTGTCTCCAAGCCGGTCGAGAAGTTCGACGACGAACTCCGCACGCTTGTCGATGACATGTTCGAAACGATGTATGACGCACCGGGCATCGGGCTGGCGGCAATCCAGGTCGGCGTGCCGCTACGGGTGCTGGTCATCGATCTGCAGGAACCGGACGGCGATGCCGAGCAGCCGGAAGCCTGCCATGTCGAGGCCTGCGATCACGATCACCGGCCGGTGAAGAACGACCCGCGCGTGTTCATCAATCCCGAGATCATCGACCCGGCTGCCGAACTCACGACATATCAGGAAGGCTGCCTCTCGGTGCCCGAGATCTACGCCGATGTGGACCGGCCGAAAAGCTGCCGGGTCCGCTGGCAGGATCTGGACGGCACAATGCATGAGGAGGCGATGGAAGGCCTGCTCGCCACCTGTATCCAGCACGAGATGGACCATCTCGAAGGCATTCTGTTCATCGACCACCTTTCGCGCCTGAAGCGGCAGATGGCGATGAAGAAGCTGAACAAGCTGCGCGCCTACGCCTGAGCAGGGCTGCGCTTCGCTGTTGAAAAGGGGCTCCGCAGGTCGACTGCGGAGCCCCTTTCGTTTCCAATCATGATCAGGCGGCGTCGAGCATGCCTTCGCGCGCCTTGATCACGTCTTCCATGACCTCACGGCACATGCGTTCGGCGCGGCGGCAATGGTCGTTGTCGTGCTTCGCGCATTCTTCGGCGCAGACCTTTACCGAAATGATTACCGCTTCCATCAGCGACTTAATGACGGTGACATTGCCCGCGGTGCGGCGGCTGGCGATGCGGTAGAACGCTTCGCACAGATCGGACGCATCGGAACAGCGGCGGATGCAGGACCGCATGTCGCCTTCCTCTGCATTGCAGGCGTCGGCGCAGCTGTTCAGGATCGCGGCACCATACATGGCGTGCTTGATCGCTTCGCCAAGCTGTTCGTTGTAATCGGACCCGACTTGCGGGTGGTCCTGGATCATTTCCTTGATCGACATTCATGCATCTCCGTAATTGATGAGCGTGTGCTGTTGCAGCGTGCAGCGGGCAGGCTTGTTCCGCTTTTGTCACGATGATGGCTTGCGCCAGTTCATGTTCCAGCTATGTTCCGGCCATGACACTGACTGCTACCCTCATTGCTATTTTCGCTTTGCTGCTGGGCCTGAGCCTCGGCTGGTATTTCGCTTCGCGTCCGGTTGCCGAATGGCGGGAACGCCACGCTTCTCGCGATGCCGAAGCCCGCGATCTGGACGAGAAGTTCCGGCGCGCAGTGATTGATCTTGAAAATGCGAGCGTTCGGGCGGGCCGAGCCGATGATCTGGAAAAGCGATTGCAGGAAAGCGAAGCCGCGCGAGGAGAGGCGAGCGGCGCAGTGGCAGGACTGCGCAGCGAAGTCGCCGAGCGGGAGAAAGCCGCCGGGCTGCTCCGCGCCGATTTCGATCGCCTGAATTCCCGCTACGAAGCCGAGGTAGAAGGGCGGCGTGCTGCCGAGAACGCCCTTTCATCCCTGCGCAGCGAGTTGGACGAGCGTGAGAAGGCCTTCACCGCCCGTCTTGCCGACCGGGAGGAGCAATCGGCCCGCGAACTGACCCGGCTTGTCGCAGCGGAAGAGAAGCTGCAGGCAAAGTTCAATGAAATTGGCGAGAAGCTGCTGACGGGCGCGCAGGCAAAATTTCTCGACACGGCGCATGGGCGGCTCGAGGCGCTGAACAAGGAAAGCCTCGCTGCACTGGAGAAGAAAGTTGGGCCGGTCGGAGAGACGCTGGAGCGTTATCGCAAGCGGGTAGAGGAACTGGAGAAAAGCCGCGTCACCGATTTCCAGCAATTGCACGGCGTGATCGGCGAAGTGCGCGCCGGGCAGGAACGGGTGATGGAAGGTGCGAACCGGATCACCACTACCCTGCGCGGCGCGACCAAGGCGCGGGGCGACTGGGGCGAATTGCAGCTGGAGAACCTGCTCGAAAGTTGCGGTCTTTATGATCAGGCCGATTTCGATTGCCAGGTGACCGTTGCGGGCGAGGGCGGTCTGCTGCGCCCCGACGCGGTTATCAACATACCGGGTGGGCGGCGCCTGATCGTGGATGTGAAAAACGTATTTAACACTTACGCCCGCGCGAACGAGGCGGAGAGCGACGAGGAACGCAACGCCCTGCTACGCGCCCACGCGCGCGAATTGCGCGGGCATATCGATGATCTGTCGGGCAAGCGCTATCAGGATCATGTAAAAGGCTCCGCCGATTTCGTCGTCATGTTCATACCAGGCGAACATGTTCTCTACGCGGCATTGACTCAGGATGCCGGGCTGCTGGACTATGCCCTGCAGCGCAAGGTTGTGCTGTCCTCGCCGCTCAATTTCATGTCCATCGCGCTGACGATCGCGACCGTCTGGCGCCAGGCGGGCGTACAGGCGGATGCAGCCGAAATCGCGACGCTTGGCAAGGAATTGTACGACAGGCTGGCGGTGGTTGCGGGCCACATCGCGCAATTGCGCAAGAGCCTGCAATCCACGAACCAGCATTTCGACAAGATGGTAGGCAGTTTCGACACCAACCTGCGCCGGACTGGCGAACGTTTCGAGGAATTGTCGGTCGACACATCGGCCAAGGAATTGCCCGAAGCGCCGCCCTTAAACACGACACCGAGAGCGCTGGTCAATTTTGCGCCGTCAGGCAGTGAGGGGGCCGAGGGCTCCATAAGCTCGGCTGCGGAGTAAACAGATCAGGGATCGAGGCGGGCAAGCGCCTCGTAAGCCAGCACCGCCGCCGCCACGGAAGCGTTCAGGCTATCCGCCCGCCCGCGCATGGGCATGGTGACGCGCAGATCGCAGGCTGCTTCACATTCCTCGGGCAGACCGCGCGATTCATTGCCTACCAGCAGGAAACACGGTGCAGCATATGCGGCACCGCGATAAGGCACCGCCTCGCGCAGGCTCGCTGCGACCAATTGTCCAGCGCCGCTCCTGAGCCAGGATTGAAATTCGCCCCATTCAGCCTGCGCAATGGCCTTCGTGAAGATCGCGCCCATGCTGGCCCGAACCGCTTCGACGCTGAACGGGTCGGCGCATTCATCGATCAGGATCACTCCGCCGGCGCCGACAGCATCGGCAGTCCGCAACATGGTTCCCAGATTACCCGGATCGCGAAGCGCCTGGGCGACCAGCCAGATCGGTGCTGCATCGCGGTCGAGACTGCCGAGCGAAGTATCGAATTCGCGGAACATGCCCGTTACCGCTTGCGGATTATCCTTGCCGGTAATCTTGGTGAGAATGTCGGGCGTGGTTTCGACCACCTCACCGCCAGCAGCCAGAACATCCCTCTCCAGCGTATCCAGAAGCGAATGCCGGTTCCGCCCTGCGGCCATAACCAGCATCTCCGGCAATCGTCCGCATTCGCGCGCGTCGGTCAGCAGCCGCAATCCTTCGGCAAGGAACCGCTTTTCCCTGCGGCGATACTTTTTGTCCCGAAGCGACCGCAGATATTTGACGGTCGGGTTGGAGAAACCGGTGATCTCCCTGCGCATATGTTCACCGGCTTCAGCTTTCGCCGAAGCCGTCCTCGATCAGGGCACAGAGATTGCCGAGCACCATGTCGGCATTTTCGCCCGCGACGATCACATCCACGCAGTCTCCTTTGGCCGCGCCCAGCATCATCAAACCGAGGATCGATCCTCCGACAGCGCTGTTACCGTCCTTTTCGACCCGAACCTGCGTTTCGCCCGGCAACTCGGACACCGCATTGACGAACTTGGCGCTGGCACGGGCGTGCAGTCCGCGCTGGTTCACGATTTCGACACTTCGCCGGATCTCGGTCATGAAGCTTTCGCCTCATGACCGAGGAACTCCGATGCAATCGTGATGTAATTACGTCCGGCGTCCCTTGCAGCACCCACGGCGGCAGTGATCGTCATGGTCTTTCGCGCACCGGCCAGACGGATGAGCATCGGCAGGTTTATTCCGGCAATTACCTCGACGCGCCCGGCATCCAGCAGCGATATCGCCAGGTTGGACGGCGTGCCGCCGAACAGGTCTGTCAGGATTATCGCGCCGTTGCCGCTGTCAACGTCCCCGATAGCGGCGGCGATTTCCGCACGGCGGACCTCCATATCGTCATTGGGGCCGATGCAGATGGTGGCGATCGCCTCCTGCCGGCCGACCACATGTTCCATCGCGTTGACGAACTCTTCGGCCAGACGGCCATGCGTTACCAGGATCATGCCGATCATAGGAGGTTCAAGAATCCCGTGCGTTGCATGATCAAGCGCTCAGTCTTGCACGATCATGTTTGCGGCCCTTCGATCTGGTCCGCTGCACGCGACTCCAGATTTCGATGCACTACCGTGGGTGAAAAACCCGCCTCGCGCAAGGCCCGACCCATTTCCTGTGCCGTATAGACACTGCGGTGGCGCCCGCCGGTGCAGCCGAATGCAATGGTGAGGTAGCTCTTGCCCTGCCGCTTGTATTCCGGAATCACGCCAAGCAACAGGTCGCGGATATTCCCGAAAGCTGATGCAAACGCAGGGTTGCTGGCAATGTAAGCGGCCACGGGTGCGTCCAGTCCAGTCTGGTCGCGAAGTTCGGAAACCCAATGTGGATTGTCCAGGAAACGCATGTCGAACACGAAGTCGGCAAGCGGCGGCATTCCCCGGGCAAAGCCGAAACTCGTGATCGTAATTGAAGTTTCGGCCGATGCGGCAACCGCGAAGCGTTCGCGCATCTCCTGCTGAAGCTGATTGGTCGCCAGCCCCGAAGTATCGATCACCGCATCCGCCCAGCGGCGCAGCGGTTCGAGAAGTTCGCGTTCCGCCTTGATGCCTTCGATGACAGGGCGGCCATGCGCCAGGGGGTGACGGCGGCGGGTCTCGTTATATCTTCTTTCCAGTTCGGCGCTGTTGCAGTCCAGGAAGAGAGTGGTGACGACCAGATCGTCGCGTCCGGCAAGGCTTCTTACCAGCGAGATAATATCGTTCGGAACGAAGCCACGGGTTCGCGCATCGAAGCCGATCGCCAGCATCGGGTGCATCTCGCCCCGAGCCGGTCCAGGCGAAGGATCGGGACCGTCGATCAGGCGATCGAGCATGCGGATCGGGAAATTGTCTATGGCTTCCCACCCCAGATCCTCGAGAACACGCAAAGCCGTCGTCTTGCCAGCGCCCGACATGCCGGTCACGAGCGCGATCCGCTTTCGGTCGTCCGCAGCAACGCCCGGCGATTGAAATTTATCTGCGGATTTTGGCGAATCGAGCGGCATTCCGCGATTGTGCGGGTCTTTGCGGATGGAGGAAAGGCTCAAGGCAGTCCGTGCAGCTGCAATGCGTGTACAACCCGCAGTGGAAGTGCCGCTGTATCGGGAAACATGCGCAGCAGCGGAATGGGGTGATCGTGCCAGTTCGGTGATGCAGCCTCTTCAACGTGGCGCGGTGCCCGGTCATCGAGCACGACGCGCAGACAGACCGGAGCAGAAACATGATCTAGTATCACGATGCCCACATTGCGTATTTCGAGCAGACCCGCAGTCGCCGGCGCTGCTTGCGCCCGCAATCGCCCATTCTTCGCGAACAGCAAGATGCCATCGTCACCGACTAGCATGGCACCCCGGTCGATCAGCGCCAGTGCGAGTGAAGATTTCCCGCTTCCCGGCGGGCCTTCGATCACGATCCCTCGTCCCCCCAGCGCCACGCATCCAGCCTGGTGCAGAACTCCGGTCAATCTTCCGCGCTCCGCCCCGTCGGTAGTTCGAGCTGTAGCCGGGCACCGGCCGTTCCGTCTTCGCGGTCGAGCGCAAGGAGCTTGCCGTCGTGCGCAGTCGCGATTGTCCTAGCAATAGCCAGACCCAACCCGCTGTGATCGCCGAAAGCTTCGGCCTCGGGCCGGTCCGAATGGAACCGTTCGAACACCTTGTCGCGGGCGTGTTCGGGTATGCCGGGGCCGTGATCGCTTACCGAGAGGGTCACGTGATCCTCCTGATCGACGAGGCGGATCTCTATGCGTTCGCCCGGCGGAGAGAAGGACACGGCATTGTCGAGCAGGTTCTCGATGATACGTTCGAGCCTTGCAGGGGCACCCGGAATGATCAGTTGATAAGGCGGCAAGTCGAGTGCGATCTCGATACCTTCGTTCTCCGCACGATCCTCGCGCGTTCCGACGATGTTGCGGACGAGAGCTGCAATATCGACATTTTCGAATATCGTGCGTGACAGTTCTGCATCGATGCGGCTGGCGTCGGCAATCTCGGTGATCAGCCGGTCTATCCGGCGGACGTCGTGGCTTGCGATGGTGTGCAGTTGCGCGCGCAGTTCCGGGTCCTCCACGCGGGACAGCGACTCGATCGCGCTGCGCAGGGAAGCCAGGGGATTCTTGATCTCATGCGCCACATCGGCGGCGAAGTGATCGACCGCGTCGATCCGTTGCCGCAAGGCATCCGCCATATCCGACACGGCACGCGCGAGAAGGCCGATTTCGTCCCGCCTTTCCGGCAGCCTGGGCACCACCACATCACGGTCGCGGCCAAGCCGTACCCTGATAGCGGCGCGCGCCAGCAATTGGAGTGGGCTGACGATCGTACGCGCGAGGAACAGCGACAGGAGGATCGACGTCGTCAGCGCGAGCGCCACCCCGAAGCCGAGGGTGGTACGCGCCTGGCGAACTCTCTCGGTAATATCCACGGCGTTGCGGGTGGTGAGCAGCGAGGCACCCTTCAGTCCCACGGGTGCGGCGGCATTGATCACGGGCGTTCCGTCGGGGGCATCGCGCAACTGGATCTGCGTCAGGCCTTGCTCCCTCGCGCGCGCAAGTTCGGGCCATACATCTGCGCGGGGGCTGCGCGGTTCGATGTAATCGGGAATGGGTTCCGCGCCGACGATCGTGTCGACCGTGCGATCGAGCATCAGGGCGAAGTCTTCGTCCCATGACAGTGTGGCAATATTGTCGAAGGTGAAGGCGGGTGCATCGAGCTCGAAACTGTCGGCAGTGAGCATGCCGTCGCCATCGTACATTCTGAGGCGCATGTCCTGTTCCTTGCCGATCTGGATCAGCAGCGCTTCCTGCCGCTCGCGCGTCGCCCCGGCCAAAGCCTCGGCAGTGATCTGCGCTTCTATGCGGGCCAGCTTGTACCGTTCGTCGAGCAGCTGCTTGCGATAGGTGTCGAGATAGAAGACGCCGCCGCCAAGCAGTAGCAGCGGCAGCAGATTTACCGCGAGAATGCGGGCGGTCAGCGACAAGCGGCTCGACCAGCCGAGGCTATCGAGCCGGCGCAGACGCGTTTGTTCGCTCACCGCAGCGGGAACCATGACCCTGTTTGCGGGGCCGTCTTCCTCCTGATGCTCGGGAACACCGCTCGCGCCCCCGTGCCGAGCGTCGGCGATGTCAGCCATCGTCGGTAAAGCTGTAGCCGGCGCCATACAGTGTCTCGATCGCGTCGAACTCCCCGTCGACGGCCCGAAACTTGCGGCGCACGCGCTTGATATGGCTATCCACCGTTCGGTCATCGACGAACACGTCGTCGGGATAGGCAGCATCCATTAGCTGGTTACGGCTCTTTATCACGCCGGGCCGAATGGCCAGGGCTTCGAGAATCAGGAATTCGGTCACGGTAAGCGAGACGTGGCGGCCATCCCAGCTGACCTGGTGCCGCGCCGGGTCCATCAAAAGGCGGCCACGCGAGATTTTTTCCGTCACGGCATCGGCCTGAACAGCGCCCGTGCCGTCGGGCGACCCTGCACCGCCGCGGCGCAGGATGGCGCGAATGCGGGCGAGCAGAAGGCGCAGGCTGAACGGCTTGGCGATGTAGTCGTCGGCCCCCATTTCAAGACCCGCTTCCTCATCCTGCTCGTCATCCTTGCTGGTGAGGAAGATAACCGGCAGCGCCGATGTTTCGCGCAGCCGCCGCAGCAGTTCCATCCCGTCCATTCGCGGCATCTTGATGTCGAACACGGCGAGGTCGGGCGGATTGTCGATCAATGCGGCGAGGGCAGTCACGCCATCGGAATAGACCCGCGTAGCGTAGCCCTCCGACTGGAGCGCGATCGACACCGAGGTCAGGATGTTCCGGTCGTCATCGACCAGCGCAATGACGCGGCGGTCCGCCCGGCGCTGTGCCCGTGCGTCAACTATGGGGTCCGCGATTCCGGAGGCGTCGGGTGCGCTGTTGGCTGGTTGTGGATCGTGGTCAGGGCCTGCCGAATGATGGTTTGTCATGGGGCTGGAACCTAGCCCCTGCGCGCTGACAAGACAACGCACAGCGAACCTTCACGCGACAGGTAAAAAAGAGTTGCTACTCAAGGCTCTGCACCGCCGATTTGACGATCTGCGGGCAGCGCACTATGCGCAAGGGATTGGCGGGCCGATCGTCCTTGCGAATCCCGCAGTGATCCGCCCCTTCAGCCGGATTTTGTCAGGAGCTTGCCGTGAACGCCCCGCTTTCTTATTCCCTGTCCGCCCAGGGCATCTCGACCGATGCTCTCATCCACGCCAATTACAACACCGCTCAACTGGTTGAAGAGGCCCTTGCGAACGGCGAAGGGCAATTGGCCAAGGACGGTCCGCTGGTGGTCGAAACGGGTTCGCACACCGGTCGCAGCGCAAAGGACAAATATATCGTCCGCGATGCAGAAACGGAAGACAGCGTCTGGTGGGGCAAGGTCAACGTGCCGATGACGCCCGAACATTTCGCAGCGCTCAAGGCCGATTTCATGAAAGCGGTCGCCGACAAGCAGGAACTGTTCGTCGCCGACCTGTTCGGCGGTTCACAGCCCGAACACCGCGTCAACGTGCGCGTCATCAACGAACTGGCCTGGCATAATCTGTTCATTCGTACGCTTTTGGTGCGCCCGACGGCGGAAGAGCTGGACGGGTTCGAACCGGAATATACGATCATCGATCTGCCGAGCTTCCAGGCCGACCCTGAACGGCACGGCACGCGCAGCGAAACTGTGATCGCGGTGAACCTGTCGGAAAAGCTGATCCTGATCGGCGGAACGAAATATGCCGGGGAGATGAAGAAGAGCGTCTTCGGCATTCTCAATTACCTGCTGCCGAAGAAAGGCGTGATGCCGATGCATTGCAGCGCCAACATCGGCGCGGACGGCAAGACGGCCGTGTTCTTCGGTCTGTCGGGCACCGGCAAAACGACCCTGTCCGCCGATGCCAGCCGCACGCTGATCGGCGATGACGAACATGGCTGGTCGGACACGGCGGTCTTCAATTTCGAAGGCGGCTGCTATGCCAAGATGATCCGCCTGTCCGAAGAGGCCGAGCCAGAAATTTTCGCCACGACGCGGAAGTTCGGCACGGTGCTGGAAAATGTGGTCATGGACCCTGAAACCCGCGAACTGGATTTCGACGACAACAGCCTCGCCGAAAATACCCGCGGTGCCTATCCGATTGAATTCATTCCGAACACGTCGGAAAAGAACCTCGGTCCGGTGCCTTCGAATGTTGTGATGCTGACCGCGGATGCGTTCGGCGTATTGCCGCCGATTGCGCGCCTGACGCCCGATCAGGCGATGTATCACTTCCTGTCCGGCTACACCGCCAAGGTGGCTGGCACGGAGATCGGCGTGACCGAACCGGAAGCGACTTTCTCCACCTGCTTTGGCGCGCCCTTCATGCCGCGCCATCCCAGCGTGTATGGCAATCTTCTGAAGGAACGCATCGCCAAGGGCGGCGTGCAATGCTGGCTGCTCAACACCGGCTGGACCGGCGGGAAGTACGGCACCGGCAACCGCATGCCGATCAAGGCGACGCGCGCGCTGCTGAACGCGGCGCTTGACGGCAAGCTGGATAATGTCGAATTCCGCCGCGATCCCAATTTCGGCTTCGACGTACCGGTGAGCGTTCCGGCTCTTGAAGAAGCGGGCGTGGACCAGACCATCCTCGATCCCCGTTCAACCTGGTCCGATCCTGCCGATTACGATGCAACGGCGCAGAAGCTGGTGCGCCTGTTCGTCGACAATTTCGCCGAGTTCGCGCCCCATGTCGATCAGGGCGTGCGCGACGCAGCCCCGAAGGCGGCCTGACACTCAGCCTGACTGAATAAAAGAGGGCGGCGGAACCATCCCGGTTCCGCCGCCCTCTTTCATGGCCCTGCGAACATTGCGCGGCTCAGCTGCGCGCAGCCTCGATATAGCGCCCGACATTGTTCGCCATCACATCGAGCGGTGCGTTCCCGCCGAGTACGACTGCATCGTTGAAGGCGCGGAAGTCATAGGCCTCACCAAGTTCAGCCTGCGCGCGGGCGCGCTGCCGGACGATCTCGCTATGGCCCACCTTGTATCCGCAGGCCTGCCCCGGCCAGCTGCAATAGCGATCAACCTCGCTGGCCACTTCTTCGGCCTTACTACCATTACGCTGGACGAAGAAATCAACGGCGCGCTGGCGGCTCCAGCGCTTGGAGTGCAGGCCGGTATCCACCACCATCCGACAGGCCCGGAAAGCGAGGCTCTGCAGATAGCCAAGGCGACCCACCGCGAAATCGTCATAGGCGCCGAGTTCATCTGCAATCTGTTCGCCGTAAAGCGCCCATCCTTCGGAGAAAGCATTGAACGCGAGGATCGACCGGATCAGCGGCAGGCGGTTTGAATATTCGCCTTCCCAGACATGGCCGGGGATAGTTTCGTGATAGGTCAGGTCGGCAAGGTCATACTTGCGATGGAGATCGGTTGTCCTCAGATTTATCCACATGCGGCCGGGGATCGAACCATCCTTGCTGCCGGCACCGCCATAGGCGCCGGGAGCACCGGGCTCTTCCGCCAGCGGCAGGCGGCGAACCTCCAGATTGGGGTCGACCAGCGTGTTGAAGGCCCGCGGCATCTGGCCGGTGATCCAGGCGATGCGATCCTTGATGAAGGCCATGATCTCGGCGCGCCCCGGGTCGCCCTCGGCAAATTTGTAGCGCGGATCGGCTGACAGCGCCTGCATCCTTTCGCCGACCGTGCCGGTGGTATAGCCGATGGATTGCAGGATCGGCTCCATCCTGCCGTGCAGCGCGGCCAGCTCTTCCAGCCCGCGCTCATGCACTTCATTCGCCGATAGCGGCGTCGTGGTGCTGGCCCGCAGCGCCCATGCGTACCATTCGTCCCCCTGCGGCCGTGCCCACATGCCGGGTTCGCTCGTCGCCATCGTTCTTTGCCGGCGCAGCTCCGCCAATTGGCGCTCCAGCGCCGCGGCGATGGGGCCGGTGACGACCGATGTCAGGGCATCGGCAGGCGCTTCGGGCAAACCGCTCTTCCCGAGGTTCTCCCGCATCTGGGCGATAAACAGAACGCCGTTTCGCGCATCATCCAGAGTGCTGCCCATCTGGGCAATAGCCTTGTCCAGAAGGAAATCGGGCGGAATGACGCCCATTGCCGTGGCGCGGCTCATCCGGATCAACTCACCATCCAGTACGCCCGGGATGGCCTGCAAGCGCGAGGCGAAGGCATCGACGTCGGCGCTGTCCTGCAGCGGATGGACGGAATCCATGAAGCGCGGCAAATCGAGATAGGAACCGACATTCTGGATCACGACATAGGGCGCGTTTCGCCAGCTTCCGACAGCAACATCGCCATAAGGGAGGGCGAAACCGTCCAGCGCGGTGGAATAAGCGCTTTCCACCACTTCGAAGCTGGTTCGTGTCTCGGGCGTGAAGCCCTGCGTGTCCGTTGCGCGAACCCGCGCCAGATCGCGGCGCAAGGTCGCGGCATAGGCCTGCTGGCCGTCCGGCGACTGATCCTCGAGCATGGAGCGCAGCCGCGCATGCGTGGCGGTGTCGACGCCGAGGCTGGTCGCCCGCTCCGGCTCATGCACCAGCAGATTATACGCGATCTCGTCCAGCAGCGGGTTACCGTCAGCCGGGTTGGCGCGGAGGCCGCTGGTATTCGCCATCCCGCCCGTGCAGGCAGAGAGCGTAGTCATGGAAACACCCGCAGCCATCCCGGCGAGGGTTTGGCGGCGGGTGAGAGTGTGCGTATGTTTGATTGTCATGCGCAGTGTCTGGCGCGGCGGGTGCAACCTGTCAAACGTGTCGCACTCGCGAGTTCGGAAGGTCTGGGGCAATCCTCCTCAATCGAGGAATTCAGCCGGAACCTTGCCGCCGTTACGCGACAGTTCCTGCATCGTCTTCCGGTGCAGCCACACATTGTCTTCCGCGTCGCCCGAATAATCGGCGCGACCGAGTTCATGCGCCAGCGCCTTGCGGCTCTCGAAATCGGAATCCACGCCGATCAGCTTCATCAGATCGACGATGGAGGTGCGCCAGTTCAGCCTGTCGGCGCCTGGCATCGAATCCAGCGAATTCTCGACATCGACCTGCGAAACGCGCACGGAATGACTTGTCGGCGTGCCGGTCGGAGGCGGTGCCTTAGACGGAACCGAGCGCGGAGCGGCAGCGCCGGGGCGGGCCGTAGCAGCAGGCGGCGCTGTCGCGGTTTCTCTGGCTTCGGCATCCTCACCGAAGATCGCCCGCTTGATCGAACTGAAAATGCCCATCTGTCGCTTCTCCTGAATGCGGCCCGTCGCCGCGCTTTTCGTTCAAACCGACGGGCCTTGTAGACGGTTCCCCTGCGCTACCCCTCTTGGTAAGAACGCAGGCATGGACATGGTTCTCTCCCTCGTCGTGCTGGCCGCTCTGGCTCTCCTTGCGGGCGCATGGTTTCTGCACCGTCGCGGGGGGCCTCGGAAGCAGGTCGTTCTGATGGTGGTGCTGGCAGCTATCGCCTTCGCCAATGTGGCGATCTGGATCGTGCCAACGCCCGACGGGCGCGTGCCCGCCGAGCAGGTGACCGATTAATCTGGCGATCTGCCAGCGATCACTCCGGAATTCGCCAGAGCACCGTGTTGCTGTAGGTCGACGGCACGGCGCGGTCCTGCGCATTACGCGCGGCTTCGAACCGCGCACGGCGCTTCACGTTGGCGCAGGTCGCCGCATCCAGTTCAGAATGACCGCTGCCTTTCAGGATCGAGCACTGCGTAATCCTTCCCCGCGCATCGATTGCCACCTGGAATGTCACCGTTCCCTCCATTTCCCTTGCGATCCATGATGAGCGGTAATCATTGTTGGTCACCCATTCACCCGGATTGCCGCGCGGGCGAACCGGGCTGGGCTCCACACCCGTTGGGGTCGCCTTGGGTGCAGGGGCAGGAAGGGCGAGATTGTCCAAGGCACCAGCCTTCGTTCCAGATGTGCCCGGCACTGGCAGCGGTGGCAGCGGCGGCAGTATGATGGTGGTGGCCGAAACATCGGGGGCGCTGGTGGCCAGGGGTGCGGGAATAGGCGGCACGTAAGGAGCAGGCGCGGCGCTTGGAGGTGTCCGGGTGGGCTTCGGATCGGCGGGCGGTGGCGGCGGCGGCGTTGGTTTCGGAACCGGTATGAATATCCCCTCGGGATTGTCGATGGCCGCTGCGATCTTTTCGAATGAAAGGCCGGTTACCAGGCCATAACCGATAATTGCATGGATTCCGATAACACCAATGATCGCTTTGGTCCGGGCAGTATTCCCTTCCTGATTTACATAGGCCATTTCTGTGGCTCCTCTCTCCATCATCGAGCCGGTTGATCCAAGCGCGTATGATATAACATCGCATCATGAGATGGTGTAACACGGTCTGGCAAGAGGTTTCGCGTCGCTTTTCGCAACTGAATGACGCGCAACAAAAGGCCCGCCGCGGAAAACCGGGGCGGGCGCTTTGCTCGGTTCGACCGATCGCTAATTACTTGATCGGGCAATCCGGCGAGAGGCGGAAGTCGAGATAATTGTCGACCGAACCCATCAGATCTTCCATCTCGTTCTCGAAGAAATGGTTGGCACGGGGGATTTCCTCGTGGTGGATCGTGATGTGCTTCTGCGTGCGCAGCTTGTCGACCAGCTTCTGGACAGAAGCGGGTTGAACCACTGTGTCGGCCGTGCCCTGGATGAAGATGCCGCTTGCCGGGCAAGGTGCCAGGAAGCTGAAGTCGTACATGTTCGCAGGCGGCGCGATGGAGATGAAGCCGCGCACTTCGGGGCGGCGCATCAGCAATTGCATGCCGATCAGCGCACCGAAGCTGACGCCTCCGACCCAGGTCACCTGCGCTTCGGGGTGAATGGACTGCACCCAGTCGAGTGCGCTGGCCGCATCGCTGAGTTCGCCAACGCCATTGTCGAAGCTGCCCTGACTGCGCCCGACACCCCGGAAATTGAAGCGCAAGGTGGCGAAACCGCGATCCACGAAGGTCTTGTACAGGCGCTGCGTGATCCGCTCGTTCATCGTCCCGCCGCCCTGCGGATGCGGGTGCAGGATCATGGCAACGGGCGCGCGCGGGCGCGGAGCGGGGGAATAGCGGCCTTCGAGGCGCCCTTCGGGGCCGGGAAAGATGACTGAGGGCATTTGCGGGAACCTGTCGGAAAAGTTAGGGGCACATGCGGTGGCGCATATGCGGACCGGCGCTATATAGTGTGTGACGCGCGTTTCGCAATCGGCGCGCGCACAGTGAAGGGACTTTCCATCCACCGTATCTATCTCGACCATGCAGCGACCACCCCGATGCGGCCCGAAGCACTGGCAGCGGTGGCGGAAGGCATGGAGCGATGGGCCAACCCGTCCAGCCCGCATGCGGAGGGACGCAAGGCCCGCGTCGCGCTGGAAGATGCGCGTGACCGGATAAGGAAGGAGCTCGGCTGGAGCGGGGAAGTCATCCTGACCAGCGGGGCGAGCGAGGCGGCCTGGCTGGCGCTTAACCGGGCTTGCGCTGTGAAGGGGAACGGTTCGGGAAGTGGCGCTGGGACACGCTTCGTCAGCGCGGTGGAGCATGATGCGGTCCACGGCGCCGCTCCTGATGCGACGATGCTTTTGGTTGCGCCGGACGGCTCGGTCGATCTGGAGCCTCTTTCTGGTGGAGCCTCACCGATAGTGGCAATGCAAGCCATCAACTCGGAAACGGGCGCGGCGCAGGATATGCAGGCCGTTGCCGACAGGGTTCATGCAGCCGGCGGGTTGCTTGTCGCCGATTGCGCACAGTCTGCGGCCAAATATCCGCTGCCGAGTGAGTGCGACATGGCGATCATCTCGGCGCACAAGCTGGGCGGGCCACCCGGGATCGGGGCGCTGCTGGTTCGCGATTACGCGATGCTGGCTCCGGCTGGCGGTCAGGAGCGAGGTTATCGCCGCGGCACGGAGAACCTGCCAGCAGCACTCGGATTTGCTGCCGCGCTGGAGCAGGCGACGCAGCCATTCTGCCCGCCCGACGTGCTGGCGGCTCTCGAACGGCTTGCCGTTTTGGTGCGGGGTGCCGGAGGTGTCTGGCTGTCGGATCGGCTGGCGCGCCCCACGCCGCTCATCCACGGCATCGCCATGCCGAACCTGTCCGGCAGCGCGCAATTGATGCGGTTCGACATGGCAGGCTTTGCCGTCAGCCTCGGGTCGGCTTGTTCGTCCGGCAGTCTGAAAGGCAGCCATGTGCTGAAGGCGATGCAGATCGAGGACGATCTCGCCAGCAGGATCATTCGCATTAGCGTTGGATGGAGTTCCAGCGCAGCAGATGTGGAGGCGTTCACCGCCCGGTGGCTGGCGATGGCGACGGATGTGCAATGATCTATCTGGATTATCAGGCTACCACGCCGCTTGCTCCCGAAGCGAAGGCCGCGATGCTGCAATGGCTCGACGGGCCGGAGGGCGAGGGCTTCGCCAACCCGCACAGTCCGCACCGCATGGGGCGGCGGGCCGCAGCGGCGGTGGAGGTCGCGCGCGAACAGGTGGCTGCGCTTTTCCCCGGCGGCGGGCGGGTCATCTTCACCAGCGGCGCGACGGAGAGCATTAATCTCGCCATTCGCGGTTCTGCGAACCTCGCGACGGGACCGGTGCTGGCCTCTGCCATCGAGCATGCGGCCGTGCTCGACACGGTGCGCAATGCCGGGCCATGCGCTATCTGGCCGGTGGATGCGGAAGGTCTGATCGTGCCTGAGCCGCCGCTCGAAGCTGCACCTCGCCTGATCGCAACCATGCAGGTGAATAACGAGATCGGGACCATTCAGCCCATCGCACGGGCCGCCGAACTGGCAGCGGAACACGGAGCCTTGCTGCTGGTCGATGCGGTGCAGGCGGCGGGGCGTATGAAGATTGCCGAGGCCGATCTGATCGCCGTGTCAGCGCACAAGCTGCATGGCCCCAAGGGGGTCGGCGCCTTGTGGGTGAAGGAAGGCGTATCACTCGACCCTGTCATTACCGGCGGCGGGCAGGAAGGCGATGTTCGCTCGGGTACGCTCAGTCCCGCCTTGTGCGCAGGCTTTGGCGTGGCAGCGAAGATTGCCCTGGAGCGGGGGGAAGAGGATGCCGCACATGTGGAAGACCTGTGGCAGGCGGCGCGCGACGCTCTCTCGGACTGGACCCTCAACGGCAGCGAGCGGCAACGCTGGCATGGGAACCTGAACCTGCGGCGCGACGGTCTGGATGTGAACCGCCTGATGTCCGAGGTTCGCGATGTGGCCTTCTCCGCCGGTTCCGCATGCGCCAGTGGATCGGGTCGCACCAGTCATGTGCTGAAAGCGATTGGCCTTTCCGATGCGCAGGCACGAAATTCGATCCGTCTAGGTTTCGGGCGCTATACGACTCTTGCTGAAATCGAGGTTGCCGCGGCCGCAATCAACCGCGCCGCAAAGGAGCAGACCGCATGAGCGTCACAGTGCATTTCATCACCCCTGACGGCGCAAGCGCGCAGGCCGAGGCCCGTGAAGGCGACAATCTGCTGCGCGTCGCCCAGGCAGCGGGCATGCCGCTGGAGGGAACCTGCGAGGGGCAGATGGCTTGTTCCACCTGCCATGTGATCGTCACGCCCGAATGGTTCGACCGGCTTGCCGAACCGAGTGAGGAAGAGGAGGACATGCTCGACCTCGCCACAGGTGCCGGGCCGACGAGCCGCCTCGCCTGCCAGATCGACCTGGAGGCGAGGCTCGATGGTCTCACCGTAAATATCCCCGCCGAAAGCAGGGATATGCAGAATATCTGAATGTTCCCGCTTTGTCGGCCGGGCAAAGCGGTGTTAGGACAGGCACCATGCCCACCGACAAGACCGACCTGGCCGGACCCGATCCCATCGACAGCCCCGATCCCTTCGACAGCATCGTCGATGCCCCTTTCGACGCAGCGCTTTCGGAGCGCTATCTCGTCTATGCGCTGTCCACCATCACGGCGCGTTCGCTGCCCGACCTTCGCGACGGGTTGAAGCCGGTCCACCGCCGCTTGCTCTGGGCGATGCGGCAGTTGAAGCTCAACCCGACCGATGCCTTCAAGAAATCGGCCCGCGTGGTCGGCGACGTCATCGGCAAATACCACCCGCATGGCGACGCGTCGGTCTATGACGCGATGGTGCGGCTGGCGCAGGATTTCGCGCTGCGATATCCGCTGGTCGAGGGGCAGGGCAATTTCGGCAACATCGACGGCGATAACGCCGCTGCCTACCGCTATACGGAAGCCCGCCTGACCCGCACCGCCATGACCCTGATGCAGGGGCTGGACGAGGGCACAGTCGATTTCGTGCCGACCTATAATGGCGAGGAGGAAGAGCCGGAGATATTTCCCGGCCTGTTTCCGAACCTGCTGGCAAACGGTTCCAGCGGCATCGCGGTCGGCATGGCGACCAGCATCCCCAGCCACAATGCGCATGAGATCATCGACGCGGCGCTGGAGATCATCGACAATCCGCAGGTCGAACATGAAAGGCTGATGGAACTGTTCCAGGGGCCGGATTTCGCCACCGGAGGCCTGATCGTCGACAGCCCGGCGGCCGTGTCCGCAGCCTATCGCACAGGGCGCGGGTCGTTCAGGGTGCGGGGACGCTTCCATGCTGCCGAAGCCGCGACTGAAGCGGATCGCGACGCTGGCATCGAGCGCTTGGGCGGAGGCCAGTGGCAATTGGTTATCAGCGAAATTCCCTACATGGTGCAGAAGGGCAAGCTGATCGAACAGATCGCCGCTGCAATCGCCGACCGCAAGCTGCCCATCCTTGAAGATGTACGCGACGAAAGCGACGAGCGCATCCGGCTGGTGCTGGTCCCCCGCAGCCGCAAGGTGGACCCCGATCTGCTGAAGGAATCGGTCTACAAGCTGACCGACCTTGAAACCCGCTTCGGCCTCAACATGAACGTGCTGGATGCCACACGGACGCCGCTGGTGATGGGGCTCAAGGAACTGCTTTCGAACTGGCTCGCCAGCCAGATCGACATCTTGCAGCGGCGCAGTCGCCACCGGTTGGAAAAGATCGCCCTTCGGCTGGAACTGGTCGAAGGCTACATCGCGGCCTACCTCAATCTCGATCGCGTGATCGAGATCATCCGCGGTGAGGACGAGCCGAAGCCGGTCATGATGGCAGAATTTGAGCTGACCGACCGACAGGCCGAAGCAATCCTGAACATGCGGCTGCGTTCCTTGCGCAAGCTGGAGGAGATGCAGCTGCGCGGCGAGCGCGACGATCTGCTGAAGGAGCGCGAGGAACTGGAGGCGCTGCTCGATTCACCGGCGCGTCAGCGAACCCGACTGAAACGCGACCTGCGGAAATTGCAGAAGGAATATGGCAAGGACACTGTCCTGGGCGCGCGCCGAACGACAATCGCTGAGGTTGCGCCGGCAGTCGAATTCTCGCTCGAGGCCATGATCGAGAAGGAGCCGGTCACCGTCATTCTCTCGCAAAAGGGCTGGATTAGGGCGGCGAAGGGCCACGTTCCACTGGACACCGACTTCAAGTACAAGGAAGGCGACGAGGCTGGCTTCGTCCTGCATGGGCAGACGACGGACAAGCTGCTCGTCATAACCGACAACGGCCGGTTCTTCACCATGGGGGCGGACAAGCTGCCCAGTGCGCGCGGCTTCGGCGAACCTTTGCGCAACAATCTCGACATCGATGCCGACGCCCGGATCGTCGGCCTGATCCGCCACAGGGCCGACGCGCAATTGCTGCTGGTTGCCGCCAACGGCAAGGGCTTCGCCGCGCAGACGAGCGAGTTGCTGGCTGAAACGCGCAAAGGCCGGCAGGTCGTCAATCTGAAGGGCGACAACCGGCTCGTCACGGTTCGCGAGATCGCGCCCGACCACGACCATGTCGCCGTTGTGGGCGACAATCGCAAGCTGGTCGTCTTCAGTCTTGAGGAACTTCCGGTGCTGGCTCGCGGCCAGGGCGTGCAATTGCAGCGCTATCGCGACGGCGGTATGTCGGATGCAGTCACCTTCAAGCTGGAAGATGGCCTGAGCTGGGCAATGGGCGGGGAAACCGGGCGGACGCGGACGGAAACCGACATGTGGCAGTGGAAAGTCGCACGCGGGGCAGCGGGGCGGATGCCGCCGCAGGGGTTCCCTCGCGACAATCGCTTCTGACATGAAAAAAGGGCCGGTCGCGCTTTCCGCAACCGGCCCCTTTCGAGAGTTGACGTTTAACTGATCAACCAGCTGGTGTTGCCGCGGCAGCTGCCTCGGCGATCTGCGCCTCGGTGAAGAGGACGATCAGCGTGCCTTCAGGGTTGACGGCGAACTGATCGCGCAGCATCGCGACCGGGCCGTTTTCGCCCGTCACGACGATGTTATCGGCGTCGATCGATGTGACGGTGCCCAGCATCGCATCGTCGACCGTGTGAACCATGGCGCCTTCGACCAGCGCGGTATCGCGCTGCGCTGCAACCTGAGCCATCTGTTCGTCGAGCATCTGGTTCAGCTGTGCCTGGGTGACCGAGATGATGGGGCCGTTCGGACCCTTGGCGAAAGCGTTCGCCGGCAGGGGTGCGGTGTGCTTGCCGGTGTTCACCAGAACGACGTCGTCGCTGACTTCAAGAACGGTGCCGACGAGCCCGCCCTGCGGATCGTAGATGGTTACGCCCGGGGCGATCGTCAGTTCTGCGGCGGCGGATGCGGCAGGTGCGGCATCCTGGGCGGAAGCTGCTGCCGGAACGCCGAATGCAATGGCGGTAGCGGCGGCGAGTTTCGCGAATTTCATATAAAGAGACTCCGTATAGTGTCGTCGTTTGCAAGGCCGATGCCACGAAGGATGCGACCATCTGAAGTATCGGACTGGCCCGAACCCTTGCAGGCACAGGAACATGCGCATCCGAAAATTGAGGAGCGCGACCGGTCATGCCACTCTGGCAGTGCGCAGATTAAATCGCGCTGAACTGCAGAGAGTGTTTGCCAGCCTTAGCTTCCGCCCGTTCCCCTAGAGCGCAAATGCAAGGCGGAGCAAGTCCGCTGCCGAACTTGCCCCGCCGAACCGGTACTTATTCGCGGCCTGAGGCCGAAAGGCGTCAGGCGCCTGCGCGGGGCCTTCGGTTGCGTTGACCACCACCATTACCGGCCGGTCGCGCGGAAGCCTGAGGCTTGCGCCTGCCGCTTCCGTTTCCGCCGCCATTGCCCCGGCGAGTGCGGGGGCGATCGCCCTCGGCACGTTCCGCACCGGACGGGTGACGAGCGGCCGCGGGCAGGGCCGCTGCCTGGGTCACGAAGTTTTCGGGGATCGGAACGGCCGTCAGGCGAACGCCGGTCAGCTTCTCGATATCACGCAAATAGGGCTTCTCGTCCGGTGCGACATAGGAAATAGCCATGCCGTTCCGGCCCGCACGCGCGGTACGCCCGATGCGGTGAACATATTGTTCGGCCACATTGGGCAGTTCGAAATTGAATACCGCGCTCACGCCCGGAACGTCGATGCCGCGCGCTGCAATGTCAGTCGCGACCAGCACAGGCACGCGATTGTCGCGGAAACCGTCCAAAGCGCGCGTGCGCTGGGCCTGGCTCTTGTTGCCGTGAATGGCCGCAGCGTTGATGCCGGCGGCAACCAGGTGGCGAACCACGCGGTCCGCGCCATGCTTGGTGCGGGTGAAGACGAGGCTGCGCTCGATCTCGCCGCTCTCCAGGCCCTTCTTCAGGCTGAGGGTAAGCAGCGCCTGCTTTTCCTTCTGGTCGATAAAGGTCGAATATTGCTCGACGCGCTCGGCAGTCGTGGATTGCGGTGCGACTTCAACGCGAACCGGATCCTTGATGAAACGCTTGCCGAGATCGGCAATGGCCTTGGGCATGGTCGCGGAAAAGAACAGGCTCTGACGCTTGTCGGGCAGCATGTTGGCGATGCGGGTCAGCGGCTTGATGAAGCCAAGGTCCATCATCTGGTCGGCTTCATCGAGAACGAAGATCTCGACATTGCGCAGGGTCAGCGCGCGCTGATCGCACAGGTCGAGCAGACGTCCCGGCGTTGCCACCAGAATATCGCAGCCCTGCACCAGCTTCTTGGCCTGCTTGCTGGCAGGCACGCCGCCGAAGATGCACTGGACCGACAGGTCGAGGAACTTTGCATAGGCACGCATGTTTTCGGCAATCTGCGCCGCCAGTTCACGCGTTGGAGAAAGCACCAGCATCCGGCAGGATGCAGGGTGACGGCCAACCGGATTGGCTGCAAGCCGGTGCAGCGAAGGCAGCGAGAACGCCGCCGTCTTGCCGGTGCCGGTCTGCGCGATGCCGAGCAGGTCGCGGCCTTCCAGCAGGGCGGGGATCGCCTGACGCTGGATCGGGGTGGGTTCGCTGTAATCCTTCGCCTTCAGGGCGCGCAGCAAGGGTTCGGCAAGGCCGAGAGTTTCGAAATAAGACATAATAATACTTTCATGCAGCGCCATAGCGGACAGGCAAAAGCCGTCCGGGCGCGTGGGGTCGGTCAATGCGACCCTTGCGTGTATGGGGAAGCTTCGAGTGCCAGATCCGCTAGTCGGTGCGGGACCCGCCGAAGGGCAGGTTCACGCTCGCAGCCGATTGCGCGAATAAGTTCGCGCCGGATGGCAGAACACCCAGATAGGTGCGACGGCAGGAATAAGCAATCAAATTACGCAAGCGGGGCTTATTCTTCTGCGAGAACCCGGTTGAGCAATTCTCTGACACGCTGTTCGCCGGGGAAATTGTCGGCAACCCAGTGGCTTTCAACCTTCTTTAAAATGTCGGAAATTTGCGGGCCGGGCGAAATGCCTCTGGCGATTATATCCTTCCCGCTCACGGGTAGTGCTGGCACAGTCCAGTTCTCCAGCGGCGCGAGTGAATGGCCGTCGATCAGCATCCGGTCTTGCGCGCAGATCATTCCCAGTCGGTAAGCCAATTCGCGAGACCGAGTCCCTGCTTCGGCCCCAGTTCCGCGACCGGCTGCACAGGCGAGGCGGTCTTGCTGGCGGTTCGAGAGGCGCAGGCGCTGCGCTGCCTGACGCGCCATTTCGGCATTGGCGGGCAGCAGGGCGGCGAGACGGCGGAGAGGATCTGCAGGCATTCCCGCACGTCGTTCGTTGGCGACCAGACTGGCGAGGCAGGTCAGTTCCGAAGGACCGGTTTCCGGCAGAACGACTTTCCATACATCGTTTTCCAACATGCGAGTGACCGTGGCAGTCGGGTCGGGCAGGGCGAGCAGGTTCAGCACCTCCATTGCGACCCGTTCGGCCGAAAGCTTCGCCAGAAGCGGGCCGAGTTCGGCGCAGGCAGCTTCCGCTTCTGCATCGAGCGCCGCGCCGAACCGGCACTGAAAGCGAAAATAGCGCAGGATGCGCAGATGATCCTCGCGGATGCGCTCTACCGCTTCGCCGATGAAGCGCACACGGCCCGCCGCGAGGTCGCCGAGTCCGCCGAAATAGTCGTGGATCAGCAGCGTGCCCGGTTCGGCGAACAATGCATTGATCGTAAAATCGCGCCTTGCTGCATCCGCCCTCCAATCCTTGGCAAAAGAGACCACAGCGTGCCGCCCGTCGGTTGCAACATCCTGCCGAAGCGTCGTGATTTCCACATTTCCACCGGGGAGCAGGGCTGTTACCGTGCCATGATCGATGCCGGTCGGTATGCAGCGGATGCCGTCATGTTTCAGCCGGTCCATAACCTCTTCGGGAAGCAGAGGCGTGGCCGCGTCGATGTCGGCCACCGGTAGGCCCAGCAGCGTGTCGCGCACTGCGCCGCCCACCCAGCGCAACTGCCCTTCGCCCAGCGCTTCGACGAGTGCCGCAAGATCGCCCCGAAGGGTCCATTCGGCCGATGGCAGGTGCCTAGCCATCCAGCAGTTCCTGCCAGGCGAGCCGCCGCGAAAGATTGGCGATGATCGCGGCGGTCACGCCCCAGATCCGGTGTCCCTGCCAGTCCATTTCGTAATAGCGCCGCGTATCGCCGCGCCACTGCGTCTCCTGCCGCCTGCGGCTGTCGGGGTCGAGCAGGAAGCGGAAGGGAGCCTCAAACCAATCCGCTACCTCGGCGGAGTTCGGCGTGATGGGCAGATCGGGAGGGATGACGCCCAGCACCGGAGTGACATCAAATCCGGTGCCTGTCTGATATTGGTCGGTCGCCCCGATGATCCGGACATCCTGCGGGCTGATCCCGAGTTCCTCATGGGCCTCGCGCAGTGCGGCGGTGATTGCATCCTCGCCCGGATCGATTTTGCCGCCCGGGAAGGCGACCTGTCCGGGATGGCTGCGCATGTCGTGCGGGCGGTGGATTAGCAGTGCGCCGGGCACCGGACGTTCGGTCACGGCGATCAGAACGGCTGCCGCGCGCGGTGTACCTCGTGCGAAGTGCCGGTCGGTCAGCAGGTCCGGTATATGCTGCCGGTGCCCCTCGTCGAACAGGCGCGAAAGATCCTCGAACAATTCACTCATTGCGGTTTCAGAGAAAAGGTCTCTCCGTTGCTGGTGACATTCCAGTCATCGCCTTCCTCCAGCGCCAGAGCGGCTAGCTGCTGGTAGGTCGAGCGGTCCAGCCTTGCCTCGCACCCGCGGCGGGCGTGCAGGTACAGCTTGGGCGTGTCGGCATCGCCGCGCGCCTTCAGGCGATGTTCGGGTCCGGCAATCACCAGATCGTCGGTGTTGAGGCGAAACACCAGATTACCGTCGCGACGTGCCACATCGACGGCGATAAAGCAGGCGTCCTCCACCTCGACCGACAGTTTCTGCATGGGCGTGACGAGGAAATAGCCCCCGTCTTCATCGCGCATCAACAGGCTGGAAAAGGCGCGGACCATTGCCTTGCGCTCGATCCTTGAACCTTCGTAGTACCACTTTCCATCGGCGGCGATCAGCATGAGGCTGTCGCCAACCTGCTGCGGCGACCATTCCTCCTGCGGGGGCAGTTTGCGGGCTTTCACCTGCTCCGCAACCTGCGCAAGGGTGAGGCCAGCGATTTCTGGAGGCGGTTCGTAGGGCATGCGCCAAGCGATGGCAGATCGCCCGCGTCACGCCAACCGATATGTCAGCGTGGCGTCTGCGGCGGCATGTCCGCAGGGCGCCAGGGGCCGAGCATTCCCTTCGGCGGCAGGACAGCCGGATTGTCGTAGCGCACCAGCAGCCGCTCCTGATCGTAAGGGCCGGGGCAGTGCCACTCACGCGTGTGCTCTGCGGTGAAGCCCCAGGCGCCGTAATAGGACGCATCACCGATCAGAACCTGCGGCAGCGCGCCCTTGTTCATCTCGGCAAGTGAGGCGGTCACCAGCGCCTTGCCATAACCTTGGCCCTGCAACTGGGGCAGGACGGCGACAGGGCCGACCATCAGCATCGGGTGCGGCCGACCGTCCGGATCGAACAGCGCGACGGGCCAGATCTGAATGGTCGCGGCGAGGTATTCATCGTCGTCCAGCGCGGCAAAGCTGAGGGCGGCAAGCCATTCCACACCGTCGCGGATGCGATAGGCGGTGCGAGCGTGACGCTGCGGGCCAAATGCCTCGTCCAGCACTTGTTCGACCATTTCGCCGGGAACGGCGCTCAGGGGAAGTATCGTCGGCATGGCGCGGGCGGTTAGGATGCCCGCGCCATGCTGTCGACAGGATTTCGCACGGGCCGTTCCGAGCCCGGGCGCAAACTTACATACGCGATCAGGACGGCGTCAGCTTGATCAGCCTTGCGCCCTCCCGGTCTTCCAGCACCCAGATGGCGCCGTCCGGCCCTTCGACCACCTCGCGCAGGCGATTGCCCATGGGATAGCGCGCGACTTCGACAGGGTTGGTGCCGTTCATCGCCACGCGAATCAGGGCTTCGGTCTTCAGCCCCGCGAGCAGGACGTTGCCTTTCCAGTCTTCAAAGGCATCGCCATTGTAGAAGATGAAGTCGCCCGGCGCGATCACCGGCGTCCAGCCGATGGCGGGCGGCTGGAATTCGGGCCTTGTCGAGTGGTCAGGTATGTCCCTGCCGTCATAATGTTCACCGTCCGACACGATGGGCCAGCCATAATTGGTGCCGGGTTCGATCAGGTTGACTTCGTCCCCGCCAGCAGGTCCATGCTCCATGTTCCAGAGCCACCCGGCGCTGTCGAATTGCAGGCCAAGCGTGTTCCGGTGGCCATAGGACCAGATCTCGTCAGTGGGCGAACCGCGATCGGCGAAGGGGTTGCCAGGAGCAGGCTCCCCGTCGAGCGTCAGCCTTACAATCGTGCCGAGCGTGTTGCCGAGATCCTGTGCAGGATCGAGCTTCTGACGGTCACCGCTGGACACGAACATGTAATTTTCGTCCGGCGAAAAGGCGATGCGGTGCGAGTAATGGCCCCGGCCGGTAACCTTGGGCGTCTGCCGCCAGATGACATTCAGCCCTTCGACATTGCAGCTCGCCCCTGCGGTGCAGTCCAGCGTTCCCTTCCCCACGACCGCGCCGCGCGTGTCGCCTTCACCCGCTTCGGCCCAGCTGAGATAGATCGTGCGCCGGCCGACCTCATTCGCGGATTCACTGGGCAGGAAAGCGACTTCACCCAGACCGCCCTGACCGCCGTAGTCGACACGCGGCAGACCGGTGACCGATCCGGTGCGGCCCGTCGCAGTGTCGACGAATTTCATCGTGCCCGGCTTTTCGGTGATGAACAGTGTGTCGGTTCCCGGCGCGAACTCCGCGGCCCATGGCTCGTTGAAAGTGCCATACGTCGTCAAGTTGAAGGGAGCGCCGCCTCGTGCCGCTTGCGGCGAAGGGGTCGACTGTGCGGCAGCAGTGCTGTCCCCGCCAGCCTGCGCCCCGCAGCTTGCGAGAAGGGCTGCGAAGGGTAAAGAGGCGGTCGCGATAATCTTGGCTGTCTTTCTCATGTTCTATGGAACCCCTCATTGCGGATTTGGCTCCGACCCGCTCGTCGTCGGTGTGGACGAGGCTGGCCGTGGCCCGCTCGCAGGGCCGGTTGTGGCCGCTGCGGTCGCCCTGTGCAAGCCGCGACCGGGCGGATTGGCGGATTCGAAGAAGCTCAACCCTTCGCGCCGCCAGCTTCTGGACAATGTGGTTCGCCGCCGCTGCGCCTGGGGCGTCGGCGTGGTCGACGTTGCGGACATCGACAGGCTGAACATCTTTGGCGCGACAATGCTGGCCATGACCATCGCGATGGAGAACCTCAGCCGCGCTCTGGAGCGCGATGCTGACGAGGTTCTGATCGACGGAAATCTCACGCCGCAGGGCCGAACCGGGCAGTGGCGGTGGCGGGCCAGAGCAATCGTGGGCGGCGATGCGATCGAACCGTGCATTTCTGCCGCAAGCATCGTCGCAAAGGAATGGCGCGACCGGATGATGCTCGATGCAGCCCGGCTTCACCCCTCCTATGGCTGGGACAGGAACAAGGGTTACGGCACGCGCGATCACATGGAGGCGCTGCGTCGCCACGGGCCGACACCGCTGCATCGGCGCAGCTTCGCGCCGGTGGCGCAGATGCAGATGTTCTGAACGCGTCCGAGTGAGTCCTGCGCGCAACACCGCAACAGGTGGCCTGCCGGAAAGCTTATTCCAAACAATATCTTGTAGCGGACTTCTTTCGTTCCCTCTAGGCGGACAAACGTAAAGATCGCGTCAAGGTTAATGTTATCTTGACCTGGAGTCCTCAAGGATTCACCCTGTGGATAAGTCAGCAGGGGGAATATGAATGGGGGTTCTGCAAACCGCCGAAACACGTGTCCGCAAGAAGGCCGAAGCTCTCGGCGAGGCAGTCACCGCCGCACCGCGTCAGCGCGTTGCCAAACCGCGTTCGGTACCGAAGGACGAACTGCCGCTCGGCCAGATATTGGCTGGCGATTGCGTCACGGCGATGCGCTCGATTCCCGATGCCAGTGTGGACATGGTCTTCGCCGATCCCCCCTACAATCTGCAGCTGGGCGGCGATCTCGACCGGCCCGATGGCAGCCGTGTCGATGCGGTGAACGATCATTGGGACAAGTTCGACAGCTTCGCCGCTTATGACAGCTTCACACGCGCATGGCTGGCCGAAGCGCGGCGCATCCTGAAGCCCGACGGGTCCCTGTGGGTCATCGGGTCCTATCACAACATCTTCCGCGTCGGCGCGACGCTGCAGGATCTGGGGTTCTGGATTCTCAACGACATCGTGTGGCGCAAGAGCAATCCGATGCCCAACTTCAAGGGCACCCGCTTCACCAACGCGCATGAAACGCTGATCTGGGCGAGCCAGGGCGAGAAGGCGCGCTACCACTTTAACTATCGCGCGATGAAGACGCTGAACGACGAATTGCAGATGCGTTCGGACTGGGTGCTGCCGATCTGTGGCGGGCATGAACGGCTGAAGCATGACGGCCGCAAGGCCCATCCGACGCAAAAGCCGGAATCGCTGCTCTACCGCGTGATGCTGGCGACGACGGAGAAGGGCGACGTCGTGCTCGACCCGTTCTTCGGCACCGGCACCACGGGCGCTGTTGCCAAGCGCCTGGGCCGTGAATGGATCGGCTGCGAGCGGGAGGATTTCTACCGCGACATTGCAACGGCGCGCATCGAGAAGGAGCTGCCGCTCGACGAAAGCGCGCTCGAAACCATGCAGGCGAAAAGAAACGCGCCGCGAGTTGCCTTCGGTGCCCTGGTCGAGAACGGCTTTATCGCGCCCGGCACCCAGATTTTTGACAAGAAGCGGCAGTGGACCGCCACTGTTAGGGCCGACGGCTCGCTGGTGCATGGCAAGCAGACCGGCTCGATTCACGGGCTTGGCAAGGATCTCCAAGGCGCGCCAAGCTGCAACGGCTGGACCTTCTGGCACTTGGAAAAGGACGGCAAGATCGAACCGATCGACAGCGTGCGGCAGCTTTACCTGCTGGCGACAGAGGACTGAGACGCAGGCGCATGGACAAGGTCTATCTTCGGCCCATCGGCCTTGCTGCAAGCCCGCAGTCTGAAGAAGGCAATGCAATCCGCATCGGCGGCGGGATGGTCTATGCTCACCGCGTCGCCGTGGTCCTGCGGCGGGACGATCGTGTGGTCGAGCGCTGGCTTTCCGACGCCGATGGGATCGCCGCAGTCCTGGGGCAACTGCCTGACAGCGTGGGCGAGGATGCAGAAGCGCAATGGGCGGGGCTGCGCAGCGTTCATGCGCCCCTTACCCTGGGGCAGCGGACGATCAGGCTCGATCAGCCGCAGGTGATGGGCATCCTGAATGTCACCCCCGACAGTTTTTCCGACGGCGGCAAGTTTCTGGATAATGCGGAGGCAGGCCGGGAACACGCTGCCGCCATGCTGGAGGGCGGGGCGGCGATCATCGACATCGGCGGCGAGAGCACCCGCCCCGGCGCACCCGCCGTTTGGGAGGGGGACGAGCTTGAGCGCGTGATCCCCGCAGTAGAATATTCCGCCGGCATGGGTGCCGCCATCAGCGTGGACACGCGCCGTCCCGCTGTGATGGAGGCGGCGCTGGACAGGGGCGCGCACATCATCAACGATGTCAGCGCCCTTCGCCATGATCCCCGCAGCCTCGAACTGGTTGCCGCACGGAATTGCCCGATTGTTCTGATGCACGCGCCGGGCGCAGATGGAAGCAGTCTGCACGGCGATGCCGATTACGGCAACGTGGTGTACGATGTGTTCGACTGGCTGGCCGCCCGCCGCGACGCGGCGCTGGAGGCGGGCATTTCCGCCGCCAACATCATCCTCGATCCGGGCATCGGCTTCGGCAAGTCTCTTGCCGACAATCTCGCGCTGCTGAATGCGCTTCCGCTGTTCCACGCATTGGGTCAGCCGCTGCTGCTCGGCGCCAGCCGCAAGCGGATGATCGGCGCCTTGTCGAACGAGGCCGCAAGCCACCAGCGCCTCGGCGGCAGCATCGCCTTGGCAGTGAAGGGGATGGAAGCAGGCGTTCACATCCTGCGCGTGCACGATGTTTTCGAAACGGTTCAGGCCCGAAATGTCTGGCGCGGCATGCGCGATGCGGCGCTCACGGATTTCAGCGATCTGCCGACCGATTGATTGATTGCCGCAAGACGCGGGTTGGATAGTCAAACCTGCACCTCAGCGCGGCGCATCATCTGACCTCAGCCATTCGCAAGATTCATATCAGAGCCGCGTAGCGGTCGGCCCGCTCACGACCCCGCAAGCGGTTTTGGATCCGGCCGAAGAGATGTTGCTGCTTGCTACCCTGTACCGCCGCGTTTTTCATTAAATGCTCAGATAATGCTCATGTAATTCACCGACCTCTCTTCCAAGCTTGGCGTCAGCAAACGAGGAGTCGAGAGATGCAAGAGAGTTCGAGAAACAGGGCACATTGGAACAGCGCGCCGTGGCGAATCGCGGCTTTATCGATTGCGGGCGGTCTCATGCTCCTGCCCATTGCGGTGCAACTCACGCATGGTCACTTCGGGTGGAGCTTCGGCGATTTCGTAGGCATCACTATCATCCTCCTTTCCGGCAGCGCGATCTTTGATGTGGCTGCGCGCAGATCGCCTAATTTCGCCTATCTGGCAGGCGCAGGAGCGGCTCTTGCGGCAGCTTTCGGGCTGGTGGTGGTGAATGGAGCCGTCGGGCTGGTCGGGTCCGAGGACGAGGCGCACAACGCCTATTTCTTCACGGCCATATTGGTTGCAATCTTCGGCAGCATCATGGCCTGGGGTCAGGCAACGCACATGGCCAAGGCGATGCTCGCGGCGGCAAGCGTCCACATGGCCGTCAGTATGGCCCTTCTAATCGAAGCGAACGGCACCTCGGATGGCAATCCGCAGATGGAGGTAATCGGTCTGAGCGTCTTCGCCATGCTTTGGCTGGCTTCTGCATGGCTGTTTCGAAGAGCATCGAACCAATAGGGTCATGAAGGGCGGCTTGGCTTTTCGGGTCTTGCCTTGTGCAAACTGCCATGGGAGCGCCTATTCGCCAGCCAACGTTGCGTGGAGCCCTGCGCAAGCGTTTTCCAACTACAGCGAATAACCGCCGTCGCTCACCAGCACGCTGCCGGTGATATTGGCCGACAGGTCGGATAGCAGGAAGCCGATTTCGCCAGCCAGTTCATCGGGTGTCGCGAATTGGCCGCGCGGCGTCGTGACGGCCATCTGCTTCAGCACGGTGTCACGCCCGTGTGCTGCGACATTCTTCCGGAAATCCTCGCCGCTGTCCCATATCGCCGTATCGACACCGCCCGGTGCGATTGCGTTGACGCGGATGTTGTCCTTCGCGACCTCGGCTGCGGCAATGCGGGCCATGTGGGCGACACCGGCCTTGGCGACCCCATAGGCCCCGATGCCGGGCACCGGTTTCACTCCGGTCACCGAAGATGTGACAACGATACTTCCGCCGCCCGAGGCGCGCATGGCCCGGATAGCGGTCGACATGGTCAGGAAGGCGCCGTCGAGGTTCACATTCATGACACGGCGCCAATCCGCAAAGGACTGCTCTGCCATTACTCCGCTGGCACCGATCCCGGCATTGGCAAGAGCGCAGTCCAGACCCTCCAGTTCGGGCTCCAGCTTCTGCCAGAAAGCGGGATCAGCCACATCGGCTTCATGGCAATCCGTTTCGCAGGAAAGGCCAAGGCCTCGTAATCCATGCCCGTCGCGATCGATCAAAATCAGGCGCGCAACCCCGCGCCCATCCAGCCAACGCGCCACGGCGGCACCGATGCCCGACGCTGCGCCGGTAATCAGCGCGGTCTTTCCTGCGAACTTCACGATGTCATCCATGCCGCAAGGCTAGTCGCAGCAGCAATGCGCGGCAAGCAGGGTTTACCCCTTGGCTGCTCCCGAGCCGCTCCGTCGGTGGATAAATTGAAACGAGTCGCAAGCCGGTCAGTTACGAGACCATGCACTTGCCCGATATCGATATCTCGAAGGGGGAGTTGCGCGATGCCACGCGCCTTGCCTTCCAATCCGCTCTGGCTGCCGCGATCATGTTCTCGCTGATGAAAGCAACCGGCATGCCCGAACGCTTCATTGGTGTGCTGAGCGCCGTCATGGTCATTCAGCCGACGGCCGGGGCCGCGATGAGTGAAGCGAAAGACCGGTTCGTCAGCACGGTCGTGGGTGCAGCGATCGGCTTCGCATGCCTCACATTGATGCCCTCCGGCTACGGCACGGCAGCGGCATTGGCCCTGTCCATGCTCGCGATCAATTTCGTGGCTGGCTTCAAGTCCGAATGGCGATACGGCACCGTTGCCGCAGTCGCACTTGCCCTTGGTTCTGATTCCGATGTGATGCAGACCGCCATCGATCGCAGCCTGGCGATCGGTGTCGGGGTCGTAATCGGCACATTGGTGTCGCTGATCGTCTGGCGCGAGAGTTCCGAGAAGAGGGCGATGCGCCATCTGCGCCGTGCGATGAATGCGCTGGCCGACTATGTGGATCAGGCGATCGACCGGGTCGGAGACAAGGATAAAAGCGACAAGGATGCCCGCCGCAATTATGACGAGAACATTTCTGCCGCCCGGGACGCATCCAGTTCGATTCATATGAACGACAGCGCATTTTACGACGACCAGATCGACAATGTGGACCAGATCTGGGGTGCCGCGCGTTTCATCAACCGGATCGGGAAGGAAGACGATTCCTTCGGCGAAGAACTGATCGACAAGATCGATGCCATCAAGAAGAACAGCTGCAAGGTCCTTACGGCCTTGGGCAATGAAGAGAGCCCCGAGAGCGGCACGCTGAACGAAATCGACAAGGATGTGAAAGAGGCCAGGGCCGTGGCGCTGGGAGGCGAAGGCGAGGGCAATTTTCACCACGCAGCCAAGGGAGCGCTGATCTTTACATTAGGACAATTGGCCGATGCGTTGCGCGATCTGACTGAGGAGATGTCCAACCGGCAGCACGCGCATTAGCGTTCGCGCAGGCTTCGGTCAGGCGGCGTCGTCTATTCCAAGATCGCCAAGCTTGCGGTAGAGTGTCGAGCGCCCGATGCCGAGGCGACGGGCAACCTCCGTCATCCTTCCGCGGTAATGCCCGATGGCAAGGCGGATCACGTCTGCCTCGATTTCTTCCAGCGGGCGCAGATTGCCATCATCGGTGTAGAGAAGGACGCCGACCCCTTCCTGCGTAATATTGCGCGCTTCGTCGGTGTCGCCGATCAGCTTCAACAGCTGCGGGAAACTTTCAGGTGTCAGTGTCTCGCCATCGCAGAACACCGCAGCGCGGAACAGGACGGTTTGCAACTGGCGCACGTTGCCCGGCCAGCCATAAGCGGCCAGCATGGCCAGCGCGCTGTCCGAAATCGAGAGTGCGACAAGACCGGGCTGTTCACCGATCCGCGCCAGGAAATGCCGGGCGAGGGCCGGAATGTCGCCGGTCCGTTCGCGGAGCGGCGGCAGGACGATGCGCGTGGAGGAAATGGCATCCACAAGCCGGGGTTCGAACAGCCCCTGCGCAGCAAGATCACCCAGCGGCAGATTGCTGGCGGCAACCAACCGGACATCGACCTTGAAGCCATGCTTTGCGCCAACTGGCCTGACAATGCCTGTTTCCAGCATTTCAGCCAGGCGGACCTGCAGGCTTTCTGGCAGGCGGTCGATCTCGTCCAGGACCAGCGTGGCCCCGTCGCTGCTTTGCAAGGCACCAACCTGCCGGTCGAAAGCACCCGGGAAAGCATTCTGCTCATGCCCGAACAGGATCGATTCAATGGAATTTGCTGGTACGCTGCCGATATTGATGAGGCGCAGCGGCGATTTCGATCGGGGGCTGGCGCCATGCATGGCACGCATCAGCATTTCCTTGCCGGTGCCGCTTTCCCCCTCGATCAGCACCGGGCCGTGCCCACGCGCCGCCTTTGCCGCACGGGCCAGCGCCGCGCGAAATGTGGAGGCCGTGCCGATCATGGCGTCGAAATCCAGCTCGGCATCCATCTTTTCGGTCAGAGGTTGCAATTCGTCGCGCGGAGCCTCGCGCCGGGTGGCACTGCGCAGCGCCTGCATCAGGCGGTCGGGAGCGACCGGCTTGATCAGGTAATCGGTCGCTCCGGCCCGCATCGCCTCGACCGCAAGCAGCGGGCTCGCGCTGGCCGTCAACATGAGGATCGGCATGGCCGGACGGCGTTTCTTGAGTTCGGAGATCAGGTCGCAGGCCTCGTCGCCGGGCACCCACTGGTCGAGAATGATGGCAGAAAGCTGCATTCCCTGCCGCGTACCCAGCGTGGCGATCGCCGTTTCCGAATCGCTGACCACAAGCGTACGCCAGCCTTCACGCGCGGCAAGCGCGGTGATGAGCCTGCTTTGCGCCGGCTCATCGTCGATAAGCATCAGCAGGCGATCTTCGCTATCGGCCATAAGTGTCAAACCGTGTCCCAAACCGTCCCGTTGCGGTACGCGTCCCCGGACTACCGGGAACGGGTAAACGTGTGATTAAGCTTGCGAGCGACCGATTTTCTTTGAGCAGTGATGTAGCGGGGATGGCCTGCCTCGGCAACAGGTCCAGTGATTTCGGCTGCTGCGGAGAAATACCGAAAGCTTCGAATGGCCGCCTCTTGAGTGCCGGGCCGCATGGCGGTATCGTCGCACGGATTATCATTCTGCCGAGGAAAAGACGATGAAGTCCGCAAATGACATGAAGGCCGCAGGCAAGACCTACGATGCCTTCATCGCAAATCTCAAATGGTCGGTCCCGCTGATCTGCGTGATCGTGGCGATCGTCGTTCTCCTGATTGCCAGCTAGACTTGCGCATTGCTGCCCTGAGGGAACGCGCCGAGCGTGAATCCCGTGTAGCTCTGACGCCGGAGACGGTGCGGAAGTTTATCGCGCTGGGAGCAGAACTGGTCGTGGAGACTGGAGCAGGGCAGGGCGCGGCCATATCGGACGCCGATTATGTCGAGGCAGGCGCCCGCGTAACGGACAGGGCGCAGGCAGTCGCGGGGGCGGACATCGTGCTTGCCGTTCAGGCACCGGATGCTGCCGACCTGCACGGTGCGAAAGCCGGTGCCATGGTCGCGGCCATCTTCGACCCGTTCAGCCGGGAAGACCGGGTGCGGGATTACGGCGCGGCTGGATATGAAGCGCTGGCAATGGAACTGATGCCGCGCATCACCCGCGCGCAGAGCATGGATGTGCTGTCCAGCCAGTCCAATCTTGCGGGCTACAAATCGGTGTTGCTGGCCGCCAACGCTTATGGCCGTGCCTTTCCCATGATGATGACAGCGGCCGGCACGGTCAGCGCCGCGCGAGTCTTCGTCATGGGGGTTGGCGTTGCCGGACTGCAGGCGATTGCTACCGCCAAGCGACTTGGAGCGCAGGTATCTGCGACCGACGTTCGTTCCGCGACCAGGGAACAGATCCAGTCGCTGGGCGCGAAGCCGATCTTCGTCGAGAATGTGGAGGGCATCGAGGGTGAGGGCAGCGGCGGCTATGCCTCGGAAATGAGCGACGAATATCGCGCCGCGCAGGCCGAACTTGTATCGGCGCATATTGCCAAGCAGGACATCGTCATCACTACGGCGCTCATCCCCGGCAGGCCAGCACCGCGGCTGATCTCCGACAGTCAGATCGCCAGCATGAAGCCCGGCAGCGTCATTTACGATCTCGCCGTGGCGCAGGGCGGCAATGTCGAAGGCAGCCGCGCGGATGAAGCCGTCACGGTTCATGGCGTGACGGTGATCGGCCATGCCAACACGGCAGGCTTGCTCGCGGCAGACGCATCGGCACTTTATGCGCGCAATCTTTTCAACTTCTTTTCCGCCTTCTGGGACGAGGAAAGTGGCCGCCCGCTGCTCGACGACGAAATCGGTGACGCCATCCGCCTGACGCGAGACGGGAAAGTGGTTCACCCGCGGCTTGGACGACAATCGACACCGGAATGAAGCCGTTCCGCTTCCTCAGGCGTTAGCACACATGGGACGTGTTCATGAGGAAGAAACAATGATGAAGTCACTGAAACTCGCTATTCTACCCACCGCTGCCCTGATTGCGCTCGGCGGATGTGCGAATATGCAGACCGGCATGGCCGACGACATGGGCATGCAGACATCGGCCTCGGCCAATGCCGATGTCTCGCTGGTCGGGGGCGCGGAGATGTACGCCAACCAGACCATCGTTCAAAACGCGGTCAACTCTCCTATCCATACCACGTTGGTCAAGGCAGTGCAGGCGGCCGGCCTGGTCGACACCCTGAACAGCGCCGGGCCATTCACCGTCTTCGCGCCGACCGACGAAGCCTTTAACCGGGTTCCGGCGGCAGCACTCAACAGCCTGATGATGCCGGCCAACAAGGCCGCGCTGACGAAGGTGCTCACCTATCATGTCGTGCCCGGCCGCATCACCGCTGCCGACATCGCCGCCAAGATCCGCGCGGGCGGCGGAACCGCCACTTACAATACCGTCGCGGGCGAAGCGCTGACCTTCCACATGCAGAACGGCAATGTCATGATCATGGGCAAGGGCGGAAGCAGCGCCTATGTCACGCAGGCTAATGTCATGCAGTCCAACGGCGTGATCCACGTCGTCAACGGCGTTCTGATGCCGAGCATGTAACAACAGCCGCCTTGCGGCATTTCAGAAGGGCGCCGCTGCCTCTGGGCAAGCGGCGCCCCTTTTTCATCGACAGACACGCGCGGCATGATAGGCTGCTTCCAAACAGGTCCGAACGGGCCGGAGGGGGAGGCTGGGCATGACTTTCATCGCCATTCTGTCAATATTCGTGATGGCCTGCTTTGTCGGCTATTACGTGGTCTGGTCTGTTACCCCGGCGCTGCATACGCCGCTCATGGCGGTCACCAACGCCATTTCTTCCGTCATCATCGTCGGCGCGCTGATCGCCAGCGCCGAGGCCGGCAGCGCGGCAGCCAAGTGGCTGGGGTTGATTGCGGTTGTTCTGGCCAGCATCAACATCTTCGGCGGCTTTGCCGTGACCGAACGGATGCTTGCCATGTACAAGAAGAAGGAGCGGCCTGCGCCTCCAACTGCCCGCGATGATGCGGCAGGAAAGGGCTCGCGCTCATGAGCATTCTGCCGCCACCGCCGCCGCAGGGCGATCTGCCGCCGCCGCCCGCGCTGCCGCAGATCGGGGAAATGATGAACACGCATGCGGTGAACCCCTGGGTGGCGCTCGCTTACCTGATCGCGGGCGTGTTGTTCATCCTTGCTCTGCGCGGGCTGTCCTCACCCTCGACCAGCCGCATGGGCAACCGCTTTGGCATGGCGGGCATGTTGATCGCAGTCGTCACGACGCTGGTCACGCATGACATAGCGGGCTTGGGCGAAACACTGATCGCCATCGGAGTGGGCGGCGGGATCGGCTGGCTGATCGCCCGGCGCATCGCCATGACCGACATGCCGCAACTCGTCGCTGCCTTTCACAGCCTTGTCGGTCTTGCCGCCGTGCTGGTCGGCTGGGCAGCGTTCCTCAACCCTTCGGCGTTCGATCTTCTGGTCGTGGGAGACATCATCCAGGCGGGCAATCTCGTCGGCATCGGCACGACGATTGCCGCTGCCAGCCGGATAGAGATGGCGCTTGGCGTCGCCATCGGCGCCATCACCTTTTCGGGATCGGTAATCGCTTTCCTGAAGCTGGCCGGGAAGATGAGCGGTGCGCCGATCCTGCTGCCGGGCCGCCATGTCATCAATCTCGGCATCATCGTCGCGATCGTGGTGCTCACTGCGCTGTTCGCCACAGGCAATGTCGCGCAGGGCGAATATTTCGCGGCGCTGACGGTTCTCGCCTTCATAGTCGGCTTCCTGCTGATCATCCCGATCGGCGGGGCGGACATGCCGGTGGTCGTTTCCATGCTGAACAGCTATTCCGGTTGGGCGGCTGCGGCGATGGGCTTCACCCTGCACAATACGGCGATGATCATTACTGGCGCTCTCGTCGGCTCGTCCGGCGCGATCCTGTCCTACATCATGTGCCGGGCGATGAACCGCAGTTTCATCTCGGTCATCGCGGGCGGCTTCGGCGCGGACAGCAGCGGCGCCTCGGGCGATGCGGTGAAAACCGACCGGCCCTGGAAGCGCGGCAGCGCCGAGGACGCGGCCTTCATGCTGAAACAGGCGGAGAACGTCATCATCATTCCCGGCTACGGCATGGCAGTGGCACAGGCCCAGCATGCTCTGCGCGAAATGGGCGACATGCTGAAGGCGGAAGGCGTCAATGTGAAATACGCCATTCACCCCGTCGCCGGCCGGATGCCAGGGCATATGAATGTCCTCTTGGCCGAAGCGAATGTGCCCTATGACGAGGTCTTCGAGCTTGAGGACATCAACAGCGAATTCGCTCAGGCGGACGTGGCCTTCATCATCGGGGCGAACGATGTTGTGAACCCCGCCGCCAAGACGGACAAGGGTTCACCCATTTACGGCATGCCCGTCTTCGACGTCGGCAATGCGAAGACGGTCATGTTCATCAAGCGAAGCATGGGCGGGGCGGGTTATGCTGGCGTCGATAACGAGGTGTTCTATATGGACCAGACAATGATGCTGCTTTCGGATGCAAAAAAGATGGTCGAAGAAATCGTTAAGGCGCTCGACTGATGCGCTTTATCTACCTTGCGCCCCTCGCGCTTGCCGCCCTGCTTTCTGCCGGATGCGTGCAGACCGTCGCGGAAAGCCGGGTGCAGGGCGCGCTGGTCGACGCCGGGCTTTCGGAACGCAACGCCGATTGCATGGCGGGCCGGATGGTCGATCGCCTGACCATCGAGCAGCTTCGCAAGCTGGAGGCGATGAAGGCGCGCGAGGGCGAGCCGACGGATCTCGCCAGCTATGTGCGGCGGGTCCGCAACGTTGGCGATGCCGAGGTCATCAGTGTCACGGCCAGTTCCGCGGCCCTGTGCGCCACGGGCCTTGCCGACTGATCCCTTTGGGTGCTGCTGCCGGTCAGGCAGGCTTCCAGGTCTGCGACCGGCAGAGAAACGCGGCGATGCAGCCCTTGATCTTCAGGGAATTGCCGCTGCGGTAGACATCCGCGTTGAAGTAGCGGCCGTCTTCAGGGCTGTAGCCCTTGCCTTCATAACGATCGCCATCGGGAACGAGGTTCCAGAAGATGCGCATTCCCATGAGCTTGCGTGATCGCTTCGCCGCATCCGGATTTTCCGTGTCGCGCACGCCGCCTGCCGGTTCCGGGACCAGGAAATCGGTGATCCTGCCGCACATCGCGTTGCCGCAGCGATAGAATTCCACGACCGCCCGGCCATCGTCGGTCGTCCATTTCCCGGCGATGCTGGCGGGTGCCGCCATGGCCGAGGCAGGCAGCATGGCGAGGCCGACGGCGAGTATGGGGGCAATCATCCGCATCAGGCAAGTCTCCGAATGTTGGGCGCGGCCAGAGCGGCCACTCACAATGGTCACTGGCCACTGCGGCGGGAAGCATACACTATACGGACCTGCACGCTACAGGGTTGCATTTACCTGGTGCATCCTCGCTGATTGCCCAATCCATTCACCTTTTTGAGGCAGATCGGGAGAAACACCGTCTGTCGTGCATTATAGGCATGCGACCACCGGGCAGAGCCCACAGACCACATCAGAACATCAGGGGATTCGCCTCTTGCGAAAACTGGGCATTATCGGCGGCATGAGCTGGGTGGCGACCCGGACCTATTACGAACGGATCAACAAGATCGTCCAGAGCAGGCTGACGAAGCTGGCCAGTGCGCCGCTTGTCATTGACAGCCTCGACATGACGGATCTTTACGGGCTCGAAAGCGATGCGGACTGGGACCGCGCGGCAGGCATCCTGGCGGAATCCGCCCGCCGTCTGGAGCAGGCCGGAGCAGGCGCAATCCTGATCGGCGCGAATTCGATGCATCGCGTTTATGACAAGGTCGCCGCCGCTGTGCAGGTGCCGGTGATCCATATTGCCGAAAGCGTCGGCGAAGCCATGGCGGCTCGCAAAGTGAAAACCGCCGCCCTGATCGGCACGCGGGATGTGATGACGGAAAGCTTCTACCGGCAGCGGCTGGTATCCCACGGTGTTGATCTGACCGCGCCAGACATGGACACGGTCGAAATGGTCGACGGCGTAATCAACAAGGAATTGATGCTCGGCCGCGTCACCCGCGACGCGGAACGCGCATTGAAGACGATCATCACGCGAAAGGAACAGGACGGTGCCGACGCTATCGTGCTGGCGTGTACCGAGCTGGAACTCGTTGTCGATGTCGACGCCAATGTCCTGCCAATTTTCGATTCCACGCGCATACATTGCGAAGCGGCGGCGGACTGGATGATGAGCGACAGCTTCGCCATTGCCGATGAAGCTTAGTAGCTCAAGACGAGGATCGCTCTAGCCGACGGCTGATGGCCTTGGCGCAGGACCGTTCTTCCGGTTATTCGGTTGATGTTGCCCGATTGTTCCCGTTGTCGGTCTGAGTTTGCCACCCTAGACCGGCGCGGTGTCGAACCGAGCTCCCTACGCTGCCGATCCTGCCCGCTCACGTGGCCGCGAATTGCCAGCCGCTCGGGGCGGTGCGCGGGGCCCGCGCAGCGAATTTCAGCGTGACCGCGACCGCATCATTCATTCAATCGCTTTCCGCCGGTTACGCGGGAAGACACAGGTCTTCATCGCGCCGGATGGGGATCATTACCGTACCCGGCTGACGCATAGCCTCGAGGTTTCGCAAGTCGGCCGCGTGATCGCCCGGACCCTTGGCCTCGACGAGGATCTAACCGAGGCGCTTTGCCTCGCACATGACATCGGCCACCCGCCCTTCGGCCATGCAGGCGAGGATGCGCTGTCGGATTCCATGGCTCGGCACGGCGGTTTCGACCATAACGCCCACACACTTCGGGTGCTGATGCGCCTGGAGAGTCCCTATCCCGATCACGAGGGGCTGAACCTGAGCTGGGAGGTTCTGGAAGGGCTGGCGAAGCATAACGGTCCGGTTTCCACACCCGGTTGGGCATTGGCGGAATTGAATGATGCCTTCCCGCTGTCGCTAGGCCAATTGCCATCGCTGGAGGCGCAGGTGGCAGCGATTGCAGACGACATCGCTTACGACAATCACGATATCGACGACGGGCTGCGGGCAGGTTTTCTCGATCTGGACGATCTGCTGATGCTGGATTTCGTGGCGGATCAGTGGCGAGAAGTCGACCGGCGCTTCCCAGATGCCCCGCATGAGCGCAAGTTGCGGGAGCTCGTACGCAGCCAGATCGGGATCATGGTGAATGATGTGATCGCCACCACCCGCAGTATGCTGAAGGCCAAGAACATATCGTCCGTCGAAGCGGTTCGGGAGGCCGACCAGGCCATCGCCCGCTTTTCGCCGGAAGTGGCGGCGCAGGAGCGCCGATTGAAGGCGTTCATGTACGAGCGTCTTTACCTGCACCCCGAACAGCGCGAAACTGCCGAGAAGGCTCGAGATGTCGTCGCCCGGTTGTTTGCGGCTTATGCGCAGGATGCCTCCCTGCTACCGAGGGACTGGTTGGGCAATCTGCCCGAATTGGAACCCATGCGCAGCCGCCACATCGCGGATTTCGTGGCTGGAATGACTGATCGTTTCGCAATCGAACGCTGCGCGGAAATCTATGGGGTTCGACCGGACGGCCTGAGTAATGTCTGATGCCACGCGCGTGGCGCTGCTCGGGGCTACCGGATTGATTGGGCGCTGCGTCATTCAGGCAGCAGTGGGCGCTGACGATGTCCACCTCGTCGGTATTGCGCGGCGCGAGGTGCCCTTACCGGCAGGTGTGCGGATGGAACTGCTCGTCGCCCAGCCGCAAAGCTGGAGCAGATTGCTGCGTGATCAACGCCCCGCCGCGCTGATCTGTGCCTTGGGCACCACTATCGCCAAATGCGGCGGCGATCGCGCAATCTTTCGCAGCATCGACCAAGATCTGGTTCTGGAAACCGCCCGTGCTGCGCAAGAGAGCGGGGCACAGCATCTTGTCCTGGTCAGCGCGGTGGGTGCAAGCACGCAGAGCCGAAATTTCTACCTGCGTGTGAAGGGCGAGGTGGAGGAGGGGGTGATGCGGCTCGGGTTCAAGCGTGTCGACATTCTTCAGCCCGGCCTGCTGCGCGGCAGGCGCGACGGAGATGTTCGCCCTGCAGAGCGTGCTGCAGCGCTTCTCGGCCCCGTCGCGGACCTTTTTCTGCATGGTCGCCTGCGCAGGCTTCGTTCCATAGAAGCCACCGCGGTTGCTAGGGCCGCGCTGGCCTTGTCGCGGCGGAAGACGGCAGGCCGCTTTCGCCATCAGCATGACGCGATAATGCGTGCGGCTCGAGAATTGTAGAAGACAGCCTTCACATGTGGCAGACCATCTTCGCAATTACCAACTGGATCGCTCTGGCAGGCTGGTTCACCCTGATCGTGCTGCCGCGCAGGCCACTGCCGATGGCGCTGGTGCTTTTATGGCGGCGTGATGATGCTTTGCTTCGCCTATGTCGCGATGCTCGTCGCCCTGCTGACACAGATGGTTGATCCCGTTCCCGTGTCGGGCTTCGAACAACACGGCTTCAGTTATTCCATCGAAGGGCTTCTCCAGCTGTTCCTGTCGGATGGAGGCATCGTCCTTGGCTGGACTCACTATCTGGCGTTCGACCTGTTCGCAGGCCTCTGGATTGCGCGCGATGCCGATGCGAAGGACTTTGCGCGATGGGTGCAGGTTCCGATCCTGCTCGCAACTTTCCTGGCCGGGCCGCTCGGCCTGTTCATCTGGTTGATTGTGCGGGAAAAACGGGCCAGGAAGTCTGCAGCCGCTTGATTGCACTTTGAGCGGCAGCGGCTTGCTTCAATGCAGAGCGCCAAACTGCGAAGCGCCCGCCGGTAAGCCGGCGAGCGCTGTTTCGTCGTTCGCGAATTTCGCGCGACTTACAATTCTTCGTCAACCTCGTCGGCGACGGATTCAATGTCTTCGCCAGCGCCGTCGATGGTGTTGCATGCGGCCGCGCCGAGCGAGAGAACGGAAATGCCGAATGTCAGGATGAGTTTGCGTACCATTTATTCCTCCGATTTATCGTTTTAAGTGCCGCGAATTGAACGCATTATACTGCTGTAGGTTCCTAGAGTTCCAGTGAAGTGGCTTTCTTCTTCCGCGAAAGACGATGTTCGCGCAGTGTAATGGTGAGCCCGGCAGCGACGATCAGCGGGGCGCCCAGCCACAGGGTGACGGGCGGCAGATTGTCGAAAACGAACCAGCCGTACAGCGTCGCCCAGATCAGTGCCGTATAATCCATCACGATGATCGTTGCTGCCGAGCCATAGCGCAGGCTGCTCGTCAGCAGCATTTGCGCCACGGCACCGCAAAGCGCCATGCCGCCGATTATCGCCCAGGTCAGTGCGTCATGCGGTCCGATGACGAAGGGCAGGGCAATGGCCGCCAACGGGGCAGTCATGGCCGTGAACCAGAAGATGATGGAAAAGGGCGTCTCGGTCTTGTTCAGATCCTGGATCTGGAGCGAGATGAGAGCGACCAGAAAGGCAGCAACCAGTCCGACAGCCAGCCCGAGCGGGTCGATCGCGCCGCCTCCGGGCCGAGTTACGAAGAGTACGCCGGCAAAGCCGAGAGCGATTGCCATCCAGCGATAGACGCCGATCTTTTCGCGAAACAGGATCATCGCCAGCAGAACCGCGAACACCGGTGTGGTGAAGCTGATCGTGGTCGCTTCCGCCAGGGGCAGCAGGATGACGGCGCCATAGACGAAGCCCATGCCGATTATGCCGTAGATGGAGCGGCGAAAATGAGCTCCGATCCGCTTGGTTCGCACACTGGCCAGGCGCCCCACTACAGCCAGCCAGCCGGCGATCAGGCAGAAGGTCAGCGCCTGCCGCCAGAACACCAGTTCGGCCAGATGAACACCGCGCGAGGCCGCCAGCTTGACCAGCATCGACATGGTGGCAAGCGCCAGCGCCGTCGCGAGGCGCAGGACAAGGGCAAGGAGAGGGCGTGGAAGCGCGACAGATCCGTCCATGCCGACCGCCATAGGCGCGATCCCCTTGCATTCAACCGCGGACCTGTCGCGGTGCAGGCGGTTTAGCCGCGTACTGGCTTGTTCAAGGTGTCGCTTGTGTCCATATCGCGCGGGACATGGGGCTTACGACCGACCTGACCTTCGCAAGCGATGCCGAGATCCTGGGCCTGTGGGGCATCGCCTTCATCGCCTTGGCGCTGATGGCGCTGCTGGGCGAACGTCGGCGTCTTCGCCGTAACCGGATCGATCAGGTCGGGTGGGTGCCTTGGACCGGGCTGTTCCTGGTCAGCGGCGTTATGGCCGCGGCTTTCCTCACCCTGTCCGTAAAGGGGCTGATTACGGGCTGACCTGTCTCGTCAGAGGCACGCTTCCAGGAACGCCTGATCGAACCCGAACTGGCGTGCTTTTTCAAGCGTGTAGGGGCGCAGGCCGGAACTGCGATATTCGCCCATGATCTTGCCGTCCTCGCCTTCGTCCAGATATTCGAACTTGAACAGTTCCTGCGTGACGATGACGTCGCCTTCCATACCGATGACCTCGGTGATGTTGGTCGTGCGGCGAGAACCGTCGCGAAGACGTTTGACCTGTACGATCAGATCGACCGATTCGGCAATCTGGCGGCTGATGGCTTCCTTGGGAATCTTGATGTCGCCCATCAGGATCATGTTTTCCATACGGCCGAGGCATTCGCGCGGGCTGTTGGCGTGAAGCGTACACATGGAGCCATCATGGCCGGTGTTCATGGCCGCGAGAAGATCGAAACATTCCGCGCCGCGAATTTCGCCCAGGATGATGCGGTCGGGCCGCATACGCAGGGCGTTCTTGACCAGGTCGCCGATGGTGATCGCGCCCTGACCTTCGAGGTTCGGAGGGCGCGTTTCCAGCGGCAGCCAGTGGGGCTGCTGCAGGCGAAGCTCGGCCGCATCCTCGATGGTCAGCACCCGTTCGCCCGGATCGATCATCTTCGACAGGGCGTTGAGCATGGTTGTCTTGCCGGAACCGGTGCCGCCCGAAATGACCACATTCATCCGGCAGGCACCGGCAATCTTCAGCGCCGTCGCCATCTTGTCGCTCATCGAACCGAAATCCTTGAGCATGTCGATCGTGATCGGCTTTTCCGAGAACTTACGAATGGAGATGGCCGTACCGCGCAGCGAAAGCGGCGGCACGATTACGTTAACACGGCTGCCGTCTTTAAGGCGGGCATCGGCCAGCGGCGTGGTCTGGTCGACGCGGCGGCCGACCTGGTTCACGATGCGTTGGGCAATCTGAAACAGGTGCTGTTCGTCACGGAACCGGATCGGCGCCATGACCAGCTTGCCCTTTTTCTCGATATAGGTCTGGTCAGGGCCGTTGACCATGATGTCGGAAATATCGGGATCGTTGAGCAATTCTTCCAGCGGACCAAAGCCGAGCAATTCGTCGATCAGCACCTTTTCCAGCGCGAATTGTTCGCGGCGGTTCAGCGTAACCTTCAGTTCGGCGAGAACTTCCAGAATGATCGGGCGAAATTCTTCGGACAGTTCCTCTTTCGTCAGAGTCGCGGCAGCTTCAGGGTCCACGCGTTCCAGCAGCCGCGGCAGGACCTGTTCCTTGATCTTGTGGACGCTGGCCTCGAACCCGCCGACTTCCACCTGCTCGTGAACATTGTTGGCCCGATCGGCCAAACGTGTCATCGCATCTGCATTGCGGTCATTCGCGATGGAAGGCGTTTCGGGAATGGCACCCTCGCCAGGGAGGGGCGGAAATTGTTCGCCCCCGCTGTCGGGCGACGCGGGTTTGCCGCTGCCGCCCCGCATGGGCTTGGCAACTCCGAAGGATGGCCGTCCGCCCGGCTTCATACCTGCCGGCCCGTTTTTCCGTCCGAATGCGCTCATGCCCCGTCCCTTGATCCTTCGTGTGGGGCTGCATTAGCCAGAAATTGGTAGATGCCGCCTTGTCGGAAATGGTGAATATCGTCGAAACCATTTCGATTTCCTAAACACCCCCTGAAGGAGCGCGCCGTCCTTCCCTTCCGGCGCACTTGCGGCTAGGCGCCACCGGACCACAGTGCCGGTCTTGCCAGACCAGCAGCTTTCCGGGGAAATGCGTGCTTCAGAACGACCGCAGCGGCCTGTTGTTTACCGCAGGCGGCTTTATCCTGCTCAGCAGCGGAGATGCCGTCATCAAGACGATGAGCGGGATGTGGGCACCCACCGCCATCGCGGCGCTTCGCTATGTCGCAGGGGCGATCGGCCTTTGCACCTTGCTGTTCATGGCAGAGGGCAGGGCGGGTTTCACCATGCCGCGTCCGGGTCTGCAATTGCTGCGCGGGGCTGCAGTGGCCTTCGCCACTTTATGCTTCTTTTCCGCTTTGTTCGTGATGCAATTGGCCGAGGCGACGACGATCGTCTTCGTCAGTCCCATCCTGACTGCCGTCCTGGCTCCGCTGTTCCTCAAGGAGAAATCCCGCCGGGCGACGTGGATCGCATCGGGCATTGCCTTCATCGGCGTACTGATCGTGCTTCGGCCCAATTTTTCGGCGCTTGGGCTGGCGGCATTGCTGCCGCTCGGTTCGGCGCTGGGCATGAGCATATTGTTCATGGCGAACCGGGCGGTTGCAGGTGCTGCGAGTCCGTTGGCGATGCAGGCGTTCATCGCCGCTTTCGCCGCCCCAATCCTCGTGGCGGCCGCATTCGTCGGGAACATGAGCGGTATGCCGTCGCTCGAGATCGGCTGGCCGGACTGGACCGTTGTGCTACGCTGCGTTCTGGTCGCGATTTCGGCCAGCAGCGGGCACTGGCTCATCTATATGGGCACGACGAAAGCAGGAGCCGCGACGGTCGCGCCGATGGTCTATGTCCAGCTGCTTGTCGCGGTCACGCTTGGCTGGCTGCTGTTCGGCGATGCGCCCGATGGTGCAACGTGGATCGGCGCCGGGGTGATCATTGCCGCGGGGCTGTATCTCTGGCGTGCGGGCCGCGTCCGCGAAGTTCCGAGACCGGAATGACATCTATTTCGTCCGACGCATTTATCGGGCGAGTTGAACTGCCGGTGCGCGCCTTTAAGGTGCCGGCAATATCTGAACGGGCAGGGCGCGTGCGGCGCTCGTGCCGCCAATCTGGTTTGAAGGGCTGAATTTATGTGCGGAATCATCGGTATCGTCTCGGCAGATCCGGTTGCGGACCGTCTGGTCGACGGGCTGAAGCGCATGGAATATCGCGGGTATGATTCGGCTGGCATCTGCACGCAGGATGACGGCATGCTGATCCGCCGGCGAGCCGAGGGCAAGCTGGCCAATCTGGTCCGCGAACTGGCCGACAATCCTGCTCCGGGCACCACCGGCATCGCTCACACGCGCTGGGCCACGCATGGCGCCCCGACAGCGCGCAACGCTCACCCGCATGCCACGCCGGAAGTCGCGCTGGTGCACAATGGCATCATCGAGAATTTCAAGCAGCTGCGTGACGATCTGCGCGCCAGAGGCCGGACCCTGGAGAGCGATACCGATAGCGAAGTGGTCGCTCACCTTATCTCGGAACAGGTCGAGGATGGCGCCAGCCCGCAGGACGCAGTGCGTGCCGTACTGCCGATGCTGCGGGGAGCTTTCGCTCTCGCCATCGCCTTCCGCAGCCACCCGGACATGATCATCGGCGCGCGGCTCGGCTCGCCGCTCGTGCTCGGCTATGGCACCGATGCTGACCGCCCCGAAATGTTCCTTGGGTCTGATGCGCTTGCGCTGGCGCCGCTGACGCAGCGTATCGCCTATCTCGAGGAAGGCGACTGGGTCGTGCTTCGCCAGGACAGCGTCGAGATCTTCGGTGCCGACAATGCGCCGGTCACGCGCGAGATCACCACTTCGGGTGCATCGGCAGCTGCGGTCGAGAAGGGCAACTACCGGCACTTCATGCAGAAGGAGATCTTTGAACAGCCGACCGTCGTCGCGCAGACTCTCGGCTCCTATCTGCGGCAGAGCGATGCTAGCGTGGCCCTGCCTCAGATCGACTTCGATCTTTCGTCCATTCGCCGGGTCACCATCGTCGCCTGCGGCACGTCCTATTATGCCGGGTTGGTGGCGAAATATTGGTTCGAGCAGTTCGCCCGCGTGCCGGTCGACATCGATGTAGCGAGCGAGTTCCGCTACCGCGAGCCGGTGCTGGAGGAAGGCGGCCTTGCGCTGTTCATTTCGCAAAGCGGCGAAACGGCGGATACTCTGGCGGCGCTTCGCCATTGCCGTCAGGCAGGTCAGACCATTGGGGTGGTGGTGAACGTGCCCACCAGCAGCATGGCACGTGAGGCGGATCTGCTGCTTCCGACTCATGCGGGTCCGGAAATCGGCGTGGCTTCGACCAAGGCATTTACCTGCCAACTCGCTGTGCTCGCAGCACTCGCGGCGCATATGGCTGTTCGCAAAGGGCTGATGGACCGTACCGAGGAACAGGCGGTCGTCGGTCATCTGCTCGAGGCACCGGCCTGCCTCAATGCGGCGCTGGCGCATGACGAGGACATCGAAGCCATGGCTCCGCTCATCGCGCCTGCGCGCGATGTGTTGTATCTGGGGCGCGGGCCCGATTACCCGCTCGCCATGGAAGGTGCGCTGAAGCTGAAGGAAATCAGCTATATTCATGCCGAAGGCTATGCCGCCGGAGAAATGAAGCACGGACCCATTGCGCTGATCGACGACAAGGTACCGGTCATCGTTCTGGCGCCCTCAGGACCATTGTTCGAAAAAACAGTTTCGAACATGCAGGAAGTGCGCGCGCGAGGCGGGCAGATCGTGCTGATCTCGGACCGCGAAGGCATCGAGGAAGCGGGCGAGGGCTGCATCGCCACCATCGAAATGCCGCGAGTCCATCCCTTGATCGCGCCGCTGGTCTATGCGGTTCCGGTGCAGTTGCTGGCCTACCACGTCGCATGCGTGAAAGGCACGGATGTCGATCAGCCCCGCAATCTGGCGAAGTCGGTCACGGTCGAATAACCGGAGCACTAGAATCCTTCATAGGCGTCTGAAAAGGAAGAATACTTCGTAAAATCCGCACTTTGGTTTACCCGGTCATAACCTTTTCGGTTCTATCGCTCTTGTGTGACCGACAACAGCCAAGACCTTCCGACCTTGCCCGACGATCTGCCTGCCTTGGCGGTTCTAGGTCTGACCGATCCGGAAACGGGTGACTGGGCGCGGCTGCGCGGATTGCAATATTCCTATTTGGCACGGGTCAGCACCACGCGCGTCGCAACGCATTTCATTGCTGCGGCGCTCGTCGTGCTGATTTATTTCGGCCAGGTTTCCGTCGTGGTTCAGTTCGGCTGGCTGGCGGCTCTTGCCGTGGCTGTCTACTCGGCCATTCGCTACGACAAGGGGCTGGGTGATGCCGACAAGCGGCGCATGACCCGGGTCGAATTCAACAAGCAGGCGATCAGCCAATCCTTGATCGCGCTGGTCTGGTCCGCGCCGATGCTGCTGTTCATGCCTTATGGCACGCAGGGCGAGCAGATGGCGCTGTGGGCCATTGCCGCCATGCTCGTGACCAGTGCGGCGCTTCGCCTTTCCGCTGCGCCGCTCGGCACGGTAACTTTCGCGATGATCACCGGTCTGACGGCTGTCGGTGTGTTCTGCTGGCAGGGCGCCTACGACCTTGCTGCGACGGTGGTGGTCTTCGTCGTCCTGTCGATTCTCGGCACGATAGAGGGCGCACGCAACTATTTGAAAGCCCGGATTGCGGAAGCTGGCGTGGTGGAAAAGAGCGAAGTCGTTTCGCTGCTTCTGCGCGAATTTGAAGAGAACGAGGCCGACTGGCTCTGGCAGGTCGACACCGCACGCCGGATCCGTTCGGTTTCGCCGCGCTTTGCCTTCGCACTGGGCCGCACCACAGACGAGATCGACGGCTTGCCCTTCCTGCAACTGATATCGGGCGATGCGTGGGAGACGGGTCAGTTTTCCACCAGCCTGCACGATCTGGCCGAACGGCTGAAGCGGCGGGAGAATTTCTCCAATCTCATCGTGAAGGTCAGCATTTCCGGCGCGACGCGCTGGTGGGAATTGTCCGGAACACCGATGCTGGACGAGCGCGGAGCCTATCTCGGTTTCCGCGGTGTCGGCTCCGACGTGACGGAACAGCGGGAATCGTCCGAGAAAATCGCCTATCTTGCGCGTTATGACACCCTGACGGGATTGCCCAACCGGCTGATGCTGAACGAGGCCCTGGGTGAGGCCATGCGCTATTCCAAGCAGTGGCGGTCGCGTTGTGCCTTCCTGATGATCGACCTCGACCGGTTCAAGGCCGTCAATGACTCGCTGGGACATCTGGTCGGCGACCAGTTGCTGGCACAGGTCTCCGGCCGATTGAAGGGGCTTCTCGGCACCAACGAGATGTGCGGCCGCCTCGGCGGGGACGAGTTCGCCATCGTCATCCGTGACGCGGATAAGAAAGGCCATGTGCAAACCGTCGCCGACGCCATCATCAGCGAGCTTTCGAGGCCCTATGACATCGAGGGGAACACCCTGTTCGTCGGCGCCAGCGTCGGTTCCGCTGTCGGGCCACGTGACGGCGGCACGGTCGAGGAATTGATGCGCAATGCCGATCTCGCGCTCTACCGTGCCAAGGATAACGGCGGGTCCGAACATTATTGCTACGAACCTGCGCTGCACGCCTCGGCAGAGGAGCGGCGCAAGCTGGAATTTTCGCTTCGCCGGGCGCTGGAAAATGAGGAACTCGATCTCGCTTTTCAGCCTGTCGTGGATGCCAACAGCGAAGCCATCGTGAGCTTCGAGGCTCTCGTCCGCTGGAACAGCAAGGAACACGGCTTCGTCAGCCCGGCCAAGTTCATCCCGCTGGCGGAGGATACGAGGCTGATCGTGCCGATCGGCACCTGGGTGATGGAGCGCGCCTGCCGCGAGGCCGTGAACTGGCCTACCCATGTTCGCATCGCCGTCAACGTCTCGCCCGAGCAACTGGTCGAACCGGCTTTCGCAGATACGGTCGTCAACGCCCTGCGGCGGAGCGGGCTGGAGGCTCACCGGCTGGAAGTGGAGGTGACCGAGAGCATCTTTCTTCGCGACGCCAATCTGGCGCGCGCCGCGCTGGAGCAGGTCATGGCGCTGGGCTGCACGGTGGCACTGGACGATTTCGGCACCGGCTATTCATCACTCGGTTATCTGCGAAAACTGAAGTTCTCGACCATCAAGGTTGATCGCAGCTTCGTGCAGGGCGCGGCTCAGAACAGCGCCGAAAGCCTCGCCATCATCCGTGCTGTCGTGGCGATGGCCGATAGTCTCGAAATGGCGACGACTGCCGAAGGCGTCGAAACGGCCGAGGAAGCCGAGATGATCCGCAAGATGGGATGCACGAAGATCCAGGGGTATCACTTCGGACGGCCGATGTCCGCATCCGATGCCCGTCAATTGTTCGTGCGACAGGCCAGACTGCGAGCCTGATAAGCCGATCAGCAGCCCCGTGCCGCCTCAGGCAGGGGCGAGAGCGTTCAACATGCTTTCGAACAGGATGCGACCGTCCGTTCCGCCATGCGCCGCGTCCACCGCTCGTTCGGGGTGGGGCATCATGCCGAGGACGTTACCGCCTGCGTTCAGAATGCCCGCAATATCGCGCCGCGATCCGTTGCAACTGTCCAGGTAGCGAAAAGCAACCCTGCCTTCGCCTTCAAGCCGGTCCAGAGTTTCCTCATTGGCAAAAAAATTGCCGTCGTGATGCGCGACCGGAATGGTAATCTCCTGACCGGTAACGAACCCGTTCGTAAAGCTGGATTCCGCATTCTCGACCCGCAAGGGCATGTCCCGGCAGATGAAATGCATGCTCTCGTTCCGCATCAGCGCACCGGGTAGCAGCCCGCTTTCGGTCAGCACCTGGAAGCCGTTGCAGACGCCGAGGACGGGTACGCCGCGCGCCGCGGCGGATGATACCGCCTTCAGGACCGGGCTGCGCGCGGCCAATGCGCCAGAGCGGAGATAGTCGCCATAGGAGAACCCGCCGGGCAGGGCGATCAGATCCAGCCTCTCCGGCAAATCGGCATCGCCGTGCCAGATCCGCAGTGGCGCATGACCGGTGACGGTCTCCAGAGCCACCGCCATGTCGCGGTCGCAATTCGAGCCGGGAAAGGTGATGACGGCTGCGGAAAAGCTCATCAGGCGACCTTCTCGATCCGGTAATTCTCGATGACCGTATTGGCGAGCAGCTTGCGGCACATTTCCTCGATGGCTGCGTCGCTGGTGTTGTCCGCCACCTCGAGTTCCACCATCCGCCCGATGCGGACGTCCTCGATACCCTGGAAGCCGAGCCCTTCCAGCGCATGGTGTACGGCGCGACCTTCGGGGTCGAGAACACCCGGCTTGCGGCTGACGTGAATTCGTAACTTCATGATTGGCCTGTCTCGTTCCGGATCTGGGGATTCGATGCGCCTATGCCCTGTGCGGCGACTGCGAGCAAGCGGCAGCCCTCAAGGAGCGTCCTTCGCAAAAGACTGGATGCAAACAGATGGGTCCGGCGTTGCAAATGCGCCGCCGGACCCATGATAGTGTCTTGCTCATGTCCCGCAGATCAGTTGGCGGCAGCAGCAACCTCTTCTGCGACGACGCGAACGGAAAGCCGCTGCGCAGGGTCGAGATAGCGCTGGGCCAGCGTCTGGAGCTCTGCGGGGGTGACAGCTTCGAGATTGGCGCGCCGCTGCCTGATGCGGTCCAGTCGCTCCGCTTCGCCCTGCGCGCTCGAGACGTAGGCCGCCCAATAGCCATTGTCGGTCAGGGATTGCTGTTGCTGCTCCAGCGCCGGATTGCGGGCGCGGGTGAGGAGGTCGGCATCCACCGGCGCATCACGAAGTTGCCGGGCGACTTCGAGAATGGCCGCTTCCACCACGTCCATCTGTGCCGGATCGACAACCGCGCCAGCCGCCAGATAGCCGAAGTCGGTGAAATCTTCAGACATGCTGGCGCCGACGCTAGCTCCATAGGTCGCGCCAAGGTTTTCACGCAATTCTTCCGTCAGCATCAGGCGCATTACCGAACTGAGCATCGAGATGCCTGTTTCGAGACGATAATCGCTGTCGTCCGGCAGCGGCCAGTAATTGTTGACCATCGCCTGGTCGGCCTGTCCGCCATGGGTCAGCACGACCGGCGTCAGATCTTCACGGAAGCGAGCTGTCCTTTGGGCTGCGAAGTCCGGCTGCTGCACCATTCTTTCAGGCAATGCGCCGAAGCTTTGTGCAACGGCGGCGATGGCGGCATCTTCGTCGATGTCGCCGACGATGCCGATCTCGATCGGGGCGTCGGCCGCGTTGGCCAGGTACAGGCTGCGAAGGTCTTCCAGCGATAGCGCGGAAAGCACTTCACGTCCGGGTATGCCGAAGCGCGGGTCGTCATTCGCGATGATCGTCGGTACCTGCGTGGCGGCGACGTTCTGCGGGGTGGCGTTCAGCTGTTCGGAGATAACGTCCACCAGCGAGGCGTAGCGGGACTGCGCCTCGGGACGGAAACCCGCATCCGTCAGATAAGCGGCGCTGACCTTCATCTGAAGTTCGAGATCTTCCGGAGTAGTCGCCCCGCCAACAACGAAGGCATCCACGGCAGGCTGGAAGCCGGTGGTGACATTGCGCCCGGCCAGCACTTCCTTCAGATCCTCTTCCGAATTGCGTGCGGTGGCCGCATTCGATCCTACCGTGGACAGCATCAAAGCGTAGCCCGAATTCTGCTCAGGCAGGATGAACTGCCCGCCGGACATGGCCACGTTGAAGCGAACCCGCCCCGGCTCGAAATCGGTCTTCTTGATATTCAGGCGTACGTTGTTGTCGAAGCGCACGGTACGGATGTCGAGATCCTCGATCCGCTCGTCGGAAACGACGGTACCGGGCGTGCCGAAATCGTCATAGGCGAACATGACCTCGTCGGCTGCGTCCATCGGCACGACATCTTCGGCCAGGCTGGCCAGATAGGCTCGCTGTATAGCCTCTTCACCGCCTTCGATCTGCTTGCCGGCAACGTGGACGACTGGTGCGCTTCCGTCGAGCAACTCGCGGAATTGTGCGTTGACGGCGTCGAGCGTCAGATCGCCGCGATAGGTCTGGAAAAATTCGTAGCGCCAGGCGGGGTCGGTGAGGAAATCGTCCTCGGCAGCGATGGCGACGATGTCGTTGGCGATCTGCGCGTTAGTACGTGCCTCGGCCTGTTCGACAGCCGTGCGATAGGCAGTCTCCCGATTGGCGAGATAGCGATCGAGTTCACGCTGGGTGAAACCGAACTTGGCCGCACGGCGAGCTTCGGTTTCGAGCAGTTCCAGCCCTTCCTGCCATGCGCCATCGCGGGTCGTCGCACGCAGAGTGGTGGTGTCGGCGGCATCCTCATATTCGCTGAGACCGATGCCTGCATTAAGCACGTTGGAATCGGCCGCGCTGGTCAGGCGCGACAGGCGCTGGTCGAACAGGCCGGTGGCGGCAGAACGCAAGGAGGCTGCGCGCCTCTCGGTTACCGTATCGGCAGGGTCGTCATAGGGCCGCATGATCTCGATCAGGACTTGCGAGGGTGCTGCCGGATCGATGAAGGTATCGAAAGCGGCAGGACGGTTCATGTCCACGCTGCCGAGCGGGGCGGGGGCACCGGCTGCACCTTCGGCCTGCCAGTCGGAGAAAACTGCGCGGATCTTCGCTTCGATAGCGGCGGGGTCGAAGTCGCCGACCATGATGAGTGTCGTGTTCTCCGGCCGGTAATAGCGGTTGTACAGCGCCTTCAGCCGCTCCGCCGGAGCGGTGGTGAGCACTTCATCCGTACCGATGGGAAAACGGTCCGCATAGGGCGTGTTCGGCGCTGTGAAGCGCAGCTGGTCCATGATCTGGCGTAGCTGGAAGCTGTCGCGCGCCCGGCGTTCACCGACTATGACGCCGCGTTCGCGATCGACGGCAGCAGGGTCGAACAGGATCTCGCCGGCAGTCTCGCGCATCAGCATCAGTCCCGTATCGACGAGGTCGTCGCTGGTCTGCGGCAGGTCGAGCATGTAAACGGTTTCGTCAAAGCCCGTGTAGGCGTTGGTATCGGCACCGAAGGCGAGGCCCTTGCGTTCGAGCAGCTTGACCATTTCTCCTTCGGGGATGTTGGTCGTGCCGTTGAAGGCCATGTGTTCGATGAAGTGAGCAAGTCCGCGCTCGTTATCGGCTTCGGCCAGTGACCCGAAGTCGACATGCATGCGGATGGCGGCGGTGCCTTCGGGCTTGTCGTTCTGCCGGATGGCGTATTTCATGCCGTTGTCCAGCTGGCCGTAGATCACCGAGGCATCGGGGACGACGTCGGTCGCTTCGACGTTCCAGCCCTCGACCGGGCCCTGTGCAAGTCCGGGTGTCGCGACAAGCAGGACGGCGGCGGATGCGCCCGCCATGGCAGCCCTGGCAAATCGCCGGGAGAAAGATGTGCTGTTCATTAGATACGACCCCTCAATTGCGTTGCACATGACAGGGGGCGCATACGTGCGCTGACCATCCGGCCATGCACTTTCCTGACTACTGCAATTTAGGGCGAGGTCAAATACGCGCTCTGCCGGCAGGGCAGGCGCTTCGACCAGCGACAGGAAACCGGATAGGGGGCCGCCTGCTCCTTCAGGAGCGCGCCCGATTACTTCTTCGGCTTAGTATTCCGCAATTTTCCGCGATGCGCCGACATGTCGAAAACCTCGCCGGCACTGCCATCGTCATTCTGGAGCAGGCCCAATCTGCGGGCGACTTCCTGATAGGCTTCTTCCTCGCCGCCCAGGTCGCGGCGGAAGCGGTCCTTGTCGAGCTTTTCGCCCGTGTTCATGTCCCACAACCGGCAGCCATCCGGGCTGATCTCGTCGGCCAGAATGACGCGGGCGTAATCGCCATCCCACATCCGGCCGAATTCCAGCTTGAAATCGACAAGCCGGATATTGATCGCCGCGAACATGCCGACGAGGAAATCGTTGATGCGGATGGCCATGCTGGCGATATCCTGCATCTCTTCGTTACTGGCCCAGCCAAAACAGGCGATGTGTTCTTCGCCGACCAGCGGGTCACCGAGCGCATCATCCTTGTAGCAATATTCGATCAGCGTGTGCGGCAGCTGTTCGCCTTCCTCGATCCCCAGTCGCTTGCTCAGCGAACCGGCGGCGACATTGCGGACGACCACTTCGATCGGGATAATCTCGACCTGGCGGACCAGCTGTTCGCGCATGTTCAGGCGGCGCAGGAAATGGGTGGGTATGCCGATCTGGGCGAGGCGGGTGAAAACGAATTCGCTGATCCGGTTGTTGATCACGCCCTTGCCGTTGATCGTGCCCTTCTTCTGCGCGTTGAAGGCCGTGGCATCATCCTTGAAATACTGGATGATCGTGCCGGGTTCCGGCCCCTCGTAAAGGATCTTGGCCTTGCCTTCGTAGATCTGGCGGCGACGCGACATGATGTTTTCCCCACACGCGATGGCCCATCTGGATGGACTGCGCAAAAATACGATAGCCCTGGCCGCAAAACATCCGCGCTTCGCAGGGGCCGGGGCGCCGTGCCGCCTCTACACTTGCCTCCGGCCTAAAGCAATCGCTGCTTCGGCGGCGGAGCGGCCATTTACCGCCGCCGATCGCATCGATCAGCCGTGAAGCTTGCTCGAGGTCTGGGCCACCCGGCGACCCAGGTAGCGGGCGCCGTCCAGTTCAACCTGACTTGGCTGACGCGAGCCATCCGGGCCGGCGATTGTGGTCGCACCATAGGGCGAGCCGCCCTTGACCTCATCAACGCCGTTCTGGCCGCCGAAACCATAATCCAGCCCGACGATGGTGCAGCCCATGTGCAGCAGGTTCGTCAGTATGGAGAACAATGTGGTCTCCTGCCCTCCGTGCTGGCTGGCGGTGGAAGTGAATGCGGCGCCGACCTTGCCGACCAGCGCACCCTTCATCCACAACCCGCCGGTCTGATCCCAGAAGCTGGCCATCTGGCTGGTCATGCGGCCGTAGCGGGTCGGGGATCCCACGATGATGCCGTCATATTTTTCCAGGTGATCCGGTCCCTCGATCTGATCGTGGTCCTTCATGCCGGTAAAGCCTGCACTTTCGACAATTTCGGCCGGCGCGGTTTCAGGTACGTGGCGGATGTCGCATTCGCCACCCGCATCGCGAACACCTTCGGCCACTGCGTCGGCCATCGCGCCGACATGGCCATAGGATGAGTAATAGAGAACAAGAATGCGCGCCACGTAAGTCTCCGTCGTTTGTGAATGTCTAATCAAGCAACGCCGTCACGCTTAATCGTTCCGGCTTTTGCTGCACTTGCGAAGGATGCAATCGTGCCACACCTGTGCTTCAAACGCAGTATTCTTGCGGGTTGCATCGCGCTGCCGGTTGACTTGCCGCGACTTTGAGGCAGTTTAAGCAATGACGCATCAACCTCCCCAGGGGATGCCAAGAAAAAAATTAAAAATTTGGGAGAAATTTTGGTGAACACACCCCGAACTGACGGAACGAGTCCGCGTATTTTTGGCGCTGCTGCCAGGTACGCGCTGGCCACAGGCGTTTCGCTGGCCGCAATGGCTGCGCTGCCGTCGAGCCTTGCTCATGCGCAGACCGTAGGAAACACCATCGCTGAAAATGCTGATGTCGAGGAGCCGCAAGAGCCGCCCTTGATGACGACGCAGGATCGCAGCGACTTCGAGATCGTCGTGACCGCACAGGGCCGTCAGCAATCGCTAGCCGATGTTCCCATCGCCGTTTCCGCCGTTTCCGGCGACCTGCTGGAAAAATCGGGCACCAGCGACATTCGCGAACTGAACCAGGTCGCACCTTCGCTGCTGGTTTCCTCGACCGGTAATGAGGCGAACGGCTCGGCCCGTATTCGCGGCATCGGCACCGTGGGTGACAACCCGGGCCTCGAAAGCTCGGTCGCCGTGTTCGTCGATGGCGTCTATCGTTCGCGCTCGGGCAATGCGCTCAGCGAACTCGGTCCGATCGATCGTATCGAAATCCTTCGCGGTCCGCAGGGAACGCTCGGTGGTCGTAACGCTTCGGCGGGTCTTATCAGCGTCTACACCGCGCAGCCCGAGTTCGATTTCTCAGGCTATGGCGCTTTCAGCTACGGCAATTACGACATGTACCGCGTCGAAGGCGGCGTGAATGTGCCTTTCGGCACGACGCTCGCCGGCCGGATCGACGGCGTCTACATGAAGCGCGATGGCTTCTACGATGACGTGGTCAACAATGTGGATGTGAACGATCGCGACCGTTATCTGCTGCGCGGCCAGTTGCTGTTCGAACCCAGCGTAGACCTAACGGCGCGGGTAGTTGTCGATTATTCCAAGAAGGACGAGGCCTGCTGCGCGGCCGTTTTCGTGACGCCTGAATTCAATCCGCTCGCCCGCGTGAGCCCCGGCCTGGATCCCTACAACCGGCCGCTCGGCGGATCGCCGGGCCTCAACAGCACGGGCAATCCGATCATTCCCGTCCTGCTGGCGTTGGGTCAGGATCCCCGTGCGCTGACGGACGATATGTTCGAGCGCAACCTCTATCCCACGCGAGGCCGTACTTTTGAAGGCGAGACCGAGGATTACGGAATTTCGGGCGAGATCAACTATAATCTCGGCGACATCTCGCTGACCTCGATCACCGGCTATCGCGAGTATGAAAATTTCCAGGGATCGGACACGGACTACACTGGTGTCGACATTCTCTACCGCACGCCCGGCCCGAATGCAGGTGCCCGTCAGTTCAAGACCTTCACGCAGGAAGTGCGCCTTCAGGGTTCGCTTTTCGCAGACCGGCTCGACTGGCTGGTCGGCGGATTCTACGCCAATGAAGATCTGCAGGTTCGCGACAATCTGCGTTTCGGAACGCAGTACGGTGCGTTCGCTCCATGCCGGATCGTGCTGGCGGTGAATCCGGCGCTGGTGGCGCCGGGCGGCACCGGCTGTCTGAGCGCGGGCGGGCGTGCAGCGCTGCTCGGCGCGAATGGCGGAGCGGGAGCCTTCGGCCCTGCGACGCCGCTCATTCTTGCCGGCCTGAACAATCTGTCGCAATTGAACGACCTCGGCGGTACGGGCGATGTCTATAATCAGCAGAGCGAAAACTACGCGTTCTTCACGCACAACATCTTCCACATCACCGACAAGCTCGATCTGACCCTTGGCCTTCGTTATACCAACGAAACCAAGGACTTTGACGCGACGCTGGCCAATGACAACGTTATCTGCCCGCGTAACCGGCAGCTGCTCAGCGGCCTCCTGGGCGTTCCCGCTCTTGCCGGGCTCGCTGGTGGCCTGATCTCGCTTTCCTGCCAGGGCAACTCGACCTCGGAAATCGACGGCCTGACGTTGAACGACAGCCGCGATGAAGACGAATTCACCGGCACGGCCATCCTGTCCTACCAGCCGAACGACGATCTGCTGTTCTACGGCAGCTATTCGCGCGGCTACAAGGCGGGCGGTTTCAACCTCGACCGTTCGGCGCTTACGGGCACGGCAGGTCTGGGCGTGATCCTCGGGCCGCTGGTGGCGGGCGATGTTGCAAACCTTCAGTTCGACGAGGAAACGGTTGATGCATTCGAAATCGGCGCGAAATACTCGAGCCGCATGTTCTCGGCCAGCGTCGCTGCATTCCGCCAGGAGTTCAGCAACTTCCAGCTGAACACGTTCAACGGGTCGGTCTTCCTGGTGCAGAACGTCAATGCCTGTTCCACCGATCTCGGCGGAGCGGATACGGATGCGAGCGCCGCAACGGGTGCCTGCCTCCCTGAGAACGTTCAGCCTGGCGTGATCTCGCAGGGTATCGAAGTCGAAACCACGATCTCGCCGGCACGCGATTTCGACGCCACCCTCGGCTTCACCTACACCGATACCAGCTACACCGATGATCTTATCGGCGACAGTGATGGTACCCCGCTGGACCCGGCCTTGCGCCTGCTGCCTGGTGACAATCTCTCCAACGCGCCTGAACTGGTCACCACCGGATCGCTGACCTGGACACCGCCCATCGGCGATAGCGGGCTGAACGGCCTGTTCTTCCTCAATGCGCGTATGACCAGCGACTACAACACCGGTTCCGATCTGCTCTATGGCAAGGAACAGGACGGCTATGTGGTGGTAAATGGCCGGATTGGTATCACCGGACCCGATCGGGCCTGGGCTATCGAGGCATGGGCGCAGAACCTGTTCGACGTGGATTACACGCAGGTCGCGTTCAACACTCCCTTTGTTGCTCCGCAACAGACCTATTCGGCGTTCCTTGCCGAACCGCGCACTTACGGTCTGACGGTTCGCGGACGCTTCTAAGACGCTGTTCGTCGCGGCAAATGAAGGCCGCTTCCCGGAAGGGAGGCGGCCTTTTTCTTGCGCGCGGTGCAGATCGTGTGCGGATCTGGCGGGCGAACAATAGCGTCTGATAAGCGGCGCGCGGTGTCTGCAGCGAGGCGTCCCGGCCTTCATCCCTGGCCGGCAGACCCGATCAGGTGACTGCGATAAGCCACGCCTGCACTCGTGATCTGTTCAAGGAGGAGCAGGTGTGGTGCCAAGGGCGTCATCCCATAGAAGGCTGAAATCTTAGGGTTCCTGAAAAAGCGAGACGACGTGACCCCCAGCTTTCCTCCAGCGCGGGTTTGAGCCGAGCGGCGGGGAACCCGGTGTTTGCGCATCTGGAGTCCGGAGATATTGCTGTCACGATGCAACCTTTCGAGAACCTTTCCGAAATCGCTCGGAATATTACACGACTTCAGATTTCCTCGGCTGCGATCATCATTTGCGGTGGGGATTGAATGTTCTCATCTGCCCGCCCCGGTAGTGATCGAGAGCGGATTGCCGCTCGGCATCATTCCCGCAGGGACCGCCGCATCTGTCCGCGAATGGGCCGCTTGCTGACAGTCCGCTAATGCGCAGCGAGCACCGGAAGGGCGACATTCAGCACCCAAGCCATCCCAGAAAAATGTCACTCCCGTACGGAGCGATCTTCTGCAGAAGCCGCTTAGCCGCCCATCACCGGCAATCAGGCCGCTGTACAGACTACGGTTGTGATCACACCCGCCCATGCGAAGCCCAGAAACAGGACCTCGAATTTGTAGCGCTTCAGGCGATCGACCATCGCGAATCTCCTCCGTTTGCACAACACTTTTGGAGAAGGGGCAAGCGCAGGTCATTCAACTAAATCAGTTCTGAAAGGAACCCGGCTTCGCGCTGCGTCAACGCGAGCCTTCATACCGCCCTGAGGGTCTTCAGCATGACCGAACATCGACAGTCTCATCGGGAACGATGGAGCCTGCTCGGCTTTCTGAATACATGCGGTTCTTCTTCCATCTTCACAACGACATAGAGACACTAGACGAGGAAGGCCGAGATCTTCCCGATGCAGACGCCGCTTTAGCCCTGGCTATAGACGAGGCGCGCCTGATGGCTGCGGAAAGCGTGAAAACGGGTCATCTGGACCTTACTCATAATGTAGAAGTGACCGATGAGAGCGGCGCTACGTGCTTCAGGGTTAGTTTCGGAGATGTCCTTGCAATTGCGGACCGGCAGGAAAAAAGTCACCGATGATCGAAAAACTTTTTGCCACGATACAGGAGCGCTACGCGTTCTCTGAAGAAGAGCGGGACCTGTTGCGCGACAAGATGCAGGAGACGGCAGACTTCGTTCCCGGAGACATAATCGCACCGGAAGGAGAGGAAATCCATTACTCTTCGCTGCTTGTTGCTGGAATTTCATGTCGTTCGAAATGCACTGCCGATGGAATGCGGCAGATCATGCAGTTCAATATACCCGGAGACTTCGTTGACCTTCACTCCTATCCGCTGGAGATCCTCGACCATAGCATCACGGCTCTAACCAAGTGCCGCATAGTCAAGCTACCGCACCGAGACATCACCGCGATCATCGAGAGCAATCCCCGCCTCGCGCGCATCCTCTGGTTCGCGACTATGGTGGATGCATCGATCCATCGGGAATGGCTGGTCTGCCTTGGGAGCCGAGCAGGTACTAAAAGGGTAGCGCACCTGTTCTGCGAAATGTTCTACCGGTTCAGGGTAGTCGGCTTGACTGAGGATACGACCTACAACTTCCCCGTAAGCCAAGCTGAACTGGGCCAGGCCCTTGGCTTCACGTCCATCCACATCAACAGGATGCTGCGAGACCTGCGGGACCAGGGGCTCGTTACGTTCCGCAACAAACTTGTCGAGATTCACGACCTCGACGCTCTTGAGCAATTAGCGGAATTCGATCCTGGATATCTCTACCTCGGGCGGCGGAGCAGCTGACGATTCGGTGCTCCGCTTAGGAACCAGCTTCAGGCGACTGTTGCGGACGCGGAACGGCCGGGGTGACACGTCCTGAGGAGGGGCTGAAGAGGATTGTAATCAAGCCCGGGGTTTTGGCCTCGTCAAGACGGCCGCTGGCGCAGCCGAGCGTGCCGGTTGCATCTGATCCGATCGGAGTTGATCGCAGAGCGGCCATGCAAAAGTTTCGGCCGATCGAAGTCAAGAACTGGCAGGTGATATAGATTGGCTTGATCTTCCTCGACGCGCGGCATTGTTCGGTCGGAATATGCAGCTCGGCGTTTACGATGCAGGATAATTCGCCGCAGATCGCTATGAGGTTCCGCCTGATGCCCTCACCTGTGCAACCTACCCATGACAGGCCCATTTACAGGCGCCATCCAGGCAGCGCGCATGTTGCATTTGCTTTCAGGCACCCCATCTAAGCTTCATCGTAGTGGCTTCTTCACCGTGAGCGCCCTCGACTGAGAGACTTAGAGCTCCCGCTTACAGCAAGGGAGCGCCATGATGTCTGAACCTCAAGCAAATTCCAGCCGTGAAAAAGCACAAGTCTGGGATAACGAGGGCGGGAGTATCGCGCCCGAACATCTTGCCGGCTCTCTCGGTGTGGTGCGCCACATGACAGAGACTTATTCTGTGGGCGGGTTCCGTTACACGAACCTCGATGATGCGATTGCACAAGCGCGGCGGATGACCGAGCTCGAACGAGAGCTCCTTCTCTGATCCCCAGCGCAATATCGGCCCAGCTATGTTGGTGTCGCGCTGCCGCCTACCGAACCGTCCATCATGATCTTCAAGCTGATAGTTGAGCGGTACTTCACATACGACAGGGAGGCTTACAGATGGCCGAAGAAAAGATCAGCGCACCTGCTTCATACTGGCGGCGACGCCCGAAATCCTTCCCAATTCCCGCTGCAGAGGCTGAGCGGCAGGGTGCTATCACGCGTTTGGCCTTTCTCCTGCTCGGCAAGGATGCTGCCATCGCATTTCTCAACACTGAACACTCAGGTCTCGGTGGCAGACCGCTCGATCTTGCAACTGGCAGTCCGGCGGGAGAAAGTGAGGTCAGCGCCATCTTGCAACATCTGGCTGCAGCCGCTGGCGAGATCATCGGTTCAAAGGCAGTAGCACCGTGAGAAAAGGCACGCTCATCGCGTATGATAGTGGACGGGGCGCCGGCCTCATTCAACCCGATTCAGGCGGACCTGTCATTGTCTTCGGGATGGTCGATCAACCGCGGCTCTATCCCGAGCCAAAGCTCTTCCAGCGCTATAGCTACAGCGTGCTCGAGGCCATTGATGGCGGACAGCCCCGAGCATTCAATCTGGCAAAGTCAAGCAGGCTGAACAGACAGGTAGAACCCGGTTTGTGTGCCCCCAGTCAAGTGCCCCTCGGCAATCAGGAGAGCTTCATGGGGCTCAATGAACTGCTACATTCTCGTCAACTCGCCGTCATGAACTTGTCAGTTGCGGGAAGCGGTGACGCCTCAGGCCGTCGAAGCGGCGCCTGACGCGCGAAAGTGTCATGCCATCAATTAAAACAGGAGCAGATGATGTCGAAAAGTCAGAAGAAATCAAACCGCGAGATCCGGAAGCCTAAAGCTGTAAAAATTAAGACAAACGCATCACAGCCGAGCCTGAAACCGGGATCGATAAAAGGTTTGGAGACGATCAAGAACAGCTGAAATCACGCGGCTACAGGGCCAGGCTGGTAGAAGGAAATGTCAGGATGCCTATTCGCACGACCCGATCGCAGGTGACATTCAACGTTCCGTTTGTGCTTGCAGAAGTCGATGGCGAGCTGCCGGCGGGCACTTACGATATCGATACGGACGAGGAGGTTATCGAAGGGAACGAACGAACGGTTTACGTCAGGACCGCAACGTTGATCCACATTCGTGGACTTGGATCAACCCGCATAGTGACGATCGATCCTTTGGGTCTCGAAGCGGCCTGCGCAGATGAGCAGCATGGTTCTGGATGAAACGATATTGTCAGTGCTTACCCGACACGGAAAGTGCAAACAACTCGTCCTCGACTGAAACTGATAACGAACCGACGCCGAAGTCGTTTGGCACTCTCGATCAGAGAGTGCCGGTGTAATCGAAGAAGCTGGCCAGGATGTTCCCGGCGGCGGCACTTCCTTGCGTTATGCTTCACGCGCGCTCGACAACATGGCGGGCGCAAACGACGATCAGACGCGCGGCATCGATATCGTCTGAAAAGATCTGCAGGCGCCATTTCGCCAATTCGCTTGGTCTTAGGGGCCCAACAGCCTCCTTGACAGGAAGACAATTGAGGCAGAACCTCTTTCGCTTCAGGCAAACGAACACGGCAAGTATCGGGTCGCTCTCGATGGTGGCTGGCATGAATGCCCGCGGCGCATCATCACTGCCAGGCGAAGCGCTCTCATGACCGAACCAGATCCAGACACGCTCAACGAACTCGTAGGCAAGATGCTCGGGGACCTGGGGGGCGCCTTCAGTG
>NZ_JAAFZT010000055.1 GCF_013336795.1 Alteripontixanthobacter muriae | reverse complement strand
GGTAACGATGTTCTTGAAGGTGGAACTGGAACCGACACGACGGTGGGCGGAACCGGAAACGACGTACACATCGTCGATAACGCCGCAGACGTAGTGATAGAGGCTACAGGAGGAGGTACCGACCGAGTCCATTCATCCGTCGACTACGCTCTCGCAGCAGGAGTAGATATTGAGTTCCTAACTACAACTTCAACTTCAGGCACGGATGCTGTGAATCTGAGGGGTAATGAACTCGCCCAATTCATCGATGGTAATAACGGGATCAATACGCTCGAAGGTGGCGGAGGGAACGACAGGATACTTGGCCGAGGAGGCAACGACACT
>NZ_JAAFZT010000054.1 GCF_013336795.1 Alteripontixanthobacter muriae | reverse complement strand
TCGCAACAGGAGACCGACGAGATGATCAAGCATACAGAAGAGTTCAAGCAGGAGGCGGTGCGGATCGCACTGACCAGCGGGTTGCCGCGCGACCGGGTTGCATCAGATTTGGGGATAGGGAAGTCGACGCTGGGCAAGTGGGTATCTCAGTATCGGCCCAGTGATCTGGTTTCAGCGCCGCAGGCAGATTTGGCGCGTGAGAATGAACG
>NZ_JAAFZT010000053.1 GCF_013336795.1 Alteripontixanthobacter muriae | reverse complement strand
ATCAGCCGCCCGACCCGGCGCTCGCCAACGTCGAGCCCAACCTCTTTGAGTTCCATGGTCATCCTCGGACGACCATAGCTGCCGAGGCTGAGGCTGTACTGTTCCCGGATATGGGCCAGCACTTTCATATCCGTCCGCTCCCGCCGACTGATCGGTCGCGAGCGCCAGGACCTATAGCCGCGCTCACTGACAAGCATGACACGGCAGAGCAGTTCAACGGGCCACCGGTGCCGCCAGCTATGCACAAACGCAAACTTCACGGCCTTTGGCTCGCGAAGAACTGCGTGGCCTTTTTTAGCACTTCCCTCTCCTCCCGCAGCACACGGTTCTCAAGGCGGAGGCGTTCATTCTCACGCGCCAAATCTGCCTGCGGCGCTGAAACCAGATCACTGGGCCGATACTGAGATACCCACTTGCCCAGCGTCGAC
>NZ_JAAFZT010000052.1 GCF_013336795.1 Alteripontixanthobacter muriae | reverse complement strand
GCGAAGTCGCCGTCCAGCCAGTTCGCTGCGACCCCCAAGCGATGGTGGCTGTCGGTTGTGACCTTGTGCTTGCGCGTGCGGACTGGCTTGATCCCGTTGATCTTTATCAGCCGCCCGACCCGGCGCTCGCCAACGTCGAGCCCAACCTCTTTGAGTTCCATGGTCATCCTCGGACGACCATAGCTGCCGAGGCTGAGGCTGTACTGTTC
>NZ_JAAFZT010000051.1 GCF_013336795.1 Alteripontixanthobacter muriae | reverse complement strand
AAGATCAACGGGATCAAGCCAGTCCGCACGCGCAAGCACAAGGTCACAACCGACAGCCACCATCGCTTGGGGGTCGCAGCGAACTGGCTGGACGGCGACTTCGCCGCCGATGCGCCCAACTGTAAATGGGCGGGCGACATCACCTATATCTGGACATCAGAAGGCTGGCTTTATCTTGCCGTCATCCTCGATCTGCATAGTCGGCGTGTCGTGGGTTGGGCTGTCAGCGACAGGATGAAGAAGGATCTGGCGATCAGGGCGCTGGATATGGCGGTGCGCCTGCGCCAGCCTCCAGAAGGCTGCCTTTTCCATTCGGATCGCGGCAGCCAATATTGTTC
>NZ_JAAFZT010000005.1 GCF_013336795.1 Alteripontixanthobacter muriae | reverse complement strand
GTCGATCATCACCAGCTCGCCGTCGAAAGCCTGCGAAACCGCCGTCAGAAGCCGATCCCAGACACCGGCTCTGCGCCAGCGGACAAAGCGATTGTAGCAGGTAGTGTGGGGACCGTAACGCTCGGGAATGTCCGCCCATGGACTGCCGGTGCGGAACCGCCAGAGGATACCGTTGATCACCCGGCGATCATCCACCCGGGGAACACCCCGAGACTTGTTCGGAAGCAGTGGCTCGACCACCGACCACTCTAAATCTGTCAGATCAAAACGACGACGCATGTGCAAGGCTCCTTCTCGGGCCTTGAATCAATCACCGCCGCTAAGCGCAACCCAGTTTATGAGTTTACCGCCTAGACCAATTGACTTCGGTTCTCGGAAGTCGTCGCTTTGCTGAAGGGCAGCGCGTGTTGGCCGCTTTTGATTTCGCTAAAACAGCTTGGAAAGCAATTCCGCCACCAGCTGCAGGTTCGCTCGTTGATAAAAGGCGGCCGCTTTAGGTGACTGTCGGAGTCAGCTTAACCCGCTTGAACGCTAACCATTTTGTTTGGTTCCGTCCCAAAGTGAAGCGATTCCGCAACAGTTGACATGAAGGCCGGTGGCACGAATCACTTGATCCTAAGATATTTCTGATAGTTTTCATGTACTTAACTAAGGATTGTATGGAAACGACATTTGCGATCTGGTGCCTCGTTAACCTACGCAAGCCGCGGAATTCCGCCATTTTTTCCACAAATCACGAATAAATTGTAAAGATGAAGAGATAGGGCATTATGCAGGGGTTCCGAGGGACTTACGCTTGGCACTGCGAAACGACGCAGTTAAGATTACCAAGGGTCGCGTAGGTCAGGGGTTCACTCCTCGGATCGGTTAGTCACCGGGTAAACCGGGGCTCTTTATCGAAACGGAATGCCGCAGGGTGCGGTGATTTTATTAGGGGTTTACTTATGTCCTTCATCAAAAATTTTATCGCTGACGAATCTGGTGCTTCGGCTGCTGAATACGCTCTGATCCTTGCAATTGTTGGCGCAGCAATCGCCACAGCAGCGGTCGCCCTCAGTGGCGAAGTGACAGAAGCGCTTGTAGACGCTGAGGCCGCTCTGCAGACAGCCGATACTGCACGTACAGCTGGCGTTCCCGCCGATTGAAGCCTTACGCCACCGGGGCCTTGTTCCCCGGTGGCACTTCCTTGAGCAAGTACAAAAAGGATTTTAGTTGCTCGAATTTGGCTAGCGGCGGATAGGGCAACGGCATTGGGGGTCATAGCGATGCGCGGTCGCAATCTTGCTATTTTGGGCATTGCTCTTTTCTTCGGTCTTGTCGCCGTCTACCTGGCCAACTCTTATTTCTCTGGCGTAGAGCAGCAGCAGGCGCGGGTTGCTAAAGAACAGGAGCTTGCCCGCATTGTTGTTGCCACCCAGGATCTTGGTTTCGGCGGGCAGCTCAGTTCCACAAATCTCCGCCTTGCCAATTGGCCCGCTGACACGGTGCCTGCCGGCGCTTTCCGTTCCGTGGAAGAAGCGACTGCCGGTGGCCGCGTCGCCCTTCGCCCGATAGTAGCTGGCGAACCCATCCTGTCCAGCAAGGTCTCGGGTGAAGGGGGCCGTGCCACCTTGTCCTCCGTCCTTCCTGAGCAAATGCGAGCGGTATCGATCCCGATAGATGCGGTAACCGGCGTGTCCGGCTTTGTTCGGGCAGGCGACGTAGTCGACGTCATGCTCACCCGGCAAATTCCTGGGGAAGGCGCAAGCGCCAGCGACATGTTCACAACGGTTGTGCTCGAAAATGTTCAGGTGTTGGCCGTCGACCAGACGGCAAACGAGAGTGAAACTGCACCCGCCGTCGGCAAAACCGCTACGGTGCAGACCGATATCTATGGGGCGCAGAAGTTGACGTTGGCCAATAAGCTCGGATCGCTCAGCCTTGCCTTGCGCAACGTGGAGGATCAGATGCTCGGCGGCAGCGGAACGGTGCTGCCGAGAGATCTCGGCGGTCGCGGCCTGTTCATTCCTGCACGCCGCAGCGGCGCCAGCGCCCCTGCTGCTGCGCCAGCGCCGCAGACGGTAGTATATGCCGAGCCGCGCAGCACACCAACACGAGGTTCTCAAGCAGCGTCACAGCCTGCTGCTGCCGTCGCACCACGACGTCCGACTGGGCCGACGATGCAAGTAGTTCGTGGGACAGAAAACGAGGAAGTTGAGGTAAATCGTTATGGGGGCTAGTCTAATCCGTACTGCGCTTGGGAGCGCTGCGCTTCTTGCGCTGACCGGCGTTGCGGGGCATCCGCTCGCCGCGCAGGGCATGGCTGGCATGGATGCGTCGATTCATGCCGGATCAGTCGAAGTTCCGATAAATAAGAGCCAAGTCATCACTGCCGACCGTCCGATCGCCCGCGCTCTGATCGGCAATGATGAAATCGCAGACATTTTCCCGATCTCCGACCAGTCAGTCTATGTGCTCGGCAAGCAGCTTGGAACCACCAGCCTTACCCTATACGACAAGGGGAACCGAGTCATGGCTGTGATCGATATCGCAGTCGGACCGGACGTTCAGTCCTTACGTGAACAATTCGGATCGCTGATGGGCAGCGAGATGATCCATGCCAGTATTTCCAATGATAATATCGTGCTTTCAGGGCTGGTCAGTGATGCCAGCGTCGCCGATCGAGCGGTGCGACTGGCCAATACTTTCGCGCCGGACAAGGTCGTCAACCTGATGAGCGTGGGGTCAAGCCAGCAGGTTATGTTGGAAGTCCGCTTCGCCGAGATATCGCGCAACGTCGGCAAGGATCTAGGCGTAAGCTCGTTTTTCAGTTCTACAGGGGGTCGGTTTGGTGGAGCCATCGGCAGTGGTGCATCGGTCACCCCTGATCCGAGCCCTGGAGCCGGACTCGTTGGGCTCGATGCCATTACTGGCAGCTTCGGCGTTTTTAGCCGCTTGTTCTCCGATGTGGCCGGACTTGATATCGAAGTCGTGCTCGACGCACTAGAATCACGTGGGCTGTTGAAAACTTTGGCCGAACCGACGCTGGTTTCGCTGTCGGGTGAGCGGGCCAGTTTCCTTGCCGGTGGCGAGTTCCCGATCCCTGTTGCCCAGAGCGGCGGCACCGGCGCTGGGGTAGGCGGCGCGGGCGCTCAGGCCATTACCGTAGAGTTCAAACCATTCGGCGTGAGCCTCGGCTTCACTCCTACCGTGTTGGCAGACCGGACGATTAACCTACTGGTTGAACCGGAGGTTTCCTCGATTGACCCTTCCGCCTCACTCACTCTGAACGGATTGACCATACCTGGCTTGCGGACGCGCCGAGCATCCACTGTCTTGGAATTGCGCGACGGCGAGAGCTTCGCCATCGCCGGACTGATCCAGCAGGATTTCCAGACCACGGTTAACCAAGTGCCGATTTTGGGTTCCATCCCGATCATCGGCACTCTGTTCCGCTCTTCAAGCTTTCAGAAGGGCGAAACCGAGCTGCTGATCATCGTGACTCCCCGTTTGGTGCAGCCGATCCGGCCTGACCAAGTGCGCCTGCCGACCGACCGGGTGCCTGATCCGGTGCAGGCTGATGTTCTGCTGAATGGGACAGACTACCGACCTGTCGGCAACGAGCTTGGTCAGGAGCCGTCGCGCGCAGGGAGCGTGCGCTTCGACCCCGCCGCACCCGCGCCAAGCTACAAGGCTCCATCCGGTGCTGTGCAAGCTCCCGCAAACACGGAAGACAGTTATGAATTCTAGAAAAATTTTTCTATCCTTGGCGGCCGGGTTAAGCCTTCCCGCTTGCTCTGTCGCGGACAAGGAACTGATCGGATATCAGGATCCGAGCTTCGGTGATGCGAACCGCGCAACCTATGCTGCAATGGTGGTTGACCCTGCGCCGGCTTACGCAGAGCCGCTGCCTTCCACTGATGCAGAACGCGCGGTGCGGGTGACAGAAGCCTACCGTGAGGGGACGACTGAAGTGCCGGAGCGGGTGTCTACTTCTGAAACTGGTACTCCCAACTGAGGCCGATGTGATGACGCGCTGGCTCTTTTCAAATGTTTTCTGGCGGAGCGAGAGCGGCGCAGTTGCTGCCACTTACGCGCTTGCGCTTGTTCCTTTGGTTGCCATTACAGGCCTAGCATTCGATTATACGCGCGTCGCTGGCATGGATACGGAACTACAGAACGCGGCCGATCAGGCAGCGCTTGCGGGGGCAAGCCAGCTTGACCGCGAAAGCGGCTCGATGGAGCGGGCCATTGAGGCCGTTCAGGGCGGGCTGGTGGGAAATGCAACGCTGTTTTCAAATGATAACACTGGGCAGAAAGTCGATGTTCCAGCCATCGGTATCACGTTTTTCGCCACTAGAACGGATGCCGAGGCGGGAGACCCCAGTTTAGGCTTCACCGACGTCTCTCGCTTCGCAGAAGCCGGATTTATATCCGTGACAGTCGAGACGCGCGCGGCGAATTATGCGCTGACACCGATTGTCGGCGCGATGAGAGGCGAGATGACCGCGAATGCAGTGGCGGGCCTAGGCTCCGCCTTATGTCGTATTCCCCCGCTGATGATCTGTAACCCTGATGAGGAAAATTTGGGCTCCGGCGGTCAGGTCGATGCGACGTTTGACTTCGCCAAGCGTACTGGCGCCGGTATGCTCGTAGTGGCCGGTCCGGGCGGAGGTGGCGCCGGTTTCTGGCAGCCCGGCAATTTCGGCTTTCTTGATCTGGGGGGTGGTGCTGCAGCCGTAGCGGAAGGGCTAGGTTGGCTCGGACCGAGCGGGGGGTGCACTTCTTTGAACGGGGCCGAGACAATTGAGCCGGATACAGAACCGGGCTTGAAGACCGGTGCCATTGATTCGATCAATACCCGTTTCGACATTTACGAGGCCAATGCTTGCAGCAAAGGCGGTGTGTGCCCGTCAGCCTTCAACGCGCGCAAGGATCTCGTGCGACCCGATTCTGATCCAACGGCTGATCCCGATATCGTTGGTGTAGATGCTAAATCATGCAAGTCCGCTAACGACGGATGGCGTGAAACTGAAGGCCTGCGTTATGAGCCGCCGTCCGCTGCGGCGCTTCCATCGACGTTAACTCCAGCCTCTATGGGCCATCCTCGAGATATGTGCCACGCCGTCAGCACCGCCGGCTCCTGCACAGATGCGCGTTTCGGAGATGGAAATTGGGACCGGAGTGCCTACTTCAGAAGCAATTTTGTCCGAGCAGACGGCAGCCGTTGGAGCGAAACCGATTGGCAATATAATGTAACTCACGGGGCGAACGCGCTGACAACCACGACACCCACTCGCTACCAAGTCTACCGATGGGAAACCGAGCGGGCCGGCAATGTGATTGATGGAGTGCAAATTCTCGCGCCGCAGAAAACAGGCATTGGGACTGAAGTCCGGAATGCGACACCAATCTGTAGCCAGAAACTTAGCGGCCTTTCCACTATTGTGAAGAGCCCTGATCGCAGGGTCATGACCGTTGCAGTCGTGAACTGTACCGCTGAAGGAGTCAAGGGAGCCACTAAAGACGTTAAGATCGCCGATTGGATGGACGTGTTCGTCGTCGAGCCGTCAGCAGATCGCACTCGTACAAGCAAGAGCGACATCTATCTTGAGGTCATCCGCAAGACCGATCTTTCAATCAGGGGGCAGAACAATGCAGCGCTGCTCCGTCGTGACGTTCCGTACCTGGTCAGATGATTTTAAGAGCCTTTCTTACCTGCCAAAAGGGTGCAGCGGCGGCAGAAATGGCGTTGATCCTGCCGCTTTCGCTGTTACTGATCTTCGCCGGTCTCGAAAGCGGTCACTACTTTTACGCCCAACATCAGCTAGTTAAGGCAGTCCGTGATGGCGCTCGCTTCGGAGGACGACATCCGTTCGACGAGATCAACTGCCGATCTGGCGGCTACATCTCTCCAACCTTGGTAGCAGATGTTCGTGCTGTCACACTCACAGGGGTGTTAAGCGGCGGAAGTGAAGGCCGCTCGGGATGGGACGCGGACGAACTCACATTTGATGTGAGTGTCACCTGCCCAATAAGCCCTCAGGCGACGACCGGCATCTATGAAGCAGCGGAGCCTGCGCCTGTCATCAACATAAGCGCGACAATCGGGTACAAATCATTATTCAAGGGCCTTGGCGTAATCAGCGATAGCGCTTCTCTCAGAGCTGAGCAGAATGCCGTGGTTATGGGTGTCTGATGCTGCTAAGATTTTTCCTCTTCCGCTTTTTGCGCGCCGAAAGCGGCACGGCCGCTGAATTCGCGCTTGTACTTCCGCTTCTGCTCTTGCTGACGCTCGGGACAATTGATGTTGGATATTACGCTTACCGTATCAACGAAGCGGAGAAGGCGACGCAGATCGGCGCCCGCTGGGCGGCAGTGACCGACCCGCTGGCAAAAGAGATTGCGAGCACAAATTATACTAACACTTTTGTAGGGACCGATATAATCCTGCAAGGCGAACCTATTCCTGCGGGTGCGCTTGGCAAGATTAGCTGCACTAGTGTCGGCTGCACCTGTGTTACGAGCCCTTGTCCGGGGACGACATTTGATCCTGCTTCCTTCAGCGCTTTGAGCACCAGGATGAAGCAAATTTGGCCCGGCCTTGAAGACAGAAACATCAGGGTCGATTATTCGGGTTCCGGACTCGGTTTCGCAGGTGATCCGAACGGACCAGATATAGCTCCGCTGATCACCGTTCGGCTTGCTGACATGACCTACAATTCCATCGCGCTTTCACCTCTTGGCGTCTCCGCAAACCTGCCCGACTTCGCTTACTCCATTACGGCAGAAGACTCTGCCGGAACCAGCTCGAACTGATGCTTGTATGACGCAATTTCAAAGCTTTCAAACTAGCGGAGCGGATCGGCAGCATCCCGTGCCAGCCGGCGTTTGCCTAATGGCCGAGCCGCATCACCTTGCACACGTCGGCGACATCGGCACGCAAGTACGCCTTCTGCCGATCGCAGCCGAAAACGACCTGCCGCTTGACAGTTTGGCTGGAGCGCAGATCGTGGTCGTGCAAGTCGATCCTGGTCTGCCCGCTTCGCTCGATCGATTCGACAAGCTACAATTCCACTTTCCAGAAATTTCGGTTATTGCAGCCATAGAGAAACTCGACATTGCGGCGTCGCGCGCTCTCATGCGCCGCGGTATTGACGATCTCGTCAGCTTGCCAATCGACCAGCAGGAGTTGGTCTCTGTATTAACTGAAATTGCTACGAGAAAGGCTGAAACTCGAGGTTCTTCGGCCCGCCTAGCGCCGACACTTGCAATCATGAAAAGCACGGGAGGCTGCGGAGCGACAACACTGGCCACCCACTTAACAGCTGCTTTGGCAACTGAGATAGGCGGAGAAGCCCGCGGTTGTCTGATCGATTGTGACTTACAGAGCGGAGACGCAGCGGCCTACCTAGGCTGCTCGCCGCGCCTTAGCCTTGCTGATCTACTTGATCCGCAAGCGGCTGTTGACGGTGAGCTCATGAAGTCTGTTACCTGTCGAGCCAATGACCTCGTCGATGTTATTGCCGCCCCTCGCGAAATCATGCCGATTGAGGCCTTGGAATTTAGCCGTCTTATTGAGATCGTTAGCTTGGCTCAGCAGCAATACGCCATCGTGGTCGTTGATCTTCCGGGAGCCCTTGCAAACTGGGCTTTGTCGCTCGCCTTTGCCGCCGACAGGGTGGTTCATGTAACCACCCTGTCAGTATCGGCTCTACGCCATACAAAACGGCAAATCGACTTTTTGAAGTCAATGGGGCTGCAGCGAGATCGTCTAGATGTAATCGCCAATCGTGCAGAAAAGCGGCTGTTCAAGACGATAGACGCTGAAGCCGCTGGTCAGGCTTTGGACCATCGAGTGCTTGCCTCCGTAGGCGAAGAAGGACGCTCGCTCAGTCAGGCGCAAGATGAAGGGGTGCTGATTAATTCGATCCAGCGGCGTACACGTTTCATGAAAGACATAGGCTCAGCCGCCAAGCTAATCATTCATGGGCTCAATGGAGAACGCTGACATGTGGAAAATTCAGCGAAGAGAAGCTGACCAGGTCAGCCGTCAGCCAGTCAGGGCACAATCCGAGATTGTGGAAGAAGCGGCTGTAGCTTTACACCCTCGCTTGAGCAGCCGTGAAGAAAATCTTCTGCAAGTAAAGATGGCGATCCACCAAGCGCTGCTTAGCAGGATCAACCTCGCTATGCTTGATAAGTTGCCGCCGGAGCAAGTTAAGCAGGAAATTGCTGCAATTGTACCTGAGCTATTGATCACGCACGATCATCCGCTGAATCGAGAGGGGATGACGCAACTCGTCAGCCAGATCTTGGATGAGCTGTTGGGCCTAGGCCCCCTAGAGCCTCTGTTAGCTGACGAGTCCATCACAGACATTTTGGTCAACGGGTGCGATGTAGTCTTCGTGGAACGCGGTGGGCAACTTGAACGTGTCACGACCCGCTTTCAGGATGAAAAGCATTTGATGCGAGTTATCCAAAAGATTGTAAGTGCGGTCGGGCGGCGCATCGACGAATCCTCGCCCTTCGTTGACGCCCGTCTAGCCGATGGCTCACGTGTGAACGCCATTGTGGCGCCTCTTGCCCTAGACGGCTCGCTCCTGTCGATCCGCAAATTCGCCAAGAAGCCCATCAGCATGGCCAAGCTGGTTGGCCTCGGCTCGGTTCCCGAAGCCATGGCCGAAGTCATGCAGGCGGTGGTCAAAGCGCGGCGTAACCTGTTGATTTCCGGTGGAACCGGGTCTGGTAAAACCACGATGCTTAATGCCTGCTCCTCATTCATTGACGAGCGTGAGCGCATCGTGACTATCGAAGATTCGGCCGAGCTCCAGTTGCAGCAGGAGCACGTCGCTCGGCTAGAGACTCGCCCCTCGAACATTGAAGGCAAAGGCGAGGTTACGCAGCGCGATCTCGTTAAGAACGCCCTTCGTATGCGACCCGATCGCATTATCATCGGTGAAGTTCGTGCAGGGGAAGCCTTTGACATGCTTCAGGCAATGAATACCGGTCACGACGGATCGATGACGACGGTGCATGCCAATACGCCGCGCGATGCGCTCAGCCGGATTGAGCAGATGATCGGCATGAGCGGAATTGAGATAACCGCAAAGTCATCTCGCGCGCAGATCGCTTCTGCAATCAACGTTGTCCTTCAGGTCGGCCGTCTTTCAGACGGCAAGCGCAAGGTACTCAGCCTATCAGAACTTACTGGCATGGAGGGCGAAACAATAACCATGCAGGAAATTTTTCGATACAAACGCACTGGTCTTGCAGAGGATGGAACAGTGATCGGTCATTTCGAGGCCACAGGGATACGCCCGAAATTCCTCCAGGAGGCAAGCAGTCATGGCTTGGAGCTCTCGCCAGAACTGTTCCGGCCGGACAAGAGGATTGACTGAGCGATGAGCGGCGACATTCTTCGCATCTTCATCCTTTTGGCCATCTTTGCTAGCATCTTCCTGCTTGTGCAGCTGTTTGCTGAGCGCCTAGCGAGCCGCCGAAGTCATCGTAGCGCAGTCAACAAGCGGTTGCAGATGATCGGAGCAGGCGAGGACCGGGAGATCGTCACCGGTCGTCTGCTAAAGAATCAGCCGCAAGCATTTACTGGCTTGCCTCCGTTCATTGGCACGCGCTTGCAAGCATTCGAACGCCGGGTCTTTAGCTCTGGCATCAGCTTCACTGTGAATCAGCTACTCGCGGCAATGGCTGCTACAGCGGTGTTCCTTTTCCTGCTGATGCTGTTCGTGATGTTCGTCGCGGGTCCCGGCATAAGCTTTGGTACTTTACAGCTTGCGCTTTTCTTCTCGATGGCTCTCGCCGTTTTTTTGCCAAACATGATTGTCGGCCGAATGGCGCTAAAAAGACGCAAAAAGATGGAAGAACAATTTCCGGTTGCGCTCGACATCTTCGTACGAGCACTGCGATCGGGGCATCCTGTAGCCTCAGCGATCGACCTGCTGACGCATGAAATGGGCGATCCTATTGGCTCTGAATTCGGGATCGTTTCGGATGAGGTGTCGTATGGCGCTGATCTTGTAAGTGCGTTGTCGAACATGGCTGACCGATGGAATTTGGAGGATATGCGAATGTTCGTCGTGTCGCTCTCTGTTCAAACGCAGACAGGGGGCAATCTAGCTGAGATCTTGGACAACATCTCTAAGGTTATTCGTGACCGGCATCAGATGTTTATGAAGGTGCGTGCGCTCAGTTCAGAAGGCCGAATGACAGGCTGGATGCTCTCTGTGCTGCCGGTCGCAGCATTTTTGATGATCTTCATTGGAACACCGGACTTCTATCTTGGCGTCGCCAATGAACCCGTCTTCATATACGGCTCTATCGCTCTAGCCATTTTTTACATCATTGGCGTCTACACCATTCGTCGAATGATCGATTTGAAGGTGTGACATGCTCGAATTAGCCGCTTCAAATTGGGTCTTGCGCACCCTTATATTGGTAGCCCTGTTCGGCGCAGTAGCCTTGGCCAGTTATCTCGCAGTTACATACTCAGCCCGACGAATTCGTACTACGCGTGAGCTGATCAGTATCGGCACCCGGCAGAACGCCCCCGCTGGGGGAAGCCTTACTCATGACGAGAAAAGCAATGTCTGGATGAATTTAACTAAGAAGCTGGAGGATTCCGGTCTGAACCTTTCGGACGTAAAGAACATCGATTTACACAAGCAATTGCGAGCGGCAGGTTATCAATCGCCTTCAGCGCCGCGCATCTACACATTTGTCAGGTTGCTTCTGATCTTTGTGCTTCCAGGATTATTCCTGCTGTCGGCGCTGACGTCGAGCTCGCCTCCGGGTCTGATGAAGCTATATGTAATTTCAGCTATTCTCGCTCTGCTTGGTCTTTACATCCCCAACTTGTTCGTTCGCGCTAAGGCGGATCGCCGTCGCACAGCAATCATCAATGCATTTCCCGACAGTCTAGATCTGATGCTGGTTTGCGTAGAAGCTGGCCTCGGCCTTGAAGCTGCGATGGACCGAGTTGGCCGGGAGATGGCAACTTCTCACCCGCTGATCGCTGAACTGCTGCTGCAGACAACTCTTATGATGCGGGCCGGTGCTTCGCGCGAAGATGCTCTACGCAAGCTCGGTGAAAATGCGGGCGTTGACCAGATCAGATCCTTTACCACGCTGCTGATCCAGTCCGACAAGCTTGGCACGAGCATGTCGACGACGCTGCGGGTTTACTCGGGGGAAATGCGTGAGCAGCGCCGGATGCGGGCCGAAGAAAGAGCGCACCGTCTGCCGGTGTTGATTTCGATACCGCTTGTATGCTTCATGCTGCCGACGATGATTGGAGTGCTCGCACTACCCGCTATTACTCTCGCGATGCGTGATATGTTTCCGGTTATGGGGGGTAACTAACGATGAACAAAGTTTTGCTAGCGTTGCTTGCGATGATAGCCATTATTCCGCTTGGCGGGTGCACCAGCTTTGTTTCCGTTTTTAATTTTGGAGGCGGGGCTCAGCAATTAGCGACCGTACGGCCAATCTTCGGAGCAGCCGATCTTGAGGATGGAAAAGCGAATCTGCGGGCTGGTCACATCGGGAGTGCCATACCGCAATTGCAATTGGCTGCGCTCAACCCCGACACGGCTGGTGAAGCATTCAATGCTCTTGGTGTCGCTTATGCGCGCCTCGGCCGCGGCGATCTCGCCGAACGCTTCTTCAATGCCGCGGTCATGAGGGAACCAAGCAGCACGCGGTTCACCACCAATCTCGACCAGTTCTATGCATCTGAACTTGGCCAGCGCCAGCTTGCTCTCTCACGGGAGCAAGACGAAGCAGAGAGGCGCCTGGCCTTGATAGTCCCACAGACTGTTGCAGCCGAGCCGTGGAACAAACAAGTGGCTTCAGAAAGGCGAGGCGCCATTATTCTCGAGCGCCCGACTTCCCGTATGTTGCGGCAATCACAGGGTACGCTGGCGCTAGAGGGCGCTTCGGAAGCAGGTGTCATGCCTACGATGCAGATTGGTAGTCGTCGCTTGGCGAGTGTGGAGCGTGATCCAAACAAGCGTGCCGCTATAACGATCCTCTCGCGCAAGCAATCTTTTGCTGAACAGAGGAACAATCCCGCGCAGGCCTCGCGAATTGACATTCGTTCGAATGTGAATGGTTCATCACGGCGCTTGACCGCGACACGCGCCAGAGCGGCTTACCCGATTAGGGTCGCGCTTCGTACGGCAAGAACCAATTAACTCGTGAGCGGCGGTTCACTGATGGAGGGTTTTTGGCTCTGGCCCGCAGGGCTAGCAGTGCTCGTGGGCATAGGCGCATGGCTTGACATCCGACACCGTCGTCTGCCGAACTGGCTGGCTCTGCTCCTCCTTGTCTACAGCCTAATGCATTGGCTCTTCGTCGGTGATCTCCACGTCGCGCTGTCAGGCTTTGGCCATTCTCTCTTGGCCTTGATCGTTGGCATGGTTCTTTTCCGCTTTGGACTGATCGGTGGAGGCGATGCTAAATTTTATGCTGGCGCAGCCGCTTACTTCACGCTTTCTCAAGGGCTAACTCTGCTCCTGTCAGTGTCCTTAGCTGGTCTTGTACTCGTGATGATTTGGATCAGTCTGCGCCGGATCTCAGGCAAAACGATGTCGCGACAAGGCGACGACCGGGGTAAGTTTCCATACGGCGTCGCGATTGCAGCAGGAGTTATCGCAGTTCTCTTCTCATCACTTTATAGCGATGCAGCAATATACACGATTAGCTGATCAGCGTGGGCAAAGTAGCACAATTCTGCGGTTTCGTTGCTCCTCCGGCGTTTTTTTTCCGTTATGTCCGCTTCCCTGGCTTACTTCCCAGATAAATTAGCGCTGGAAGGTTACAGAGCGAAAAAGCCTGCCTGCATTATAATAAAGGCTCTTCGGAAATTGAACTTTTAGCAGCGCTGAATTCTCACCGATTTTCCTACCACTCGAAAGTAGCTGGCGAGATGCCGCCGGTCAGCTTTCCTCAAGACGCGGCATCAATTCCACAAAGTTGCAGGGCCGGTTTCTGCTATCAAGCTGTTCGGCAAGTACCCCGTCCCAGCCATCGCTGACCGCGCCATTCGAACCCGGAAGCGCGAAGATATAAGTTCCGCGGGACAGGACCGCCATTGCCCGCGATTGAACGGTGGATGTTCCGATGGATTTATAGCTGAGCCAGCGGAACAGTTCGCCGAAACCGGGAATTTCCTTCTCTTTAACCCGGTCCAGCGCTTCGGGCGTCACATCGCGGCCGGTCAGACCCGTACCGCCGGTGCTAACGACAGCATCTACCGCACTATCGTCGATCCACGCTTCCAACTGAGCGACCAATGCATCTGCATCGTCGCGGACGATGGCTCGCGCGGCGAGCATATGCCCGGCACTTTCGATCCGTTCGGCAAGAATGTCGCCGCTGGTGTCGTCCGCTTGTGTCCGCGTGTCCGATACGGTGAGCAGGGCGATGTTGATCGACCGAAAGGCGCGCTCCTCGTCGATGGGCATCAGCGTGCGCTCAGGTGCAAGTTGCCGCCGGTCACGGCCGGGAAGGTCGGCCACATGCCTTGCGCCAAGGCCACGCGGCTATCGGAATTTGCCCCGGCCTGTCGTTCATACATCCAGTAATTTCGCATCACGATCGCGACATAACCGCGCGTCTCCCAATAGGGGATCGATTCCATGTAAAGCAGCGGATCACCCAAGTCCCGCACTTCACTGTTCCAGCGTCCGACCGGGGTGAGACCCGCATTATAGGCGGCCATAATCTTAGGCAGCAGTCCGTCGGTCACTCCGCTGTCACGCAAGGCTTCAAGATTGCGTTGACCGAAGGAGAGATTGACCCGCGGGTCGGCGAGGTCCGCATATGCCGCGTCCATGTTCAGGGATGCGGCATGTTCCCGCGCGGCGATCGGCATGATCTGCATCAGCCCCTTGGCCCCGGCAGGGCTGACGACGGCAGGCCGGAAGTTCGATTCCTGCAATGCATGGGCGTAGGCGAGGGCAGGGTCGATCTTCCAGCCATCAATCGGCGTCCAACGAGTGACCGGAAAGCGCAAGGCGGGCTGTGCGCGCGTTCCATAGGGTGCGTTGTGCGCCATCCATAATTGCGTACCGGGCAGACCCATTTCACGCGCGAGACGCGAGAGGGCATCGTAGTTCTGCGGGTCGCCGATCCGCGCCTGATGGCGCAGCACGTCATCGGCAAGCCCGGCGCGGCCGATCTGAGCCAGAGCAATGGCAGCGCGGACGTTGTCGTTGCCGCCGAGCCGCTGCCAGTCTGCTCCGCTGAAATCGGGTGCAGCGTGATCGGCAGAGAGTTCGTGGCCGAGCTGCTCACGGGCCAGCATTCCGTATAATGTCTCGTCCAGCCGCGCCGCGCCGCGCAGCTGTTCGGCGGCGCGCTCGGGATAGCGGCATCGCACGAACGCGCGATTGGCCCAGTAATGAGCCGCGGCGGTCAGTTCATTGTTGCTGGAATCCGTGGCCGCGCGATTGAAAGCGTCGCCCGCGATGTCGCAATTGCCGAGCCGCCAGGCTGCAAGCCCTGCAACCCAATCGCCTTCCGCTACCCAGGGCCCGCTACCTTCCCGCACCGTGTTCGCCATGGCGAGCGCAGCGGCGTCGTTGTTTTCGATGTAGTAGCTCCATGCCACGCGTTGCCGCCATTCGGCGCGGGCTGCGGAACTCAGGCTGGCATCAATCCCGTCAAGCAGCAGGCGAGCGGAATCCGGATCGTCATTCTTGATCCGGTCGAGAATGGCGGAGGAAATCTCCGCCGGCATCGTTGCGTCGGCCGTCCCGCTGGGCAGGATACGTTTGGAGGAATAGGGCTGCCGCGCAAACGGCTGCTCTGCCGGCAGCGCGGGCACGTAAGACAGCCCTCGTTTCATGCCCAGACGTACGATCTGCTCCGCCTGCGGCAGACTGGTGCCTTGCGCCAGCCATGCGGCGATCCGGTCGCCTTCTATACGCGGGCTGTTGGCGTGCAGGTAATATTCGGCCTGAGCGATCTTGTGCAGCGGACCGTCGGTGCGGGACGCGAGCATGCTTTCGACAGCAGTCCACTGTTCGCGATCAATTGCTTTGAAAAGCGCGCGGTAATACGCGTCGTCGGCGCGGTCCAAGATGTCCGGCACAGTCTGGCTTGCAGCGCGGCTCTGGAAATAATCCGCGCTACTAGCGAATGCTGGCGAAGAGATGGCGAGGGCCGCGGCACCCGTCAGCGCCGCTGCGATGCGCGACAAGGGTGAATGTCTAATCGAAGATCCGATCATGCTTTACGCTTTTCCTTCCGGGGTGTGTATCGGCCCCGTCCAATCCAGATAACGCCGCCAGAAGCGCGCCCGTTCGCTGCCCCTGCGCAGCAGACGATCCAGCCCCGGCACGGCCAAGGCCGGAATGTTCTGACCATTCTGATCGAATTCGCGCGGAACGGCAGGGCCTTGCGCTGCATCGTGCCACAACAACGGCGGAATGGTTCGCCCGAACAGGATGAGCCGCTGCGGGGTAGCCAGGGCGATATGGTGCGCGACCATTTCGCCAAGGCCGCGCGCTGCCAGATCGTCCCAATCGGGCATCGGCGTGTTGCGGGGCAGAACACTGGCGAAATAGATCGCATCCTCGGCAATGTTCATCGCTGCCAGCATGTTTTCGAGCAGGCGGCCTTGTTCGCCCGAAAGAAGCTTCTCCGTGTCGGACGCTTCCGGCTCCGCCACCAGCACCATAATGTCCGCTCCCGCTAGTCCGCGCGGTGCGATGCGCGGATAGGTTCCGCCATCGTCAAGAGCGCTTTCGCTCAGCCACCATGGCGTAAAGCCGCCGAGATCGGACGGCCAGGCGCTTTTTTCTCCGCCGATCCTCGCCAGCGGGAGGATTTCGGCGCCTGTCTTTCGCCTCGGCTTTGGCTTGGGTGCTGCAGGTAGTTTGGCTTCGCTCGCCGCCTCGGCCTCGGCAAGCCATCCCGTAGCGTCATCGCTGAAATCGCAATCCACCCCGGCCTCGCGCCACCAGTCCAGCGCGGCTGTGAAGCCAGCGACGAATTCGCCGCCTTGTATATGCGGCCGGGATGAGGTTTCACGGTTGTTCATGGCATCAGCCTTGGGGTGCGGGCCTTGACCTTGCAGCCCGCAGCAATCAAGTAATTAGGGAAGATTTGATCGGAAGGAAAGACCGGGATGACCGAACGTGAATCGATGCCCTGCGACGTAGTGATCGTCGGCGGCGGCGTGGCGGGAATGGCTACGGCCATCCGCCTCAAGCAGCTGAACGAGGAACTCGAGGTCATCGTTCTGGAAAAAGGTTCGGAGATTGGCGCCCACATCCTGTCGGGCGCGGTGGTTGATCCGAAGGCAATGGACGAGTTGCTGCCCGACTGGCGCGAGCAGGATTGCCCTCTGGCAGAAACGCCCGTCACCGACAATTGGCACTGGGTGCTGTCGAAGGCGAAGCAATATTCCATGCCGCACATCGCCATGCCGCCCTTCATGTCGAACAAGGGCTGCTACACCGTTTCGCTCGGAAATCTGACCCGCTGGCTGGGTGAGAAGGCCGAGGAACTTGGCGTGATGGTCTTCCCCGGCTTCCCCGCGTCCGAAATCATGTTCGACGAAAGCGGTGCTGCAACGGGCGTTATCACGCAGGATATGGGCGTCGCGGCGGACGGGTCGCACAAGTCCGATTACCAGCCGGGTATGGAGATCCAGGCAAAATATACCGTCCTAGCCGAGGGCGTCCGTGGCAATCTGACCAAAAAGATGAAGCATCGCTTCGATCTCGAGGCGGACTGCCAGCCGCAGATCTACGGCCTCGGCATCAAGGAATTGTGGGACATCGACCCGGAAAAGCATGTACCCGGGCGCGTCATTCACACGCAAGGCTGGCCGCTGTCGGAAAGCGAAAGCTGGGGCGGCGGGTTCATCTATCATCAGGCGGGCGGCCAGGTGGCCATCGGCTTCGTCACCGCGCTCGATTACAAGAATCCCTACGTCTCGCCTTTCCAGGAATTCCAGCGCTGGAAGCATCATCCGAAGGTGGCGGAGATCCTGGAAGGCGCCAAACGCGTCGCTTATGGTGCCCGCGCCATTAACGAGGGCGGCTGGCAGTCCGTCCCGAAGCTCGCCTTCCCCGGCGGGGTTCTGGTCGGCTGTGCCGCAGGCTTCGTGAACGTGCCACGCATCAAGGGCAGCCATACGGCAATGAAGAGCGGCATGCTGGCTGCTGAAAGCATCGCCGCTTCGATCGCCAACCGGCAGGAACATGCCGAACTGATGGATTACGATGCCGCCGTCCGGTCGAGCTGGATCGCTACCGAGCTGAAGAAGGTTCAGAATGCGGAGCCTGCAGTCGCCCGCTTCGGCGCGGACCTCGGCACGGTTGTCGCCGGGATCGACATGTGGATGCGCCAGCTGAAGATCGGCTTGCCGGTCGCCATGAAGCATGAGCGCGATTACGAACATCTGCAGCGCGCCGACCTGTACAAGCCGATCGACTATCCCAAGCCAGACAACGTCCTCAGCTTCGACCGGCTGTCATCCGTGTTCCTGTCGAATACCAATCATGCAGAAGACCAGCCCAACCACCTCAAGGTCATCGACCCGCAACTGCAATTGAGCAGCGAGTTGGGCGTTTATGGAGGGCCGTCCACCCGCTACTGCCCGGCGGGTGTGTATGAATGGACAGGTGTTGAAGAGGGCAAGCCCGAATTCGTGATCAACTCGCAGAATTGCGTCCATTGCAAGACTTGCGACATCAAGGATCCCAACCAGAACATCGAATGGACTACGCCGGAAGGCGGGGGCGGGCCGAATTATCCGAACATGTGATGCGCCCGACGCGCGATCCGAGATGGCTCAGTCCGAGACAGCTTATGCCAAGATCAACCTCGCGCTGCATGTCCGCAAGCGGCGCGAGGATGGCTATCATGAACTCGAAACCGCCTTCGCCTTCGTGGACGATGGTGACCGGCTGACCTTTGCCGAAGCTGCGGAAGACAGGTTCGAGCAGACTGGTCGCTTTGCCGGTCAACTGGATGCGCCGTTCGGCAACATCGTTTCGCAGTCTCTCTCGCGCCTGCCGCGGCAGAGCGGGTTGGCGGTCACTCTGGACAAGCGTCTACCGGTGGCCGCAGGCCTCGGCGGCGGATCGGCCGATGCCGGCGCGGTTTTCAGGGTAATAGAACGGATGTACGGTTTGCCCGAAAACTGGCAGGACCGCGCAGCCAGACTGGGCGCCGATGTTCCCGCTTGCGTAAGAAGCGAAGCCTGCATCGGGCGCGGCACGGGCACCGAACTTGAACCGGTCGAGAACGATTTGTCCGGTACACCTGTCCTGCTGGTGAACTCCCGCGTCCCGCTATCCACGCCGGCGGTTTTCGCTAGGTGGAATGGCGTGGATGGCGGTCCACTGCCGTCCGGACCTCTGTCCCGAATCGGGCGCGAGGGGCATAATGATCTCGAAGCAGCGGCAACCGAACTGGTGCCGGAAGTGGCCGACGTTCTTGCCGCTTTGCGCAGCACGGGTGCCACGCTGGTCCGCATGTCGGGTTCGGGAGCCACTTGTTTTGCCCTGTTCGACAATCATGACGCCATGACGTCAGCTTCCGGCAGGCTAGGCTCCGAAAATCCCGCCTGGTGGCGAATGCAGGGGCGTTTGAGATGAGTGATGGGAGACCCTTCCGCCGCGCCGGAACAGCCAGGCTTGGCGGGATCATCTGCATTGCCGATCATGCTTCGAACCATGTCCCGGAAGACGTGGAACTCGGACTGCCGAGCGCTCTCATGCAACAGCACATCGCGCTCGACATCGGGGTCGAGGGTGTGGCCGACCGTCTTGCGCGGCGCCATGACATCGCAGCGCACATCGCCACGATCAGCCGCCTTGTTTGCGATCTCCACCGGGAAGAAGACGACCCCGCTTGCGTCCCGACGATAAGTGATGGGCATCTGATCCCCGGCAACATCGGTGCCGATGTCGAACGGCGGTTGGCGACTTATTACCGGCCCTATCACGCGGCGCTGGCTGAATGGGTTTCGCAATGCGAGCCTGAACTAATTGTAGCCGTCCATAGCTTCACGCCCGAACTGCGAAGCGGCGGCGAACCGCGCCCTTGGCAGGTGGGCCTTCTGTACAATGACGATGATCGCGCCACGCGCCATGCCATTCGCTCGTTCGCGGAAGAAGGACTGAGGGTCGGCGACAATCAGCCATATTCCGGCAAGGATCTGAACGTAACCATGAACCGCCATGCCGAAGCACGCGGCATTCCCTATCTCACCGTCGAGATCAGGCAGGACCAGATCACGGATGAAGCAGGGCAGGCGAGATGGGCGGCGTTGCTGGCCGATGTCGCCAACCGGGTTGCGCTGGCGTTGCAGTAAGGGCAGGGCTGTGGCTTGTCCGCCGCCCTTGCAGGAAACGAAATGACAAAGCGCTTCGACAAGTTGAAACTTCCGAGCCGTCATGTCTCGGTCGGGCCGGAACGCGCGCCGCACCGGTCCTATTATTATGCAATGGGATTGAGCGAGGAAGAGATCGCCAGGCCCTTCGTCGCGGTGGCCTCGGCAGGGAACGACAGCGCACCGTGCAACACCACTCTGGATGCGCAAGCCGATATCTGCCGGCAGGGTGTGGACGAGGCAGGCGGCATGCCGCGCCGCTTCAACACCATCACGGTGACCGACGGTATCGCGATGGGCCACCAGGGAATGAAATCGTCGCTGGTCAGCCGCGAAGTCATTGCGGATTCTGTCGAACTGTCCGTCCGCGGGCACTGCTACGACGCACTCGTCGGCTTCGCCGGCTGCGACAAGAGTCTGCCGGGCATGATGATGGCGATGCTGCGTCTGAACGTCCCGAGCATCTTCGTCTATGGCGGATCGATCCTGCCCGGCCGCTACAAGGGCGAGGACGTAACCGTCGTCGATGTGTTCGAGGCTGTGGGCCAGCACGCCGCCGGCAACTGTCCGCTGAAAGACCTCTCTGCGCTGGAAAAAGTTGCCTGTCCCGGGCACGGCGCCTGCGGAGGGCAGTTCACCGCCAACACCATGGCCTGCGTCGGTGAAGCCATAGGTTTGTCCTTGCCGAACAGCAACATGGCCCCGGCACCTTATAAATCACGTGAAGAGATAGCCCGGGCGGCGGGCAGGCAGGTCATGCATCTGCTGGAGGCGAATATCCGCCCGCGCGATATCTGCACCCGCGCTGCGTTCGAGAACGCCGCGCGGGTCGTCGCCGCCACCGGCGGTTCGACCAATGCGGCGCTGCACCTGCCCGCGATGGCCAGCGAATGCGGGATTACCTTCGACCTGCATGACGTGGCGGAAATCTTCAAATCCACACCCTACATCGCTGACCTCAAGCCCGGCGGACGCTATGTCGCGCGCGACATGCATGATGCGGGCGGCGTCTACATGCTGATGAAGACGATGCTGGATGGCGGATTCCTCGATCCGGAACCGTTGACGGTCACCGGCAGGAGCCTGGGAGAAAACCTCGAGGAGATTACCTGGAACCCCGATCAGAAGGTGATCTATGACGTCAGGACGCCTCTAAGCCCCACAGGCGGTGTCGTGGGCTTGAAGGGATCGCTTGCCCCCGATGGAGCCATCGTGAAAGTCGCGGGCATGGAAAGGCTTTGTTTTTCGGGTCCGGCACGTGTGTTCGATTGCGAGGAGGATGCCTTCCGCGCGGTGGAGGATCGCAACATTGCGGAAGGCAGCGTGCTCGTCATCCGCTACGAAGGGCCGAAAGGAGGTCCGGGAATGCGCGAGATGCTCTCGACCACCGCCGCTCTTTACGGGCAGGGTATGGGAGAGAAGGTAGCGCTGATTACCGATGGGCGCTTCTCAGGCGCGACGCGGGGATTTTGCATCGGCCATGTCGGCCCCGAGGCTGCAGACGGCGGCCCCATCGCGCTGGTACAGGATGGCGACACCATCACCATCGACGCCAAAGCGGGCACCATCGATCTGGATGTCGATGCGCAGGAACTGGACCGGCGAAGGGCCGACTGGCAGGCACGCAGCAACGACTATCAATCGGGTGCCCTGTGGCGGTACGCACAAAACGTCGGCCCGGCATATAGCGGCGCCGTCACCCATCCCGGTGCGCGGGCAGAAACGCATGTCTATGCCGATATCTGATCGGGCAACTGTCATCGCTCTTGCGTCATTGGTCGCTGCATGTGGAAAACCGGTCACGCAGGCTCAGGCTGACGCAGGTGCTGATATTATCAAATGTGCGGTAGATGGCGGCAGGATGGCAGAGGCGTGCAGGGTCGAATCCCATGCAAGTGCGGGCGTCAAGTATCTGATTATCAGGCACCCGGATGGAGGTTTCCGGCGCGTGCTGGAAGCGAGCGACGGGAGCGGGTTGTATCTTGCGGACGGCGCCGGCGAACTCGGTCGATCCCTTGACGGAGACATTCTGGAAGTGGCGGTGGATGGCGACCGCTACCGGTTTCCCGCCGTGCTGAATGTGCAACCCGATGCCAAGTAAGCCGATCCTCGACGCGCAAAAAATGCGCGAGGCCGAAGCTGTGCTGATGCAGCAGGGTGCTTCCGCGTTCGATCTGATGAAGCAGGTTGGCGAAGCGGCCGCGGATATCGTCTGGCGCATGGCAGCCGGTCGCTCGGTCACGGTATTATGTGGGCCGGGTAACAACGGTGGTGACGGTTTCATCATTGCTGGCGAGCTCGCCCGCCGAGGGCTCCACGTGACCGTCATCGCTCCCCTGGGCACCAGCAGCGATACGGCATCGGCAGCCCGCCAAATGTATTCCGGGTCGATCGAGGAGGAGGCGGTCAGTCGTTCTGGAAGCGTCTTCGTCGATTGTCTTTTCGGCATGGCTCAGACCCGCGAACTTGGCGAGGAACTGGTGCAATTGCTGCAATCCCTTCGCAAGTGTCATGAACTGGCCATAGCCGTCGATTGCCCCAGCGGGATCGACAGCGACAACGGACGCCTGCTCGGAAGCGACGTCAGCTACGATTTGACCATCGCGATCGGCGCATGGAAGCCGGCGCATTATCTCATGCCGGCCATGTCCAGCATGGGTATGCTCAGGCGCGTTGATATCGGGATCAATGCTGACAATTCCGTCCGCCTCGCGCAGCCCCCACGTCTCGACCCCCCCGGATTCGAAAGCCATAAATATAAGCGCGGCCTGCTGGCGATTGTCGGCGGAGAGATGCCCGGTGCCGGACTGCTGGCAGCGCAGGCGGCGATGCGCTCTGGTGCCGGATATGTGAAGCTGTTCGCCAGTCATTCCCACCCCGATGCGCCAGCGGAACTGGTCATCGTGCAAGCACCTTTGGATGAAGCGCTAGAGGATGAGAGGATCTCCGCTATTCTCGTGGGTCCGGGCCTCGGGCGAAGCGAGGATGCGATACACCGGCTGCGGCAATCGCTGGAGAAGGACCGAGCATGCGTGATCGACGCAGATGGGCTGGCTCTGCTCAGCCCCGCCATGCTGCACAGCCGCGACAAAGCTACGGTCGTGACGCCGCATGAGGGAGAGCTGCAGGGGCTCGAGCAGATGTTCGATTTGCCGGGTACGGGCGCAAAGCATCTGCGCGCCAGGGCTCTGGCTGAAGCGAGCCAAGCAGTGGTGGTCGCGAAGGGGCCGGATACCATCATCGCTTCGCCGGAGGGCGAGATCATTTTCTGTCCGCCAGCAACGCCGTGGCTATCCACGGCAGGTACTGGCGATGTTCTCGCGGGAATGATCGCCAGCAGGTTGGCGACAGGGATCGATGCAGTTACCGCTGCCGAGCAGGGTTATGCCTTGCACAAGGCGGCGGCCAGACTGGCCGGGCCAGCCTTCACTGCCGGAATGCTGGCGGATTGCGCCGCCGATGCGTGGGGTTCCTTGCTATGAGCGATAAAGGCGAAGCGGTGCCGATCATCCGCGTGGCAGCCAAAGGCGACGGGGTTACGGCGGACGGACGCCATGCCAGCGGTGCGGCACCTGGTGATTTGTTGATGGACGACGGCACGATTATCGCCGGACCGCATCACGCATCGCCGCCATGCCGTCATTTTCCACAATGCGGCGGCTGCCAGTTGCAGCACCTCGACGAGGAAAGCCTGCGCGGGTTCGTCACGGACCGCGTCCGCAACGCCGCAGAAGGGCAGGGGCTCACCCCCACCATACTCGCGCCCGCCCATCTTTCGCCGCCGCGCAGCCGCCGCAGGGCGACGCTGCACGCCGCCAGCGGTGGCAGACGCGCCATCATCGGATTTCGTGAAAGCGGATCTCATCGCATTGTCGATATGCGGGAATGTCACGTGTTGGCAGAACAACTATTCGCTTTGGTCGAACCCGTGCGGCAGCTCCTGTCGCGGCGGAAAGGCAAGTATTCGGTCGACGTCGAACTGGTGCTGACAGATCAGGGCGTCGACTGCGGTTTCATCGGCCTTTCTGTCGAAGGGCTGTCGCAGATCGAGGAATTGCTCGATTTCGCTCGGGAACATGGATTGGCGAGGCTCACCATCGACTCCGGCTTCGGACCGGAGCCGCAATGGGAACCTGAGCCGGTCACCATAACACTCGGCGGTGTGGCGGTGCCGTTTCCGGTCGGATCGTTCCTGCAGGCCACCCATGACGGCGAAGAAGCGCTGGTGCGGGCAGCCAGGGATTGGCTTGGTGAGTGCGAAACGGTGGTCGATCTCTTCTCTGGCCTCGGGACATTCGCCTTTGCACTGGCGGACGTTTGCAAGGTGCTGGCCGTCGAAGCAGCGCGTGAGGCTCATCTGGCCTGCAAGGCGGCTGCTGGCAGCAGCGGCAAGCCTGTGTTTGGCATGCATCGCGACCTGTTCCGCAATCCGCTGATGCACGACGAACTGAACAGATTCGCGGGCGTCCTGCTCGACCCGCCGCGGGCCGGTGCGCGAGAGCAGATTGCGAAAATAGCCGAAAGCAAGGCGGATCGCATAGTATACATCAGTTGCAATCCGGCCAGTTGGGCGCGCGATGCAAAGGTTCTGGTGGAGGCGGGCTTCACCTTGCACGAACTACGCCCCGTCGGGCAATTCCGCTGGTCGACCCATGTCGAACTCGCCAGCCTGTTCCTGCGTCAGGATCGCAGCGCCAGCAGCGTCTGATCTACCAGCCAGTCACTCGAATCCTGTTCCACATACGCATGTGTCGCGCCCTCGCAGCGGCTGATGCGCTCGTCGCCTATAGGCCAGCTTTCCAGGAAAGCCTGTGCCGTGCGGTCCGCAGTGGCGAGCAGGAACCGTGCCGGGCCTTCAAAGCGGGCGAGCCCTGCCTGCATCTCCTGCGATAGCGAATTCGGCCCTTGCATCCGGGTAGCCGCCTTTCGCAAACCGCGCGCCAGCTTGCCGAAATCAACTTGTCCTCTGGCCAATCGCACCAACTCACGCGGGTTGCGCAGCTTTGCTGCGTAGCGCCTGCGAATGGCACCAGCCGGCGGCGTGTCGTCGGTGTCTTCGATAGTCCACGGGTTCGAGAGGAGCAGGCTGTCGCATCCACCACCCGCCGCCAGCATCAGCGCGCTCGCAGCGTCGCAATTGCCGAAGCCGACGATGCGCACGATTTGCGGACTGATGGCGCGGAAGCCGGACAGAGCGGCAGTAATATCGGCGCCAGCCTGGCGGAAGCCCCGATTGGCTCCTTCGCTATCGCCAATGCCCCGGCGATCGTAGCGAAAAACCGGAAACCCTGCCCGGGCGATTTTCGCTGCAAATCGAGCCTGTCCCGAAAAGGCTCCGGACCGCACCTCGTTGCCCCCGCTGACGATCAACAGCCCGGTTTGGCCGGGTGCGGTGTCGAGAGTTCCAGCCAGGCGACTGCCTTCGCAAAGGAAGGTGAGATGCAGGCGGCTCATGCCTTGATCGCCGCGGCCAGAAGTCGGGCGAAGGTTCGGACCTGATCGGCGTCTTCCCCCGGCTCCGCACGTAGCCACAGGCCTGAACTGCCGAGCTCTGTCTGCTCGATGGTCGTGCATGCGGCTGGAACAGGCACGGCATCTTCCATCTGGCGGAACATCTCGGCGCCAAGTGTCCAGCCGGACAGGTCGAGTCCTTCCTTGCGGCCAGTCTCCGCAAGCCCCGCAAGACTTTCCTCGCGCCCGGCTTCCCGCGCCTGTATTGACCGTGCCCGCAACATGGCCCGCAGCATCTTTGCGCCAGTGACCGGCGCATACCGGATGCACGGAATTTCGGCTGGACCGACCAGCGCGCCGCCACGGATTGTCAGGGCATGGGTCACACCGAAGGTCTGCGCTGCGCGACCTGCGGCTTCCTGCCACGAACTCAGGGTCTGCGTCTTCAGCGGAGCCAGGCTTTCATTGCAGCCCGGCAAATCAGGCAAGAAGGTATCGATGCCGACACTGCCGAGCGCCCGCATGGTGTCGACCGTCATCCTCCGCATCCGATTGGCTTCGTCGAACAGGGCGGGCAGAATCAGCAAGCGCAATTCGCTGCCTGCGTCGATCGTCAGGGCCATTTCGTCGTTCCTGGCGGCACCGGGCGCCGGGCAGGGCCAGGAAGTGAATGCAGGCTCGATCAGTTGCCGACCACCTTCGCTTCGGCAAAGGCCAGCAGACCGCCATAAGTCTCCAGCATTTCGCCATCCACATCGTCATCCTCGATCAGGATATCGAGCCTGTCTTCCATTTCGGTCAGCAAGCCGGCAACGGCCATGGAATCCAGTTCGGGCAAATGTCCGAAAAGGCCCGTTTCATTCGTGAAACTGGCGACGCGGTCCGCGTCCAGATTGAGGATGTCGGAAAGAATGGCTCGCAACTGCATGTCGAGCGTGTGGCGGTTCTGTGCCATCGCCTTGCTTTCACCGATCTTGTCGGCGGACTCTTCTGTCATCGCTGGTCCCCTGTCGGCAACAGCGCCGCGGCCCTGCACCTGATTGCGATTCCCGTCGTTGCGGATCGCCACCTAGCCCTGCGGAGCACCGGGCGCAACCCGCGCGATTGTGCGCTTTACGAGTGTCGGCCAGGCGCGCGCTTGCCGCGGATCGAGGCAGTCGAGCCGGTAGCGCGGACGGTCCTCTTCCATCCAGTCCTTCTTGTAGGCATCGTTGCCGGTGCCGAAATCGACCAATGCGACACCGTCCTTGTCGATCACATGCTCCAGCAAAGCCGCAGTCAGAGTAGTGCCGGCCGACAGGGCCTTTGCCGCCTCGAGATGTGCCAGCTTGTGGATGTAAGCGACACCGTCCTCGACGGTCCAGAATTGCGCTGCCACGGGTTGTTCGCCTGAATAGGCGATTGCCATTCTCAGCCTTCCGGCCGCAGATTCCCCTTTTGCAAATTCTCTCAGGAAGACAGGATCGCCTTCCGCTGGCTTCCAGCTGTTGGCGTATATCGCTTCGTAACTGTTCCAGGCATCGTCCGAGAATTGCGTGATTATTTCGGTGCGCACCTTCTTGCCCTTGCGCTGCAGAGTGGAACGCATCTGGCCGGGTCTGCCCGCCCAATACTCCGCAAAACTGCGTTTCCCCGTGTTCAAGACATGATTGTGATCGCATTGATCCATCTGCACGAGCCAACCGGCCTTGCGGAAAGCTGCGGCGAGGCGCGTTGCGGTTGCATCCTCCTGGGGAACCGGCCACATCGTTACCCGACGCGCATGACGACGCAGATCCCGCGCCAGAGCGGTGCAGAGAACGTCAGCTTCGACGCCATTCTTCCAGATTGGTCGCCAGGTGAAATTATACCAGTTTCTCATCGGTTCTAGCCGGCCGCTGGTTCGTAACAGAGGCAGAGTGACCACATCAGCATCGTCAGCCGCTGTCGCAATGAACGGTTTGCAGCCGTCAGGAGGAAGATGCTTCTTGAGCAAGCTGAGCCAGTCCAGCCTGTCGAAAGGAGATGCAACATCAGGGACAGCCCCTTGCAAGACCTTAACAGTCTCGTGATAGCTGATCGAAATCAAGTCGCAATTCCCATCCCGGAGCATCCATGACGTCTGCCCCTGATCATCAGTCGGAGCAACTCTGCCGCCCCATAGACCATCTGGCGGAATGCGGAATGGCCGACGCACCGGCGCTGGTACTTCGTGACGGCACCTTGACCTATAGTGATTTAAGAGAGCGTGTAGGATGGCTCGCTGCATGGCTGTCGATGCGCGTCGCCGTGCCGGGCGCAAGGATCGCCACCTGGGCGGCGAAGGGGGAACTGTCCTGCCTCATGCCCTTGGCCACGGCGCGGGCCGGGCTGGTGCATGTGCCGATCAATCCGCTGCTGAAGCCGATGCAGGTCGCACATATCCTGAAGAATTGCGGCGCATCCATGCTGCTCGGCACCTCCGCGCGGCTAGAAAGCCTTGCCCGAGGCGATGCGCCCGCTGATTGCATCATCATGTCTGAGCAGGATGCTCTTACTCAGGCTTCAGGTTCGGTTGAGCCGCTTGGGCGGTCGGATGTCTCGACCGAAGACCTGGCAGCGATCCTCTATACGAGCGGCTCTACAGGCCAGCCCAAGGGCGTGATGCTGAGCCATGCGAACATGTGGCTGGGTGCAGTGAGCGTTGCTCAGTACCTCAAGATGAAGTCCGATGATCGCACTCTGGCCGTGCTGCCGCTCAGCTTTGACTATGGGCAGAACCAGCTTTTTTCCACCTGGATTGCGGGCGGCTGCGTCATCCCCATGGATTACCTCCTGCCGCGTGACGTCGTGAAAGCCTGTTCCAAACATCGGATTACGACACTGGCTGCGGTGCCGCCGCTCTGGATCGAACTTGCTGAACTGGACTGGCCTGCAGATACAGCAGGAGAAATGAGGCGGGTGACCAACAGCGGCGGCGCCCTGACCGAGGATCTCGTGCGAACATTGCGGAGCAAGCTGCAGAATACAGGCATTTTTCCAATGTATGGACTGACCGAAGCCTTTCGCTCCACTTTCCTTGATCCCCATCTGGTCGACAGCCATCCGACTTCGATGGGCAAGGCTGTCCCGCATGCAGAAGTTCTCGTTGTGAACGACGCCGGGGAAGAAGCTGCCATCGATGAGGAAGGCGAACTGGTTCACTGCGGCCCTCTTGTCGCGCGAGGCTATTGGCAGGACGAGGCGCGAACGGCCGAACGCTTCAGGCCTGCACCCCAAGGCAGCCGCTATGGCGGCATGGCAGTGTGGTCAGGCGACCGGGTGCGGCGTGATGCAGAAGGCCTGCTGCATTACGTCGGGCGCCGTGATGCCATGATCAAGAGCGCGGGCAATCGAATCAGCCCTCAGGAAGTGGAGGATGCTGCAAGAGCGACGGGCCTGGTTGCCGATGTTGCAGCGGTCGGGATCGACGATGCGCGGCTGGGTCAAGCGGTGCATCTGGTGGCCCGGCCCGCAGGGCGGCGCGAAACGGCGGAACGTGAGTTGCCGACGCTTTTGAACAAGATGCTGCCTGGCTTCATGCAACCACGTATGATCCATTGGCGAGACGACTTCCCGGTCAATCCGAACGGAAAACTGGACCGGCCGGCATTGATACGCGGCATCTTGCAGGAAATGGCGGAATGAAGCCGCTCGGTCCCATTCCGTCGTTCTATCAAGCCGTGGATGGCGAGTTGTCCGTTGATGGACAGAAGGTGCGAAAGATCGCTGAACAGGCGGGCCGCACGCCGATTTTCATCTACTCCAGGGTCGCGATCCAGCAGCGCATCTCTCGCCTTCGAAAGGCGCTGCCCAAACGCACCGACATAAATTATGCAATAAAGGCAAACTCCTACGCGCCTTTGCTCGAGATGATGTCAGGCCTTGTGGACGGTTTCGATATAGCCTCCGGAGGCGAACTGGCGATGGCACAGCAAGCCGGTCTCGAGGCAAGCCGCATCAGTTTTGCAGGCCCAGGCAAGCGCGATGACGAGCTGGAGGCTGCAATCGCCGCCGGTGCGACGCTCAATCTCGAAAGCGAAGGCGAAGCGGCACGCGCGATTGCCATCGGGCGGCGCCTCGGCGCGCAGCCACGGCTGGCCATTCGGGTCAATCCGGAGTTCGAACTCAAGGGATCGGGCATGAAGATGGGCGGGGGTGCCAAACCTTTCGGCGTCGATGCTGAACGGGTGCCCGCGCTTGCCCGCGACATCATCGCGCAAGGTGCCGATTGGCGGGGATTGCACATCTTTACCGGTAGCCAGGCGCTGGATGCCGACGCCATCATTGAAGCGCAGGCAAATGTACTCTCGCTCGCAAGCGAGATCGCCAGCCGCATCGGAACTTCGCTGCCCAAGCTCAATATGGGCGGCGGCTTTGGCATACCCTATTTCCATGGCGACAAGCCGCTCGATGTCGAGCGGATCGGTGCAGCCTTGTCCTCGCGCATGGCAGCGCTGCCACAAAACCTCGCCGCAACTGAGTTGTGTGTTGAACTGGGCCGCTACCTTGTAGGCGAGGCGGGCATCTATGTAACAAGGATTGTCGATCGAAAGATAAGCCATGGAGAAACCTATCTCGTCACCGATGGAGGTTTGCACCACCAGCTGGCCGCCTCGGGCAACTTTGGAACTGTCGTGCGTCGCAATTACCCCCTGGCAGTGGTGAAGGCATTCGGCGCCGAGCCTGCGGAGATTGCCAACGTCGTCGGCTGTCTGTGCACTCCGCTCGATCGCCTAGCGGACAGGGCGCATCTTCCGCGTGCGGATGTCGGCGACCTCGTGGCCGTTTTCTGCGCCGGCGCCTATGGCGCCAGCGCCAGTCCAAGCGCTTTTCTGGGCCAAGGGCCTGCGGCAGAAGTGCTTGTCTGAAATCGGCGTCGCGATCGTCCCAAAACGAGACTGCACCCTATTTGCGATCCTTCGCCGATCAGGCCTAACGGTATATTCACCTTTTTTTGGCGAGGACAGACTTGGGCAAAGCAAAATTCAGCCGCTGATCCCGGAGTGTGCACTCCGTCGTCGCCGGCCCGTTCGTCAGATTATCAGGATTTCCGTTGATGCCGCAGTTCCGCTTCCTGTCTCTTCTTTCCGCCATTCTGGGCCTTCTGGCTTTGGCTGGTTGCGCGCAAGGCAGCGGGCAGCAACTGCCACCCGCCGACTTCGTGGCGCTGCAGGAGGGGCCGAGCCAGGATTACATCATCGGACCGCTCGACGAACTGACGATTCACGTCTGGCGCAATCCGGAATTGGGGGCGGAGGACATTCAGGTTCGTCCCGACGGCCGCATCACGATCCCGCTCGTCACCGACATGACTGCGGTGGGGAAGACCCCTTCGATGCTGCAGGATGACATCCGCCAGCAGCTTTCCAAGTACATCGAAGAACCGATCGTTTCGGTGATCGTGAACAAATTTGCCGGCACGTTCAGCCAGCAGGTCCGCATCGTAGGCGCGACTGAACAGCCTGCCTCGATACCCTATCGCGCCAATATGACGGTTCTCGATGCCATGATCGCGGTCGGCGGTCTTTCCGAATTTGCGGCAGGCAATCGTGCAAAGCTGATCCGGTTCGACAAGCAGTCCGGCAGCCAGGCGGAATATGACCTGCGCCTCGGCGATCTGCTGAAGAAAGGCGACAGTTCCGCCAATGTCATGCTGCGCCCGGGCGATGTGATCATAATACCCGAAAGCATGTTCTGAGCGTGGTCCTGCCGAAATGAACGAAGTGCTCGATCAGGCGCGAATTGCCATGCACACGGTCTGGAACCGTCGCTGGCTGGCTCTCGGGATTGCTTGGGGGGTCTGCCTGCTGGGATGGCTGGTCGTGGCCACGATACCGAATTCCTATCAGTCCAGCGCCCGCATTTCGGTTCAGCTGGACGATGTCCTCTCGGAACAGATCGGCATTTCCGGAAACACCGGGCGAGATATCCAGCGGGTACGCCAGTCGCTTACCAGCGCCGTGAACCTGGAGAAGGTCATCCGCTCCACCCGCTTGGGACAGGAAATCGCGACCCAGCGCGAGATGGAAATGGCCATCACCAAGCTGGCGGAAAACATCACCGTGGTGAACCGCGAGGAGAGCCTGTTCGAACTGACGGCGACGATCGGGCGGTCTGAACTGAGCGACGCGGAGAATGCGGCGCTCGCACAAGACGTGGTTCAGAAGCTGATCGACCTTTTCCGCGAGAATAATTACGCCGGGAACCGAAGCGAAGTGGCCGAGACGATTGCCTTCCTCGATCAGCAGCTGGCGGCAAGGGCGACGGAGCTCGAAGCGGCCGAGCTTCAGCGCACGGCGTTTGAGGCCCAGCACCCCGAACTGATCGGCGGCGCTACCGCCATTTCCTCTCGCCTCCAATCTTCGCGCGGCGAGATGCGGGGCATCGACGCCGATCTGGCCGCAGCGCAAAGCGCCTTGGCGGCGATCAACGGGCAGCTTGCCGGTACACCCCGCACGCTGGTCACACCGGGCGCGATCGGCGGCGCGCGTGCGGCGCTGATACAGGCCCAGTCGCAGCTTGCCGGATTGCAGGCTCGTGGTCTGACCAACCAGCATCCTGACGTCGTGGCGCAGAAGCGGCAAGTGGCGCTGCTGGAGCGCCAGGCGGCGAATGAGGGGTCAGGCGCGACCGGTTCGCCGAACCCCGCGTACAGTTCGCTCACATCGATTCAGGCTGAACGTTCGGCCAATGTGCAGGCCTTGCTTGCTCGCAAAGCTGCCTTGCAGGCGGAAATTTCCAACATCGTTGCCGATCAGGTTTCGGAACCGGGGCTGGCTGCAGAAGCCAACCGCATCAGCCGCGATTACGAGGTTCTGAAGACGAAATATGATGAACTGCTGAAAGACCGCGAGGAAATGCGGCTGCGCGGGCAAGTAGAGAGCGCAAGGTCCAGCTTCAAGTTCGACGTGATCGATCCCCCGACCAATCCCCGCGTGCCTGCCGCGCCGAACCGGCCCTTGCTGCTGCTAAGCGTGTTGATTGCAGGCATCGGTGCTGGGGTGGGTACCGTGCTGCTGCTGGGTCAGCTACGCTCCACCTTCGCCACGGCAGGTGGCCTCGAACGCGCGATGGATCTGCCGGTAATCGGCACGATTTCCACCAGCCTGACCAACGCTGCGCGTGCGGCAAAGCCGAAACGGCTGAAGATGTTCATGGCTGGCAGCGCAGCGCTGGTTGGCATGTTCGTCGTGCTGCTGGCGGCGGAATTCGTCCAGCGCGGCATGGTGGCTTGAGGGACTGGGCATGACCGAACACAGCAACATTCCTGTACCTTCTGCCGACGACCAGCCGGATCAGGAGGCTGGAGGCAGTTCGGGCGAACAAACGACCGGACAGGGCCAGGATGTGCACAGCCGCAAGGGTGCCTCGCTTTTCGAGCGCGCCAGCGGGCGTTTCGGTCTCGACCCTTTCAAGCCTGCTGCTCTCAGGCGCGATCTCGCTGATCTGCCAAAGGTCAGGCGGAAGCTCGTCCGGCCCGCTAATGCAAAGGCGGAAGCGGCAAAGCACGGGAAAATCTCTCCTGCGCTGACGGCAAGTGCATCTGAAATAGAGCCACCGCTGACGCAAGCTGCCGAAACGATGCATGTGGAGGAGGCCCGTGAGCCGGTCCAGTTCCCGGCACAATTACATGGTGTCGACCGGGCCGTTTTGGCGGAACGGGGCTTTATCGTACCGGGTGGCGAGGCGAATACGCTGCTTGAGGAGTTCCGCATTGCCAAGCGGCAATTGCTGTCGACGGCGCGCGCGCTTGGCACGGAGAAATCGCGTATCGTGCTGATCTCGTCGCCATTGCCGGGTGAAGGCAAGACTTTCTGCAGCGTAAATCTTGCATTGGCCATGGCGGCTGAGCGGAATATCGAGGTGTTGCTGGTCGATGGCGATGTGGCGAAACCCTCCATCTGCAGTGTTCTCGGCATCGAGGGGGGCCCGGGACTGATGAACGCTTTGGCCGATCCGGAAACCAGGGTAGAAGATTTCGTCCTGCGCACCGATATCGATGGATTGTCGGTCTTGCCCGCTGGCGATGCGGGCACTGCAGGAACGGGCGGTACCGATCACCTCGCCAGCGAGAAGACGGACCATATCTTCGAGCGCTTGAGCAGAGATGCACCCAACCGCATGATTATAATCGATTCACCTCCGACTCTTGCTGCATCGCCAGCGGCGGAATTCGCCAAGCATGCGGGGCAGACGGTTCTCGTCGCACGAGCCGACCGGACCGGGCGCAGCGCCCTTGAGGATGCCTATGGCCTGCTCTCGGCGTGCTCCGATATCAAGCTGTTGTTGAATGGCGCGGATTTCAGCCCAAGCGGTCGCCGCTTCGGTACTTATCATGCGGGAGCGGACTGAGCGGATGAGGCCGGTTCTCGCCTTTGCTCATTTCATGCTGCCGCTGTGCCTTGTGGGCGCGTCGGCAGTGTCTGCATCGGCGCAGGAAAGCTACGCTCCGGCTTCTCCGGGGCAAGAGCGCGGCGGTGAAGGGCGGGAGCGCGGCTCCGGTCGTCCGGAAGTTCAGCCCTATATCGACATATCGCAGATCCTGCTGGCGGAACTGTCGCCGGGCAATGACGTCGTCACCTATACCCAGCTTGCAGCCGGCGTGAATGCGGCAATTACCGGCCGCAAGAATGGCGGCTCGGTGTCGCTGCGTTATGCCCGGAACATCGCTTATGAGAACGATGCCCGGGGCAGCGACACTCTGAGCGGTATCGCGCGGGGTTACGCCACCGTCATACCTGATGCGGTGACAATCGAGGGCGGAGCGCTAGCGTCACGCACGCGCCTGAACGGCGGTGGCGCATCCCTGTTGACAGGCGATGCGGGGAGCAGGGTCTATACAGCCTATGCCGGACCGAACGTTCATGCCGAGGCTGGTGACGTCCAGATCAACGCAAACTACCGCGCAGGCTACACTCGCGTAGAAACGGATTTCGGCCTTCCCGGAACGGTGCGGCAGGCGGATCTTTTCGACGAAAGCGTCGTGCAGACCGCAGCCTTTCACGCGGCGACCCGCCCCGGCGAACCGCTTCCTGTCGGCCTCGGCCTCGGTGCGGGGTATACACAGGAAGATATCTCCACGTTCGATCAACGCGTGCGCGATTTCCATGTACGCGGTGATGTCACCGTACCGGTCTCGCCGACGCTCGCCGTCGTGGGCGGGGTTGGATACGAAAACGTCGAGATTTCGGGCCGGGACGTGCTGCTGGACGATGCTGGCCTTCTCGTAGTCGGTGAGGACGGCCGCCTGCTTGCGGACGAGAGCGGCCCGCGCCGTATAGCATACGAGACCGATGGCCTGATCTGGGATGTGGGCGTCCTGTGGCGGCCGAGTACGCGCACCGCGCTCGAAGCGCATCTGGGCAGGCGATACGATTCCACGACTTATTACGGCAGCTTTGCCTGGGCGCCCAGCAGTCGCAGCAGCCTGAACATCTCGGTCTATGACGCAGTTACAGGCTTCGGCGGGCAGTTGAACCGGGCGCTGGTGGCGCTGCCGACGAACTTCGCCGCCAACCGCAATCCGCTGACCGGAGATATCACCGGATGCGTCGCCAGCCAGCAGGGCAGCAACTGCCTGTCGGGCGCGCTCGGATCACTTCGCGCGGCAACTTTCCGTAATCGGGGCGTCGCCGCCAGCTATTCACGCCAGATCGGCCGACTTACAGCCGGCGTCGGTGCGGGTTACGACCGGCGCAACTTCTTCGGCACGCCCGGTACGATACTGGCGACGGCCGACGGCTTGGTGGATGAGAATTACTACCTGACCGCTTTTGCCGACGGGCGGCTTGGCCCGCGCGACAGCTATTCGGTCAATACCTATGTGCAATGGTTCGAAAGTGGAGGCGTCGGTGCTGGCGATGGCACCATTCTTGGCGCATCAGCCGCTTACCGGCGCTATTTGTTGGCAGGCCTGTCCGCCCGTGCTGCGGTCGCTCTCGATTATCTGGGCAGCGCTCTTGCCGGACAGGACCTGACAACCGCATCCGTGCTGCTCGGCCTGCGCTACGACTTCTGACGGGGACGATACGATGTTCGACGATTTCTATGCACTGACGGGACGCCCGTTCCAGCTGACCCCGGACCCGCAATTCTATTTCGAAAGCGGCACGCACCGGAAGGCGCTTTCCTACCTTGGCTATGGATTGGCACAGGGCGAGGGCTTCATCGTCATCACGGGCGAGGTCGGGGCGGGCAAGTCGACGCTGGTCGCGCATCTGATGGAAAAGATCGATCCCGACCAGATGAGCGTGGGACAGGTAGTCACCAGCGCGCTGGACGCCGAAGAAATGGTCCATGTCGCGGCGCAGAGCTTCGGCCTTGATGTCGAAGGCCATGACAAGGCGGCAGCACTCGGCGCGATCGAGAACTTTCTCCACGAGGAAGCGCGCGCGGGCCGCCGGTGCCTGCTGGTGGTGGACGAATCGCAGAACCTTTCTGTCGAGGCGCTCGAAGAACTGCGCATGCTGTCGAACTTCCAGCTTGGCGCACAGCCATTGCTGCAGACATTGCTGCTGGGGCAGCCGGAATTCCGGCAGGTTCTGGCCAATCACGAAGGGCTGGAGCAATTGCGCCAGCGGGTGATCGCCGCGCATCATCTGGATGCGATGAAACCGGCGGAGATGGAACCTTATATTCGCCACCGGCTCGAATGCGTCGGCTGGGACGGCAACCCCGCCTTCGACCAGCGGGTCTTTACCCGCCTCCACGAGGCTAGCGGAGGCATACCGCGCAAGGTCAACCAGATCATGACCCGGTTGCTGCTGCTGGGCGCAGTGGAACAGCGCACCCGCATCGACAGCGGCATGCTGACCGCCGTTCTGGAAGAGATGGAGAGCGACAGCACTTTCCCTTCGGCAGCGCCGAGTCCGATGCCAAGGCTGCGACCAGCGCCCGTCTCAAAGCCGGTCAAACACATGGTGGCAGCCGATCCGGTTGATCTGCCTCCCGGCGAAGCGCCTGCTTCTCCGAGGCCTGGCACTGCCGTGGCGGGCGCAGAGCTGAGCGCGATGCTGGCCGAACGTGATGCCCGGATTGCCGAGATGCACGACACGATCGCGCAGATGAAGAAGCAATTGTCGGAGCTTGCTTCCAGCGGCGGGAGCAGCGAAGATGTCGGCCACTTCGCACATCGCCTGAACGAGATGGAGGCGCGGCTGGACGAGCAGGAGCGCAGCATCCGTCATACGCTGACGATGCTGATCGAATGGATCGAGGGCGATGGCTCGCCCCGTATCGCAGCCTGACCAGGCGGTCCCGAACTTCGCAGGAGCAAATGGCATGGAGGCTTCCGACACGGAAAAAATTACCAGCCGGCAGATCGTGAATGGCCTGTCGGTCGATGTCGAGGACTGGTTCCAGGTCGGGGCCTTCGAGAACGTTATCAAGCGCGACGACTGGGACAGCCTTTCCCTGAGGGTGGAGGATAATGTCTCACGCATACTCGACCTGTTTGCCGCTGCGGACGTAACCGCGACCTTCTTCACCCTGGGCTGGGTGGCGAAGCGCAATTCCGCGCTGATGCGCCGCATCGTGGAGGCCGGACACGAACTCGCCAGCCATGGTTATGATCATGCGCGCGTTTTCAAGTTCACCCGATCCGAATTCGCCGAGGACATCACTACGGCCCGCAAGGTGCTGGAGGATGCAGCGGGTGTTCGCATCACCGGCTATCGCGCACCCAGCTTCTCCATCGATAGCCGGACGCCCTGGGCTTACATGGAACTCGCCGAGCAGGGCTATGCCTATTCGAGCAGTGTCGCGCCCATCGCGCATGATCATTATGGCTGGAAGGAAGCGCCGCGCTTCGCGTTCAAGCCACTGCCATGGTCCGACCTCGTGGAAATCCCGGTCACGACCGCCATGTTCGGCGGCAAGCGGCTCGCGGCTGGTGGCGGGGGTTTCTTCCGCGTCCTGCCTTATGCGTTCTCCCGCTGGGCGATCAGGCAGGTGAACCGCACCGACAAACGGCCTGCGGTATTCTACTTCCATCCATGGGAGATCGACCCGAAACAGCCGCGCGTCGGCAATGCGCCCATGCGCTCCAGGCTGCGCCATTATACAAACCTCGACAAAATGGCGGCGAAGCTCGGTGATCTGGTGCATGAATTCGCCTGGGGCAGGATGGACATGCTGGCTCACCGGGAAGCGCAGAACCCGGTCGAGATGAGCACCGACATTGCCGCGTGAATGCTCATTCAACTCTTGAGGCCCCGCTTACAGGAGTGCACTGTAGGATCATCGATTGCAATGATGCCGGAGCCGCTGCTGCGGTCGAGGCATTCGTAGCCGGGCAAGGGGGAACACCTTTCCACCGTCCCCGCTGGCTGCGTGCCATCGAACGCGGCACCGGCCAGCGAGGGGTCGGGATCGCTGCCATGGATGATAATGCGATGGTCGGCTGGCTTCCGATGACGGAGATACATTCTCCGATCTTCGGACGTGCGCTGGTCTCCAGCGGCTTCGCTGTCGATGGCGGTGTATTGGCTGAAAACAGATCGGTGGCTGAACTGCTTTGCAGCCATGCACAGGATCTCGCCCTGCGCCGCTCCTGCGACAGCATAGAACTGCGCGGCGGCATCGTTCCGGATGGCTGGCGGGCAACCTGTGACAGCCATAGCGGCTTCGTGGGCGAGCTTGCCTCAGGCGATGAGGAGCAACTGGCCGCCATTCCGCGCAAGCAGCGGGCAGAGGTGCGGAAAAGCCTGAGGATGGATTTCGACTTGCAGATCGGCAGGTCGGAACGTGACCGGGAGATGCATTACGATGTCTATGCGGAAAGTGTTCGCAACCTTGGAACCCCGGTATTCCCGCGTTCGCTTTTTACTGCGGTGCTCGATGAATTTGAGGACAGTTCCGACATTCTGACGGTGAGCGCCGGCGGAATGCCCGTCGCCAGCGTCCTCTCACTTTACAACCGGCAAACGGTAATGCCCTACTGGGGCGGGGGCACGCAGCAGGCTCGTTCGCTGCGCGCGAATGAGCGCATGTATTTCGAACTGATGCTGCATGCGCGGCGGCGTGGCTGCACGCGCTTCGATTTCGGGCGTTCGAAAACAGGCAGCGGGCCCTGGCACTATAAAAAGAACTGGGGCTTTACTCCCGAACCGCTCACCTACGCAAACTGGACGGCGCCGGGCCGGGCGCCCCGCGACGCAGACCCGACAAGCGCGGCCTATGCCCGCAAAGTTGCCTTGTGGAAGCGGCTACCGCTCGGCATTGCGAACCGCATCGGCCCCTTCATCGCGCGCGGGCTCGGTTGATGGGGGACATTCTGTTTCTTGCGCATCGCATACCCTTTCCGCCGGACCGCGGCGACAAGATCAGATCGCATCATCTGCTGCTGAAGCTGGCTGAACTGGCTCAGGTTCACGTTGGGTGCTTTGCCGATAATGACGTGGACCTTGGCCACGCCGTTGCATTGCGGGGCGTTGCGGCCAGTCATCAGGTGCTGCGCCGAAGGGCGGGGCTGGCCCTGCCGGGGCTGCGGGCACTCGCCTCGGGCAAGCCTGTCAGTCTTACCGCTTTTGATCATCCGGCTATGCGCGAATGGGTCAGCCGCACCTTGGCAGAAAAGAATATCGACTGCATCTTCGTCTTCTCCGGGCAGATGGGGCAATATGTTCCCGCTGATTTCGGCGGCAGGGTCGTCATTGATTTATGCGACGTCGATTCAGCGAAATTCGCATCCTACGCCGAGGGCGCAAGTGCTGCCAAAGCATGGATCTACGATCGCGAAAGCCGGCTTCTGGCGCGGGAGGAGGCACGGCTCGCAGCACGAGCCGACCACACCCTGCTCGTCAGCGAAGCGGAAGCCGAGCTTTTTCGGTCGCGATTGCCCGCAGGGAGCAGGCATTCGGTTTCAGTCCTGCGAAACGGTGTCGACACGGCACTTTTTCATCCACGGAACTGCCAACCCCATCCCGTTTTGGATCAGATGCCGGGTCCGCACATCGTTTTTACCGGACAGATGGATTATCCCCCCAACGTGGAGGCCTGTGAGAGAGTCGCCGATCGCATTCTGCCCATGGTCCGGGAGAAGCTGCCGAGCACAACCTTCCACATCGTCGGACGCGCACCGGTCGAGCGGCTGATCCGCCGCGATGGAAAGCAAGGCGTTCGCGTGTGGGGCGAGGTTCCCGATGTGCGGCCGTTCCTTTCCGCGAGCGACGCGGTGATCGCGCCTTTGGCCATCGCGCGTGGCGTCCAGAACAAGGTGCTCGAGGCGATGGCGATGGCCAGACCGGTGGTGCTCTCGGCGGAAGCGGCGGCAGGGATCGATGCGACCGACGGCACGCATTGGTGCATCGGCCATTCCGATGCAGAGTTGGCCGATCAAGTCTGCGCCATCGTAGAGGATCCGGTATTTGCCGCCAATCTGGGCAGGGCTGCTCGCGATTACGTGATCGAGCATCAGGACTGGGATGCCATGCTCAAGCCCTTGGCGGCTCTCGTCGCTGGCTCTGCCCCGAGCGGGTGCCGCGATGCAGCCTGAACAGACAGCCAGCGGATCGAAGGGATTGGCTGTGATACTGCCTGCCGCATGGCGCGCTCCGCTCGCCACGCTGGCGGGGGTATGGCTGGTGACTTTTCTGGTCACCTGGCGCGAGTGGCTGGCCATGTTCGCCCAATGGTGGAATTCGTCCACCTATAATCACATTCTTTTCGTGCCATTCATTCTCGCCTGGCTGGTATGGCATCGACGCGAACAATTGCTGAAGCTGCCGCCGGAGCCCTGGTGGCCGGGCGTGTTCGGCTTTGGCGGCGCGTTGTTCCTGTGGCTGGTGGGAAGCGTCTCCGGGTTCAATCTGGCCGGGCAATCGGGGGCCGTTTGCACCCTGATAGCCGGTGTAATTGTCGTCCTTGGCCCGCAGGTCGCAGCGGGACTGATCTTGCCATTGGCCTACATGCTGTTCCTGGTGCCTTTCGGCGATGAACTTGTCCCGCCGCTGCAATCTGTCACCGCAGAAATCGTCATCTGGCTGACGGAAGCCAGTGGCATTCCGGCCGAAATCGAGGGCGTGTTCATCGACACGCCTGTCGGGCTGTTCGAGGTTGCGGAAGCCTGTTCCGGCGTGAAATTCCTCGTGGCCATGGCGGCATTGGGGGTTCTGGTTGCTGCCACCTGCTTCCAGCGCTGGCGCAGCCGGTTGATTTTCATGAGCGTTGCTCTCGCGTTGCCGATTATCGCCAATGGAATACGGGCCTGGGCCACAATTTATATCGCCCAGTCGCAGGGCATCGCTTTTGCAGAAGGCTTCGACCACATCTTCTATGGCTGGGTATTCTTCGCCCTCATCATGTTCCTGCTGCTGGCGATTGCCTGGCGCTGGGCGGAACGCCATCCCGATGATGCTGCAATAGATGCGGGCCGCATCCTGGCGTCACCCGCCTTGAGCCGCTTGTCCGAATATCGCTTTTCTCTTCGTACCGCTCTGCTCACCTCATTGGCCGCGCTGTTTGCCTTCGCCGCCTGGAATCTTGCCGCCTCGCGCGTAGAGGCAGCGCTTCCGGAGCAGGTTTATTTGCCAGGTGTTTTCGGGTGGCAAGCGGCCCGCTCGCCGCAAGAATTAGACTGGCAGCCACGTGCGAGCGGCGCCGACCACCGGTTGCTGGGCCGTTATGCGAACGCGGCCGGACAGACGGTGGACGTATCCTTGGCCGTCTATGCAAGGCAGGCCGACAAGGCGGAAGCGGGCGCATTTGGCGACGGAGCGCTGCCGCCGGACACTCCGTGGCGCTGGGTAGGGCAGAGTGCAGGAGCGGATGGCTACACATCCGACACATTGTTCGCACTTGGTCGTCATCGGCGATTGGCGCAGACGAGCTATTACCACGGATCGCTGCTGACCGGCAGCGTGTTGCAGCTAAAGCTGGCGACTATGCGTGATCGCCTCTTGCTGCAGTCAGTTCCGACTGCGACGCTGATCCTTTCGGCTGAGGAGGGACAGGGCAGGCCTGTCGCCGAACTGCTGGCCGAATTCCGCCGCAGCATCGGCGACGAAATGGCGTGGATAGACGGCATCCTGGAAAGCCGTTAGTCGGCTCCCATGTGCGGAGTTGCCGGTATTTTCCATTGCGAGACACCCAAGCCCGTCGATCCGGCACGCGTGGTGCGGATGACGGACGCTCTGGCCCATCGCGGGCCGGATGGCGCAGGTGTCTGGACTGGGTCGGGCATCGGGCTGGGGCACCGCCGCCTGTCGATCATCGACCTTCAGGGATCGCCGCAGCCGATGCATTCCGCGGACGGGAGGGCGGTCATCGTCTTCAATGGCGAAATTTACAACTACCGCGAATTGCGGTGCGAATTGCAGGCGGCTGGGGCAGTATTCCGCACCGATGGTGATACGGAAACCATACTTGCCGCCTGGCAGAAGTGGGGTGTCGACTGCCTTCAAAGGCTGAACGGCATGTTCGCTTTTGCACTGTACGATCTCGACAGGCGCGCGCTGTTCCTTGCGCGCGATCGGCTCGGCGTAAAGCCGCTGTTCACTGCCGCTCTCAGCGATGGCAGCATCGCCTTCGCATCGGAACTGAAGGGTCTGCTGGCGCATCCGCTTCTGCGCCGGCAGGTGGACCCTCTTGCGGTCGAGGATTACCTCGCCTGGGGATATGTGCCGGATCATCGCAGCTTCCTGAAGGGCGTCGAGAAACTTCCCGCAGGCCATTTCAGGCTTCTGGAGCAAGGGCGTCCGGCAGGAGCCGCCCGCCAATATTGGGATGTCAGCTTCGCCGAGCGCAGCAATGCAAGCCAGTCCGATCTATCGGAAGGTTTGCTTCATCACCTGCGGGAAGGCGTGACGTCACGCATGGTTGCCGATGTGCCGCTTGGCGCCTTCCTTTCCGGCGGGGTCGATTCCTCCAGCGTGGTCGCGCTGATGGCCGAAGCGAGTTCGCAGCCGGTGAACACATGCTCCATCGGCTTCGATGTCGCCGCGCTGGACGAAACATCCTACGCTGGCCAGGTGGCCGATCTGTTTGCCACCGACCACCGCACGCGCCGCGTCAATCCGGATGATTTTACCGAGACTGCACGCCTGGCAGGGATCTTCGACGAACCTTTTGCGGATGCATCGGCTCTGCCGACTTGGCGGGTCTGTCAATTGGCGCGAGAGAACGTGACCGTGGCCCTATCGGGCGATGGCGCCGACGAGGCCATGGCGGGCTACCGCCGCCACATCTTCCACGCGCGAGAAGAGCAGGCCCGTTCTCTGTTGCCTTCAGCGTTGCGTCAGCCCCTCTTTGGAACGCTGGGCAGATACTGGCCCAAGGCCGACTGGGCACCGCGTGTGCTGAGGGCGAAAAGCACCTTTCAGTCGCTCGCGGCAGATGGTCATGAAGGATATGCAAGGGCTCTCTCGGCGCTCACTCCCGAACTGCGGCAGTCGCTTTATTCGCCGGAGTTCCTGCGCCTGCGCGGTGAATACCGGGCCGAACAGCCGCTGCTAAAGATGATGCAGGTTGCTCCGGTCCGAAGCGGGCTGGATGCCGCCCAATATGCCGATCTGAAATTCTGGCTGCCCGGCGACATCTTGACCAAGGTGGATCGAACCAGCATGGCCGTTAGCCTGGAAGCGCGCGAACCTTTGCTCGATCACAGGCTGGTGCAATTCGCCGCCACCTTGCCCGAACGGCAGCGAATACGAAGAGGCCAGGGCAAATGGCTGCTGAAGCGCACGATGCGAGCCTATTTGCCTGATGAAATTCTCTACCGCCAAAAGCAGGGTTTCGTCACACCCATCGCGCATTGGCTGCGGGGGCCGCTGGCACCGGAGGCAAGGGCAATCGCCTCCGGTGCCGCGTTGGCGCGCAGCGGGTGGTTCGACAATGCGCGCATCGCCTTGCTGGCGGAAGACCACATCGCTGGCCGCGGCGATCATTCGCGGCTGCTATGGCAATTGCTCATGCTCGACAGATCGCTGAACCATCTGGGCGTAAGCGGCTAGGCTTCTTCAGCGTGCGTCGACCAGCACGATTTCGGCATCGTCCAGCGCCTCGACGATCAGTTCGTCCTCTCCGGTGACCGCGATACCGTCCCGCGGTTCAGCAGGTTTTCTGTTCACCGTGATGCGGCCTTTCGGGGCGACGAGATATTGGTGTCGTGCCGGGTCTGTATTCCAGCGGGCGGTCTGTCCCGCGCCGAGAGTCGCTGCCGCCACGCGTGCATCGGCCCTGATTTCGAGCGCATCGTTGCGTTTGGCTTCACCACTTGCCAGAATGGTGAAAGCTCCACTCCGGTCGGAGCGCGGGAACTCGCGCTGTCCCCACTGCGGGTCGCCGCCACGCCGATCGGGCAAGATCCAGATCTGGAACAGGGTCGTTGCTTCATCTTCGCGGTTGAACTCGGCATGGGTAATGCCGCTGCCTGCGCTCATCACCTGGACGTCTCCAGCGGCGGTGCGGCCCTCGTTGCCGAGGCTGTCACGGTGCGAAATCGCCCCGCTCCGCACGAAGGTCACGATCTCCATGTCGCTATGCGGATGCGGGGGGAAGCCGCTGCCGCCCGCTATCGTGTCATCATTCCAGACGCGGATCGCACCCCAGCCCATGCGGGAGGGGTCGAGATAGCTGGCAAAGCTGAAATGGTGCCGCGCATCCAGCCAACCATGATTGGCAGCGCCGAGCGAGGCGAAGGGGCGGAGATCGATCATCTGTTTTCCTGCTTCGGCGGGGTTGTCGAAGGGCCGCCGGTAGAGCCAGGATATGGGAACTGAAATTTGCGCGACAAGCGGACGTATGCTTGGGCGAAAGGTCGCCTATTCGTCCGAACCGTGACCGAGCGCCAGATACTCCCGGCTCTGCATTTCCTTCAACCGGCTGACCGTTCGCTCGAATTCGAAAGTTCCGTCGCCTGCGACATAGAGGTCCTCCGGTTCGACCTCTGCGGTTGCAAACAGCTTCACCCGGTGTTCGTAGAGCGCGTCGATCAGGGTAATGAACCGTGCCGCTTCGTTGCGCATGTCGGCACCCATTTGCGGAATGCCGACCACGATGACCGAATGATAGTTCTGCGCGATCGCCAGATAGTCGCTGGCGCCGCGTGCACTTTCGCACAGGCGCTTAAAGCTGAAGACGGCAACGCCCTTGAAGCTTTTGGGAACATGAAGGATCCGGCCACCGCCGAGATCCAGCTCGCCCGAAGGGACGTGAGCCGCATCTTCGGGTTCGTAATCGGTCAGGCGGAAGAAAGCCTCCCGCACCTTGGCAGTCGCTGTTTCGCCCAGCGGCGTATGCCAGGTTTCGATCCCCTGCAGCCGTTCCATGCGGTAATCCGTCGGTCCGTTTAGCGGGAGCACCTCGAGGCGCTTCTCGATCAAGTGGATGAAGGGCAGAAAGTGTTCGCGGTTCAGCCCGTCCTTGTACAGGTCGGAGGGCGGCCGGTTCGAAGTCGTGACAACAGCGACATTCTCATCAACGATCAGCGCACGGAAAAGGCGGCTCATGATCATCGCATCGGCGCTGTTGTTCACCACCATCTCGTCGAAGCAGAGGCAGCGGGTATTCTGTGCCAGCTGCGCTGCGACGACGGGAATGGGATCGCCGCTTTCGGTCTTCCGCGCTTCCCGCATCATCCGGTGCACTTCAATCATGAAGGCATGAAAATGCGCGCGGCGCTTTTCCGGGATGGCGAGCGCATCGTGAAACAGGTCCATCAGCATCGACTTGCCGCGGCCGACACCGCCACACATGTAGATACCGCAGGGCGCATCCGCAGGACGGCCGCCGCCGAACAGACGCTTCAGTAATCCGCCCCCACCGTTCGACGGGCGTGTTTCCAGCTGCTGCTGAAGCTCCTGCAGCGCCACCACCGCCTGCTCCTGCTGTGCATCGGGGCGAAGTTCGCCAGCATCGATCAAGGCACGATAGCGCGCCAGAACGCCTGTCATGCAGGGCTCACTTGCGGGTTGCCTTGCGAATGATGCCGCTGAAGCCTGCAACCGTGTCATCTTTCTGCACGACCTGCCCGCGAAGGAACATCAACCGGCCGGTTTCGCGCACGACCTCGACTACGGCGTCCAAGGGCCGCGAGGGGTCTCCACCTCCGATGAACTGGGTAGAAAGTTCGAGTGTGACCGCCATGCCGGCATCACCCCGGCCCAAAGTCCGAAGCGCCGCGAATAATGAGATGTCGATCAGCCCCAGCGTAACCGCGCCGTGGATGATCTCCTGCAAATTGGTATGACGATGTTCGGGGATCATGCGCAGGCGGCACGTTTCGCCTTCGACCCGGGTCCACATCGGGCCCATGACCACGCCGTTGAAGCGCGTATTGTCCTTCAGGTTCCAGGTGTGCCAACCCGGTTGCTCCGGATCCTCACGATATTCGAAGAAATCGCTATCCGGCTGCCCGTCAATTCCCCGCATCGATCACATCTGCCGTTCGGCTTCCATCTTCTTGATCTCGGCGATCGCCTTGGCCGGGGAAAGCCCCTTCGGGCAGACATTCGCGCAGTTCATGATCGTGTGGCAGCGATAGAGGCGGAACGGATCTTCCAGCTGGTCGAGGCGCTCACCCGTCATTTCGTCGCGGCTGTCGGCCAGCCAGCGATACGCCTGCAGCAGGATCGCCGGCCCGAGGAACTTGTCGGAATTCCACCAATAGCTAGGGCATGCCGTGGAGCAGCAGGCGCAGAGGATGCATTCGTACAATCCATCCAACTGCTCGCGCTGTTCGGGGCTTTGCAGACGTTCCTTGCCGCTGGGGGTCGTGGAGACGGTCTGCAGCCAAGGCCGAATGCTGGCATATTGCGCATAAAAATGCGTGAAATCGGGAACGAGGTCCTTGATCACTTCCATATGCGGCAGCGGTGTGATGCGGATCTCGCCCTTGAGATCGCCGATGGCAGTGGTGCAGGCGAGCCCGTTCTTGCCATTGAGGTTCATCGAACAGGAGCCGCAGATCCCTTCGCGGCAAGACCGGCGGAATGTCAGTGTCGGATCGATCTCGTTCTTGATCTTGATCAGGGCGTCCAGAACCATCGGCCCGCAATCGTCGAGGTCAATCTCGAAAGTATCGTAACGTGGGTTCGCGCCGGTATCGGGATCGTAGCGGTAGATCTTGAATTTCTGGACCCGTCCAGCACCTTCGGCACGATGGCTGCGCCCGTCGCGGGTGATCCTGGAATTCTTCGGAAGGGTGAAGGTGGCCATGAGTATCAGTTCCTGCTGCGATGCCTTCCAATTAGTGATTCATGCCCGAAAGGCAAGCAATTCGCGGGTTTTTCGCTGGTGCTGCAAGGCATGACGTTACGGCAGCGGTAGATGGCTCGACGCTGATCGCATGTGGTTGGATCAGGTGGCGGAGCAGGCTAGGATGCTCTTCATGGATGATTGGATCAACAAGGTGGATGCTGCCGCCATCTTCGGCGCGTCCGGCGGAATCGGCCGGGCCATGGTCGAACATTTCGTACAAGGCGGAGTTCGGAGGATCTACGCAGGATCGCGATCTGGCAATTGCGGGTCATTCGAAAGTGACACCGCGCCGGCCGTAAAGGAGTTTGCTTTCGATCTGACGAACGAGGAAAGCATCAGGCTTGCCGTTGCTTACATGCAGGGCGACCCGCCCGATCTGATCATCGTCGCTACCGGGCAATTGTCCACCGACGACGGGAAGGCACCGGAACGATCCTATCGCAAGCTGGATGCCGAAACGATGGAGCAAATCTTCCGGGTCAACGCGATCGGCCCGGCCATCATTGCCAAACATGCCTTGCCCCTGTTCACACGCGACCGGCGTTGTGTCTTCGCAGCTCTGTCGGCACGCGTGGGTTCCATTTCCGACAATCAACTAGGCGGCTGGCACTCCTATCGCGCCAGCAAAGCGGCCCTGAACATGATGCTGCGCAATTTCGCCATTGAATTGCGCCGAACGCATCCGCAGGCCGTGATCGCCTCGCTCCACCCCGGAACCGTTGACACGGCGTTGAGCGAACCTTTTCAGGGCAATGTTCCCGAAAGGCAGCTGTTCTCGTCCGCCCATTCGGCCGAACGGCTGATAGATGTTCTGGATGGTCTGACGCCTGCAGACAGCGGCGGTTTCTTTGGCTGGGACGGCGAGCCGATCGCCTACTGAGCAGAGGCTTCGCGTTTCGCGAGCAATTGTTCGCAGACCGCATAGGTCCGCTCATTATCGACGTCGATAGCCAGAGCGCCGTTCGTGAAATGCGCGGCACTCAGGTTAAAGCCCAGCTTGCGGCTAACCCGCTTCAGAGCGGCAGGCAAAGAGATGAGGCCGAAGCGCATGAGCAGGATGTTGCTGAGCCCGAAGGCGCGAATCATCCGGCCCGGGTTTGCCTGGAACTGGCCACCCTCGCGGAAGATCTCCGCAGCACGTAGGGCCGCACGATCGGCAAGTCCGTAGATGTTGCAATTGGCATAGCTGGCATCACGAAAGCGATAGAAATTGCGCTGACCTTCGGGATGCGCTGAAAGGACCGCCTTGTCCGTCGCCAGCGCAAAAACGGCGTCGGCCTGCGCGAGTTCTGCCCGGACCGTGTCAACGGCGCTGGTGTCCAGCAAAACATTGTCGGCAGTCGTCACGAGAAAAGGACCGTCACGGTTCTCCGCCGCCGCAAGCACGCTGTCTACGATGCCTGTTGCGGCTGGCGTGCAGCGGATTGGCAAATCGGCGCGCTGGTGAGCGGCGATGATCGGTGCAAGCCCGCTCTTCGCATCATCTTCAACCGAGATGACGATCTCGCTGATGTTGCTGGCTGACGCCAAGGCCCGCAGGACATGGTCGATCAGCGGCCGGCCGCAAATCGGCACCAGGCACTTGTGCGAAACCCCGGCCCGTTCGGCCAAGGGGTTGACGACACCGGCACGCTGGCCCGCCAGCACGATTGCAGTGATCGGATAATCTGCCAATTCAGCGTTCCACCAGACCTTGTCGCATCATGCTTTCCGCGAGGATGGTTTCGAGCAGGTCGCCGTGAGAGAAGCCGCCAAGTGCGGACGCTTTCGCCATGACCTTTTCAGACCAGAGATTGCAGTTCAGATTGACCTCGATGAAATTGATGTCGCCTGTTTTCGGGTCGAAGCGGAACTCGAAACGACCGTAATCGAATGGATTGAACGCTTCGGCGATTGTGCGGGCGAAAGCAGCCACCTTCGGCGCAAATTCTGCATCGTCGAACCGCTTGAGCGTATCTTTCTCGGTATTCTGGACCAGATCGCGCTTCTCGTAATAGGTCCAGAGGCGCTGCGTGTCCTCACGTTCGTACCACAGCATCGGCATTGCCGTGGGTTCACCCTGAAGGGTGATGAACGCGCATTGCAGATCATATCCGTCGAGATACGGCTCAACGATGGCGTCATGGCCCTGTCCATGAATGTTTGCCACGGCATTTTCGACGCCGTTCCACTCCGTTGCATCGGCAATGCCCCAGCTGGCTGACGATGCATTGGGCTTGATGACCCAGCGTTCCGCCGGCGGGCAGTCCTGTTCACGAACGGGAGCGCCGCGGCGATAGCAATACCACGGCGCGGTCGGCACACCGGCGTGATGAGCAACCAGCTTGGCGGTCGCCTTGTCGTCGCTCAAACCGCGAAGGAACGGCATCGCTCCGACATAGGGAAGGCGATGCATGTTGCAAAGCAGCGGTATCATCATCTCGGAATTGACGAAACCGCCACGGTTCAGAAGCGGGAAGACGAAATCCGCTTCGGGTTCGCTGAACAGTACGTCGTAACTGTTGGCGAAGGAAAGGTTCAGATCCAGCTTTTCCAGCGTGGTGCGAACTTCGTGATGATAGATCGCGTGATTTCCGTCTTCGGGATGCATCCCGCCGCCCCATAGCGCGTGCTTCGCCATGAAAAGGATGCGGATGCGCTCCCTGGCGGCAGGCGGAATGCGGGTCGGTTCGATGCTGTCAGTCATGCGTCATCTTTCGCTGGTACTTTGCCGTGCCAATAGGAAATTCGCGGAGCATGCGCCACCCCTTCGGCGCTGCATGGTCAAAGTCACACGAAAAAAGGGGCAGGGCGGCTTTCGCCGACCCGCCCCTGTTTTTAGCCGTAATCAGCTTCAGGTGCCGAAGGTGCGCTGCCACCAGCCGCGGCGCGGCGGGCCGCTTTGTTCCGGTTCAGCCGCAGCAACGGATGTTTCCGGGCTGCTGTTGCTCTCGCTTTTGGCCGGCGCTTCGCTCGCCGCAGTGCGGGAGGGTTCGTCATTCAGCTCCGTATCGGCCGCTACCGGGTTCATCTCGGCACTGCTTGAGGATCTGCTGCGGCGGGGCTTGGCTGCAGCGGCGCCTTCCTTTTGATCCTTCTTTTCGGAAGTCTCGCCGCTTGCACTCTCACCCTCAGCCGCCTTCTTGCGCGGTGCACGGCGCGGCTTCCTGGCTGCCGGAGCTGCTTCATCGGAAGCGGAGGTCTCGCCTTCGTCAGCTTTCTTGCGGCGGCCACGCGGCTTGGACGCCGGCTTGGCACCGGCCTCGGAAGCGGCGTCGCTAGGCTCGGATGGAGCAGCATCGTCAGGCGCTTCTGCTTCCGCTTTCTTGCGGCGCCGAGTGCGAGGCTTGGGCTTCTCCAATATTTCGGCAGCAGCTTCCGCGCTTTCCGGCGTGCCATCCGGGCCGGTGACCACGGCAATGTCGTCATCCAATTGTTCGGACACCCCCTGCAGATGCGCAGCGTCCTCTGCGGTCACAGTATCCGGCTTGTCTTCCTTGCCGCCCTGCTCATTGCCGTTTTCATCGTTGCCGTTCTGCCCATCGTCGCCATTCTGACCGCGGCCGCCACGATTCCTGCGGTTGCGACCGCCGCGGCGGCGTCGCTTGCGCGGCTTGTCCTCGTCCTCGGCATTCTCGTCGTTGCTGCGCTCGCTTCGGTCATCGTCACCTGCTTCAGATGATTTGCCATCATCGTCGTCACGCTTTTCGTCGCTAGCGGCACCATTGCTATCACGGTCATCGCGGCGATTCCGCCCCCTGCCTCCTCGGCGTCGGCGTCGGCGATTGTCATTCTGGCTGTCATCGTCGTCGCGTTCGTCGCGCGTGTCCTCGTCTTCGGCATCATCTGTATCGATGTCGTCCTCATCGTCATCATCGTCGACGATGGGCTCGAACTTCGGTGCTTCGGACGGGCGAGGGCCGGAACTGCTCACCGACATCTTCGCGCCTTCGTCTTCCCCTTCGGGAATAACCTCGACCGAGACATTATAGCGGCGTTCGATTTCCTGCAGATCGGCGCGCTTTGCATTCAACATGTAGATGGCCGCTTCCGTGCTGGCGGAAAGCGAGATGATCGATCCCTTGCCCTTGGCAGCCTCGTCCTCGATCAGGCGCAAGGCCGACAGGCCGGCGCTGGAGGCGGTACGAACAAGGCCCGTTCCGTCGCAATGCGGGCATTCTCGGGTCGTGGCTTCGAGCACACCGGTGCGCAGGCGCTGACGGCTCATCTCCATCAGACCGAAGCCGGAGATCCGCCCGACCTGAATACGTGCACGATCGCTCTTCAGCGCATCCTTCATGCACTTTTCGACTTTGCGGATGTTGGAGTTGTTCTCCATGTCGATGAAGTCGATCACGACGAGGCCAGCCATGTCGCGGAGCCGCAACTGACGCGCAATTTCCTTCGCCGCTTCGAGGTTCGTCGCGGTGGCGGTCGCCTCGATCCCGTGTTCCTTGGTGGAGCGTCCCGAGTTGATGTCGATGCTGACCAGGGCTTCGGTCGGGTTGATGACAAGATAACCGCCGGATTTCAGCTGCACCACGGGATCATACATGGCCCGCAGCTGGTCTTCCGCACCGTAGCGCTGGAACAGTGGAACAGGGTCCGAATAGCTTTTTACCCGCCGCGCGTGGCTGGGCATCAACAGCTTCATGAATTGCTTGGCAGATTTGTATCCAGCCTCGCCCTCGACGATCACTTCCTCGATCTCGCGATTGTAGAGATCGCGGATGGCGCGCTTGATCAGGTCGGAATCCGAATGGATCAGCGCAGGTGCGCTCGACCCCAGAGTGTTCTCGCGGATTTCGTCCCATAGCCTTGCGAGGTAATCGAAGTCACGCTTGATTTCGGGCTTGGTGCGCTGGAGTCCGGCCGTGCGCACGATCAGCCCCATGCTGCGGGGCAGGTCGAGGTCGCCCACGATCTGCTTCAGACGCTTGCGATCCTGCGCGCTCGAGATCTTGCGGCTGATACCACCACCGTGGCTGCTGTTCGGCATGAGCACGGTATAGCGACCGGCAAGGCTGAGGTAGGTCGTCAGCGCTGCGCCCTTGTTGCCGCGCTCTTCCTTCACGACCTGAACCAGCATTACCTGGCGGCGGTGGACGACGTCCTGGATCTTGTAACGGCGGCGCAGGGCCATGCGCTTGGCGCGGACTTCGTCCACTTCCTTTGCGCGGCTGCGGCCACCCTTCTTCTGGCGATTGTTCTGCCGGCCGCGGCCCTGGCGACGCCCGCGTCCGCGGCGATTTCCGTCGTCATCCGAATTTTCGGAACCGTCGTCGGACTCTTCGTCTTCATCGCTGTCGTCGTCATCTTCGACATTGCCGTCTTCGATGGTGGAGACGCGATCCTTGTCGGAGGTGTCAATTTCCTCAAGGCCGTCTTCAGCCAGATCTTCCGCAAGCGATCCTGATGATTCATCGTCGGCGTCATATTCGTCGCCGGGGCTGTGCCCTTCGTCCTCTTCCTCGCTGCGAAGGCGGGCCTCCTCTTCAGCGGCTTCGGCTTCTTCGGCCAGCAGCTGTTCGCGGTCTTCCTTAGGAATCTGGTAATAGTCGGGATGAATTTCGCTGAAGGCCAGAAAACCGTGACGGTTGCCGCCGAAATCGACGAAAGCCGCCTGTAGCGATGGTTCGACCCGGGTTACCTTGGCGAGATAGATGTTGCCCTTGATCTGCTTGTGTTCGGCAGATTCAAAGTCGAATTCCTCGATACGATTGCCCTTGAGGACCGCCACACGTGTTTCTTCCGTGTGGCGCGCATCGATCAGCATGCGCGTTGCCATTATGTATTCTCCAGGTGCGTCCCGGCGGGCCGCAAAGGGCCGGGGGAACGCACGCAATATTGGTGGAGCCGCGGCCGGGGCGCGCGGCGAAGGGTAGCCGACTCCTGCCGATGCGAGCGAGGCCCGCATGGCCGGAGTACGGAATGTGTGTGTTTGCAAACATGGAAACGCCCGCGGCGATTGCCGGGGCGGGCCGGACGGTCTGCACCTGTCCGATTGAATAGCCCTCGATCCCTACCGCAACAGCCCCGCCGCGGCGTGTTGGCCGTGGCATCGGGAGCGGGAAGGGGAGTCTCATATGTCGCATCAACCTGTTCAGTCGCAAGATGGAGCAGGGCCGCATCGTGCAGGCGGGCTGTCTCGCAGAAAACCGGCTGTAGATGGTTGAGACCATCTCATGGCCGGTTAGCGATATTCGCCCGGTATTCTCGTGATTAGCATCGCGCGTGCAATGCGGCAACCTTATTACAGGCGCGCTTGATGCAGGACGGGCTGCCGATGTGCGCAGGGGATGGGATCAAGGCCGCAGATGGCTGCATATTGCGCAAACGGCAGATTACGCCCTAACAGCGTCGTGCGATGACGCTTCGATACCAGCTCTGGCTCCTGTTCCTTGCGCCTGTCCTCCTTCTGGCGATGCTATATGCGTTGGGGCGGACTATAGACGTGCCGCTTCTCGGGCGCGATTACGTCTTGCGGCTGGCCCTGCCGGCAGCAGGCGACCCGGTTAATCTGCCGAAGATTTACGGTCCGCAGGACCGGTCGCGTCCTCTGGTGGTGATCGACGCTGGCCACGGTGGAAAGGATCCAGGGGCCGTTGGTGCTGATTTGCGTGAAAAGGACATAGTCCTGCAACTGGCGACGACGCTGAAGGACCAGTTGGTGCGCGACGGCGGTATTCGCGTGGCCATGACCCGCGAGGATGACCGCCTGCTGGCGCTTGGCGAAAGATCGGAAATTGCGCGGCGGCTGAACGCCGATCTGTTCATTTCGGTCCATGCGGATTCAGCCGGAGAGCAGGACGGGGTCAGCGGTGCCAGCGTCTACACCCTGTCGAACGAGGCTTCGAGCAGGGCGGCAGCGCTTTTCGCCGAGCGCGAGAATGAGGCCGACGTCGTCAACGGCATACGCTTGAGCGGGCGGAGCGACGAGGTAAATGCTATTCTGGTCGAACTGTCGCAGCGGCGCATGCAGTCGGACTCCGCACAATTTGCAGGTCTGGTCCTGCGCGAGGGCGAGGGCACCCTGCAATTTCATCCGCAGGCGCGCCGGTCTGCATCGCTCGCCGTCCTGCGCGCGCCTGACGTGCCATCCGTCCTTTACGAAGCTGGCTTCATCACCAATCCCGAGGATGCTGCAAGGCTCGCTTCCGATGAAGGGCAGGCGCGCTTCGCCGACGCGATGTCCCGCGCTGTGCGGGTCTATTTCGCCCGAAAATCCGGAAATTGAAAAGTCTTGAGCGCTTTGGTCAGCGGCGCTTCCGCAATCGCGGGTTCGGCTGCAGCGTGTCGATCATCTGGATGAAATCGTCGAGCCTGATGATGCGTTCGAATTGGAAGCCCGCCCGAACGTCACGCTGCCAGATGGCATAAGCTTCGATCCGGCCAACAACCGGCAGACGGATGATGACACGATCGCCGCGCGCGATCTGGGCATCATTGTCGATCATGAAGCCGTGAGCCGAAATGTTGCTGATGTGCAACTGCATGTCGCCGGCATCATGATGCTCGGCGATGACCGGGAAATCCACCGGATGACGGGCTGCATTGCGCAGATCGGTAACTGAAAGTTGTGCTCCGACGGTCACTTTGGTGAAACCCTTCCCTGGCTCGATCCGACGACAAGAGGTATGACGCAGAAACACTTAGATACTGTAAACACGCCGCCGAAAACTTAAGGCAAATATCTGATTAACTAAGTTTTTCAGTAGCGGACGAGGCCATGCTTCTTTTTGCCCAGGCTCAGCTTAAGAACCTCGCGATCAGCAGGCTGCACCATGTGCCCGGGATCGGTAACGACAACTTCGTCGATGCGTACCGCGCCTTCCGCAATCTTGCGCTTGGCTTCCTTATTGCTGGCGGTGAAGCCGAGGGCCGTGCAGGCGGCAGCTATGCCGATGCCTTCCGCACCTGCCTCGATCGAGGGCAGGTCTTCGCCGCTGCCGCTGCCTGCAAAGGTTTCCTCCGCCGTACGGCGCGCTGCAAGAGCCGCTTCGGTTCCGCGCACCAGTGCGGTGACTTCATCGGCGAGGACGATTTTGGCATCATTGATGGCGCTGCCCTCCAGCGCCTCCAGTTCAGCAATGCGTTCGAGCGGCAGGTCGGTGAAGAGGCGCAGGAAGCGGCCGACATCGCGGTCATCCGCATTGCGCCAGAACTGCCAGAAATCGTAGGCCGGAAGTTGATCCTCGTTCAGCCAGACGGCTCCCGACGCGGTCTTGCCCATCTTCCGTCCGTCTGCGGTGGTGAGCAGCGGCGTGGTCAGCCCGAACAGTTCGGTCCCGTCCATCCGCCGGCCCAGTTCCACGCCATTAACGATATTGCCCCATTGATCGGAACCGCCCATCTGCAGGCGCGCACCCATGTCATGCGCCAGATGGCGGAAGTCATAGCCCTGCAGGATCATGTAATTGAATTCCAGGAACGTCATCGGCTGTTCGCGGTCAAGCCGAAGGCGCACGGAATCGAAGGTCAGCATACGGTTTACGGTGAAATGCGTGCCGACCTTCTGCAGCATCTCGATATAGCCGAGTTCTCCCAGCCAATCCTGATTGTTGACCATGACGGCATCGGTCGGGCCATCGCCGAAGGTGAGTAATTTCTCATAGACCGTTCGAATCGAGGCGATGTTGGCGTCGATATCCTGATCGCTCAACATGTTGCGGCTTTCGTCGCGGCCAGTCGGGTCGCCGATCCGGGTCGTGCCGCCGCCCATCAGGACGATGGGCTTGTGCCCCGTCTGCTGAAGGCGTCTCAGCATCATGATCTGCACGAGGCTTCCGACATGCAGCGAGCGCGCGGTTGCATCGAAGCCGATATAGGCGGGCACCACCTGCCGCGCCGCCAGTTCATCGAGGCTGCCGGCATCTGTCGCCTGGTGGATGTATCCGCGCTGGTCTAGCACGCGCATAAGGTCGGATGCAAATTCGGTCATGCAGCAGGCGGCTAGCAGCGAAGGCCGGTTTGGCAAGATTTTTTGCCATTCGGACGAGGGTGTCTCTTGCGCTGTCCTAACTTGTGCGGGCAGGGGTCGAGGGATGTCGCAATTGATCGCCCATCCCGCTTCCCCGCCAGTCTGCATAGCATCGGTCGAGGCACGCATTACCGGAATGACGCCGAACTGGCTGTCTCTGCGGTGGAAGGTCACGCCTGGTGGAACGCTCAGATTGCCACCTTTCGCCGGGCGCCGGCGCAGGGATGAATTATGGCGCACCACCTGCTTCGAACTGTTCGTCAGGCCGGACGGCGAAGAGGCATATTCGGAGTTCAACCTGTCACCTTCCGAAGCCTGGGCCGCCTATGATTTCGATAGCTATAGAGCCGGCATGCACGAAAGGGAGGTAGATCAGGCGCCGGTCTGTTCCCTGCGGAATGGATCGTCCTTCACCCTGTTTGACGCGCACATCCCCGCAGAAGCAATTCCCGCAGGGCCGAGCACCATCGGCCTGAACGCGGTGCTGGAGGAGTATTGCGGCACCAAAAGTTTCTGGGCGCTTGCTCATCCCGACCCTTCGAGCCAACCCGATCCCGATTTCCACGATGCGGCTTGCTTCGCCGGCAGGCTTGCGGCACCTGATGGCCGATGAAAACCGGACTAGATCGCCTGCTCGCCGACCATTCACTCCTGAACCAATTGAAGGGCAAGAGGGTTGCACTGGTAGCGCATCCCGCATCTGTGACCCGCAATCTCGTCCATTCGCTCGACGCGCTTGTCGGAGCAGGGGTCAACATCACCTCGGCCTTCGGTCCGCAGCATGGGCTGAAGGGCGACAAGCAGGACAATATGGTCGAAACTGCGGATGAGGTGGACGCGGTTTACGGCATCCCGATCTTCAGCCTGTATGGCGAGGTGCGGCGGCCGACCCCCGCCATGATGGACACTGCCGATGTGTTCCTGTTCGATCTGCAGGATCTCGGCTGCCGGATATATACCTTCGTCACCACACTCCTTTACCTGCTCGAGGCAGCGGCGGAGCGGGGCAAGACGGTCTGGGTGCTGGACCGCCCCAATCCGGCTGGTCGCCCGGTCGAAGGGACGCTGCTGGTGCCGGGGCAGGAAAGCTTCGTCGGCGCTGCGCCGATGCCGATGCGCCACGGTCTGACCATGGGCGAGATGGGCCGCTGGTTCGTCGAACAGTTCGATCTCGATCTGGATTACAGCGTGGTCGAGATGGAGGGCTGGCAGCCGAACCAAGGCGAGGAAGATGCGGCGGGCGCCGGATGGGGATGGCCTTCGGACCGGATCTGGATCAATCCCAGCCCGAATGCCGCCGCGCTCAACATGGCCCGCGCCTATGCAGGCACTGTCATGCTGGAGGGCACGAATCTTAGCGAAGGGCGCGGCACCACGCGTCCGCTGGAAGTTCTGTTCGGCGCACCCGACCTCGACGCTGGCGCCATTCACAAGCTGATGCGGAAGATTGCGCCCGAATGGCTGAGCGGCTGCGCCCTGCGCGAATGCTGGTTCGAACCGACATTTCACAAGCATGCGGGGAAATTGTGCAGCGGGTTGATGATCCATGCCGAGGGGCCGTTCTACGACAACGATATGTTCAAGCCGTGGCGGCTGCAGGCCCTCGCTTTCAAGGCGATCCGCACTCTGCATCCCGGCTACGATCTGTGGCGTGATTTCCCTTACGAATATGAAATGGACCGGCTCGCCATCGACGTCATCAATGGCGGTCCGTCCTTGCGCGCCTGGGTCGATGACGACAGCGCCGGTCCGGACCATCTGGACGGACAGGCCACCGCTGACGAAGCAGCATGGGTCGAGATGGTGAGGGGTCACCTGCTCTATTGAACAAATTGGCGGCAATTGACGCAGCACGGTTGACCTCGGGGCGAAAGGCAGGAACACCCTTGTGAAAGAAGGAGCGGCAACAGCAGATTGCCGCCCTCGAGGAGAGAAGATGGCTTTGAACGCACCCCCGGCAACCGGCCTGATTGCGCCCGGCAAAGTGGAACGGGAGAGTTCGGTCCGCGCGGTCCTGTGGATCCTGCTGATCGTCTATATCCTGAATTTTCTCGACCGGCAGATTGTCAACATCCTTGCGGAGCCGATCGCCCTCGAACTGGGCCTCAGCGACACGCAAATTGGGCTGATGACGGGCCTGGCCTTCGCCTTGCTCTACTCCATTCTCGGGCTGCCGCTGGCGCGTTACGCCGACAAGCCGACTACCAACCGGCCGCGATTGATTGCCGTCGCTCTGGCGGTCTGGTCGGCGATGACGGCGCTGTGTGGCCTGGCGCAGAACTTCACGCAGATGCTGCTCGCGCGTGTCGGTGTGGGTGTGGGGGAGGCTGGCTGTACGCCGGCCGCTCATTCTCTCATCAGCGACATCGTGCCAAAGGAACGCCGCAGTTCCGCCCTCGCATTCTACGCACTCGGCATTCCGATCGGAACCGTGCTGGGCATGGTGATCGGCGGCATCCTGGCCGATCTGGTAGGCTGGCGCGCAGCCTTCCTCTTCGTCGGTCTGCCGGGTGTCGCGCTGGCATTGGTCGTCTGGTTCGTGCTGAAGGACCCGCGCCGCGGCGCTGCGATGCGTGCCATGCCGGAACGGCAGCGGCTTTCCAGCAAGGAGGCGCTGTCCGCCATTTTCGGGTCGAAGGCGATGATCTTCCTGCTGATCGCCGGGTCTTCGGCGGCGTTTCTCAGCTACGGCAAGATCACCTGGGCGACGATCTTCTTCCAGCGCACCCACGGCCTCAGCCCCGGACAGGTCGGCCTCTATTTCGGGCTGGTCAATGGCGCGGCTGGTATCTTCGGTACGTGGCTGGGCGGTTATCTTGCCGACCGTTACGGGGCGCAGAACCGGCGGCATGTTCTGACTGCCCCCGCCATCGGCATGGCTGTCGCTGCGCCGATGCTGGTGCTCGCCTATGCGGTGAGCCAGTGGCAGCTGGCGCTCGCCATCCTGTTCATCCCGACGATCCTGACGGCGCTGTATTACGGCCCGACCTATTCCTCGGTGCAGGGGCTGGTCAGTCCGTCGGCCCGCGCAATGGCGGCGGCGGTGCTGCTGTTCTTCCAGAATTTGATCGGCCTCGGTCTGGGGCCGACATTCTTCGGCATCCTGTCCGATGTCCTGAAGCCCGCCTACGGAGACGACAGCGTACGTTACGTGCTCTACATAGCCTCGGCCATGAGCCTCGTGCCGGCGTTCTTCTTCTGGCGCTGCAGCCTGCGACTGAACGAGGAACTCGACCGCGAATGAAGCGGGGTCGGGTTCAACCCTGCTTGCGGCTCAACTCGCGCATGGCATCGTCGAGCCCGTCCAGCGTCAGGGGATACATGCGGTCATTCACCAGCTCGCGCAGCATCCGCGTGCTCTGCGAATAGCCCCACTGCTTCTCAGGCACGGGATTGATCCAGACGGTTGCGGGATAGGTGTTGGTCACCCGCTTCATCCAGGTGGCTCCGGCTTCCTCGTTCATATGTTCGACGCTACCACCCTGATGCGTAATTTCGTAGGGGCTCATCGCAGCATCGCCGACGAACACGACCTTGTAGTCATGCCCGAACTTGTGCAGCACGTCCCAGGTCTTCGTGCGGTCTTGCCAGCGGCGGGAATTATCCTTCCAGACGCCCTCGTACAGGCAATTGTGAAAGTAGAAGAATTCGAGATTCTTGAACTCGGCGGTGGCGGCGCTGAACAGTTCCTCCACCAGCTTGACGAAGGGATCCATCGACCCACCGACGTCCAGGAATAGCAGCAGCTTGACCGCATTGCGCCGTTCGGGCCGCATGTGAATGTCCAGCCAGCCCTGTTTCGCCGTGCCCTTGATGGTGGCGTCGAGGTCGAGCTGATCGGCAGCACCTTCGCGCGCGAAACGGCGCAGGCGGCGCAGCGCCATCTTGATGTTGCGAGTGCCGAGTTCCTTCGTATTGTCCAGATTGCGGAATTCGCGCTTTTCCCAGACCTTCACCGCCCGCTTGTTGCGGCTTTCCCCGCCGATCCGCACGCCTTCGGGATTGTAGCCGGAATGGCCGAAAGGCGACGTTCCGCCGGTGCCGATCCACTTGTTGCCGCCCTCGTGTCGTTCCTTCTGTTCCTCGAGCCGCTTCTTCAGCGTGTCCATGATCTCGTCCCAGTCGCCCAGCGACTTGATCTCGGCCATCTCCTCTTCCGAGAAGAACTTCTCGGCGACTGCTTTCAGCCAGTCCTCGGGAATCTCGACCGGGTTCTGCCCGTAATCGCTTATGATCCCCTTGAAGACGCGGTTGAACACCTGATCGAAGCGGTCGAGCAGCCCTTCGTCCTTCACGAAAGTGGCCCGGCTCAGGTAATAGAAGGCTTCGGGCGTCTGTTCGATCACGTCGCGGTCGAGCGCCTCGAGCAGCGTGAGATGTTCCTTGAAGGAAGCCGATATGCCGGCTGCGCGCAGCTCGTCTACGAAATCGAAAAACATGGCGCAGGTATCTATCGCGTAAGGCACGTCTTCGCCAGCGCGGAAATGTGCGCAGGATTAAACCGCTGGTAACCATGGCACCGTAAACCGGCCTGAACATCAGGTGGGGGGCCGCTGCGGCGATGAAGTACGAACAAATGGAAGTTTTGGGTCTTGGCGGCGCGGGGCACGGGGCGATCGACCTCATTCCCGAAAGCTGCGGCAAGGTCACGGTGGGCGCATCCAACGTTGCCGGCATCGTCGAAAGCGTGATCCAGTCATCCGAACGATTGCGCGCAGAACATGCCGAACTGCAGGAAACCGTCGCGGCGCTCGAGGCCGACCAGCAGAAGGTTTCCGAAGCCAGCGACGAAGCCCGTCTGTTATCGGAAAAAGCAATCGAACGACTGGGCGAGGGCACTACGCTGATCCGGTCCTCTCTTGGTCAGATCAACGGCTTGCTCGAACTTGTCGACACACTCACGCACCATGTCACCGGCTTCGCAGCGGCGATGGACCAGGTGCGCCGCTGTTCGCAGGATATCGATCAGATTGCGGAAACCACCAACATTCTGGCCCTGAACGCCACCATTGAGGCGATGCGGGCAGGGGATGCGGGGCGGACCTTCGCCGTCGTCGCGAACGAGGTTAAGGTCCTCGCTGGTAACACCCGAACCGCGACCGAGGAAATTGCCCGCACCATCGACACGCTGGGCGGCGAGGCCGAGCAGGTCATCGCGCGAATCGAGAGCGGCGCGCAGGCGAGTGGAGCGGCCAAGGAATCGGTCGCACGCATCGAAAATACCATCGCCGGCGTCAGCGAGCTGGTGGAGGAAGTCGATCGCCAGAACGACCAGATTGCCCGTGCGACCGGCACAATCAGCGGACATGTCGGGCGCGTGCAAAGCGTGCTGGACAATTTCGACCGTGCTGCCGTGAAGAATGAAACCAAGCTACAGGACGCCAATCGCCAGATCGGCAGCCTTGAGATGACGGCCAACGAGATGTTCGACGGCATTGTCCAGGCAGGCCTCTCGCCTATCGACGGAGCCATGGTGCAAAAGGCGCTGCAGGCCGCTGCGGAAGCGGCTGCGCTCGCAGAAGCCGCGGTGAAGGACGGATCGCTGGATCTCGCCGCGCTATTCGACACCGATTACCGGCTGATTGAGGGCAGTAACCCACCGCGCTACAGCACGCGGGCAATGGAATGGACCGATCGCAACTGGCGGCCGCTGCTGGACCGGATGAAATCATCGGATCCGCAGATCATGGCTGCAGCCTGCACCGACAAGAACGGGTACCTGCCCACTCACGTGACGGAGTTCTCCCGTAGGCCCACGGGCGAGGTCGGACATGACACGCAATACTGTCGGAATGGCCGCATCATTTTCGCGCCGGTCGACCGGAAGGCAAAAGCCAGCGATGCACCTTACATGATGGCGGTCTACAGGCAGGAAGGGGACGGGCTGACATACCAGGTTGTTCGCAACGTTTACGTCCCCATGATAATTGCCGGGCAACGCTGGGGCGATTTCGAGATCGGCTACATCATCGACTGAAAAACCAGCTTTGTTCTGGCAACAGCAAGGTAGCGCATGCTAAGGGCTGCCGCTGATCATGGCCGAACAATCCAGAGACAGCATCACATATCGTATACGCCGCGACGCGAGCGGGGTTGCGCAATTCTTCAAACGTAACTGGCGCGAACGTCGCTGGTTCCGCTGGGGATTTATCCTTGGCGTGCTCGGCCTTGTTTCGCTGATCGCGCTGTGGATCGCGCTATCCCGCGGAATGCCCGATGCCGAAACGCTGCTCGATTACGAACCGCCGCTGCCGACGGTCGTGCGCGGCATCGACGGGGAAATCGTGCATTCCTACGCGCGTGAACGCCGGGTGCAGCTGCAATATGCCGACTTCCCGCAGACCCTGATCGAATCCTATCTGGCGGCGGAGGACAAGACCTTCTTCAGCCACGGCGGTGTCGACGTGACCGGCCTTGCCGGCGCGGTCGTCGATTACGCCAGCAAGATGGGAACCGGCCAGCGCGCCAAGGGGGGGTCGACGATCACGCAGCAGGTCGCCAAGAACATTCTGGTTGGCGACGAATATTCCATTACGCGCAAGCTGAAGGAAATGATGCTGGCGATGAAGATCGAGGACGTGCTGACGAAGCGCCAGATTCTCGAGCTTTACCTCAACGAAATACCTCTCGGCCGCCGCAGCTTCGGCGTGCAGGCAGCCAGCCGTGCCTATTTCGACAAGGATATCGGCGATCTGGAATTACACGAGATGGCTTTCCTCGCGATCTTGCCGAAGGCACCGGAGCGCTATGGCCGGGCCAAGAACGAGCAACTCGCGCTTGCCCGCCGCAATTTCGTGCTCGACCAGATGGCCGTGAACGATTTCGTCACGGAAAGCGAGGCGGCCCGCGCCAAGGCGCAGCCGCTGGGGCTGGAGCCGCAGAAATCGCAGACCGCCAGTGCCGATGCGGGCTACTTCCTCGAAGAAGTTCGCCGCCAATTGATCGACGAGTTCGGCGAGACTGCCGATGACGGCAAGAACAGCGTCTATTCGGGCGGCTTGTGGGTGAGGACGTCGCTCGATACCGAAATGCAGGATGCGGCGCGCGATTCCCTTCGTGCAGGAATGCTGCGTTACCACAATGGCAAGGGCTTCCGTGGGCCGGTCGCGACGCTGGATGCCGATGCGGGCAACCTCGCGTCCCAGCTGGCGAGTTCAAACCTCGGCATCAATTACGAGAATTGGCGCATTGGCGTCATAAACCAGGCAGGCGCTTCCCCGCGCATCCTGTTCACCGATGGCGAGGATTACGCGCTGTCCCGTGCGGCGGATTCGCTCAAGGTCGGCGATGTCGTGGCCGCCTCCCCAGCTGGCGATGGATACCGGCTGGAGTATCTTCCGGAAGTGTCCGGCGGCTTCGTCGCTTCGGATCCGCAGACGGGGCGCGTTCTGGCGATGCAGGGCGGTTTCGACAGCCGCCTCGGCAGCTTCAACCGTGCAACGCAGGCGCAGCGCCAGCCGGGTTCGACCATCAAGCCCTTCGTCTATGCGGCCGGACTCGATCATGGCATGACGCCTGCCAGCCAGGTTCCGGACCAGACGTTCTGCTACTATCAGGGCGCCAACCTTGGCGACAAATGCTTCCGTAACTTCGGCGGCGGCGGCGGCGGCGTACATACGATGCGCTGGGGGCTGGAGCAGAGCCGTAATCTGATGACCGTGCACATCGCCATGGAAGCAGGCATGGATAATGTCACCCGTATGTTCGAGCGGGTCGGCATCGGCAAATACGAAAACTATCCTGCTTTCGCATTGGGTGCGGGCGACACCACGGTGTTGAAGATGGTGAATGCTTATGCGGCGCTGGCAAATCAGGGCCGCCAGCATAACCCCAGCGTCATCGATTATGTGCAGGACCGGCGCGGGAAGGTCATCTACCGAGCCGACAAGCGGGAATGCACCGGGTGCAATATGGCGGAATACGACGGTCAGCCGATGCCCCGCCTGCCCCGGAGCGGGCGTCAGGTCATGGACCCGCGTACCGCCTTCCAGACCGTTCACATGTTGCGCGGCGTGGTGACGCGCGGTACTGCCGTTCGCCTGCGCGATCTCGATCTGCCGTTGTTCGGCAAGACGGGCACGACGACCGGACCGACCAACGCATGGTTCGTCGGCGGGTCGCCCGACATAGTTGCGGGAACTTATCTTGGCTTCGATCAACCGCGCGACATGGGCGGTTATGTACAGGGCGGCAACACCGCCGCTCCGATCTTCAAGCAATTCGTCACCGATACGCGGGATCGCTGGACCGACGAGCCCTTCGTCGCGCCCGCCGGTGTCCGCATGGTCCGGATCGATCGCCGCAGCGGGAAAAAGGTTTTTGGCGCCACTCCCACCGACGAGCCGCAGGCCGCGGTGATCTGGGAAGCCTTCAAGCCTGACACCGAACCGCCACGCGCCACGCGCCAGGATGCCATCGCAGCACGCCGGAACGAGATTCTCGAACTCATCCGCCAGGCCAATCGGTCGACCGTGCGAAGCACCAGCCGGACGCAGAGTCGGAGCGCGCCGGCACCCCAGCAGGCGGAAAGCTTCGTGGAAGAGCAGGGCGGCATCTACTGAACCTATTCCCGGCGCTGCCCCACGCAGCGACGGCAAACCTTTGCCAAGCTTGCCCGGCTTCGCTAGGCGTGGCGCAAATTCTACGCGGAGAAGAAGCCATGCGTGCCGAGGGGCAGGCCCACATCGACCGAATTGACGCTGCCCTGCAGCTGGTGCGCCAGTCGCTGGATTGGGAGCGCGCATTGCGGCGCCTCGACGAATTGAACGCGCGGGTCGAGGACCCGACCTTGTGGGATGACCCGAAGGAAGCGGAAAACGTCATGCGTGAACGCCGCCGGCTGGAAAGCGCCATCGGCACTGTTCGCGAGATCACCAGTGAGAAGAACGACGCCGTCGAATTCATCGAGATGGGTGAGGCCGAAGGCGACGACGAGATCGTGGGTGACGGGCTCGCCAGCCTTGAACGTCTTGCCGAACGCGCCGACGCCGATAAGGTTCAGGCGCTGCTTGCAGGCGAGGCCGACGCCAACGATACCTATGTCGAAATCCACGCTGGCGCTGGCGGCACGGAAAGCCAGGATTGGGCAGAGATGCTGCAGCGGATGTATACCCGCTGGGCCGAGCGCAAGGGGTTCAAGGTAGAACTCGTCGATTATCATTCGGGCGAACAGGCAGGCATCAAATCCGCCACGCTGCTGGTGAAGGGCGAAAACGCCTATGGCTATGCAAAGACAGAAAGCGGGGTTCACCGCCTCGTCCGCATCAGCCCGTATGATTCGTCGGCCCGGCGGCACACGAGCTTTTCCAGCGTCTGGGTCTATCCCGTCATTGACGACGACATCGATATCGAGATCAACGAGGGCGATCTGAAGATTGACACCTATCGCGCCAGCGGCGCCGGTGGGCAGCACGTGAACACGACCGATTCTGCTGTTCGCATCACTCATCAGCCGAGCGGGATCGTCGTTGCCAGTCAGAACGACCGGAGCCAGCACAAGAACCGCGCCACCGCGATGAACATGCTGAAAGCGCGATTGTTCGAGAAGGAAATGGCGGAGCGCGAAGCGATCGCTTCGGGCGAATATGCCGAAAAGACGGAGATTGGCTGGGGGCACCAGATCCGCTCCTATGTCCTGCAGCCCTATCAGATGGTGAAGGATCTGCGCACCGGAGTGACCAGCCCCACGCCCGACGACGTGCTGGATGGCGCTTTGGACCCCTTCATTTCAGCCGCGCTGGCCCAGCGTGTCACAGGTGAAACGGTCGAGGTCGAGGACGTCGAATGAGGACACGCGGCGCTATTTGCGCAGCCGCGCTGCTGGCGTCGGGAATGCTCCTGACCGGCTGCGAGCGTGTGGATGGCGAACGGCCTGAGAGCGCGCTGGAATTCCCGCAACCGGACAGGCCTGTTTCCGGCCTCGGCAGCAACCAGTTCTCCACCGAGACGCAGCGCGACAGCCGCGGCGAGGCTGCGAAGGTGATGGACTTCGCCGAGATCGAGCCGGGAATGACCGTCGCCGACATCGGCGCGGGCAATGGCTATTACACCGTTCGTCTGGCAGAACGCGTTGGAACAGAGGGCAGGGTGCTTGCCCAGGATATCGACCGCGACGCGCTGGAGCGGCTCGGGTCGCGGGTCGAACGTGAGCGCCTGGACAATGTCTCGATCAAGCCGGGCGACGCTGACGATCCGAGATTGCCGGAAGACAGTTTCGATCGTATCTTCCTGGTGCACATGTATCACGAGGTCAGCGAACCTTACGCTTTCCTCTGGCGCCTGTGGCCGGCGCTTGCCGAAGGCGGGCAGGTCGTTGTCGTCGATGTTGACCGGCCGATCGATCAGCACGGAATTAATCCCCTGCTGCTGCTGTGCGAATTCAAGCAGGTCGGTTTTGAACTCGTCGCCTTCCGCGATGCGCCGGAACTGGCAGGATATTATGCGCAATTCAAGGCGGCCGACAAGCGGCCTGCGCCGTCTGCAATCGAACCGTGCCGCAGCGATCAGCCTGGCGGCAGCGAAGGCCGCAAGTCGGCATCATTACCGAAGATGAAAGTGAAGACATAATGGCATTCAAGGGTCTCGAACCGATCTCCTATGGCGGGCGCGAAGTGTGGCCGCTGATAGAGGGCGGCAAGGGTGTGTCTGCCACCAACAGCGAGAGCAGCGGCGCATGGGCGGCTGCAGGCGGTATTGGCACCGTCAGCGCGGTCAATGCCGACAGCTACGATGCGGAAGGCAAGATCGTCCCGCAGGTCTACGATGCACTCACACGCAAGGAGCGCCACGAACAGCTCATCCGCTATGCCATCGACGGTGCGACGGAGCAGGTGAAGCGCGCGCATGATATTGCCGGTGGCAAAGGCGCCATCAACATCAATGTACTGTGGGAAATGGGCGGCGCGCAGGAAGTGCTGGAAGGCACGCTCGCCAACACGAAGGGGCTGGTAACCGGCGTCACCTGCGGCGCGGGCATGCCTTACAAACTGGCGGAGATCGCCGCGCGTCACGATGTGCACTACCTCCCTATCATCAGTTCGGCCCGCGCTTTCCGCGCCCTGTGGAAGCGCAGCTACCACAAGGTCGCCGACCTGATGGCCGCAGTGGTCTATGAAGATCCCTGGCTCGCCGGCGGGCATAACGGCCTGTCCAATGCCGAGGACCCGCTGAAGCCGGAGGATCCCTATCCGCGCGTCGCCGCCCTGCGCGACACGATGCGCAAGGAAGGGGTATCGGAAGACGTGCCAATCGTCATGGCAGGCGGTGTCTGGTTCCTGCGCGAATGGGAAAACTGGATCGACAATCCCGAACTGGGAAAAATCGCTTTCCAGTTCGGCACCCGGCCTCTGCTAACCGAAGAAAGCCCGATTCCGCAGGGCTGGAAAGACGCCTTGCGCGATATCGAACCGGGCGACGTGCTCCTTCACCAGTTTTCACCGACCGGTTTCTATTCCAGTGCGGTTAAGAACGATTTCCTCTACGATCTGATCCACCGCAGCGAACGCCAGATCGGCTACAGCAAGGTCGAGGATGGCGACCGCCGCGTGCAACTGGATGCGGGCGTGCGGGGCAAGAACTTCTGGGTGACGGAAGAGGACCGTGCAAAAGCCCGTGAATGGGTAGCTGCCGGTTACACCGAAGGGCTGAAAACGCCTGAGGAAACCGTCGTTTTCGTGACGCCGGAAAGCCGCGATATCATTCGCAAGGATCAGGCCGATTGCATGGGATGTCTGTCGCATTGTGCGTTCTCCTCGTGGAAGGATCACGACAATTACACGACCGGCCGTCTTGCTGACCCGCGCAGCTTCTGCATTCAGAAAACCTTGCAGGACATCGCGCATGGCGGACCCGTGGAGGAGAACCTGATGTTTGCAGGCCACGCGGCTTACCGGTTTCGTGAGGACCCGTTCTATTCCAACAAGTTCACACCAAGTGTGAAGCAGTTGGTGGACAGGATCCTGACAGGCGACTAAATTTACGGTGGAAGCAGGCCCTCCCCTAGGCCCGCCTGCTCCTGATCAATCGACTGCGGCGAGGATGCTGTTCGCCGCGCTCAGCACGGCACGTATGCTGGCAGTCGCGATATTCTCATCGATGCCGCACCCCCAGACGGTGCGTCCGTCCGCGGCGCGGCATTCGAGATAAGCGGCTGCCTTGGCCTCGCGCCCCGAACCGAGTGCGTGTTCGGTATAGTCGATTATTTCGAGGCTGATGTCGAAGGCCGCCTCCATCGTAGCGACTACTGAAGAAATCAGGCCATTGCCCCGGCCGGAAACACGCTGCTGTTCACCTGCAACGGCAACTGTGCCCGCGAAAATCGCCGATCCGTCGGACCCGCGGGTTTCTTCATAATCGACAAGTTGCACAAGCTTTTCGCTCGTCCTGATGAAATAGGTGTCGCAAAACGCCTGCCAGATGTCATCGGCTGTGAGTTCGCGTCCGAGCGTATCGGCAAGCTTCTGAACGGAACGGGAGAAATCGGCCTGCATCTTCTTGGGCAGTTTCAAACCCCGATCCTGCTCCAGCACCCAGGCGAAACCGCCTTTGCCGCTTTGTGAATTGACGCGAATGATCGCCTCGTAAGTGCGGCCCAGATCGGCGGGATCAATCGGCAGGTAAGGAACGCGCCAGAGTGCGCCGTTCTGGGTGTCGCGCGCCGCGAAGCCCTTCTTGATGGCGTCCTGATGGCTGCCGGAAAATGCCGTGAACACGAGCTCCCCGCCATAGGGGTGGCGCGCATCAACGGGCAACTGATTACAAAATTCGACGGTGCGGATCACCCGGTCGATGTCCGAAAAATCGAGTCCAGGGTCGACGCCTTGCGTGTACAAATTGAGAGCAACAGTGACGAGGCAGCAATTGCCGGTGCGCTCGCCATTGCCGAACAGACAGCCTTCCACCCGGTCGGCACCGGCCATCAGACCGAGTTCCGCCGCCGCTACTCCGGTGCCCCGATCATTATGCGTGTGGAGGCTGATGATTGCATTTTCGCGGTTCGGTAAGTTGCGGATGAAAAATTCGATCTGATCGGCGTAAATATTGGGCGTTGCCGCCTCCACCGTCGCCGGCAGGTTCAGGATAATGGGGTGTTCGGCGGTGGGAGCCAGAACATCCATGACCGCTTCGCAGACCTCGAGGCTGAAATCGAGTTCGGCTGTCGAGAACGTCTCGGGCGAATACTGAAAATGCCATTGTGTGTCGGGCCGCCGGGCGGCTTCATCCCGCATCACCTTGGCGCCTGCGACGGCGATATCCTTCACCTCTTCGCGGCTCATTCGAAAAACGATGTCGCGCCAGGCGGGGGACACCGCATTATAGAGATGCACGATGGCCGAATGCGCGCCATCAAGGCTGTCGAAGCTGGTGCGGATCAGGTCTTCACGGGATTGGGTAAGGACTTGCACGGTGACATCGTCCGGTATGCGGCCTGACCTGACGAGGCCCGAGATGAAATTGAACTCCGTCGATCCTGCACTGGGAAAACCGACCTCGATCTCCTTCACGCCGATATCGACGAGCAAGTCGAAGAAGCGGTTCTTCTTCATCGCGTCCATGGGGTCGACAATTGCCTGATTGCCATCCCGCAGATCGGTCGAAAGCCAGCGAGGCGCAGCAGTGATCGTCCGTGTCGGCCACTGGCGCCCGGGCAAGTCTATGGTCGGAAAAGGCCGGTACTTGCCGGTCGCTCGCTGCATCATGGTCATGGACAAGAAAACTCGTATCGGGAAGGGCGCTGTCTTCGAATTTCACCCCTGAGCGCAAGCGCGCCGTGTGGGGCGCGTCAGGCTACGCCCAGGGGCGCATAAGTCGAAGCAGAAGCGATCCGTTACGTGTCATGCCACCTTTCATTGCGTAATATTGCGCAGATAGCAAGCATGGCGTGTCAAACAGATCCTACCGCGCTTTCTCGAAAGCGGCGGTGAGGTTCAGTTCGACTTCATCGGAGACGACCGGAATACCAAAGTCGATCCCGTAGTCCGACCGCTTGATCATCGATGTTCCCTCGAAGCCGATGGTTTCCCGCTGATTCATCGGATTGGCACCGGCGCCGGTGAACTCGGCCAGGATCGTCACCGGGTTTGTCACGCCATTGAGCGTCAGATCACCGAGGATGGTCGCGTTCCGCCCGTCGCCATGCGGCACGACGCGAGTGGACACGAACCGGGCCGGTGCGGGGGACGCGCCGAAGAAGTCCGGTTCTGCGCCATCCTCCCCGGGACGCAGCAGGTGATCGCGCAGTCCTTCACTGGCGACGGTCACCGCTGTGATCGGGATCGTGACGTCTACTTGGGCGGAGGACAGATTGGCGGGATCGATCGTCAGTGAACCCTCGACATCTCCGAACAGGCCGAAATAGTCGTTGAAGCCGAAATGGTTGACCCGCCAGCCGACGAGCGTGTGGCCGGAATCCACCTCATAGGTTCCGCCGGACACGCGAGAAGGGTCCACTTGGCCGGGAAGCGCACTCGATTGCTGCGCATTGAGCCCGACAGCGCCTGCGGACAGGGCGAGTGCCGCCAGACTGGTGCTGATGATTCTGTTCATAATGTGCTCCGATCAATTGGTATCAGGATATCCGGCTCAAATTTATTATCCGCATCGAGTGCTTGTTATGGCGCCCCTAGCGTCAAGCATGACATTCAGACGATCCGGATCCAGATCGTCCGTCGTGGCTTCACCGGGCCCGACCCAGCGGACCGTCGTCACTGGCGCCACTTCGGACAGCAGGCGCCCGCGCGTTTCCGCATCGGCCATCTCGCCGACGAAGACCTGGGCAATGTCCGCATTGCAATTGCTGCGCTCCGCAGGGTCAGGAGCCACTTCGGGGAGCTGCCGTTCGGAATCGGGGTAAGGCACCGCCGCCGGCTGATCGGCACGCGCGGCGATCACGTCGGTGGGCGGAACATCCTCGGCCTCGGTCGTATCGCCGCATCCTCCCAGCATCAGGGCAGTGGCCACCGCCGCCATGGTCATCTTGTGCATGTTGCTACCTTTTCTCCGCCTTCCCATGGTCAACTCTGCCGCGGCCATTCAGTTGCGTTCCTTGTCCACCAGCTTGTTGGCGGTGATCCACGGCATCATCGCGCGAAGATCAGCGCCCGTCTTTTCGATGGGATGCGCGCTCTGCAATTTTCGCCGCGCTTTCATTTCAGGGTTGCCCATGCGGTTGTCGGTGATGAAGCGCTGGACGAACTTGCCGGTCTGAATATCATCGAGCACGCGCTTCATCTCGGCCTTGGTCTCATCCGTAATGATGCGCGGTCCGGTGTGGTAGTCGCCATATTCCGCCGTGTTGCTGATGGAGTAACGCATGTTGGCAATGCCGCCTTCATAGAGCAGATCGACGATCAGCTTGGTTTCGTGTAGACATTCGAAGTAAGCCATCTCCGGAGCGTAGCCCGCTTCCACCAATGTCTCGAAGCCTGCCATGATGAGGTGGGTGATGCCGCCGCACAGGACCGCCTGTTCGCCGAAGAGATCGGTTTCGCACTCTTCCTTGAAGTTGGTTTCGATGATCCCCGATCGGCCGCCGCCGACACCGCTGGCATAAGCGAGCGCAATGTCATGGGCATTGCCGCTCGCATCCTGATCGATGGCGATCAGGCAGGGTACGCCGCCACCGCGCTGATATTCGCTGCGCACCGTGTGGCCCGGGCCTTTGGGTGCGATCATGATGACGTCGATGTCGTCTGTCGGTTCAATCAGGCCGAAGTGGACGTTGAGGCCATGCGCGAAAGCGAGGGCTGCTCCGGGCTTCATGTGGCCCTTCAGATCGTCGTTCCAGATCTGCGCCTGGTTCTCGTCCGGAGCCAGCATCATGATGATGTCGGCCCATTCGGCTGCCTGCCTGTTGGTCATGACAGTGAAGCCGGCATCCTCGGCCTTCCTGGCCGTGCCGCTTCCTTCACGAAGGGCGATCGCAACCTCTGCCACACCGGAATCGCGCAAATTCTGCGCATGGGCGTGGCCCTGGCTGCCATAGCCGAGCACCACGATCTTCTTGTCGGCAATCAGGTTGAGATCGCAATCGGCGTCGTAATAGACTTTCATTATTCCCCTTTCCCTGCGCCCGCGACGGCAAGCGCTGAGTGCTTGAATTTCAGAACTTTTCCTTGCCGCGCATCATGCCCACTATGCCGGTGCGGCCGATCTCGACCAAACCAAGTTCCCGCATGAGAGCAACGAAGCTGTCGATTTTCGCAGGTGCTCCGGTCAGTTCGAAGATGAAGCTCGTCCTCGTCGTATCCACTGCGCGCGCCCGGAATATGTCGGCGAGGCGCAGTGCCTCGACCCGCTTTTCACCTTCGCCGGTCACCTTGATCAAGGCAAGCTCCCTTTCGACATGCGGGCCTTCCTCCGTCAGGTCGACGACATTGTGAACGGGCACCAATCGTTCGAGCTGGGCACGTATCTGGTCGATGACAGGCGGCGGACCCTTGGTGACGATGGTGACCCGGCTTATCGCGTGATCTTCGCTGATATCGGCCACGGTCAGGCTGTCGATATTGTAGCCGCGCGCCGTGAACATGCCGGCGATCCGGGCCAGGATACCAGCTTCATTGTCGACCGTGACGATCAGGACGTGGCGTTCGGAAGTCTGCGGCTGAATGTGCATCAGACCAGCGCCTTCGCTGCATCGTCCAGATTGGCCGCGATCTCGTCGCCATACATCAGCATGTCGGTATGCGCTGCGCCGCTGGGGATCATCGGATAGCAATTGGCGTCCTTCGACACGCGGCAATCCACCAGCACCGGCCCGTCATGCGCCAGCATCGCATCGATCCCGGCATCGAGGTCGCTCTCGTCGTGAATGCGTATGCCTTTCCAGCCATAGGCTTCAGCCAAAGCCACGAAGTCTGGCAGGCTGTCCGAATAGGAATTGGAATAGCGGCTCTCATAGGTCAGTTCCTGCCACTGGCGAACCATGCCCATGAATTCGTTGTTGAGAATGAACAGCTTGATCGGCAGCCGGTACTGGCTGGCGGTGCCCAGTTCCTGGATGTTCATCTGGATGCTCGCCTCGCCCGCGATGTCGATGACCAGCGCGTCGGGGTTGCCAAGCTGCGCGCCGATCGCGGCGGGAAGGCCATATCCCATCGTGCCCAATCCGCCGCTGGTGAGCCACTTGTTGGGTGCGAAGAAGTGGAAATATTGCGCCGCCCACATCTGGTGCTGGCCGACCTCTGTCGTGATGATCGGGTCGAGGTGCCGGGATTTCTCGAAAAGGCGCGTGACCGCTTTTTGCGGCATCAGCATGTCGCCATCTTCGGGAAAGGCGAGGCAATGGCGCGCGCGCCACCCGGCGATACGCGCCTTCCATTCGGTAAGGTCCTGCGGCTTCGCATCGCCCCAGCTTTGGACAAGTTGCTCCAGAACTTCGGCGCAATCGCCGATTACCGGAAGGTCGACAGGCACGGTCTTGTTGATGGAGGCCCGGTCGATGTCGATATGGATCTTGGTCGAAGCGGGCGAAAACGCCTCCAGGCGGCCCGTCACCCGGTCGTCGAAGCGCGCGCCGATGCAGACCATCAGGTCGCACCGGTTCATCGCCATGTTCGCCTCATACGTGCCGTGCATCCCCAGCATGCCGAGCCAGTCGGCATGGTCGGCAGGGAAGGCACCGAGTCCCATGAGCGTCGAGGTCACGGGCGCTCCGGTCAGGGCCTGCAGCTGGCGCAGCAGGTGGCTGGCGCGCGGCCCGGAATTGATCACCCCGCCACCGGTGTAGAATACAGGAGCCTCGGCCTTCGCCAGCAGTTCCACCGCACGGGCGATCGCCTCGTCGCTTCCGCGGGTCTGCGGAGCATAGTGCCGGGTAGAGGGCAGCGGCTTGGAATCGCCTGACGCTGCTTCGCCGTCTGCGGGCAAGAACGCGGTGGCGATCTGCACGTCTTTCGGGATGTCGACCAGGACAGGCCCAGGGCGACCGCTGGTGGCGATCCGAAAGGCTTCCTCGATCGTCGCGGCCAGATCGGCCGGATCTTTCACGAGGTAATTGTGCTTCGTGCAATGGCGAGTGATGCCGACGGTATCCGCCTCCTGAAAAGCGTCGCTGCCGATCAGCGCCGTCGGAACCTGGCCCGTTATGATCACCAGCGGGATGGAATCCATATAGGCATCGGCAATACCTGTAACCGCATTGGTCGCGCCCGGACCCGATGTAACCAGGACGACGCCGGGGCGACCGGTGGAACGGGCATATCCTTCGGCTGCATGGGCGGCGCCAGCTTCGTGCCGCGCAAGAATGTGCCGCAGCCGCTTGTCTTCGTAGAGTTCGTCATAGATGGGAAGCACCGCGCCGCCCGGATACCCGAAGACGAGGGTCACGCCTTGCCGCACCAGGCTCTCGACCAGAATGGACGCTCCGCTTCGTTCCTCGTTCAACTCGATCCCTTTCGGTGTTCCGCGTTGTGCCGTGCCCCGTAAACCCGGCTTGTTATTTGGCCCGATACGCGGGGGAACGTACCGGGCCGGAAATGTATGTTGCAACCGGCGTTCGTTTGGCCGGTGAGTAGCTTACCTACTGGTTACAATATTGCAGGTCAAGCATCGTTACAGCAACAAAGTTTCTCTTAAGGCGGCGAGCAGGTCCTGCCTGCTGGTGCATCGCGGCCAGCCTTCGGGCGGTTGCTGGCGGAACCATGTATACTGCCGCTTCGCATAATTTCTCGTGGCCTGCTGCCCCTTTGCAATCATTTCCGCCTCTCCGATCTCGGCGTTCAGGAAGGCGGTAATTTCTGGGACCCCGATAGCCCGCCTGACCGGCAGCGAAGGATCAAGATCGCGTGCGAGCAGCGCCCGCACTTCCTCCACAGCGCCCCGATCGACCATGATGCGGAAGCGATTATTACAGCGCTCGTAAATGTCGTCACGCGGCGGCAGCAAGAGCGCTGCGTGCAGCGAAACATCGCCGCCGATGCCGCCGGTCTTCTCCTTCTGCCATTCGGAAATGGGGCGACCCGTTGCCCGCACGACTTCAAGCGCGCGCATGGTTCGCCCCGTATCACGCGGCGCCAGCCGTTCGGCGGCCTCTGCGTCTTCTCTCTCAAGAGCCAGGCGAGCCTCGGCGCCCGTCAAGACGCGCACCTGCTCCCTGATCTCTGACGGGATGGGCGGAACGGGAGCGATCCCGTCGAGCAGCACCCGCAGGTACATGCCGGTTCCGCCGCAAAGTATGGGGATAATTCCTTCGCCATGCAGGCGAGCAATCTCCAGTTTCGCTGCGTCGGCCCAGTCTGCGGCGGAGCAGGCGGTGGCCCCGTTCCATGCACCGTAGAGTAGATGCTCAACGCCGCGCATGTCCTGCGGTTTGGGTCGTGCGCTGATGATCTGCAGGTCACTGTAGACCTGCGCGCTGTCGGCGTTGATCACCGCCGCTCGTTTGCCAGCCTGGCTCAGCGCCAGCGCAAGCTCCACGGCTGAATCGCTCTTGCCGCTTGCGGTCGGCCCTGCAATGAGCGCCAGCGGCCGTTTCGCTTCATTTTCAGGAGAATATTCTTTGCCCATCGCACGGTTGATAGCAGACCCGCTGACATTGGAAATGCGCCTGGACCGTGCCAGCGCAGCCTTGTCGGATGCCGGCATGCCGGTCGCCGTGGCGCAGATGCTGGATTTTCATGGCGGCGTTCTGCAGATCGCCTTGCCCCACGGCGATCCGGCCAAATTTCGTGCCATATTGGACACGCACTTCGCTCCGGCCGATCTGCTGGTTTCGGCCGAAGATATTCGCGAGCCGCAATTATTCGTCTCCGACATGGATTCGACGATGATCGGGCAGGAATGCATCGACGAACTGGCGGATTTCGCCGGTTTGAAAAAGCAGGTTTCCGCAATCACCGAACGTGCGATGCAGGGGGAACTCGATTTCGAATCCGCTCTGAAGGAACGCGTCGCCTTGCTGGAAGGCCTGGATGAAGAAGCGATCCGGCAGTGTCTGGACGAACGCATCGCGGCGACACCCGGCGCCCGTACCCTGGTGGCGACGCTGAAGTCCAGGGGGTGCCAGACGGTACTGGTTACCGGCGGGTTTCACCACTTCGCCGACCCGATCGCAGAGAAACTGGGATTTCACCGAGTGGTGGGCAACCGCCTAGGCATACGGGACGGCAGGCTGACGGGTACGCTGGACGGAGCCATCGTTGACGGGGCGACGAAACAGCGCATCCTGATCGAGGAAATGGAGCGCCTCGGGCCCGAAGCGGTGAGCATGGCTGCGGGCGATGGTGCGAATGACGTGCGCATGATCAAGGCTGCGACCTACGGCATCGCCTATCGCGCCAAGCCAACTCTGCGCGAGAAGGCTGACGGCTGGATCGACCGGGGCGACTGCACATCGATCCTGAAGCTGCTGCAGATCCCTCGCGAGGAATGGGTCAGCGGTTGACGAGACTCGCATGCGGCGACATTCATGTTATATTGACATGAATGTTAGTAACGGATGCGTCATGACCGAAAACACCGCCATTCACGACAGCCCTGCCGCCAATGCGGAATGCGCGCGCGACGGCACTCTGCTGGTTCATCCTGACCGGCCGAAGCTGCGCAAGCGCCCGTTGAAGGCGCTGCACCACTTCCGCGAATTGCTGAAGGACAAGGAAAACACGGCGCATGTCTTCCATATCTTCGAAGCCTTGCCCTCCAGCAAGTTCATGCCGGCAGCGCGTGCCTTCACGCTGAGCGAACATGGCGAGAGGATGCGGATGCGCGAAGGTAATCTGCCGGCGCTGCTCGACGATCACGATGCCTTGCGGCAGATGCCGAAGGGCAGCGTTGCCGATGCCTATGTTACTTTCATGGAGCGCGAGGGACTGAGCGCGGCGGGACTGGTTGCCGAGGCTGACAAGTGCCGCGGCGATCGCCCGCGCTATGGCGATCTTGCGGAGTGGTATGGCGACCGGCGGCGGGACACGCATGATCTGCTGCACATCCTCACAGGTTACGGCCGCGATGCTCTGGGGGAGCAATGTGTGCTGGCCTTTACCTATGAACAGAATGGCGGAAAGGCTAATCTGTTCATCGCCTATGCCGGTGCACTGAACATGCGTGGACAGGTCGAAAGCGACGCGCCGGTTCTGAAGGCTGTGCGCGAAGCGCAGCTTGCCGGGCGCAAATGCCCCCGCATCGCCGACCTTTCGATCATGGAACTGCTGGCGAAACCGCTGGAAGAAGCGCGGCGTGAACTGAACATCGACCCGCCTGTCCGGTACCGTGAATGCCACCGCATCTGGCAGGGTGAGAACATCGATCCCTACGATCTGCTGGGCAGGGAAGCGGCGAAGAAGGCGGCCTGACCTGATGGCAGAGCGGCCGTAACACGCTTAGAGCCGCACTCAAACTGCCGCTGCCTAGCTGTCCATCCAGTCGCGAAAGAAGCGCTGATGCGCCTCGCGCAAGTCGGAAAGGCTGACCGAGCAGCGGATCGTGTCGGCACCTTCTGGCCGCCCGGCCAGGGTAATGGCATCACCGCCGGTGGTGCCGAGCTTCTCGCAGACGAGGCCTGCTCCGGCTGCAATTGATATTACGGTGTCGCCTGTCCCGCGCGGCACGGTGATGGCATACACGCCCTGATCTTCCGCGAAGTACGCTTTTCCGGCGCTGATTGCGCCTGCTTCTAGAGCGGCACCGATGCCTCCGGCCAGCGCCATCTCTGCCACCGTGACGATCAACCCTCCATCGCTGACGTCGTGAACGGCAGTTACCCGGCGGTTGTCGATCAGGCTGCGGATGAATTCCCCGGCCTTCCGCTCGTGACCGAGGTCGACCGAAGGGGGCGAACCGGCTTTCGCTCCCGCCACCTCCCGCAGCCAGACGGACTGACCGAGTTCCGCGGTGCTGCCAGCGCACTTGCGTCCGACAACGAGAATTTCCTCACCGTCCGCCTTGAAGCCCATCGTCATCACGCCGGCATGATCTTCAATGATGCCGACACCGCCGATCGCAGGGGTGGGCAGGATCGCGCTTCCGCCGCCGGTCGCCTTGCTTTCGTTGTAGAGCGACACGTTCCCGCTCACGATGGGGAAATCCAGTGCCCGGCAGGCGTCGCCCATGCCTTGAAGGCATCCGACGAATTGCGCCATGATCTCAGGCCGCTGCGGGTTTCCGAAATTGAGGCAATTGGTCACGGCCAGCGGATTTGCGCCGACTGCACAGAGATTGCGATAGGCTTCTGCAATGGCCTGCTTGCCGCCTTCGTAAGGATCGGCGTAGCAATAGCGCGGCGTGCAATCCGTGGTCATGGCGAGCGCCTTGCGCGTTCCGTGCACCCTGACGACAGCGGCGTCGCCCCCGGTCTGCAAGGTATCCGCGCCCACCTGGCTGTCATATTGCTGGCTGATCCAGCGGCGGGAGGCGAGGGCGGGGCTTGCCATCAGCTTTAGCAGATCGGCACCGATGTCGGTCACCTCCGGCAGGGCGCCAAGCGGTTCAACATTCGCCCAGATCCCGTAATCTTCGCGCGAGAGGTAAGGCCGTTCGTATTCGGGCGCCTTTTCAGCCAGCGGGCCGAGCGGGATGTCGCAGACCGTTTCACCGCCGAACACCAGTTCCATCCGCTGCGTGTCCGTTACTTCCCCAATCACGGCGAAATCCAGTTCCCACTTGCGGAAGATCGCCTCTGCCTCGGCCTCGCGGCCCGGCTTCAGCACCATCAGCATGCGCTCCTGGCTTTCAGACAGCATCATCTCATAGGGCGTCATGCCCTCTTCCCGGCAGGGCACCTGATTCATGTCGAGGCGAATGCCGGTCTTGCCGCCCGTCGCCATCTCGACGCTGGAGGATGTGAGGCCCGCTGCGCCCATGTCCTGTATGGCGACGATTGCGTCGGTTGCCATGAGTTCGAGGCAGGCTTCGATCAGCAGCTTCTCGACGAAGGGATCGCCGACCTGAACGGTAGGGCGCTTCTCCTCTATATCATCTCCGAAATCGGCGCTGGCCATCGTCGCGCCGTGAATGCCGTCGCGGCCTGTCTTCGAACCCACATAGACGATAGGATTGCCTACTCCGGTCGCTGCGGAATAGAAGATCCTGTCCTGATCCGCGACGCCGACGGTCATGGCGTTCACGATGATGTTGCCGTCGTAGGCAGGGTCAAAATTGGTTTCGCCACCCACGGTCGGCACGCCGACGCAATTGCCATAGCCACCAATTCCCGCGACGACGCCCTGCACCAGATGCTTCATCTTCGGATGATCGGGCCGCCCGAAACGCAGGGCGTTGAGGTTCGCGACCGGGCGCGCGCCCATGGTGAACACATCGCGCAAGATGCCGCCTACGCCGGTGGCCGCCCCCTGATACGGCTCGATGTAGCTGGGGTGATTGTGGCTCTCCATCTTGAAGATCGCCGCCAGCTTGCGCCCGTCCGGCCCTTCGCCAATGTCGATCACGCCCGCATTTTCACCCGGTCCGCAGATGACCCAAGGGGCTTCCGTCGGCAGCTTCTTCAGGTGAAAGCGGCTGCTCTTGTAGCTGCAATGTTCGGACCACATGACCGAGAATATGCCGAGTTCGAGAAGGTTCGGCTCCCGCCCCAGCGCGTCGAGAACGCGGTCATATTCTTCGGGAGTGAAGCCGTGGGCTTCGACTTTGTCTGGCGTGATTTCGGACATGCAGCGCCTTTAGCGATGCACCGCGCCAGCCGCTAGTCCCCTTCGCGGCATGGGCGCATCGCCACTCATGCTTGACCCGCTGCAAAGCCGGCGGCAATGCAGGCAGCATGGCTGAGGGAACTTCCGATATTTCGCAGATTAGCTTCGAGGACGCCTTGCGCGCCCTTGAGGATGTCGTACGCAAGCTGGAGGGCGGGGAAGTGCCGCTCGACGAGTCGATCGACCTTTACGAGCGCGGCGAGAAGCTTCGGCTGCATTGCCAGGCGCGGCTCGACGCGGCTCAGGCGAGGATCGAAAAGATCGTCGCCGGTCCCGACGGCAAGCCGCGCGAAACCCAGCCTTTCGACGCGGCGAGCTGATTTGGCGACCGTGCAGGACAAGGCCGGGCTTCTGCAGGAGGGGCTGGTTCGCATCCAGCGCGAGGTCGATGCCAGTTTCGACGAATTTCTGCCGATGCCGGCGGACACGCGCAAACGGCTGATCGAGGCCATGCGCTATGCCGCGATCGGCGGGGGCAAGCGGGTTCGTCCGCTGCTGCTGACCGCTACCGCCAGTCTTTTCAATGTCGACAGGCAGGCGGCCGTTCGCGCCGGTTGCGCGGTCGAATCGATCCACGTCTATTCTCTGATCCATGACGATTTGCCCTGCATGGATGATGATGCGCTGCGGCACGGCAAGCCCACGCTGCACCGCCATTTCGACGAAGCGACAGCCGTGCTTGCCGGTGATTCGCTGCATGCGCTGGCTTTTGAAATTCTCTCCATGCCAGAGATCTCTGACGATCCGCACGTGCGCGCCGACCTCGTCGCGACATTGGCAGGTGCCAGCGGAATGCATGGCATGGCCGGCGGGCAGATGATGGATATCGTTGCCGAAGAATCGCAGTACGATTTGCCAGCGGTCACTCGCCTGCAACAATTGAAAACAGGCGCCCTGCTGGCGGCGGCAGTGGAGATGGGCGCTATTCTCGGCCGCGCGCATGAGGACAGCCGCGCACCCTTGCGCTTCTATTCACGCGATATCGGCCTTGCCTTTCAGATTGCCGACGATCTGCTCGACCATGAAGGGGATGAAGCGAAGGCTGGCAAGGCTCTGCGCAAGGACGACGGGCAAGGCAAGCAGACCTTCGTGTCATTGATGGGCGCCGAAGCTGCGCGCACGCAGGCGAGGGCGCTGGTCGATCAGGCGGTGGGCCACCTCGATCATTTCGGCGCTGAAGCGGACCTGCTGCGCGAACTGGCGCGCTTCATCGTTGAAAGAGACAGGTAAAGTGCATGGCTGAACGCATCGGCATCTATCCCGGAACATTCGATCCCATCACGCTCGGCCATGCCGACATCATCCGGCGGGGATCCAAACTGGTCGATCGCCTGATCATCGGCGTCACGACCAACCCTTCCAAAAACCCCATGTTCACGCCGGAAGAACGTATGGCCATGGTCCGGCGCGAAGTAAACAATTACGGTATTGGCAATGTGTCCGTCACAGGCTTCAACGCCCTGCTGATGAAATTCGCCGAAAAGCAGAACGCCAGCGTCATCGTGCGCGGGCTGCGGGCCGTCGCCGATTTCGAATATGAGTACCAAATGGCTGGCATGAACCAGCAGATAAACGAAAATATCGAAACCGTATTTCTGATGGCGGACGTATCATTGCAACCGATCGCATCGCGGCTGGTGAAGGAAATCGCCCTCTTCGGCGGGGATATTGCACCATTCGTCAGCGCAGCGGTGCGGGACGATGTAGTCGCCCGCGTCGAAAAGCTGGGCCGTCTCGGCGATTACTGACACTCTTGGCGATGCCCGGCATCATTCATTGAACGGTCAGGCCTGAACGGCTACTTGCTGCCACTACACCGACATTATTCATTCGTCTTCTTCGATGGGATTTCCATGTTCAAACGCCTGATTGCCGCTGGCGCGCTTGCCTCGCTGATGCTGGTGCCCGCCGTGCCTGCCGCCGCGCAGGACCAGGTTGTGCCAGAGCGCCGCACCTATGCTCCGATCAATTATGATGCGGCGGCGGATCTGGAGAACATCCTCTACCTCGACCTGTCGAACGGCCAGCGCATTGCGATCCGGCTTATGGAGGATTGGGCGCCGAACCATGTCGCCCGCATCAAGACCCTGGCGCGGCAGGGATTTTACGACGGCAATGTCTTCCACCGCGTGATCGACGGGTTCATGGCGCAGACGGGTGATCCCACGGGCACCGGGCAGGGCGGGTCGCAGCTGCCCGACCTTGAGGAAGAGTTCAATCCCATGCCGCATCTGCGCGGCACCATTGCGATGGCGCGTGCGCAGGACGAGAACAGCGCCAACAGCCAGTTCTTCATCGTGTTCTATCCCCGCTTCAGCCTCGACAAGAAATATACCAACTTCGGCCGGGTCATCGCCGGCATGGATGCCGTGGACACCATCGCGCGCGGCGAACCGCCTGCGGATCCGACGCGTATCCTGCAGGCAAGCATCGCCGCCGACAACCGCCCCATTCCGACTGGCGAACAGGAAGCGCCCAAATATGATGGCGTTACGGTCGAGCAGCTGAACGCGCCCATCTCGGAGTAGGTTGCCGAAGACATTGCGCGCAGGCGCGCCGTGCGGCCTTCCCATGATGCAGCACTGCCTTTAGATGCCGCGGAATGCGCGTTGATCTTTTCGACTTCGACCTTCCGCCCGAGAACATAGCCCTTCGCCCGGCAGTGCCGCGCGATACTGCGCGCATGCTGGTGGTAAAGGGGCAGCATGGGCTCGCGGATTGTGCGGTTGGCGACCTGCCGGGTCAGCTTGATCGCGGCGATATACTCGTCTTCAACGACACGCGCGTTATCCCCGCCAGGCTGGAGGGGAAGCGCGGCGACGCGAAGATCGGCGCGACACTGCACAAGCGGGTCGACCTTCGCCGCTGGCAGGCCTTCATCAAGAACGGCAAGCGCCTTCGTTCCGGTGACCGGGTAGAGTTCGCCGATGGCGTGAGCGCGCTTGCAGAAGGCCGGGCCGCGGATGGCAGCTGGACACTGGCTTTCGAAGGCGACGAGCCCGTCGAAGTTCTGCTGCAGCGCGCCGGCACGATGCCGCTTCCCCCCTATATTGCCAACAAGCGCGCGACCGATGAACGCGATGCCGAAGATTACCAGACGATGTTCGCGGCGCAGGACGGCGCCGTAGCGGCTCCGACCGCTGCGCTGCATTTCACGCCTGCGCTTGTAGATGCGCTCGGGAAGGCAGGCATCGGTTCCGAAACGCTGACGCTCCATGTGGGTGCGGGAACATTCCTGCCGGTCAAGGTGGAGGATACGTCTGACCATGCGATGCATGCCGAATGGGGCCGCATAGACGCCGCCGCTGCGGAAAGGCTCAACCGCAAGAGGCGCGATGGCCACCGGATCATCGCCGTCGGCACGACCAGCCTGCGCCTGCTGGAGAGCGCCGCCGATGAAGATGGCACTATCCAGCCTTTTGAAGGCGACACCTCCATCTTCATCACGCCCGGCTACAGGTTTCTCGCTACCGACGGCCTGATGACCAATTTTCACCTGCCGCGCAGCACCCTGTTCATGCTGGTCAGCGCGCTGATGGGCCGCGAACGCATGCAGGCCGCCTATGCCCATGCCATCGCCGCAGGATACAGATTCTATTCCTATGGCGACGCCTCGTTGCTTCTACCCGAAAAAGGTGAGCCTGCATGAGTGATGTAATTCTCGACATTCAGGGGCTGACCAAGATCTATTCTGGCGGGCTGAAGGCGCTGGACGATGTCGATCTGCAAATCCGGCGAGGCGAGATATTTGCTCTGCTTGGGCCGAACGGCGCTGGCAAGACGACGCTGATCGGCGCGGTTTGCGGCCTGGTCCGGCCAAGCTCCGGGACTATTCACGCCTTCGGTCACGACATGCTGCGCGATTGGCGCAAGGTGCGCGGGCGGGTCGGCCTCGTCCCGCAGGAACTGTCGACCGACATGTTCGAGCCGGTCGCACGCGCAGTCGCCTTTTCCCGTGGCCTGTTCGGTCGCCCATCGGACCCGGCCCGTATCGAGGAAGTGCTTCGTTCGCTCAGCCTGTGGGAGAAGCGGGACGAACAGATCCGCAATTTGTCAGGCGGGATGAAACGGCGCGTGCTGATTGCCAAGGCGCTGGCGCACGATCCCGACCTGCTGTTCCTGGATGAACCGACCGCCGGCGTGGATGTCGAACTGCGGCGCGACATGTGGCGGCAGATCGACATACTGCGCAGCCAGGGCGTCACCGTGATCCTGACGACGCATTACATCGAAGAGGCCGAGGAAATGGCCGACCGCGTCGGCATTATCCGGGGCGGCAAGCTGCTGATGGTGGATGACAAGCAGGCGATGATGGCGCGTCTGGGCCGGACGGAGGCGCATATCACCCTTCGCAATCCGCCTGCAGTCCTTCCGCCCGAGATTGCGCGCTATCCGGTAAGGCTGGACGGGGACGACCTCTGCTACCGTGGCGGCGACGGCAGCGGATTGGGCAAGTCGGAAGTGGCCGATCTGACCAAGGCGCTGATCGCGGCCGGCGTCGATTACACCGCTATCGAGATCCGCGAATCTTCGCTGGAAGACATCTTCGTAGATTTGCTGGAGAAGCAGGCATGAGCGGGTTCAACTATCGCGGCGCCTGGGCAATCTATGTGCGCGAATTGATGCGTGCGATGCGCACTGCGTTCCAGTCGATCCTGGCACCCGTCTTGACAACGTCGCTCTATTTCATCGTGTTCGGCTCCGCCATCGGCGGGCGGATGGATGCCGTGGACGGCGTCGCTTATGGTGCCTTCATCGTGCCGGGGCTGCTGCTGCTCACACTGCTGAGCGAAAGCACCAGCAACGCCAGCTTCGGCATTTACATGCCGCGCTTTACCGGCACGATCTACGAACTGCTCTCCGCACCGGTCGGCACGGCCGAGACCCTTGCCGGGTTCGTCGGTGCGGCAGCCACGAAGTCACTGGTGCTGGCGGCGATCATTCTTTTTACCGCTACCTTCTTCGTGGATTATCGCATTGAATATCCGGTACTGGCGGCGCTTTACATCATGCTCGTTGCATCGGCCTTTTCGCTGTTCGGTTTCATCCTGGGCATTTGGGCCGACAATTTCGAGAAACTCGGCATTGTCCCCATGCTCATACTGATGCCGCTGACGTTCCTAGGCGGCACATTCTATTCCATCGACATGCTTCCGGACCCGTGGCGTGACATCGCCTTGGTTAATCCGATCGTCTATCTCGTAAGCGGGCTGCGCTGGACGTTCTACGGATCTTCGGACGTGAACATCTGGGTCTCCTTTGGCCTGACGCTTGCCTTCATGCTGGCCTGTGTCACGGCCATTGCGATCATCTTCCGCACGGGATGGCGCCTCAGGACGTGAACCAGCCCCAGATCAGCCGACCGGTGAGGCCGAGCGAGGCTACGATCATCAGCGGCCTGATCAGGCGCGCGCCGTGCCGCATCGCAAAATGCGAACCGATATATCCGCCCAGCATCGCGCCCGCCGCCATGCAGAAGCCCAGCAGCCAGACCATCTTGCCGCCCAGTGCGAAGACGATGACAGATGCCCAGTTGGTCGCCATGTTGAACAGCTTGGCATTGGCGGTCGCGCGCGTAAGGCCGTAACCCCGCAGGCCGACCAGGCTGGCGCTGAAGAACTGACCCGTACCCGGGCCGAAGAAGCCATCGTAGAACCCGATACCCCCTGCGACGGGAGCGTATCCGGCGCGCCCGACACGTTGCTCCGCATCCTGATCGGTCATTCGAGGAGAGAAAATGACGTACCCTGCAAGAGCGAGGAGGAACACGGGAACGATATAGGTGAGGATGCGTGCGGGTATCATCTGCACCAGCACCGCCCCCGCTGCCGCCATGATGAAGGCCAGCGCCACGAGCGCCCGGTTCGCCTTGAACTCGACCAGCCCGCCCCTGTGATATGTGCGGCAAGCCATTGTCGTCCCGAAAACCGACTGCAGCTTGTTTGTGCCCAGCGCCAGATGCGGCGGCAGGCCCGCCGCGAGCAGCGACGGCATCATGATCAGCCCGCCACCGCCGGCGATGGAATCGACGATCCCGGTCAGAACCGCAACTGCGGCCAACGTGGGGAACAGCCATGTTTCAGGAGAGAAGGTCGCTATTTCGGCCATTTCGATCATCGGATGTCTATCGGGGGGCGAGACACACTTGTCGAGAGCGCCACAGGTAGAGGATTATTTCCACCGGCATGAATTTTGATCTTTCAGTTGGCTTCTGATGATATAGTTTGTCGGGCGCTCATTGGAGCGGGGGGATCTATCAATGAAGACTTACGGGGTTGTTCTGGCCGCTGCTGCGGCAATGGTCGCGTTGCCGGTCGCGGCGGAAGAACTGGGGCAAACGGCGGCAAGGTTCGGCGCACGTCAGTCGCTGACGGACATTTCCATCTCGCCGTCGGGTGACCGGATTCTATACATCGCCCCCGGTAATGCAGCGGATGAAACCATCTACACCGTCGATCTGAATTCGTCGGCCGAGCCCGTTTCGCTGATTACGATGAATCAGGCCAATGCCCGCCTCCAATGGTGCGATTGGGCAACCGACAGCCGAATAATATGCGAAGTCTACGGAATTCAGGAAGTCGGCGGGACGCTGATCTATTTCACCCGAATGCTGGGCATTTCTGCCGAGGATGGGAAGGTAATCCGCCTGTCGCCCGACTCCACCTACAAGACGCTAGGCCTCCTTCAGGACGGTGGATCGATCCTCGCTCTCGACATCGACGGTGAGGAGGAGCGCATCCTGATGACCCGTGATTACATCAAGAACAGCGGGCCGGGCACGCGACTGTTCGAAGATCGGGAAGGGCTTGGCGTCGATCTTTTTGACATCACCAACGGTCGCACCAGAACCGTGGAAAAGCCCAATGACAAGGCCCAGCTCTATATAGCGGACGAGAACGGCCGCGTGCGCATCATGATGGTCGCCGACAGCACCGCCGGCGGGTATGACGGCAACGATTATCGCTATCTCTATCGCGACGCTGCTTCCGATGATTGGAAGCCCCTGTCCGCCGTGGATGCGGGCGGTAGTATCGCAGAGGGGTTCTGGCCCGTGGCGGTCGATAGCAAAAACAACCTCGCTTACGGTTTCGACAGTCACAACGGCTATCGGGCGCTCTATACCGTTGCCCTGGACGGAACCAACCGCAGGAACCTCGTCATGTCGCGCGACGATGTGGATGTGGATTCCCTCATTCGCATCGGCCGCAAGCGCCGGGTCGTAGGGGCAAGCTATGCCACCGAGAAACGGCAGGTGAAGTATTTCGACCCTGAACTGGAGAGGCTTGCTTCGTCGCTGGGCAAGGCTCTGCCCGGAACGCCCCTGATCTCGATCAAGGACGCGAGCGAGGATGAGAACAGCCTCGTCCTGATAGCATCGAGCGACACCGACCCGGGGGTGGCTTACCTGTACAAGAAGGACTCGCGCCAACTGTCCGAACTCCTGCCGCTGCGCGATCCGCTGGTCGATGTCGAGATGGGGCAGATGCAGCCGGTGAACTTCCCTGCAGCAGACGGAACCTCGATCCCCGGCTATTTAACCCTGCCGCCCGGCAGCGATGGACGAAACCTGCCAGCTATCGTGCTTCCGCATGGCGGGCCCGGCGCCCGCGACGAATGGGGCTTCGATTGGCTGGTCCAGTTCCTTGTCGCCCGCGGCTATGCTGTCATGCAGCCCAACTTCCGCGGGTCTGCCGGTTACGGCGAAGCATGGTTCGGCAAGAACGGATTTCAGGCGTGGGAAACCGCGATTTCCGATGTCAACGATGCAGGCCGGTGGCTCGTGTGGCAAGGCATTGCCGACGGCGACCGGATGGGCGTCATGGGCTGGTCCTATGGCGGCTATGCCGCATTGCAGTCACAGGTTCTCGATCCGTCGCTCTACAAGGCTGTCGTTGCGATCGCGCCGGTAACCGATCTCGAACTGCTGCGGGAAGAAAGCCGCCGGTACACCAACTTTCGTGCCACTGACCGGTTCATCGGCACGGGCCCTCACGTTGCGGCGGGTTCACCCGCGCGGCATGCCGACAGGTTCGATGCACCTGTGCTGCTGGTGCACGGGACTGTCGACCTGAATACGGGAGTCGCGCAATCCAAACTGATGAAGAGCCGCCTGGAAGGCAGCGGCAAGACTGTCGATTACCTCGAATTCGAAGGTCTCGATCACTATCTCGAACACGGGCAGGCTCGCGGCATCATGCTGAACCGCGTAGGGCAGTTTCTCGAAGCATCGCTAAAGGAATAGTCAATTCCTCGCCACGGCATTCATGCCGAAAAGTGTGGCGAAAGCGATGACAGGACGTTAGCAGGACGGCATGTATCGTATCGCCGTCCCGCTGACCGCCTTACTTTTTGCGGCTCCGCTGCAGGCGGCCATGCCGCAACCCGTTCGCGCCATGATCGACGCCGCCATCGCCACCGGCAATGCCGAGAAGATCGCCACGGTGGTCGAAATCGCAAAGCAGACGAATCCCGATGATGCCGCTGAGATCAAGGCGCTGCACGACGCTTTTCTCGCAAGGGATGCAGCGCGAAAAGCGGAATTAGCGAGCGCCAAAGCTGAAGCCATTCGTTCAGCCGGAATGTTCGAGCGATGGGACGGGGAAGGGCAGATCGGTGCCTTCTACGCTGATGGCAATAACACCAATGTTGGCGTCACCGGCACTCTGGAACTCAATCGCAAAGGTGTGGACTGGAGCCACCGCTTGCGCGCGCACGGGGATTACCAACGGTCGAACGGCAGGACTACGCGGGAGCAGTATCTGGCGGCATATGAGCCACGCTACGACATTGACGATGGCCTGTTTGCCTATGGCCTTCTGCAATATGAAAGCGACCGCTTTCAAGGGTTCGAGTCGCGGCAGGCCGTTTCCGGAGGGCTTGGCTATCAGCTTCTGGACAAGGGTGATTTCAAGCTGTCGGTGAAGGCCGGACCGGCCTACCGCAGGACGGTCTTCGTCAGCGGCGAAACGGAGAACAGCCTCGCCGGACTGATCGGCCTCGACTTCGACTGGCAGATCGCCGACGGGATTACCGTCAGTCAGGATACCAACATGGTCGCGGAAGCGGCCGGTAGTGCGACCGTCATTATCGATTCCTCGAACACCACGCTGAACCTCGTCACTGCACTTCGCGCGAAGATCAGTGATCGCGTCAGCACACGCCTTTCCTATACGGTCGATTATAACAGCAATCCTGCGCCGGGCGCTGTATCGACAGATACGCTGTCCCGCTTCACCGTCGTTTATGGATTCTAGTTACATGCCGCCCCGATTTTCATTCACCCTTGCCGCGCAGGACGGACAGGCGCGCACCGGCAATATCGCGATGCGCAGGGGCACGATCCGCACACCGGCCTTCATGCCGGTCGGAACGGCAGCGACGGTGAAGGCGATGAAGCCCGAAGCCGTGCGGGCGACCGGCGCCGATATCATCCTGGGCAATACATATCACCTCATGCTGCGGCCCGGTGCGGAACGGGTGGCGCGATTGGGCGGTCTGCACCGCTTCATGAACTGGGATCGCCCGATCCTGACCGATAGCGGCGGCTATCAGGTGATGAGCCTATCCGAATTGCGGAAGCTGACGGAGAACGGTGTCGAGTTTCGCAGTCATATCGACGGGTCGCGCCATCTTCTGACGCCTGAAAGGTCGATGGAGATCCAGCGGCTGCTCGGTTCGGACATCGTCATGGCCTTCGACGAATGCCCGCGTGCCGACCAGGGGCGCAATGCGATCGCATCCTCGATGGAGATGTCGATGCGCTGGGCCAGGCGCAGCCGCGATGCATTCGACGCTGGCGCAGATCACGCCGACGGGGCGGCTCTGTTCGGCATACAGCAGGGCGCTTTGGATGAAGGATTACGGAAGTCGAGCGCCGATGCCCTCCGCGCCATCGGTTTCGACGGCTATGCAATAGGTGGGCTGGCGGTGGGTGAAGGGCAGGACGCGATGTTCGCGACGCTCGACTTCGCTCCTGCCCAATTGCCGGCGGACGCACCGCGCTACTTGATGGGCGTCGGAAAACCCGACGATTTGGTCGGAGCGGTGGAGCGCGGGGTCGACATGTTCGACTGCGTCCTGCCCAGCCGTTCAGGCCGGAATGGCCAGGCATTTACCTGGAACGGACCTCTGAACATTCGCAACGCGCGCTTCGCGGAAGATACAGGACCGCTGGACGAACGCTGCATTTGCCCGACCTGCGCAACCTATTCGCGCGCCTATTTGCATCATTTGCAGAAGGCCGGAGAAATCCTCGGCGCCATGCTGATGACCGAGCATAATCTGTCATTTTATCAGCAATTGATGGCAGCCATGCGCGACGCGATAGAAGGCGGACGCTTCGCTGGATTTGCAGCGAACTTCCGCCGTGATTACCTTGGGAGCGACAAATGAACTGCAAACTGCCCGAAGATTGCATGACCATGGGTGAGGTGCGGGAGGGCGTCGATGCGACCGATCGGGAACTGATGGCGCTGCTAGATCGGCGTTATGGATACATGCGCGCCGCAGCGCGGATAAAGAAGGATCGTGAAGCAGTGCGGGACGAGGCCCGGAAGAGGGCCGTAGTATATGCGGCAACTCGGGACGCGGAGGACCGTGGTTTACCGTCACACGAACTGGCGGCGATCTGGGATGCGCTGGTTGAAAGCTCGATAGCTTATGAACTGGTGGAGTGGGATCGGAGAACCTGATCCAGTCCAGATCCTGCGACAGCCCACCGCATTAACAAGAAGGGCGGCCCACAGGACCGCCCTTTTGCAGGTTTCGGAAGACCGGATGATCAGCGCGAGTAGAACTCGACGACCAGATTCGGTTCCATCGTGACCGGATAGGGCACTTCGTCAAGCTTGGGAACGCGGGTGAAGGTCACCTTGTCGGTGCCGTCGGGCGAGACGTAGTCGGGAATGTCACGCTCGGGCAGGCTCTGCGCTTCGATGATCAGCGCCATTTCCTTGGCCTTGTCGCCGAGGCTAATGACGTCGCCGACCAGCACGCGGCGGCTGGCGATGTTGCACTTTTCGCCATTCACGCGGATGTGGCCATGATTGACGATCTGGCGCGCGGCCCAGATGGTGGGGGCGAACTTGGCGCGATAGACCACCATGTCCAGGCGCTGTTCCAGAAGGCCAATGAGATTCTGGCTGGTATCGCCCTTCATCTTGCTGGCTTCGGTGTAGCTGCGCTTGAACTGCTTTTCGGTAACGTCGCCGTAATAGCCCTTCAGCTTCTGCTTCGCGCGCAGCTGCAGACCGTAGTCCGAAACCTTGCTCTTGCGGCGCTGGCCGTGCTGGCCGGGGCCATAGGACCGCTTGTTGACGGGAGAATTAGGGCGACCCCAGATGTTTTCACCCATCCGGCGGTCGAGTTTATACTTGGCGCTTTTGCGCTTCGACATGATGTCGTCTCCAATCTGCTATCGCCACTGCCCGATGCTTCGGGCAATCTCCGGCGCTTGAACCCGGTATCGCACCGCCCGGCCTGATGCCGGACGTGGCTGCCGCTTCACCGGGGTGCGGAGCCAATTCGTACCCGCGCCCCTTGCCGTTTCATGGCCGCCAAGTCAAGCGTGCCGGAGCAGGTCAATTCTGGCGCGGATCACCTCTACGGCCCTTGCGGCCCAGCGTCGTCAGGACGCCGCGCAAGGTTCTGATCTCGAGGTGGTTCCAGCGCGGTTTGGTCAGCACCGTCCGCAATGTGCGGCGGGTGACGTCAGCGCGAATTTCAGGCTCGAAATAGCCCTTTGGCTCCAGCATGGCCTCGATGTGCTGAATAAGGCCGTCGAGTTCAGCCTGAGGGGCAGGCGGGAGATGGTCTTCCAGCGGTGGCTGCGACAGATCGCGCGTCTTCGACCATTCGTAGGCGCAGAGTATCACGGCCTGCGCCAGGTTGAGAGAGCCGAACTCGGGATTGATCGGCACGGTGATGATCGCCCGGGCGAGCGCCACATCGTTCATGTCGAGCCCGGATCGTTCAGGGCCGAACAGGATGGCGCTGCGCCCCTGCTCACTTGCAATCGTGCGGATCGCAGCTTCGGGGGTCAGGACGGGCTTGGTCACGCCGCGCTTGCGCACGGTGGTCGCATAGACATGGGAGCAGTCGGCGACAGCCTCTGCAGTACACTGGTACACCTGCGCTTTCTCAAGCACCACATCTGCACCAGCCGCTGCGGGACCGGCAGAGGGATTGGGCCAACCATCGCGCGGTTCGACAAGGCGCAGTTCCACCATACCGAAGTTCAGCATGGCGCGGGCGGCCTTGCCAATGTTCTCGCCAAGCTGCGGCCTGACGAGAACGATGACTGGCGCGGTGTCGGCTGATGACGAGCGGTCAGTCGGTTGCGACATCGCGCACACTGCTGGCGAATTGTTCGAAATCCCGCGCCTCGCTGAAGTCGCGGTAGACGGACGCGAAGCGGATATAGGCCACGCTGTCGATCTGCCGCAGGCCTTCCATCACCAGCTCGCCGATACGGGCGGAGGAGACTTCGGCCTCTCCGGCCGTTTCGATCTGCCGCTGAATGCCGGAAACCAGCTGGTCGATCGTCTCTTGCGTGATGTTGCGCTTGCGGCAGGCGAGCGAGACAGATTGCTCCAGCTTACGCCTGTCGAAAGTCTGCCGGCGGCGTTCCCCGCCACCGGCATCGTTCTTGACCACGGTCACTTCACGCAATTGCACCCGTTCAAAGGTGGTGAACCGCGCCCCGCAATGCGCGCACTGGCGCCGGCGGCGTATGGCCGTGTTGTCTTCGGTCGGTCGGCTGTCCTTGACCTGGCTGTCGTCATGGACACAGAAAGGACAGCGCATGGATCAGGGACGGACGCGCTTGTAGAAGGCGTAACCTGCACCGGCTACGGCACCAAGGGGCAGCGTCACGAACGGCAGCAGAATGCCTGCCACTGCGCCGACTGCTGCGCCGGTCAGCACCGGCTTAGTGCTCGGGTGCTTCATCCCGTCGGAGAACATTCCCTTGGCTTCGCGAGTGGCGTCACCGGCAAGGCTGGGGCGCTCGTATGCATCATGGGTCGCCATGACGTGATCTTCGGTCGCGGTGACGGGGTGCAGGGTATCTCGATCGTCGTTGTTCATCTTTTATCTTCCTGGATAGACGGGGAATGATTCACACAGTTCCCCGACGCGCTGGCGCACCGTTTGTTCCACCTGTCCGTCGCCGTCATCGCCGTTTCGCGCCATTCCCTCCACCACTTCGGCGATCAGGCCGCCTATTATGCGGAATTCATCGGTTCCGAAGCCGCGCGTCGTCCCGGCGGGCGTGCCGAGCCGGATGCCGCTGGTGACGAAGGGGCTGCGCTTGTCGAAAGGAATGCCATTCTTGTTGCAGGTGAGATAGGCCCGATCGAGGCCCTTTTCCGCCGCTTTGCCGGTCACGTCGCCGCCGCCACGTGCAACGGTGAGGTCGACCAGCATGGAATGATTGTCCGTGCCGCCCGAAACGATGCGCAACCCGCTGTCCTGCAGGCTGGCGGCAAGCGCGCGGGCGTTGTCCTGCACAGCCTTGGCATAGGTCTTGAATTCGGGCCGCAGCGCTTCGGCGAAGGCGACCGCCTTGGCGGCGATGACATGGACGAGCGGACCGCCCTGCATGCCCGGGAAAACGGCACTGTTGAACTTCTTGGCCAGCGCCTCGTCATTGGTGAGGATGATGCCCGAACGCGGCCCGCGCAGGCTCTTGTGGGTAGTGCTGGTCACCACATGCGCATGGGGGAAAGGTGAATCGTGAACGCCGCCGGCGACAAGGCCGGATATATGGCTCATGTCGCATAGCAGCCATGCGCCTATTTCATCCGCAATTTCACGAAAGCGGGCGAAGTCCCAGCCGCGTGAATAGGCGGTGCCGCCGCAGATGATGAGCTTGGGCTTGTGCTCGCGGGCGATCGACGCGACCTCGTCCATGTCGATCAATTCGTCGTCCTGCCGGACACCATAGGCGACCGGGCTGAACCACTTGCCGCTCATGTTCACGGGAGAACCGTGCGTGAGGTGACCGCCGGAATTGAGATCGAGTCCCATGAAAGTGTCGCCCGGCTGCAGCAGGGCTAGGAACACGGCCTGGTTCATCTGGCTGCCGGAATTAGGCTGAACATTGGCGAAATCGCAGCCGAACAGCTTCTTCGCCCGCTCAATGGCCAGGTTCTCCACGACATCGGCATAGTCGCAGCCGCCGTAATACCGCTTGCCGGGATAGCCTTCGGCATATTTGTTGGTGAAAACGGAACCCGTCGCTTCCAGCACGGCGCGACTGGCGATGTTCTCGCTGGCGATCAGCTCGATCTTGTCGCGTTGGCGGCCGAGCTCGTTGCGAACGGCTTCGTAAATCTCCGGGTCCGCTTCGGACAGGCTGTCGCACCAGAAACGCTGTGTGCCGGGGGGGAGGGCGTCGGTCATCATCGCACCTTTTCTAGCGAAGCGTGTCAGCGGGGAGGGGTGGTGAGCTTGTCGACGCGGCGCTGGTGGCGGCCGCCTGCAAATTCCGTTTCGAGAAAAGCCGAAACGCAGGCTTTCGCCAAATCGCTGCCTGTCAGCCGGGCGCCGAGGGCGAGGCAGTTCGCGTCATTGTGTTCGCGGGCCAGCGAAGCGGAAAAAGGTTCCGAAACCAGAGCGCAGCGCACTGCCGGGTTGCGGTTGACGGACATGGATATCCCGATGCCCGATCCGCAAAGTGCGATCCCGCGCTCTGCCGTGCCTTCGGCAATGACATCGGCGAGCTTGTAACCATAATCGGGATAATCCACGCTGTCGCTGCTGTCGGGGCCGAGATCGGCGACCTCATGACCCGCTTCGATCAACCATTCCACGAGATCGGATTTCATCTCCAACGCGGCGTGATCGGAAGCGATCGCGATTTTCATGAATTAACCTTTCGCAGAAAGCGCGCCGCTTTGAACACGCCGCCTGAAACTGCCAACCCCGGCGTCTGTCTGTCGACAGCTGCCAAGGCCGGAACGAGTGACCTACTGGTCGAGGAAACTGCGCATCTTGCGGCTGCGGCTGGGGTGCTTCAGCTTGCGCAGTGCCTTGGCCTCGATCTGGCGGATACGTTCGCGTGTCACGCTGAACTGCTGGCCGACCTCCTCCAGTGTGTGATCGGTGTTCATGCCGATACCAAAGCGCATCCGCAGCACGCGTTCCTCACGCGGAGTGAGGCTTGCGAGGACGCGGGTGACGGTTTCCTTGAGGTTGGCCTGAATGGCTGCATCGACCGGGATGATCGCATTCTTGTCCTCGATGAAATCACCGAGGTGCGAATCTTCCTCATCGCCGATGGGCGTCTCGAGGCTGATCGGCTCCTTGGCGATCTTCATCACCTTGCGAACTTTTTCGAGCGGCATCGACAGCTTTTCAGCCATTTCCTCCGGCGTCGGTTCGCGGCCCTGATCGTGCAGGAACTGGCGGCTGGTACGCACCAGCTTGTTGATCGTCTCGATCATGTGAACCGGAATGCGAATGGTGCGGGCCTGGTCCGCAATCGAGCGGGTAATCGCCTGCCTGATCCACCACGTCGCATAGGTGCTGAACTTGTAACCGCGGCGATACTCGAATTTGTCGACGGCCTTCATCAGGCCGATGTTGCCTTCTTGAATAAGGTCGAGGAACTGCAGGCCGCGATTGGTGTATTTCTTCGCGATGGAGATAACGAGGCGCAGATTGGCCTCAACCATTTCCTTCTTCGCGATACGCGCTTCGCGCTCGCCTTTCTGGACCATGTTCACGATGCGGCGGAATTCTTCGAGGCTCATGCCGGTATTCGCGGCGATGTCGGCGATTTCGGCCCGGATGCGCTCTACCGCTTCCGCTTCCTTTGAAGCGAAGGCGGCCCATTTCTTGTCCTTCTTCGCGTTAGCCTTCAGCCAGCTATCGTCCATCTCATTGCCGATATAGGCATTGAGGAACTCGATGCGTTTGACCTTGTGCCGTTCGGCAAGGCGCAGCATCTGGCCACCGAGGGCGGTCAGCCTGCGATTAAAGGCGTAGAGATTATCGACCAGGAATTCGATCTTGGTCGCGTGGAACTGAACGCTTTCAACTTCGGCGGTCAGCTCTTCGCGCAAGGACTCGTACTTCTTTTCCTTGGCGGCAGGAAATTCGTCGCCGCGGCCGATCGTGTCGACACGCTCAGCCTGCAGCTTCTCGAACTTGCGGAAAAGGTCGGTGATGCGTGCGAAGCGGATAATGGCGTCCGGCTTCAGTGCAGCTTCCATCTGGGCGAGGGAGAGGGTGTTGTCCTCCTCCTCGTCATCGTCGCGCCGCTTGGAGCCACCTTCCTCGTCATCTTCGTCGTCGCTGGAATCGTCGTCGGACTCATCCTCGTCATCGTCGCGGATGGTGGGGCCGGCGGTTTCCTCGCTAATTTCGCCGCTGTCGTCGTCCTCGCCCTCTTCCATCTTGTCGACGGGGGGTTCCTTCGAAAGCATGGCGTCTAGATCGAGGATCTCGCGAAGCTGCATTTCCTCGTTGTTCAGCGCTTCCGACCAATGAATGATCGCGTGAAAGGTAATCGGGCTTTCGCAAAGGCCAATGATCATCATGTCGCGGCCAGCCTCGATTCGCTTGGCGATGGCGATCTCGCCCTCGCGGCTGAGGAGTTCCACCGCGCCCATCTCGCGCAGATACATCCGCACAGGGTCATCGGTGCGCTCGCCTGCGGCGAGCTTCTTCGGCGCAGCAGCAGGCTTTTTCGCTTCCTTGGAATCGTCGGCGGTGATTTCCTCGACATCGCTGTCGCCGTCGCCATCCGAATCGGTATCGGCTTCCGCTTCCTCGTCATTCTCGACAATGTTGACGCCCATTTCGCTGATCGCGGACATGACATCCTCGATCTGCTCGCTGTTCATCTGGTCCTGCGGGAGCGCTTCGTTCAGCTCGTCATAAGTGACATAGCCGCGCTTCTTCGCCTTTGAGATCAGCTTCTTGATCGATGCCTCGTTGAGGTCGATAAGAGGCGCATCGTCATTCTTTTTCGTGTTCGCTTCGGAAGCCATCGATCTGTTGTCAGTCCGTTACCTGGCCCGTCAACGCATCGCCATGCGCCGCAACGGGTTCTGAATTGTCCTGGGCCAAACGATTGGCCCGGTTGCTTGCCATCTGCCCGAGTCGCTTTTCGAAAGCCAGCTTTCGTTTGAGCAGGCGCTGCTGCTCGGCGAAAGCGCCTTCCGGATCGGACTCGAACCGCGCCGTCGCTGCCGCAAGGGCCGCTTCGAGCGCGGGCCGCTCCACCAGCAGCGACACGGCTTCGGCCAGATCTTCGCGCGCGACCTGAGGGTCGGTTCCTTCGACGAGAAAGGAAAAACGGGTGTCTTCGGGCGGCGCGGCCTGGCCTTCACTGCCCGATATGGGCGATTTGTGCCCCGGTTCAAGCAATTCCGCTGCGTCGAGGAGAGAATCCACGAAAGGTGCAACGCGCGGATCGCTGCCGGCGTAGCGTGAGAGCGCCTCGGCATGGCGCATGACCTCTGCCGGATGCCGCATCAGTCCCGCGACGACGGCGGCTGCGAGCCCGTCGCGGCTGCCTCCTTCGCTCATGTGCCGCAAACGCCTGGACGCTTCGGGCGAAAGGACAGGGTCGGCCGCTTTTCGGAACGCGCCGCGCTTGAACGGCGCGGTAGTGTTGTTCTTCACCCACGGTTCACGCTCGCGCGGGGGAAAGGCGAAGGCAGAAAAGCGTTCGAGGAATTCACGCTTGTAGAGAGCGGCGATGTCGGGATCGCCGATGCTTTCCACATGCGCCAGCAGCCGCGCCTTCAGCCCGGCCTTGTCCTCGGGAGAATGGAGAGGCTGCGCGTCGCGCTCATGCTGCCACAGCATGTCGAGCAGGCTGGCAGGCGCAGCCAGCAGATCCTCCAGCGCCGCAACGCCTTTTTCCCTCAGCAGATCGTCCGGGTCCTTGCCTGCCGGCAGCGACACGATCGCGAGCGAATGGGAAGGGCGCAACATGGGAAGGGCACGCGTGGCCGCCCGCATCGCCGCTCGCTTGCCTGCGGCATCGCCGTCGAAACACAAGATGGGTCGGGGAACCTGGCGCCACAACAGCTCGATCTGCTGCTCTGTCAAAGCGGTGCCGAGCGGCGCGACCGCATCTTCAAACCCTGCGGCGGCGAGGGCGACCACATCCATGTAGCCTTCGACCACGACGATCCGTTCCGTCTGCCGCGATGCCGGCCCGGCACGATGGAGATTGTAGAGAGTGCGCCCCTTGTCGAACAGCGGCGTTTCCGGCGAGTTCAGATATTTGGGCGCGTCGGTCTCGCTTTGCAGGATACGTCCGCCGAAGCCGATCACGCGGCCTCGCAAGTCCTGAATAGGCAGCATCAGGCGGTCGCGGAAGCGGTCGTAAGGCGGCTTGCCTTCCACATCGATGCGCAGCCCTGTTTCGATCAGTTCCTTTTCATCGAACTGGCTCAACGCCTGCTTCATCGCCTGCCGGTCGGCAGGAGCATAGCCAAAACCGAACCGAGCGGCGGTATGGGCATCGAAGCCGCGTCCGGCGAGGTATTCACGCGCCTTGGTTCCCGCCTCGGACTGCAATTGGGCCACGAACCACTCCTGCGCCGCCTGAGTGACGTCATGCAGCCCCGCGCGTTGCTGCGCCGCCTGTGCGGCGCGCGGATCGGGCTCCGGCATCTCCAGACCCGCCTCGCTCGCCAGTTCCTTAACTGCATCGATGAAGGGCAGGCCGCGCTGGTCCGTCATCCAGCGGATCGCATCGCCGTGCGCGCCGCAGCCGAAGCAATGGTAAAACCCTTTTTGATCGCTGACCGTAAAGCTTGGCGATTTTTCGTCGTGGAAGGGGCAGCAGGCCTTGTACTCGTGCCCCGCCTTCTGCAGCTTGGTCGTGCGCCCGATCAGGCTCGACAGCGAAATGCGAGCCCGCAATTCGTCTAGCCATTGAGGGGAAAGCGCCATGCGATCTGCCTTACAGGTCTTGCATCGGATCCGCCAGCGGCGCGGACGGCCTCGCGTCGTTTGCTAAAGGGACGGCTTTCAGGCGAAGCTGTCCTTCACAAGGCCGCTGGCCTTGGACATGTCCAGCGTGGCGCCGTGTCGGCTCTTCAACTCGGCCATTACCTTGCCCATGTCCTTCACCGAATCGGCACCGAGATCCGTCTTGACCTGCGCAATGGCGGCGCGCGTTTCGCCTTCGTCCATCATCTGCGGCAGGAATTCCGTGATCACCGCCAGTTCGGCCTTCTCCTGATCGGCCAGTTCCGTGCGCCCGCCATCCTCATACATCTGGATAGATTCGCGGCGCTGCTTCGCCATTTTCTGCAGCACCTCGGTCACGAGATCGTCGTCATCGGGCACGCTTTTCGCCGTGCGATTTTCGATATCCCGGTCCTTGATCTTGGCACCGATGAGCCGCAGGGCCGCCGTGCGCGGCTTGTTGCCGGCCTTCATGGCGGCAATGGTTTCTTTCTGAACGTGTTCGCGCAGCATCTGCAATTCCTTGTGCAAGGGAGAATCTTGCGAATGCTATACAAGATGCGCCCGCGCCCGCCATAGCCGCGCCGGGAAATCGCCATCTTGAACGGCTGTGAACAGATGGCCGCTTGACGAAGGGGGCCGCGCAGCCTAGCCGCTGCGGCTTAGCGACATCGCCGGAAAACCTTTGCAATCGGAGCGCCCCATGGCCGACCCCGCCACAAGCCCTGCGCAACCTTTGGGTGCGACGGGAGTCCTCGTTCTGGCTGACGGCACTACCGTCTGGGGCAAGGGCTTCGGCGCTTCCGGCTCCGCTGTTGGCGAGTTGTGCTTCAACACGGCGATGACCGGCTATCAGGAAGTGATGACCGATCCGAGCTACGCAGCGCAGATCGTCAATTTTACCTTTCCCCATATCGGCAATGTAGGCGCGAATGACGAAGACCGCGAAAGCCGGGTCGAAAGCACAGTCGGCTGCATCGTGCGCGAGGAAGTGACGCCGCATTCCAGCTTTCGCGCAAAAGATCAGTTCGCAAGCTGGATGGCGACAGAAGGACGCATCGGCCTGTCCGGCGTTGATACCCGCGCACTGACGCGCCGCATCCGTTTGTCGGGCGCGCAGAACGCCGTGATCGCGCATGATCCGCACGGTCGCTTCGACATTCGCGAATTGCAGAGGCAGGCTGCCGAATGGGCCGGATTGGAAGGCATGGACCTGGCCAGCCGGGTCAGCCGCGAGAAGGCCGAAAGCTGGGATGGCGGCGAGTGGGTTTTGGGCAAGGGCTATGCCAGCAGTTCGGAGCAGGCGGGCGGCGAGGCGAAGCCGCATGTCGTCGCGATCGACTACGGTTCGAAGGACAACATTTTCCGCAATCTGGCGCGCGCCGGAGCGCGGGTAACAGTCGTCCCCGCCAGCGCGAGCGTCGACGAGATCATGGCGCATGAGCCCGCGGGCGTGTTCCTCTCCAACGGGCCGGGCGACCCTGCCGCTACCGGAGAGCGGGCAGTGCCGGTGATCCGCAATTTGCTCGACCGCGACATGCCGATCTTTGGCATCTGCCTCGGTCACCAACTGCTCGCTCTGGCAGCGGGCGCGAAGACGAAGAAGATGCATCAGGGCCACCGCGGCGCAAACCACCCGGTGCAGCGCGTGGGCGAGGGATGGGGCGACACGCAGGGTCTGGTGGAGATCACCAGCATGAACCACGGTTTCGCTGTCGATGGTGACACGCTGCCAGCTGACGTCGAACAGACGCATGTGAGCCTGTTCGATGGCTCGAACTGCGGCATCGCGATCAGCGGCAAGAAGGCTTTCGGTGTGCAGTATCACCCGGAGGCAAGTCCGGGTCCTCAGGACAGCTTTTACCTGTTCGAGAAGTTCGTGGAGGTGTTGAGATGAGGTTGCCTGCTTTACTGATCCTAGTCAGCTTGAGCTTGGCTCATCTGCCGAGCACCGTTCACGCTGAACCCGTAAGTCAATGCTTGGATGATTTCCAAATTGAATGGCAAATGGATTCTGAGAATTGGTTGGTCGTCGGACCTAAGATCGTTTTCTCGCTGTACGGTGATCATGAATCCTTGACCCTAGTTCAGGAATCTCTCTCCGAATATAAAGTTATCGTGGAGAACCCTAATTTCTCCGCAATGATCGATAGCGTTCTTTTGCCTCTCTCGGAAGAGCACTCAATGCTCGTCTCGTCGGTGGATCTCGTGTCTTTTAATAGCAATGACTACTTTCTTCTGAGTCGTCGAGTTTGCGAATCAGCATCTGCTTACGGCGCTTCTTTTCACGGTTGGCAGGCGCTAAATGGGACTAAGATCGTCAGTGGTAGCTATAATGCCATCCCAATACAGCAGAGCAAATAATGCCCAAACGTACAGACATTTCCTCGATCCTCGTCATTGGCGCTGGTCCGATCATTATCGGACAGGCTTGCGAGTTCGACTATTCCGGCACGCAGGCGATCAAGGCGCTGAAGGAGGAGGGCTACCGCGTCATCCTCGTCAATTCCAACCCTGCCACGATCATGACCGATCCCGAGATGGCGGACGCGACCTATGTCGAGCCGATCACGCCCGAGATCGTCGCGAAGATCATCGCCAAGGAACGCCCCGATGCGGTGCTGCCGACAATGGGCGGGCAGACGGCGCTGAATTGTGCCCTCGCACTGGCGAATGACGGGACGCTGGAGAAGTACGGCGTGCAGATGATCGGCGCCAATGCCGACGCCATCGACAAGGCGGAAAATCGCCAGCGCTTCCGTGAGGCAATGGACAGCATCGGCCTGGAAAGCGCGCGCAGCGGTGTCGCTTACTCGGTTGATGAAGCTTTCGCCGTTCTCGAACGTACCGGCCTGCCTGCGATCATCCGCCCGAGCTTCACCCTTGGCGGAACGGGCGGCGGGATTGCCTACAACAAGGCCGAATTCGAACGCATCACCCGCGAGGGCATCGACGCCAGCCCCACGAACGAGGTGCTGATCGAGGAATCGCTTCTCGGCTGGAAAGAGTTCGAGATGGAAGTCGTGCGCGACCGCGCCGACAATTGCATCATCGTCTGTGCAATCGAGAATGTAGACCCTATGGGCGTTCATACCGGCGATTCCATCACTGTCGCTCCGGCGCTGACGCTGACCGACAAGGAATACCAGATCATGCGCTCGGCCAGCATCGCCGTGCTGCGTGAAATCGGCGTCGAAACAGGCGGTTCCAACGTACAGTTCGCAGTTAATCCAGCTGATGGCCGGCTGATCGTGATCGAGATGAACCCGCGGGTTTCGCGTTCCAGTGCGCTCGCATCCAAGGCGACCGGGTTCCCCATCGCGCGCGTCGCGGCGAAGCTCGCCGTCGGCTACACGCTGGACGAGATCACGAACGAGATCACCGGCGCGACCCCGGCCAGTTTCGAGCCGACCATCGATTACGTCGTCACGAAGATACCGCGCTTCGCCTTCGAAAAGTTCAAGGGGTCGAAGGACGATCTCTCCACCGCGATGAAGTCCGTGGGTGAAGTGATGGCGATCGGCCGCAGCTTCGCCGAGAGCATGCAGAAAGCCTTGCGCGGTTTGGAAACGGGGCTGGACGGCTTCAACCGCGTCGTCGAATTCGAGGGAACGAGCAGGGATGTCATCACCGCCGCCCTGTCGCGCCGCACCCCCGACCGGCTGCTGAACGTCGCCCAGGCATTCCGCGAAGGCATGACGGTGGAGGAAATCCAGCCCATCACTGGCTATGACGCATGGTTCCTGCGCCAGATCGAAGCCATCATCTACGAAGAACGTATGCTCGGCCATACCGGCCTGCCTCGTGATGCAGCGGAAATGCGCCGGTTGAAGGCGATGGGCTTTTCCGACAAGCGTCTCGCCACATTGGCCGTGCGCAGCGTCGGCGTAGCAGGCGGCCTGGCGGAAACGCAGGCGCGTCGCAGCGGGCTGCTGCACGACACGCTGCGCGCCATGGCTGGTGCCACTTCGGAAAAGGAAGTTCGCCAGCTTCGCGAAAAGCTGGGCGTGCATCCCGTGTTCAAGCGCATCGACAGCTGCGCCGCCGAGTTCGAGGCGATCACGCCCTATATGTATTCGACCTACGAAGCGCCAAGCTTCGGCGAGCCGGAGAACGAGGCATGGCCGAGCGACCGCCGCAAGGTCGTGATCCTCGGCGGCGGGCCGAACCGGATCGGGCAGGGCATCGAATTCGACTATTGCTGCTGCCACGCCTGTTTTGCGCTCGACGAAGCCGGGTTCGAGACCATCATGGTCAATTGCAACCCGGAGACTGTCTCCACCGATTACGACACGTCCGACCGCCTCTATTTCGAGCCGCTCACGGCGGAGGACGTGCTGGAGATCCTGCGCGTCGAGCAGCAGAATGGCGAGTTGGTCGGGGTTATCGTGCAATTCGGCGGGCAGACGCCGCTGAAACTGGCGCAGGCGCTGGAAGACGAAGGCATTCCGATCCTCGGCACCAGCCCCGATGCCATCGATCTTGCCGAAGACCGTGAACGCTTCGCCAAGCTGGTCGGAAAACTGGGGCTGCGTCAGCCCGAAAATGGAATCGCCCGCAGCCGTGACGAGGCAGCCGCCGTCGCGCGCAGCATTGGCTATCCGGTCCTGTTGCGCCCCTCTTACGTGCTGGGCGGCCGTGCGATGGAGATCGTGGACAGCGAGGCCCAGCTTGATGATTATATCGCGACTGCAGTCAATGTGTCGGGTGATTCTCCTGTCCTGATCGACCAATATCTTCGTGATGCGATCGAATGCGACGTTGACGCGCTTTGCGACGGGACGGACGTGGTAATCGCAGGCGTGATGCAGCATATCGAGGAAGCCGGGGTGCATTCTGGCGACAGCGCCTGCACCCTGCCGCCCTACAGTCTGTCAGATGCGGTAATCGCCGAGATGGAGGATCAGGCCAGAAAGCTGGCGCTGGCACTCGGAGTTCGCGGTCTGATGAACAGCCAATTCGCTATCAAGGCGGACGAGAGCGGTAATGAACTGGTCTATCTGATCGAGGTCAATCCCCGGGCAAGCCGCACCGTTCCCTTCGTTGCGAAAGCTGTCGGCTTCCCCGTCGCGAAAGTTGCGGCCCGGATCATGGCGGGCGAAATGCTTTCCGCATTCCCGCCTATTCGGCGCGAGCTCGGCTACATGGCGGTGAAGGAGGCGGTGTTTCCTTTCGCCCGCTTCCCCGGCGCAGACCCGGTCCTGTCGCCCGAAATGAAGTCGACGGGCGAAGTCATGGGGATCGACAGCGACTTCCCAGCGGCGTTCTTCAAGTCGCAATTGGGGGCGGGGGTCACGTTGCCAGAGAAAGGCACCGTCTTCGTCTCAGTCAAGGAAAGCGACCGGGAGGCGATCGTTCCTGCGGTTCGCACGCTGATCGAACAGGGTTTCTCCGTCCTGGCGACCGATGGAAACGCCGTTTTCCTGGCTGAGAAGGGTTTGACGGTCGAAAGGATCAACAAGGTCGCTCAGGGGCAGCCGCATATCGTGGACCGGATGATCGATGGCAGAGTGGACCTTGTGTTCAACACGACCGAGGGTTGGCAGAGCCTGATCGATTCAAAATCAATCCGCGCAACGGCCCTGCAGATGAAGATACCGTCCTATACCACAGCGGCCGCGTCTGTGGCAGCAAGCCGGGCTATCGCATCGGTTAAGGTCAGCCAGCTTGAAGTGAAGCCGCTGCAGGACTATCATAGCTGAAACAACCGCGCTGCCCTCGAACATTTCGGTCCTGCAAGCGCCGTTTCAATTTCTGGAACGGCAAGAGGACGTCTTGTTCGAGAGCGGCTGAAACAGACTGGAATCTGACATGGAAAAGGTCCCGATGCTCGCCGAAGGGTATGAGCGCCTGACCAGCGATCTGAAGGCCTTGCGCGCCGAACGGCCCAAGATCGTCGATGCGATCGAGGAAGCCCGCGCGCATGGCGATCTTTCCGAAAACGCCGAATATCACGCGGCGAAAGAAAGGCAGGGGCAGGTCGAGGCCCAGATTTCCGACATTGAGGACAAGGTTTCTCGCGCCCAGATTATCGATCCGAAAAGCCTTTCCGGTGATCGGGTGATTTTTGGCGCAACGGTGACGTTGCTCGACGAAGACGACAAGCCGGTGAAGTATCAAATCGTCGGCCAGACCGAGGCCGATGCGAACAGCGGTCGTATCTCCTACAGTTCACCCATGGCACGCGCTCTCATCGGCAAGAAGGTGGATGAGGAAGTGGAAGTGACTGTTCCTTCTGGCGACAAGTTCTACCTGGTGCAGAAAATCGAGTTCATCTGAACTCCGCAAGTTTGTGGCAAAAGAAAAGGCCCCCGGTTCGGGGGCCTTTTTCGTCCGTCCAGGCAAATGTGCGCTGATCAAGCTTCCGGATCGAGAAGCTTGTGCAGGTGAACGATGACATACTTCATTTCGGCATCGTCCACCGTGCGTTGCGCATTGCCGCGCCATGCTTCTTCGGCAGATTCGAAATTGCTGAACACGCCGACCACGTGAATGCTCTCGGGATCCTGAAATTCAAGGGTGCGGGGGTCCTTGACCCTGCCGCCCATCACCAGGTGCAGAAGTTGCTTGCTCTCTTTTTCGGCCATGTCTGAACCTCTTTGAAGCGCTTGCGGGGTTATAGCCGCTGCGGTCCGGATTAGATGAAGATAATGTTCCCCACTAACGTCTTCGGCGCAACAGGCCAAGCCTGCCGCGCCGAATTGAGGCTCTGCTGATTTACAAAATTAGCGGCGCAAATCACGCAGGGTACGGCTTGCTTTCTTGCCGGCACGACGGGACAGTGCACGAGCGGCATCGCCTGTTTCCCCGGCCCGGTAATGCGCCTCCCTGTTCAGATGACGTGCCTTGTCGCTGATGCCATCGCCGAGGTCCTCTGCGAGATCACCCGCCGTCTCGAAAAGGCCAGAGGCGTATGCAATCCCGAGCTCGCTAAGCGTGCTCGCGAGCGAGGACGCCTTCGAGGTCGCCCTGCGGCGCATCCGGCGACCGGGCCCGGGTATAAGCGAAGCGATCACTACGCCTAGAGCAAGGCCGCCTGCAACTGCTGCAATCGGGTGGTCCTTGGCAAAATTGACAGTGCCGTCGCGAATGTCGGCGGCATAATCGCCCAAGCCCCGCTCGGCATTGCGTGCTTCACTGGCTTCGATCTTCTGGCGCAGTTCTTCGCGTTTCTGTTCTTGTGTCTGATCCATATCGGAAATTCTCCGCCTTCATTCTTATAGTTTCGGTGCCTGAGATTCGTATCGCTCAATCGTGATAATCATCCTCGTCGTCCCAATCGTCATCATCCCAATCGTCGTCGTAATCATCATCGTCATCGCTGGAAAAGATGGATAGGATCGGGTTGCGAGCGAACCACAGGCCGACGGCTGCCAAGAGGGCGTACAAAGCTCCCCGGTTGTTGTCGGCAACCTCGACAGCTTCGTCGAACACGTCGGTAGCGCCGATGGCCGCCCGATCGAACAATCGCGATCCGACACCTTTTTCTGCCAGATCTTCACGCAGATGGTGGTAGTCCTGCATGAACACGGCTTTCGCACTATCCCGTATCGCCCGGTCTTGCCGGAGCTGGTTGTCGATATCCACTGTCGAACCGCTCATCGGCCATCCTCCTTATAGGCGGAGGACATGGTGGTGAATTTCTTCTTGGCCATGCTGCCGAGGACCAGCGCCCCGATGACGAGAACAGCGACCACGACAGCAGTTGCGCCCCAGGCCGTTATGAGCGGCGTCAACGCGATCACGAGGCCAACTACCAGAGCAATACCCGCCAGGTGGAGGAGCGCGAGCGCTCCTCCCAGAAAGACGGCGCCTTTCTTGCCCTTTTCCAGAGTGAACCGGGCGCGAGTCTTCTGAAAGGCCAGTTCGGCCTCGGCGTAAGTCTTGCCGTCTTGATACAGAGCGGTGATGTCATCCGTCAGAGACCCGCCGGCATAAGGATCCTCGCGGGTCTCCGAAACTTCAGCTTCGATCGTGGGATCGGTCCGCACACTTTCTTCGAGCATTCAGTCTTCCCTTCTGGAAAGTGAAGGGATCAGCGACGTCCGGTGCTGAACATCCGCGACAGCATGAAGCCGGTCACGGCTGCAATGCCGATGGCTGTGCCGGGGCTCTTGCGCACGAATTCACGCACGTCTTCGCCCAGTTCCTCGATGCTCTTGTTGTCGAGGCTGTCGGCAGTGTCCTGCAGGCTACGCGAAGCGGTGCGTGCATAGTCGCCATATTGGGCGCCCATTTTCTCGTCCAGCGTGGAGGCGTTTTCGTCCACCAGGCGAGCGAGCGAAGCTATGCCGCCGCTGACCTTCGACTTGCCTTCCAGGGCATACTCATTGGCGCGGCCCTTCGCCTGATCGCCGTAAGCCTTGGCTTCTGCACGGAAGTCATCACCCTTACCGCGGGCGCGTGTCTTGTAATCGTCTGCGCGATGCCCGGCTTCGGCCTTCAGCGCTGCGGCCCCGGCCTTCGCCTCGTTCAAAGCAGAATTGAAGCGTGTCTTGGCCTCGTTGCGGCCATCGGAACCGGTTTCAGACGCATTATCCCCAACGATGGTGGAAGTGTTCGTCGCGGTATCGTCGGCGTTGCGGGTCGAGCCGCCCGGATTGGTCGCCGTTGCGTTGTTCAGCGCGGTCGTCTTGCGGGTGCTGCTCTTTTCGGTGGTAAGCGGGGGTGTGCCGGCTTCTGCCATGGTCTTTTTCCTTTGCCCTGATGCGTTAAAACAATTCGCCCAGATCCACTGCCGCCGAAACAACGACGAACAAAAGACCGGGGTTTCATATTGGCAACGCAACTTGCGCGCCAATGTTCCGACTTATAGGACGCAGCGCAGGCGATGCGGCGTTGGTCTGCGTCAAACGCATTTCGTGGAACGGAGCATTTTATGACAGCCATCATCGATATTCATGGGCGAGAGATCCTCGACAGCCGCGGCAACCCGACGGTAGAGGTCGATATTCTGCTCGACGACGGAAGCTTCGGGCGTGCTGCCGTACCCTCCGGTGCCTCCACCGGCGCACATGAGGCGGTGGAGCTTCGTGACGGGGATCCCGCTCGTTACCTTGGCAAAGGCGTGCTGAGGGCCGTGGATGCGGTTAATGGCGAGATCGCCGATCATCTGCTCGGCCTCGACGCGGAAGACCAGCGCGACATCGACGGCGTCATGATTGCCCTGGACGGGACAGACAACAAGAGCCGTCTGGGTGCGAATGCCATTCTCGGCACGAGCCTCGCTATTTCCAAGGCCGCCGCCAATGCACGCGGTCTGCCGCTCTATTCCTATATCGGCGGCGTGGGAGCGCATCTGCTGCCCGTGCCGATGATGAACATCATCAACGGCGGCGAGCACGCGGACAATCCGATCGACATACAGGAATTCATGGTCATGCCGGTCGGGGCGGACAGTATTGCCGAAGCCGTGCGCTGGGGCGCGGAAATCTTTCACACGCTGAAGAAAGGTCTGGCCCAGAAGGGTCTGGCGACGTCTGTGGGCGATGAAGGCGGCTTCGCGCCCGACATCGCTTCCACCCGCGACGCGCTGGATTTCATCATGAAGTCGATCGAGCAGGCCGGGTTCAAGCCTGGCGACGATGTTGTGCTGGCGCTCGATTGTGCCGCTACGGAGTTCTATCGCGATGACAGATACGAGATTACGGGCGAAAAGCTGTCACTGAATGGACAGGAGATGACCGACTATTTGGCGAAGCTATGCGACGACTACCCGATCCGTTCGATTGAAGACGGCATGGCGGAGGATGATTTTGCCGGATGGAAGGCCTTGACGGACAAGATCGGCAACCGCGTGCAACTCGTCGGTGACGATCTGTTCGTCACCAATCCGCAGCGCCTCAGGCAAGGCATCGCCGATGGGCTGGCGAATTCGCTGCTGGTGAAGGTCAACCAGATCGGTTCGCTTTCGGAAACCATGCAGGCGGTCGATATCGCCCACCGTGCCGGCTACACGGCCGTCATGAGCCATCGTTCCGGCGAGACGGAGGATGCCACTATCGCGGATCTGGCAGTCGCGACGAATTGCGGGCAGATCAAGACCGGCTCGCTGGCACGTTCGGATCGGCTGGCGAAGTACAACCAGCTGATCCGTATCGAGGAAGAACTCGGCAGCAGTGCCCGCTTTGCCGGGCGCGAGTGCTTCGGTCAGCTTTCCTAGAAGCCAACTTCGGGGGAGAGGAGCCTCAACGTTTCTCCTCCTCCATCTCTTCCTCGACTTCCTCTTCGACGTCGTGCTCGATCTTCTCCATCCGCTCCAACACCCTGCGGTTCTTGGGGCTCAAGAGATACTGCCAAACTCCCCACAGGTTGATGAGCAGGAGTATGCCGTTCATTGCAGCAATCGGCATCGCATCGCTCGTCAGGCCGGACACCACCCACATTACGGCCACGACACTGAAAAGGACGAAGCCCCAGCCGGTGGCCCGGCGGCCCAGGTCGGCGGCAATCAGGCCGGCAGCCACCATGGTTCCGATCGCGGCGAGCCATTCGAGCGGCCCGTTCATGACCTGGTTCCAGTCGAAAGCTTAGTGCGAGCGCAGCCGACGATCATCTGGTGAAGCGGCTTTGCAGATCATGCAAGGCGAGCGCTGCCTCGGCAGCTTCGCCGCCCTTGTTCTTTCTTGCAGGATCGGCCCGTTCGAGCGCCTGCTCCTCGTTCTCCACTGTCAGGATGCCATTGCCGATCGCGATACCGTCCATGGACAGCGCCATGATGCCGCGCGCGCTTTCACCGGCGACGATTTCGAAGTGGTAGGTTTCGCCACGGATCACCACGCCGATGGCGACAAAGCCCGCATATTCCTCACTATCCACCGCCAGCGAAATCGCTCCCGGTAATTCGAGCGCCCCCGGTACGGTCAACACCTCGACCTCGTGACCTGCTGCTTCCAGAGCGCTTCTTGCGCCTGCGATGAGCATATCGTTGAGATGATTATAGAAGCGCGCTTCCACGATAAGGAACTTGGCCATCGAAAGCTTTCGGTTTGGTGCTGTGGAGGTGAGCAGCGCTAGACGAAGTCCTCGTGCTGCGAAAGCCTTCGCTGCAATCTGAGATAGGGGGAGCCCTGAGACAGGAAGAGGCGAAGCCCCTTCGGAGCCGGCACGCCCTTGCCCTGGACAGGTCCAGAACATTCTCGGAACGAAAGGCACGCCGGGAATTTCAGTTTACAAGAAACGTAATTCTCTCGGAGCCCGCAAATGCATCTCAAGCCGCTGAACGAACAGACAATTGTGATTACCGGTGGTTCATCAGGCATCGGCCTGGCGACTGCCGAACGCGCTGCGCGGGAAGGGGCCAATGTGGTCATTCTCGCGCGGGGTGAGGATGGCTTGAAGACGGCTGCTTCGAAGGTTCGCACGGCGGGCGGCAGGTGTGATTACGTCGTCGCCGACGTCGGCTCGCGTGAGCAGGTTCGCAGCGCGGTCGAAACCATCATTGAACGCCATGGCGGCTTCGATACCTGGGTCAGCGACGCCGGTGTGGCCGTCTATTCCAAGCTGGAAGAGCTTGACGATGAAGATCATCGCCAGGTTTTCGAAACCAATTACTGGGGCGTGGTCCATTGCGCGACCGAAGCCCTTCCGCACCTGAAGAAGCGCGGGGGCGCTCTGATCACCATGGGGTCGATTTCTTCCCAGATGCCTGCGCCCTTGCTGTCGTCCTACACTGCCAGCAAATATGCGGTGAAAGGTTACATCGACTCATTGCGACTGGAACTGATGCACGAAGATGCGCCGGTGTCGGTCACGCTGATTCAGCCAAGCGGCATCAACACGCCCTTCAGCAAGCACGCCCTGAACGAAGCTGACGGGCGCGCCCAGGTGCCGCCGCCCGTTTACGACCCCAGGATCGTGGCAGAAGCCGTGTGCAACGCCGCGGAAAATCCCGTGCGCGACATGATCGTCGGGGGAGCCGGCCGGGCCATGACCCTGCTCGCCAATCTCGCGCCGGGTCTGGCGGATCACATTTTCGAGAAGGCCTTCTTCGCAACAGCGCTGAGGGATCAGCCCAAGCGCAAGAGCGACGGCGGCTTTCACAAGAGCGGTGCCGAAGGCGAAATCTACGGCAACCAGACGACCGGTATGCGCAGCACGAGCCTGTATACCAAGATGCGGATGAACCCCGCCGCCACAGCCATTGGCCTGCTGGCGATTGCTGCCGGAACAGCAGGTCTGCTGAAACGGAAAGCTTAGGCAGCATCCGTCCTGATTTCGAGGCGTAGATCAGAAGCTGCGCAAACACGCAGTCCACCATCAAGCCTCTGCGTTGAAGCGAGCAGTGCTTCGACGCGTCTGGAGCCAAGATACGGCATTCGCGAATTTCGCGCCCGAACTGCAGAAATGAAGAGCAGAATTCCAGCCAGGAAACTCCGCCGGAGAAACCACCCGCACGATGATCAGTCTACTGTCACCAGAAAAATCTTTCCATGCGAATGCCAATTCAAGCGTCCGGCAAGCAAGGCCCGCCCGCCCATTCATGCAGATAATCTTGACGGCGGCGCTGCTGCTGCCTGCATGTGCTGCAGAAGATAGTTCGGAGACGCGCATGGCCGAGGGCCGCGAGCGAACAAAAGCTATTGACCGAACACCTGAGCAGGAGGTTTCGTCGACTGAAGCACTTTCTCGTATCGAGGACCCATCTCCTCGTCCGGCAGAAAGCGAAGCCGAAGAGCGGCTCGACGATGAACTCGATCGCCTGGCGGATGATTTCGACGGCGAAGTCGGGATTGCCGTTCGCGATCTGGCTCGCGGCTGGACAGCGCATCACAGGGGTGACGAGTTCTTCCCGCAGCAAAGCGTCAGCAAGCTATGGGTCGCCGTTGCGGCGCTTGACCTCGTCGATCGGGGTAAGCTCGACCTTTCGAAAGAAGTCACTCTCGGCAAAGAAGATCTGACGCTTTTCTACCAGCCTGTCCGGACGCTGATCCTGCGATCGGATGGTTATACGACGACCCTCGGTGACCTGCTGGAGCGCGCGATCATGCGAAGCGACAATACGGCGAACGATTTTCTCCTGCGTGAGATCGGCGGGCCGGACGTCGTGCGCAAGATACTCGCGGAAAAGAACATGGGCGGCATCCGCTTCGGGCCAGGCGAACGGAAACTGCAAAGTCGCATCGCCGGTCTCGACTGGAAGCAGGAATATTCCATAAAATCCGGTTTTCACGATGCCAGGGGCGAGGTGCCGGTGGAAACCCGCGAACAGGCGTTCGAGAGCTATCTCAAGAACCCGATCGACGGAGCTATCCCGGTCGGGATAGCGGATGCTCTTGCCAGATTGCAGAAGGGCGAACTTCTGTCGCCCGCTTCGACCGATCTTCTACTTTCCATTCTGAGCAGAACTCGCAGCGGCCCCAGGCGGCTCAAGGGCGGCCTCGCTCCGGGCTGGTCGATTGCCCACAAGACAGGCACGGGACAGGTCTTCGAAGGTGCGCAAGCAGGCTACAATGATGTGGGCCTGGTCACATCGCCAGATGGGCGTCACTATTCCGTTGCGGTCACGATCGGCCGAACAAGCCGCCCCATACCGCAACGTATGCAGCTAATGCAGAACACGGTGCAGGCGGTGATCAATTACGACCAGCGTGCCGAACGGCAGTGAGGCTTGTGAGATGGGACCTGATCGTTACGCGGCGGACGCGCAAACATGATCAGGTCACTCCGCCCTCGATGCAGTCGTGTTCGGTCTTTCTGAAACCTAATTGTTTTGACGAGGATTGCTGGGCTCTTTAGTTTCCCCGCTATCCGGGCGGGAACACCGCATAAACATCAGAGAGGCAGTGATGATGAACGGCATCGACAAGGAACGCGTAGTCGGCCTTCTGAACAAGATACTGGAACAGGAACTCGCGGGAGTGGTGCGATATACGCACTATTCCTTTCTTGTTTTCGGCTTCAACCGGATCCCGATCGTTTCCTGGCTGAGGGGACAGGCTGACGAATCTCTGGTCCATGCGCAGGAGGCCGGCGAGATGATCACCCTCTTGGGCGAACATCCATCGCTGAATATCGGCCCGCTGCTCGAAACGCACAATCACGACATCGCCGCCATTCTGCGAGAGTCGCTGGAGGCTGAAAGCGCAGCACTCGATCTTTACCGCGACCTTCTGGAGGCCACGAGCGGAAAGTCGGTGACGCTCGAAGAATACGCCCGCAAGATGATCTATGCAGAAGAAGTACACGCCAGCGAGGTGGACAAGATGCTGCGTATGCCGGGCGAAATCGCAACTTATGCGGATAAGAAATAAACCTCCCTCCGGCTGATGTGCCGGATTGCCAGCGCAACTTGATGCATGTTGTTGCATAACCTTGCTCTCTGCTGCCAATATTGCAGGTAGAGAGGAAAAGCTGATGGTGAGCAGCAATTTTCTAAGTGTTCCGAGGAGCATCGGAAGCATTGCCGAGAAAACGCGCGGCAAGCATGTTTATTTGCTTAAATTTGCGCAAGAAGGCGAAAGGCCGGCAAAGAGCCTGCGGTTCGAAGCCAGCGACGCATTCCCCGCCTTGATGGCAGCCCATCGCGAAGGCCGCCGGCATGCGGCCGAGCTGTGGCGGGATGGGCGCAATCTCTGCACCGTCAAAAGCCATCCTGAGACATATTGGAAAATCAGCTGGTCGAAAGATCACTTCCAATAGATTGCCTGTCTAGGGCACGCCGCTCGCCCAAAGGCGGCTGCATGCTAATCTGAATTCAAATTAATCAGTTCTACATGGACGGGTGAGTTCCTGAACAAGGCAGCCGCTGAAATCGGCTGCTTATCCGATGCAAACGACACCTCGGTATCGCCCCACCACTCCGCTCCCGGAGTGTTCATGCCGGTTTCCACCAAGGGCGCAGCGCAGCGCAGGGTGCAAGCGAAGCGAAGGATTGCACTTTCCCCTCGCCGTTCGAACGCGAGTACGTGATCGCTGCGATCGCCCCTTACCAAGGCCGGCTTGTAAGTTCCGTGCGCGAACAGGTCCGGGGTGTCGCGGCGCAGTCGCAGCAACGTGGAAATGAGCTCCAGTTTGGCCGGCGGTGAATGATCTTCGCTCAACTCCTTCTCGCGCAGTGCGAAATCTACTGGACGCCTGTTGTCGGGATCGACCATGCTGAAATCAGGCAATTCGCAACCCTGATAGCAATCCGGCACCCCGGGCGCGGTGAAATGCAATCCAGCCTGGGCAAGAATGTTCGTACTTGTCGCGACATCAGTCCGGTTGATGAACGCGTGAATGGAGGCCGTGCAACTGCCAGCACCTTCAGGATCGAGTAACCGTTCGGCAAAGGCGGCTGCGGCAGCTTCGTAAGTCTTGTTCGGCATGACCCAGGACGAGCGCAGCTTGCCTTCCCTCAGAGCCTTCCCCTGCCACGCGATCAGGCGCCTGGCATAGGCTTCGAGGCCTGCTCGGTCATCTGGTGCCAAGTTCTCTGGCCAACATCCGAAAGCCATCTGGTAAAGCGCGTAACGATCCGCAGAAGCGACATCACTGGACGCTCCGTCTGCTATCTCGTCCCATCTGGCAACCTCCTGCCGCCAGACCTGCGGAATGGCGGAAAGTACCGCCAGCCGGGCTCGCACATCTTCCCCGCGCTTGTGATCATGAGTCGCTGTCGCGAGCATTGCGCGTGGGAAATGCCGCAATCGGCTCGAGCATGCCTCGTGGAAGTGATCGATCGAACTCGCCATCATCCCGGCATCGAAGCCAACGTCCAGACGGGAGAGCAAGGGCGCGTAGCGGTAGAACGCCGTATCCTCGACCGCCTTCGCCGCAATGGGTGCAGACAGTTGCTGAAACCGGCGAACGGCCTCGGTTGCCGCATCGGCGTCACCGTCGCATTCTCCGGCCAGACAGCGGAGGATGTAATCTGACACTTCAGCCTCGCCGGGAGGCGTGAACCGTGCCGCGTCTTCGAGCACCTGCTCCCTGACAGCGGCATCTCCATCCGGCGCATCGAAGCCGGTGCCATAGGTACGATATACGGGAAATACCCAGAGCAGCCGCGAAATTGCACGGCGGATCATCGCGGGAGTCCATCCGGAAGCTTCAGGAGTGCTGCGCGCCAGCGTGACGAAGGCTACGGTACACGCGCCGAGCTGCCCGTCGAAGGCCCAGGAAAGCATGTCCTGCCGCGCCTGCAGTTCCTCTTGCTCGAAGCTTGGCAATCTTCCGCTGAAGTCGTGCCAGAGGCGCTGCAGATCATCGCCGCCCTCTGGGTCGTGCAGCACCGCGGATACTTGCTCCATGAAGTCATAGCCGCTCGTCCCGTCGACACCCCAATCGTTCGGCAAGGCTTCACCAGGCGCCAGTATTTTCTCGATGGCGATATAGGCCGGCCCCTGCGGCGCGCCCAAGTCGCGGGGCAGTGCGGCAAAGCTCTCGCGCAGCTTGCGGCAGTAAGCGGCAGGGTCGCTGAGCCCATCCACGTGATCGACCCTGACGCCGTCGATCAGGCCTTGTCGCCAAAGGCGGAAGTAGAGCGCGTGAGTCTGGTCGAAGACATCGTCATCTTCCACTCTCAATCCCGCTAATTCGTTGATCGTGAAAAAGCGTCGCCAGTTCAGTTCGTCATTGGCCTGTCGCCACCAGCCGAGGCGGTAGTGTTGCTTGTCCAGCAGCGCGGCCAAAGCCTGCGGATCGTCCGTAGTGGGCAGTTGCTCCTCACGATCTGGGCGGAGAGGAATGCGGTAGCTGCCGTAGAGCAGCAGCGCCGGTTCGCTTTCGCTCCGATCGATCCTGATGTCGCCCGCGCCGAGCGCCTTTTCAAGCGGAGCGCCGAGAACCGGCAGCAAGATGGGTTGCCGCCAGTCTATGTCGAACCAATGCGCGTATTCACTCGATTCGCCATTGCGGAGCACATCGTTCCAATAGGTATTGTGACCGTCCGCCACGCCCATGTGATTGGGGACAATGTCGATGATGAGGCCCATACCGCGCGCTCGCAACGCCTTGACGAGGCCGCGCAAGTCATCCTCTCCGCCGAGTTCGGGATTGACGATTTTGGGGTCGATCACGTCATAGCCGTGCTGGGAACCGGGCACGGCTGTGGTGATTGGCGAGGCGTAGATGTGGCTGATGCCCAGATCGTCGAGATAGGGGACGATATCCTGCGCCGCCGAGAACGGGAAATCACGGTTGAACTGCAGCCGATATGTCGCCCGAGGTGTCATGGCCGGCTCAAATCCAGATTGGCTAGTCGGCGCGCCACTTCAGGACGCGCAAGCAGGTCCTTAGTGGAAGCGGGCATGCGCCGCCGCCAGTTCGGATGCTGATCGGTCGTCCCCGGCAAGTTCGGCTGTTCGACGAGGCCGATGATATCTTCCAGCGGAATGATCGCGAGTTCGCAAGGCGTAAGAGCGACATGGCGCAGGATAGCCTCTATTACCGGAGCAGGCGTGTCGATATCTGGCTGCGGCCCCGCTGCTGCGCCGCTGGACCTCAATGCGTCCCAAAGTGCCGTTCGCTCACCGGCACGCGCGACATGCGCCTCGGCCTCGCTTCCGTGGCCAGACGATCGCCCGAGTGCCCATGTCCAGTCGATGTCCCGCCCTTTCCACCATCCGGCAATGGTCGGCAGATCGTGCGTGCCCGTCATCGCCGCTGCCTGTTCCTGCCAATCGGAGGGCGGAATGTAGCCGCCGCCGCTTTCACGCTCGAACCACATGACACGCATGCCGAGGACATGCGCCGCCTCAAGCTGCTGGCGCAGCCCCGGCGGTACGGTGCCCAGATCCTCGCCGATGACCACGGCGTTCGCCCGGTGCGATTCGATGGCAAGAATGGGCAGCATGTCCTCCAGCGGGTAGTGAAGATAAGCGCCATCCGCAGGGCTGCCGCCATGAGGCACTACCCACAGGCGGTTGAGCCCGAGCGCATGATCGATACGAATCCCGCCAGCATGGTCGAGCGCCGCCCGCAGCGTCGCGATGAACGGTTCAAAAAAGTTGCGCTGCAATGCAGCGGGCGAAAAAGTCGTGAGCCCCCAATCCTGCCCATCAGGACCGAGCAGGTCGGGCGGGGCACCGACGGAAAGGCCTTTCAGCAAATCGCCGGGGCGGCTCCACGCGTGACTGCCGCCACCATCCATGCCGACGGCCAGGTCGGCGATCAGGCCGACCGGCATGCCAGCCTCGCATGCGTCCTGCTGTGCTGCATCGAGGCTCGCCGCGGCCAGCCATTGTGCAAACACGAAGAAGTCGACCTCTGACCGGTGCTGTTCGGCAAATTGAGCAACTGCATCACTCGCAGGGTCATGATATTCGGCAGGCCAATCCTGCCATCCGCGTGCGCCCGAGGCGAAAAAGTGTGCATGAAGCGCATCGAAGATCGCGTGTTGCTCCAGTTGGTCGCCCATCTTCTCGGCGTAGGCGCTGACCTTCGCACGCACATCTGCATCAATCCCGTCGAAGGCTGCACGAAGGGCCGCAATCCGCGCCGGAATGGCATTCTCCCAGTCGATCAACTCCTCGGGCGAGACTGGCGGGACCGGCCTTCCAATGAGGCCCGGATCACCAAGCAGTATGTTGTGAAAAAGCCTGCTCGACGGTGCATAGGGGCTGAAGCGTGAATTATCGGCGGGAAACAGCGCATGCGTCGGGCTAATCGCCACCGCCCCCGCTGAACTTTTCTGGCCGAACTGCTGCACGGCGCTGCGCAGAGTGCCGAAGTCGCCGAAATCGCGCTCGTGTTCGCCTTGTAGCGACGTAATCTGCACCGCAGGACCCCAGATACGCCGCCGCGAGGACAGATCGTGAATGCCGAGGCAGCGCTCCGGCGCGATGGCAATTCTCAATTCCCGATCCTGCCTGCGGAAAACATGATAGCCGACTTCCGAGATGGGCGGGGCCCAGACCCGGCCATCCTTCTCCTCAAGATTCAAGGACAGCACGGTCCCGCCCTCCAGCGCCAGATCGACCGCGCCGCTGTCCCAGCCATCAGGCAAGGCGAAGCTCGTGTTGCGCCGAGCTGAGACGAAGGTGCGCCGCTGCTTTTCCTCAAGGCAGGCCCGCCGGCTATCCTTTATCTGCGCATCGTTCTGCGCTTCGAATCCGAGTGCCGACAATACGCGCACGAGATTGTCGTCACTGACGCGCTGGGGAGACCCGGCGGCATCCTCCCATTCGATCTGCAGGCCAGCTTCGGCAGCGAGTTCATGCAGTGCAGTCATTCGACGATCTCCGCGCGAAAGCTGGCCGGGGCACCCGCATCTCCGAGCGAGAACAGGAGAGTTCCTCTTGCTGCCGGAAAGTGGACCGCATCTTTGCCTATGTTCAGGGCGATCGCCAATTGCGCGCCGTCGCCCAACTCCCATAGTGCCGCGACTGCGCCAGAACCAAGAACCTGCGCTTCCAGGCCTCTGGCATTCTTCAGCCTGGGTACTATCGAATCATGCCGAATGGAGAGAAGCCGGCCATAGAACGCGCGCCATTCGTCCACGCGTGACCCGGGCAAAGGATGCGAATTCTTGAAGGTCGCGATTTCGTTTGGATCGGGAATGCGCTGTCTCGCAGCCTCGTCCGAGAACGCCGCAAAATTTGCAAATTCACCGCGCCGTCCTTCGCGAACGGCGTCAGCCAATTCGTCCTCGAAATCGGTGAAGAACAGGAAAGGCGAGTGACTGCCCACGCTGTCGCCCATGAAGATCATCGGAATCTGCGGAGACAGCAGCAGCAGGGCAGTCGCGGCGCGTAAACGCTCATGCTCTGCCAGTAGCGTCAGCCGCTCTCCACAGGCGCGGTTGCCGGTCTGATCATGGTTTTGAAGGAACGAGATAAAACGCGTTGTCGGCAGATCACCGCTCGGCTTGCCGCGCGGGTGATCGGAGCCGGGCGGCGTTTCGCCCTGATAGACAAATCCTTCGGCAAGGCACCGCGCGAGCTTTTGCGTTGGATCGTCGGCGAAACCTTCATAATACGCCTCCGTCTCGCCCGTCAGCAGGACATGCAGCGTGTTGTGGAAGTCGTCATTCCACTGCGCGTCATACAGATCCGGCTGCAGCCGGTCAGAATCATTCGCCTCGTTCTCGAGCATCAGGTGGATATGGCGGCCCGGCAGCCGCTGCCGGATCTCACGGGCCATCACATCGAGAAATTCGTCATCCGCAATGGCATGCACCGCATCGAAGCGCAGTCCGTCGAGCCGATACTCGTCCAGCCACATCAGAGCATTGTCGATGAAGAAGCGCCGCACCGGCTGCTTCGTCACCGCAACCGCTTCGCCCCACGGCGTATCGGCATCCCGGTCGAAGAACCCGCTGGCGTAGGCGCCAAGGTAATTCCCGTCCGGTCCGAAGTGATTGTAGACGACATCGAGGAAAACCATCAGGCCAAGCGAATGGGCGCGGTCCACCAGAGCCTTCAGGGCATCAGGCGATCCATAGCTTGCGGCCACGGCATAGGGCAGCACCCCGTCATAACCCCAATTCCGCGAGCCGGAAAATGCCCCGACGGGCATGAGTTCGATGGCCGTTACACCATTCTCGGCAAGTTCGGGCAAGCGGTCTGCGACGCCAGCGAAACCGCCGAGCAGACCAGCATGGACTTCCTCGATCACCGTCTCTTCCCACGGGCGGCCGTTCCAGCCGGGTTCCTGCCAAGCGTAGCCATCGGGATTGACCAGCACGCTCCATCCATGCGCGCCGCCGTCCTGCAGTCGTGAGGCAGGGTCCGGGACGGCGAGGCCCTCAGCAGTGCGGAATCGATAGCGCGTGCCTTCGACAGCCGCTGCTTCTGCCAGGAACCAGCCGTCCCCTTGCGGCTGCATGGCCATGGAGCCGGAAACCTGAAGCTCCAGCTGCATCGTCGCGGCATCGGGTGCCCAGATGCGGAAGAGCGCTCGATCCCTGCCGAGCAGTTCCGGGCCCCAGCGCATCTGCATCAATCGATTCTTCCCGTCCCGACGACGACTTTGACGGCGCGGTCCTCGACCTCGATAGTGTCGGTTACTTCGCTCTCGGGCGCGCGGGGATTGGCGCTGTCGATCACCAGCTTGCGCAATAATTGCGCTGGCGGTGGCAGACGGAAGGTCAGTGTTTTGCCGCCCGCATTCATCAGCATCGTCACCGCTTCGATCTCACCATCCGGCAAGCGGCGCGCCCGGCGCATCACCAGCGCGCGGCCCTGTTCATTGTGCCAGTCGTCGGGACTGAGGTGCTCTCCGCGCTCGTCAAACCAGTCAATGTCGAGAATGCCCTCTGCCACTTCCACATCGCCGTGCAGGAAGCGGTTGGCGCGAATGAGCGGATACGTGCGGCGCATCTCAGCGAGCCGGGCAACGTAATCGCTGCAGGCGCGCCCCTGTTCGCTTTGCAGCTGATCCCAGGAAAACCAGCTGATGGGATTATCCTGGCAGTAGGCGTTGTCATTGCCTTCCTGCGTGCGCCCGAATTCGTCGCCGCCGAGCAGCATGGGCGTGCCGAGGGAGGCAAAGAGGGTCGTCAGCATGGAACGGGCAACGCGGCTCCTGATTTCCTCCACCGCAGGGTCGTCGGTTGGGCCTTCTACGCCCCAGTTGCAATTGTAGTTTTCGGAATGACCGTCGCGATTGCCCTCCTGATTGGCTTCATTGCGCTTCATTTCATAGGTCACGACGTCGCGTAAGGGCTGGCCATCGTGAGCCGTAACGAAATTCATGCTGGCCCAGGGTCGGCGGGCGCGGCGGTCGAACAGATCGGCGGATCCTGCGATGCGGCGGGCGAATTCGGGCCGCATACCGGCATCGCCGCGCCAGAACCTGCGAGTGGAATCCCTGAACTTGTCATTCCATTCGGCAAATCCGGGAGGGTGGTTGCCCAGCTGATAACCACCGGGTCCGATATCCCACGGCTCCGAGATCAGCTTGAGGCCATTCAGCACCGGATCCTGCCGCAGGATGTCGAAGAAACCCGAACGCGGATCGAAACCATTGTTGCCGTCGCGGCCAAGTGTAACGCCAAGGTCGAAACGAAAGCCGTCCACGCGGTAACTCGTCGCCCAGTGGCGCAGACTGTCAGCCACCATCTGCAAAACCCGGGGGTGCGACAGGTCCAAGGTGTTGCCGGTGCCCGTGTCGTTCACGCAATAGCGCGGCTCCCCTTCGACAAGGCGGTAGTAGGTCGCGTTATCCAGCCCGCGCAGATTGAATGTCGGGCCGAGTTCGCTTCCCTCGGCGGTGTGGTTGTAGACAACGTCGAGGATGACCTCGATCCCGGCAGCGTGCAGGCGGCGGATGGCGATGCGCAAGTCGTCCGCATCGCCGCCGGCCAGGTAACGTTGCTCCGGCGCGAAGAACGACAAGGTGTTATAGCCCCAGTAATTCGCCAGCCCCGCTTCCTGCAGCCGCCGGTCCTGCACGAAGGCATGGATGGGCAGCAACTCGAGCGCGGTGACACCGATGCGTTGCAGATGCTCGATGACTTTCGGGTGGGCGAGGGCGGAATAGGTACCGCGTTCGGCAGAGGGCACATCGTGCAATAATTGCGTGAGGCCCTTCACATGGGCTTCGTAGATGACCGTGTCCGTCCAGGGCGTGTTCGGCCGGACATCGCCTGTCCAGTCGAACGCTTCGGCGGTAACGACGGCCTTGGGCATGGCGGCAGCGCTGTCCCGCTTGTCATAGCTCATGTCCTTGCGGCTGGAGCGTACACGATAGGAGTGCAGCGCATCGGTCCAGCGCAGATTGCCCGAAAGCTTTTTCGCATAAGGATCGAGCAGCAGCTTGTGCGGGTTGAACCGGTGCCCCTTTTCGGGCTCGTAAGGCCCGTGTGCGCGGAAGCCGTAGAGCAGGCCGGGTTTCGCCCCGGGCAGATAGCCATGCCAGACCTCGTCCGTCCATTCGGGCAGCGGGAGGCAGGCGATCTGCCGCTTTCCGCTCGGGTCGAAAATGCACAAATCTATGGAATCGGCATTGGCCGAGAACACCGCGAAATTGACGCCCAAACCGTCGAAATGCGCGCCGAGCGGGTAGGCGGATCCGGCTTCGAGCCGGTCGGGGATCGGCATCACTGGTTCTTCACTCCGGGTTTCAGCAGCACTGCGCCGAGGGGGGGCAGGGTCAGTTCGGCGGAGGCAGGCTGCCCGTGCAACGCCTGATCATCAGCCTCGATCGCGCCCGAATTGCCGATGTTGCCGCCTCCGTAATCCATCGCGTCGGTGTTGAGTATTTCCTGCCATTTGCCAGCCTTCGGCAGACCCATTCGGTAGGCGTGGCGCGGTTCGGGCGTCATGTTGAAGACAGCGACGATCGGATCATGTCCTTCCGCCCTTCTCACGAAGGAGAAGACGCTGTTGCGCGCATCGTCACCGACGATCCACGAGAAGCCTTCGGGATTGCAATCGCGGGCGTGAAGCGCCGCCTCATCGGCATACAGCCGGTTCAGGTCCCGCAGCACGTTCTGGACGGATGCGTGATCGGCCTGTTCCAGCAGATGCCATGGCAGGGATTCGTCGTGGTTCCACTCCTTCTCCATGCCCAGTTCGCAGCCCATGAAGAGCAGCTTCTTGCCGGGCTGGGTCCACATGAAGGCAAGGTATGATCGGAGGTTGGCGAATTTGCGCCAGCGGTCGCCCGGGATCTTGTTCCACAGGCTTCCCTTGCCGTGCACGACCTCGTCATGGCTGATCGGCAGCACGTATTTTTCGGACCAGGCATAAACCATGGGAAAGGTGAGTTCCCCGTGATGCCAGCCACGATGGACCGGGTCGCGTTCGATATACTGCAGCGTATCGTGCATCCAGCCCATGTTCCATTTGTAGCTGAATCCCAGCCCGCCATCGGAAACCGGCGCAGTAACGCCCGGCCACGCTGTCGATTCCTCGGCAATCGTCATCGCGCCGGGGCAGCGCTCTGCAACAGCCTCGTTCATCGCCTTCAGAAAGGCGACCGATTCCAGGTTCTCACGCCCGCCATGCACATTGGGCACCCACTCGCCGTGTTCCCTTGAATAATCGCGATAGAGCATCGAAGCGACGGCATCGACGCGCAGGCCATCGATATGGAAGGTTTCGAGCCACCAGATCGCGCTTGCCAGGAGAAAGCCGGACACCTCGTTCCGACCCAGATTGTAGATCAGCGTGTTCCAGTCCTGGTGGAAGCCCTCCTTTGGATCGGAATGTTCGTAAAGCGGCGTACCATCGAATTGCGCCAAACCGTGTGCATCGGTGGGAAAATGGGCGGGAACCCAGTCGAGGATGACGCCAATGCCGGCGCGGTGACACGCATCAACGAATCCGGCGAAATCCGCGGGCGAGCCAAAACGGGCCGAAGGCGCAAATTGGGACAGCGGCTGGTAACCCCACGATCCGCCGAAGGGATGCTCCATGATCGGCATCAACTCGATATGGGTGAAGCCCATCTGCACGACGTAGGGCACCAGCTTCTGCGCCATGGCCTGCCAGTCGAGCGGCCCGCCATCCTCATCTGTCATCCATGACGCTGCATGAACCTCATAGGCGGCGATCGGCGCATCGGGAGCATGCCGTGCGGTTCGCTCCTGCATCCAAGTGTCGTCGCTCCAGGCAAAATGCGGGGAGGGTGCGATGATCGAGGCCGTACCGGGCGGCAATTCGGTTGCGCGCGCAAGAGGATCGGCTTTTTCGTGGATGTTGCCGTCTGCGCCCGCAATCTCGAATTTGTAAAGCTCGCCTGCACCCAGCCTCGGGACGAACAATTCCCAAATGCCAGCGGAATGCCGCAGTCGCATGGGGTGGCGCCGCCCATCCCACATGTTGAAATCGCCAATCACTGAAACCCGCCGCGCATTGGGCGCCCAGACAGAGAACGCCACGCCTGAAACGCCGTCCATCTGCCTTGGCTGTGCGCCGAAGACATTCGCCAGCTGCAGGTGTCGGCCTTCACTGAACAGGTGGAGATCGTAATCGCCGATGACGGTGCCGAAGGAATAGGGATCCTCCGTCACCTGCTCCGACCCGCCGGGCCAGGTGATGCGCAGCGCGTAGTCCTGCTTTTTCTTCAGTTGTCCAACGAACATGCCGGACGCGGCTTCTTCCATTTTGCCGAGGGCTGCGCCCTTCTTCCGCCCGATCAGTTCAACCTTTTCAGCCCCGGGCTGAAAGGTGCGCACGGTGATCTTGCCGTCCGCTTCATGAGGGCCGAGCAGAGCGAAAGGGTCATCAAGGCGGCCTTCCAGAAGCGCTGCGGCAGCGGTGCCCAGCAGGGCGTCGGATGCGGTCATTCGTCTTCTCCGGAAAGCAGTTGCTCGGCAGCGCGGGCCAGACCGGCAGCAGGGACGCCGATCCAGTCGGGGCGATTTGCGGCTTCATAGGTCACTTCGTAAGCGGCCTTTTCAAGCAGAAGCAGGTCGAGCAATGCGTCCGGGTCCCGACCGCCGCCATAGCCATTCAGGAAGGCCTCTACCGCACGTTCGCGGAAGATCGCCGCGCCTTCTTCGGCGCGAGCTTCCCAGGTGTCGGCACCCGCGGCGCGGCCGCGCTCCGCCCTTGCCGCGGCATAGTCGAAGGAGCGCACCATGCCCGCTACATCGCGCGCAGGCAGATCCTTGGCGCGCCGCTCAGCCAGAGGCTTGGTCGGCTCGCCCTCGAAATCGATGATCATGACATCGCTGCCCGTCACCAGCACCTGCCCCAGGTGCAGATCGCCGTGAATTCGCGTGCGTTTGCGGTCCTTGGCATGGCGTGCGACTTCGCCGATCCGCTCGATCAGGTCATCGCGGCTCGCGGTCAGCTTTTCGGCGAGGTCGGCGACTTCGTCATTGCCCGAAACCCCGCGCAGACGTTCCAGAGCGGTGTCGAACTGCCCCTTGATCCGCCCGCCCAGCTTGTCGGCATCTTCTAACGTCGTGACCTCGGGTGCGAAAGCAGTCTCGTCCGTGTCGCCGCCGAGCACATCGTGCATCTCGCGCAGGCGCTTGCCGAGATTGGAAGCGAAGTTCTCGTAATTGCTGAAGCTCCAGTCGGTATCTGTCACGAGCCGCTCCAGCGCTCCCAAGGTCCATTGCCATCCGTCACCCTGGTTGTGAACGAAGGCCTGCAACAGCATGATCAGCGTTTCCTCGCCTTCGGAAACCCGCTTCACCGTTCCGAAGATGGCCGGGACATTGGCGAAACCGTTCTTCACCAGATAGTCGATCATCTCGGCATCGGGATGTTCACCGGGTGCCAGCTTCCGAAGCAGTTTCAGAACTGCCTGCTGGCCCAGAACCATCGTGCTGTTCGATTGTTCGGCGGCCAGCCATTCAGGCTCGGCATCGGAGTCCAGGTCGAAGGCAGCAGTCTTCTCGAAACGGAGCAGCCCGCCTTCGCTCTTCGTCTCAACACCGTCGCGAACGGCGCTGACGACCGAATCGGCAAAGCCGGCGAGCGCAAAGCCGTCGGTCAGAAGGCCGACATGACGTTCGCGGCGCACGCGTGCCATGGCGAGATTGGAGGCAAAGGGGCCATGCTGCTGCCCCTCCCACGCGATTCCGAATGGCAGCGAGTACAATGCCGAGCCGCTTTCGGTCTCCACTCTCACTTCGCCCAGAAGCAGGTCTTCGGCAGCGGGCAGGGAGGTAAGCCTTTCCAGCTTGACGCTTTCCACTGCCTCGTCCTTCGCACCGAACCAGCGGCGATGAGGAATGTAGTCGGGCAGTATGTCGCCCTCGAGCACATGCCGGTTCTGCCCCTTCGCAATGTCGTCCAGATGCGGGCGAAGAACGAAGGTGTGGCGTTCAACCTCGGCATCGGGTGCAGCGCTCGCCCATTCGGGCGCTTCGGCCTCGTCGGTCAGTTCGAACCACAAAAAGCCGTAAGGCGGCAGCGTCAGGAGATAGGGCAGCTTGCCCAGCTTGGGGAATGTGGTCCCGCCGGTCAGTTCGACCGGCACGCGGCCTTCAAATTCGTGCAGATCGAGCTCGACCGCCTGTGCGGTGCGCGACAGATTGGCGACGCAAAGGATCGTTTCGCCTTCGTGCTGCCTCAGGTATGCGAGGATGCGGCGATTAGCCGGACGGAGGAAGGTCTGACTGCCGCGGCCGAAGGTGTGATGATCCTTGCGCACGGCCAGCATCCGCTTGACCCAGTTCAGCAGGGAGTGCCGGTCGCGCTCCTGCGCCTCGACATTCGCGGCTTCGTATCCATAGAGCGGGTCCTGAATTGCGGGCAGGGTGAGGCTGGCAGGATCGGCCTTGGAGAAGCCGCCGTTGCGATCCGGCGACCATTGCATCGGTGTTCGCACCCCGTCGCGGTCGCCAAGGAAGATATTGTCGCCCATGCCGATCTCGTCGCCGTAATACAGCACCGGGGTGCCGGGCATGGTGAGCAGCAGCGCATTCATCAATTCGATGCGCCGCCGGTCGCGTTCCATCAGCGGTGCGAGGCGGCGCCTGATACCGAGATTGATGCGCGCGCGCCGGTCTGCGGCATAGGTGTTCCACAAATAGTCACGCTCCGCATCGGTGACCATTTCCAGCGTCAGTTCGTCATGATTGCGCAGGAAGATGGCCCATTGTGCGTCTTCCGGAATGTCCGGCGTCTGCCGCATGATGTCGGTGATCGGGAAGCGGTCTTCCTGCGCGACGGCCATATACATGCGCGGCATGAGGGGGAAATGAAACGCCATGTGGCATTCGCTGCTGGTGCCGCCCGGTTCGCCTCCGAAATAGGCTTGCGTATCTTCGGGCCACATGTTGGCCTCCGCCAGCAGCATCTTGCCCTCGTAATGGGCGTCGAGATCCTGGCGGATCTTCTTCAGGACATCGTGGGTTTCCGGCAGGTTCTCGTTCGAGGTGCCGTCGCGTTCGATGAGGTAGGGGATGGCGTCGAGGCGCAGCCCGTCCACGCCTGCATCCAGCCAGAAGTGCATGGCCGAAAGCACTTCGGCAAGCACCTGCGGATTTTCAAAATTAAGGTCCGGCTGATGCGAATAGAAGCGGTGCCAGAAATAGGCGCCAGCCTCTTCATCCCAGGTCCAGTTCGACTTCTCTGTGTCGAGGAAGATGATGCGCGTGCCGGAATAAAGCTTGTCGTCGTCAGACCAAACGTAGAAATCACGCTCCGGGCTGCCCGGCGGTGCCTTGCGCGCGGCCTGAAACCAGGGATGCTGATCGCTGGTGTGATTGATCACCAGTTCGGTGATGACCCGGATACCGCGCTGATGCGCCGCTTCGATGAAGGCGCGCGCGTCGTCCATCGTTCCATAATCGGGCGAGACATCGCGGTATTCGGCGATGTCGTACCCGTCGTCCCGGCGCGGGGAGGGGTAGAAAGGCAGCAACCAGATCGCGGTCACACCGAGGTCTGCGACATAGTCGAGCTTCTCGATCAGTCCGGCGAAATCGCCGATGCCGTCGTTGTTCGCGTCGTAGAAGCTTTTGACGTGAAGCTGATAGATGACCGCATCCTTGTACCAGTAAGGATCGTCGGAGCCGGTTATCGTGGCGCTGGAGGTCAGCGGCTGCTGGTCGTTCATGTATGTACTCCCGGTACGGAGATGCGCCAGACGCGGAACGGTTCGTCCGGATCGAGGCGGATGTGCTGCACCTTGCAGTGCCATTCGAAGCGGTAGCCGCCGAACAGGTCTTCGACAGCGACGGTGCCATCGTCAGACAGGCCGAATTCCCACAGCGGAACATCGAAGTGGCATTCATGCGCGTTATGCGGGTCCATGCTGACCATGACCGCGATCATTTCTGCGCAGGCTTGATCCTCGGCAGCGGGCGAAGGTTTGCCGTACCAGATGATGTTGGGATTGTCGGCAGAATAGAACTTCGTGTTGAGATGGGTCTGCAACGCCGCGTTGTCCCGCCGAAGCTGGTTCAGCCGCGTGATGTCATCCACGATGTCATTGTCGCTGCGCCATGCGCGGGGGCGGATCTCGAACTTTTCGGAATCGAGATACTCCTCTTTTCCGGGGCCGAGCGGGGTGGCATCGCAGAGCTCGAAGCCTGAATAGACGCCCCACAGCCCGGACAGGGTCGAGGCAAGCACCGCGCGTATACGGTGGGCAGGGCGTCCACCGGTCTGCAGGAAAGCGGGGTTGATGTCGGGCGTGTTGACGAAGAAATGCGGGCGGTAGAAGTCCTTCGGCGCTTCCGTGGTCAGTTCCTCGATGTAATTGATCAGCTCCTGCTTCTCGTTGCGCCAGGTGAAATAGGTGTAGGATTGGCTGAAGCCGATCTTGGCCAGCCGGTACATCATGGTCGGCCGGGTAAATGCTTCGGAGAGGAAGATGACATCGGGATGCTGCGCGCGAACCTCGGCGATCATCCATTCCCAGAAGGGCAGGGGCTTCGTGTGCGGGTTGTCCACGCGGAAGGTCTTCACCCCGTGGTCGACCCACAATAGCACGACATCTCGCAGCGCTTCCCAAAGTCCGGGAACGGCATCCGGTCCGTAAAAATCGACGTTCACGATGTCCTGATACTTCTTCGGCGGATTCTCGGCATATTTCATGCTACCGTCAGGACGCCATGCGAACCAGCCGGGATGCTCCGTCAGCCACGGATGGTCGGGTGAGGCCTGGATGGCGAAATCCAGCGCGATCTCAAGCCCGTGATCCGCCGCGGCCGCAACCAGCCTGTCGAAATCCTCGAATGAGCCGAGTTCGGGATGAATGGCATCATGCCCTCCTTCGGCGCTGCCGATGGCGTAAGGGCTGCCCGGATCGCCTTCCTGAGGGGTGAGGGTGTTGTTCGGACCCTTGCGGTTTGTCTTGCCGATCGGGTGGATGGGCGGGAAATACAGGGTATCGAAGCCCATGGCTCGCACGCGCGGCAAATGGTCGATGACATCGGCAAATGTGCCATGGCGCTCCCGGTCGTCGGTCATCGACCGAGGGAACAGTTCGTACCAGCTTGAAAAGCGTGCAGCTTCGCGCTCGGCGTCCAGCATCTGCGGCGCAGAGCACAGGGCGTGCGGCCGCGCATCTGCTTCTCGCATCAGTTTCGCGAGTTCATCATCCATCAGCAAAGCTGCGCCTGCGTCGCCATCCGCCTTTTCGATAGTCGCCAATCTTTTCTTCAGCGTCGTGGCGAGCTTGCCCTTGCTTGAATCGACAGCTTGCTGGATCAAGGCGCGACCTTCGGCCTGATCGACCGGCTGATCGACACCCGCTTCCCGTTTCTTGACGAAATCGCGACGGAACCCGCCGAACAGATCGAGCCAACCCTCGACCACGAATTCATGCCGCCCCATCCTTTCGGGCGTGAACTCAGCTGTCCAGCGGTCGTTCGGCAGCTGGTACATTTCCACCCGATGCCACGTTTTCTCATCGACGGCCCGCCAGCGCAGTTCAGCTGCAAGCTGCTCGTGTCCGTCCGCGAAGATCGTTGCTCCGACAGTTACAATGTCACCAACGGTGCGCTTGGCAGGGAAATGACCGCCCTCAACCGCAGGGCTGATCTCCTCGTTCACAAGCCTTGCGCGCTCTCCCAATGGCAGACGGTCGCCACCTGCACGCTTCGCGGGGTGACGTGGTATGATGATCGGTTTGCCTGGAGTCATCGATGCTCAACATGTTGCTTTCAAGGGCAGATCAAGAGCCGACAAGGATCGACCGCTTCTGTTATGCAACACATCGAAAACGCGCATCGTTCCGAGAAGCCGGGTTTTCTTCCGTTCCAGTTAGTGCATCAATTATGAAGCGTATCGCGGGCGCGCAGTCTCACCAGACGCCATCCTATAGGTCCGCGCGTTCGCTCAAAGGTGAGAAACAGGCGCGGCCGCAGGGCCAGACCTGGAAAGGCATGCTCAAAAACGCGAAAGTGGAGGAGGCCATCCCCAGGTGCCGCAGGATCTTGTACATCGAAGACGAAAATGGTGGACGCACTTGGGTTCGAACCAAGGACCCGCTGATTAAGAGTCAGCTGCTCTACCAACTGAGCTATGCGTCCACGAGATTGCCTGCGCCTTGCAGCGGATGGGCGAATCAGGCCCGTCGCCGGGCAGGCGCTGCATATAACGCGGCGATTGCATGATGGAAGGGGTGGTGCGGTATTTTTTCGCTTCAGCTCGAAAAGGTTCGCCCGCGCTGGCCATGGTTCCACCGGTTGATCATCATCAAGGCGCCGATGCAGAGCATGTTGGTGAGCATCGACGAACCACCGTGGCTCATGAAGGGCAGGGGGATGCCCACGACCGGAGCAAGGCCCATCACCATCATCAGATTAATGACGACATAGAAGAAGATCGTGGCGACCATTCCTGCCGCCAGCAGGGATGCGAAGCGGTCGGTCGATCGGCGTGCCACCCGCAGGCCCCATCCCAGGATCAGCACGAATATGCCGATCACGACAAGGCCGCCGATCAGGCCCCACTCCTCGGCCATTGTCGAAAACACGAAGTCGGTATGCGGTTCGGGTAAGTAGTTCAAATGGCTCTGCGAACCTTCGTTGAAGCCTTTACCGCTCAGGCCCCCCGATCCGATCGCGATCTTGGATTGCGTGATGTGATATCCCGAGCCAAGCGGGTCGCTTTCAGGATCGAGGAAAGTAAAGACCCGGCGCTGCTGATATTCCTGTAACCCGAAGAAGAAGGCCAGCGGCGCTGCAATTGCTGCGCCAACCGCACCCAGTACGAACCAGCGCAAGGGCAGGCCGGCCAGAAACATAACCACTACGCCTCCGAATACCAGCGCCAGCGATGTGCCGAGATCAGGCTGCAACAACACCAGGCAGACCGGCGCCGCCAGCAGCAATCCGGCGGGCACGATGGCTCGCCATGTGCCGGTCATGCCGGGCGGGAGCGTGTCGTAGAAGCGCGCAAGCGCCAGCACGATGGCGGGTTTCATGAGTTCCGACGGCTGCAGAACGATAAATCCGAGGTTGAGCCAGCGCTGGCTGCCTCCGCCGATCGCACCGATCGCTTCCACGGCAATGAGGAGGATTAGGACGACGGCATAGATAGGATAGGCAAGAAATTTGACCCATTCGCGGGTAAACCGGGTCATGATCGCAGCCATCACCAGGAACACTGCGAAACGGATCAGGTGCGATTGCGCATAAGGCTGCATGCTGCCGCCGGCTGCGGAATAGAGCACCGCCGCACCGAAAGCGATCAGCGTGACCAGCGGGAACAGCATCATCCAGGGCTGCCGCGCTACCGGTGCTGGAATTACCGAACCCATGTCGTGGGTGCTGCAGGTGTGACGACCGTGCCCGGCGGCGGTCCGGCAGAGCCCTCCTCGTCCACCGGTTCGGGCCGGGGAGTCGCGGGCCTGTTCGCCAGTGCGGCAGGCCGCTCGGCAGCCGCGCGTGCCTCTGCATCGACACGGGCGAATATGTCGGCCTCGCGGCGCGGCACGGGTTCGACGCTTTCGCCTGCAGCCGCAGCATAGGCCGAATATTTGGAATTGAGCCGCTGCTGCGCCGTGCCGCCCCACTCCTTTTCAAGCGCAGTAAGTGCATCCAGCCCCTTCTGAGGGTCGAACATGAATGTGACCACGTCACGGGCGATCGGATAGGCGGCACCAGAACCCCCGCCATGTTCGATAACGACCGCGCCTGCGTAGCGCGGGTTGTCGAAGGGCGCGAAGAAGATGAACAGCCCGTGGTCGCGATATTTCCAGTCACCCGTCTTGCCGTCGCTTCGGCTTAGGCTGACGACCTGCGCGGTGCCGGTCTTGCCGGCCATGTTCACCCCTTCGATCGGGATGCGCGCGCGCCCGGCGGTGCCCGGCCCATTTACCACGTCGGACATCGCGTTCTGAATAATCCGTACGTTCTCGGGACTGAAGTTCATCGAAGCCGGCGTCGGATCGTTCGGATTGATGATGAGGCGCGGCATCAGCTTGCTGCCTGTCGCAAGGCGCGACGCCATGACGGCAAGCTGCAGCGGGCTGGCCAGCATGTACCCTTGGCCGATCGTCGCATTCACCGTATCGAAGGGCTGCCATTCCCTCTCATACTTGCGCATCTTCCACGCCGGGTCGGGCACGGTCCCGTAGAACTGGCTGGTAACTGGCAGCGGGAATTCCTGACCCATTCCGCAGCGCTTCGCCATCGGCGCGATCACATCCATGCCGAGCTGCTGCGCAAAGTGATAGAAGTAGACGTCGCAGCTCTGGTAGATGCCCTTGGCCATATCGACAGTGCCATGACCGCCGCGTTTCCAGCAGCGGAAGACCCGGTTCCCGACCCTGAGGCCGCCGCCGCAATATACGCTTGCGGCAGGATCGAGCCCTGCTTCCAGGAACGCCATCGAAACCATCGGCTTCACCGTCGAACCCGGCGGGTAAAGGCCTTTCAGCACCTTGTTGCGAAGGGGAACGCGCTCATCCTCGCGCAGCATGGAATATTCCACGCTGCCAATGCCATCGGAAAAGCTGTTGGGATCGAAGCTGGGCATGGAGGACATGCAGAGCAGATCGCCCGTCTTGCAGTCCATCACCACCACGGAACCAGATTCCAGCCCCAGACGCCGCGCTGCGTAGTCCTGCAGCGGCCCATCGATGGTCGTGCGAACCGGATTGCCCTGCACATCCTCGCGCGTGGCGAGATCGCGAACGATGCGTCCCGCCGCGGTAACCTCAACTCGCCGAGCGCCCGGAACCCCGCGCAAGCGCTGTTCGAATTGCTTCTCGAGCCCGTCCTTGCCGATCTTGTACCCCGGGGTAATCAGGATTGGATTGTTTTCTTCCTCATACTCCTCGGCCGAAGCTGGACCGACATAGCCGATCAGATGACCAACCGCGGGGCCGGTGGGATAATAACGGGAGAAACCGCGCTGCGGAACCACGCCCGGAAAGTCCGGCAGGCGCACGCTGACGGCGGCGAACTGGTCGTAATCCAGGCCGCTTGCAACCTCCACCGGCTGGTAATTCCGCGCTGTGGCAACCTTCGACTTTACATCCGCCACCCGCGCCGGATCGAGGGCGAGGAGTTCGGCCAACTGGTCTATCGTACCTTCGGGGTCAGCCATGCGCTCGGGTATGACATCAACGCGAAAATCGGCCCTGTTGGATGCCAGAGGTGCATTGTTCCGGTCGAGTATCCAGCCACGGCGCGGCGGGATCAGGCTGAGATTGACGCGGTTGCTCTCCGCCTCGAGTTCGTACTTCTCGTTTTCCGCAATGGCGATATAGCCCATCCGCCCTGCGAGCAGCAACGCAAACCCGCTCTGGACGGCGCCCAGGGCGAAAGTCCGCCGGTCGAACCGATTCTGCAATATTGATGAGGAAATTACTTCCCTGCCGCGCTTTCCGAAAATCATCGCACCGACCGTACGCGCAGCAGTCTGAACCTATCCAGTCTGGCGACCAGGCGGGCGACCAGCGGGAAGACGAGGATCGATAGCACATATTGGGGGATGAGGACGATCGCGACGGATAGCTCAATGTCCGCCCCGCTGAAAACGGCTGCAAACACCAGATAGGCGCCGACCAGCAGCGTGGCGACGAGCCAGTCCTGATAGAAGCTGCGCCAGGGAAAGCGCGTCTCGATGCCCTCCACGACCAGCATGGTCACAGACCAGAGGAATACCGCGCTGCCAAAAGGCTGTCCGCTGAACAGATCGTCGAAGAGGCCAAGCGGGAAGCCCGCCCACATCGGCAACAGGCCGGGCCGGACGAGACGCCAGGCGATAAGAAACAGAAACCCCATGGGCGGGATGAGCGGAATGGCAGAGGCCATGGGGATGAGGGGGAGGAGCGATCCGATCAGGATGGTCAACCACGGCACCGAATAGGCAAGCAGCGGCGAATGGTCGCGATTGATGCGGCTTCCATACGCATCCCGCCGGGAACGAGGGTTGAGCCGCGCGATCATTCCGGTTCTGCTGCAGCGTTCTCCGCTGTCGCTCCTTCAATCGGAGTTTCCGCGTCCTGCATGAGTTCTTCGTTCTCGCTAAGCGCTTCGTCGGGTGCTGTTCGCGCCCCGATCAAGGCAGCCGGTTGCCAGATCGGCTCCACGGATACGAAATCCGTCGCCGCAGGGTCGCTGATGATGCGTGCGATCCCGCCATCTTCGGTTTTCTCGCTCAACACCGCGACCGCGATGCCGGGGCGGTAATATCCACCGGCTCCGCTGGTGACGAAGACATCGCCGATTTTCAGGGGATTGATGCCGAGATTGATCAGGCGGATGCGCAGGCGTCCATCTCCGCGCCCTTCAGCAAAGGCTACGGTCTCGTCCTGCGCGCGGCGCACGGGCAGGACGCTCTCGCTATCCGTCAGCAGCAGCACGCGAGAGGAATTGCGCGCCACTTCCAGCACGCGCCCGACGACGCCGCGCGGCGATCTTACGGGCATGCCGACCGTCACGCCGTCATTGGAACCTGCCGCCAGATAGGCGAAGCGTCTCGTGCTCGCAGCGGTGGAGGCGACGAGGCGTGCCACGGCGACAGGCCGGACTTCGTCCTCCTGCAACCGAAGCAGGCCCTTCAATCGGCGGTTTTCCTGTTTCACCGCCGCCGCTTCCGAAAGCCGGATGCGGGCCAGTTCCATCTCTTCCTTCAGGGCGGCATTCTGCCTTCCGGCGCGCAGATAACCTTGCACGCTTTCGATGAAGCCGAGCGATTCCGCACGGGCCGCGCCGTTCACTTCAGCCGCCGGCGCCGCCACGTCGCTCGCGGCCCCGCGAAGACTGCCGAACAGGGTCGGCTGCCACAGCGACAGGCCCAGCAGCACGGCACCGACCACGGCACCGATGCCGGCGACGACGTAGCCGGTAAACTGACTGAATTGCGCCCTGCGCGAATGCCCCGAGCGCCGTGAGGAAGGCGGCGCCATCCGATTTCCCCTTTATGCTGTCATCAACACGCCGCGATAGATCGGATCTTCCATCGCGCGCCCGGTACCCAGGGCGACACAGGACAGCGGATCTTCCGCGATGCTGACGGGGAGGCCGGTTTCCTCGCGCAGATGCACGTCCAGCCCCGAAATCAATGCGCCGCCGCCGGTGAGCACAATGCCCTGATCAACAATGTCGGCGGCGAGTTCGGGCGCGGTATTTTCCAGGGCGATACGCACGCCTTCGACGATGGCGCCGATCGGTTCGGCCAAAGCTTCAGCGACATGGCCCTGGTTGATAGTGATTTCCTTCGGCACGCCGTTGACGAGGTCGCGACCCTTGATCGTGATCGTTTCGCCCACGCCGTCCTCGGGCATGGTGGCAACGCCGTAGCTCTTCTTGATCCGTTCAGCCGTGCTTTCGCCGATCAGCAGGTTGTGATGACGACGAACATAGGAGACGATCGCTTCGTCCATCTTGTCACCGCCGGTCCGCACCGAAGTGGTGTAGGCGAGACCGCGCAGAGACAGCACGGCGACTTCCGTCGTGCCGCCACCGATATCGACGACCATGGAACCGACGGGCTCGGTCACGGGCATGTCCGCTCCGATCGCCGCCGCCATCGGTTCGAGGATGAGGTAGACCTGGCTGGCACCGGCATTGCTCGCCGCATCGCGAATCGCGCGGCGTTCGACTGAAGTCGATCCCGAGGGCACGCAGATCACGATTTCCGGATATCGGAACAGGCTCTTCTTGCCGTGAACCTTGCGGATGAAATGCTTGATCATTTCCTCGGCAATTTCGATGTCGGCGATCACGCCGTCGCGTAGAGGGCGGATCGCCTCGATCGAATCCGGCGTCTTGCCCATCATCATCTTGGCGTCGTCACCCACGGCCTTGACGCGCTTGATCCCGTTCAGCGTTTCGATGGCAACAACCGACGGTTCGTTGAGGATGATGCCCTGGTCCTGTACATAGACCAGCGTGTTTGCGGTACCGAGGTCGATCGCCATGTTCTGCGAGCCGAATTTCAGAAGATTCGAGAAAAAGCCCATAGGTGCCGAATTTCCGTGATGTTTCGGGCCGGCAGCGCAGCTTCCTGCAGCCGTGACAACCCGTTTGTGACTGGGAGTGGCCTGTCCTTAGCCAATCATCCCCCAAAAAGCTAAAAATTATTACGGACTGCGGAGGATAATTTCACTGTCCGTCTCGAATTGCTGGCGGCTCGTCGCTACAAGCCGCATCATGCCGCAAATTCGCCGACTTCCAGAGGATCTCGTCAACCGCATAGCTGCGGGCGAGGTGGTGGAGCGCCCGGCTTCGGCGCTGAAGGAAGTTGTCGAGAATGCGATCGACGCCGGCGCGACGCGCATCGCGGTGAGCCTGGTGGACGGCGGATTGACCCGCTTCGAAGTTACGGACGATGGCTGCGGCATGGATCGTGACGAGATCGGAATGGCGCTGCAACGTCATGCGACTTCGAAATTGCCGGAAAGCCTCATCGGTGAGCATGGTGCGCTGGAGCAGGTAATCACGCTCGGCTTCAGGGGCGAAGCGCTTCCCTCCATTGCCAGCGTCTCCAGGCTTACTCTGGAAAGCCGCCCGCGTGGTGCAGATTCTGGCTGGCGCAAGGTCGTCGATCACGGCAGCACCGTTGCCGACGAGCCTGCCGCATTGCCACCGGGAACCAGGGTGAGGGTGGAAAACCTGTTCGCCAAGGTGCCCGCGCGGCGCAAGTTCCTGCGCACCGCCCGAAGCGAATATGCGGCTGTGCTCGATGTCGTGCGGCGTCTTGCCATGGCCCGGCCCGACATCGCGTTCACTCTCGATCATGGCGGCCGCAGAACCCTGGCAGTAGGGGAGGGTGAGAGCCTCGAACACCGCGTGTCCGCCATCATCGCGCGCGAGTTGAAGGACAACGGCGTCTCCATCTCGCTCGAGCGCGCCAGTGAAGCAGGCGTGATGCGCCTGACCGGTATTGCCGGGCTGCCGACATTCAACCGCGGGATCGCCGACCAGCAATATCTGTTCGTGAACGGCCGGCCGGTAAAGGACCGACTGCTGACCGGCGCAGTTCGCGGGGCCTATTCCGATATGCTGGCCCGCGACCGCCATGCAGTCCTGGCGCTGTTCCTGGACTTGCCGCCGGAAGAGGTGGACGTAAACGTGCACCCGGCCAAGACGGAAGTGCGTTTTCGCGATGCGCAGGCGGTGCGCGGTTTTATCGTCTCCGGATTGAGATCCGCTCTTTCGACGGGAGACCGGCGAAGCGCGCAATCACCCGATGCGGGGGCGATGGGCCGCTGGCAATCAGAACCGGTAAATGGTGAATGGGGCGCCGGGAAAGCGGGCGGCGAAGAACCGACCGGGCCATACGCTGGGGAAAGGTCGCTGTTTGCTGGCGAAGCGGGTGCCGGGCGGAACAGGGTCGGCGAAGCCGCGCCTGCGTGGCAGGGCGAGGGCACCGAAATGGCAGCCCCCTTGCAGGGCCGCGTGGCCGAAGCAGGTCCCGCGCAGGAAGTTGCGGGTGACTTTCCTCTCGGTATCGCGCGCGGGCAGGTCGCCAATACTTACATCGTTGCCGAAGCTGCGGATGGCCTCGTCCTTGTCGACCAGCATGCGGCGCATGAACGCCTGGTGCTCGAGCGGCTGCGTGCAGCAGGTTCGGGGGCTTCGGTCTCGCGTGCTCAGGCGCTGCTGATGCCCGAGGTCGTTGAAATGGACGAACCGGCCTGCGACAGGCTGGAAGACGCCGCCGGCAAATTGGCGGAGATGGGACTAGCCATCGAAAGGTTCGGTCCGTCCGCCATGCTGGTGCGCAGCGTGCCTCATGCACTTGGCGGATCGGATCCTGCGAAATTGTTGAGCGATATCGACGACGATCTGGCGAAACATGGCGAGGCATTGCTGCTCGGAGAGAAGCTGGACCTTGTGCTTGCCACCATGGCTTGCCACGGGTCGGTCAGGGCAGGGCGCGTATTGAGAACCGAGGAAATGAATGCGCTGCTGCGCGAAATGGAACGCACGCCTCGTTCCGGTCAGTGCAATCATGGCCGGCCCACCTGGGTCAAACTATCGATGGCTGACGTGGAAAAGCTGTTTGGACGTCATTGATTGAATGCAAATAGACGCTTCTGAATTCTTGAAGCCTGAAACGAATTAGGTCGCGAATGCGTTCTGTAACAATGGCGCCATTCGGTGACCCGAAATCTGAATGGATACTCTTCTTGCATCGATCCTCTCTCTGTCTGCTCGCCTCTGCCTTGGCCTCCTGCGCGGATGAACCGACAGCGGCGGAGCGCGAGGCGATCAGCGATGCAAAGATTGCGGCGGTGGAAGCTGCGCAGATCGTGCCTGCAGAAGAACTTGCGCCGCAGCCGATCAGTTATGAGATGGCCTCGCGGGAGGGATTCACCGGAGCAGGGTGCTCCTTCACGCCGGCGGGCAGTGCGGAAGGGCCGGTTCTGGTGACGGGCCCCGATCTGGCCTATATGCGGCTGAACGATCAGACCGTGCAGTTCGCAGCCGACAAGGGCAGCGCGCAGCTTCCGCTGGATAGCTGGTCGAAATACGTCGGCAAGGCGCGGTCCCTCCAACTGGTATTCGACAATTCCGCCGGAATTCCGGGTGAGATCGAGACAGTGCGATTCGACGGCGCATTGCTTAACGTGAGAGATGAAAACGACCGCACGATCTATGAGGCCAATGGCACCGCCGAGTGTGGATCGTGACGCGATGAGGCCGGTGCTAGCCCGCAGCCTCCGGATCGCGGACGCGGATGAGGCCGTTGCTGATCATCTCCATCACGATCTCGCCGTCCTGATTGATGGTGCGACTGCGTGACTTGAACAGGCCGAGATCGGGCTTCGACTTGCTGCGCCGTTTCTCCAGCAATTCCGTTTCGACCCGCAGAACATCACAGGGATACACTGGCTTGATCCATCGCAGATTATCGATGCCCGGTGAGCCGAGGCCAGCCTGCCGAACGTCTGACATATTGTCGACCAGCATCCGCATGGTTATGGCGCAAGTGTGCCATCCACTGGCAGAAAGCCTGCCGAAATGGGTCTGTGCCGCTGCCTCGTCATCAAGGTGAAAGGGCTGCGGATCGTATTGCGAGGCGAAATCGGTCACCTCGTCCCGCGTAACCTCGTACCGGCCGAAGCTCTGGGTTTGGCCGACCTGCAAATCTTCGAAATAGATCATGGCTCGCAACCTTTTTCAGGCGAATTATCTTCAGGCGGGTCAAAAAGGAGGAGGCGCGGTGCCTCCTCCCCTTGTCAAGCGCGGAAGCTGGGGATCTTACCGCCGCTGCTCATGTCCGGGATGATGCGATATCGCGCCAGCACCAGGCTGAAGATACCGAACAGCAACAATCCGATTGCCACCAATGTGAAAATGAACCCGGTTCCCGCCAGCGAAGCGACCGCATCGCCGATGGTCTTCACCTCGTCGGAACCCTGCGACATGAAACCGGCCTGGAACAGGGACCAGCCGATCACGAGATAGACGACGCCGCGCGCGGCAAAGCCCGCGCCGCCGAGCACGCGTGTTGCGTCGGGAGCCCTGCTGCTGATCCGGTGCATGAATTCGCCCGTATATGCTTTCTTGAACTGGAAGATCGCGGTTACGAGAAACGCGATGCCGAGCAGACCCAGGACGATGCCGCCGAGCGAAACCGACAGTACGCCCGAAGCTGCCTCCTGTGCACCGTCACCCGATCCGGACGGTGTTCCGGCAGTGGTTGCGAATTGATACGCACTGTAGGCAAGCGCAAGGTGGCCGATGCCGCTGCCACCATGGCCGACGCGCTTGGCCCAACCCTTCTTGTCCGACCCGTTGTTTTCGATGTCGAAGAAGAGCGAGGCAAACCGGAAGAGGGCGTAGGCTGTGAGGCCGATCACAAGAATCCACAGGATGACCGTCCCTGCAGGAAATTCGTCGATCGCCCGAAACACACCATTCGTGCCTTCGCCGATCTTGCCCGCGCTGGTTAGCGCGATCAGCCCCAGAACGGTATAGAATATCGCTCGGCTGAAATAGCCAATCCGAACGAGCCAATTGAATTTTTCCGACTTGTCGACCATCTGCCCGTCTCCCCTGTATACCTAGGCGTGCAAGTTACGACCACTGAGCGGTCAGGCAACTCGTTTACCGGTTGCCCAGCACCTTAGCCTATACATTGAACTTGAAAAGCAGCACGTCCCCGTCCTGCACAAGATATTCCTTGCCTTCCTGCCTCAGCTTGCCCGCTTCCCGTGCGGCGCTTTCACCGCCCAGGTTGACGAAATCATCAAACGCGATGGTTTCCGCCCGAATGAAGCCACGTTCGAAATCGCTGTGAATTTCGCCTGCGGCCTGCGGCGCCCGCGCGCCTGTGGGGAAAGTCCAGGCGCGGGCTTCCTTCGGACCTGCCGTGAAGAACGTCTGCAGCCCGAGCAGTTGATAACCTGCGCGGATTACCCTCGCCAGACCGGTTTCCGAAAGTCCCATTTCGGCCAGAAACTCGGTCCGCTCTGCCTCGTCCATCCCGACGAGCTCGGCTTCGATTGCCGCTGATACCACGACCGCTTGCGCACCTTCGCGCTTCGCCTTTTCGAACACTTGGGCGGACAAGGGGTTGCCTTCCGCCGCGTCTTCCTCTGCCACGTTGCAGACATAGAGAACGGGCTTGGCTGTCAGAAGCTGGGCCTGAGCGAAGACACGCTCTTCTTCGGTATCGGCAGGTTCCGTGAGCCGTGCCGGCTGCCCGTCTCGCAGCAGATCGAGCGCCTGACCAAGAACCGAGGCCATGACCTTGGCTTCCTTGTCGCCCGATGCAGCCTTTTTCTGGGCTGCGGGGACGCGCTTTTCTAGGCTTTCGAGATCGGCCAGCATCAGTTCGGTTTCAACCACCTCCGCATCCGCGATGGGGTCCACCTTGTTGGCGACGTGCTGAATGTCGTCGTCCTCGAAGCAGCGCAACACATGGACGATCGCATCGACCTCCCGGATGTTGCCGAGGAACTGGTTGCCCAGTCCCTCGCCCTTCGACGCGCCCTTGACCAGGCCTGCGATGTCAACGAATGCCAATTGCGTGGGCACGATCTTGGCCGATTTCGCGATGCGGGCGATGTCGTCCAGCCTGGCATCGGGCACCGCGACCTGCCCGACATTCGGCTCGATGGTGCAGAAGGGGTAATTCGCCGCCTGCGCCGCCTGCGTTTCGGTCAGGGCGTTGAACAGGGTCGATTTGCCGACGTTGGGCAGGCCGACGATTCCGCAACGGAAACCCATGTTGTAACTCCGATATGATGTGTTTGCGCGGGCCTTAGCGGCCGTGCGGCGCGAAAGCCAGCGCCCCGTCGGGCACCGCTGGTCAGATCATGATCGGAGTCTGCGCGATCAGGAGCGACGACGCCTGCGCGTGCTCGCAAAAGCGAGGCCGGCGAGGCCAAGACCCATGAGGCCAAGAATACCAGGCTCCGGAACCTGAGTGGCGCCGCCGCTGGACGAACTGCCTTTTCCGGGCCGGGCAGGGTGATCGCTGGACGGCGGAGATGTCATCGCCAAGGCCGGTGCTGCGATCAGCAGGCCACTGCAAGAACGGTTCCGAACACAATCTTCTTCATGTTTGCCCCTTCGTGAAAATCAAGCTTAGCGTCTTTTGTCGACCTACACGCAAGTGGCGTGCCATGCACGCGAGCAAGCCGCATTCGATGGTTAACGCTGTCCGCGCGGGTTGCGACTTGTAAACTCCGCCGACATCAATCCTCGGCCTGCTGCGTGCGGGAAGCAAGGTCGCTCATGAACCGCGGTGCATCTCCCTTGGCAAGCCAGTGACACTCCGCACCGACTGCGCCCAGCATCGTCACGAGATCGTCCTGTTCTGCCTTCGCATAATTTCCGAGAACATGGCCAGTCACCCGATCCTTGTGCCCGGGGTGACCGATGCCCAGCCGCACCCGCCGGAAATCGGGGCCAAGATGCTGGTCGATCGAACGCAGGCCATTGTGCCCGGCGTGGCCGCCACCCTGTTTGACCTTCACCTTGAAAGGGGCGAGGTCCAGCTCGTCATGGAAGACGGTCAGCGCTTCGATGTCCAGCTTGAAGAAGCGCATCGCTTCAGCGACAGATTGACCGCTCTTGTTCATGAATGTCGCGGGTTTGAGCAAGAGGATCTTTTCGCCGCCGATGCGGCCTTCCTGCGTCCAGCCTGAAAACTTCTTCTGGACGGGCGCAAAGTCGTGGAAGTCGGCAATGACGTCGATCGCCATGAACCCGATATTGTGCCGGTGCAGCGCATATTGCGGTCCGGGATTTCCTAGGCCTGTCCAGATTTGCATGCCGCCCCGATAGCTTCTTTACCGCCGAGAGCAAGCAGCGGCGGTTTCGTGCAAGCGTTCGCCAGCGAAAAGGCCGGCCCAGCATTGCTGCTGAACCGGCCTCTGATTTGCTTGCAGGAAAAAGAGCTTATTCGCTCTTTTCTTCCTGTTCCTTGGCAGCGTCGTCGTCCGGACCCTGTTCGGTCGCAGCGGTGCCACCGGCTTCCATGCCGGCGCCAGTCTGCTCGTCTTCGCCTTCTTCGGCCGTGCCTTCGGCACGCTTCAGGGCAGACGGCGCGACCAGCGTCGCAATGGTGAAGTCACGGTCGGTGATCGCGCTTTGCGAACCGGCCGGCAGTTCGATGGCACTGATGTGGATCGAATCGCCGACTTCCTTGCCGGTCACGTCGATTGAGATCTCGTCGGGGATCTTGTCGGATTCGCAGATCAGATCCAGCTCGTGACGAACGATGTTCAGCACGCCCCCCTTCTTCAGGCCGGGGCTGGCTTCTTCGTTCACGAACACCACCGGAACGGCGACTTCGATCTTGGAATCCTTGGACAGGCGCAGGAAATCGGCATGCACAGGGCGGTCGGTAACCGGGTGAAGCGCCACGTCCTTGGGCAGCGCACGAATGCTCTTTCCGCCAAGCTCGATCATGACGATGGAGTTCATGAAGTGGCCGGTCATCAGCTGACGGACCAGTTCCTTTTCCTCGACGTGGATCGGGGTGGGTTCTTCCTTGCCGCCATAGATGACCGCAGGTATCCGACCTTCACGACGCAGTGAACGGGAGGCTCCCTTGCCAACCCCTTCGCGCGTCTCGGCCGGCAGGTTGAGAGCTTCGCTCATGTCACGTGCCTTTCGAATTGCGTTGAGTTACGTTTTTCCGCCACGCCTCCAGGGATGACCATGGCCAGAAAGCCTGCGCCCTAAGGAGGTGCCGTGCTCAAAGCAAGAAAAATGGCAATCGGCGTATTGCTGGACGGAACGGTAACAGAACGAAAGCTAGGCGAGTTCCCAGAGGATCGGCGCGGAATCGGAGCGCTCCTCACGTGCATTGCCCCCGCTGCATCCGGCAAGAACCGCTGCCGCGCAAACCGTAATCAAAAGCCGTTTCGTCATTGCACCCGCTCCGTCTGGATACCGCGGTCGGCAAGGGCATCCTGTACCGACTTCTCGCCAGCCAGGTGGCCAGCGCCAACAGCGATGAAGACCGTGCCCGGCTGATCCAGCCTCCTGTCGATCCATCCTGCCCAGTTCCGGTTACGCTTGTAAAGCAACCATTCGGCGAGCACCGGGTCCGTCATGCTATCGTTCATCAGAGCGGCCAGGCCGTCCGCATCGCCTTCGAGCCATTCGGCAACCATGGCGTCGATCATGGGCTTCATCTTGTCGAAATTGTCGGCAACTTCGGCAAGAAAGCTGATCTGCGATTCCATCGGCAACTGGTCGAAAAGCGCAATCTGATAATCGACAGTTTCCAGCTCTCCGCGGCCCAGACCCGCGCCGGCGCGGCTTTCCAGGATCTTCTCCACCCCCTGATCGGGCGTATAGCCCTGCTGCAGAAGCGGAAGCATCGACAGCATCATTGCCGCGTACCACGGCTCGAACCGGTCGAAAGAATCGGCGGGAAGGCCAAGTCCGGCAACTGCCTTTTCGTAGGACGCGCGCTGGTTTACATCGAGGAGGGCACGCAGCGACTGCCCTTCCGGCAGCACCGCCTTTTCCGCAACCAGCTGCTGCATCGTCGCAGCCATGCTTTCATCGGTGAGAATTTCGGTCACCAGCATGTCGGACGAGGCAAGCGCGTCGGAGATGGTGCCGCGATACCAGTCCATTCCTTCGGGCAGGGCATGAACCGTCCCGAACAGATAGATCGTCGTATCCTCATCCGCCACGCGCCACAGGGCTGGGCCGTCCAATTCGACTTCGGCCAAGGACACGCGGGTGTTCGGCACCGGCGTCGGCAGGCTCTGCTGAGCGCAGGCGGGTAGGGTCGCCAGCATGGCCACGCCGGAGAAAAGCCCGGCAATCCTGCGCATAATCGGTTTCATCACGGCCTTCGTCGCATGTAAATTCTTCACGGATGATGAATGCCCGTTCATCGCGGCAGTGACAAGCCTTTCCGAAATACCGGCCAATGGGCGGCTGTGCAGCCCGGCATTGACGCTCAAACGCCCATCCGCCAAAGCCCCGCACCATGGCACGCGACCCTGCAAACAGCTTTCAGGACATGATCCTCACGCTCCACGATTACTGGAGTGCTCATGGTTGCCTGATATTACAGCCCTACGACATGCGGATGGGCGCGGGCACTTTTCACACCGCGACGACCTTGCGCGCATTGGGGCCGGAGCCGTGGAACGCAGCCTTCGTCCAGCCCTGCCGCCGCCCGACCGATGGCCGTTACGGCGAAAACCCGAACCGGCTGCAGCATTATTACCAGTATCAGGTGATCCTGAAGCCAAGCCCGAGCAATCTGCAGCAGCTCTACCTAGACAGCCTTTCGGCCATCGGCATCGATCCGCTGAAGCACGATATCCGCTTCGTGGAGGACGACTGGGAAAGCCCCACCCTCGGCGCTTGGGGCCTTGGCTGGGAAGTCTGGTGCGACGGGATGGAGGTGACGCAGTTCACCTATTTCCAGCAGATGGGCGGCTATGATTGCAAGCCCGTCGCGGGTGAACTTACCTACGGGCTCGAGCGGCTCGCCATGTATATTCAGGGTGTCGACAACGTGTACGACCTCGCGTTCTCCGCGCCCGCAGCGGGGCGGCCAGGCGTTTCCTATGGCGAGGTGTTCCTCGAAAACGAAAAGCAGATGAGCGCCTGGAATTTCGAGATCGCCGAAACGGATGCCCTGTTCGACCTGTTCCGCAAGGCCGCTGCCGAATGCCGCAATGCGCTGGAAGCCAAGCTGCCCATTCCCGCCTATGAACAGGCGATCGAGGCCAGTCACATCTTCAACCTGCTGCAGGCCCGCGGCGTGATCGGCGTGCAGGAACGCGCCAGCTACATGGCACAGGTGCGCGACCTGGCGCGTGGTTCATGCGAGGCATACATGGAGCGGGAGAAGGAGCGCTGGGCCAGCGAATATCCGGAGTGGTCGGCATGAGCGATTTCCTCCTCGAACTGCGGTCCGAAGAAATCCCCGCGCGCATGCAGAAAGGCGCACGGCAGGATCTGGCGAGGCTGTTTACCGAACAGATGGTCGCGGCAGGGATCGAGATTGCCTCACCCGAGGTCTTCAGTACGCCGCGCCGCCTTGCGCTGATCGCTCGCAACCTGCCCGAGCACACGGAAGCGGTGAGCGAAGAACGCAAGGGGCCGAAAGCGGATGCGCCGGACAAGGCCATCGAAGGCTTCCTGCGTTCCACCGGTCTGGCGCGCGACCAACTGGAGGTGATGGACGTCAAAGGCACGCCCACGCTTTTTGCCGTGACCGAGGTGCCGGGCAGGGCAGTTAGCGACGTTCTGGCCGAAGCCATCCCTGCGATCGTCCGCGCTTTCCCCTGGCCCAAGAGCATGCGCTGGGGCGAGGCCTCGCTGAGCACCGAAAGCCTGCGCTGGGTACGCCCGCTTTCCGGGATCGTCGCCTTGCTGGATGGTGAGATCGTGCCCTGCGAAGTGCATGGCGTCACCAGCGGCGCGGTTACCCTGGGGCACCGGTTCCACCATTCGGGCGACATAACTATCGGCGGCGCGGATGATTACGCGATGAAGCTGCGCGCCGCCCACGTCATCGTCGATCATGCGGAACGGGAGGCCCTAATCTGCAAGGGCGCGCATGACGTCGCGGCTCAGGCGGGGCTTGATCTGGTCGAGGACGAGGGGCTGGTGGTCGAGAATGCCGGTCTGACGGAATGGCCGATCCCGCTGCTTGGCCATTTCGACGAGGATTTCCTCGCCGTTCCGCCCGAGGTCATCCAGCTGACCGCCCGCACCAATCAGAAATATTTCGTCTGCGAACGTGACGGCAAGCTTGCGGATGCATTCATCTGCACGGCCAATATCGAGGGCCGCGACGGCGGAGAGGCCATTGTCGATGGCAACCGCAAGGTGCTCGCCGCAAGGCTGGCCGACGCGCGCTTCTTCTGGGAGCAGGACCGCAAGAAGACCTTGGCCCAGCATGCCGAGGGTCTAGAGCGGATTACCTTCCACGAAAAGCTCGGTACCGTCGCCGACAAGGTCGAGCGGGTTGCGAAGCTGGCGCGTTGGCTGGCGGAAGAGGGCATCGTGCCCGGTGCCGATCCAGACCTTGCAGAACAGGCTGCGCATCTAGCCAAGGCAGACCTCGTTACCGAAATGGTTGGCGAGTTCCCGGAATTACAAGGCGTTATCGGCGGGTATTATGCTCGTGCCGAGGGTCTGGACGATGCAGTGGCTGATGCCATCCGCGACCACTACAAGCCAGTGGGGCAGGGTGAAGAGGTGCCCACTGCGCCGGTGACGGTAGCGGTGAGTTTGGCGGATAAGCTGGATACTCTGGCCGGGTTCTTCGCAGTTGATGAACGGCCGACAGGCTCCAAAGACCCTTTCGCTCTCAGGCGAGCCGCCCTGTCCAGCATACAGCTAATTATGGCTAACGAACTCAGGTTTGCTCTGCCACGAGCTTTCTTAAGCACTTCCTCCGATGTTTTAATGGGTCGTATGACCAAAGGTGCGAACGATCTCTATGACAGGCTGGTTTCTGATCTGAGGACAATCCAAGATCGGGGCGCGAACATCAATACGGCTTTACAGGGGCTGCGAGCGTCGCTCGACGATGTATACGATCCGATGAAGGAGGAAGGTCTGAAGGTCGGTCTTGCGCGAATCTACGACCTTCTAGACTTCTTCGCCGACCGCCTCAAAATTCAGCAACGCGAAGCGGGCGTTCGCCACGATCTTATCGATGCAGTGTTCGCGCTCGGGAACGAAGATGACCTTGTGCGGCTTCTTTCCCGTGTGAACGCGCTGCAAACCTTCATCGCCTCCGAAGACGGAGCCAACCTCCTCGCCGCCTACAAGCGCGCGGCCAACATCCTGAAAAAGGAAGACTGGCACGGGATCGAGGGTGAGATTGCCCGCACGGGTGAGGAAGACCCGCTCGCCATAGTCGACGATCCCGATCTGAAGGCGGTGGTCGATGCCAAGATGGCGCAGCGCCACAGCAATGCTCTTTCCTACACGCCCGAACCGGCCGAAAAGGCGCTGATGGATGTGCTGGATCAGGCAGAGCCAAAGGCGAAGGCTGCGGCTCAGGCGGAGGATTTCTCCGGTGCGATGTCGGCGCTCGCATCCCTGCGTGCGCCGATCGACCGGTTCTTCGACGAAGTGACCGTGAACGCGGACGATCAGGACAAGCGCACGCAGCGCCTGAACCTTCTCGCCCGCTTCCGCGCCGCGGTGGATGCGGTCGCCGATTTCAGCCGCATCGAAGGATGAAGTCTATTTGGCATGGACCGTGTTCCATGTGTTCCATGCAACAGGATGTTCCCTGATGAGCAACGAAACCGTTTACCACTTTGGCGGCGACGCCCCTCACAAGGACGTGCGCCAGAAGGACAAGACGATCACCGGCGGCAAGGGTGCCAATCTTGCGGAAATGGCCAGCATCGGCCTTCCGGTGCCTCCGGGTTTCACCATCACCACCGAAGAATGTGTGCGCTACCTGAAGGAAGGCGCGGATTTCAGCGCGGCGCTGCGTCAGAACGTGGCAAGTGCGCTCGAACACATCGAAAGAACGGTCGGCAAGTCGTTCGGAAGCAAGGACGATCCGCTTCTGGTATCGGTGCGCTCGGGCGCGGCAGTTTCCATGCCAGGCATGATGGACACCGTGCTCAACCTCGGCCTGAACGACGAAACGGTACAAGGCCTGGCAAAGGTTTCAGGCGACCCGCGCTTCGCTTGGGACTCCTACCGCCGGTTCATCCAGATGTATTCCGATGTGGTGCTCGGCGTGGATCACGGATTGTTCGAGGAAGCGCTCGAAATCGCGAAGGAAGACAAGGGCATATTCTCCGATACGGAGATGGAGTCTGAAGATTGGGAAGGCATCGTCGCGCAGTACAAGGCGATCTGCCAGCAGGAAACGGGCGATCCTTTCCCGCAGGATGTGCAGGCGCAGCTCTGGGGCGCTATCGCTGCCGTGTTCGACAGCTGGGATGCAGACCGCGCCAAGATCTATCGCAGGCTGAACGACATTCCCGCCGACATGGGCACTGCCGTGAATGTCCAGGCCATGGTCTTCGGCAACATGGGCGATACCAGTGCAACAGGCGTCGCCTTCACTCGCGACCCATCGACGGGCGAGAAGGCGTTCTACGGCGAATGGCTGGTAAACGCGCAGGGGGAAGACGTGGTCGCCGGCATCCGCACCCCGCAATATCTGACCAGGAAGGCGCGCGAGGATGCCGGTGCGAAGCCAGCGAGCATGGAAGAAGCCATGCCGCAGGCCTTTGCTGAGCTGGCCCAGACCTTCGACCTGCTCGAACGCCATTATCGCGACATGCAGGACATTGAATTCACGGTGCAGCAGGGCAAGCTCTGGATGCTCCAGACCCGCACCGGCAAGCGTACCGCCAAGGCGGCGCTCAAGATGGCGGTGGACATGGTCGGCGAGGGGCTGATCGACGAAAAAACGGCTATTCTGCGCGTCGACCCGATGGCTCTCGACCAGCTGCTGCATCCTACCCTCGACCCGGATGCGAACCGTGACGTGCTCACCCGCGGCCTTCCGGCATCGCCGGGGGCAGCGGCAGGGCGCATCGTACTCGATGCCAATACCGCCGAACAGCACGCCCAGCGCGGTGAGAAGGTCATTCTCGTCCGGCTCGAAACCAGCCCGGAAGACATTCACGGCATGCATGCTGCGAAGGGCATTCTGACTGCGCGGGGCGGCATGACCAGCCATGCCGCCGTCGTCGCACGCGGCATGGGGCGCCCCTGCGTATCGGGTGCTTCGGAACTCACGATCGACATGAAGGCGCGCACCCTGCGGATCGGCTCGCGCCAACTCAGCGAAGGCGACATGCTCACGCTGGATGGCGGCAACGGTCAGGTGATGGCCGGTGAAGTGCCGACCGTCGAACCTAAGCTTGCCGGCGATTTCGCTACCTTGATGGAATGGGCCGACCGTCACCGCCGCATGAAGGTGCGCACCAATGCCGAAACACCCGCCGACTGCCGCATGGCAAGGCAGTTCGGTGCGGAAGGCATCGGCCTTTGCCGTACGGAGCACATGTTCTTCGATGCAGACCGCATAAGCGCCGTGCGCCAGATGATCCTGGCAGAAGACGAAGCGGGTCGCCGGGGAGCCTTGGCAAAACTGTTGCCTGAACAAAGGAAAGACTTTCACGAGATATTCGAGGTCATGGCTGGACTGCCATGCACGATCCGGCTGCTGGACCCGCCGTTGCACGAATTCTTGCCAAGTGCCGAGGATGACTTCGCCGAGCTCGCCGATGCCACGGGGTTCGGAATAGATCATCTGCGCCGCCGCGCCGCCGACCTTCACGAATTTAATCCGATGCTTGGCCATCGTGGTTGCCGCCTCGGCATCACATATCCCGAAATTTACGAAATGCAGGCACGCGCGCTGTTCGAGGCGGTCTGTGATGTTGCTGCATCGAGCGAGCAGGCCCCGCTGCCAGAGATCATGATCCCATTGGTCGGAACGCGCCGGGAACTGACGATCCTTCGCGAACTGGTGGAACGTGTCGCGGCCGAGGTGTTCGCTGAGAAGCGGCGAGAAGTCGAGTATCTGGTCGGCACCATGATCGAACTGCCGAGAGCCTGCCTGATGGCGGATGAAATCGCGAAGGACGCGATGTTCTTTTCGTTCGGGACCAACGACCTGACTCAAACGACGCTCGGCGTTTCGCGCGATGATGCGGCCCGTTTTCTCGGGCCCTATGTCGAACAGGGCATCTACGATCGCGATCCCTTTGTCAGTCTCGACATTGATGGAGTGGGGCAGTTGTTGCGCACTGCCGTCGAACGGGGGCGAGCCACGCGTTCCGACATCAAGCTCGGCATATGCGGCGAACATGGAGGCGATCCAGCATCGATCTCTTTCTGCAACGAGGTCGGTCTCGATTATGTGAGCGCTTCGCCCTACCGCGTTCCCATCGCCAGGCTTGCCGCAGCGCAAGCATCGCTGCGCTAGGATCTCCAGCCGGTCAGGGTCAGTATCTCGAAGGTTTCGGTCACGCGGCCGGTTTCGTCGGCGTGCTCGTCGAAGATCGTGCGCAGTCTGGCCGCAGTCGCTCGGGATAGCGGCGGCGGCACCGATGCAAGTCGGTTCGTCATTCCGTTTGCCCGTAAATCGCCTATGAGCCGGTCGAGCGTGGAATACCGCACCTTCACCGACCGGCTGTCGACCACCTGGCGGGCGAAACCGGCGCGCTGCATCAATTCGGCGGCGGCGCGGGTGTCGACCATCGGATGCATGCGTGCGGCCGGTCGTTCCGTTTCTGCATCGAGCAGGCTCTTGCGCAGAACAGGCAGGCTACCCGCACCCGCAAAGGTCATTAACGCCAGACCGGCGGGGGCCAGTGTGTTACGCAGATGAAGCAATGCTCCAGGCAGATCGTTCAACGTATCGAGCAGGCCCATGCTGACGACCAGATCGTAATCTGCAAAGGGCAAGGGCTGTTCTTCGTCGATCAGCAGCGGATCGAGAACATCCACCTGGGCATCTGTGCGCCTTAGGTGGTTTGCCAGCTCGCGAGAGTAATCTCCTGACAGCAATGCCTTTTCAGGGGATATATGCATGAAGCCAAGCCGATCCATGATGTCCTCTGCCATTTCGGTGAACAGAAACGGCGGCTCTTGCATGCTCGACAAACGTCGCAGGGTGGCCCTGCGGCGAGACCGGGAAAAGATCTGCGGAATAGTGGCTCGTGTCATGACCCCGGAATGCAGGTCTTGCGCCTGTGGCGCAAGCGCGGCAGGTGGCGCTGATGCGGTATTCAGCACTCCTGCGCCAATCTCTCATGCCGTTTGTCGATATCATCTATCCTCCGCGGTGCCCGCTGTGCGGCGAAGCCGTCGCCAGCCAAAGCGGCCTCTGTTCGCCATGCTGGGGCAGCTTGCAACTGCCCGGGCAACCATCGTGCATGCTCTGCCAGGCGCCGCTGGACCATACCGCTGTGATCGAGGGTGCGATCTGCGCGCCCTGGATGCTTCAGCCACCGCAGCATGACGGCATAGCGGCAGGCACTCTCTACAATGCGCCATCGCGACAGCTTGTTCTCGACCTGAAATATGCTGGCCGGATTGGCCTTGCTGCCATGATGGCAAGGCTGATTGCAGCCCGACTCCCGGAAATGAGAGGCGAATGGCTGGTCGCACCGGTCCCCTTGAACCGCTGGCGGCTCTGGCGGCGGGGCTATAACCAAGCGGCGTTGCTGGCGATGGAAATCAGCAAATTGCGCAGTTTACGATATGAGCCGGTGCTCCTGCATCGCACAAGGCATACGCCATCGCTTGGCGGAATGGGCCGAGAGCAGCGGAAGAAAACGCTTGCGGGCGCTATCGCCGTCAAGCCTTCGCAGGCCGCCAAGGTGAAAGGCAGCGATATCCTTCTGGTAGATGATGTGCTCACCAGCGGCGCGACGAGTAGCGCTTGCGTGAATGTGCTCAAGAAAGCAGGCGCCCGGCGCGTGGTCGTGGGCTGCTTTGCGCGAGTATTGCCGGAAAATGGTCAGGCGCAGCGCTGATGCAACGCACAGGCGCCCTGAAAACGCGAAACGCCCGAGGCCTGAGCCCCGGGCGCCACGTGACGATCAACATGAACCGCTTTTCAGCGTCGGCGGCTTTCCCCCCAGATTGCCGCCGCTGTTCTGTTCCTCATCAACAGTTCGGATGGTGACCACCCAAATGACCTCACATCCGTCCTTCCTGAACCTTGGCGCCTTGCAACGCCCGGTCCGCAGTGCCGCTTCTCCCACCGAAACACGTGCTATCAAAGCAGGAATGGGAATTTAGCTGCAATTGACTGCTGAATGTTGTCATATTGCAACATGGGTTAGGCCCGCCACAATGAGCATGAGCTACAGAGACGCATAATGAGCCCGATCAAAGAAAAAAAAGAAAAAACACGTGAATGGCTGCCCAAGTTCGATGACAAGGGTCTGCTGAGCGCAGTCGTCCAGCACTGCACGACGGGCGAGATATTGATGGTCGCTTTCATGGACCGGGAGGCGTTGGACGCAACTGTTCGAACGGGTTTTGCGCATTTTCATTCCCGTTCTCGCGATCGCCTCTGGAAGAAAGGAGAAGAGTCCGGGAATGTTCTGCCCGTAATTGAAATGCTTACTGATTGCGATCAGGATGCCATCGTTTTGAAGGTCGATCCGGCAGGGCCGACTTGTCACACCGGAGCCGAAAGCTGCTTTTACCGCCGCATGGAGGGAGGAGAGCTACGCTTCATCTCTCCTTGACCTTTACGTAAAGGGTATGTATACGATCGGGCATGCCACGAACATCTCTCGCGCAAAAAGCACCCGCTCCTTCTGTTGCAACTTCGGCTGAAAGGCACAAAGGCGCGCATATCGATCGGCCGGACAAGTTCGGCCGTGAAAATTACAGCATATCCGACCTGACGGAAGAGTTCGACTGCACGGCCCGCGCCCTGCGTTTCTACGAGGATGAGGGCCTTGTCGCGCCTGCCCGAGTGGGGCTTGCACGCGTCTATTCCAAGCGTGACCGTGCCCGGCTCGCCTGGATCATGCGCGCCAAGAACGTCGGGTTCAGCCTGACCGAGATCAAGGAAATGATCGACCTCTACGATCTCGATGACGGGCGGGTCGAACAAAGGCGCGTCACGGTCGAGCGGTGCCGCGCCCATGTTGCCAAGCTGAAACAGCAACGCGCCGATATCGATTCATCGATCAAGGAACTTTCCGCTTTCATCCGGCAGGTCGAGGCGCAGACCGGCTGATTGCCGTCTGTGACTCGATCGCCGGTACCACCTCCATTCAAGGAAATTTAGATGCCCACCTATACCGCCCCGACGCGCGACACGCGTTTCATCGTCAACGAAGTGCTCGATCTGGCAAGCTATGGCAATTTGCCAGGCTTCGAAAGCGCGACGCCCGACATCATCGACACCGTCATCGATGAAGCCGGGAAGTTCTGCGCCGAGGTCCTGCAGCCGATCAACGCGATAGGCGATCGCCAGGGATGCACCCGGCATGAAGATGGCTCGGTAACCACTCCGGATGGCTTCAAGGAAGCTTTCGGCCAATATGTTGAATCGGGATGGGGCACGATTGCCCAGCCCGAGGAGTTCGGCGGGCAGGGCATGCCGCATGTGCTGGGTTTCGCCGTCGAGGAGTTCATGGGCACGGCGAACCAGGCGTTCGCCATGTATCCCGGCCTGACCAATGGTGCGGTGTCCGCAATCATCGCTGCGGGTTCGCAGGAGCAGAAGGAGAAATACCTCCCAAAGATGATCGCCAATCGTTGGCTTGGCACGATGAATTTGACGGAACCGCATTGCGGAACCGATCTCGGCCTGATCCGCACCAAGGCTGAACCGCAGGCCGATGGCAGCTATGCAATCACCGGCACGAAGATCTTCATCTCGGCCGGTGAGCATGATCTGACCGAGAACATCATCCACCTCGTGCTGGCGAAGACTCCGGGCGCCCCGGACAGTTCCAAGGGCATTTCCCTGTTCATTGTTCCCAAGGTGCTGGTGAACGAAGACGGATCGCTGGGCGAGCGCAACGGCGTGACCTGCGGGTCCATCGAAGAGAAGATGGGCATTCATGGCAACTCGACGTGTGTCCTGAATTACGACGGGGCAAAGGGGTATCTCGTCGGTGAGGAAAACCGCGGCCTTGCAGGCATGTTCGTCATGATGAATGCCGCGCGTCTCGGCGTCGGAATTCAGGGTCTGGCGCAAGCTGAAGTTTCCTACCAGAACGCCGTCGCCTATGCGCTGGACAGGCGGCAGGGCAGGGCGCTGACCGGACCTGCGGAGCCTGAAGCGGCCGCTGATCCGATTTTCGTGCACCCGGACGTGCGACGCATGCTGATGGATGCGAAGGCCTTCACTGAAGGCATGCGTGCGCTGGCGCTTTGGGGCGCGTTGCAGGTCGATCTGACTCACAAGGCGCAGACGCAGGAAGAGCGCGAGGAAGCCGATCTGATCATCAGCCTGCTCACGCCCGTGATCAAGGGTTACGGCACCGACAAGGGCTACGACATCGCTACCAACATGCAGCAGGTTTTCGGCGGCCACGGCTACATCCAGGAATGGGGTATGGAGCAATATGTCCGCGACTCCCGCATCGCCATGATTTACGAAGGCACCAATGGTGTTCAGGCGATGGACCTTTGCGGCCGCAAGCTCGCCCGTGACGGTGGCAAGGCGATTCAGGCGTTCTTCAAGACGGTCGATGAAGAAATCGCAGAAGCGAAGGCGGACGATGCACTCGGCAACATCGCCACGCGGCTCGAAAGTGCCTTGGGTGAGCAGAAGGCTGCGACCATGTGGTTCATGCAGAACGCGATGAAGAACCCGAACGATCTGGGGGCGGGCGCACATCATTACATGCACATCATGGGCATCGTCACGCTGGGCCTGATGTGGCTGCGCATGGCCAAAGTCGCTCAGACGAAGTTGACGGGTAACCCTGAGGACAAGGCGTTTTACGAGGCAAAGCTGACGACTGCGAACTATTATGCGGAACGGTTCCTTCCCGATGCAGGAGCGCTGCGCCGCAAGCTGGAAGCCGGAAGCGCCAGCATGATGGCTCTGCCCGAGGAAGCGTTCGCTACCGCCGCTTAATCGCTTCAGTCCGCGACACACAAAAAGGGCGGCTCTCTGTTCGGAGAGCCGCCCTTTTAACTTCAGCAGGATTAAACCTTATTGTTCCGGCAGAAAGTCCGGCACCGACAGGTACCGTTCGCCCGTGTCGTAATTGAAGCCCAGGATGCGGGCACCGCTATCCAGTTCCGGCAGTTTCTTGGCAATCGCGGCGAGCGTCGCCCCGCTCGAGATGCCGACCAGCATGCCTTCTTCCGAAGCGGCCCGGCGGGCCATCTCCTTGGCCTTTTCGGGATCGACGGTGATCGCGCCATCTATCGAGGACGTGTGCAGATTGCCGGGAATGAAGCCTGCGCCGATGCCCTGGATCGGGTGAGGTCCGGGCTGCCCGCCGGATATGACCGGTGAACCTTCCGGCTCCACCGCATAGGCCTTGAAATTAGGCCATTTCTTTTTCAGCACCGAAGCGCAGCCACTGATGTGCCCGCCGGTGCCGACGCCCGTTATCATCACGTCAATAGGTGCATCGGCAAAGTCGTTGAGGATTTCCATGGCGGTAGTCTTGGTGTGCACGTCGAAGTTTGCCGCATTCTCGAACTGTTGGGGCATCCAGGCATTATCGGTTTGATCGACGAGTTCCTTGGCGCGGTCGATCGCTCCTTTCATGCCGCCTTCTTTCGGCGTCAGATCGAATGTCGCGCCATAGGCCAGCATCAATCGTCGGCGCTCGAGCGACATGCTTTCTGGCATGACGAGCACGAGTCTGTATCCCTTGACCGCAGCAACCATTGCCAGGCCCACGCCCGTGTTGCCGCTGGTCGGTTCGATGATGGTACCGCCGGGCTTCAACTCGCCGGATTTCTCGGCTGCCTCGACCATGGCGAGGGCGATGCGATCCTTGATCGATCCGCCGGGATTGGATCTCTCCGATTTGACCCATACCTCATGGCCGGGAAACAGGCGCGAAAGGCGAATATGGGGCGTGTTGCCAATGGTGGCGAGGATGTTGTCGGCTTTCATGAGGCCTCCTTGCTTGCAGTGTGTTCTTCGTTCGATTGATCCAACGCTTCGGGCGCATCGAAGGTCCGGGTGGTGCGCAGGACCGGGAAGATGCGCGCCCACAGCGCGACGGTAGCAATGGCTCCGATGCCTCCGGTTACCACGGCCAGGACCGGGCCGATGATCCACGCCAGAGTGCCCGAGAAGAAGTCGCCGAACTCGTTCGACGCCGAAATGGTCAGCAGGGAGACCGAGGAAACGCGCCCTCGCTTGTCATCCGGCGTGTGCAACTGAATGAGCGACTGGCGGATGTAGACGGAGAACATGTCTGCCGCTCCGACGATGAACAGCATGGCCAGCGAAAGCGGCATCGTCTTCGAAAGGCCGAAAACGACGGTGGCAACACCGAATATCGCCACAGCCCAAAGCATCTTCGGTCCGACATTGCTCTTGAGCGGGAAGAAGGAGAACCACAGAGCCGTCAGCGCGGCGCCTACGGCAGGTGCCATGGCAAGGTTCGCCAACCCGGTTTCGCCGACCTCCAGAATGTCGCGGGCATAGACCGGGAACAGCGCGGTCGCGCCCGCCAGGAATACGGCGAACAAGTCTAGAGTGATGGCGCCGAGCACCATCTTGTTCCGAACGACATAGCGCAGCCCGTCGACGATCTGCCCGATCGGCCGCTGCGCGCCGAGAATTTCGGACCGGGGAACATGACCGATGAAGCCGAGCGCGAGAAAGGACAGCGCGAACAGTCCGGCGGCGATGGCATAGGGAAGGGCAGGCGCGATGACATAAAAATAGCCGCCGATGGCCGGCCCGACGATCATCCCGACCTGCCACGCTATGGACGAAAGCGCGATGGCATTCGGCAGAATTTCTTTCGGCACGAGGTTTGGCGCCAAGGCCGACAAAGCCGGCCCTGCAAACGCCCGCGCAATCCCGAGCATCACGGCGATGGTGAACAACCCCGTCAGGCTTATCGCATTGTTATAGGACAGCCACGCGAGCACGCCCGCACTCGTCATCTGTAACAAGACGGTAAGCCGCGCCACGTTGCGGCGGTCGAGCCGGTCGGCGACAAGGCCCGAAAACGGCGTCAGGAAGAACAGCGGCACGAATTGCAGGAGGCCGATCAGCGCCAGCTGTCCCGACGCTGCGGCCACATCCATGCCGCTGTCGCGGGCGATATTATAGGTCTGCCAGCCGATGATCAGCAGCATGGCATATTGCGCCAGCGTCATGGACAGGCGCGATATCCAGTAGGCGCGGAAATTGGCGATGCGGAAGGGGGCCGGTATTTTCACAAGCCGTCCTTGGCAGCGCGCGTGGCAATTGGAAAGTCGTCTCGCTTCCGCTCGCCCCGACATGAAGCGAGCGGAAGCTGGAGCGGAAAGGCTCAGGCGTTCCGGCGCGACATGAAGGCGAGCCGTTCGAACAGCATCACGTCCTGCTCGTTCTTCAGCAGCGCGCCGTGCATCGGCGGAATGGCCTTGGTGGGATCGCGGTCCTGCAGAACCTCCAGCGGCATGTCCTCGTTCAGCAGCAGCTTGAGCCAGTCGAGCAGTTCGGAGGTGCTCGGCTTCTTTTTCAGGCCCGGCACGTCGCGCACCTCATAAAAAATGTCCATCGCCTTGGTGACCAGCGTCTTCTGGATGTCGGGGAAGTGAACATCGATGATGTCGCGCATCGTCTCGCGGTCAGGAAACTTGATGTAATGGAAGAAACAACGGCGCAGAAATGCGTCGGGCAACTCCTTTTCATTGTTCGATGTGATCACCACGATGGGCCGCTCGACAGCGGTGATGCGCTGCTGCGTTTCATAGACATCGAAGCTCATGCGGTCGAGTTCCTGAAGAAGATCGTTCGGAAATTCGATGTCCGCCTTGTCGACTTCGTCGATCAGCAGGACCGGCAGCTCGGGTGCGGTGAACGCCTCCCACAGCTTGCCTTTCTTGATGTAGTTGGAAATGTCATGGACCCGCTCATCACCGAGCTGTCCGTCACGCAGCCTGGCCACCGCGTCATATTCATACAGGCCCTGCTGTGCCTTAGTGGTGGATTTGACGTTCCATTCGATCAGCGGCGCATCGATGGCGCGGGCGATTTCATGAGCGAGCACGGTCTTGCCGGTACCAGGTTCGCCTTTCACCAGCAGCGGGCGGCGCAGCATGACCGCTGCGTTCACTGCTACCTTCAGATCGTCCGTGGCGATATAGTCTTTCGTACCTTCGAAACGCTGCTTCATCTGTGCATCTGCCTTGTCATGTTGCCTTTGACAGGGTGGTTAGAGGGCGCCGCCGGACGACGCAAGGCGAGTGCCTCCGATCGGGCGATCATCACGCCACCCGTTATCGAGGGTCGGGGGTTTACCCGCCTTTGCAGCGGCTGGCGGACGTGCTGGAAGCGCCGGACGAGATGCGTTAGGCGGGACGACAGACCCGCAATCCGCTCTTGCAGGTGTCAGAAGGAAGATAAATGCCGACCGAAACCGTGACTATCACCGCTGCCTCGGGACATGACCTTGCAGGATCGCTGGAGATGCCGACCGGCCTGGTGCGCGGGGCAGCGTTGTTCGCTCACTGCTTCACCTGCACGAAACAGAGCCGCGCCGCCGTGGCGGTCAGTCGTGCCCTTGCAAGGCGCGGTATTGTCACCTTGCGCTTCGACTTCACTGGCCTGGGCGGCAGCGAAGGGGAATTCGGCCGTGCGGGGTTCAGCACCGATATAGCCGATCTGACGGACAGCGCGCGCTATCTGATCGAACGTTTTGGCGGGCCGGTGCTGCTGGTGGGGCACAGCCTTGGCGGCGCAGCCGTGCTCAGCGCCGCTGCTGGCATGAAGAATGTCGCCGCTGTCGTAACCATCGGCGCCCCGTCGGACGTGCCGCATGTGCTGACGAACATCGAAGGCGATCTTGCGGCGATCGAGCGGGACGGGGAAGGGGACGTGACCATTGGTGGCCGCCCGTTCCGCATCGGGCGCAGTTTCATCGAGAATACACGCAGCACCAATCTGCTTTCGGCGGTGTCGGAACTGCGAACCCCCTTGGCAATATTCCATTCCCCGCTGGACGGCGTCGTCAGTGTGGATCATGCGGGAAAACTGTTCGCCGCTGCCAAGCATCCCAAAAGCTTTATTAGTCTCGACAATGCGGATCATCTGCTGACCAACCCTGAAGATGCAGAGTTCGTGGCGGACATGGTCGCGGCATGGTCACAGCGTAACCTGCCATTGAGCGCGGATTGGCCGATGCCCGAGGAGGGCGTCGTGGTGCGATCAGGCCACGGGCGTTTCGGAACGGAGGTCCACACAGGCACTCACAGCTTCGTGGCCGACGAACCTCGCAGCTTCGGTGGGGACGATACCGGGCCGACGCCTTACGACCTGCTGCTGGCGGCGCTTGGCACCTGTTCCGCGATGACAATGCAGATGGTGGCGCAGCGGCGGAAATGGCCGCTCGAAGGCGTTCGCATTCATCTTCGGCATGAGAGCGACCATGCAAAGGATTGTGAAGATGCGATCGACGGCAGCTTGAAAGTCCAGGCGATCCACCGGGTGATCTGCTTTGAAGGAACCGCGCTCTCGGAAGAACAGCGCGACAGCCTGGTCACTATTGCCGACAAATGCCCGGTGCACCGCACGCTGGAAGGGGAAATCCACATCCACACTGCCAAGGGTGAATGAATGCTGGTGAAAGGCGGTAAGCCCCTGCTTCAGGCGTCGATCATGTCCTTGTCCAGCTCGCCTGCGCGGTTCTGAATGAAGTTGAAACGGTGTTCAGGATTGCGGCCCATTAACTGATCGACGAGTTCACGCACGGCAGCGCGCTGCTCGAATTCGGGCGGCAGGGTGATGCGGATGAGGCTGCGGCTTTCCGGTGCCATCGTCGTTTCGCGCAGCTGGCCCGGGTTCATTTCACCGAGGCCCTTAAAGCGTCCGACATCGACTTTCTTGCCCTTGAAGACCGTCGCTTCCAGCTCTGCACGATGTTCGTCGTCACGGGCGTAACGGCTCTCTTTACCGGCGGTCAGCCGGTACAGCGGCGGCTGTGCAAGGAACAAATGACCTTCGCGGACGATGTCGGGCATCTCCTGAAAGAAGAACGTCATCAGCAGGGTGGCAATGTGTGCGCCGTCGACATCGGCATCCGTCATGATGACGATCCGGTCGTAGCGAAGGTTCGAGGCGTCGCAATCCTTGCGGGTTCCGCAGCCCATGGCGAGAATGAGGTCGGCGATTTCGCTATTGGCGCGGATCTTTTCGGCCGTGGCGCTGGCGACGTTCAGTATTTTGCCGCGGATGGGCAGGATGGCCTGCGTCTTCCGGTCCCGCGCCTGTTTCGCGCTGCCCCCGGCGCTGTCGCCCTCGACGATGAAAAGCTCCGTTTCGCCGTCGCCTTCGCCAGAGCAATCCGTCAGCTTGCCGGGCAGACGAAGCTTCTTGGCATTTGTGGCCGTCTTGCGTTTTACCTCCCGTTCCGCCTTGCGGCGGAGCCGTTCGTCCATTCGCTCCATGACCTCGCCCAGCAGCGCTTTTCCGCGATCCATATTGTCGGAAAGGAAATGATCGAAATGGTCGCGAACAGCATTCTCCACCAGGCGAGCCGCTTCCGGGCTGGTCAGGCGGTCCTTGGTCTGGCTCTGGAACTGCGGTTCGCGGATGAACACCGACAGCATGACTTCAGCGCCGTTCATCACGTCATCGGCGCTGATGTCCTTGGCTTTCTTCTGACCCACCAATTCGCCGAAAGCACGCAACCCTTTCGCCAGTGCCGCGCGCAAGCCCTGTTCATGCGTGCCGCCATCCGGGGTGGGTACGGTGTTGCAATACCAGCTTGTCGAACCATCGGAATAGAGCGGCCATGCAATGGCCCATTCGACCCGGCCCTGCGTCTGGCCTTCCTCGTTCCCGGCGAATTCCTGGCTCCCGGCGAAGGGCTGCGTGGTTACGCATTCGCGGCCCGCCACCTGTTCGGCAAGATGGTCTGCAAGCCCGCCGGGGAATTTGAATGTCGCCTCGGCCGGAACGTCGTCGCTCGCCAGGCTATCAGCGCATTTCCAGCGAATTTCCACGCCTGCGAACAGATAGGCCTTGGACCTGGCGAGGCGGAACAGTCGCGCCGGTTTGAACTGCCGGTCACCGAAGATCTCGGTGTCTGGCGTGAAGCTGACAGTGGTACCGCGCCGGTTTGGCGTGGGGCCGAGCTGTTGCAGGGGGCCGAGCGTCTCTCCTCGGGCGAATTCCTGCGCATAAAGCTGCTTGTCGCGGGCGACCTCGACACGTGTATCCGAACTCAACGCATTTACGACGCTGACGCCGACACCGTGCAGGCCGCCGCTGGTGGCATAGGCTTTTCCGGAAAATTTGCCGCCCGAATGCAGCGTCGAGAGGATAACCTCAAGCGTGGACTTTCCGGGAAACTTGGGATGTTCGGCGGTGGGGATGCCGCGGCCATTGTCAGCAACGCTCAGGCGATTGCCTTCCTCCAGCGAAACCTCGATCCGGGTCGCATGGCCGGCCACGGCCTCGTCCATCGCATTGTCGATGACTTCGGCCGCCAGGTGATGAAGCGCGCGGTCGTCCGTGCCGCCGATGTACATGCCGGGGCGACGGCGCACGGGTTCGAGCCCTTCCAGCACTTCGATGGAAGAGGCATCGTAATCGCCGCTCGAGGTCGGCGTATTCGCAAACAGATCTTCGGCCATAAAGGTGCTATAGGGCGCGGATTCGTACGATTACAAGCCGGGACACCCGAATTGTCACCCGCCTGCCGCCCTCCGGATCAGAAACGTGCCGGTGCCGCGTCTACGATGGTCACATCGTCGGCCCGAACCTCGCGAACTTCCATCGCCCGGTAGACGACGCCGTTGCGCTGGAAGCGGAACGGACCGTCCAGTCCGAGGAAGCCGTCTTCGCTCCGCAAAGCTCCGACCGGGAAGTCACGTCCGACCCGCCATTCCTGCGCGACGTTGAGAGCGAGGAGAACCGCATCATACCCCAGAGTGGCGATACGATAAGGCTTGCTGCCGAAGCGCTCCTCATACGTTTCCGAAAAACGCTTGAACCGGGCGTCTGACACTGCCGAGAACCAGGCGCCGCGAAGAGCCGGGCTGCGGAAAACATCGGCCTCGCCGCTCCACAATTCGGTGCCGAGGATCTGCGTGCCGCCCTGCCTGAATACTTGCGCGGCCTGTGCCGAAAGCCGGGTACCGTCGGCGATGAGAACGGTATCGTATCCGCCACGGGCCCGCAGCCGCTCTGCCGCGCTGGTGATCGAACTGTTTCCTCGCGTGTATCGTTCCACGCCCACAAGGCGTCCGCCGAAGTTGCTGATGGAGCTTGTCAGTGCGGCCTCGGCCCGGCGGCCATATTCACCGTCGGGTACGATGGCGGCGAAATTGCGGGATCCCTGCTCGCCCGCATAGCGGACGGTGCGATCGATCGACTGTTCGGGAATATGCCCCATGACGAAGGCATCCGCGCCGGCGACGGAGGTGTCGTTGGAAAACGAGATGAGCGGCACGTCTGCAGGGCGTGCGACCGCCTGAACGGCAGACACATTCTCCGCCAGCAGAGGCCCAAGGATCAGGGCGTTACCATCCGCAATGGCCGTGGCGGCAGCGCTGGCAGCGCCGGTCGCCGTGTCGTAGGTGGTGATGCGCAGATTGTCGGCATTGGCGTCGAGCAGTGCCATGGTGGTCGCATTCGCAATCGACTGTCCGACTTCGCCATTGGCTCCGGACATCGGCACCAGCAGGGCTACCCGATGCCGTTCCTCGTCCTGCGGCAGGGCCGAAGGCGTGGGACTGGGCACGGGTGCAGTCGTGGGTGGCGGCGGAGGTGCGGGGGTGCGGCTGCCACCGCTGGGGATGATCTGGCAACCGGCCAGAAACACCGTGGCGCCAACCATCAGAACATTGCGCCTGTCAAAATTCATCCGCTTCATGCTTGCCGCTTCCCGTCATTATGGTCCAATGCGCATTGCGTGGAACCGCAACACGAAACCCTGCCCGCTAATGGGCCAGATCAGGACCCTGTTCACAAGGTCCTTGAACCCGGACTGTATATCGTGGCGACGCCGATTGGCAATCTCGGCGATATCACTTTGCGGAGTATCAGGGCGCTGGAGGCGTGTGACGGCGTTGCCTGCGAAGATACGCGGGTTACCGGCAAGCTGTTGAAGCACCTGAACATATCCAAGCCCTTGTGGCGATATAACGATCATAGCGAAGCAAAGGACCGCAAGCGCCTTGTCGAATCCATGGCATCGCGCGCAGTCGTGCTGGTCAGCGACGCGGGGACGCCGTTGGTGTCCGATCCGGGCTATCGGCTGGTGGCGGACGCGCGCGCCGCCGGAGTCATGATAACCAGCCTGCCAGGCCCTTGCGCGGCGATTGCCGGACTCACCGTCTCAGGTATGCCGAACGACCGCTTTCTGTTTGCAGGATTCCTGCCAGTGAAGGAAAAGGCCCGGCGCGATGCGCTGGACGAATTGGCCGGGGTGGATGCGACGCTCGTGTTCTACGAAACTGCGCCGCGCCTTGTTCGCTCACTCGACGCGATCGGCGCCGTCCTGTCCGGCCGCTCGATTGCCGTTGCACGGGAAATGACCAAGCTTCATGAGGAATGCCGGACCGGAACTGCCGAGGATCTGATTGCGCATTATACGGCGCACCCGCCCAAGGGGGAGATCGTCCTCCTCATCGCACCCCCGAACGGCACGCTCCCAGACGACATGAATACAGATGAGATGCTGCGCGACGCGCTGGCAGACATGAAGCCATCGCAGGCAGCGGGAATGGTGGCGAAGGTCAGCGGAAAGGATCGCAAGCTCTTGTACGCGAGAGCGCTGGAACTGCGGTCATCGTGAAGCGCACCGCAGCGACCCGTCGCCAAGCCGAACAAAGGGGCCGCAAGGGCGAGCGGTTCGCGCAGATCTGGCTTGCCCTTCGGGGTTGGCGGACTCTGGCCAAACGGGTGCGCAATCCGCGCGGCAAAGTCGACCTCGTCATGCGGCGCGGAAATGTCGTCGCCTTCATCGAAGTCAAATGGCGAAGGGACGCGGAACAGCTGGACCATGCTATCGACATGTATCGCCTGCGCCGGGTGGCTGCTGCTGCCGAAGCCTGCGCTCATGACTACGTGATGCCCGGCGAGGATTACCGCATTGACGTCATGCTGGTTGCGCCCGGACAGATCCCGCGCCACATCGTCAACGCCTGGCAACCTTAGGAGTACCCATGTCCCTGCGCGTCGTGATCCAGATGGATCCGCTGGAAACGATCAAGATTGCCGGCGATTCCAGCTTCGCCCTGATGCTGTCCGCGCAACAGCGGGGTCATGGCCTGTGGCATTACGATGTCCGTACGCTGGCTTGGGAGAACTCCCGCATCACTGCCTGGGCACGTCCCGTCACCGTGCAACGCGTCGAAGGCGACCACTTCACTGCCGGTCCGCTGAGCAAAATCGATCTGGCGCAGGACGTCGATGTCATCCTTATGCGGCAGGATCCGCCGTTCGATCTCGGCTACATCAGCGCTGCTTTCCTGCTGGACCGCCTGCGCGGCGAGACGCTGGTGGTGAATGATCCGCGCGAGGTGGTGAACGCGCCGGAAAAAATGTTCGTTCTGGACTACGCGCGCTTCATGCCCCCCACGCTGATTGCACGGCGGATCGAGGACGTACAGGCTTTCCAGCGCGAACATGGCGCAATCGTCGTCAAGCCGCTGCACGGCAACGGCGGCAAGGCGATCTTCCGCATTGAGGAGGACGCGACAAACCTTTCGGCCCTGTTCGAGATGTTCAACCAGACCTGGCCCGAACCGCATATGGTGCAGCCGTTCCTTCACGACGTGGCCAAGGGCGATAAGCGGATCGTCCTGATCGACGGGGAATATGCCGGCGCGATCAATCGCAAGCCGGGCGAGGGCGAGTTCCGGTCGAACCTTGCACAAGGAGGTTATGCGGAAGCGGCGGAACTGACGGCCCGTGAGGAAGAGATCTGTGCGGCAATGGGGCCGGAACTCAAGCGGCGCGGCCTCATCTTCGTGGGAATCGACGTTATCGGCGGCGAGTGGCTGACGGAGATCAATGTGACTTCACCCACCGGAATAGTCGCAATCGACAAGTTTAACGGCACGGACAGTGCGGGACTGATATGGGACGCAATAGACCGCCGTCTGGCTTCGAGTTGAGCGAGCGGCGATGAACGAATTTCGCTCCAGTCTGTTGCTGCCATATGCATGAATTCATAATTCAGGCCATCGAACGCGGCGGCTATCTCGGAATCGCGCTGTTGATGGCAATCGAGAACATCTTTCCGCCCATTCCGTCAGAGATCATCATGGGCATCGGCGGACTCGCCGTTGCCCGCGGAACGATGGAGTTCTGGCCGCTGCTTCTGGCTGGTACGCTCGGTTCGACAGCGGGCAATTACGTGTGGTTCTGGGCAGGCGACAAGTGGGGCTTTGAACGCCTCGGCCCGTTCATCGACCGTTGGGGTCGTTGGCTCACCCTGGATTGGCAGCATGTCGAATCCGCTAGCGCGTTCTTCCGGCGGCGCGGCGAATGGATGGTCTTTTTCCTGCGCTTTTCGCCGTTTCTCAGGACAATGATTTCGCTGCCTGCGGGCTTGGCGCACATGCCGGTCTGGCGCTTCCTTATCTTTACCTTTCTCGGATCGGCTCTGTGGAACATATTGCTCGTGCTTGGCGGGCAATGGCTTGGGCAATATCTTGAAGAATACAAATCTCTGATCGGGTGGATCATCTTTGCCCTGATCGGAATCGCCATCGTTGCCTATGCCTACCGCGTGCTGACCTGGACGCCGAGGGGGCGAGACGACTAGCTGCCGCTGCTCCGGTCAGCACGAGGGTGCGCGCTGCGGTAAGCGTCCAGCATGGTCGCCGCATCAACACGGGTGTAGATTTGCGTGCTGGACAGGCTTGCATGGCCCAGCAGTTCCTGAAGGCTCCGCAAATCGGCGCCTGCGCCCAGCAAATGAGTGGCGAAGCTGTGGCGCAGCGCATGCGGCGTCGCGGTGGCAGGCAGGCCCAGCGCCTTACGTGCGCGGGCAACGGCTTTCTGGACCATACCCTGGTTGAGCGGACCGCCTTTCTCACCCCGAAACAGCGCTTCTTGCGGTGGCAGTGGCCATGGGCATAGCCTGACGTAATCCGCCACCGCATCCCGCACGGCAGGCAGGATCGGAACGACCCGTTCCTTGCCGCCCTTGCCGAGGACCACGGTAGTAGCGCCGAGAGGGTTCTGCGATGCCGTCAGCGACAGCGCCTCGGCGATGCGCAACCCGGCGCCATACAGCAGTAGCAGGACCGCCCGATCGCGCATGCCGATCCATTCCTGTGCTCCGTCGATAGCTACAAGATCCGCGAGGTTCGAGGCGTCGTCGGGTGTAACTGGCCGCGGCAATCCTTTTTTGAGGCGAGGCCCCTTCATTCGCAATGCGGCATCATCAATCCCGGTGCAGGAGCGCGCATAGCTGATGAAGGCTTTGAGCGCCGATAGCTCTCGCGCGGCAGAAGCGTTCCCCAGTCCTTCTGCGCGCCGATACGCGAGATGCTGCCTTAGAAGCATTGTGTCCGCCTTTGCTACCAAGGGCCAGTCATCGATTCCGGTGCGATCCAGCAGACGGGCCGCTGCGGCAAGATAGGCCCGCACCGTGTGGGGAGAGCGCCTGCGTTCCTGTGCAAGATGATCGCGCCAACCTTGCAGAACGCTTTCCCTGCTCACGCCGCAACCAGTTCTGACGGAACGATTTCAGCGAGCAGGCCATCGAGTACCGGCATGCCGCTGGGCGTAATGCCTATGCGATCCCCTGCCGACCAGGCGAGGCCCATTTCGCAGAAGAAGGCAAGCCGGCCATCTTCGACAAGGCCGCCGCGCTCGATACCTGTTCGCCGCGAGAGGGCGGCGAGATCCACGCCTTCCGCAAGGCGCAACCCCATCAGCAAGGCTTCGGATGCTTGTTCACGCGCATTCTGCGGACGGACTTCGGAGAGGCCGTCGCCCTGCCGGTCGATAGACGCGAGCCAGTTTTCGGGCTTCTTGTGCCGCAGGGTTGCCGCTCCGCCGCGCCTGCCATGTGCGCCGGGACCGATCCCGCAATAATCGCGGTACCTCCAATAGGTCAGATTGTGGCGGCTTTCCTGGCCGGGCCGGGCATGATTGCTGATCTCATAGGCAGGCAGACCGGCGGCGTCGGTCAACTCTCGGGTAATGGCAAAAAGATCGGCGGCGCTGTCGTCGTCCAGCGGACGAAGGGCGCCGCGCCGCACGTCGGTCGCAAACCGGGTGCCGGGTTCGATCGTCAGCTGGTAAAGGGAAAGGTGATCGGTTCCCATGCCCAGGGCTCGGTCGAGCATCGCGGACCAGTCGGCTTCGCCCTGGCCTGGCATTGCATAGATGAGGTCGAAACTCACCCTGTCGAAATGATCCTGTGCAACGCCAAGCGCGGCAAGGCCTTCCTGTGCGGAGTGCAATCGCCCGAGCATCTGCAGAGCGCCGTCGTCGAAGGACTGCAGGCCGAGGGAGGCGCGGTTGACCCCGGCGGAAGCGAGGTCGGCAAAACGCGACGCCTCGACGGAAGACGGGTTCGCCTCCAGCGTGATTTCCACATTCTCATCGAAGCCCCACAGGCTTTCCGCTTCATGCAGCAGCGCCGAGACGAGGGAAGGGGGCATGAGCGATGGCGTTCCGCCGCCGAAGAAGATGGATTGCAGGGTTTCACCCCCGGCTACTTCCGCCTCGCGGCGCATATCGGCAATCAGGCCGGATTGCCAGCGGGCGACTTCCACATCCGCGCGGACGTGGCTGTTGAAGTCGCAATAGGGGCATTTCTTCAGGCAGAAAGGCCAATGAATGTACAGAGCGCGCGCCACGCTTCGCTATCCCACTTTTCGGCTGTCTTGTGAAGCTGCACGTGCGGCGCGCAGCCGATGCTTCAGGCCGCGAACTGTTCTGCCTTCAGCTTCGCAAAAGCATCGGCGCGGTGGCTGATGGCGTGCTTGTGCTCCGGGTCCAGCTCGGCAAAGGTTCGTTCATGCCCTTCCGCAACGAATACCGGGTCATAGCCAAAGCCGAGATCGCCGCGAGGGGGCCAGATGATGTGTCCGTCGACCCGCCCCTCGTAGACGACGTGCTCACCATCGGGCCATGCAATTGCAAGAACGCAATTGAACCAGGCACCCCTTTCGGCGTCTGGTCCCTTGGCGGCAAGCATGCCTTCCACCTTGCCCATCGCCATGTACCAGTCGCGGCCCGGGTTGCCTTCGAACCACTGCCGTTCGGCCCAATCGGCGGTATAGACCCCGGGGCGCCCATCGAGCGCGGCGACAGAAAGGCCGCTGTCATCGGCGAGGGCAACGATCCCGGATGCTTCCGCTGCTGCCCGGGCCTTGATCAGCGCATTCTGCGCGAAGGTCGTGCCGGTCTCGGCAGGTTCGGGCAAGCCGAGCGATCCTGCCGAGATGCAGTTCACGCCATGCGGAGCAAGGAGATCGCCGATCTCTTTCAGCTTCCCCGCATTATGCGTCGCGATGACGAGCGATCCAGGCCCGATCCGGCGAACCATCAGGCCGAAGCGCCCGTGACCGCCTTTTCCTGCGCCGCGAAAATCTCCCCGCAACCGATATTGGCGAGCCTGAGGAGGCGCAGCAGGGCTTCCTCGTCATATGTTTCGCCTTCTGCCGTCGCCTGAACCTCGGCGATGCGACCGCCTTCGATCAGGACGAAATTGGCGTCGGCGTCGGCCTTGCTGTCTTCGGGATAGTCGAGGTCGAGCACCGGAGTGCCCTTGTAGATGCCGCAGGAGATCGCCGCCACCTTGGCGCTTATCGGATCGTGCAGGATCAGCCCCTGCTTCATCAGGCTGTTGACCGCGAGGCGCAAGGCCACCCACGCACCGGAAATCGCCGCCGTCCGGGTACCGCCGTCTGCCTGCAGCACGTCGCAATCGAGGGTAATTTGCCGCTCGCCCAGCTTCTTCAGGTCGACGACAGCGCGCAGCGACCGGCCGATCAGGCGCTGGATTTCCTGTGTGCGTCCACTCTGCCGGCCCTTAGCGGCCTCGCGCTGGCCGCGCGTGTGCGTGGCGCGGGGCAGCATGGAATATTCACCCGTGACCCAACCTTCGTTCTTGCCGCGCAGCCACGGCGGGATCCGTTCCTCAACGCTGGCGGTGCACAGCACGCGCGTGTCGCCGAAAGCGATCAGGCACGATCCCTCGGCATGTTTGGCAAAGCCGGTTTCTATCGTGATGTCGCGCATCTGGTCGGGGGCTCTGCCGGAGGGTCGCATCAAAATTCCTTGAGTGTGGTGGCCCTTGCGGGCCTCGTGAGTCGGTTAAGCTAACACGCGCGATAGGCGCACAGGGGTTGAGCCTGCAAGACCAGCGATTAAATGTGGATCATGGCCGAGCGGGACAACGTGAAACTTGCGATAATCGAAATGTCCGCCCGCGCGCAGGATATCTTTCGGCTTGTCGTCGAAGGCTATCTCGAAAGCGGGCATCCGGTCGGCTCCAAGTCCTTGTCGGGCGAGGGCGGGCTGAACCTATCGCCGGCCTCCATCCGATCCGTTCTCGCCGATCTCGAGGCTGCCGGGTTCCTTGCCGCTCCCCATGTTAGTGCAGGCCGCGTGCCAACCACGACCGGGCTGCGTCTGTTCGTTGACGGCATGATGCAGGTTGCCGAACCCAATGCCGATGAGCGGGCCGCCATCGAACGCCGCCTCTTCCGGCCCGGGCCCATAGAACAGGCGCTCGAGACGACCAGCAGTCTTCTATCCGACCTGTCGGGCGCGGCGGGCGTGGTGCTCGTGCCGCGCCGCGAACCGCGCCTGTCGCAGGTCAGCCTGGTGCAACTTGGACCGGGGCGCACGCTGGCCGTACTGGTCGGGCAGGACGGCGCCATCGAAAACCGGCTGCTCGAGCTGGAAGGCGAAATCAATCTGGCGGCGCTGGAAATGGCCAGCAACTACATCACGGCGCATCTCGCTGGCCGCACACTTGGAGAAGCCGCCGGCGCGATGCGTGCCGAGATCGCGTCGGGCAAGAGCGCGCTCGATGAAGCCAGCCGCGATCTGGTGGAGCGTGGACTCGCCACCTGGACACAGGATGCCGCCGACCGCCCGGTCCTGATCGTGCGCGGTCAGGCCAATCTGCTGGACGAGGCAGCCTTGTCGGACCTTGAAAGAGTGCGCTCGCTGCTTGACGATCTCGAGAACAAGCAATCGGTTTCGGAATTGCTTGAAAGTGCGCGGGAAGCGAACGCCACGCGTATTTTCATCGGATCGGAGAACCGGCTGTTTGCCCTGTCTGGTTCCAGCGTCATTGCCTCGCCCTATCGCGACCGTGACGGCAAGGTCGTAGGTGTGCTCGGCGTCATCGGCCCGACCCGGTTGAATTACGCCAGGGTTGTCCCCATGGTTGATTTCACAGCCCGATCCCTGGGCAGACTCATCGGATGAAATGGAAACAATGATCGACGGCGAAAACAACGTGCAGGATGAATCCGCGAATGACAGCGAGATGGAGCGCGAAATGGAAGGCGTTCCGCAGCAGTTCCGCGATGATGGCGAAGATGATGATGACGAGGGCGACACTGGCGGCGATCTGAACGAGGCGCTGGCGTCGCTTCGTGCCGATCTCGACGCTGCAAAACAGGACGTGCTCTATGCCCGCGCAGACACGCAGAACGTGCGCCGGCGGATGGAGAAGGACGTTGCCGACGCCCGTGCCTATGCGGCGACCGGTTTCGCGCGCGACATCCTGAGCGTGGCCGACAACCTTGCCCGCGCGATCGAGGCGGTGCCGGAGGACCTTCGCGAGGACAGCAAGTTCAAGGGCCTGGTCACCGGCATTCAGGCGACGCAGCGTGAACTGGACAAGGTTTTCGCGGCGCATGGCATCACGCGCATCGCTGCCGTTGGCCTTCCGCTCGATCCCAACCAGCACCAGGCGATGCTGGAAGTCCCTTCTTCCGATCACGATGCAGGAACTGTCGTGCAGGAGATGCAGGCAGGTTACATGATCAAGGACCGGCTGCTGCGCCCGGCGATGGTCGGTGTGTCGAAAAAGCCGGACTGATCTCGAAGCTTCGTGGAGGCAGGAACCCCAGCGCGGTCCATCCGTATAGAGCAGACATGTTCCTGGGAGAATTGATCATGAAGAACCGTATGTTTGCCGCCTCTGCACTGGCACTGTCCACTCTCTCGCTCGGTGCCTGCGCGGAAAATTATGCAGCAGAAGGTGCTCTTGGCGGCGGTGCCCTCGGCGCCGCAACTGCAGCCATCACCGGCGGCGACATTGCGACCTATGCTCTTGCCGGCGCAGCTGCCGGTGGCCTTGCCGGCTATTTCGTCGACAGGGATGATGATTGTGACGGTTACAACGACAATCGTTACCTTGATGACGACTGCTTCGGTACCCGTGGCTATCCGGTCGACCCGCGCTACTGAGCGATGATCTTCGGATTACCAGAGGGGCGTCACTGCGGTGGCGCCCCTTCTGCTTTTTGGAGAGCTATCGGTCCGCCCCGGGGAAGTGCACCAGCAGATCGTATGCGCCTGCATCGGCGATGCCCGCCAGCTTGACGCCTTTGCGCAGGAGGAAAGCATGCCGCACGATTTCCGCCTGTTGTTCGATGCCATAGCGATGCAGAGGCCAACCCGGCTTGAGGCTGTAATGATATCTGCACCAGGGGTGGCGATGCAGCACCAGCCACCATTCGCCGCGAGCCTGAGCCTGCCAGACATGTGTCATCTCGTGTATGAACAGCCCTGCGCGGAGCGGTGAAACTTTCGAGAAATCCTCGCAATAGGTGCTGCCGGACGGGTGGAAGTGAATGTGTCCACGCGGGGCCATCGTCACATTGCGCGGCTGAAAAGGAAACCATTTCCGGCGTCGGATGGTGACGCGATCGTACTCGATCGCGTCACCGAAGATTGTTTGCGCCAGCCTGATCTCGCCTGACGTCAGCGGCCTCTCGCCACCGATTGGGCATGAGACTGCTGGTGCATCTGCTCCTTCTGGTGTCAGCGCTCTTCACCGGCGGCGCGGATTTCGGCCGGGAAGCTGACCTTGTCACCGCCAGCGACCGTAAGGGTAACTTCCGCGGTGCCGCCTGGCTGCCATTCGGCAGGCGGGTCCATTGCCATAATATGCAGTCCGCCCGGCTCGAAGCTGACGTCATCGCCTGACGCCAATGCGACCGGCAGCGCTTCCATCATCTGCATCTGGCCGTCCCATTCGCTATATTGATGCATGGCGGCGGAGCCTGCTCCCTCGACATCCGCAGCACGAATGGTCAGCGCGCGATCACCGCCATAGGCGACGTCGAAATAGACCGCGGCGGGATTGCCAGCGACCGGTCCGAGCACGATCCGGGCGTTCGTGATCTCGACGCCGTCGATCCCGTCGGTCGTTTCAGGTACCGGCTCTTCGCCGCAGGAAGCCAGCGCAAGGCTGGACAGGGCGAGCGTGGCTGCTGCGAAAAATGTGTTCTTCATGGTTGTTTCCCCCGTTGTTTTCCCGAATTTTGCTGCACGGCAACTACTCTGCCTGTTCCCTTGTGCCAAGAAAAACCGCTCCTATATCGCCCTGCGTAACACAGCCGCCGACCCGCTTTGCCGTTACGGGAAGCTTGCACGGCACGCGGGAAACGGCGGCGGTCGCGTATTATCAATAAAGATGGGGAAACCATGGCAAAAGTAATCGGTATCGACCTCGGCACTACGAATAGCTGCGTTGCCGTCATGGATGGGGGCAAGCCCAAGGTCGTCGAGAATTCCGAAGGCGCGCGTACTACGCCTTCCATCGTCGCATTCACCAAGGATAACGAGCGCCTTATCGGCCAGCCGGCGAAACGCCAGGCGGTCACCAATGGCGACAACACGATCTTCGCCGTGAAGCGCCTCATCGGCCGCCGCTTCGACGATCCGGTCACGAAGAAGGACACCGAACTGGTTCCTTACGACATCGTCAAGGGCAAGAACGGCGATGCCTGGGTGCAGGCAGGCGGCGAAGATTACAGCCCCAGCCAGATTTCAGCTTTCATCCTGCAGAAGATGAAGGAAACGGCTGAGAGCTATCTTGGCGAAACCGTCACTCAGGCGGTCATTACCGTCCCCGCATATTTCAACGACGCCCAGCGCCAGGCGACCAAGGATGCCGGCCAGATCGCCGGGCTCGAAGTGCTGCGCATCATCAACGAACCGACGGCTGCGGCGCTCGCCTATGGTCTCGACAAGGACGACGGCAAGACCATCGCCGTTTACGACCTTGGCGGCGGTACGTTCGACGTTTCCATCCTGGAAATCGGCGACGGTGTGTTCGAGGTAAAGTCGACCAACGGCGACACCTTCCTCGGCGGTGAGGATTTCGACAGCGCGATTGTCGAATATCTGGCGGACCAGTTCAAGAAGAAGGAGAACATGGATCTCCGTACAGACAAGCTGGCGCTGCAGCGGCTGAAGGAAGCCGCCGAAAAGGCGAAGATCGAACTGTCGAGCGCGCAGACGACTGAAGTCAACCTGCCCTTCATCACCGCGCGTATGGAAGGCGGATCGACCACGCCGCTTCACCTCGTTGAAACGATCACCCGTTCCGACCTCGAGAAGCTGGTTGCCAAGCTGATCGAGCGCACCAAGGAGCCGATGAAGAAGGCCTTGGCCGACGCAGGTGTTACCGCCAAGGAAATCGACGAAGTCGTACTCGTCGGCGGCATGACCCGCATGCCCAAGGTGCGCGAGGCTGTGAAGGATTTCTTCGGCAAGGAACCGCACACGGGCGTGAACCCTGACGAAGTCGTGGCCATGGGTGCCGCGATTCAGGCAGGCGTTCTGCAGGGCGACGTCAAGGATGTGCTGCTGCTCGACGTGACGCCGCTGTCGCTGGGGATCGAGACTCTGGGTGGTGTGTTCACCCGCATGATCGACCGCAACACGACGATTCCGACCAAGAAGACGCAGACCTATTCCACGGCAGAAGACAACCAGCAGGCCGTGACCATCCGCGTAGCCCAGGGCGAACGCGAGATGGCGGCGGACAACAAGATGCTGGGTCAGTTCGATCTGGTCGGTATCCCTTCCGCACCGCGCGGTGTTCCGCAGATCGAGGTCACTTTCGACATCGATGCGAACGGCATCGTCAACGTGTCCGCCAAGGACAAGGGAACGGGCAAGGAACAGCAGATCCGTATCCAGGCCTCCGGCGGTCTGACCGACAGCGACATCGATCAGATGGTGCAGGACGCGGAGAAATTCGCCGAAGAAGACAAGAAGCGCCGCGAAGGTGCCGAAGCCCGCAACCAGGCCGACAGCCTGGTGCATGCGACGCAGAAGCAGCTGGACGAACACGGCGACAAGATCGACGCCGGTCTAAAGTCCGAAGTCGAGACCGCCCTGGCGGAAACGAAGACGGCTCTTGAAGGCGACGACAACGATGCGATCAACGCCAAGTCGCAGGCGCTCACCGATCTTGCCATGAAGATGGGCCAGCAGATCTACGAAAAGGAACAGGCCAGTGCCGGTTCCCCTGACGCAGAAGCTGGCTCTGGCGAAGCGGAAGACGATGTAGTCGACGCGGAGTTTTCCGAAGTCGACGATAGCGCCGATGCCGATGCCACTGCCGATCAGAACAAGGGCTGACATTCCGATGCAGACCGATACCGCCACCGGTGCCCGACGCACCGGTGGCGGTCGTTTGTGACGGGAGACAAGCAAGATTATGCCAGCCACCGAAATCGACTATTACGAACTGCTCCAGGTTTCCCGGGACGCGGACGCCGCGACGATCAAATCGTCGTACCGCAAGCTTGCGATGAAGTATCATCCAGACCGGAATCCTGGTGACGCCGATTGCGAAGCCAAGTTCAAGAACATCAGCCAGGCTTATGACTGCCTGAAGGATCCGCAGAAAAGATCCGCTTACGACCGCTATGGCCATGCCGCCTTCCAGCAGGGCGGCGGGGGCGGTGGTCACCAGGATTTTTCCGACATTGGCGATATTTTCGAAACGATCTTCGGCGGTGGTTTCGCCAATGCTGGCGGACGTCAGCAGGCGCGCCGCGGAGCGGATCTCCGCTATGACATGGAGATCGGACTGGAGCAGGCCTTCCACGGCGACACGCAGGAAATCGAAATCGAAGTTTCGCAGGTTTGCGACACCTGCGAAGGCGACGGTGCGAAGCCGGGAACCGGAAAACGCCAGTGTGACCTGTGTCACGGCATCGGCAAGGTTCGCGCGAAGCAGGGCTTCTTCGTGGTAGAGCGAGCTTGCCCCAATTGTCACGGGCGCGGCGAAGTGATCGAAACGCCATGCCGCGACTGCCGCGGCGAAGGCCGGGTCGATCTGCCGCAATCCATCTCGGTCGACATTCCGCCGGGTGTTGACACCGGCACTCGCATCCGCCTGACGGGGAAGGGCGAGGCTGGACCCTATGGCGCTCCTGCCGGCGACCTCTACATCTTCATCCACATCCGCCCGCATCCGGTTTTTCAGCGCGAAGGCACGTTGCTGGTAGCGCATCTGCCTGTCAGCTTTACGACCGCCGCGCTTGGCGGAAAGGTGTCCATTCCCGATCTCGACGGAGAAACCAACGAGGTGACGATTCCCGCTGGCATACAGTCCGGCAGGCAATTGCGTGTGCGCGGTGGCGGCATGCCGGTGCTGCAGGGGCGGGGCAGGGGCGATCTCGTGGTGGAGGTCGCCGTAGAAACACCGACAAAGCTTTCCGCACGACAGAAAGAATTGCTGCGTGAATTTCAGGAGACCGAAACCGGCGACGAATGTCCGAACAGCCGCGGATTCTTCGACAAGTTGAAGAAGGCATTCGGTACCTGAGGTTTCAGACCATTCTCGCGTGAACTTCGGCGCGCAGACCAGCAATCAGATTTGCGTCGAGCCTGTGCATCTCCGCCTCCTCGTCCAGAACGGCAAGGAAGGCGGATCGCTTGAATTGCTTCACTTCATCTTGCCAGTCCTTCGGCAATTGCTCGCCCGGTGCCTGGTTTGAGACGGTGGAATAGACCAGGTCGATCATCCGCTCGGCCCCGTGGAGGCGTCCCCAGAGATAATCATTTTCTCGATAGGCACGGCTAAAGAATGCGCCGAAGTGATAGAACTCCGTCCCGCGCAGGGTCGCCGTAGTCCCGCCCTCACGGATCGAGAGAGCATCGTCTGGGGAAATGCGATCGACCTTGACCGGGTCGAATTCGGTGAGGCCCTCGTTCCGCAACAGGGGCAGCGTGGCGACGTCGTAAAACGGGAAGCCCAGATAGGCGAGCAACATGCGGCGGCGCAGCGCCCTTGGCATCTTCTCAAGCGCGGCAGCAAGCATTTCCTCGGCCGCCTGATCGGTTTCGGGCAGCAACCGCCGGTGGGCGAGGAAGTCGAGAACGGCTGCTGGTTCCAGCAGTGCATTTTCGGCCAGGACGGTGAATTCATCGCCTAAATCGCCGCTACCTTTCTTTGGGAAATATAGTGCGAGAATTTCGAAGATGTCGACGCGCGCTTCTTCGAGCGCCATGTCGGGTATCGCCGGGTCTGCTTCCCAATCCCGCGCGAGCCGCCGCAGCAGAAAGCGAAGCCGCCGAATGCGGAAAGCAGCGTCGTGAGTCCGGAAGAACGCGATGGCGGCTTCGTTCGCACCGCCGCCGCTGGCGGAGAGTGTCGCGATGCCTTCACTCTGCAAAGATCGCCTGAAGATAGCCGCCAGTGCCACCGGGTCAGCCATGCTTAGCCCCGGCGCCGCTTGCAGGACCGTTTGGGCAAGATTGTCGAGAATGCCAGCGAATTTGGTCTGTGCATAGGCCTGAAAGGCGTAACCGGCAGTCTCAGCAGCGGCTTGCTGCGCCTTGGCGCGCCAACTCTTCAGTCGCTTCGGCGTAGGGCGATCGAGAAACAGCGTACGCCCGAACAGTTTCTCCACCACCTGTTCGACCTCGGGGCGCAGCATGGTCACGATCTGGCGAAGGCGCCGGGCTTCCTGCGACTGATCCGCCAGAACTTCGAGGTTGTCCCTGATCGGCTGTTCGCGGGGGATCGTGGAAAGTGAACCGAAGATCGCGGCAAAGAACCCGACTGGATCGCGCGCTTGCTGCGCTGACGAGCCGAACCGGTCCGGTCGAGGGTCGATATAGACAAATCGCCGGTCGACTTCGCGCTGGGCCGGTCGCCCCTGCAACGCGGAAATCGCACCTGCGAAGGGAGCGTTGACCAGTACGGAACCATCGATCAGCGAAACGTTCTCAAGCGAACCTTGCCGAACGTGGGCTGGCATGATCCGCCGCAGGAATTCGTCGCGTCCATGCCATACGCGCTCGATATCATCGGCAAGATCATCGATTTCGGACAATCGCATCGGCGGAAATGCGCCGGGGAAACTCGCCGTGGCACGCGCGGCGAACACCAGTTCGAGCGGATCGGCCAGGTTTCCTCCCGCATTCGCCGGAACCTTGGAGCGGAAGGCGATCGGCAGCCGGTGCTCGCTTTCCTCGACCGCACCGGGGCTGTTCAGCCGCAGTACTTCCTTGTAGCCGTGAAAATCCGTGGCGGTCACGAAGAGGTCAACCGGATGACCGGGCGGCAGCAGCGGGTGCTCCGCTTCGCCCGCCGCCATGGCTGCAAGCGCATCGAACAGAAGACGGGCAAAGCCGGACCCTGAAAATGGCGGAGCAAACCAGCGCCCTCTTATCAGCCGGGAGACCTTTTCCCGCACCTCGTCACGCGTTTCGGGCGCCACGGAGTCTGAAACGGCGTTGCCCGGGCGGTTCAAAAGCCACCATGTGATGGGCTGCGCCCAGGTTTTCGCGAACCGCCACATGGGCTTTGCATCGGGATCGGTCAGCCGGCTGACATCGGCGTTTTTCAGCCACATGTCGGTAAGCGGCTCTAGCGACTGACCGGAATGTATCGCCTGGGCGAGAAATACGGCATTGATCCCGCCGGCGCTGGCGCCGGTCAGTATGTCGGGCATGACTCGCAAGCGGAGGCCGTGATGATCCTGTATGTGCTGCAGCAGGTCGCGGTACACGCCCTGCGAGCCGCCCTGCCGCCTGGCGCCCGCGTGGAACGAGCGGCTGGCGCGCGCCAATTTCCAGACCTCTTTCGTGACGCCATGCATGTAGACTGCCAGGCTGACGCCCCCATAGCAGACCAGCGCAATCCTGAGTTCCTTCTGCCGCATGCCGGTCTTTTGCCGGGGATTTCTGCCGGGGGCAATTGCGTTCCACCTATGTTCTGCTAATTCGCTCGGAATGGCTAAAACGAAACGTCGATATATCTGCCAGGCTTGCGGCAGCGTTGCACATCGCTGGCAGGGTCAGTGCGGCGACTGTGCCGAATGGAACACGCTGATGGAGGATGCGCCCGCGACCGTTTTCTCGCAGAAGCACGATCTGTCCAGCGGAGGGCGTCCGGTCGAATTCGTGAAGCTTGACGCCCCGGGCGAGGAACTGAAGCGGCGTCCGACTGGCCTCGCCGAATTCGACCGGGCGCTCGGTGGCGGGCTGGTGCCGGGATCGGCCATATTGATGGGCGGCGATCCGGGCATCGGCAAATCCACTCTTCTCCTGCAGGCGGCGGCGAAGATCGCCAAGGCGGGCGGCGAGACTGTCTATGTAAGCGGAGAGGAGGCTGCGGGGCAGGTCCGCATGCGAGCCGCACGCCTGGGACTGGCGGATGCACCCTTGAAGCTTGCCGCTGCGACGTCAGTACGGGACATTCTGACGACACTGGGCACCATGGAGCCGCCGGCTCTCCTGGTCATCGATTCCATTCAGACGATGCATTCCGATACGATCGAGGGCGCGCCGGGAACGGTGAGCCAGGTTCGCGGCTGCGCGTTTGAATTGATCCGTTATGCGAAGGAGAACGGCGTTGCGATGGTCCTGGTTGGCCATGTGACGAAGGACGGCAGCATCGCCGGTCCCCGGGTGCTCGAACATATGGTTGACGTGGTGATGAGCTTCGAGGGTGAACGGAGCCATCAATACCGCATCCTGCGTGCCCTGAAAAATCGCTTTGGTGCTGTGGATGAAATTGGCGTGTTCGCCATGGAGGGTGCGGGCCTGGAAGAGGTAGCCAATCCGTCCATGCTGTTCCTGTCCGGGCGTGACGAACCGCTGGCAGGTAGCGCAGTGTTCCCTGCGCTCGAAGGAACGCGGCCTGTCCTGATCGAGGTGCAGGCGCTCATCGTTCGCCTGCAATCCGGGGCTACGCCAAGGCGCGCTGTCGTGGGCTGGGACGGCGGCCGGCTCGCCATGCTTCTGGCGGTGCTCGAATCGCGGTGCGGGCTGAATTTCAGTTCGGCCGAGGTATATCTGAACGTGGCGGGTGGGTACCGCCTGACGGATCCTGCCGCCGATCTGGCCGTCGCAGCGGCTCTGGTCTCGGCGCTGTCCGATCGGGCTTTACCCAAGAACAGCGTCTGGTTCGGGGAAGTCTCGCTTGCAGGTGAGGTGCGGCCGGTAGCTCATTCTTCGCTACGTCTGCGAGAAGCGGCGAAACTGGGCTTCGGCAGGGGCTTTGGCCCCGCAGACGCAAGCGCGGGTTCACCGGATCTTAACTACCACGGGGTCAAGCAACTCGCCAACCTCGTTGACCGGGTGATCAAGCAGGACTAATCTGCGAAGGCGAAATGACGGGCTTCGATATCATCGTTCTGATTATCGTCGGCGTGGCGGCCGTCGGTGGGTTCCTGCGCGGTTTCGTGCAGGAGGTGCTGTCGCTGGCGGCATGGATCCTTGCGCTGTTTTCGATACATTATCTTCACACTCCGCTGTATGACTGGCTCTCGCCCAAGATCGGGACGCCATCTGGCGCCGCCGTACTCGCCTTCGCGATCCTGCTGCTGATCCCCTATGCCGCGATGAAGCTGATCGCCAGCTGGGCGGGCAGCACTTCACGGGCGTCAATCCTCGGCCCGATCGACCGGGTGCTCGGCTTCGGATTCGGGGCGATAAAGGGCGCGATAATTGTTGTTGCCGCATTCTCGCTGCTGGTTCTGGGATATGACACCCTTTGGGGCGTGGCCGGACGGCCGACGTGGATCACTTCTGCGCGAAGCTATTCAGCAGTGAACGCCGGAGCCGACGCTTTGGTGCAGATGATCAAGGAACGCCGGGACGCGGTGCGTGGCGAAGAAACGGACGCCAGCGAAGAAGTTACGTGAACGAGATGTCAGCGGTCCGCCTCTATACGCCCGAACTACTCGGGCTTGCCGTGTCACTCGCAGATTACCCGCTGACAGAAGATCTGCTTTGGCGCTCCACGGCGCACTCCCGCACTTGCGGCAGCGCGGTTGCGATCGGGCTGACTTGCGACGATGCGGGCCGGATCGAAAAACTCGGCATGATGGTCAGCGCTTGCGCCGTCGGCCAGGCGGCGGCGGCGATTTTTGCATCCGGTGCCCTAACGGCGGACGCAGCCGCAATTCAAGATGCGACCAAAGCCGTTGAAGATTGGCTGTCAGGCAAAGCGGACCAGCCCGTTTGGCCCGGGATAGCGGTGCTGGAAGGTGCGCGGGAATATCCTGCCCGGCACGGGGTCATCGCGCTCTCGTGGAAAGCGGCGTCGGATGCGCTTTGCAAGGCGAAGCCCTAAAGGTAAGGCTCCTTAGCCGGAAGGAACAGCGGCGGGGGATGACCTAAATGACGGGCGGCGAAGCACCAGCAATGCGCGAACCGAGCGCGAAGGAAATCCGCCTCGTCATCGCGGCAAGCTCTGCCGGCACCATATTCGAATGGTACGACTTCTTCATCTATGGAACGCTGGCATCGCTGATCGGCGCGGCATTCTTTCCATCTGATAACGCAACGCTGCAGCTGCTGCTCGTATGGGCGGGATTTGCGGTCGGGTTTGGCTTTCGCCCGCTCGGAGCGATCCTCTTCGGCTTTCTGGGCGACCGATTGGGCCGGAAATACACGTTTCTGGTCACGGTAACGCTGATGGGCGTGGCCACCGCCGGTGTGGGACTGGTGCCGAGCGCCGCAACTATTGGCCTTGCAGCGCCGGCTATAGTGATCCTGCTGCGCATCCTTCAGGGCCTCGCTCTAGGCGGAGAATACGGCGGCGCGGCGATCTATGTCGCTGAACATGCGCCCAAAGAAAAGCGCGGCTTCTACACCGCTTTTATCCAGGCGAGCGTCGTGGGCGGGTTCGTCCTGTCCATCCTTGTCGTGATCGCCTGCCGCTTTCTCATCCCAGCCGACGATTTTGCGGATTGGGGCTGGCGTATTCCGTTTCTCCTGTCGATCATCCTGCTGGGCATCTCCTTGTGGATGCGCCTGAAACTGAGCGAAAGCCCGGTTTTCCAGGCGATGAAGGCAGCCGGCGAGACCGCAAGCAATCCTTTCGTGGAAAGCTTCACCTATCCCGGGAACAAGAAGCGCATCTTCGTGGTCCTGTTCGGGGTCACGGGTGTGCTCACGACCATCTGGTACACCGCGTTCTTCTCTGGCCTCAGCTTCCTGCGAGGGCCGATGCGCGTGGATGAGCAAATTGTCGAAATAATCATGCTGGTCGCCGGGCTTCTATCGATGGGCCTCTACCTTCTGGTGGGGCGCTGGTCAGATCGCGTCGGCCGGAAAAAACCCATCATCATCGGTGCGGCTCTGACCCTCCTGCTGCTATTTCCGATCTTCTGGGGCATCGGAGCGCTCGCAAACCCCGGCCTGCGCGCCGATGCACGCAATGCTCCGGTCACTGTCGCTGGAGCAGGATGCGACTTCGATGCCTTCGCCGACGAGCAGGCAACCCCCTGCGGTCGGCTGCTGTCGGACCTTACGGCGCTCGGAGTGCCATACGATCAGGTACCAGGCGCGGATCCGGTTCTGAGCATTGGCTCCACGGCGTACACCTATGCAGGTCTTGCGGATGCCGAGCGCAGGAGCGCCGTGCGGATGTGGCTGGGGGAAGCAGGATACGACTTTTCAACCCAGGTGCCGCCGCCTGCCAACATCCTTGGGATTGTCGCGCTGCTGCTGTGTCTCGGCGGTCTGTCGGCGCTTACTTACGGATCTGTCGCCGCGCTGCTGGCCGAAATGTTTCCGCCGAAGATCCGCTACAGTTCCATGTCCATTCCCTACCACATCGGCGCAGGTTACCTCGGCGGTTTTCTGCCGCTGATTGCAGGTTACATCATCGCCACGACCGGCGATGCCTATTCCGGGCTCTGGTACACCTGGGTCGTCGTAGCTTTCGGACTGATTGTGGGCTTGTGGGGCCTTCCCGGAGGGCCGCCGCGGGACTTTGTCGCCGATGAATGACATCGTGCCGCCCCCAGCCACGTTACGCGTCAATCTCGATAGCAATGCCCTTGCTGCGAATTGGCGCCATCTGGACAGTATGTCGGCACCGGGCAGGGCTGGTGCTGCAGTCAAGGCAGATTGTTACGGCCTGGGGGTGGACAGGTGCGTCCCTGTCTTGCGCAAAGCGGGCGCTCGCGATTTCTTCGTCGCGCATTGGAGCGAAGTCGCCGATGTCGCCCGGCATGTTCCCGCAGCGTCCATTTCCGTGCTGCATGGGCCGATCAGCGCAGCCGAGGCGGAATATGCTCGCGCGATTGGCGCGCGGCCGATCATCAATTCACTTCATCAGGCCAGGGTCTGGGCAGCGGCAGGGGGCGGCCCTTGTGACGTCATGGTGGATTCCGGCATCAACAGACTCGGGCTTTCGATGGAGGATCTTTCCGATCCCCTTGTGGCCGAGCTCGAAATAAACACACTCATGTCGCATCTGGCTTCTGCCGATGAGCAAAGCCCGGATAATCATCGGCAATTGGTACAGTTCCGGCGAGCACGGTCGATGGTGAAGGCAGACCGGTACAGCCTCGCCAACAGTGCGGGAATCGCGATTGGGCAGGATTACGTCTTCGATCTCACCAGGCCAGGCCTCGCGCTGTACGGCGGTGTACCCCGGCCCGAATTGACGGCCCAAATTCGGCAGGTCGCTTATCCTCAGGCCGCCCTGTTGCTTCGTCGCGATCTGAAGCCTGGCGACAAGGTTGGCTACAATGGAACCTACACCGCCGACCACGTCATGCCTTCGGGAATCGTCTCAATCGGTTATGCCGACGGTTTTCTGCGCAGCAGGGGCGGAGAGGCTCTGGCGCATGACGGACGCGTGCTGCCGCTGATCGGCAAGGTATCGATGGACATGGTCGTGGTGGATCTGACGAATGCACCGGATTTGCAGGAGGGCGATTGGCTCGACATTCCCTTTGACCTTCCCGGTGCCGCGCAGCGATGCGGGCTATCGCAATATGAATTGCTCACCGGCATCGGCCATCGCCTGCGGTGAACCGCGCCCAGTTGCCTAGTTGATGCTGCAAGTGCTAAATGCCTTGTGACGCAATGCAAAAGGGACGCGCAAGATGGCCAAGGGTAAATCCGGCGACGGCCCGGTAATCATCAAGAAATACGCCAACCGGCGGCTCTATAACACGAGTTCCTCCAGCTATATCACCTTGGACGATCTGGCGCGCATGACGCGGGAGGGCGTCGATTTCCAGGTACTCGATGCCAAATCAGGCGACGACATCACGCATTCGATCCTCACCCAGATCATCATGGAGGAAGAAGCCAACGGCGAACATATGCTGCCCGTCAGCTTCCTTCGCCAGCTGATCTCGATGTATGGCAATTCGATGCAGGCGATGATGCCGCATTATCTTGAAGCCAGCATGGCCAATTTCCGCCAGCACCAGGCAAAGTTCCAGTCGGCGTTCCAGACCGGCGTCGGCACGGGCAATCCGCTGTCGCGCATGGCGGAAACGAACATGGCGATGATGAGGGCAGCGAGCGAAGCCTTCATGCCGCGGGGCGTTTCCGCTGACGAGGCGACTGAAGAAAGGCCGGGCGACAATCCTTCATCTTCAGACGACCTGACCGCACTGCGCGAACAGATGGCGGCAATGCAGAAGCGCCTCGATGAGATGGACAGCTAAGCTTTCCATTCTGGCTGAAAGCCGGGCTGCCTTTCCAGCAATTCTTCAGAACGAGTACTTTTCGAGTGTCCAACATACGCCACGCCCTTACCGCACGCCGAGCCGATGATTTCGCGCAATGGTACCAGGAAGTAATCTCCGCCGCCGATCTGGCAGAGGAATCCGGCGTACGCGGCTGCATGGTCATCAAGCCTTGGGGCTACGGCATCTGGGAGCGGATCCAGCGTCTGCTGGACGACCGGATCAAGGCGACCGGACACGAGAATTGCTATTTTCCGATCTTCATCCCGCTGTCGAACTTCGAGCGTGAGGCGGAACACGTAGAGGGCTTTGCCAAGGAAATGGCGGTCGTCACCCACCACCGGCTGATCGCGGACGGTAAAGGGGGACTCATGCCCGATCCCGAAGCGAAGCTGGAGGAGCCGCTGGTCGTGCGCCCCACATCCGAAACCATCTTCGGCGATGCGATGGCGCGTTGGGTGCAGAGCTGGCGCGATCTGCCGCTGCTCACGAACCAGTGGGCGAATGTCGTGCGGTGGGAAATGCGGACGCGCATGTTTCTGCGGACGACCGAATTCCTCTGGCAGGAAGGGCACACCGCGCATGCCGACGAGGCAGAGGCGCGCGAGCACACGCTGCGGATGCTGGAAGTTTATCGCGCCTGCGCGGAAGAGGACCTGGCGCTGCCCGTCATAGCTGGCGAGAAGCCCGAGAACGAACGTTTCCCCGGAGCGGTCGAAACCTGGTCGATCGAGGCAATGATGCAGGACGGCAAGGCGTTGCAGGCCGGCACCAGCCATTATCTCGGCACCAACTTTTCCGAAGCGGCCAACATCCGGTACCAAGATCGCGAAGGTCAGCAGGCGCTGTGCCACACGACCAGCTGGGGCGTCTCAACCCGAATGATCGGCGGCGTGATCATGGTTCATGGCGATGACGACGGCTTGCGCGTGCCGCCACGCATCGCGCCATGGCAGGTGATCATCCTGCCGATGCTGCGCGACAAGCCGGAAGATGAGGCACTGCTCGACTATTGCGAGGATCTGCGCAGCAAGTTCGCCGGCAAGACGGCTCTGGGCGAGCCCGTTCGCGTTTTGCTGGACCGCAAACCCGGCAAGGCGGCGGCGAAGCGTTGGGATTGGGTCCGCAAGGGAGCGCCGATCATCATCGAAGTCGGCGGCCGCGACATGGAAGCTGGAACCGTAAGCCTTCTGCGGCGTGACCGCCTTTGGGCGGAAAACGGCAAGCCTGACTTTGCTGCGCCTTCTGTTGCAGCGGCGGCAGACGATGTCCCTCGCCTTCTGGAAGAGGTGCAGGGCGAACTGTTCCGGCAAGCGGAAGAACGTCGCGAGGCGAATATCACGAGAGGGCTGGAAAGTTTCGACGCCGTGTCGGATTTCTTCGCCAGCAACGGGAAATATCCGGGCTGGGTGGAGGTGCAATGGGCCAAGCCGACCGGTGCTGCGCTGGATCAGGTGGTGGAGCGGTTGAAGTCGCTGAAACTGACTATCCGCAATGTTCCGATGGGATCTGATGCCGCGGACGGCAGCTGCATTTTCACCGGCGCGCCTGCAACCGAGCGGATCCTGCTGGCCCGGGCCTACTGACAACGAGGCCTTGCAATTGTGCGGGTTTGGCGGGAAAAGCGGGCTATGAAAAAGCTTCTTCTCGCCACTGCCGCCCTCATCTCCTTCCCCGCTGCAGCACAGGATACCGACCCCGCCGCCGGTGTATCGGCAGAACGCCTGCGTTCCGATGTCGAAAAGCTCGTGTCCTTCGGCACAAGGCACACTTTGTCGGAACAGGACAGCGACACGCGGGGCATCGGCGCGGCGCGGCGTTGGGGCGAGGCCCAGTTTCGGCAGATTGCCGCCCGGTGCGGCGATTGTCTGGAAATCGTGACGCCGGAACGGATCGTCGAAGGCCGCCGTATCCCGCAGCCGACCCGCCTCGTCAATGTCGTCGCTATCCAGCGCGGCACGGAACGCCCCGATGAAGTGGTCATCGTGCAGGGACACATCGACAGCCGGGTCAGCGACGTATCCGATTTTACCAGCGATGCGCCGGGCGCAAATGACGATGCTAGCGGGACGGCTCTGGTGATCGAGGCGGCTCGGGCCCTCAGCCAGACCAGCTACCCCGGCACCATCGTCTACGCACTGCTGTCTGGCGAGGAGCAGGGCCTGTATGGCGGGCAGTTGCTTGCCGATTACGCAGAGGAGCAGGGCTGGACCGTGAAGGCGGTGCTGAACAATGATGTCGTCGGCAACAGCTGTGGTTCGGACGGCATTTGCGATGCGGAGCATGTCCGCGTCTTTTCCGAAGGACCGCGTGCCGATCTGACCGACGCGATCGGTGCTGCGCAGCGCCAAGATGGCGGCGAGAACGACAGTCCCAGTCGCAACCTTTCCCGCTGGCTGGACGACCTTGCCGAAGAGACCGAGGGCGGCCTCGATGTCCGGCAGATCTGGCGAACCGATCGCATGGGCCGGGGCGGCGACCAGATACCGTTTCTGGAAAAAGGATATCCGGCAGTCCGCTTTTCCGTCGCGGTCGAGGATTACGAACATCAGCACCAGGATCTGCGGGTCGAGGATGGCGTCACCTATGGCGACACAGTTGACGAGATGGACTTCCCCTACCTCGCCAAGGTGACGCAGTTGAACGTGCGCGCTCTGGATCGTCTGGCCCGTGCCGCAATGCCGCCAGCATCGACAGCAGAGGCGGCGGTACAGACCTATACCGATCTGAAATGGGAGCCTGTCGAGGGCGCCACCGGCTACACGATCTGGCAACGGCGGCCCGACCAGCCTTATTGGGATGAAGAGCCGGTCATCGCCAATGTTGCGGCCACCAGCGCGCGGCTGGAAGGCGTACGCGGTGACGACTGGATATTCGGCATCAGCAGCCGTTCGGCAGACGGTGTAGTGTCGCCGGCGGCCAGCGCCGTTCCGGGCGGTGCTTTTGCGCCGATCGAGGCTGACCCGGCGGAGTAGGCGCCCGGTCGCGGGCGCTCTGCCAGGGCTAGTGACGCGCTGCGCCCAATGGTCTAGACGCTGATCATGTCCAAACGCACCACGAACGGCTTGCCCACGCGCGAGCAGATCCTCGAATTCATCCAGACCTCGGACCGGCCCGCCGGCAAGCGCGAAATTGCCAAGGCCTTCGGCATCAAAGGTCAGGAAAAGATCGCCCTGAAGAAGTTGCTGAAGGACATGGGCGAGGAAGGTCTCATCGACGGCAGCAAGACCGCCTTCAACCGCATGGGAGGCGTTCCAAAGGTTACCACGCTGGTCGTGAAAGATGTTGAGGACGGAGAGGCTTTCGCCATTCCCGAGGCATGGTCACCCGACGACGGATCGCCGCCGCCCAGAATTCGCGTGATCGAGAACAAGCGCAAGGGCGGAGCCCTGCGAGTGGGCGACCGTATTCTCGCCCGCACCGAAGAAGCGGGCCGGGGATACCGTGCTCATGTCATGAAGAAGCTGCCGCCACGCGTGGACGGCATGATGGGCGTGGTGGAGATCGACGGCAGCGGCAAGCCATGGCTCGCGCCGGTCGACAAGAAGATTCGCAGCTCCAGCCCCATCAAGGATCTTGGCGGGGCCGAGGAAGGCCAACTCGTGATGGTCGAGGCGGCGGGCAAAGGTGCGCGCAGCGGCGTGAATGTTGTCGAGGTGCTCGGCGATCCGCTGGCACCGCGCAGCTTCAGCCTGATCGCAATAGCCAAGCATGGCATCCCCAACGTCTTCCCGCAAGAAGCGCTGGATGAAGCACAGCTGGCAGCGAAATTGCCGGTGTCAGAAGACAATCGTGAAGACCTGTGCCATCTGCCGATCGTGGCCATCGACCCTGCAGATGCGCGCGACCATGACGACGCGATCTGGGCCAAGCCGAACGAGGGTGGCGGCTTTGATGCGGTCGTGGCGATTGCCGACGTTTCCTATTACGTTCGTCCCGGCGGTGCACTCGACCGCGAGGCTCGCAAGCGCGGAAATTCTGTCTACTTTCCTGACCGGGTCGTCCCGATGCTCCCGGAAATCCTGTCTGCGGACGTCTGTTCGCTGGGCGAGGGGCAGGACCGGGCGGCAATGGCGTGTCACCTTACAATCGGCGCGGACGGCAAGGTCAATTCATGGCGTTTCACCCGCGCCGTCGTCCGCATCGCCGAAGTGATCGCCTATGAAGATGCGCAGGAGCGTGTCGACAAGGGTGATGCCGACGAAAACCTCCGCAATCTGTGGTCCGCCTGGGAAAGCCTCGCGAAGGCGCGGGCCGCTCGTGATCCGCTCGATCTGGATCTGCCCGAGCGGCGTGTCGTTCTGGACGAGCAGGGCAAGATCGCCGAAGTTGCGGTCCGCGAAAGACTGGATGCACACCGCGTCGTCGAAGATTTCATGATCTCCGCCAACGTTGCCGCGGCAAAGGCGCTGGAAAGCAAGCCGGCGCCTGTGGTTTACCGCGTGCACGAACAGCCCAGCCGCGAGAAGCTGGTCGCGCTCAAGGATTATCTCGACACGTTCGGGCGGAAACTGGCATTGGGGCAGGTGATAACACCCAGTCTTTTCAACCGAATGATGAAGGATGTTACCGACGAGTCTGAGAAGGCGCAGGTCATGGAAGCGGTTCTTCGCAGCCAGACCCAGGCCTATTATGGCCCGGCAAACGCAGGCCATTTCGGGCTGGCGCTAGGCTCCTATGCCCATTTCACCTCGCCCATTCGCCGCTATTCCGATCTGCTGGTTCACCGGTCGCTCGTGGACGCGTTCAAGCTGGAGCAGCCCGCACCCGGTGCCAAACTGCCGCGTCAATCCGGGCTGTCCGACAAGGACCGTGCCGACCTCGGCACCATCAGCGACGCGATCAGCAAGACTGAACGGCGCGCGATGGAAGCCGAGCGGGATACCATCGACCGCTATGTCGCCGCCTGGCTGTCACGCAGGGTAGGCGAGACCTTCGACACCAGGATCACGGGCGTGCAAGGCTTCGGCTTCTTCGCCACTATCGAGAAGCTTGGTGGCGACGGGCTCGTGCCAGTCAGCACGCTGGGCCGTGAATATTTCCGCTTCGACGAAGCAGCGAGAGCGCTGGTGGGCGAAGATAGCGGCACGACCTACGCGGTTGGCGACCGATTGAAGCTGAAACTCGCCGAAGCAAACGCGCTGACGGGCGCGCTTAAGTTCGAAACGCTGGACGAGGACGGCAAGCCCATCGAACCGCGGGGCAACCGCCCCGAGAAGCGCGACCGGCGCCCTGCGGGGAAAGGCAAGCAAGGCGGCAGGGGAAAGCCGGGCGGTGCAGGCTTCGCGCAAGGTAAACGCGGACGGCCGAAGAACATAAAGCATCAGGGCCGCAAGAAATAGCGCCAGCGGAACGAGCAGCACCTGTCGTGCATTTCCTTGATTGAACAAGGAGACACGCATTGCTGACACCAGCCCGCAAAGTGCCCAATCTGGATCTGCCGCTAACCAACGGCACTCGTTTCGAACTCGCAAAACAATCGCCCGAAGCCTTCACGATGCTGGTTTTTTATCGCGGCAAGCATTGCCCGATGTGCAAAAATTATCTGGAGGAGTTGGGCGGCCGCCTGGACGATTTCGTCGAACGCGGCGTGAATGTATTCGCAGTCTCGATGGACGAGCATGACCGTGCGATGGTCGTGGACAGCGAATGGGATACTCATAATTTGCCGCTGGCATACGAGATGAACGAGGAAACTGCGCGAACGTGGGGCTTGTACATATCGTCAGGCCGAGAAGGCAGTGACGAACCGGAGCGTTTTTCCGAACCGGGGCTGTTCCTGATCCGGCCGGATATGACTTTGTTCTTCGCCCAGAAGCAGAGCGCACCGTTTACGCGCCCGCCGCTGGGGCAGTTGCTGGACGGTATCGATCTCATCAAGGAGAAAAACTATCCCGCGCGCGGTGACCTGACCTGAAACGTCAGGTCAAGTTGTCGATGTCATCGTCGGTGAAGCTGCCCGGTACGATATACAAGGGGCAGGGCAGGCTGCCCGCATTGGCTGCGAAGTGAGACACCAGCGGACCCGGTCCGCCGTCGGTGGCAGCGCCAAGCACGAGGGCGGCAACATCGGAATTTTCGTTCAGATAATCGCGAATGATCGCCTGGCCTTCGCCCACCTTGACGGTAATCGTCGGTAGCTTTCCGCTTTCGTTTATCAGCGCACCGGCAGCACCGTTGGCAATCACCTCTGCCCGGTCACGTGCTTCCTGCTCGATAGTTGCCTGAACAGCACCGAAGGCATTGAAATTCTGCGGTTGTACAATTGCGATGATATGCACCGAGGCGCCGGTATTCGCCGCTCTTTTGGCAGCAAAGCGAAGCGCCTGCCGTGCCTCCGCCGTTTCGTCCATCACCACCAGAAAGGTGCGCATATGTTGTCCCCTGTCAGACCCCGTATCCGCGTATCTAGCTAAATTCGCAAGAACCTTGCCCGGCGTTGCCAAATTGGCCAAGGACACATTCGTCAGAAGCCGCGCAATCCGTAAGGACAATCGATAAATCATGCCGACGCCCATTAAAATGCCCGCCCTGTCGCCGACGATGGAGGAGGGCACCCTCGCCAAGTGGCTGGTCAAAGTGGGTGACGAGGTACGCTCCGGCGACATCATGGCCGAGATCGAGACTGACAAGGCGACGATGGAGTTCGAAGCGGTAGACGAAGGCCGGATAGCATATATTGCCGTCGAGGGCGGCACCGAAGGCGTGGCAGTCGGCACCATCATCGCGACTCTCGCTGTCGATGGTGAGAGCCTGGAGGACGCTGCCGAAGGTGCAGGCGATGCATCGGGAAAGGGTGATCCCAAGGCTGAGGAAACCCAATTTCGCGAGGAGAAGGTTTCTGGCGAAAGCAAGCGCAACGATGCCGAAAGCGATGATGGTGACAGTGAGATTGACGGTCATTCTGCCGTCGATCTATCTGCTCCGCGCGCGCACGGCGAAAGGATTATCGCATCGCCGCTCTCTCGCCGGATTGCCAAGCAACGAGGGATCGACCTCGCTGACGTTGAGGGTAGCGGGCCGCGCGGACGCATCGTCAAGGCCGATCTGGATCAGGCGGCTCGCAGTTCCGGTGCAGGGGAGGCAGAAGGCAAGGCGGCGCAAGACCCCCGCGTACCTGAGGACGTTCCCGCGCCTGACAAGAGCACAACCATTCCGGATTTCGGCATCCCGCATAAGGATGAGAAGCTCAACAATGTGCGCAAGGTCATCGCCCGGCGTCTGACCGAAGCCAAGCAGACCATTCCGCACATGTATCTCACGGTAGATGTCCAGCTGGATGCCTTGCTCAAACTTCGTAGCCAGCTTAACGCGGCGCTGGAGGCGGACGGCATCAAGCTTTCCGTGAACGATCTTCTCATCAAGGCTCTCGCCAAGGCGTTGCTGCGGGTTCCGGCATGTAACGTCAGTTTTGCGGGAGATTCGCTGCGGCGGTATTCGCGCGCCGACATCTCCGTAGCGGTTGCAGCGCCGTCAGGGCTGATAACGCCAATAATTACCGACGCGGGAAGCAAGCCGGTTTCCGCCATCGCAACGGAAATGAAGGACTTGGCCACAAGAGCTCGCGAGCAGAAGCTGAAGCCCGAGGAATATCAAGGCGGCACCGCCAGCCTGTCGAACCTTGGCATGTTCGGGATCAAGCAGTTCGATGCCGTCATCAATCCTCCTCAGGCCATGATCCTGGCGGTCGGGGCCGGGGAGAAGCGGCCCTACATCGTCGATGACGCCGTCCAGATCGCCACGGTGATGTCGGCGACCGGCAGCTTCGATCACCGTGCGATCGATGGTGCGGACGGTGCCGAATTGATGAAAGCCTTCAAGTCGCTGGTCGAAAACCCGTTTGGGCTGGTCGCGTGATCAGTTCTGCCGATCGAGAGCCGATGATCCGGGTCACGGCAATGCCTGCCGACACGAACCCTTACGGAGGCGTGTTCGGGGGCTGGTTGATGAGCCAGATGGCGCTCGGCGCGGGGGCGCTCGCCTCCCGGACGGGGCAGGGGAAGGCCGTCGTGGTCTCTGCCACTGACTTCGCATTTCCCGGCGCGATGAAGGTCGGTGACGAACTGTCTGTTTACTGCAACGTCACGGTAACGGGAAAAACCTCCATGACCATCGCGGCTGAAGCGATCGCCAGGGACCGGAACGGGGAGGCGTCGACGCGCGTGGCAAACGGATTGTTTAAATTCGTGCTGCTGGGCGATGACGACCGCCCGCGGCCTGTCGGTGAAGCGGCTCTGTCCGCGAATGATTCGGAGTAGAAATGGCTGATAAATTCGATCTCGTCGTTCTCGGGTCAGGTCCCGGGGGCTATGTCGCCGCCATTCGCGGCGCACAGTTAGGCTTGAAAACAGCGATTGTAGAGCGTGAGCTCTTGGGTGGCATCTGCCTGAACTGGGGCTGCATCCCGACCAAGGCCCTGCTTCGTTCGGCCGAGATCTTCCACTACATGCAAAACGCCGGAGACTATGGCTTGAAGGCTTCGGGGATCGAGGCTGATCTCGACGCCGTGGTGAAACGCAGCCGCGGGGTCGCGAAACAGCTGAACCAGGGCATCGCGCATCTGATGAAGAAAAACGGGATTGCCGTCTTCATGGGTGAAGGCAAGATTGTGGATCCCGGCAAGCTTGAGGTTTCCAATGATGAAGGCTCGCAAGAAATAACAGCCAGCCACATCATCATCGCAACGGGCGCTCGCGCGCGGGATCTTCCCTTCGCTCCCGCGGATGGCAAAAGGATCTGGACCTATCGGCACGCGATGACCCCGCGCGAAATGCCATCGAAACTTCTGGTGATCGGTTCGGGCGCCATCGGCATCGAATTCGCCAGTTTTTATAATGACCTCGGTGCTGACGTCACAATAGTCGAGATGCTCGACCGGATCGTGCCGGTGGAAGATGAAGACATATCCGCTTTTCTGAGGAAGTCGCTGGAAAAGCAGGGCATTAGGATACTGACCGGAACGGGGGTGGAGGGTATCGAAACCTCGGATCACGGACTCCGTGCCAGCATCAAGGATGTCGACGGGAAGGTCGCAGAGCACGAGTTCAGTCACGCCATTATCGCCATCGGTATTCAGCCGAACACGGAAAATATCGGACTTGAAGACCAGGGGATCGAGATGGAGCGCGGCTTCATTCAGATCGACGGTTTCGGCCGCACGGGAACAGAGGGTCTGTGGGCCATCGGCGACTGCGTTCCTGGACCGTGGCTGGCGCATAAGGCAAGCCACGAAGGTGCCGCCGCAGCGGAATCGATAGCGCGCGAGATGGGCAACGAGGATGTGCATCCGCATCCGCTGAACCGCAATACGATACCTGCCTGCACCTACTGCCACCCCCAGATCGCCAGTGTCGGCCTGACGGAAGCGACAGCCAGGGAAGCAGGCCATGACGTCAAGGTTGGCAACTTCCCCTTCATCGGCAATGGCAAGGCAATCGCGCTCGGCGAAGCTGAGGGATTCATCAAGACTGTCTTCGATGCGAAGACCGGAGAGCTGCTTGGCGCGCATATGATCGGCGCGGAAGTGACCGAGCTCATCCAAGGTTACACTATCGGCAAGGAGCTCGAAACGACCGAGGCGGAACTGATGAACACCGTCTTCCCGCACCCGACCTTGAGCGAGATGATGCACGAGAGCGTCTTGTCCGCCCACGGGCGCGCGCTTCATATCTGAAGCTGCGGGCAGCCGGTCGCAAAACTGCGGAACAGGTATTCTTCTTCGGCGGTTTAATCGCTGAAGAGGAGAATGCCATGGAATACGAAATTTCCGACGATCCGCAGGGATGTGAACCAAACACGCCGGATTACGATGATGACAGCGAGGTGACGGAAAACCACCGCGCCCTCAAGAACCAGTCGTCCATTCGTCCGGAGGAATATCCGGCCGCCGTAAGGGCCGACCAGTCGCTCGTTAACCCGGCCAAAAAGAAGCGCTAGCGCGCAACGATCGATTGACCCTGTGAGGGCCGCACGAGAGATCGTGCGGCCTTTCGACTGTCTGGTCGTCTGCTTGGTAAGGTGTGACTGCTGAGAGGGGCGTAAACTTATATTTACCAAAGTTCCCTAGTTCGGGAGGCAAGAGGCGACAGGTCGCGCCCGCCAACCGAACTGAGACGACATTGATCAACAGGCGATCATTACCGGAAAGAGTGCGGCAGGTTCTGATTGCGGGCCTGGTCACGCTTGTGCTTTCCGCGGCGATGATACTGGATCCACTCGACCAGTTCGGGTGGTTGATACAGTCAAATCTGGCCACAAAGGCACCGTCTGGCGAGATTGTGTATGTCGGGGTTGATCAGGATATCGAGGATCCCGATCAACCTGAGTATCGGCGCAATCTAGCTCGACTTGTCACCAGGCTGGATCAGGCCGGGGCAGAAGCTGTTTATCTCAATTTGTTGTTTGAACAGGCTTCCGATGATCCGGGCGCGGATCGCACATTGAACAAGGCGCTGAAGGACTTTGGTGACAATGCTTATATCACCGTCCGCAAGGGTCCTGATTTCTCCGGGGATACAATAACTTTTCGCAGTACCGGCGCAATTACCGAAGGACTTCAGCAGGTTGCTGCAGAAGATCGGTACAGCTATCTCGGGATCACCTGGTCGATGCCTTTTGCATCGTCCAGCCAGGGAAAGGTCCTGCCCGCCCTTGCCGCGGCAATGGCGGGAACTGAGGGTGAACTTGGTCGAACCTTCCCGGTGTCCTATATTTTCGACTTTACCAAGATTCCCTCATTTCGCTCGACCGGTCTGCTGGAAAAAAGTGAAGGCGAAATGCGCGGTGCTTTCTCGGGCAAGACTGTTCTGATTGGGGGTTCCTGGGGGGCAGACGATCAGATCACGAAAGTGCCGGGCAAGCAGGATGTCGCATCGTCGTTCACCTTCATAGCCGCCGCAGAAACACTGAAGGCGGATCTCTCCAACAATTTCGGGCCATGGACCGGCTTCGTCCTCACGTTTTTCCTCCTGCTGCTGCTCGTCAGCGTGAGGCTGGATCCCAAGGATCGCCACATCGGATACGGCGTTCTCATGGTCCTGCTCGTCGGTCTTTTCACTTTCGCAACTCATGCAGGCAGCCGTGTCAGCGTCAGCACAAGTGTCTTCGTACTCCTGATCTACGCTGGAACCCGTCTCAGGGTTAAATGGCAACGCAAATATGCTCTCGAGGACCAGCTTACAAAGCTACCTACCTTCCGGGCTCTCGAATGCGACCTGACGGAAATGGAAAGTCACTTTCCGTTGGTCGTTGCCGAAATACATGGCTTCCAAGCGGTGTTGCAGGCTTTGCCGCCAGCCCGGCACAAAGATTACATCCTGCGCCTCGTAGAGCGGCTGTCGCTCGGAGAAGAAGGCAAGATCATCTATGCCAATGACGGCCGGCATTTCGCCTGGCTGTCTAGCGACACAGAAGTCGAGTCAATCCGCGAACATCTCGAAGGCTTGCGATCCCTGTTCTCGCAACCGCTTTTGCTCGACGGAACGAAACTGGACGTCGGTGTGACTTTTGGCGTTGAGATTTCTGAAAACCCCTCTGCTTCGGTCCGCATCGCAACGGCCATGAATGCGGTGGAGAAAACCTCAGAGGCGCATGAGTTCGTCATCTTCGATGGAACGGAAACGACCCCCGACGACCTGTGGGATTTGTCGCTTCGCGCCCGCATAGATTCCGCTCTCGAAAATGGTGAGATATTCGTCGTCTATCAGCCGCAGATGTCCATAGCTGATGGAAGATTGGTCGGACTGGAAGCATTGGTGCGTTGGAACGATCCCGTAAAAGGCCTCATCTCGCCGGCATATTTTGTCGAGCAGTGCGAAAAAGCCGGGCGGATGGATCATCTAACGCGCCATGTCCTGGACAAGGCTGTTGAGGATGCAGCCTATCTCGCGAGTATTGGCGTGGACATTCGGATGTCCGTCAACATCTCGGCCACTCTTCTGAACGGCGACGGGGTGATCGCCATGGCGCAGGAAGCAGTGGCCAAACACAATGTCGCAGCCAATCGTATCTGCCTCGAACTTACCGAGACTGCCAGAATTCCGAACCTGGATCGGACATCGCTCTTGCTCGAGCGGCTTTCCAGCCTTGGCTTCCGACTGTCGCTGGATGATTTCGGCGTTGGTGAGGCGAACATCGAAAATCTTTACCGGCTGCCTTTTGACGAAATGAAGATCGACAAGCTGTTCACCAGAGACCTGACTAATCAGAAGAACAGGGCGATTCTGCAGTCGCTGGTGACCTTGGGCCGGGACGCCTGCATCGATGTCGTTGCCGAAGGAATCGAGGACCGAAAGACTTTGGAATTCCTTAACGAGATCGGGTGCCCAGTCGGCCAAGGTTACTACCTTTCCTATCCCTTGCCGTTGCAAAAGATCGTGGAATACCATGCCTTTGCGCAGACCAAGTCACAAAAACATAGTTAACACTTTACAAACAGACATGGTTAACGGATGATGCAGGCCTCAAACAGGAGGTTTTGTCATGTGGAATTTCTGGGAATGGCTGCTCGGCGATGGGCACCGCAAAAGGTAATGCAAGACATGAAAGGGCCCCCACCGGGGCCCTTTTTCTTGCACGTCAAGGTGGACAGATAAAAAGTTCATCATTCACTTGGCGGACAGGGTGTCCGAATTACCTCTGTTTCAACCCGTCCCTCTATGTCCACAAACCCGCACAAATCTGAGGGATATACGCTCTAAACGCTTGCCAAGCGTCCGCCACTGTCCGATTGCGTTCCCATAAAACCGGCTCCTCATCGGGGAACGGTTATGGGAACAGGACCTATCATGCCTCGCAAGCTCAATAATGCGCTTACTTCAACGTCAGTTAAAAACGCGAAGCCGGGACGTCATGCCGATGGCGGCGGGCTGCACCTGCTTGTGAAGCAGTCAGGCGCGCGATCATGGGTCTACCGCTTCATGCTGAAGGGGCGTTCGCGAGACGTAGGGCTTGGAGCGGCTGGCAGCGGCGGCCTGTCCTTGGCAGACGCGCGGGATGAAGCAGTCGCGCTTCGTTTGAAGGTCAAAGCTGGCATCGATCCACTAGAGGAACGCGATGAGGCGGCCGCTCAGACGCTTGCAGAGGCTCAGGCAGCGAAGGTGGTGGGAATGACCTTCAGGGCCGTGGCGGAGGCTTATATCGCCGCAAATGAGGCAAGCTGGCGCAATGACAAGCATCGCCAGCAGTGGAAAAACACGCTCATCACCTATGTCTATCCAGTGATGGGCGATCTGCCCGTCGCGGAAATCGAAACAGCACACGTTCTCCAAATCCTCGAGCCGATTTGGCGAGTAAAGCCGGAGACCGCCAGCCGGATACGCGGGCGCATCGAAACCGTGCTCGATAACGCGAAAGCGCGCGGCTATCGTGAGGGAGAGAACCCCGCTCGCTGGCGAGGACATATCGCTCAGATCCTGCCTGCCCGTTCACGCCTCACGCGTGGTCACCACAAGGCCATGCCCTACTCTGATGTTCCTGCTTTTGTTCGAGCGCTGCACGCACGTGAGGCAACTGCCGCGCTCGCGCTGGAGTTTGTCATTCTGACTGCCAGCCGGTCTGGCGAAGTGATCGGCGCTAAGTGGAACGAAGTCGATTTGGACAAGGCAGTCTGGACCGTGCCAGCCGAGCGAATGAAGGCTGCCAAAGAGCACCGGGTACCGCTGTCACCGCGCGCTGTCGAAATATTAGAGAGCCTCAAGCCAATAGAGAGCGAATGGCTCTTCCCCGGTGCGAAGGGAGGCAAGCTGTCAAGCATGGCGATGGCTATGCTTCTTCGCCGTATGGAGCAGGATTGCACAGTTCACGGTTTCCGCTCCAGCTTTCGAGATTGGGCAGCCGAATGCACTGCCTATGCTCATGAGGTCTGCGAGATGGCGCTGGCGCATACCATCGGGAACAAGGCCGAGGCGGCTTATCGGCGCGGCGACTTGTTCGAGAAGCGGCGGCGGCTCATGGCTGATTGGGTAACCTTTTGCGATAACGGCGGCACGGGCGCTGTTGAGGTTACACCAATCCGGGCAGGGGTGGGATGACGGTGGGATCGCACTATCCGGAGAAGTTGCCGCCTATTGAGCTTCGTGACCGGCTGCTTGAACGCCTCGAGTCCGACGTGGAGCCGGAACTTGAATTAGCTGAGCTACAGAGGAAGCTCGCTCAAGCAACGCAGAGAATGGAGAGCGTGGGAGATGGTGGGCGCTACGGCCTCGCACTAGCAATGCGAGCCCTTGAAGAGTACTTCTCTCGTTTGGGTTTCCCGCTGGCGGTACTCTATCCTATCAACTCCGTTATGGCAGCCACCCAGGATGCTCGCTGCGGAATTGAAAGTCCTATCTTTAAGCCGGATCGTGCCGGGAAGGTAGGTGCGCCTTCATCTAGCGTGCTCCGGCTTGAAGCTAACGGCTATATCGCAGTGATCGTCGAGTGCTGTGTTCAGCATTGCCGACTAGAAAAAATGCGTCCTTATTTGCTGCCGGGCTGCCAACTCGCGGCCAAGCTCTTGCGAGAGTCAAAGTGGTCATCACAAGGCACTGCTTTAGAATTGCGCAAGCTGCGGGAAAGGGTGCAGGAAGCTGATGCCGATAACCCCGCGAAAGTTCTCTACCGCGAGATGCTCGACAGCGATATTGCCCGAGAGCACCCGTTAGCATGGGCTCGCGACTTGGCTTCGCATGACTGGATCATCCAGTTTCCGAGCAGCGATCTACTCGACGAGTAACTTTCCCAAGAATTGCCGTTTTTTCAGGAACGTTGACCGGCTTTAGAGTGCCTCGCAGCGTCCGGGCAATCAAGCCTGTGTGTGGCGTTGCTGGACAAGACAGATGAAAGCATTCGGCACAGTGCCTGAAGCGGTGCAGTTTTCAGGGCTTTCGCGCAGCGCTATTTACGAAGCATTGAAAAGGCAGGACATTTCCGCCCGGAAGGCTGGGCGGCGCACGTTGATCTCGTTTGCGGATCTTGAAGCCTATCTCGCCAGCCTCCCCACCTATCAGGCGGGAGCATGAAGGATGGCAGCAGAAATGCAAAACCCGGGGCTGGCACCCCGGGCTTCACGCAATGAACTTGTCGGCTGGTTGCATTGTTCTCCTACCGCATCGGAGCAGCAGGCGCAAACGCTTACCTGCCGTTTTTGCCTGTCGCCCTCGATGGCGCGGGATATGGCGCGGCTCTGCTTTGAGGAGGCGCACAATGACTGATGCACCCTATTACCACCACCGGCAGGCGGCGCTTGCGCTGCTTAACCAGTGCCCGGACCTCCCGCACAAGACCGCTGGATTCCTGGGTCACGTCTGCGTGGCAATCGAACTGAGTGAAAAGCAGCGAGGTTGGCTGGTTAAATTGCTGGAGAAGGCAGGCTTGCAACCGCTGGCAGAGGGAGAGCAGGCATGAGCACCTATCCCGACGCACCCGGTTACCGAAACGTCGATACATCCATTGCTGCAGCCAATGCTTTGGCTCCCAAACTTGGCGCCTTCAGAAAGCAATAGAGGCTGAAATTCGCAAGGCTGGCGCTTACGGATGCACTGCCGATGAAGTTGCGACGGCACTGGAAATGAACCGCTATTCCGTCCCGCCGCGCACAAGCGAATTGAGGCTGAAGGGCATTATCCGCGACAGCGGGCGACGCAGGCCGAATAGCACCGGCAAGATGGCAATTGTTTGGGTCGCGGTTGATCTGTCAGACGCTGCCGAAACCCTAGCGGCATGACGGTTGCGGCCATGCAAAAGGCAACAAGTAACAATCAGCATGGCCGTGCTTTGAAACTTCACCGGGAGGGGACTTTCGGCGAAGTTACAAACATGGGGCCACCGCGTAAAAACGTGGGAAATACGTGCAATTCTGAAACTGGCACACTCCCTGCAATAGGTTACCTAAGACTAGGTGTGGCAGCCAATTGTGCTTGCAGCCTGTCGAGTAGGGGCGGCGCACGTAACCATGCCAGCCGTGAGAGCCATGCTCTGAGCGCAACGCAGGTCAATTACCTCCTAGCAGCGGCTAGGCATGCTGACGCTATCGGCCAACCTTTTACGCGGATGATTACCATTCATTGGGAATTAGCGGGCGTGCCGCTCGAGGGCATGGCCAAGGCGACCGGGCGTTTCACCGATCTCATGACGAAAACACTCGCGCGCCATGGAAGCCCCATCGCATGGCTCTGGGTGCACGAGAACGGCCATAACAAGGGCGGGCACTGCCATTTGCTGGCTCATGTGCCACCCGGGCACGTTAGGCGCCTCAGCGGGCTTCAGAAGGGCTGGCTGCGAAGAATTACCGGGCAGCCTTACCGGCCGCGCGTCATCCACAGCAAACCCATCGGCGGGCGGCTGGGGCTGGAGGCAGGGAATCCCGAACTGCACGCGGTCAATCTGGAAGTGGCGCTCGCCTATGTCTTGAAGGGCGCAAGCCCAGATGCGGCGGCACGCTTCGGCCTGGAGCGGCTGGAGCCGGGCGGGCGGATAATCGGCAAGCGCTGCGGAACATCACAAAACATCGGCGCGAAGGCGCGGGGCGGAAGGAATGAGCAATGACAGCTAAGCGAAAGACGAAACCGGCAGGCGATCAGACTGGCAAGGTTGTGCGACCCAGCGCGGCGAACACGCTGGAGGTTAATGCACAGCCCGGCGAGCATCACCTGAAGACCTTGGCACGGCTGGCGCTCGATCCGGGTGTTCGCCATGCGGAGCTTGCCTCTGCATTTGCCAATCACGCCTTCGGAGATACGCACAAACCGACTATCATGGACAGCACCGAAGCGCTCGCAGAGACGATGAAGGCAGCAGAGAACGGTGACAAGCGGCTCGCCAGTCGAATGCTAGCCGCTCAGGCCGTATCGCTGGACACGATGTTCACTGAGCTGGCGCGGCGATCCGGGCGCAACATGGGCGAATATACCGACGCTGCCGACCGATACATGAGACTGGCGCTCAAGGCACAGACAGCCTGCCGAACAACGCTGGAGGCTCTGACGAAGCTGCACCAGCCGCGCGAGCAGACCGTGAAGCACGTTCACGTCAATGAAGGCGGCCAAGCCGTGGTTGCCGATCAGTTTCACCAACACACCGGGGGCAGCGAAAATGGAAAAACAGGCGAACAATCCGATGCAACCGGAGCGACTGGCGAAAGCGCCGCGCTGCTCAGCCAAGACGCGGAAGGGAACGGAGTGCCAATCTCCGGCGGTGACGGGGCGGAAGCGGTGCAGGATGCACGGCGGGACCAATCCGGGAGCGCCTAGGGGCAATCGGAACGCTTGGAAGCATGGCGGGCGTTCTGCTGAGGCCATGGATGCGGCTCGATACCTGAGGTCACTGGCGCGGCTTCGGTGAGGTATCGTATGAAGCCCTACGGCTTACTCATGCGCCGATAAGTCTATGTTCATTGTATTCGGCGTTTAATTTCAGACAAATGCAACTCTTTTCTGCTTCAGGAACGGTTAAACTTCATCATGAAATTAAAAAGGCGCACCCTACTTCGCAATATGCCCGTCGCAGCTACGGTATTGCCAACTGGGATTGCAGTCGCAAGTTTCCCAAAGTTTGCTCACGCTCGGCAACATGGGGGCGGGCGCTCAATATTGGACTTTGTACCAGCCGAGCTTCATAATAGTATTCTGAACGGCTCATCAAATCGAGACCTCAGCGCCTTCATTGGTAGCGCCATTGAGTCCGGAGAGAATCTCTATTTTCCGGGTAACGGGTCTTCCCGGTACACGATTGATGGGCAGATCAAGATCCGCGACCACTACCAGCATCTTTTCAGTCCAGGCTTGGTCCGGCTAGATTTTGTCGGCAACTCTCCGTCAGAAAACGCAATCGAGATGTTATCAGGCCGTCGAGACGGTGCTCCCGGAGATCAGACTCGCCAAGCGCAGGCGATCACAGGCTTTCGGCTTACCGGACCCAGCACTGCAAGCTACGCAAGTGCCATATTTGTTGAGGAAGGAACGTTCTTTCCGAGCATACAGAATGTCATTTCCGAAGCTGGCGTGGGCCGAGGTTACCTTGGACAACTTTCGGACGCCTTCCTTCGCATCAATGGAAACCAGACTTCTTACGTGAACGACGTGACTGTTAGAGACTGTGTCTTTGCTGGCGTTTCAAACTCTTCCAATCCAGATTATCCAGCCTGCGGCATCTGGATTGAGGGATGCATAGAAGGACGAATTGAGAATACAAAGGTATTCTATTTCAATGAATGCATGCGTTTGGGTGCCGAAAACGGCGCGAGCCGAAACGTCCAATTCATGGTTTTCGATCAAGTCCAACTGGAGCCCACGAAACCCACCCTCCAGGTGGATGGCCAAGCTTGCCTTTCCATACATCTAGCGGTTGCATGCACATTTCGCGATTGTCGATTTGCCGTGGGCAATGGGCCACAGCGCATCGACTCGGTTGCAATCCGAATTTCCGGTGTGGCGCAGCAAATCCGCTTCCGAGATTGTTCCTTTCAAGGCTTCCGGCGAATACGGAATGTGTTTGAGGTACTAGGTCAAGCAGAGGTGCTCGACATCGCCGTTTCTGGTGGCGATATTCGCGGTTTTACCGGCGAACTGGCGCTCTACAGAGGAACATCAGAGAAAATTTCCTTTGATGAGGTTTTTGTCCGCTCTCCTGCTTGAGAGCACTCTGATCGACTGGCGGCAGCCCCGCGCTGCTTGGCCAAAGACCCGCAAGAGAACGGAGTGCCAATCTCCGGCAGTCAGAGGCAAGCGGCGATGCCGGATGCACGGCGGGACGAATCCGGGCGCTCCTAAAGGTAACAGCAACGCTTGGAAGCATGGCGGGCGGTCAGCAGCGGCCAGAGCAGCAGCACGATGGATCAAGCATCTCGTAAGGTCTGCCTAAATTGACGCCCTCGGATATGACGAACTGCCATTTACCGCCACGTACGCTGACGTATGACAGCGGTCCGATCTCAGAAGTTGCTCGGGAATCTAGGCCTAGTCTCGCTTCGGCACGCTAGAACCAATTTGGAGTCCTAAAAGAGTAAATTTTCTGCTAACAAGCTTTTATCGAGTCGCACCGTTGATGGCGAGAGCCTTGCCGATGTCCGAATACGGACACGGCATGGGTTCTGCTATCCATTTCTTTTGAGGAGCGAGTCAATGTCTCAGCATCGGTACATTTTAGTCGCAGGTTCGCTCGCATTCGCGAGCGCATTCACTGCGCCCGCACAAGCAGCTACTTTGCTCGGCGTGTTTGGCGGAAACGATTGCACGGGAGGCTTCTCTGCGT
>NZ_JAAFZT010000050.1:498-195622 GCF_013336795.1 Alteripontixanthobacter muriae | reverse complement strand
GGATGGAACCTTCCAAGGCATCGAGCCGGGCGAGAATATCGGTGACCGCCGTCGTGGAAGGAGCAGTCGTACCGGTCGGTTGAGCCGGAGCGGCGGTAATCTCCGGCTCGAAATAGCGACCGTCCGCACCGGGGAATACCTTTCGCTGCAAGGCCCTGATCTCGGCCTCCAGCTTGCGGATCCGGACCTCGGCATTGTCCTGCGCCGTGGCGGGCACGGCCGTGCCGGCAATGGACAGGATTGCCAGCCCGCCCAGCAGGGCGCGGCCAAATCGCGGCGCGGTCGTCTTGTTTTCCGACAATCGGCTCATCATCGTATCTACCCTCTGATCCCTGTGATCTTTTGCACTTCAGCTTTGGCCCGGCGGCGCCGAACGGCGGCTGAACGAATTCGCACGGTCAGTTCGTCGTGCGGCCTGCCGGTACTGCTGGTGCAGGGGCAGCGCTCGTCGGGGTCGCGCCGCCTGCCGTGCCGGTCGGTGCGGGGGTTTGCATCGCCCCTTCGTTACGCGCCAGCAGCGCCTCTGCATTTACCGGAATGTCCGACATGACTTGGTCGTCCTCGGCCAGGCGCGGCAACGACCGGCCACCGACAGTGATGTCCAGCAGATCGGGCCGACCGGTGCGCAATTGCGGCTCGTTGGCATCTGCGGGCACGGTATAGGTGTCCCCTTCGTTCATAACGTTTTCCATCAGGACATCGCCATCGGCATTGTAGAAGCGCACCCATGCCTCACCGCGAGCGGTGAACACGACCGGCCCCGTCGGCTGAGGCGTCGGAACAGCGACAACTGCTGCGCCCGGCGTTGCTCCGGCAATCTGCGTTTCGTCGGCCACCAGTGGCGCAGGGCCCGATCCGGGTGCGAAATAGGCACGATAGAACATGAAACCGCCAACCAGCAGCAGGAGGATCGCGAAAATGGCAAAGAAGGCGAGGCCGCGCGAGGGAACCCGCGCCGGATCGCCGGGTTCGAAAGTGGCCGCGCGCTGCTGCTGCGCGGGACGCGAATGACCAAGTTCGGCCCGCACTTCGTCGGTGATTTCACGGGGGTCCAGTCCTACCACCTTGGCGTAGGAGCGCGAAAAACCTACCGCGTAGGTCCGAGCCGGCAGAGCATCGAAATCGCCGCTGTCGATCACGGCGAGATGCCGTTCGGGTATGCGTGTTTCGGCGGAAACCTGTTCCAGCGTCAGCCCGGCAGCCTCGCGCGCAGCGCGCAGCTTTTCCCCGGCTCCGCCATAGGCGATGCCTTCGTGAATACCCGTTTCCTCGTCCGTCATGCGTGTTCCCGTCGCGATCCCTGATCAGGTCCTGATCCGGCGCAGCATCCTGGCCGCGCCGAACGCCTGTTAACCACAGACAAGAGGCGCGCGCTACTCCTGTCAAGCATCTGCATTGTTCAAAACCCACAACGCTGCGGCAAGCTGCGCCCTTCGAACGGTAAAGGGCAGCTAATCTGTCTCGATCTCGCGTTCGTCGGCCCAGGCCTGCAGCGCCTGGCGCAGATTGTCCGGCGGGGAATTGATGAAGCCGGTCATCAAATCACCGATCTCCGTCAGATCCACCTTGCGGACCAATTCCTTGATCGGCCCCACCGAAGCGGGGCTGATCGACAGGCGCCGGATACCCAATCCCAGCAGCGCCAGCGCCTCCAACCTGCGGCCGCCCATTTCACCGCATACGCCCAGATCCACCGGATAGCGGATGGTTGCCTGCACGATGCGGTGCAGGAAACGCATGATCGAAATGCTCAGCCAATCATACCGTTCGGCAAGCTTGGGATTGGCGCGGTCGGCCGCGAACAGGAATTGGGTCAAATCGTTGGTGCCGATGGACAGGAAGCTGAGCCGCGGTGCCAGCTGGTCCAGAACCTCGGCAAGAGCAGGAACCTCGAGCATCGCCCCGTAGCGGATCTGATCGGGCAGCACCTTTTTCTGCGATCGTAAAAACTGAAGCTGATCCTCGAACACGGCCTTGGCAGCGTCGAACTCCCAGGGCTCGCTCACCATCGGGAACATGACATTCAGCGGCCGTCCGGCGGCGGCCTCCAGCAGCGCGCGGGCCTGCGCCTTCAACAGACCTTCACGTTCGAGAGCGAGGCGCAGCGCCCGCCAGCCCATCGCCGGGTTCTCGTCCAGTTCGGCCGCGCCGGGGCGAAGATAAGGCACGGCCTTGTCGCCGCCGATGTCGACGGTGCGGAAGATCACCGGCTTGTCCCCCGCCGTGTCCAGCACATCGCGATACAGGCGCGTCTGCCGGTCGCGCTGCGGCAGGGTGGCGGAAACCAGGAACTGAAATTCGGTGCGGAACAGGCCAATGCCGTCGGCGCCTGTCAGGGCGAGGCTCGGCATGTCGTCACGCAGGCCCGCATTCATCATCACCTGTACGCGCTGCCCGTCGCGGCTGAACGGTTCCACATCGCGCAATTCGACATAAGAGGCTTGCTTCTTTCGCGAGGCAGCCATGCGGGCGGCGAAATCCTCCGCCATCGGCTGCGCCGGTCGCACGGTGGCAGATGCGCTGTCGGCGTCCAGCAGGATGGTGTCGCCATCGTTCACAACGCCGCGCAGGCCCTGCACGCGGCCGAGCACCGGCACGCCCATTGCGCGCGCGACGATGACCACGTGAGCGGTGAGCGATCCTTCCTCGAGCAGCACGCCTTTCAGGCGGCGGCGGTCATATTCCAGCAGTTCTGCGGGGCCGAGATTACGGGCGATCAAGATAGTGTCCCGGCGCAGCCCCTGCGTGGCGGCGGTACCGAGTTGGCCCGAAACGATGCGTAGCAGGCGGTTCGCCAGATCCTCCAGATCGTGCATCCGGTCGGCCAGCAGCGGATCGTCGATCTCGCGCATGCGCATGCGGGTATGCTGCTGCACCCGCTCGATGGCGGCCTCTGCCGTCAGGCCCGAATCGATGGCGCTGTTGATGCGCCGAGCCCAGCCTTCGTCATAGGCGAACATGCGATAGGTCTGCAGCACCTCCTCAAGCTCGCCACCAACGCCGAATTCGGCCTGCGCCGTCATCTTGTCGATCTGTTCGCGCATCCGGTCGAAAGCACGATAGACGCGCTGCCGCTCGGCCTCGGTATCGTCAGCGACGATCTGGTCGATGGTTACGCGCGGCTGGTGGAAGACAGCGTCGCCGCACGCCACGCCCTTCACCAGGGCGAGGCCTTTCAGCAGCGCCGGGCCGGTTTGCTCCACCGTCAGGCCGCGCACGGCTTCCTCATCCACAAGCCCCGCATTGGCGATGAGTTCGGACAGGATCATTGCGGTGGTCTGCAATGCCTCGATCTCCACATCCTCGTACCGGCGCGGATCGACATGCTGGACGCACAGGGTGCCGACGGCCCGTTCGCGATGGACGATGGGCACTCCGGCAAAGCTGTTGAACTTCTCCTCGCCGGTTTCGGGGCGATAGAGGAAGTCGGGATGCGCCTTCGCCTCGGCGAGGTTCAGGGTTTCGATACGGTCGGCGATCGTGCCTGAAAGGCCCTCACCCATCGCAAGGCGCGTGACGTGCACCGCGCCCTGGTTCAGCCCCCGCGTGGCGAACAGTTCCAGCATCCCGTCACGCAGCAGATAGATCGAGCAGACCTCGCTATCCAGCGCTTCGCCGATGATCTCGACTACGCGGTCCAGCTTGCCTTGCGCATGCATGCGGCTGGCCATCACGTCATGCAACTGGGTGAGGATCGATCGGGCTGAGGCGGCGGCTGTCATGGCCGCCGCCTATAGCACGTTATACGCTGCACGGAATGCAGGCGGTCAGTTGGCGGTCAATTCTTCCTTGATGCGAAGCTTGTTCTTTTTGAGTCGCTGAATAGTCGCCGTATCGGGGTCGGGACGGCCCTGCTCCATTCGCAATTGTGCCTCAAGACCGGCATGCTTGCGTTCGAGGCTTTCGACATGGGACGCGTTCATCGACTTCTCCTTTTCGGCTCCGTTCAAAAACCTGCTGGATCAGCGCCCTGGCACCAATACCGGCAGGTCATCGCTGCGACTCGCTTGAGGCTTTTGGCCGACAGGCAAGCGCCGCAATGCGAACGAACCACGAAATCGCGCCCTTGCGAAGAGCGCCATTATGCTTAAGCGACGAGCATCGCATCATGAGCGACGAATTGCATTCAATGTCAGCGAGGATGGACCGGGAGGATGGACGAACAGACCCTGCGCAAGCAGCTCGACGCCTTGCGCATCGAACACCGCGACCTCGACGCTGCCATCGATGCGTTGAGCATGACGGACTCTCCGGACCAGTTGCAGATCATGCGGCTGAAGAAGCGCAAGCTGCGCCTGAAGGACCAGATTGCGAATGTCGCGGACATTCTTCTGCCCGATATCATCGCCTGATCGCATTACTTATGCACAGGTCCTTTCGAGGACGAATGCATTTGAGCGCCGATTTTTTTCATTTCGACTCTAGCGCGATTCGCGGCGATTCCCTAGCGATTCGCAATGGCAGTTTCGTCCGACATCACCCGCGCCATCATCAACACGCTGTATGCGCAGGCGATGGCCCTGGCTGACGAGGTCCGCCTGGCGTTCACCATCGATCCTGTCGGCGATTGCTCTCTTGCGAGTGGCGAGGGCGCGGACCGGATGCGGATCGCCCATTCCGTCGAAGGGCTTCGCACCACCACCCGCACGATGCATGTCCTGGCGTGGTTGTTGAACCAGCGCGCCTTTCTGGCCGGGGATATCAGCGAAAGCCAGTTGCGCCGGCACGGGAAATTGCCGGCGGACCGCCTTTCCGATGCGGAATGCCTGGCACTGCTTCCGCTGGCCACGCAGGAAATCGTCGCCGAGACCCGGCAGTTGCATCAGCGTATCGCTCGTCTGGATGCGGATTGGCGCCGCGCTTCCGATGACGCAGAGGGGAACTACGCCGCCGGGCGTCGCAGCGGCGATCCCGTGTGGAAGATGCAGCAGCGCCTGGGCCAGGCGATGCAGTTGAACTGAGGCCTGTTCGCGGCGCCTCCAGCGGCTCAGGCCGCCGCCAACGCCTTGCGCCAGCGCGCCAGTCTCTCCGCCCTTTGTCCCTGATCCAGTTGCGGAGTGAAGCAGGCCGCATTCCCGCGCATCGCTTTCGCAGCCTCGGCCAGATCGGGGAACCAGCCGCACCCCAGCGCCGCCAGCATCGCCGCGCCAAGCGCCGTCGTTTCGACGAATTCGGGCCTTTCAACCGGCAGATCGAGCATGTCGGCCAGATCCTGCGCCATCCAGTCATTCGCGCTCATTCCGCCATCGATCCGCAAATTGGCCCAGCGCGCACCATCGGCGGCGAATGCTGTCGCCAGATCCCATGTCTGATGCGCCATGGATTCGAGCGCTGCCCGCGCAATTTGCGCCCTGCCGCTCGAAAAACTGAGGCCGGCAATCACGCCGCGCGCCTCCGCTTTCCAGTGCGGCGCGCCCAGCCCTGCCAGCGCAGGAACGATAGTCACCTCACCGCTGCTCTCGACCGAGCGGGCAAGTTCTTCCGTTTCTGCGGCCGTCTTGATCAATCCCAACTCGTCGCGCAGCCACTGTATCAGACTGCCCGCGACGAAGACGGAACCCTCCAGCGCATAGGTTCGCCTGCCGCCAAGCTGCATCAGCACCGTGCCGAGTAGCCGGTGCGACGATCGCGGAATGGTGTCGCCCATGTTTGCCAGCACGAAGGCGCCCGTGCCGTATGTCGCCTTGACCTCGCCCGGAGCCAGACAGGCCTGTCCGATGGTCGCTGCCTGCTGATCGCCCGCCATGCCGGTGATCGGTATGGTCCTGCCCAGCCATTCGGCGTCGGCCTCCGCCAGCGCACCGGCATTGTCGCAGATGCGGGGCAGTGCCTGCTCCGGCACTCCGAACAGGGCGCAGAGTTCAGGATCGGGTGCAGCACTGTCCAGCGGCAGGAGCAAAGTCCGGCTGGCATTGCTGGCGTCGCTGAGATGCACGCCCTTCGACAGGCGAAAGGTCAGCCAGCTTTCGACCGTTCCGAAAGCGAGCGTTCCTGCCTTCGCCGCGGCGGCCACTGCGTCGTCATTGTCGAGCAGCCAGCGCACCTTGGTGGCGGAAAAGTAAGGGTCGAGAAGCAGGCCGGTGCGCTGCTGCACCATCGTTTCGTGGCCATCATCGCGCAAGGACTGGCACATCCGGGCGGTGCGGCGGTCCTGCCAGACGATTGCCCGTGACAGTGGTTCGCCCGTGTCGCGGTTCCATGCCACGACCGTTTCGCGCTGGTTGGCGATGCCGATGGCGGCAATATTCGCTGCGCCGCCGATCTTGCTTGTTACCTCGCGCGCACAGGCCAGCGTTTCCAGCCAGATCTGCTGGGCATCATGTTCGACCCAACCGGGCTTGGGGTAGAATTGCGACAAGGCCCGTGATGCGGTTGCAGCTACCGTGCCATCGCCTGCGAACAGCATCGCGCGGGTGGATGTCGTCCCGGCATCCAGGACCAGAAGATGATCGCCCGTCATTTGCATACTCCCCCTACGCCGCGGCAGGCGTGCCGCGCGCCCGTTCCGCCGGGAATTGGCAGGGTGACATGACGCATGTTCCACCCCATATGCAAGCCATGGCCCGAACCGCGACCGAGACCCAGCAACAGGCGGCACCCACCGGAACGGTGGAAGTGCTGGAACCGCTGGTGCGCCGCGTGCTGGCCCCTAACCCATCGCCCTACACCTATACGGGCACGCAGACCTATATCGTCGGCGTGGGCGAGAGCGTGGCCGTCATCGACCCCGGTCCAGCCGATGAGGACCATCTCGATGCGCTCACTCGCGCTCTGGAAGGCGCGAGGGTGAAGGCCATCGCCTGCACCCACACTCACCGCGATCATTCACCCGCTGCCGCGCCGCTGGCCGCCCGCACCGGAGCGCCGATCATCGGCTGCGCTCCGCTGGCAATCGAAACGGACGGCCCCCGCGCCGATGCGCCTTTCGACACGGATTACGCGCCCGACCGCGTGCTTGCCGATGGAGAAGCAATCGAGGGGCCGGACTGGACCCTGCGCGCCGTGCACACGCCCGGCCATGTTTCGAACCACCTGTGCTTCGCGCTGGAGGAATCCTCGGCGCTGTTCACCGGCGACCACGTCATGGGCTGGTCGACCAGCGTCGTCGTGCCGCCGGACGGGGACATGGCCGATTACATGGCGAGCCTCGAAAAGCTGCAGCAGCGCGACGACCGTATCTATTACCCCGCCCACGGTCCCGCGGTCGAAAAGCCTCGCCAACTGGTGCGCAGCATGATGGGGCACCGCCGCCAGCGCGAACGGCAGATCCTGCGCCTGCTGGGCGAAAACCCGCAGACGATCGCGGATATGGTGCCGCAGATGTACAAGGGGCTGGACCCGCGCCTGATCCCCGCAGCGCGGATGAGCGTGAAGGCGCATCTCATCGATCTGGAACGCCGCGGCCAAGCCGCTCGTTCGGCAGATATATGGCGTGAGGGCTGACGGGCAGGCGATTATCCGCCTCGAGCATTTTTCGCAGGCCGTAACAGAGACATAGCCGCTTCGTGCGGCAGCAAGGGCAGACGATATGAGCGTTGAGAACAAATTACCCACCGGCACCGATCTCAGGGCCGAGATCGACCGCCTTCGCAAGGAGCGGAACGCCGTCATCCTCGCCCATTATTACCAGAAGCCCGAAATCCAGGACATCGCCGATTTCGTCGGCGACAGCCTTGAACTGAGCCGCAAGGCCGCCGCGACCGACGCCGATGTGATCGCCTTCTGCGGCGTCAAGTTCATGGCCGATACAGCCAAGATCCTCAGCCCGGAAAAGATCGTCGTGCTGCCCGACATGGACGCAGGGTGCAGCCTCGAGGATTCCTGCCCGCCCGACCAGTTCCGCGCCTTCCGCGCCGCCCATCCCGATCACATCGCGCTGACCTACATCAATTGCTCGACCGAGGTGAAGGCCCTGTCTGACGTGATCGTCACCAGTTCCAGCGCCGAGACGATCCTGTCGCAGATCCCGCGCGACCAGCCCATCATCTTCGGGCCGGACCGTCACCTGGGCGGTTACCTCAACCGCAAGTTCGATCGTGAAATGCTGCTATGGCCCGGCGTCTGCATCGTGCACGAGGCCTTCAGCGAAACCGAACTGATGAAACTGATGGCGCAGCACCCCGATGCTCCCGTGGCGGCACATCCCGAATGCCCTGCCCATATCGTCGAACATGCCGATTACATCGGATCGACCAGCGGCATTCTGCAATTCGCCGGCACCTTCGAAGGCGACACGCTGATCGTGGCGACGGAACCGCACATCATCCACCAGATGGAAAAGGCGCTGCCGCAGAAGAACTTCATCGGTGCGCCGGGTGCCGATGGCAACTGCAACTGCAACATCTGCCCCTACATGGCGCTGAACACGATGGAGAAGCTCTACGCCGCCCTGCGCGATCTGGAACCGCGCATCGAGATCGCGGAAGATCTGCGCCTGAAGGCCAAGCAGAGCCTCGACAAGATGCTCGAAATGGCGAGCGGCACGATCGGCCAGGGCGATCTCGGCGTCCGTAGCGACCTCGGCCACAAGCGCGACTGACGGTAAACCAAATACGGCAGCGGGCACCGTTCCGCGCGGTGCAGCGTTGCAGTAGATAAGCGGACGGATCGGGGCGGCGGCATGATCACCAGGTTGAAGGCGTTCTGGCAGAGCGTGAACGCCAGTTACTGGTTCTTCCCCGCCCTGTTCGCCCTGTCGGCACTGGTGCTGGCGCTGGTAACCACTTGGCTCGACAAGCACGGCTATGCCGAGATCATCCAGGAACTGCAATGGCTCGACCCCGCCCGCCCGCAGAGCGCGACGGACATGCTGACGGTAATTTCCGGCTCGATGATCGGGGTGGCCTCGACCGTATTTTCCATTACCATCGCCGCCGTGGCCTATGCCAGCGGAACCTACGGCCCGCGGCTGCTCACCAACTTCATGGAAGACCGCGGCAATCAACTGAGCCTTGCCACCTTCATCGGCACCTTCGTCTATTCGGTGACCGTTCTGCGCAGTGTGCGTGCTGAAGGGGAGACCCCACTCTTCGCAGCTTCGCAGGACGCGCTGCCCGGCTTCGTTCCGCAACTGTCGCTGCTGGTTGCCTATGCCTTCATGGCGGTAGCGATCATGGTGCTGGTGTACTTCCTGAACCATGTCCCCGCATCGATCCGCATCAACAGCGTTCTCGAAGGCATCGGATCGCGACTGCTGAAGGAAATCGAGACCCGCTACGACAAGCCCAATCGCGGCGCGGTGACGCTGGAGCATACCGAAGGTCGCGCGATATTGGCCAAGCAGACGGGCTACATCCAGATCATCGATTACGAGCGGCTGAGAAAGCTGGCGGAGCGGGAGAAAGGAAGGCTGGCGCTTGGCGTCAGGCCGGGCGATTTCGTCCATCCCGGCATGGTGATCGCCTATTGGCGCGATCTCGACGTGGTTCACGACCTTCCCGACGATGGAGTCCGCGACTGTTTCGCATTCGGCGCGATGCGGACCACATCGCAGGATTTGCAGTTCCTCATAGACGAACTGGTCGAGATCGGCCTTCGCGCCTTGTCACCCGGCGTGAACGATCCGTTCACGGCCGTTACAGCGATCCACTGGCTGGGCGCGGCGCTGGCCGAACTGGTGCGGCGCGACCTGTCAGTCCGCTATGGCGAGGATGAAGATCCCAGCGACGATTTGCTGATCCCGCTGAAGGACGATTTTGACCATTTTGTCGAACGCAGCTTCGGGGCGATGCGCGGGGCAGTGGCGACAAGCCGCATCGCCGCGCTGATCACGTTCGATGCGCTGATCAACGCCTCGCTGATGCTCGACGATGCTCACCGCCGCCGGGTGATGACCCGCGCAGGTGACAGACTGATGGACCAGATACGCGAAAACATCACCGGTCCGGATCTGGTGGACCTCGAAGCGCGCTACGTCGTCTTCACGCAGAAGCTCGCTCGCTGACGGTCTTCGCAAGCACCAGTGCACAGCCGAGCAGCGCCATGCCCAGAACATCGACCGCGCCGACCGCCTCGCCAAAGAAGCCCCAGCCATACAGCGCCGCAATGGCGGGTTGTGTCAGCAGTGCCAGGCCGATGATCAATGGCGAGAAATGCCGCAGGGAAAACACCAGCAGGCCCTGCCCGACAAGCTGGCTCGAAATGAACAGCGTCACCAGCGGCGTCCAGTCCTGCGGCCAGACAGGCTCGCCGCGCAAAAGAGCAATCGCCAGCAGCACGGGCGCGCCTGCTACGCTCGACCACGTCAGGATGGACCAGCTGCCCATGGTGCGCCGCACATTCTGCAACAGCAGCAGATATCCGGCGTAGAACAGTCCGGCCAGCAGGCAGAACAGATCGCCTGCCAATGTCTCGCGGCTGATTTCCAGCGACTGCCCGAACAGGATCGCAGCGCCCGCAACTGCGCTGATGATCGCTGCCCATTCCATTCCGCGCGGCAAGCGGCGGAGCAGAACGAAGCTCCAGATCATCAGGATGAGACTGCCGGAATTGCCGAACAGGGTCGCATTGCCGAGCCGGGTGGCGGCGATGCCGATGTGCCAGCTGGCAAGATCGAGCGCGAAGACCACGCCAGCCGCGATGATCGCAAGGAACACGCCCCGGGGAACTGGCGTCAGCGCCTGCCCGCTCTGCCGCGCGAAAAGGGCCAGGAACGGGATGGCCAGAAACAGGCGCCAGAAACCAGCTGCGACCGGCCCGCTATCGGCAAGCCGCACCGACCACGGACCCAGCGCCAACGCGACATTGCCCGCAAGCAAGGCAAACAGGAGCAGCCAGCGCGGGCCATTGCTTGCCGGTGCCGTTTCGGCCAGCACCTTGGGCGGCGCAGCCATCGTATCGCTGCTGAGCGAAGAAATGCTATCGGGCCGCGAAATGCTCTCGTGGTTGCGAACCGGCGCTGCTGACCCATCTTCGTTCATCGAGGCGCCATAAACCCGAATTCGGCGCGGAGCGAAATTAAATCACCCAAGGAGAAACCATGCACGAACCGCTTTTCCAACCTCTCGACCTCGGCGCGATCAAGGCACCGAACCGCATCCTCATGGCTCCGCTGACGCGCGGACGTTCCGGGGAAAGCGGCGTCCCGAACGAGATGGTCGCGACCTATTATCGCCAGCGCGCCGGTGCAGGCCTCATCATCAGTGAGGCGACCGGCATAAGCCGCGAAGGCCTTGGCTGGCCATCCGCCCCCGGTATCTGGAATGAAGAACAGGTCGAAGGCTGGAAGGACGTGACGAAAGCCGTGCACGATGCAGGTGGCCGCATCATGCTGCAGATGTGGCACATGGGTCGGCTGGTGCATCCCGACTTCCTCGGCGGCGATGCACCGGTTTCGGCATCCGACACGCAGGCTCCCGGCCATGCACACACTTACGAGGGCCGCAAGGATTACGAACCCGCCCGCGCGCTGACCGTGGAGGAAATCGCCCGCGTCGTCGGCGATTACCGGCAGGCGGCGATCAATGCCAGGGAAGCAGGATTCGACGGCGTGCAGCTGCATGGCGCAAATGGCTATCTAATCGACCAGTTCCTGCGCGATTCCACCAACAAGCGCACCGACGAATATGGCGGCAGCCCGGAAAACCGCACCCGCTTTCTGCGCGAAGTGCTGACCGCGCTGATCGAGGTCTGGGGGGCCGACCGCGTCGCTGTGCGCCTGTCGCCCAATGGCGAAACGCAGGGCTGCGACGACAGCGATCCCGCAGCGACCTTTGGTGCTGCAACCCGCGTGATCGAGGATCTGGGCCTCGCCTTCCTGGAACTGCGCGAACCCGGCCCCGATGGCACCTTCGGATCGACCGAAGTTCCGAAGCAGAGCCCGATGATCCGCGAGATCTTTTCAGGACCGCTGGTCCTCAACAGCGATTACACGCCCGAGGAAGCTGCGGCGGGTATTGTGTCCGGGAAATGCGACGCGGTGGCGTTCGGCCGGCCTTACATCTCCAACCCCGACCTCGACCGGCGCATCGCTGTGGGCGCCGAATTGGCGGAGAACCGGAACGTGCCGCAAAGCTGGTATTTGCCCGGCGCGGAAGGCTATGTCGATTACCCGACGCTCGAAGAGCAGGAAGCTGCCTGACGCATATTCTGCGGAGGGGGAGGCTTTATTCCGCCTCCTCCTCCGTGGCTGGCGTATCCTCGACGGGTTCGGCAACAACTGCTTCTTCCTGCGCGTCGCTTTCATCCCCTGCGGCGCCCTCTTCATCTGCGCCGTTACCGGCAACAGCACGGCTGCTCGTGCCATTCCTCGCCATCGGTGCGGATTGCGAATTACCTGAGCGCACAGTCGCCAGCGGCAGCATCGCGTCGCTGATGGTTCCGCCCGCGACCTGCCCCTCGGCATCCTGCGCATTGTTCGTCACGGGCGCGGGATCGTCCTTGCAGGCAGACAGAGCCAGCGCCGCCGCCACCGGCATGGTCCACAAAATGCGCTTCATCTTCAGTCTCCGTCCTGCAGATGCGCCAGGAAATCGGGCACCCTCGCCAGCAAGGCCTCGTCGAAACGGCTGGCGCTCACGCGATTACCCAGCCTTTCCATGCTCGTCACGCCGAAATCTGCGATGCCGCAGGGCACGATGCCCGCAAAATGCGACAGATCGGGCGCGAGGTTCACCGAAAAGCCGTGCATGGTCACCCACCGGCGCACCCTGACCCCGATTGCACCGATCTTCGCTTCCGACCCGCCGTCGTCCGTCCAGATGCCGATCCGTCCCGGAGAACGGCGGCTGGCAATGCCCAGATCGGACAGGGTGTCGATCACCCATTGCTCCAGCGAATGGACGTAGCTGCGCACGTCGCGGCCCCGCCTGGTCAGATCGAGCATGACGTAGCCGATCCGCTGCCCGGGGCCGTGATAGGTATAGCGTCCGCCGCGCCCCGCCTCCACCACTTCGAAGCGCGGGTCGAGCATTTCGTCGGCGGCGGCGCTGGTGCCCGCGGTGTAGACGGGCGGATGCTCCAGCAGCCAGATCATCTCGGCCGCTTCGCCGCTTGCTATCGCGCGGTTGCGCGCATCCATTTCGGCCAGCGCCTGCCGATAGGGTATGCGCGCCTCATCCTGCCGGATCTCGATCTTATCGGCGTCTAACTGGGTCATCGCCATTGCGTGGCCTGCCCCGCTTCGCTTATCAAGAGCGCGATTGCGATTAGGGGCACCAGATGACATTCGACATGAGCAGGACGTGGAGTGAGGCGCTGGGCCTGACGCGCGCCAATTTCCAGATCCTGGCGGTCATCGCAGGGGTGTTCCTGCTACTTCCCGGCATCCTGTTCTACGTCGCCGCTCCCGATCTTGCCGCATTGTCGGCGCCCGGTGCCGACGCCGAAGCGATTTCGGCGGCCATTGCCGAACATGCCGTGCCGATCGTGACCTTCGGCCTGCTATCCTTCATCCTCGGCCATATTGCCTATATGGCCATGGTGGCGCTGATGGGCGGCGATCGCCCTACGGTGGCACAGGCGCTGAGGCTTGCAGTCCGATCCCTGCCCACGCTGATAGGGGCGTTCCTGACCTTCATCATCGGCTATGTCCTGAGCTTCACGATCGTCGCTCTGGTAATCGGGCTGCTGGCAGGCATGCTCGGGCTGGGCGAAAGCGGGCCTCTGGGCTTTGCCGTGGCGACGCTCATCCTGCTCGCAACAGCCTATGTAATCACGCGCCTGTCCCTTACTCTTCCGACAATCGTCCTGAAGGGACAGCGCAACCCCATGAAGGCCCTGGCGACATCCTGGCGCCTGACAAAACCGCACGTCTGGAAGATGCTCGCCTTCTTTATCCTGCTGGTGATACCCTACATCGTGCTCAGTATCGTGCTCGGCTTCATCTTCGGGCTGCCTCTGGCACTTGCCGGACCGGAGATCGAGACATTCGGCCTCGGCCTCGTCAACGGACTGCTCGGTGCCCTGGTCGGGATCGTGTTCAGCGGTATTCTGGTGTCGATGTATGCGCAGATGGCAGGCGCGGTCAAAGGCAGCAGACAGCCCGCCGACTGAAGATCAGGCGGCGTCGTCCTTCAAGCCCCAGAACAGGCGGCAGGGCGGGACGTTCCACATCTCGAAGCCCTGTTCGATGTGGGCAAAATGCTTCGCCATGAAGTCGCGCGCGGCGGCGGAGAACTGATAGACGAGGAACGCGCCGCCGGGCCGGATGATGCGGTGCGTGGCGGCGGCGATTTCAGGGCCGACACCATTCGGCAGGGTCGAGAACGGCAGGCCCGAAAGCACGTAATCGGCATGGTCGAAGCCATTGTCCCGCACGATGCTTTCGACGTCGGCAGCCGACCCGAGAACCGCCAGGAAGCGGCTGTCGTCGATGGTGCGGTTGAGATAATCGATATAGAGTTCGTTCGTATCGATGACGATCAGCTTGCCGTCGCGGCGCAGCCGTTCCAGCACTGGGCCGCAGAATGTACCCACGCCAGGGCCGTATTCGACGAACAGGCGGCACTCGTCCCATTTCACCGGTTCCAGCATCTTGCGGATCGTGAACCCCGACGATGGGATGATCGACCCGACCATGCGCGGATGTTCCACGAAACCGCGAAAGAACACGCCCCACTGGCCCAGCATCTTGCTTAACCGACCAGAAATGGCCGGCCGGCGGCGCAACGTCAGATTATCATGACTCGTCAAAACACATACCTGTCAAGCGCCCCGCCCTGTCGGCACGGCCGTGTGCCGGGACGCCTCGCAAATTCAGCCTTGATTGGCAAGCGGCGCAAGTGTTTGTCGCTTATTGCGCGGGGAGTGTTTGCGGCGTAGCGCGGCCCATGATGGCAGCCCTTTCCGATCCCGATCCCACAACCAGTGGCTTGCCGGCAGGCGGCGATCCCGGCGAGAAAGCGGTTCGCACGATATCCCGCGAACGAATGGCCCTGCTGTTCATGGTCATGCTGGTGACCGCCGCCGGGAACACGGCAATGCAATCGGTGATGCCCTCCATCGGCACGGAACTGGGCGTTGCCGACGTCTGGATCAGCGCGGCCTATACATGGTCGGCGCTGCTGTGGGTAATCATGGCCCCGTTCTGGGCGCGCAGGTCCGATCGGCGCGGGCGCAAGGCGATGATGGCGCTTGGCCTGATCGGCTTCATCTCCAGCTTTACCCTGTGCGGGTTGATTCTGTGGTTCGGCCTCGCCGGTGCCCTTTCGGCCACGCTGACGCTGATATTCTTCGCTGCGGCGCGCAGCCTCTACGGCGGATTCGGGTCCGCCGCCCCGCCCGCCGTGCAGGCCTATGTCGCCAGCCGCACGCCGCGATCCGAACGCACCAAGGCATTGTCGCTCATCGCCTCCAGCTTCGGCCTCGGCACCGTCATCGGCCCTGCGCTGGCCCCGCTGCTGGTATTTGACGGACCGCGGCTGGTCGGACCCTTCCTCATCTTTTCGGCCATCGCGGCGGTCGTGCTGGTCGCCCTGCGCCTGCGCCTGCCGGGCGACGATCCCACCTATGCCGCGCGCGGGGACGTGCTGGCCGCCCCCTTCAGCGCCAGTTCCAACAACAATGTCGTGCGCAGCGAACAGGAGCCGGACCGAGCAGAGGGCGAACCGGCACCGGTGACCGACATCCCGAACCTATCGTGGCGCGACCGCCGCCTGCGGCCGTGGATCGTGGCTGGCCTGCTCGGCGGCCATGCACAGGCAGCCCTGCTGGGCATCGTCGGCTTTCTCGTCCTCGACCGCCTGGGCCTGCGCGCCACGCCTGACGAGGGAACCGGACCGATCGGCATCGTCCTGATGGCAGGCGCCTTCGCGACGCTGCTGGCGCAATGGGGCCTGATCCCGACATTGAAGATGGGACCGCGTTCGGCAACGTTGTGGGGTGTGATGCTGGCCTTCATCGGCACGCTGGTGGTCGGCGCGGCGAGCGATCTGCACGCCATCGCGCTGGGTGTATCGGTCGCATCGCTGGGCTTCGGCTTGTTTCGACCGGGTTTCACATCGGGCGCATCCCTCGCCGTCAATCGCAGCGAACAAGGCCAGATCGGCGGCGTGGTCGCTTCGGTGAACGGGGCGGCATACATATTCGCGCCCAGCATCGGGGTTCTTATCTATGGCTGGCAGCCGTGGCTTGCCTTCGGCATCATCGCTGCGTTCTGCGCCGTGGTCGCCCTGATCGGCTGGCGCAGCCTGGAAAGTGACGAGGTGCTCGAAGCCCGGGGCGACTTCTAGAGGATTTCCAATACCTTGTCCTTGGGCCGGCAAAGCCGCACGCCATTGTCCGTTTCGACGAGAGGTCGCTCGATCAGCGCCGGATCGGCGGCCATGGCGGCAAGCACCGTTTCGTCATCCGCAGTGGTCAGACCGCGCTCCTCGGCATCGGTCCCGCGCAGCCGGAGTCCATCGCGCGGAGCAATCCCGGCATCCGAGTAAAGCTGGCGCAGCTTGACGGCAGTCGGCGGGGTCTTGAGATATTCCACGATCTCGACGCTCACATCACCCCGTGATTGTAGGATTTCCAGAGTGTTGCGCGAGGTACCGCAACGAGGATTGTGCCAGATGGTCGCCTTCATCATTTTCGCTCCTTCGATTTCTGCTTATTCTACAGCAGCTTCGCTGTCCGGCACCGGCGTGATCGCGGGAACGGACAGCGATGCATCCTGCGTGCTGATGCCCGGCGCCGGCGCTGCGCTGATGGTTTCCTGTCGCCGCGTGACGCGCCCTGCCTGCCGGACCGCCTCCAGCAGGCGCGGATAAACGCCGCAACGACAGAGGTTCGGGATAGCGGCGGTAATCTCGGACTCACTCGGGTCGGCGTTCTTCGCCAGCAGCGCCGCTGCCGCCATGGCGATGCCGGGCGTGCAGAACCCGCATTGAATGGCCTGCTGAGCCACCATTGCCTGCTGCACCGGATGCGACCGGTCGCGCGACAATCCCTCGATAGTCGTGACGAAGCGCCCTTCCGCTTCGGCGAGGGTGATCAGGCAGCTGCGCAGCGCCTCGCCATCCACGATGACCATGCAGGCCCCGCAATCGCCTGTCCCGCAGCCATATTTCGTGCCGGTCAGATTGGCGGCATCGCGGATTGCGTGCAGCAGCGGGGTCTGCGGGTCGAGCGCGAAGCGGACCGGGCGTTCGTTCAGCGTGAAGCTTGACATGGAGGCGTTCCAGATTGAGCTTCGCGCCGCTTTTCACATGGCGCGGCGTACTTCAAGCCGGAAAGGTGCTCCCGGCGCACGAGGCGCCCTCCGTTCAGTCCCGCCAGCTGTCGTCGATCCGGTCGATCTTGCGCTTCCAGGCTTCGAAATCGGCATAGCCGGGGCCGCCCGGCGCCTGCGCCTGGCCGATGTCCCGCTGGTGTACGCCGACCACCTCGTCCGAAACATGGAGCGGCTTGCCCATCGCCAGGGTCAGGCACTGGATTTCGCAGGCGCGCTGCAGCGCCCAGGTCTGCACGAACATTTCGGGAATGGTGCGCCCCATCACCACCGGGCCGTGGTTCCGCAGCATCAGGATGCGCTTGCCACCCAGGTTCTTGACCAGCCGCTCGCCTTCCTCGGCGCGAACGGTGACGCCCTCGAAATCGTGGTAGCCGATTTGTCCGATGAAATTACAGGCGTAGAAATTCGTCGGCAGCAAGCCGCCTTCGCTGCTGCAGACCGCCATCGTTTCGGTCGTATGCGTATGGCAGATGGCGTGTGCACCGGGGACATGCTCGTGGAAATAGGCGTGCTGGGTGAAACCCGCCTTGTTCACCGGCCAGGGATTATCGGTCAGCTTGTTGCCGCGAATGTCGATCTTGACGAGGTTGGACGCGGTCACCTCTTCATACAGCAGCCCGAACGGGTTGATGAGGAACGAATCATCCTCGCCCGGAACCTTGAAAGAGATATGGTTATAAATCGATTCCGACCAGCCGAGATGGTCGAAGATGCGATAGCAAGCCGCCAGATCCTGCCTCGCCTGCCATTCTTCCGGGCTGCATTTATCCTGATGTTTCAGCTGCGTCGCCATCGCTCTCTCCTGTGTTCTGGTTGGCCCGTAGTATCGCAGCAGGACGCGCCTGCGACAAGACGTGCCGTTCCGGCATGACAGGCCGGGCCGGCACGGCTAGGGGATTGGCGCAGATGGCCAATACCCAATCCAGAGACAGTGCCCGGCTGGTAAGCGGCAGTATCGGCGGGCATCTCGTATCGCAGACGCTGCCGATGGTGATCGGCGTGGCGGCGATCATGTCGATCGGACTGATCGACGCTTATTACATCGGCCAGTTGGGTTCGCGGGAACTGGCGGCAATCGCCTTCATCTTTCCGATAACGGTGGCGCTTTCCAGCCTTGGTGTGGGCGTGATGGTCGGCGTCAATTCCGTCGTAGCTCGATCCCTCGGGGGCGGAGACCAGGCAGCCGCCGCGCGCCGGGCCAATTTCGGCATTCTGTTCGCCGTGGCCAGCGGTGTTGTTCTGGGCCTGATCCTCTATGCGCTGCTGGACCCGCTGTTTCGCCTGATGCAGGCGCCTGACGACCTGCTGCCGCTGATCCGCACCTACATGGCTCCCTTCGCGCTCGGTTTCCCGTTACAGATGACGCTGATGGGCACCAATGGCGTGCTGCGCGGCCAAGGTGAGGCGCGCAAGACCTCGTTCGTTTCCGTGACCTACGCCGCGGCGAACTGGGTGCTGGATCCGATCCTGATAACGGGTGCATTCGGCATCGGCGGCTTCGGCGTTGCGGGCGCGGCCTATGCCACTCTGGCCGGCTGGGCGCTGGCGATCGTGCTCGGCATCTGGATGCTCAGCCACACTGATCTGCCCTTCCGCCCCCGCATGCTGCGCCGGGCGGATTTCGGCGCCGCGACCAGCGCCATAGCCCGCGTCGCGGCACCCGCTGCCTTTTCCAACGCCATCAACCCCATCGGCCTGTCCGTCCTGACGGCGCTGATCGCGGCTGAGGGCGAAGCTGCAGTGGCCGGTTTTGGCGCAGCGGGCCGGTTGCAGAGCTTCGCCGTCGTCCCGCTGCTCGGACTCTCGGGATCCATCGGCGCGATCGTCGGGCAGAACTGGGGAGCGGGCCGGGCCGACAGGGCAAGGCGAGCGGTCAAGTTCGCCGGCCTGTTCTGCATCCTCTATGGCCTGCTGCTGGCCGCAGTGCTGTTTGCGGCGGGCGAATGGTTCGCCGGGTTCTTCACCGAAGATGCCGCGGTAATCCGCGAATTCGCGCTGTATCTGTCCATCGCAGCCTGGGGTTATGCCGGATATGGTCTGCTGATCGTCGGCAATGGCGCTCTGAACGCCGTCGACAAGGCAGGCGCGGCGCTGGCGCAAAGCTTTGCGCGAGTCTTTTTGTTCATGCTCCCGGTTGCATGGCTGCTGCGGGATGTCTGGGGGTCGCAGGCAATCTATGCCGGCGAGTTGGTTGCGAATATCGCCGGTGGAGCGATTGCGGCGTGGCTGGTGTGGCACATCTTGCACCGCGACCCGAAAAGAACCGAGGATGCGGCAATCGCCCCGCAAAACGGCGGCACGAAGGCGAAGGCCAGCCTGGCCACAGTGGACCCCTCCGCCGCCACCTGAGTGCATTAGATCCTCATCGTAATGACTTCGGTGAGACTTCGTTAACCATCCCGCGCCATAGCCTGCACGAAGGGTCTATGGGGGACAGGGCGCGCGATGGACGATCTGCTGGCAGAATTCACCGCTGAAACGCGAGAAATGCTGGAGGCTATCGGAGGAGAGCTCGTCGCATGGGAAGCGAACCCGACCGATCGATGCCGCCTCGATACGATCTTCCGCTTCGTGCATACGGTAAAGGGAAATTGCGGGTTCTTCGACTTCCCCCGACTCGAACGGCTTAGCCATGCTGCAGAAAGCGTGCTGGCCGACCTGCGGTCCGACCGGCGCCAGGTCGATAGGGCGCTGGTAGACGGCGTTCTGGCTATCATCGACAGAATCGGCGCAATCGTCGCAGCCATTGAAAGCGAGGCGCCCGAACCTGGGGATGACGACGCGAAACTGATCGCGGCTCTCGCGGAAAGCGGCGAAATGACGGCGCAGACTTCATGCGATGCCATGCTGCCGGGCCATGCAGACATAGCTCCTTCGCTCCCGGCGTACGTTGCAGCCGACAGCGGGCCTGCCCTTTCAACGCCCCGTTCGATCCGGTTACCAGTGGAATTGATGGACCGGGTCATGGCCGGCGTATCGGACATGGTGCTGGCCCGGAACGATCTCGCCCGGCGCCTGAAGGCCGAAGGGCGCGGCGGATTGGTGGGCGAAATCTGTGGTGCGCCATTCGCCCGGCTATCCTCGATCATCGACGATGTGCGGGAAGCCACGACGCGGATGCGGATGCAGCGCCTCGAACATCTTTTCGGATCGCTGCCGCGCATGATCCGCGACTTGTCGGCGGACCTTGGCAAGCAGGTCATGATTGATATCTCCGGCGCGGATGTCGAACTGGACCGCGAGATGATCGAGATGGTCCGCGATCCGCTGACCCATATCATTCGCAATGCCATCGATCACGGGATCGAGAAGCCTTCTGCGCGCCTGGGCCACGGCAAGCGCGAAATCGGCCTGATCGAGGTCGCCGCCCGCCAGACCGGCAACCGCATCCTCATCACCATCGCAGACGACGGCCTCGGCATCGATGGCGAGGCCTTGACGAAAAAGGCGCTTGCCGCCGGTGTCGTGACCGAAGAAGAGGCTGCAAGCCTGTCCCAAGCCGAACAGCTCGACCTGATCTTCGAGCCCGGAATTACGACGGCTGAGAAGGTGTCGGAGATTTCCGGCCGCGGCGTGGGCATGGATGTGGTCCGCACGAATATCGAGAAGATCGGCGGGACGATCGCGCTGGAGAGCACACGAGGCGAAGGGACGCGCTTCATGCTTGAACTGCCGCTCACCCTCTCCATCATCCCCGCCTTGACGATCATGGCGGGGGGACAGAATTTCGCATTGCCGCGCTCGGGCATTGCCGAGATCGTTGCCGCCAGCCGAGATGAAGAGCGGTTCACGCAAGCGGGCGACGCGCTGCTGGCGACCATCCGGGGCCAACGCGTCGCCTGTGCACATCTGGCCGATATTCTCGGGCTTTCCCCCGGCCGCGCCGTTGGCAAATGTCCGCTGCTAATAGCGACGCTTGCGAATGGCGACCGCTTTGCGCTTGCCGTCGACCGGGTGCTGGATCACGAAGAACTTGTCGTGAAGCCCGTCGCGCCCGCGATCATGGCTACCGGCCTGTATGCCGGCACGACGCTGCTGGACGATGGCAGTCCGGTGATGATGCTCGATCTCGCGGGACTTTCCCGCCGCGCCGGCCTTGCCGGCCAGCACACCCGGCGGAACAGGCAGTTGGCAAGTGATGCCGAGGATATCGGGCAATCTGCCTACGCGGGCCCGGCTCGACCGATTCTCGTCTTCGAGGCTTTGGACGGACAGCGCCGCGCAGTGCGGATGGATCTGGTTGCACGCATCGAACGATCGCCCGCCTCCAGCGTCACGCGTCTGCAGGATGGGCGTTGCCAGATCGTCATCGATGGACGGGTCGAAACCCTGGCCGGGGTTGCCAGCGCAGATTTGCCGCAGGACACGCTGGTGCTTCTGCGCCTCAGCGATGGTGCGGCGGCCCACCTGTCCTATGCCGTTCGGCGGATCATCGACAGTGCGGCGCTGAATGGCACGCTGTTCCCGGCAGGCCCGGATGATGAAGGCGTCGAAGGCATCGCTCTTGTCGATGGGTTGCGGACCGAAATACTCGACGCCTTCGCCCTTTTTGCCGGTGAACAGGCCCGTGTTCCGGATCCGGTGCAACGCCCCACATGCTATCTGCCGGATAGTGATCCCTGGATCATGGCCGTGCTGATGCCGCTGGTGGAACAGGCGGGCTACCGCGTCACGCACGATCCGGAAGTCGAGGCGAACATGGCGTTCCTTGACGAGAGAGCGCATCCGCCCAGCGGCGCTGGCAAGGTCATTCGCCTAAGATCGGAGGCTGCCCTAGGCAGCGGCTCGTCCGCCGAGAACGAGATCTACCGCTATGACCGGCCTGCGCTGATGGCGGCCCTGGGCGCAGCCGGGGCAGCAGCGTGAGCGATCTTGTCCTGCTCGTGCGGATCGCTGGCCGGCTGGTCGCTTTCGATGCAGATGACGTGCATTCCGTCATCGATATAGACGATGTGTCGCCGGTACCGCATGCGCCGCCTCATGTTCTCGGCCTATCCGCCTTGCGCAGCCGAACGGTGACCGTGATCGACCCGGCGGCCGCGGCGGGGATCATACAAAATGAGAACTGCTCGCCCTGCGGCCGTGCCGTGGCGGTGGAACGCGGACCACACCTTTACGCCCTGCGGGTGGAAGAGGCGGAGGATGTCGCGGCCAGGATCGGCGAACCAATACCCATCGCTGCCGATATCGGTGCCGGTTGGCGGCGTGCTGCCCGCGGCATGCAGGAAACGGCGCAGGGCCCTGCCCTGCTTGGCGATGTGCAGGCCTTTCTCCACGTGGAAAATACGCATGCCGATTAACAGCTTGCACATATCCGCAGGCTATCGCTGTTCAAAACAACCGGGAATCGCACCTCAATGAAAACATGTCTGATCGTCGATGATTCACGGGTCATCCGCAAAGTTTCGCGTCATATCCTGGAGTCGCTGCACTTCCAGGTGGAAGAGGCAGCGGACGGCCGGGATGGGCTGGACCACTGCGACCGGCACATGCCGGACATCATCCTGCTGGACTGGAACATGCCGGTGATGACAGGCATCGAATTCATCACCCACTTGCGAATACGACCCGGCGGGCAAAAGCCCAAGGTGGTGTTCTGCACCACTGAAAACGACATCGAGCATATCCGCCGCGCGATCAGCGCGGGTGCGGACGAATATGTGATGAAGCCGTTCGATCAGGAAACGCTGCAGATCAAGTTGCAACTGGTCGGCTTCGGCTGAGGAAACGGCAATTGGTTGCGTTCGCATCCGAAAACGCGCTGCTGAAAAGCGGCAAAGTGCGTGGCGCGCGCGTGCTGATCGTGGACGATTCGCTCACCGTTCGCGGTGCGCTGACCCGCAGCCTGTCACAGGATCCGGCGATCGAAGTGGTGGCGACTGCCGGCAGCGGCGAACGCGCCTTGCACGAACTCGGCCGCAGAATCGTGGATGTGGTCCTGCTCGACCTCGAGATGCCGGGAATGGGCGGCATGGAGGCGCTGCCACGGATGCTGGCGATGCATCCCGGTCTTGCCGTCATCGTCATCTCCTCTCTGACCGAAGCTGGTGCACGGCACAGCGTCGAGGCGCTTGCGATGGGCGCCGCCGACACGATCCTGAAGCCGCGCCCAGGCGAGTTCACCGACGATTGGCAGCAAGCGCTGATCGACCGCATACATGCCCTGGGTGCGCGTCGCGGGATTGCACCGCCGGAAGCTCCTGCCGCTCGGCCACATTTCGCTGCTTCGGAAGAGGGTCAGCGATCTGCCCCGCACTTGCGGTTCGTCGAAAAACAGGCAGCGGTCAAGGGAGAGAATGCTGCACCCGGAACGCTCCGCCTGATAGCGATCGGCGCTTCCACGGGGGGCATCCATGCCTTGGGTCAGTTCCTGAGACATCTGCCGCATCATGTCGCCTTGCCCATCTTGGTGACGCAGCATCTTCCGGCGGCCTTCATGCCAGTATTCGCAAGGCAGTTGGCCGACATTAGCGGCAGGCCCGCCACTATCGCTGAAGAAGGCGCGGTGCTTGAATGCGGCAGCATCGCCATCGCCCCCGGCAGCGCTCATCTTTCCATCCGCTGCGAACAAGGGCCGAACGGGCCCGAAAGGATCCGCTGCCGCCTGCACGACAATCCTGCGCCCAGCGGCTTCATGCCTTCGGTCGACCCCATGTTCACGGCCATCGCCGCAGCCCTGCCCGGTCAGGCCATCGGCATCGTGCTTTCCGGGATGGGCAGCGACGGTTCGGCGGGCGCGGCGCTGATGCATCAATGCGGCAACATCATGCTGGTGCAGGACGAAGCCAGCAGCGCCGTGTGGGGCATGCCGCGCGTCGTGGCACAGGCAGGCCACGCGCATGGCGTAATGGCTCCGGACCGGATTGCCCGCCACGTTGCGCGGCTCGTGAGCGATCCTCTAGAGAGAACTGGCCGGGCAGCTACATGACCTCGGCCTCGCAGCGCATCATCCTTGACCTGCTTCGCAGCCGCACAGGACAACATATGGCGGAGAGCCGGCGCTGGCGCATCGACAGCGCCCTGGCGGGGCTGTATCGCCGGCTGGGCATCGCCAATGCCGACCAGCTCGTCTGCATGCTTGCGGTGGACGGACAGGATGCTCTTGCAGACGAGGTCGTCGAGGCTCTGCTGAACAACGAGACCTATTTCTTTCGCGACCGCAACCTGTTCACCACTCTCGCAACCGAATTCCTGCCCGCTCTAGCAGCACGGCGCGCAAGTACGAAACGCCTCTCGATCTGGTCCGCAGGGTGTTCGACGGGACAGGAGGTTCTGACCCTCGCAATGCTGTTTGCCGCAGACCGGCAGTGGGACGACTGGAAAATCGAGATACTCGGCACCGATGTTTCGGCCGGTGCCATCTGCACGGCGCGATTGGGCCGATACAGCCAATTCGAGATCCAGCGGGGCCTCGGCGTCGTTGAAATGATCGGCTATTTCGACGAGACGGACAGCGGCTGGCAAAGCCGCAATCGTTTTGCCGCCGACATCCGCTTCGAACAGCACAACCTTCTGGACGCCGCTCCGCGAAGCGAGGCCTTCGATCTGGTGCTCTGCCGCAATCTGCTCCTTTATTTCGACGCTGCCACTCGCGCGGCTGCCTTCGCGCGGCTGCGAAGCGCACTGGCAGATGACGGCTTACTGATGCTCGGTGCCGGCGAAACACCGATTGGGCAGACTGACCTCTTCAGCGCCATTGCAGGCGCGAACGGAATGGCCTGCCCCCTGAAGACCGCTGGCCGGGCGGAAAGCAGCCACAGGCTGGTGAGCGCGGGTTGATCCCTCCTGCGGGTTCAGCGGTGTCATCCGGCCGCGCTTTACGCTTCCTTAGAAGGTGACTGGCTAGAGCAGCGCGGGGAATGGCAAAAATGCCGTGGGGAGCACTGGGCCTTGATGAAACTGCTGGCAGATCGGGAAAAATTCGCGGCGGGATTGCTCGTCTTCATGCCGCTTGTCGTGCTCAGCGTCATTTTTGCCGCCCTGGCACTGGCCCTGTTCTTTAACGAACGTATCGAAATCGCGAATGCGACAGCGATGATCGTGACGGGCGGGCTAGCCTATGCGGTCGCCGTCGCACTTCTCGGCCGCTTCGGTATGAACAATATCGCCCGTCTGGAACAGCTTGGGTTGACCGATTCGCTCAGCCAGTTGCCCAATCGGCGAGCCCTTCATCTCGATATCAGGCGAGATACCGAGGCGGGGGAGGAAATCGCGCTCGCCCTCATCGATCTCGACGGGTTCAAGCTCGTCAACGATCACTACGGACATTTCGTCGGCGACGTCCTGATCCGCAGGATTGCCGATGTACTGAAAGAGGTGCTCGGGACCGAGGCGCGTTGCTACCGGCTCGGCGGCGACGAGTTCGCGCTCGTCATGGAAGGCCCTCTTGCCGGCACCATTCTGGAGGGCATGTGCAGGGCTTTTCTCGAAAAACTGGAAAAGCCGATCATTGTCGAAGACCGGCGTATCGTCATCGGTGCCAGCATCGGCCTTTCGCGCGGGCGAGCGGGTGAAAGCGCATCGTCAGAATTGCTGCGGCAATCCGATGTCGCGATGTATGCGTCCAAACGCGGCGGTAAGATGCGCTGCACCTGGTTCAGTCCCAAGTTCGATCGCGATCTGGAAGCGCTGCGCGCCATGGACGAAGACATGCGCCATGCGCTCGCGCACGAGGAGTTCCGCGTGCATTATCAACCGCTGGTCGATGCCCGGACCGGGGCTGTCACAGCGGTGGAATCCCTGCTGCGGTGGCCGCGGGCAAATGGCGAGATGGTCGGCCCGCACATCTTCATTCCCGTGGCCGAGGAATCCGGCTTCATCAACGCGATCGGGCTTTGGGTCCTGCGCCAGGCCTGCACGGATGCGATGACATGGAACGACATCAAGCTTTCGGTCAACATTTCGGCAGCACAGTTGCGCAACCCGGAATTTCCCATCGAACTGGGTCAGATACTTGAAGAAACCGGTTTCCCCCCAGAACGGCTCGAGCTTGAGATCACGGAAACATGCCTCGTTCTTGACCCCGTCGTGGCGGAGCGCAGCCTTCAGCTTATCCGGAAATTCGGTGTGAACGTCGTGCTGGACGATTTCGGCACCGGCTATGCCTCCATCGGCTTCCTGCGCCAGTTCCGGTTTGAAAAACTCAAACTCGACCGATCGCTGATCGTCGATGCGGAAGCAGACGAAGGTAGCCGCGCCATGATGCTTTCGAGCATCAGCGTGGCCCGCGCCATGAAGATGGATGTCACGGCGGAAGGTGTCGAAACAGAAGCCCAGGCCGACCTTGCCCGCATGTCGGGCTGCGACCAGATTCAGGGATGGCTCTATTACAAGGCCATGCCGGCAGACCAGATCGCACAGCATCTGGAAAAGAGCGAAAGCCCGCAACCAGGCAGCGCCAGGAAAGTAGCATGACCGAAATCGCGATGGATAAAAGCAAGCTGACCGAGGGTTCGGCCAATGGAGGCCAGAGGGTCTCTGCTGCTTCTGCGCAGTCCGGGCGGCGTGAGGCGGATTCCGGAAAGACAGTCCAGAGCTGGATCGCCAACCTCGACAAGGATGCCAAACTGTGGGTCGCCGCAGGGCTGCCACTGCTGCTTCTGACGATCACGGCTGCGATCGCCTGTTTCCACTTCCAGTCCGCGGCCGAGATTGCGTCCGCGACTGCCGAACCCGGCGCAGGGCAGCTCACCGACCTGATGCAGTCGGGCCTGATCTGGACCATTGGCGCGGTTCTGGTTTCCGCCGTGATCTTCATTATCGGCGGAAAGCTGCTGTCGCGCGATGTGCTGGACACCGTCGAGGCGCTGAACGCTGCAATGCAGCGGATCGGCAATGGTGACGTGGATTGTCATGTGCCCCATCAGGATCGACGCGATCTCTACGGCGTTATGGCACGGGAACTCGAACAGTTCCGCGCCCACACCGCGCACTTCCTGCAGTTGCGTGAGAATGAGGCGGCAGTCGCTGCCGAACGGGAGGACCTGCGAAAGCACCGTGAGGACCATCTGCGCAAGGTCGCCGACCAGCTGGAAAAAGTTGTGGCGGACACCGTCGGCAATGTGGCGACGGCAGCAGGGCAGCTCCATCGCACAGCCGACACGATGGCCGACGCAGCCGACATATCGTCCATCCGGTCCGAACGGGTTTCCAAGGCGATGGAGGAGGCATCCTCCGGCGTGACAGCCGCGGCTGCCGCCAGCGACGAATTCGCAATGTCCATCGGCGAGATCAGCCGGCAGGCGGCCAGTTCTGCGGACCTCGCCCGCCGTGCATCGCGAAGCGCGGCAGAGGCCGACACCACCATGTCCGATCTTGCCTCAGCGGCAAAAGAGGTCAGCAAGATCGTGGAACTGATCCAGACCATCGCGAAACGGACCAATTTGCTGGCGCTCAACGCTTCGATCGAGGCTGCACGCGGCGGCGAGGCCGGCCGGGGATTTGCCGTCGTCGCGGCCGAGGTGAAGGATCTGGCTGCCCAGACCACCCGCGCAACGGAAGACGTGGCCCGACAGATCAGCGACATGCAGCATTCCACCGGTGCCAGCGTGCAGGCGCTCCGCCAGATCGGCCATCAGGTACACGAGCTGGAAAGCACCGCAATCTCCATCGCTTCGGCGGTGGATCAGCAATCCGTCGCCGGGCAGGATCTCGCCCGCAGCATCGATCTCGCCGCGCGGGGAACGGACGAGGTGCAGAACAACATCGCTTTGGTGCGCGAAGCTTCGGTAACTACGGGAAATTCGGCATCGGAAGTGCTGGCCGCCGCAACGGAGCTGGACCGGCAGACGGCGACCCTGCGCAGCAGGTTCGAGGATTTCCTGCGCGACATGCGGCAGGGCTGAAAGAAGGCCACCGCCGCTGACGAACGAGCAGCTGCCTACCGGATGTGACGGTCTCAACAACACCGCTGCCCTAGAATACGGTTTCTCGCGCAAGGCAGTTGTCGCAGCCGTCTACGGCCTTGCGAAAGTTCCGCCGGTGGTCATGCGCGTTTGCTGCGGTTCCAGCTCTGTCCGTACAGTCCAGCGACGAAGCCTGCCACGTCGGCGCCGTGCATGGGCCGGCTTAGCAGATACCCCTGGATCTGACGGCAGCCTTCCCTCGCAAGGATATCGGCCTGGATCTTCTCTTCTACCCCTTCAGCCAGGGTTTCCATGCCGAGGGCGTCGGCCAGAGCGATGATGGCCCGAATGACCGCTCCCGAATTCCCGCCGTTGAGAAGGTCGGTGACGAAGGACTGGTCGATTTTCAGCTTGTCGAACGGAAAAGACCGCAGATAGCTGAGAGAGGAATATCCCGTCCCGAAATCGTCGAGCGCGATCCGCACGCCGAGTTCGCGAAGGCGGTGCAAGGTCGCCAGAGTGGTATCGACATTGGCGATGAAGATGCTTTCGGTGATTTCGAGTTCCAGCCGCTGCGGCGCCAATCCCGAAGTGGTCAGCGCCTGCAGGATCACGGCAGGCAGGTTGGGCGTCATGAACTGTTTGGGCGAGACATTCACCGCCACACTCAGATCATCCGGCCACGCCGCAGCCTGACGGCAGGATTCGCGAATTACCCATTCGCCGATGGGAATGATGAGCCCTGTTTCCTCCGCCAGCGGGATAAACTCGGCAGGGCTGATCATGCCGAGTTCCGGATGTGGCCAGCGGATCAGTGCCTCGAACGCCTTTAGCCGGTCTTCCTTCAAGGAATAGAGCGGCTGAAAATTCATTTCGAATTGGCCATCGCGAATGGCGGTGCGCAGATCCAGTTCCATGCGGCGGCGCTTCTGCGCCTGCTCGTCGAGTGCCGTTTCGAAGAAGTGATGGGTGCCCTTGCCTTCCCGCTTGGCGCGGTAGAGCGCCAGATCGGCGTTCTTCATCAGCGTTTCGCTATCCAACCCGTCGGCAGGCGCGATCGCAATGCCCAGGCTGGCGCTGGCATCGGCCAATTGGCCTTCGATCTCGATCCCCTGCCCGAAACACGCCTGCAGATTGTCGGCCAGAGCGGGTATGCTGGATTGCGGCCCCAGCCGATTCAGCATGATGGCGAATTCGTCGCCGCCCATTCGGGCCACGACGGCATCGGGAATACGTGCCTTCAGATCCTCGGCGACGCGGCAGAGCAGGGAGTCGCCGAACGGGTGGCCCAAGGTATCGTTGACGACCTTGAAATCGTCGAGATCGACATAGACGACCATGATCCGTTCGTCCGCATGCCGCCTCTCCAGTGCCGATTGCAGCTGGCCTACGAACAGCTTGCGATTGGGCAGATTGGTCAGCCCGTCATGCAAGGCGACATGCGTGATACGCTTCTCGCGTTCCTCGATCGCGTCGACCATGTGGTTGAAACTGGTGGCAAGTCGGCCGACTTCATCCTCGCTATCCACCTGCACATGCCGGGCGCGTCCCTGAGCCATTGCTCTTGCGGCCAAGTCGAGCCTGCTGATCGGGCTTGCAATCGAACGCGCTATGCGGCCGCTCAGCAGGATGACAAGGGCAAGGCCGAGGCCTGCGAACAGGCCGAGCAGGAGGCGCAGGCTGGTATATTCGGCTAGCGTCGCCTGCAGCGAATGTCTGAGAACGAGGCGCGGTTCGACTCCGTTCGCCAGCGAAGGAAGGGCGGAAACCCGATAGAGGTGCTCGTTCTCCGTCAGCAGATGCGAAACCTGGCCCAGCGGCATTGCGGCGATACCGTCAGGCAGCGCCTGTTTTGCACGAACCCGCGCCTCTACGCCAAGAGCCGCAAGCCGCCCCAGCCGCGACATTTCCGCAGCATCCAGTGGCTGCGCCAGCACCAGCCAGCCGAGAAGATCGGGCGCCTCGACAGGCGAAGCGGCCGCCAATGCCAGTTTTCCGCCGATCTCGATGACCCCGCGCTCCTGCCCCTCATCCAGGGCAGACCACATGCTTTCCGCCGACGGCAGGGCAGATCGGCCCGAGCCCGTCACCGAAGCGTCTAGTCCGATGACGAATGCCGCCGAAGCATTGGACCGGGTCTGCAAATTGGCGAGTGCGCTGCTGATCGTCGCCGCGTCATCGGTCGCCACCGCCTCGCGAAAACCGAAATCGCGTGACAGCACATCGGCCGAACCGCGCATCTGGCGAGCTCTCAGTTCGAGTATCTCGTCGAAAACGCGGGCATGGGCAGCAAGATCGCGGGTGGCGGCATTTTCGGCGAAGCGCTGGATGCCGTGATTCACCAGGACCATGATGGATGCCAGCACAAGGCCGAACAGCAGGGTGTAGAGGACCGCGATCCGCCGCGACAGCGAGGCGAAGTGCAGGCGCCGCCCCGCCAGCATATTCCGGGCGATCACCGCAGGCGCATCTGCACGCGTTGTGCGATGCTGCCCGTGTCGATCGTGAGGCTGCGCTTGAATTCTCCGCCCGGCAGCCTCGCGCGGGGATGCCATACCGTCAAACCATAGGAGCCGTAGGGAACGGCAGCAATGCGGGCGTAGCCGTTGTGATCCGTTTTCGCGGCATAGGGGGTTTCGACCACGCGAATGTAGCCGTTCATCCAGTCATGAATGTTGCAGCCTAGCGCGACGCTGCCCGCAATGGCGAATTTCTGTGTCCGCGACTGGTCCCGCCCGTACAGGTCAATGGAGAAGCGGGCTGCTTTGGAAAAGGAATAGACGCTGTGCCGCACGCGGTCCAGATTGGGAAAGGCCACGCTGCTACCCCGGGCGACAATCAGCGTACCGGGCACGAATTCCTGCCCCTTCTGCGCCATGGCCATGTGCCAGGGAAAGCGGATTGCCCCGCCCCTGTAACCGCCGCTCCGGTCGAGTTCGACAACTGCATCGCGGACCGGCACGCCGGCGGGATCCACCACCTGGACGCGCACCGAAGCCGGTGACGCTGCCGTCGAAGCGGCAAGAGGCACGAGGGCGGCGAGGGCCAGCGTGGCGAGGATGCGCAGGATCATGCGCCGCAAATTAACCCTCGGACTTTAAGAATGCGTAACCAGCCAACGCGCGAGGCGCAGCAGGGACCGGCAAGGAAAATTAACCATTCCACACGATATCAGGTGCCATGTTCCGCACGCTCTACCCTCACCGCCTGATTGCGGCTCTTGGTTTGTCGCTCGGCCTCGCCCCTTCTCCGGCAATGGCGGAACGCCTTGATCTGTTCGAAGGGGAAAAGCTGGTCCTGACCAATGCGGTTTCCAGCATCGAGGGTAGCAGCGGCGGCGGCCTCGCCACGTGGGCAACGATCGGCGGGATGGGAACCGAGGACGGCATCGGCGTGACTGGCCACGTCACCGGCATCGAACTGTCCGACTTTGGCTGGCGCAGCTATGGCGTCGCTGTCGGCATCGCGAACCGGCTGGAACTGAGTTACGCCCGGCAGAGCCTCGATACCCGCGATGTGGGTACCGAGCTGGGGCTCGGTCGCGGCTTCACGCTGGACCAGGATGTCTTTGCCGCCAAGCTGAAGCTGGCGGGCGACCTCGTATATGGCGACCCGCTGATGCCCCAGATCGCGCTGGGCGTGCAGCACAAGCGCAATCTCGACAAGCAGGTGGTGCGTGCTGTCGGTGCGCTGGAGGGCAACGGTACCGACATCACGCTCAGCGCGACCAAGCTGTTCCTGTCGCACAGCCTGCTTGCCAATGCGACGGCTCGGCTGACGAAAGGCAACCAGTCAGGCCTGCTCGGCTTCGGGCAGAACTACCCGGCAGGGTCGCGGCTGGATGGCGACGATTACAGTCTTCAGTTCGAGGGCAGCCTTGCCTATCAACTATCGCGCCGCCTTATCGTGGGCGCGGAATATCGGACCATGCCCGACGATCTCCCTGTTGCGCGGCAGGACGACTGGCTGGATGTGTTCGCCGCCTATGTCGTTGACGACAATGTCACGGTTACCGCCGCTTATGTCGATCTCGGCTCCATCGCCACCTTTGACGATCAGCGCGGCGCGCTGCTCTCGGCGCAATTAGCTTTCTAGGACGTATTCGATGCCTGCCATGCCCATCGCCGCCGCTCTCCTGCTGATGCAGCAAGCGCCGCCCGAGAACGTCGACTGGGACGAAGCTTTTGGCGTGGAAGAGATTGCAGCGGATCCGGTCACAGGCGAATTGCCGGTCGACCCATATGTGCCGGACAATGCCAATGCCGGGGCCGATCCGTTCGCCAGTGGCAAGATGGCGGAACTGTTCGGGGGACAGGAAGGTATTCGCGCCATCACCGATCGGCTGGTGGCCATCAACCTTTCGGACCCGCGCATCGCAGCAATTTTCGAAAGTCACGATCTGGTGCGGCTGCGGCGAACTCTGTTCGAGCAATTCTGTTACATCTTGAACGCCGGTTGCGATTACACGGGGCGTGACATGCATGCGAGCCATGCGAAACTCGGCATTCAGAAGGGCGACATGAACGCGCTGGTGGAGAATTTGCAGATGGCAATGCGGGAGGCCGAAGTGCCGTTTTCAGCGCAGAACCGCTTTCTGGCGAAGCTTGCGCCCATGTCGCCCGACATCATCGAACGCTGATCGGCACGGGCGACCGTTCAGGCCGAACAACTCGCTCCGCCAAGCACGCAGAAGCGCGCGCAATGCGGATGGTTCAGTGCGACCGGCACAGCAGCCTCGGCCAGCGTGTCGCCGAGGTCGAACCCTTTCGCATGAGGCAACAGGGTGCAGGCGGCGACGCGGGCGCGCGGCTCGCCTTTCCGGTGCACGACCATGCGGCTGCTGGAGCACATTGCATCCGATGGTGACTTGCCGAGGATGGACCAGCAGGCGGTGGTAATTTCCGGCACGTCCGCAGTTTCGTCCATCTCGGGAAACAGAGTGAGCCGCGACGGGTTCATGGCATCGACCGAAATTCCCTCTTCCGCGAACAGGCGCGCAAAACCGGTGCGGGCTTCGCCCTCCGGTTCGTGAGGAAGCAGGCGCCCGGCCACCGCAAGGGCAAAGTCGTTTTCTGACAGCCAGCGCAATCCGGCCATTGCCACGTCCCAACTGCCCGGACCGCGCTCGGCTTCGTGCACCGCTTTCGTATGGTGATCGAGGCTGATGCGCATTACCAGCCGGGCACCAAATCTGTCCCGCAGGCCCAGCAGCGTGGCTTCGTGCCGCCGCATGGGCTTCATCGCGTTGCTGAGGACCAGAACCTGATATCCACGGCTGAGCGCACCCTCCAGCATTTCGGGGAACGCAGGGTTCATGAACGGCTCCCCGCCCGTGAAGCCGATCTCGCGCACATCCTGACCTGACGCATCGATCTGGTTTAGGTAATCCGACACTTCTGCGGCGGTGATGTAGATCAGGGCATCGTTCGTCGGACTGCTCTCGATATAGCAGCTTGCGCAGGCGAGATTGCAGAGAGTGCCGGTGTTGAACCACAGCGTGTCGAGTTTTTCCAGCGCAACTGATGCGCGCGTGCTGCCATCGGCGGTCAGGTGCGGATCCCTGAACTTCTCGGCTCTCAGCGGAGCAACATCCTGTTCCCTGAACGGGGAAGGCCCGGCGGGCGCGTTGCGGCTCTTGCTGCGCCCCCTTTGCTGGTTTGGACCTGCATTCATCAGAATATCTGCCGCGTCCCTGCGATCAAAGCCGACCATTTGCGGGGCGCCGTGCCGAAAACGGTCGGCTCCCAGGCGGAGAAAGCCGCGGCCTTGGCGATCTCGCTGCGGGTTGGGTAGGCAATGATCGACGATCCCAGCGCGAAGGTCGAACTCTTGCCGGTCATCACCTGTGTCCAGGGGAGCAGCAATTCGCCCGCGTTTCTGCCGACAATGGTCACCCCCAGCACCTTGCGGCCCTTCATGACGACCTTGAGGAAACCTCGCTCGTCCCCTTCCGTCACCGCCCGGTCGTTGTGATCGAAGTTCTCGCGGACGATCGAGACTGCATCGCCGTGCTTGTCGCGCGCCTGTCCCTCGGTCATCCCCATCTGCGCGCATTCGGGGCTGGTATAGGTGCACCAGGGAAGCGCAGCGTAATCGACCTTTGCGGGGATCGCGAGGGCGATCTCCAGCGCGACATTGCTGCCTTCATAGCCGGCAACATGGGTGAAGCGCGGCCCTGCACGGCAATCGCCGATTGCATATATCGCCTTGTTAGCAGTGCGGCGGCGGCCGTCGGTAACGATCCCGTCCTTGCCGACCTCCACGCCAGCCTTTTCGAGTCCCAGCGCATCTACGTTGGCGGTGCGGCCCGCTGCGATCAGCAGGTGACTGCCTTCGAGTTCGAGGCCGTCCTTCAAAGCAAGCCGGGTCACGCCCGCGCGGCGCGAGACGCTTGCAGCTTCGCCCTTGATGAAGCGAACGCCTTCGTTCTTCAGCGCCTCGGTCACGAGGGCGACGGCATCGCGGTCGTCACGGCCCATCGGTTCGCCCGGATCGACAATTGTGACATCGCTGCCGAGCCTGCGGAACGCCTGCGCCATTTCCATTCCGATGGCCCCTGCCCCGACGATGATCAGATGTTCGGGCAGATCCTCCAGGTCGAACAGGCTTTCATTCGTGAGGAACGGTACCTCCTCCAATCCGTCGATGGGCGGAAGAGCGGGCTTCGAACCCGTCGCAATGACGATGCGAGGAGCGGTAATCTCTCGATTGCCGACCAGCAGCCGCTTGCGCCCGGTAAAGCGCGCCGTTTCGCGCAGCACTTCGCAGCCCATGCCTTCGAAACGTTCCTGCGAATCATGCGGCGCGATGGTGGCGATCGCTTCATGGATGTGGCCATGAACCCCGCGCCAGTCGACCTGCGGTTCGCCGAGCGCCACGCCGAAACGCGGCGCATCGGCGCTTCCCCGGCGGCCTTCATGGGCGCGCGCCGCCGCCGCAATCAGCGCCTTGGATGGCACGCAGCCGGTGTTCAGGCATTCCCCGCCCATTGGCCCCGCCTCGATCAGAGCAACTTTCCTACCGAACATGGCAATCCCGCCCGCTGCCGTCAGCCCCGCCGACCCGGCACCGATCACGATAGCATCGTGGGAATATCTCAATGGCTGTCCATTCTAAATGAATACCTTGGCGTGATGCGGGGCTGCAAACAGATCAAATCTGTGCGACTTACCCTGACATACGATGGCGGCAGAGGCAAAGACGCTGTGAGAGCGGAAAGCTGCCGGCTGATCTCCTGCCGGACATCGAGAGGGGCACGAGCTTGCTGAAAATTTTTGTAACCGGCGCTGCCGGACTGATCGGGGGAGAGCTTTGCGCCCGTCTGATTGCGAATGGCCATCAGGTCACGGCACTGGTGCATCGCAATCCGGAGGTCCGGGCGAATGACGGCAAGGCTGTCGCGGTCGCACGGGTATTGCACGGCGACGTCACGCAGAAAGGATTGGGGCTGCAAACCGGACACCTTCCCGCCGATCTCGACCTCGTGGTCCATTGCGCCGCGTCGCTGCACTTCGATGCGCCAGAGGAAGAATTGCAGCGCATCAATGTCGGCGGCACAAAACATGCGCTGGAGTTCGCAGAAGCGGCGGGCGCAGCCTGCCTGCATGTCAGCACGGCCTATGTATGCGGCACCCGCGATGGCCAGATCCGGGAACAGGCCGTCCAGCCCGGCACCCAGTTTGCCAATAATTACGAGGCGAGCAAGGCCGCTGCCGAAACGGCCGTTCGCACAAGCGGTGTGCCGTTTGCGATCGCCCGTCCGGCCATCGTTCTGGGTGACAGCGCGACGGGTGAAATCCGTAATTTCGATGCGATCTACGGGGCATTCCGCATGATTGCGAAGGGCATCGTGAAAACTATGCCTGTCTCCGAAGGCGCGACACTGGACTTCGTACCGATCGACCATGTTGCCGCAGGGCTGGTTGCTTTGGCAGAAAACATGCACATCGCGGAAGGTGGAACCTTTCACCTGACGTCCGGTTCGCCCATTCCGGTCAGCGAATTCGCGCGCGCCATCGGCAGCTACGCACATTTCGATATGCCGCATTTGGTACCCGCCGCAGATTTTGACCCGGCCGTGCTGCCGCCGCGCGAACGACGGGCTTACGTCCGAATTGCGGACGCCTACAGCACCTATTTCCAGCGCAACCCGCATTTCGACGACCGGCAGTTCCGCGCGGTGACCGGCCTCGCCTGTCCGGAAACCGGTTATGATTACCTCATCCGCCTGATCGACTATTGCATCCAGCAGGGTTTTCTGCCTGCGGAAGCTTACCGAATGTCGGGATAGTGATCGGCAAGCCGCGATCTTGCGCCGAAGGCCCAGAGAATCCCGATCTTGAAATAGATCCAGTTCGCTTTCACCGGGCCCCACGCGGCGATGCGGCGGTCCGACGTGTGAACCGCTCGTCCCACCAGCCTGACGCGCCCGCGCTCCGCCATCTTTATGCAGAGATCCGCCTCCTCCATCACCGGCGTACCTGGGTCGCAGCCGCCGACCGCAAGGTAATCCTCTCTCCGGAAGAACATTGCGTGATCGCCGAACAGCAGGCGGACGCCGCGCAGGAAGAGATGCGGCCGCACCAGCAGAGGCGCGTACCAGGTCTTCAGCCAATTGTGGAATGTAGTGCCCCAGCGGGTACGATCGGGTCCGGCGATGATCGGCGTGAAGCCCGCCAGGGCGACGCTTCGGTCTGCAAGACTGCTTTCAATGACTGCCACGAAATCGTCCGGCGGGATCGTGTCGGCATGCAGCACGCAGACATAGGGCCCACGGGCCGCTTCGACACCGGCGTTGATCTGGATCGCTCGGCCTTGGGGCGCGCATAGAACGGTCCAGCCCGCTACCTGCGCGATGTCGCGGCTCGCATCGGTGCTGCCGCCATCTACGGCGATGATTTCGACAGGCCGGGGATGGAGGGTGCCGAGAACACGGACGAGGCGCGGCAGGGCGACCGCTTCGTCCAGCATGGGGATGACGATGCTGGTGCGGCTGCCCGGATCGCTCATGCCAGCAGTCCGGGCCAGCGGTGCAGATCTTCAGGCCGGTCGAGATCTGCAAGTGGCTCTAGTTTAACGCAATCCATACCCCTGGCCGCAATACGATGTCGCGTCTCGGCGGCGACCGTATCGCCGCCCCAGGCGATGGCAGTGAACAGGAAAGGTGCCGCCTGAGCGCAACCGAGCAGATAATACCCTCCATCCTCGGCCGGACCCATGACGAAGGGCGCTTCTTGCAGCGCCGTCACAGCGCTGCGCAGGTGGTCGGCGGTGAGGTCCGGGATATCCGCGCCTATCAGGATCATGGGTGCCGGGACTCGCGCCAGCCGGTCACCCAGATCGCCCGGGCCTTGCTCCTGCAAATCCACATCCGGCCCGAGCCATTGGCGAAATGCTTCCGCAGCGGCTCCGGTAATCCAGACAGTGAAAGGCAATCCACTGGCGCGCATGACTGCCAACGTCCGTTCAACCAGCTTCCGGTGCATATCTGCGGCACCGCGTTGCCCGAGCGCGGGTATGAGGCGCGTCTTGCATTGGCCCGGTTCGGGATAGCGGGCGAAAAGGGCTAAATGCGGCTGCATGATTTCTGCGTTGAGGGGTCGACGCAAGCGGTGCAAGCGCCCATTTCCGAAAGGACATGAGTGTGAGAGGTAAACTGGCGCTCGGCCTGATCGGCGCGGCGGCTGTGGGCGGATTGTTCCTCGCGGAACGGATGCGCCCCCTGCGCAGGCAGACGCGCGCACCCGCGCCGCGCGTGGCGCGGAACGTTGCCATGGGGGCGTTGTGTCAGGCGATGATCGCCGCCTATGAAACGCCGCTGACCGATGCGATAGCTCAGCGCAATCAGCGGAAGTCGCGAGGCTTGCAAGGGGGCATACCCGGGATTGCTGGCGCTCTGGCGGGGTTTCTGGCCATGGATTACGGTTTCTATCTCTGGCATGTCGCCACCCACAAGGTGCCTTTCCTGTGGCGGTTCCACCGGGTTCATCATGTGGATGCGGATATGGACATGTCGACCGCCATTCGGTTCCACTTCATCGACATGCTTGCGTCGCTGCCTTGGCGGATGATGCAGGTGCGGGTGAGCGGCGTATCTCCGCGTGAACTGGCGATCTGGCGCGCCTTCTTCTTCGGATCCATCCTGTTTCACCATTCCAACCTGCGCCTGCCGAACGGGTTGGATCGCCGCCTGGCCACATTCCTGACGACGCCGCGCATGCACGGCATTCACCACAGCCAGCGCCGGTCGGAGATGGACAGCAACTGGTCCAGCGGCATCGCCATTTGGGACCATTTGCACGGTACGTTTCGCGATACGCCCCCTCAAACCGCCATTTGCATCGGCGTAGACGATGCAGAGGCGGAACAAGACATCGCCCTGAACGCCGCGCTGGAAGCGCCCTTCAGGACGCAGCCGGCGCGGCAATCAGGCAGCAGCGGCGTTTACTCCCACCAATAGGGCAGCCGCCGTGCGTCTCCGGTTTCCACCTCGTTCATGGTCTGCGCGTCGTATAGCCGCCCGCCTAGCATAACCTGAGCAATATCGTCGCTGTTGCGGATGTCCTCGCTGGGGTCGGCGGTCAGCACCAGCAGATCGGCAAGCTTCCCGACCTCAAGACTGCCGATATCCTCCGCCATGCCCAGCGACCTGGCAGGCACGATCGTACCCGCACGCAAGGCTTCGACCGGAGTCATGCCGCCGCGCACGAAGCTCCACAGCTCCCAATGCGCCGCAATGCCGGGCTGCTGGCCGTGCGCGCCGATGGAAACGAGCACACCGGCATCCGCCAGCTTCTTCGCCTCGCGCGCATTGTCGTCATCGACGAAAGCCCATTCCGGTGCCTTCACTCGCCGGCTGGTTTGGGCAAGCAATTGCTGCGGGGGCGTGTGCACCATCAGCGGGTTTTCCCACACGTCGGTCGCCTGCCGCCAATAGGGATCGCCCGCAAGTCCGCCATAGGTGACGACCAGCGTCGGCGTATAGTTGGTCTGGCTCTGTCCGAACATCTGCACGACATCTTCGTAGAATGTGTCGAGCGGGATGTTATGCTCCAGCGTCGAATTGCCGTCGGCGACAAGGTTCATGTCCATGCCGAACAGCGACCCGCCTTCCGCCACCACCAGCATGTTCTCTTCCGCGGCGGCGCGGGCGACCATCTGGCGCTGTTCTCGCCGGGGCTGGTTGTAGTTCTTCACCGAAACCCCGCCCTGCGCCTTGATCCGGCGAACATGGGCGAGCGCATCGTCATAATCGTCGATCTGCGCATAAACGCCCGGTGCCTTGGCTCCGTAGATGATTTCGCCGGTGGAATAGATGCGGGGGCTGAGCAACATGCCCGCCTTCTGCCGTTCTGACGCTGCAAAGATCTGGCTGGAGGATGACGAGGGGTCGTGCATCGTGGTGGTTCCGAGCGCGAGGTTCTGCACCAGCGCCCAGTTCTGCTGCGGCACCAGATCGTCCACGCCTTGCGGCCCATGCGCATGGGCATCGACCAGGCCGGGCATGATCGTGCGCCCGCTGACATCGACCTGCCGCACTCCGGACGGCACCGACACTTGCCCGCGCGGCCCGATCGCGGCAATCCGATCGCCTTCAATCAGGATCACGCCATCCTCGATCACGCCGCCGTTCGCGCCATTTTCCGCCATGGTCAGGATGCGCCCGCCGACCAGCGCAACGCTGCCCTGATGCCGGTCGGCCTGTCGTGTCATGGCCAGCGAAAGACCACTCATGGGCGGGGTGAAGGACGGTGCATTTTCATCTGCAGGAGCATTCGGAAAGAGACTGTCGGTTGCCACGGTGAACAGCTGCGGACCCATGCTCCAGTGCAGGCGCGCGCCGTCCTGCGACCAGCCGATATATTCCGCCCCGCCTTCGCTGGCCTTCGTTACCGGCAGCGGACCGCCTGACGCGCCGACGGAAACGGCTTGTCCACCCGGCATCAGGGGCATGGCGAAGACTTCGTAATTTTGCCGGAAGGCGAGGAAACGCCCGTCGGGCGAAACCTTGAAATCGTTGATCAATTCGCCTTGCGCATGAACCCGCCGCGCTTCGCCGTTCAGGTCTGACGAGACAAGCTGCAGCTTCCCGTCTTCGCTGCCCAGCATGAAAATGCGGTCGTTCTGCGCGCCGTATTGCGGGGAACCCAGCCCGCGCGCCACCAGTTCTGGCGTCCCGCCGCTGGCCGCAACACGGTAGACGCCGGGGTCTTCGGAATATTCGGGAGCGGTCAGATAACCGCCTGCGCGTTTCTCGAACACAATTGTCCGGCCGTCGGGTGAAAAGCGGGGCAGGCCGTAATGGCCCGGCTGAGTGGTGACGACGCGCTCTGCTCCGCCCCTTGCATCGACGGTGACGATCTGGTCAAGCCCCTCGTCTGTCCAGCGAGTGAAGACGATACGATTGCCGTCTCGGCTCCAGCTTGGGAACAGTTCAAGAGTATCGTCATTGCTGCGGCCGCTGGTCAGGCGCCGCGCCTCGCCACCTGCCATGGGCTTGACGTAAAGCTTGCCCAGTGTCTCGAAGACGACCCGCCCGCCATCGGGCGACACGCTGGCGAACTTCGGAATTCTGGTGGTGAAGCTGTCTTCGCCCACCTGAATGGTGGGGTGCGGGGCATCGGCCACGCCGCGCGTGTCGTCGATGACGAAGGGGATGAGGGCCGCGTTTCCGCCATCCGCGTCAATCCGCCGCAGCTTGCCGCCGGCCCAGAAGACCAGAGAACGGCCATCGGGCGTCCAGTCCATGTTCGGATAGACGCCGGTGACGGCCCAGGTTTCCTGCACGTCCTGGTCCAGGTCGCCGTAAATCATCCGCTCGGCACCGGTTTGCAAATCCTTCACGAACAGCTTTGACTGGCCTTCCTCGCGCCGGACGAAGGCGATCTGCCGGCCGTCGGGCGAAGGCGTTGGCCTGACCGCGCCGCCATACCCGGAAACCGCAGTCGTGATCTCGCCGCTGACTAGGTCATAACGGTCGATCTGGAAGATGCCTTGGGTGGAATCCTGCGCATATTCGAAGATCGGGCCGGAGGTGTTGTTGCGCGTGTAATATATGGCGCTGCCGTCGGCGGCATAGATCGGTTCGCCCAATTCCTTCTGATGCTGTTCGTTGGGCCGCTCAACCAATTGCACCCCGCCGCCGCCGCTGACATGATAGAGCCAGATCTCCCCGGTCCCGAGCGACCGACCCGTCGTGAAATGCTTCTTCGCCGCGATGAAGCGCCCGTCGGGGCTCCAGCTTGGCTGGTTGAGCAAGCGGAAATCTTCCTTGGTCACCTGCCGCGCATCGCCGCCGTCAGTGTTCATGATCCAGATGTTGTCGCCGCCGCCCCGGTCGGATGTGAAGGCGATGCGTTGCCCGTCGGGAGAGAAACGCGGCTGCACCTCCCAGGCGAGCCCTTCCGCGATCCGGCGCGGCGTGCCGCCCGAAATCGGCATGGTGTAAATGTCGCCGAGCACGCTGAAGGCGAGCGTCCGCCCGTCCGGGCTGACATCGACGTCCATCCAGCTGGCCTCGTCCGTGCGGATTGGCACCTGGCGGATGGTGGCGCCGCGAGGATTGTTCACGTCCCACTTGTCGTCATCCGCAGTTTGGCCAGTCGTAGCTGTCCCGGTCCGTGTCGTTGCGGCGGGCTCGATGCGAACGCCGGTCTGCAAATCGGGCAATGCCTCGGGCTGGATTTCAGGCGAACGTGCCTCATCCTCGGGCGCTTCAGTCGCTTCCACCGGGGGCTGCACAGGCTGCGCCTGCTGGGCCGCGGCAGTGTGGACGAAGCTGCTGGACCCCAGCAGCAAGCCTGCGATCACCGACAGGCGAAGAGTAGACGGACGGTTCTTCATGCAAATTCCCCAAGACTGTTTGGGGAATGTCTAGAGCGGCAGACACGCCCCGTCCATTGGCCTTAGGTGCCTTCCTGACACTGGCTCAGAGGTAGGTGCCATCCTGATAGATCAGCGGGGCGATGGCTCCGCTGACCTGCGCTTCATCCACCGCGCCGATGACGATGGAGTGCGTTCCGTAAGGCACGATCTTCTCGATGCGGCAGATCATGATCGCCTGTGCATCTTCCAGCCGCGGCAGGCCGTCGGCTTCGCTGTGCCATCTGCCTTGCCTGAAGCGATCCTCATGCGCGACACCGCCGCCGAATGCCGCCGATATGGCGCTCTGATGGCGCGACAGCAAATTGACGCAGAACAGCGCGTCCTTCTCCATGCAGGCATGTAGCGCAGCCTTGCGGTTGACGCAGACCAGCAAAGCGGGCGGGTCCATGGTGAGCGATGTTATCGAGGTCGCCGCCATGCCGATCGGCCCGTCCGGTCCGCGCACAGTCAGCACCCCGACGGCGCTGGCCAGCCGCCGCATGGCCGCACGAAAATTCGCGCCGAGGTCAGTGGGGCCGTCGGAAGGGACCACAGGAGGGGTTGCTGGCGGGCCGGATGTCATCACGGCTCTCAATGGCGCAGGCCGCGCCTGATGGTCAATGCCTGGATGTGTCAGTGTCGGCCCTGCCCCCGGGACATGCAAGCGCTATTCGGGCGCAGGTGCCGCCGCTGCTCCGGCGATGGAAGGATCGGCGGACGGGTTCGCGGTCGGAGCCGCCTGCTCGCCCTGCCCCGCCGCCCTGCGCGTCGCCAAATCCCGCTCGAGGATCTCCGAGCGATATTCCAGGTCAGCCTTGGTCCGTTCGAAGCGGGTGTCGAAGTCCTCTTCCTGATCGCAAGCGGCAAGCAGGGCGAAAATCAAGAGTGCCGCAGCGCGCATCAATAATTCCGGCGGTAGCGCACATTGACGTCCGTGCCGCCCGATCCACCGGCCTGGGTCAGGATCGACAGGAAGGGCGTGATCGCGATTTCCAGCTGCGTCGCGGTGAAGCCGCGCGCATCGGTAATCAGCTCGACATAGATATCGTCCGTCAGATATTTGCCCGCAGCGAGCGCGGTGCCGCGTCCGCTGGTTTCATCCGCGCCGAGGATGCGGAGCCGGTCGACACCCGTGGCCGATCGCAGCTTGCCGAGCGGGTTCAGCCCGCCGCCCGATCCGCGAAGCGAATTGAGCGAAGCGGCAAGCTGTACCGCCTGAATGGTGGACAGATTGCCAACCGAACTGCCGAACAGAATGCGCGAAATGATCTCGTCTTGCGGCAGGCCGGGTGTGCTGGTGAACTCGATCTGCGGGTTCTGCGCCCGGCCCGTCACGACCACGTTGACCGTCACGTCCTCGATGTCCTCGGTCGCCACGATGTTGATCGTCGGGTTGATCTCGCGCCCACCGGTGAATGCAAGGCGGCCTGATGTCAGGTCGAAAGAGCGTCCGGCAAAGCCGAGCGTACCGCGGATCAGTTCCACCTCGCCCGACATGACCGGTGCCGCGCTCGACCCGGCGATATTCAGATCCGCGCTCCATTCGGATTCCAGGCCCATGCCGGACACGTACAGTTCTTCCGGTGCGACCAGATCGATGTCGAGGCGCAATTGTTCAAACAGGCCGGGCAGGCTCTCTTCCGGTTCGCTTTCGCTAATGCGCTGCGGTCCGCGTGGCGGCTTGAACCGGACGCCGGTGAGTTCGGGGATTTCGGCCGCGCCTTCGCGTATGATCTCATAACGCGTTTCGGGCAGCAGAAGCTCGCCTGCAAGCAAGGCATCGCGGCCCGGTGCCTTGGTCAGGCGCAGGGTGCCTGTCGCGGCGGTGTACAAGGCATCGCTGCGCGCCAGGCGGGCGTCGTCCAGTGCGATGCGGATATCCATGGGGTAGCCGCTGTCCGAAGCGAGGCTGATGAAGCCCGTCGCCTGCACGGTCCCGTCGCCCGCCTCGGCAGCCAGACGCTCAATCTCCAGGCGATCGCCGTTGAAGCGCGCGCTGAGGTTCATATCCGTCAGGCGTGTGCCGTACGCCAGGTTCTCATAGGTCAGGCTGTTCGCCCGGATGATTCCCTGTAGGCACGGGTCGGAGACGCGGCAGCCGAAATCGGCCGCAATGCCGATCGGCCCAGACAGGCGCTGGTCGGGCTGGCCAGCCAGCGAGAACAGCGTGTCGGCCGGCCCGTTATAGCGGATGCCACCGCCGAGCGGCGCTTGCAGCAGGCGTTCGCTCCATGAACCGGCGCCGGGCGGCAATGGGCTGAGCGTGGCGACCATTCTGCCGATCACGCTGCCGCGGCGGCGAATGACGGCCCGCGCCTCGCCGCCATCGGCCAGCAGTTTGCCGACGAAATTGATGTCGACGGGCTGGCTGACGGAAACCGCCGTGGTGCGGGTGAAGTCGTCTATCGACAGTCTCGCATCGGCCCTTGGAAAAGCGCCGGTGCCTGACAAGGCAAAATCGAGACTGCCTGTGGCGGTTCCATCGAGTCCAAGGCCCGGAACGAAGGCATTGATGATGTCGAGGTCGAGCGAGTCGAGACGGCTCTGCACCTTGATCCCGTCGCCATATGTACCTGCAAGGCGCAGATTGCCGCTGCCGAAATCGACGCGCGTGGGAAGCAGCCGGTACTCGCCATCACCGGGCACGATGCGCGCAGGGTTGACCGTTTCGAATTCGATGCCGCGCACACGCCCTTCAATTGCCGCTCGCCACAGATCGGGCCGCAAATCGGCATTGGCGGCGATGCGGAAAGGCACGCCGCTGGTGCCGCGCGCCAGCAGCTTCGCGTCACCGCGACCGTCGCGGTAATCGACGATGGCGCGGGCGGCGTCGATGACGATCTCGCCGAAACGAGTGTCGGCGAGTTGAACATCGGCCACGACATAGGGCTGGTCGTACAGGACCACCCGTGCGTCGATGATTGCCGTGCCGATGGTGAGCTGCGCCGGGCCGGGCAGGCTGGCATCGCGCGCGCGCAGGTTGAGGATGGCAGCCTGATACTGCCCTTCACTGTCGAGCCGCACCACGCCTTCGATGCCGCGCCCGCTGGCGGTAAGCCGCCCGGCGAACGGGCCTGCAGGCGTTTGCCGGACCGATCCGGCAAATTCGATGCCGCCGAGATTGGCGCTGTTGATGTCGAGCGTCAGCACATCGCCAGCGTTGACGATAACGTCGGCGGTCAGCGGTCCGTAATCCGTATTGGCGGTGGCGTTCAGCCGATAGCCGCTGCCGGACCGCGTGATGTTCGCGTTGAGGTTCGACAAACCCAGCCCGAAGTCCGGATTGGCGGCGGTAATCGTCGCATCGGGATCGGCAATCGTGCCCCGCACCCTGACTCCGACTTCGCCATATTGCTCCGTCACGGCCCTTGCATCCAGAACGATCCGCCCGTCCTGCGTGTACGATCCGCTGCCGCTCGTCACCCGTACAAGCGGTGATTGCAGTTCCAGATTGTCAAAATAGATCGTGCCGTCGGGGGCGTAGCGTATGTCCGCCCCGGCAACCGCGTTCCCGCCGAGGAAATCGCGCACGCCTTCATTTTCGATCAGACGCGAACGTACGTTGACGCGGCCAGCAAGCGCAAAGCCCTGCGCCTCGGTCCGCAGGTCGACATCGGTGCTGATGTCGAAAATGCCGACTCCGTCGACGCGGTAATTGTCAATCCGCCCGTCGATAGCGGCGGTGTACAGGCCGGTCGAGAAGTCCGCGAGCAGGATCAGCCCGGCATCGATCCGGTCGGATCGGATGCGCAGATTATCGGAAAGAAGGCGCGTGCCCTCGATCGCGATGTCGCCATTCAGGCGAACGTTGGTCAGCGTCCCGCCGGCAACGCTGTCCAGCCCGGTTATCCGTTCGATGCGCGCATCCACCGGAATGAAAATCCGGTCGGGGTCGACCCTGGCCTGCCCCGTCGCCCGCAAGTTCTGCAGCCCGATGTCATTGAACAGGATACGATTTGCATTGATGGTATAGGCCACTTCGGGCGCGGTGAAGGCGCCGTCCAGCACCAGATTGCCGCGAAGCCCGCTGCCGCGCAGATCCTCCGCCAGAACCGAGGGCCGCAGAAGAACGAAGCCGATGCGCATTGCATCGAAGCTGTTGTCCGAAAGATCGATGCCGCCATTCGCGTTAAGGCGGAAAGCGTCGCTGCTGATGCTGCCAGCCAGTTCGACCCGCCGCTCTTCGGGCGTGAAGGTCACATCGACGGCTGTCACGGGCCCAAGCAGAGCGGCGGCTTGCCCTTCCAGCAGCCGCGCGACGCGCGTGGGGCCGCGCAACGTGAAAGTACCGTCACGGGCGATGATCGCGAGATCGGCGAAGCTCTCGCCGCCGAGATCGGCGTCGAGCTGCCCATTCCACGCGGCCCAGTCGCCGCGTCCTTTCACGTTTACCGCAATGCTCTGATCCAGCCCGGCGAGCGCTGCCAGCACACCGTCTGCGGGTGCATCCAGTGCAAGGTCCAGGGCCAGGCGGTTCTCTTCCGGCACGGCATCCAGAACCAGGCGGATTTCGTCGCCACCAGCGCGTCCTTCGCCTGCAATGGTCGCTCCGTTCAGGACGACCTGCGCCCGGCGGTCGGCAATGTGAACCTCACCTGCCAGGCTGGCGACACGCCGTTCGCCTGTAACCACGGGTTCGACGATGAAACGTCCGATCGCGAGGCGATCGATGTCAATGTCGAGATCGGGCAGAAGCGGATCGTCCGTTTCAGGAACTTCGTAGAATTCCGGCAGCCGCAGCAAGGTCATCCGCTCTGCCGTTGCCGAACGGATGTCGACATGATCGTTGATGAAGGCGAAAGGCCGCCAGTCCACCACCACTTCCGGCGAGGTCAGGAAAGTGCCTTCGGGATCGCGAACGGCCAAGCCTTCCAATATCATCTCGCCGTAGATCGACCCGCCGATACGGTCGATCTCGATCTGCATGCCGTTCTCGAATTCGTAACCCGCGATCTGGTTGGCGATGAACCGCTTGCCCGGGCCGCTGTTCAGCCCGAAATAGACAAGCGCGAGCAGAGCGACGATGCCGAGGATGATGAAGACGAGAATTTTCGAGATCCGGACGGCAATCCGCCGCCCCCAACTGGGTCGCTGCTGCACCTCATGCTCTTCGGCATCAATGTAGGTGCCTTCGTCCTGCACGGCGTGGCCAAGCCCGGGCCCGGTCACATCGTCGTCATCCACCGCCATCAGAAGGCCTGACCGATCGAGACGTAGACAGCGATCAGGCTTTCACCCTCCTGCCGGCCCAGCGGAGTAGCGATATCGAGGCGCAAGGGTCCGAAATTGGTGTAGAACCGCCCGCCGATGCCAGCGCCGAAGCGCAGGTTGGAGAAATCGGGCGTGGTGCTTTCATAGACCTGCCCGGCATCGACAAAGCCGACGATCCCGAAGTCGCCAAAGCGGTACCGCACCTCGATCGCCGCTTCGTTCAGGCTGCGTCCGCCGATCGGACGAGTGATGAAGGGGTCTTCCTCGTTCTCTGGATCGTCGGGATCGAAATCGGGGTTCGGCTCAAGCGATTTCGGGCCGAGGTTCTGATAGCCGAAGCCCCGCACCGAACCGCCCCCGCCGCCATAAAACCGGCGTGACGGTGCAAGGTCGAAGCGGTCGATGCCCTGAATGGTGCCGAGCGCCACGCGCCCTGCAATAACGAAGCTGTCGCCGACGGGATAATAGGCTGAAGCGTCCAGCCGCGCACGCACATAGGGCGTAAAGCCGTCCTGCAGCGATCCTTCCGGTTCGACCAGCGCCGTGACGCGGAAACCTTCGACCGGGTTGAGCAGGCTTTCGGTCGTGTCGAAGCCCACCTGCCCCTGCAATCCGCCGATAAAGAAGGTCCGCCTTTCGCGCAGGCCCGTCTCAGGATTGAAGTCGTCCTCATTCGTCGCAAGCAATTGCGCGCCATAGGCATAGGTAAACGGCTTCTGCCAGATCGGCGTGGAATCATAGGCGACGCGGGTCGCAAGCCGGGCGGTGAACGCCTCATAGGCCTCGTAATTCGTATGCAGCGCCTCGGCAGCGGCAGAAAAGGTCCGGTCGCGCCGCCCCGCGTTGGACCGGCGGAAGATCACGCCCGCGCCCTGTTCCTGCGTGCCGGCCACGCCGTTGACGATCAACGCACCTTCTGGCGGAAACAGGTTGCGATGGGTCCAGCTGGCTTCAAGCCGCACGCCCTGCCCGGTGCCATAACCTGCACCTGCGGCCAGCGTCCGCGCGGGTCCGGCGTTCTGTTCCACCGCAATCGTGACCAGTTCAGTGCCGTCTTCTGCGGTTTCGCCCGTGCGTTCCGGTGTCACTGCCACGGTGTTGAAGAGGCCGGTCGCCACCAGGGCCTGGCGCAGATCGTCGACCATGCGACTGTCGTAGAGCTCGCCCCGCTCGAAGCGGGACAGGGTCCGCAGATGCTCCGCACCGAAAGCCATGTCGCCCGACGTGCTGAAGCCGCCGAACCGTGCCCTAACACCCGGATCGACAGGCAAGGTATAGACGCCGTCGCCGGTTTCCGGGTCGAGCAGAATGTCGCGCTGCCCGACCTCGGCAAAAGGATAACCCTGCTGCGGCAGGGTCACTGCAACATTTGCCTCGGCGGCCTGAACCCGTTGGGCGATGATGGGACTGCCCACCTCGAGCGGCAGATTGTCGGCGATCAGCCCTTCGGGCACAACCGGCGGCGCGTCGATATTGATCTCGGCAAATTCGTAGCGCTCGCCCGGCATCACGTCGAGCACTGCGGTCAGCGGCTGACCATCGGCTGCCTCCGAACGGTCGACGCGGGTCTCGACCTCTGCGGAAAACCAGCCTTCTGCGGCCAGCAAACGCTTGATAAGGACGCTGTCCTCGGCAAGACGCGCGGCAATCTGCGCGATATTGGCCGCGTCGCCATCGTCATTCTCAAGCGCGGAAAGGTTCGCGAAGGTGCCGCGAAGGTCGGCTTCCGTCGCCTCGTCCGCTTCCTCCAGACCGTTGATCGCAACGGCGTAATCCACTTCGAGAACGTCGCTCCCGTCCTCGGCATCGGCAAATTCGACAGGCTCGACCTGAAATTCGCCCAGCGGCGGCAAAGGCGCAGCAAGCTCGGCGTCGCGAATAGGCGCGTCGCCGATTTCTTCGACCGGATCGCCATCTGCAAGCGCCGGGTCGCCAAGCGGAACTTCCGCCCCGTCTTCGACATCGAGTGGCGGCAGCGCAATTTCAGCGCCAGGATTGATGTCCGCCAGCGCCTCGGCGTCGTCTTCCCCAGCTTCGACAGCCATGCGGCGTTCGAATTCGGCAATGGATTCGAGCGGCCGATCGAGTTCTGGGTCGTTGTCGACATCCAGGTCAGGGATCGCTTCGCGGAATTCATCCATTTCGATGATGGGCGGGATCGACGGCAATGCCGCGTCCTCCGGCGGGGGCGGCGGCATCGGTATGTCTGCCAGCACGTCGCTCTGCCCGGCCCTGTCCGCAGGGATCGGCTGCTGCTCTGCCATGGGTCCTTCCTGCGCCAGAGCTTGCCCCGCGCAGCCCAGCGCCGCCCAGGCAGCACCTGCCAGAAGACCATAGCGTGTGAGAGCGAAACCCATTACGACCGCGAAAACTCCAGACCCCGAAGGCAACCGGAGACACGCCATCCAGCCGCATCCCCAATCCCGTCCTGCATCGTCACATGAGGGCGAACCCGCTGGCGATGACGATGGCGCACCATTGCCTATCGAGACACCTGGCGCAATCGCTGAATCGCCCTGGCGCCTTCCGCGGGCAGCGTGGATCCAGGTCCTGAAGCGCGTTTTCATGATGGCGGGTTTCCACAATCTGAACCTTCTGGCAGGCGGAGTCGCCTTTTTCACCTTTCTTGCCATCACCCCGCTCATCGCCAGTACTGTCATGATTTATGGCCTGATCGGCGATGTCAGCATGGTCGAACGGCAGATGAACGCGCTGGTCGAAGTGCTGCCAAGCGATGCTGCCACCCTGATCGAAGCGCAATTGCTTGCGGTCGTGACGACCAGTTCCGGCGTGACGGGTCTTGCCCTGCTGATCGCGCTTGCCTTCGCCATCTATGGCGGGATGCGAGCGGCCAGCGGCCTGATCAAGGCCCTGAATGTCATCAACGAGGAAAAAGAGACCCGCGGGATCATCAAGATTACCGCTCGCGCCGCCTTGCTGACCCTGTGCGCCATCGGCATCGCCCTGGTCGGCATTGTCAGCGGCAGCGTCTTCACTTGGCTGCAGACGCAGACATCCATCCTGATCGGGTCGCGGGTCGAAAGCCTGTTCAGCCTCCTGACCTGGGGTTTCGCCATCGCGCTGGGCAGCCTGGGGTTTGCCGTCATCATGCGCTTCGGACCCGATCGGGCGCGGGCGCAATGGCGCTGGCTGACGCCGGGTGCCGTGCTCGCCACCCTGCTGTTTATCGCCGTGTCGTTCGGCTTCTCGCTCTATGTCGCCTATATCTCGGATTACAACGCGACCTATGGATCGCTGTCGGCCATCGTGGTCTTCCTGATGTGGCTGTTCCTGTCGGCCTATGCGATCCTGCTGGGTGCGCTGGTGAATGCAGAGGCCGAGCGGCAGACGCTGCAGGATTCCACCATCGGGCCGGAAGCGCCCTTGGGTGAAAGGGGCGCGGTCCTGGCCGACAGCACGGTTCTGCGCGGCCATGCGCTGGCCGTGCAGGAGAAGAAGCGTCGCCGCGAGATGGAGAGACTTGCACGCAAATCGGCGCGCAATTCAAACAATTGAACGGGAGCGGGCCGGCCGCTCTGGCCGGCCCGCTCCCTTCTTAATCATGAGTTGAAGCGTTCGCCTCTTTCGGCCTTGCCGCGGAGGTAGTCGCTGACCTCCAGCCCGTATTTGTCGAGGCCGGCGACCACCTTGTCGAGGCCGATGGTATCGGCCCAGAACATCGGCCCGCCAGTGAAGACCGGCCAGCCATAGCCGTTGACCCAGACGACATCGATATCGCTGGCCCGCTGCGCCATGCCTTCGTCCAGGATCTTCGCGCCCTCGTTTACCATCGGGTAGAGCAGGCGTTCCCTGATCTCGTCGGCTCCGATGTCGCGCTGTTCACGCCCTTCCTTCGCAGCGAAATCGGCGATGATGGCCTTGGTTTCGTCCGAAGGCGTGCGATTGCGCGAGGCATCGTAATCGTAGAAGCCCTTGCCGGTCTTCTGGCCGAAACGCCCCACGGCACACAGCGCCTCGCGGACATTGGTCACCTTAGACGGATCGCGATGCCAGCCGATGTCCACCCCGGCAAGATCGCCCATCTGGAACGGACCCATCGGGAAGCCGAAATCCACCAGGACATCGTCGACATCCCAGTAATTCGCGCCTTCCATCACCAGTTCGTTCGCCTGCTTCTGACGCGGCGAAAGCATCCGGTTGCCGATGAACCCGTCGCACACGCCGGAGACTACCGCGACCTTGCCGATCTTCTTCGCCAGCTTCATTGCCGTGGCGAGCACGTCATCTCGCGTTTCTGCGCCTCGCACGATCTCCAGCAGCTTCATGATGTTGGCGGGCGAGAAGAAATGCAGGCCTAGAACATAGCCGGGGCGTGATGTCGCCTGTGCGATCTCGTCCACGTTCAGATAGCTGGTGTTGGACGCGAGAATCGCACCTTGTTTCACATGAGCGTCCAACTTGCCGAACACGTCCTTTTTCACGTCCATGCTCTCGAACACGGCCTCGATGACGAGGTCGCAATCGGCCAGATCGGCATAGTCCAGCGTGGTGGACAACAGTCCCATCGCGGCATCCACCTGTTCCGGCTTCATCCGCCCACGCTTGGCAGCATTGTCGTAATTCTTGCGCATCACGCCGGTGCCGCTCTCGAGCGCATCCTGCTTCATCTCCAGCATGGTGACGGGTACGCCTGCGGACAGAAAGTTCATCGCGATCCCGCCGCCCATGGTGCCAGCCCCGATGATGCCGACCTTTGCGATGTCGATCAGCGGCGTGTCGGCCGGAATGTCGTCGATCTTGTTGGCCGCCCGTTCGGCAAAGAAATAGTGGCGCATCGCGGCACTCTGGGTGCCGGCCATCAGCTTGCCGAACAGCTCACGCTCCTTGGCGACGCCTTCGGCATAGGGCAGTTCACCCGCTGCCTTGACGGCAGCAATCGCTGCCTCCGGCGCGTCGAAACCCTTCAGCTTGCGGGTATTCTGCTGACGGAAATCGTCGAAGATGGCGGGGTTTGCGACGCCGTCCTTGTTTGCATTCTTTTCCGAGGTGCGCGGCACTCCTTGCCCGATCTTCGACCTTGCGAAAGCAATGGCATCCTGTTCGAGATTGCCTTCTTCAGCGACAGTGTCCAGCAAGCCGATCGACTCTGCCTTCTTCGCAGAAATCGGGTTGCCGCCCACAACCAGCGGCAGGGCTGCTTCCGCCCCGACCAGTCGCGGCAGTCGCTGCGTCCCGGCAGCGCCGGGGATGAGACCCAGCTTGACCTCGGGCAGACCAAGCTTCGCGGAAGGAACGGCCACGCGGTAGTGACAGGCCAGCGCCACTTCGCAGCCACCGCCCAGTGCGGTGCCGTGAATGGCGGCGACCACGGGCTTGTCGCTCGCCTCGATCGCATCGCAAACCTCGGGCAGGTTCGGGCCGACGGGCGGCTTGCCGAATTCGGTGATATCGGCTCCTGCAAAGAAGGTGCGCCCCTCGCAGCGGATCACCACCGCCTTGATTGAATCATCTGCCAGCGCAGCCGCAATGCCGTCCGCCAGGCCCTTGCGCACGGCCTGCCCCAAGGCATTCACCGGCGGATTATCGGAAATGATGACCATGACGTCGTCATGGGTTTCGGTGCGGATCGGTCCGGATGTGGTCACGAGGGGAACTCCTTCAGGCATTGCTGCAAGTGAGGGCAGAATAGATCAGCGTCTTCAGCTGCCGGCGGATGGGATAGGTGCTGGAGGGATAGACCTGCGTCATGAAGACCATCGTGATCTTCTCCAGCGGATCGACGAAGAAGGCGGTAGAGTAGGCCCCGCCCCAGTAGAATTCGCCCATGCTCGACGGGATCAGAGTGCGCGCGGGGTCGATCACAGTTGCAAAGCCCAAGCCAAAACCTGTCCCGGCATTGTTCGCTTCGGAAAACAGGCTTTGCGACATCTGCGTCAGATCCTGCCCGCCCGGCAGGTGATTGGCCGTCATCAGCGCCAGCGTCTTGGGGCTGACGATCTGCGCGCCGTGGAGAGTGCCCTCGCCCAGCAGCATGGATGCAAAGCGGTGATAATCCGCGATGGTGCCGATCAGACCGCCGCCGCCGCTGTGAAAACTGGCGGGGCCGTTCAGCTTGCTGTCGGGACCGCGGTCGATCATCCGGGGCGGTTTGCCGGGGCTATAGACATAGGCGTCGACCAGCCGCTCTGCCTCGCCATCCGCCACGCGGAATGCGGTGTCTGTCATGCCGAGCGGCGCGAAGATGTGCTGCTCGAAGTATTCGCCCAGCGACATGCCCGATAGGCGTTCGACCGCGATCCCGAGAACATCCGTGGAAATGGAGTAGTTCCAGCTTGTGCCGGGCGCGAATTCCAGCGGAATGTCGGCCACGCGGCGCGCATATTCATCCGAAGTAAGCGAGCGTGAGGCGAGATCGAGATTGGCCTCGCGATAGGCCGCGTCCACGCTGGTGCGGTTCTGGAAGCCGTAGGTCAGGCCCGACATATGCGTCAGCAGATGAGCAAAGGTGATCGGCCCGGTCGGCTTCGTCGGCGCGAATGGAACATCGCCGCCGCCGCCATTGTAGACGCCAAGACCTGCAAATTCCGGCAGCACCTTCGCAATCGGGTCTTCCACCGCGACCTTGCACTGTTCAACTAGCTGCATGAAGGCGATGGAGGTCACCGCCTTGGTCATCGAGGCGATGCGGAAAAGGGCATCGTCGCGCAGGTCGCCCCGCCCCTCGCCCATAGTGCCGATGCGCGTGTAATGCACCGGCTGCCCGTCGCGCGCGACCAGCAATTGCGCCATCGGCAGCTTGCCATTCTCGCAGTACGCCTGTCTCAGGAACGGCTCGATACGCCCAAGCCTTTCGGCGGAAAAACCAAGCGTTTCCGGCTGTGCCAGATCGAACATCGCAATCCCCTGTTTACATGCCGTTCAGGCCTCTGGCCCAGGCATAGCTGCCGCAGAGGCGCCTTGTAAACGGCCAAGCAAATCTACCCTGTTTCGGCTTGCCACCGGCTGCGGACCGGCCCTAGTCTGCGCACAAGAATATAAAAAGGATGCCGTCATGCCCCCGAGAGCCACACTTCCGCAGCCTCGCCTTCCTCGAGGCGGAGTGCGATGACACAGCAGGCAACGAAGGGACACATCACTGCGCCGGCCAGCAGCGAATGGACGAGGCCGGATGGCTGGCCTGCCCGCAGCCGGGGCGAATGCCGTACCCTTCTGACAGCTCCCGATGCGCGCTTCGCGATGGAAACGATCCCTATCCGGGGCGTTCCAACGCGCGTCTGGAAGAATGCACCCCCGAGCCTTCGCCAAGTGGCGGAGATCGGCCGCAGTCATGGTGACCGGACTTTCATCGTATATGATGATGAAAGGGTTGCTTACGATGCCTGGTTTCGGGCTGTGGCAGTGCTCGCGGCCGATTTGCAGGGACGCGGGATCGGCAAGGGCGACCGTGTCGCGCTGGCCATGCGCAATCTGCCGGAATGGCCGGTCGCCTTCTTCGCCGTCACGTCAGTGGGCGCGATCTGCGTTCCGCTGAACGGATGGTGGACCGGGCCGGAACTTGCCTACGGTCTGACCGATTCCGGTGCGAAGCTGCTGATCTGCGATGCCGAACGGCTGGAGCGGCTCACTCCGCATCTTGCCGGCTGCCCGGAACTGGAAACGATCGTCGCAGCACGCGTCCCGGCCGATGCGAACACCGAGACTGTGCGGCTGGAGGAGATCATCGGCAACCCAGGCGGCTACGCCGACCTGCCTGAAAATGATCTTCCGCCCGCCGAAATCGCGCCCGAAGACGATGCGACCATCTTCTACACCAGCGGCACGACCGGCAATCCCAAGGGAGCGCTCGGCACCCATCGCAATCTCTGCACCAATATCATGTCGACCGGATTCAATGGCGCGATGACGGTGCTTCGGCGGGGCGATCCCCTGCCCGCCCCGCAGCCGAAAACCAATCTCACGGTTATTCCGCTGTTCCATGTCACCGCCTGTTCCGCCGGGCTGATGGGCAATATCGCCGCGGGCAACACGATGGTCTTCATGCACAAATGGGACCCGGTCGAGGCCTTCCGCATCATCGAGCGGGAACGGGTCTCGGTGACCGGCGGTGTGCCGACCATCGCCTGGCAGATGCTGGAGCATCCGGAGAGAAGTAATTACGACCTCTCCTCGCTGGAGACGATCGCCTATGGCGGCGCTCCGGCAGCGCCCGAACTCGTTCGCCGTATCGCCGACACTTTTGGCGCGCTCCCCGGCAATGGCTGGGGCATGACTGAAACGATGGCGACGGTCACCGGCCATTCGGCGGAAGACTACCGAGATCGACCGGCAAGTTGCGGCCCGCCCGTTGCTGTCAGCGATCTGAAGATCACCGACCCCGTTTCGGGCATGGAACTGCCGCCTGGCGAGATCGGTGAACTGTGGGCGCGCGGGCCGCAGGTTGTGAAAGGCTATTGGAACCGGCCGCAAGCCACGGCGGAAACCTTTGTCGATGGCTGGGTCCGCACGGGCGATCTGGCCTGGCTGGACGAGGACGGCCTCTGCTATATCGCCGACCGCGCCAAGGACATGATCATTCGTGGAGGCGAAAACATCTATTCCTCCGAAATCGAGAATGTTCTCTATGACCACCCTTCCGTCACCGACGCCGCGCTGATCGGCCTGCCGGACCGGGTGCTGGGCGAAGAACCCGCAGCTATCGTGCATCTGGCATCCGGCCAGCACGCGAGTGAGGCCGAATTGCAGGAATGGGTCGCGGCACGACTGGCGAAGTTCAAGGTGCCGGTCCGCATCGTCTTTTCGCCGACGACTCTGCCCAGGAATGCCAATGGCAAGATCCTGAAGAAGGACCTTGCGGCTCTTTTCTGACCGGTGTTGCAGATGCGCCGCCACCCGCTTGCGAATTTCGCGGGCGAGAGGCGGCGCTTCTGACCGTCAGTACTTGCCGATCTCGGCGAAGCGGTTCCGCAGCATCGCGCTCGAACCCCAATCGGCTTCCAGTGTCCTGGCGCGCTTGAGGTAGAAGCCGACATCATATTCATCGGTCATGCCGATGCCGCCATGCAGTTGCAGCCCTTCGCGGCTGACCTTGTGCATCGTATCATTGGCGGTGACCTTCGCCACGCAGGCCGCGCGCGGTATGCCGAACCCTGCATCCAGTGCCTGCAATCCGCCTTCCACGGCAGACCGCATCATCGCGATGTCACCGAACAGGTCTGCCATGCGGTGCTGCAGGGCTTGGAACGTCGCCAGCACCTGGTTGAACTGCACACGCTGCTTCAGATAATCGAGCGTCGTATCGAACACCGCCTGCGCCATCCCGAGCATCTCGCACGCCGTCAGAACCCGGGCGCGGTCGAGCAGCTGGTCCAGCAAATCGTCTGGCCCGTTCGCCAGTCTATCGCCTGGCGCATCGGTGAAAGTGACGGCAGCATGGCTGCGGCTGTCGGCGAGCTTGCGGGTGGAAAGGCTGACGCCTTCGCCCTTCTCGACGATGTACAGTCCATCGTCGGATGCGGTGATGAATATGTCGGCACCGTGCGCCTCGTGAACGAAGGGCTTGGTTCCAGTGAGCTTGCCGCCCGACGCCTTCGTACCATCGACCTTGCCGTCGTGGCGCGGATTATCGTCGATCGCCAGCGTGCCGATCGCTTCGCCGCTCGCCAGCTTCGGCAGCCATTTCGCCTTCTGCTCGTCATTGCCAGCCAGCATGATTGCCGAGGCCGCCAGCGTCGAGGACACGATGGGGCTTGCCGTCAGCGTCTTGCCAAGTTCCTCGATCACAAGGCCAGCCGACATCCAGCCGAAATCGCTCCCTCCGTGCTCTTCGGGCACTATGACGCCTGTCCACCCCATTTCGGCCATCGTCTGATAGGCCGCCGGGTCGAAGGCGCGCTCGTCACCGCCGGAGCGGACCTTGCGCCATTCGGTGACGGGGCTTTCGTTCTGCGTCCATTCGCGCGCCATGTCGCGCAGCATGATCTGTTCGTCGTTGAGAACGGCCATTTTCGATCGCTCCTTTACTGGTGGTCGAGCATGCCGAGGACACGCTTCGCTATGATGTTGTTCTGAACTTCGGTCGATCCGCCATAGATGGTCGTGGCCTTGCCGAAGAGCCATCCACGGGTTCCCTGCAGCTCCTTTTCGGAAAAGCCATCGCCTTCCCAGCCTAGACCCTGGAAGCCCATGATCTCGATCGCGAGTTCAGCGCGCTCCTGGCCAAGTTTCGTGCCCAGCTTCTTCAGTACGGAGCTGATTTCCGATACGCCGCCCGATGCCTTCGCCTCCTCGCCAGCCCGCCGCGCGGTCAGCAAGAACGCGTTCCAGCGGATTTCGAAATCGGCGATCCTGTCGCGCAATACTCGGTCGGCTATCTCGCCTTCTTCGGTGGTTTCGACGTAATGCCTGGCGATATCCGCAAGCGAGGCTCCCATCAGGCTGGCCATCGCCCCTCCGCCCGACAGGTTCGTGCGTTCGTGCTGCAACAGACGCTTGCCGATGGTCCAGCCTTCGCCCTCTTCGCCGACGAGGTTCTTCTTCGGCACCTTCACATCGGTGAAGAAGGTTTCGCAGAACGGGCTGACGCCGCTGATCATGCGGATGGGCCGGACATCCACCCCTTCGGAATCCATGTCGATCAACAGGAAGCTGATACCGCGATGCTTGTCGCTGCGATCCGTCCGCACCAGACAGAAGCACTTGTCGGCCCATTGCCCGCCGCTGGTCCAGGTTTTTTGGCCGTTGACGAGGTAATGGTCGCCCTTGTCTTCGGCCATGGTCTGCAGATTGGCTAGGTCGGAACCGGCGTTGGGTTCGGAATAACCCTGGCACCAGCGGATTTCGCCGCGGCAGATCGGCGGGATATGTTCGTGCTTCTGTTCTTCGCTGCCATATTCCAGCAGGGTCGGGCCGAACATCATCACCCCCATGCCGCCGATGGGGTTGTGAGCGCCCACCTTGGCCATTTCCTCGTTTAATATGGCCGCCTGCTTTCGGCTCAGCCCCCCGCCGCCATATTCGGCCGGCCAGGTGGGCGTGCCCCAGCCTTTTGCGCCCATCGCCTCGCGCCATGCGCGTTCCGCCGGGCTTTCTTCGGTCGGGCCTTCGACGCTGGACAGGGCATTGCTCTTGCCCTTCAGTTCAGGCGGGAAGTTCTTTGCCAGAAAATTCTGAACCTCCTGGCGGAAATCGTCATCGGATGTTCGGGATTCCGGTTCGGCAAGGCTGGCCATGGCTCTCTCCGTTGCAAGGTGCCGCATTATTGCGTGTTGTCGCGTATCAAGCGCATATTCCGTGCCGGTGCAACCGTGACGGGCAATGATTTGCATAGCTGCGCGCACATTCGCCATCGTTTGGTCTGGTCCGATCTCCCGACGTTTCGCGGCCAAATTCAAGAAGAGGGTTGCAATCGCAGCCGCCCTTTCGAATGAGGGGCGCCATGAAATCCTGCCTGCGCCTCTTCCTCCTCGCCCTGAGCCTCGCCATGCTTCCGCTGGGCGGCGGGCCCGCAATGGCGCAATTGCTGCCGGGCGGCGAACCGCCGGAGGAGACACCCGCTCCCGACGCTTACGAACGCGACACGCCGCGATCTGCCGTGACCGCATTGCTGCGCGCCTTGGCCGAGCAGGATTACACCCGCGCCGGACAATATTTCATAATGCCCGAAGGCGCCGAAAGCAGCGCCGCCATGCGGGCACGAGCCTTGCAGATCGCGCTCGATCAGGGCGGACGGCTGAAGCTGTTTGCCGAATTGTCGAATGAACCGACCGGGTTCCTGAATGATGGGCTGGAACCTGATCTCGAGCAGGTCGGCGTGCTGCCGGCCGATCTTGTCGGCAGGGTCGCGCCAGCAAATGACAGCGTGGCGGAAGGAGAACCCATCCTGCTGCGGCAGGACGAAGAAGAGGGCATCTGGCGGATAGCGGCGAGCACCACCGCCGCATTGTCAGAGGTCGAGATTGGCGAAGGAACGATCGCCGACGAACCGGACCGCATCCTGGTCGCCGGCGCCCCTGTCGAGGACTGGCTGCGCCTGATCGCCATCTTTTTGGGGCTGTTCCTGGTCTTTCGGCTGACGGCCGCGGTAATTCTCTGGAGCTTCGAAAGGACGATGGAGAAGCCGCGCCGAAGCGCGATCTACCGCTTCCTTTACGCCGCATTGCCGCCGTTCAGCCTGCTGCTGGCCGTCGTGATCTTCCAGATCTGGGGCAACAGCGTCGCGGTTTCGCTGGTCGCGCGGCAGATATTGCTGCGTTACATCGGCATCGCCGCCTGGATCGCCTTGGCATGGCTGGTGCTGCGCCTGATCGATGCCGTCGCATATTCACTGATGCACCGGATGGAAAAGGCCGAACGCCGTCAGGCCGTATCTGTGGTGACGCTGGCGCGCCGCGCAGCGAAGCTGATCCTTGTGGTGGTCGCCTTCGTGGCCATTCTCGACACGCTGGGCATCGACGTGACGACAGGCATCGCAGCGCTCGGCATCGGCGGTATCGCCCTTGCCCTGGGCGCGCAGAAGACGGTCGAAAACCTGGTCGGCAGCATCATGGTGATAGCCGACAAGCCCATTCAGGTCGGCGATTTCTGCCGCGTTGGCGACGTGAAGGGGACGGTCGAGGATATCGGCATGCGCTCCACCCGCATCCGCACCAACGACCGCACTGTCGTCACCATCCCCAATGGCGATTTCTCGTCCCTTCAGATCGAAAACTACTCGCAGCGGGACAAATTCTTCTTCAACGTGTTCATCGGACTGGAATATGCCCTGTCCGCCGAACGCTTGCGCGAAGCGATCCGCATCATCGAACAGGTGCTAGAGGATGACGAACGCGTCGCGGAAGATCCTCGCCGGGCAAAGCTGACGAATTTCAGCGCAAGTTCGGTCGATATCGAGGTCTTCGCCTATATCGATCTGCCCGATTTCGTCGAGAGTCTGAGCGTCAGGCAGGATTTGCTGCTGGATATCTACAGCCGCCTGGAAGCAGCCGATATCGCGATAGCCTACCCCACGAGCACGGTCTATCTGCGACCCGAACCGGGTGAGAACAAGCCGCGTTCAGCGCAATGAACCTCCTGAAAGCTGCACCAGAATGACCATCCGTGCGTGCCCCTGTGCTGAAATACATCCCTTGTTCTCGGCAGCGTGATGTCCGTTGTCGCTTCGCCGCCGCGCCGCGCGTTGTTCGTGGCTGCCATAGCGGCAGGAAGTTTCCTGCTGTTCCTTGTTCAGCCCCTGGTGGCGAGGCTGGCGCTGCCGCTGCTGGGCGGTGCACCCAACGTCTGGAACAGCGCGATGGTCGTGTTTCAGGCACTGCTGCTCGGCGGTTATGCCTATGCCCATGCGCTCGCGCGATTGCCCCTCAGGCGGCAGGCAGCCATTCATCTCGTCTTTATGGTGCTGGCCCTGCTCATGCTGCCGATCGCCCTTCCGAACTTGCCCGCGCCTGCACCGGGATGGGAAGTCCTGTGGGTACCGATCCTGTTCCTGCTGACCATCGGCCCCGTCTTTCTGCTGATTTCCGCGCAAGCCTCCTTGCTGCAGAACTGGTACGCTGCCTCGCCCGCTGCCGGCGACCCTTACGCCCTGTATGCAGCCTCAAACCTCGGCAGTTTCGCAGGGCTGCTCGCCTATCCTCTGCTGCTGGAGCCCCGATTGTCGCTGGGGGCGCAAAGCACCGTCTGGACCGCCGGTTACGTGCTGGTGATCGGCCTTGTGGCCGCCAGCGCCTGGGCGCGGGGCAGGAATTCGAAGCGGCAGGTGGCGGGCGATGGGTTGCAGGCTTCTCCAGCAGTAGCAGCGGCTGAAAGCGGCCCTGAACCACGCCGTTTCAAACGCGCCTTGCTCTGGGTCGCTCTGGCCGCAGTGCCATCGGGCCTGATGCTCTCGACCACGACGTTGCTCACCACCGATCTGATGGCGATGCCGCTATTGTGGGTCATTCCGCTCGGCTTCTATCTGCTCAGCTTCACCGTCGCCTTTTCCGAGAGCGGCGAATGGTCGGCAATCCTGTCCCGCTTCGCGCCCGAATTGCTGCTGCTGGTGGGCGGGCTGGCCATGGTGTCGGGCGGTCAGAGCAATCCGATCATCGCCATCGCCATGATCGCGCTGCTGTTCATCCTCTCGGTCGCCCTGCACGGCCGGCTGTTCGCGTTGCGGCCGGGAACGGAGGAATTGACCTTCTTCTACCTGATGGTCGCCGTGGGCGGGGTAATAGGCGGCATCTTCACGGGCCTGCTGGCACCCGTCATCTTCGATTGGGTCTACGAACATCCGATCCTCCTGCTGGCCGCCGCGATCCTGCTGCCCCAGCGGGCGCTGCTGCCCGTCATGGAGCGGTTCTGGACGAACTTTCGCTATCAAACCATTCTGGCGGGAGCCATCGTGATCGGCGCGGGGGCGCTATCCTATGCCCTCTCGCAGGCGGTCGAAGACGCGAGAGGCGAAGCGATCCTCAATCTGACGCTGGGGCTGATCGCGGCAGGCATCGTGGTGATCGGCGTCAGATGGGCCTATGCGACGATTTTCGGCCTGCTCATGCTGGGGCTGGGCGGGATCGCTACGCTCGAGGCGAGTTTCCTGGGCGATCGCACACGCAGCTATTTCGGCATCTACAATGTCGAATTGTCGGATGACGGCGCGAGCAGGATGCTCAGCCACGGGACGACCCTGCACGGGCGCCAGTGGCTGGCACCCGAACGGCGGCGGGAGCCGACCAGCTATTACGGACCGACTTCCGGGGCCGGACTTGCCCTGCGCAGCGCTGCGCCCGGCGCGAATGTCGGCGTGGTCGGGCTCGGCGTCGGCACCCTCGCCTGCTACCGCAAGCCTGGCCAGCACTGGACCTTTTACGAGATCGATCCGCAGGTTTACGAATATTCGCGCCGCGGTGACTTCACCTTCCTGTCGGATTGCGCCCCCGATGCACGGCTCGTCATCGGTGATGCACGCATTCAGCTTGCAAAGGAGCCTGCGGGCAAGTTCGACATTCTCGTCATCGATGCTTTTTCTTCCGATGCCATACCCCTGCATCTGATGACCGAAGAAGCTTTCGCCACCTACGGGCGAGTGCTGGCGGAAGACGGAGTGGCCGTCATTCACATCTCCAATCGGTATATCGATCTCGCTCCGATGATCGCTGCCCTCGCGCAGGCAAGCGGCTGGGATGCGCGGCTGCGGCAGGATCGCGAATACGAGCGGGACGGCCAGACGGAATCGATCTGGGTTGCAATGGCGAAGGACGAAGAAGCGCTGGGCCGGATCGAGAGGAATGTGGACGCCACCTGGTCCGAACTGCCGACTGCGGCGGAGCGGGCCTGGACCGATGACAACGCGTCAATCCTGCCACTGCTCCGCTGGTAAGGCTCCTCAGTCCTCCTCGTCATCCATGCTGTCCGCCAGCATGTCGACGAGGCTGACGACACGGACCAGCCTTTCGCCCGGATCGGCGATGCGTTCCTTCAGGATCAGCCGATCGTCCTTGGCTTCCAATCCCGCCTCGGCAATATCGGCGGCAAATCCGTCGCGCGGCGTCAGGGCAATGGCGCCCGGGCCCGCATCTATGCGTGCAATGGCGGCGCGGCGGGCCGTCGCACGGATACGCGCTATGGCGAGCAGGCGTTCCGCAGCATCCGGTATGGCGCCGAAGCGGTCGACGAGTTCTTCGGCAAAGGCATCCAGCGCAGTGCTCTCGGGGATGCGGGCGAGCCGGGCATAGAGCGTGACCCGCAATTCCTCATCAGGAATCCAGTCTTCGGATAGATGCCCCTCCACGCCAAGATTGAGTTCCGGCGTCCAGCGTTCGACATTCTCGCCGCGTTCGGCGCGCAGGGCGCTCTCCAGGAGGAACTGGTAAAGTTCCACCCCGATCAGCTTCATGTGCCCGGCCTGTGCATCTCCGAGCAGGTCGCCGGCGCCGCGCATGTCGAGGTCGCGGGCGCTGATCTGGAAACCTGCGCCGAGCCTGTCGAATGCCTCCAGCGTGCGCAGCCGCTTCAGGGTCCGCGGTGCGATCTGGTCCTCCCCTTCGGTCAGCAGCAGGACATGGCCGCGGCGGCTTGCCCGACCCACCCGCCCACGTAGCTGGTGCAGCTGGGAAAGCCCGAACCGGTCCGCGCGGTGGATGATCATGGTGTTGGCCCTGGGCACGTCCAGCCCTGCCTCGATAATGTTGGTCGCCAGCAGAATGTCACCGCGACCCGCGCCGAAATCGACCATCGCCTCGTCGATCTCGTCCGCCGGCATGTCGCCATGAGCGCGCAGCAGTTCCAGTTCGGGCACGAGCTTCGCGAGCTTTTCCGCCAGCGGTTCTATGTCCGCAATGCGCGGCACGACGATGAAGCTTTGCCCGCCGCGGCTTTTCTCGCGCAGCAATGCTGCCCTGATGCGGTCAGGATCCCACGTGCCCAGATCGGTCCTGATAGGCTGCCGCCTGGCGGGCGGCGTGGCGATCACCGAAAGTTGCTGAAGCCCGACCAGCGCACCCTGCAAGGTGCGCGGTATGGGCGTGGCGGAAAGCGACAGCGAATGCCCTGCGCTCAATTCCTGCAGCCGGTTCTTGTCCGCCGTGCCGAAGCGCTGTTCTTCATCGATAATGACCAGCCCGAGGTTCTTGTATTCCACGCCCTTACCTGCAACGGCGGCAGTGCCGATGGCGATGCGAATAGACCCGTCCGCCAGACCGTCCTTCACCCGCTTGCGTTCCGCGCTGCTATTCACGCGCGAAAGCCCTGCGACCTCGATCCCCGTGCCCGCGAAACGTTCACCGAATGTCTGCAGATGCTGGCGGGCCAGCACGGTTGTCGGAGCGGCCAGAGCGACCTGCCATCCCGACAGGGCGGCAATGGCAGCCGCTCTCAAGGCCACTTCCGTCTTGCCATAGCCGACATCGCCAACGACCAGCCGTCTCATCGGCGCGCCTGATGCAAGGTCTTCGCGCACAATGTCTATGGCCCGCGCCTGGTCGGGCGTTTCGGTAAATGGGAATCCCGCAACGAAACGCTCATATGCGTCCACTTCAGGGTTGAACACAGGGGCTGTGCTGTCCGACCTTTCGGCAGCCAGGGCGATCAGTTCCGCCGCGCTTTCGGCGATTGCCTTATCGATCTTTGCGCGCCGCTTCTGCCAACTCGATCCGTCGAGCCGGTCGAGGCTCACGGCGTCCTGCTCGGCTCCGTAACGCCAGAGAAGGTCCGCTTCGGCCACCGGTACGAGCCGGGTATTCTCTTCGACATAGGTGAGAACGATAGCGTCTCCTGCCGTCCTCGTGGGGTCGCCATCAGGGGACCCGCCGCCGTTCTGTTCCAGCGTCGTGACCGGCATCGGCGCCAGACCCGCCACCACGGCGATGCCGTGATCTTCGTGCACGACGACGTCGCCGACCCTGATCTCGCCAAACCCGAACTGTTCGGCGGCCGACATCTGCGCATCGTCACCGCTCCGGCCTGCACGACTGCCCAGGAGATCGGCAGCGGCGATGACGGCCAGATCGTCGCGGATGAAACCGCGGTCGATCGGCACTTCCAGGGTGCTGATCGATCCCTTCGCTGCCTTTTGCAGCGCAAACCAGTCAGCGACCAGCGATGCCTCCTGCTCCAGCAACTTGGCCGCGCGCTTGGACAGGAAACGGAGATCGCGCGCAGAGCCGCACATGATGATCCGCTTGTCTGCCGCAATTGCCTTGCGCGCATAGCGGGCGAATGCCTTGTCAGGGGACTTCGCCTCGACAAAGCGCGGCGGGGCTTTACCGGATGGCTGCAGGTCCAGCGTTTGCCGGTCTTTCATGGCTTGCCGCCAGTCTGCTTCGGCCGTGATCTGCGGATCAGGTTCTCCGGGCTGCCGGCTCGCGGCATCCTTTGCCAAGGCAAGGAAGCGGCGACGCCGGTCTTCGGCGGCGGGCGTGATGATCGTAGTGGCGCCGGGCAGATGATCCAGCAGGCACGAGGGATTGGTACGGATTCGCGGTTCGGCGGCACGGCCAATTTCATAATCTTCGCGATCTTCTATCGACCGCTGATCGCCGGCGTCATAGACATGGATTGCCGCGATCTTGCCTCCCGCCTCCTCGATCCGGACGGGCCTTGGTGCATCGGCGGGGAAGACATCGAGCACTTGCCCGCGCAAGGCGATCTCGCCCGGTTCGTCGACGCGTTCGTCAGCGATATAACCGATTGCCTCAAGCTCTTGCGCAAGCGCGGCAAGGTCTACGGCTTCACCCACCGAAACGGCGGGTGGCCGAGCCGCGTAGGCGTCGGGTGCCGCATATTGCCGGCCCAGTGCCTCGCCCGTGGTGACCAGAATCACGGGCTGAACGCTCTTTGCTGCCAAAGCGCCGTGCAATGTCCGCAGGGAGGACACGCGCTGTCCGACATTGGCGGGGGATGCCGGTGAATCGTCGCCGGGCAAGGCATCGCTCGACGGGACGAACAGGACAAGCGCCTCTTCGCCGCACATCCCTTTCAGCATCGCCGCAATGCTGCGGGCGCGCGGTTCGTCGCCGGCAGCAAAGAATATCCGCTTGCTGTCGGAACCGAGCAGCGCTTCAACCAGCATGGCGGCGGTTTCGCCCATGCGAGTGTCATCCGCGCCACCTTCTTGTTCTTTGCTTTCGGACAGGGTTGCGGCAGGCACAGGTGATGACGGCATCGGCAGGAGGCTTTCGGATGTTGTGCAATTTCGGACCTCGAGAGGATTTGGTAAAGGACGGTCCTGCCGAGACGAACGGTCGATCCCTCGCACCGTTCCGCATGGCCGTCACTGACGCACCGGCGTGATCCTCAATCCTGATCTGCGGGCTCCAACATTTGCCGCAGTGCCTGCAGCGCCGAGGCCTTGATCTGATGCACGCGCGGAATGCTGACCTCCAGCACCGCGGCAATCTCAGAGAGGTTCAATTGCTCCACGAAGTACAGTTGCAGGACCAGCCGCTGGCGCTCGGGCAGATGGGCATTATGCCGGGCAACCGAGAGTGGGATCCCTCGTCGCTTCGCCTTGCAACAGATGGCCCTACCGCACGTCACCGATATCTATCGCCAGGATGCACACGGGTTTGGTGACGGCGCCCCCCATCTGCATCCCGCCCAGCAAGATGCGGTAGGCGGCCTGGTCGACATCCAGCGAATCCCTCACACGGAATTGCGGAACTATAAAGCCGAAGCTTTGCGAAAGCTGTCTCCGGCCCCCGGTGATGCGCGACACCAGCGGCGCACCGCGCTTTTCATCGACAAGAGGAACAAGCGCGTAGCCAAGTTCCAGCGTAACCAGGGTACGGCCACTGACATCTAAATCCCGGTAGCATCGGCGGATCGGTCAAGCGCTATAGGCCCAGCGCGCCAGGCTCGGCGAACAGCTTGCCGACATATGCTGGCAGCAGGATGCCTGCATCCAGGGTTCCGATGGCCATGCTCTGACATCGCTTTGCTTCATGGAAGCCACCGCAGCCCTTCGCCGCGCCCTCTATGCCGACCGGCATGGCAACCTGCTGCTGCGCGGTCGCGAGCTCGTCCGGGCCAGATCGGCCGTGCAGGCCCTGCGCGCAGGTGTGGAGCCCAATCATCCGCTCGGACCTGCACTGCTCACGATCTACGGCAGTTGCGACGCGGTGATTGCCCGCTGCATGACCAGCTTCGACGCCGACGCCGTGGCGCGGACCATCACCGATCTGGATGATATACTCAGCGCCCTCGACACCGCTGCGCGAAGCGGCGATGCGAGCGGTCAGTAACCGAAGCGCAACCCAGCCCACAGGGTGCGCGGCGCACCAAGATCGACACTGCCGCCCGAATTGCGGGTGACGATAGTCTCGCCGGTCAGGTTCTCGCCCCTCAATACGAGCGAGAGCTTGCCTCCAAGCGGCAGTTGAGCCAGCGCCCCGATGGTTGTTGCAGCAGGAAGGCGATCCGTTTCCACATCGCTTTCGAACTGTTTGCCGACATGGCGCAGCGTTGCGGAAAGCAGCCAGTCAGGTCGCGGCTTCCACGCCAGATTTGCAGCGGCGGCAAAGCTAGGCGTCTGCGGCGGCCGATTACCATCAAGCTCGAGCGAAGGGCCGCGGCCTTCCACCTCGGCATCGGTCAGGGCGAGTGTCGCATCCAGTGCGAATTGCCCCCGCGATAGCGCAGCGCCTATCTCCAGCCCGCGCGCCGCTATGGCAGGCAAATTCTGCCGTTCGCGTAGAAGAGGTGTCAGGGTAACATTCGCGATGGCATCTTCCACCCTGTTGTCGAAAGCAGTCAATGACAGTTCGACGCCAGGAGCCGGTGTCAAATCGAAACCTGCTTCATAGCCCTCCAGGATCTCGTTGCGTAAAGCGGCGTTGGCCTGCGTCACCACGGGGAAGACCACGAAAGGGCGATACAATTCGTTCAGGGTCGGCAGGCGCAACCCGCGGTAGAAGGCAGCCCGCAAACGCAAGGTGTCGCTCGTCTGCCAAGCCGCCCCGCCGCGCCAGGTAAACGTCCAGTCCGACCGGTTCGGCGCATTCAGTTTCGTCACGGTTTCGCCCGAGGCATCACGGGCGATGAAAAAACCGTCTGCAATCCGGGTGTAATCAGCCCGGAGGCCTCCGGTGACCACCAGCCTGCCGAGGGTCCAGTCATCTTCCAGGAACAGTCCAACATCGCTGTTCGTACCGCCGGCGCGGCGACGTTCGGTCAGATTGCCGCTGAAAGCGCTGTAGGCTTCCTCCTGCAACTCGCCCTTCGCACGCCGGTAATCCGCTCCGGCGCGCAGGACATGATCAGATCCTACGGGCGGGCGGATCTCGATCTTGCCGCCCAATCCTGTCGAAGGAGTGTTGCGCTGGTCCAGCACCCGCGTGAAGCGGGTGGAACTGATGACGACGTTGCTGAAATTCCGCGCCTGAACATAGGCGAGCGCATCGACCTGCCAGTCACCCCGGCGCACCAGCCGCAGACTGGCGTCCTGGCCGCTGCTGGAGCTGTCTGCACCCTCGAAACGCAAGGTACGGTCGTCGGCAAATGCCAGCACACGTGCCTGCAATTCGATGCCTGCCCCCACAGGGGCAACGGCGCGAATCTGGCCCGAATAGCTTTCGAATTCCGATCTTGCGCTTGCGGCCGCGCGCTGGTCGGAAGGGGTGGTGAAGAAGCCCGGGCCGCGGTCATATCGGCCGCCGACTACGGCAAATCCGCGGCCGAGTTCCGGTGCGAAATTGATGCTCGCCTCCGTACCTCCGCGATCGTTGACCAGCGCCGCCGCGTTGACTGGCCCCAGGGTGGCGGCATCGGCGCTGGTCAGTTCGATGGTACCGGCAAGAGCGCCAGCGCCGAAAGGTCCGGCTCCGCCTCCGCGCGTGACGCGCACTTGGCCCAGCCGTTCGGGCGCGATGGCGGTGAAGGGAATGTAGCCGAAAAAGGGATCGGCGACGGGCACCCCGTCAAGCAGGACGAGCGCCCGGCTTGTTGCATTCCCGCCAAGCGCCCGCAATGTCACACCCTGCGCACTGGGATTGGACGAGCGGCTGTCGGATCGGCGGAACTGCTGGAACCCCGCGACCGAGGCAAGGACATCTTCCAGTCGGCCCGAGGGCGATCCCACGATCTGCTCACGCTCGAGATCACGCACCGAATAGGCAGGAGCAGCCGGCGTTTCGGGTAGTCCCTGACCGGTCACGATGATCTCATAGAGATCGTCCGCCTGATTTTCAGCTTGGTTCGAAGGTCGCTGCAAGCTTTCGTCAGGTATGTCACCTTGCTCCTGCGCAAGAACCGGCGGCGCCAGAACTGCGAACGGCAGAAGGCAGGAAAGCTTGAGGGAAAAGAGAGCGGGAGATCCGATATACTTGCGCATGGCGGCGCGATAGCCAGAGCAGAGCAGCAAGACCAGTCCACAACTGCCTGCCTTCAGCCGACCCCCAGATCCGTTGCCAAGGCGAACTGTTCCACTTACACCAGTGTCAACAACGGAGAGAGCCAATGGTGCGCAACCAGACTGCAGAAACAATTCCCGCAAGCACCGCACAGGGCAGCACGGTTTCAGCCGATGTCGATGTTGCGATCGTAGGTGCGGGCCTTTCCGGGATCGGCATGGCTGCGCATCTGCAGGCAATGTGTCCGGGCCGCAGCTTCACCCTGCTGGAACGGCGGGAAAACCTTGGGGGAACCTGGGATCTGTTCCGCTATCCGGGCGTGCGATCCGACAGTGACATGCATACGTTGGGCTTCGTCTTCGAACCCTGGAAGCACGAAAAGAGCATCGCCGATGGCGAGGCCATTCTCCAGTACCTCAACCGGATTGCCGACGAGCGCGACATCCGCCGCCATATACGCTTCGGTGCGACGGTGGTTTCCGCCGATTGGGATAGCTCATCCGCCCTTTGGCACATCGTCACCGAACACGATCGGGGACGCTCGGAAATGACTGCCCGGTTCCTGTATCTGGGATCGGGCTATTACGATTACGATCAGCCGTTCGACGCAGGTTTCAAAGGGCGGGAAGATTTCGATGGCCAGGTCGTCCATCCGCAATTCTGGCCGGAGGATCTGGACTATGACGACAAGCGGGTCGTGGTGATCGGATCGGGTGCGACCGCCGTAACAATCGTGCCCTCCATGGCTCGCAAGGCGAAGATGGTCACGATGCTGCAACGCACGCCCACATGGTATGCGACGCGCCCGGCCAAGGATGCATTCGCCAACGCCCTGCGCCGTATCCTGCCAGAAGAGATAGCCTATCGCCTGACCCGCTGGAAGAACGTGACCATGCAGGATTTCTTCTACAAGCGCGCGCGTAATAATCCCGCCAAGTTCGGTGAATTCCTGACCGGCAAGATCAAGGAGCATCTCGGCAATCGCTACGATGCCGAAACCTTTACCCCGCCCTACGATCCGTGGGACCAGCGCCTTTGTCTGGTGCCGGATGCCGATTTGTTCGAAGCGATCAAGGCGCATCGGGCGGAGATCGTCACCGATCACATCGACCGTTTCGTGCCGGAAGGTATTCTGACGAAATCGGGCAAGCTGATCCGCGCCGACATCATCGTGACTGCCACAGGCCTCAGCCTTGCGATCGCTGGCAAGATCGACATGCGCAAGGACGGACAGCCGATCGATTTTTCCGAGCATTTCTATTACAAGGGCTGCATGTTCTCCAACCTGCCGAACCTTGCTGTGGTGTTCGGCTATCTCAACGCCAGCTGGACCTTGCGGGCCGATCTGAACTCGGAATACGTCTGCAAGCTGCTCAACCAGATGCAGGCCATCGTCGCGGATGTCGCGACGCCCATCTTGCCTGAAGATCACGCGCTGGAGGAGGACGATCTGTTCGACTTTTCGTCCGGATATATCCAGCGCTCGAAACACATCATGCCGAAAAGCGCGAAAAACCTGCCCTGGCGGCTTAATCAGGACTACCGCAAGGACCGCGCCGCTATGAAGAACGACCGGGTGGACGACGGCGTCATGCAGTTCGACACGGCCCCCTCTGCAGCCCGGGCTCAGGCAGCGGAATAGCACTATGACGAGCACGGGCGAGCGTATCTGGACTGCGGGTCTTGTCGTCATCGGCGACGAGATCCTTTCGGGCCGGACTCACGACAAGAACATCTCGCAAGTCGCGAGCTGGTTGCAGGTGCAGAATATCCGCCTTGATGAAGTGCGCGTCGTTCCCGATGTCGAAAGCCGCATCGTGGAAGCGGTCAACATTCTGCGCGACCGAAATGATTACCTCTTTACCACCGGCGGGATTGGCCCCACGCACGACGACATCACGGTCGATGCCGTGGCCACTGCGCTTGGCGTGCCGGTCATCATCCATCCCGAGGCGCGGGCTATTCTCGAGCGCTATTACAAGGACAAGGGTGGGTTGAACGAGGGGCGACTGCGCATGGCGCGTGTTCCCGAAGGCGGCGAGTTGATTCCCAACCGCATGTCTGGCGCGCCCGGCATCAAGATCGGCAACATTCACATGATGGCCGGCGTGCCGCACATCACCGCAGGCATGCTGGACGCACTGACCGGCACACTGGAAGGCGGCGCACCCTTGATGAGCGAGACGGTGGGCGGCTTCATCCCCGAGAGCGAGGTTGCGGATCTGCTGCGAACGGTCGAGAAAGCGCATGAGAATGCGCAGATCGGCAGCTATCCCTTCTTCCGCGAAGGCAAGGTAGGTGCCAACTTCGTCATCCGCAGCACCGATGCCGACCAGTTGCATAGCTGCCTCCACAGCCTGTGCGACGGGCTCAGCGCGGCTGGCTTCGACTTCACTCCGGGCGGGATCTGAACGCGGGCCTGTTGCAGCACCATGTCCCTTCTCATCCTCTTCAACAAGCCTTTCGGCTGCCTGTCGCAATTCTCAGACTCCGGCGTTGCGGCCGATGCGGTGACCTTGTCGCGCTTCATTGCCGTGCCCGGGGTTTATCCGGCGGGGCGGCTGGACAAGGACAGCGAAGGGCTGCTGCTGCTGACCGGCGATGGCCGCTTGCAGGCGCGGATTGCGGAGCCGCGGCACAAGATGGCCAAGACCTATCTCGCGCAGGTCGAAGGTGAACCTTCGCCCGACGCGCTCGACAGGCTGCGGCAGGGCGTGCGCCTCAAGGACGGTACCACCCTGCCCGCCGAGGTCGAGCGGATTGCCGTACCTGATCTCTGGCCTCGCGATCCGCCGATCCGTTTCCGCAAGAGCGTTGCCGATTGCTGGCTGTCGCTCACCATCCGCGAGGGGCGAAACCGGCAGGTGCGGCGCATGACGGCCGCGGTCGGGCACCCTACCCTGCGTCTGGTACGCCATGCCGTGGGTAGCTGGACCGTGGATGGCCTTGCCCCGGGCGAGTGGCGCGAGATTGCGGTCTGAACGCAAAACCCTGGTGCCATGAGAAAGGCCGGCAGGTTTCCCCGCCGGCCCTTCTTCAATTCATGTGACAGGCTGCGCCTCAGGCGCCTTCCATTCCTGCCGTGTCGATCTTCAGGCCCGGGCCCATCGTGCTGGTCAGCGAGACCTTGCGCACATATTTGCCCTTCGCGCCCGAGGGCTTCGCACGAGCGACAGCACCGGTGAAAGCCTGGAAGTTTTCCTTCAGCGCCTCGTCAGTAAAGCTCATCTTGCCGATGCCGGAATGGATGATACCGGCCTTTTCGACGCGGTATTCGACCTGGCCGCCCTTGGCGTCCTTCACGGCCTGTTCCACGTTGGGCGTAACCGTGCCCAGCTTCGGGTTCGGCATCAGGCCCTTGGGGCCGAGCACCTTGCCGAGGCGGCCGACGACGCCCATCATGTCGGGCGTGGCGATTACGCGGTCGTAATCGAGATTACCGGCCTGCATGTCTTCCATCAGATCTTCCGCACCGACCTTGTCGGCCCCTGCGGCCAGCGCCTTGTCGGCATTGTCGCCGCGCGCGAATACGGCAACCTTCACGTCCTTGCCGGTGCCCTGCGGCAGCGACACCATGCCGCGCACCATCTGGTCGGCATGGCGGGGGTCGACGCCCAGGTTCATCGCGACTTCGACGGTCTCGTCGAACTTGCCGCTGGCATTGTCACGCAGGGTCTTCAGCGCTGCGTCGAAATCGTAAACCGCTTCGGGGTTCAGGTTTGCGATGCGGGCCTTCTGCTTCTTGGTCTGCTTTGCCATGGTCTCAGCCCTCCACCACTTCGAGGCCCATCGAACGCGCGCTGCCTTCGATGATCTTGGTTGCCTGTTCGATATCGTTCGCGTTCAGATCCTTCATCTTGGTTTCCGCGATTTCGGACAGCTTGGAACGCTTGATGGTTCCGGCGGACACCTTGCCCGGCTCTTTCGAACCAGATTTCAGATTGGCGGCCTTCTTGATAAGGAAGCTGGCCGGCGGCGTCTTGGTGGCGAAAGTGAAGGAACGATCGGCGAAGACGGTGATGACCGTCGGGATCGGCGCGCCCTTTTCCAGATCCTGCGTGGCGGCGTTGAACGCCTTGCAGAATTCCATGATGTTGACGCCGCGCTGGCCCAGGGCGGGGCCGATGGGGGGCGACGGGTTTGCAGCGCCCGCGGGCACCTGCAGCTTGATGTAACCTTCGATCTTCTTGGCCACTTGTGGCCTCCTTTCACACTGTCGGGCGCATCGCTGGCGAGGCGCCCTCATGATAAGCGGTCAGACAGCGAACGCATTCGCCTCCCGCAGTGGTTCCTTTTCAGGGAGCCGCGCACATAGCGATTTTGCGCGGCAATGCAAGCGAAACGCCGCCTTCCCCGCCCTCTACCAATGCGACGCGCGGCCCGGCGATGGAACACATGGAACACTGTTCTGAAAAGGAAGCTGCTCCCCGGCACATGCTTTGGAAATCAAGCGATAAAGTGGCATGCGAAAGGCGAAAGGGCATGAGCAGGTGCTAGGCCGCAGCACCCCTGTAGGAAAGCCGGATCGCGCCGCAAGCATTGCCTGTCGGCGGCCATCCTGTTCCGGCAAGATCGACTATTCGCTCGGGTATCGGCTGCCGGATGTTGAATAGTTTTTTTAAGGCAACAATCCATGCGATAATCAGGGCGATCGCGGTTCCGGAGATTCGATGCGCAACTCTTCTATTGCCAGTCTCGCCCTTCTTGGGGCTTCCTGCGCTTCACCGGCAATCGACCGTTTGCCGCTCCGCATTTCACCGGAACAGGCGGTAATCAACGCCGCGCAATCCGAGGAAGGCATCACCGGCGTGTTCGAGATGGTCGTGCGCGGGACCGGGCGCGAGGGCGGGCGGCTGTTCCTCAATTCCCAACCTGATTATCGCGATCCTCGAAACCTGACGATCGCCGTGACTCCACAGGCCGAACGCGCGTTGGAAGATCGCCTGGGCGCACCCTTGCCGGAGGCAGTTTCCAGAAAGACAATCGCCGTTCGAGGAACAGCCCGCACGACCAGGATCTGGTTTCACGCAAACGGCCGCCGCACGGACAAGTTCTACTACCAGACGCACGTCAATCTCGAGAGCGCGCGCGACCTGACCGTAAGCGGAGAGCACGCGTTCTACTGACGAGCGCGGCTGGCAGTTCGACTCTGAGAGGGCAGAACTGCCTGCTTGATTGCCTCTGCCCGCCGGTCCGCTTTCAGCAAAATAATTGAGAGGCGCGAATATCTGGAATCGGGGTGGGAAACGGACGGGGAGGAGATCTCTAGGCAGTAGACTCGTAAGCGTTGATCCAGAGACGTGCTGAGAAGAGCTTGATGGCGGCCAGAAAGTTGTCGGCTCGTTTGTCGTAGCGGGTCGCCAAACCTCTGGCATGCTTAAGTTTTCCGAAGAAGCGTTCGATCAGATTGCGATAGCGGTAGAGGAACTGGCTGAAGGCGAAGCTTTGCCTGCGGTTGCGCTTGGCGGGGATGTTGGCGAAGCCGCCCTGCGCTGTGATCTGCCGGCGGATGGCATCGCTGTCGTAGGCTTTGTCGGCAAGGAAGGTGCTGCCTTTCGGCAGGGCGCCGAGCAGCGGCTCGGCCTGTTTGCAATCGCTCGCCTGCCCTTCGGACAGGTGTAGTTGGATCGGCAGCCCCCGGCCATCGACCAGGGCATGAATCTTGGTCGTCAAGCCGCCGCGGGAACGTCCCATGCAGCGATTTGGGTCCCCCTTTTTAGGGTCGCACCGTGCTGGTGGACCCGAATGGAAGAACTGTCGATCATCACCAGCTCGCCGTCGAAAGCCTGCGAAACCGCCGTCAGAAGCCGATCCCAGACACCGGCTCTGCGCCAGCGGACAAAGCGATTGTAGCAGGTAGATTGGGGACCGTAACGCTCGGGAATGTCCGCCCATGGACTGCCGGTGCGGAACCGCCAGAGGATACCGTTGATCACCCGGCGATCATCCACCCGGGGAACACCCCGAGACTTGTTCGGAAGCAGTGGCTCGACCACCGACCACTCTAAATCTGTCAGATCAAAACGACGACGCATGTGCAAGGCTCCTTCTCGGGCCTTGAATCAATCACCGCCGCTAAGCGCAACCCAGTTTATGAGTTTACCGCCTAAAGAGAAGACCACCAATATAGATGCTCGCCGACCGAACGAGCTTGATCGGCTAGCTCCCTGACTTCATTTATAAATTTAGTGGCTTGATCAGGCTGCATACCCCATACGCTCTTTGCCCAAGTCGCCGCGATTTCCGGCGTATTATCAATATCCGCCAAGTCGTCACGCAAAGTGTCCGGGAGGCGTTGAATAAACTGCGCAATCGGCTCCGCTGTCGAGCATTCCCCGGCCGGCCAAACAGGCACAAGTTCGGAGGTGCAATCCCTATAAGGGGTTCCATTTGCAATCGCGGTGAGTTCCCAGAGGTGCGGCGAGGCCATCACACTTTGCTCGTGAATGGACGGAAAGTCAGAGGTATCGGGACACGGTCCACCCTGCACGTCGTTTGCACGGATCGCGTCGTTATCGTCTATTGCTGAATAATAGAAACTCATCGTTTGATTTTAGCAATTCGGAGAACGTCCGCAATTGGGTCGTTAGCCGACAGGCAGCTTTTGGTAAAGAATGGCAGAAAGCAGCCAGTCCGCTATTGGCGAAAACTCCGGCAGGTCCGAATGTCCAAAATTGGGGTGGAAAGCGGACCGGCAGCTTTGAGCTCGGCTGTTGAGAGCCTGATCTCATCTGACGAGGCTTACTGGGGGAAGCCCCGCTGCGTCCGGTTGGCTATCGCCACGAGGGACAGCATTACCGGCACCTCGACCAGCACTCCCACAACCGTAGCAAGGGCAGCGCCGCTTCCCAACCCAAACAGTCCGATCGCCACGGCCACGGCCAACTCGAAGAAGTTCGAGGTGCCGATCAGGGCACAAGGTGCGGCGATTGGAAACGGCACCCGCCACGCCCACGCGGCGGCGTAGGTGACGAAAAATATTCCGTAGCTCTGGATGATGATCGGAACGGCAATGAGAGCTATCAGCAGCGGACGGGAGACGATCACCTCTCCCTGAAACCCGAACAGCAGAACAACCGTCAGCAGGAGTCCGAGCACCGAGATCGGCTTCAAGGACGACGTAAAACGGGTCACCGCGTCGGTATCTCCGCCGCTCCTTGCCAGCAAGTATCGCCTCGTGAGCGCGCCAGCGAGAAGCGGTATGACCACATAGAGCACGGTCGAGAGCAGCAGCGTCTCCCACGGCACTGAAATGTCGGTGATCCCCAGCAGCAGCGCCACGATGGGCGCGAAAGCGAAGATCATGATGACGTCGTTTACCGAGACCTGCACGAGCGTGTAGGCCGGGTCACCGCGGGTCATCTGCGACCATACGAACACCATGGCCGTGCACGGCGCCGCACCCAGCAGGATCAGCCCGGCGATATACTGCTGCGCATCGGCTGGTGCGATCAGGTCGGCGAAGACAACCTCGAAGAACAGGACTGCAAGTCCAGCCATGGTGAACGGCTTCACGAGCCAGTTTACGACAATCGTGAGCACCAGCCCCTTCGGCCGCTGTCCGATGTCGCGCAGGCTGGCGAAGTCCACCGCGACCATCATCGGGAAGATCATGGCCCAGATCAGCAGCGCAACCACCAAGTTGACAGAAGCATATTCAATCTCGGCCAGTGCGGCAAAAATCTCTGGCAGAGCGTTTCCGAGCCCCAGCCCCGCCACGATCGCCAGCGCAACCCAAAGCGAGAGCCAGCGCTCGAATACACCGAGCGCGCTCGCTTGCCCCTGTGCGTCAGCCATGTGCCCTCACAAGCTCGCCGTCTTCCTTGGTAAAGTCTTCCCGAAGCGACTGGTCGAGCACATCGAGCACTAGTTCGGAAGGCCGGCATAGCTTGACCCCGCGTGGCCCGACCACGATCGGACGATTGATCAGAACAGGGTGCTCCATCATTGCATTGACGAGATCGTGGTCGGTCAGCTTCTCGTCGTCGAGGGCGAGATCGGCATACAGCGAGCCTTTCTGCCGCAGCAGGTCGCGCGGCGCGATCTCCATTCGCTCGATCAACCACATCAGGACATCACGCGAAGGAGGGTCGGCAAGATACTCAATCACCTTGGGCTTGGTCCCGGTGGCGCGAATTAGCGCCAGCGTGTTGCGCGAAGTGCCGCAGGCGGGATTATGGTAGATAGTAACGCTCACCCGCAGCACGTCACTTTGGGAGCCATCGCAGGCGCACAGCAGGTTGCTTCGGCAGAGTTAGCGGAGAGAGCCGACAGTTCGGGATTGTCGCCATAGACCGTCGCCTCACCGTTGGTGAAGAATGCCTCCCACACGATGCCTTGCGGATCAGCAATCCAGCTCTTCTCCGACTTGGCGTAGCAGCAGGTGGTGGCGCCCTCTTCGACAACAGGTCGGTCGGCTGCTTTGAGGCGGCCATAGACCTCCTGCAACTCGTCTGCGCTTTCCACCTGGATGCCTAGATGCTCCACGCCCTTGTGAGCATTGCCGGAGGAGATCGCGAAGTTGACGCGCGGATCGTCCAGCATCCACTTCGCGTAATCGTCTTTGGTAACCGTCGGCCCGGCGCCAAACAGGGTTGAATAGAAGCCGATGGAGCGGGTGAGGTCGTCGACCCCGACGTGAACATGCAAGCGCTTCATGCGGATACCTTTCCTTGAGGTTGAGCGGCATCGTCACCGCAAGCGGCTTCGGGGGCACAAGTCGCACCTCCGCAGCAGTTCTCCATGAGGAAGCTGACGAGAGAGTTCATCGCCTCATAGTCGGCGGTGTAGATGAGTGAGCGACCTTCGCGTCTTTGTTGGATCAACCCGGCGCGGGTGAGGTGCGCTAAATGGAACGACAGCGAGGAGTTGGGAATTTTTAGCTCTTTAGCGATTGCACCAGCTGGCATTCCCGCGGCCCCCGCCTGAACCAGCAGGCGGAACAGCGCGAGGCGATGTTCCTGCGCGAGAGCTCCGAGCGCTTCAACTGCGGCTGGTGAGTTCATTTTCATGAATGTCGAAATATTGCAGCTCGCGAGGATGGTCAAGCGATATTTCTATGATCGTCGAAATAGTTCACAGCTCGCCTCTGGAGCGCCTTGCCCGAGCGAGATCAAGCGAGGGCTATGAGGTTGTTAGCGATTGGTGTGCTTCTGGGCGGGGTTTCGCTCGCCGGAGAAGGTCACGAAACCAGGTGCGAAGCGGATGGTCAGGCGGTCCTCGGACCCCATAGGATGATTGCCGCTCCCAAAAGCGCGAGCGCGGTCCCACCGACGTCCCATCTGTCGGGCTGCACACCCTCGAAGAGCCATAGCCAAACAAGAGCGGACAGGATGTAGACACCGCCGTAGGCAGCATAAGTGCGACCAGCATGTTCCGCGTCAACGAGCGTCAGCAAATAGGCGAAGAGACACAGGGAAGCCACGCCCGGGATGAGCCACCACGGTGACCTGTCCAACCGCAGCCATGCCCAAAAGGCAAAGCATCCGGCTATCTCCGCTAGCGCAGCACCGATGTAGGCGAGAGCAGTCACTCGGCCCGTTTCGCAGTCGGTGCCGATGTCTGCAATGGGGTCGCTTCGAGAAATTCCGCTTCTGGCGGAAGGGAGGCGGAAGCTGCTCGGCAGGTTTCAGGATCGAGCCGCTGAGCCCAGAATAGCTGAAAGTGGGGTGGAAAGCTGCCGCTCGTCAGGAGTGTAGCTTCATCATCTCGCTCATGCTCTCGTCCCACGTTTCCTTTGGCATTGCATGTCCGACGCCACGGAGTTCGACGAGACGGGACTGAGGCCAAAGCGCGTGAAGCGCACGGGGGTGATCCATAGAGAAGACAGAGTCTTCATCACCGTGGATGACAAGAATCGGGCAATCGATAGCCCGTTGCGCATGCCACAAACCCGGTGCAGCGAAGGCGGCGATCATCTGACGCACATATGCATCCGGACGATAAGAGCGGTCGTGAGCGACAGATGCTCGCTCTCGCAACCAGTCCTCTGGAAACGGAAACGCCGATCCCCAATAACTACGCCACTTCTCCACGTAGGCCTCGATCGCCTGACTTCGGTCGGGCTGCCCCGTTCTTCCGCTCATCGCGGCGATTGCGCCAGGTCCGACTTGCGGGCCATCGTCACCAAAGCCTGCACCGCTACCACTCATGATGATGGTCAGACTGAGCACCCGTTGAGGATGCCGAACAGCGAACCAGCGAATGATCAAGCCTCCGAGCGAAGCGCCGCAAAAGTGGGCTCGCTTGATCTCCAGTTCGTCGAGCACTGCGGCGATGTCGTCAGCATTGTCCCACAGCGTATAATCGATCTCAGCCTGCTCACCTGATTGTGCCGCGGCCACGGTTTGCATGAAGTCTCTCCGGGGCAACTCCACGTGAGGCAGCGAAAGGCCGCAATCGCGGTTGTCGACCCTGATGACGTAGTAGCCGTTGTCGGCAAAGAGCTGCGCTTGGTCGTCAGGAAACTCCACGCTGCCGATCTGTTCGCCCATTCCTGCAATCAGGACCAGAGGCGGACCTGACCTCGGGCTTAACGCTTCGAAGTTGATGACCCACCCGTTGCGCTCAATCTGCATAGAACTCCGCCGAAGAAGATTTTTAGGGCACTCAAGCGTGGCCCGCGAGGAGCAGTGTCACAGGTCTCCGAAACGTCTGCAATGGGGTCGTGAGCTGCCAGTCAGCTTTTGGCACAAGATTGCAGAAAGCTGCCGGTCCGTTCCTGGTAAACTTATCGGCAGGCGCGAACGTCTGAATTTGGGGTGGAATACGGACATTACCTCATGCGGTTCACCAGTGAGGAACCGCGAAGAACACCAGAGCCGTCACGGCAACGAATGGCAGCAATACATTGAAAAAGGGATGCTTGCCCCAAGTGCACTCCGACGCGCAGTCACCAAGTGCGGCAAGGCCGAACAGGAAGAATAGTGTTGGAACGCCAATAAGGCCTGCGGCCCCGCAACCCCATCTATCACCCCGACTGAGGCCTTCGTAGCCATTGCCAACCATCAGGCCAGCTTAGCTGAAGGCCGAACGTCCGCAACTGAGTCGTTAGCCGACAGGCAGCTTCTGGCGCGGAATAACTGGAAGCAGCTGGTCCGCTTATATCGAACTCAAAAAATTAGTCCGAACATCTGAACCTTGGACAAAGCCCTCATGCAAACCGTGCCAGACTTTCTCGGAACACCGGCTTGCGTCATGCGCTGAATGAAAACGGAAGGGGTTACAAGCGCTTAAGGAGAAAGCGAATGACCAGATTAGCCTTAGTGAGTGCCCTGTCCGCAGCCGCAATCAGCCTGGGGGCGTGCAGCCAGTCCACCCCCTACGCACCGCAGAGCGCGTCGGCCACGGCGCAGGATTTCGGCTATAGTAGCACGCGGCTGGGTGAAGGCCTGTACCGGGTTTCCTTTGCCGGAAACCAGTTCACCTCCCGTCAAACGGTCGAGGATTATCTGCTCTACCGCGCTGCGGAACTGACGCGCCAGCGCGGTTACAACGGTTTCAGCCTGGTGCGTGAAAACGTGGACCGCAGCGTTTCGACCGATGTTGATACCTACCCCGCGACCGGTATCGGCACCTATTCCACCTTCACGCCGACTTACGGCTTCTACGGCGTTGGCGGTGCCTACAACACCTATGACCCCTTCATCGGCGGCCCCGTCCCAGGAACCACGGTCGATATCGACCGCATCGAGCGATATGACGCAAGAGCAACCGTGCGGATGTACCGCGGAACGCCTCCGGCCGGAGCACAACCGAATTTCGATGCCTCCGAAGTAATCGCGCGCCTGCAAGCCAATGTGCAGATGCCCGGGTAGGAAGACCAGCTGTTCGGAGCGCTGCCGGTCATAAGACCGCGTAGCGCGCCGAAAGCCGTTCGCCATCGGCGCTCCCGCCGGTTACAATGGCTTCGGATCAATTCGTGCCGGACGCCGCACAGCGGAGATGGTCAGGTGCGTTATTTCGACAGTTCGACCTGTTCGAAATCCAGTTCGACCGGCGTGGCGCGGCCGAAGATGGAAACGCCGACCTTGACCTTGGACTTGTCGAAATCCAGTTCCTCCACGACGCCGTTGAAGCTGGCGAAGGGGCCGTCCAGCACCTTGACGGAATCGCCGATCTCGTAATCGACGCTGACCTGCTTCTTGGGTGCGGATTTCGCTTCCTCGACGCCGCCGAAATAGCGCGCGGCTTCTTTTTCCGAAATCGCCTGCGGCTTGTTGCCGCTGCCCAGAAAGCCGGTGACCTTGGGCGTATTCTTGACGAGGTGATAGACATCGTCGGTCAGGTTCAGCTTGGCGAGCACATAGCCCGGCATGAACTTGCGTTCGGTCTGCACCTTCTTGCCGCGCTTTACCTCTGTAATGGTCTCGGTCGGCACTTCGACCTCCTCGACCCCGTCGGACAGGCCGAGCCGTTCCGCTTCGCTGATGATCGCGTCGCGAACCTTGTTCTCGAACCCCGAATAGGCGTGGATGATATACCAGCGAGCCATGTGTAATCCTGTATGAGTGTCTTGGTGTAGTCGCGCTGAGCTGACTTCAAGCCAGCGTCAGCAGCCAGCCGACGATGGCGCCGAAAGCCGAATCGACGCCGAGGAAGAACAGCGACAGGATGACGACCATGATGCCGACGAAGATCGCGGTGGTCACCGTTTCCTGCCGCGTCGGCCAGACGACCTTGCTGGCTTCCGTCCGCACCTGGCGGATGAATTCGCCGGGCGAGGTCTTGGTCACGCTGCGCGCGGGCGCGGCGCGATCGGCGGCGTCCTTGCCGCGTCCATCATTGGTCTTGCTGCCGTTCGTCCTGGCCATGTCTGCCGTTCCCGCTGCCTTCGCAAATGTTACTCGTCTCTTCCGGGATGGGGCCAGCGCCGCCCCGATGCAAGGTCGGGAGGGGCTTAAATCGGCTCCGATGTCGGAAAGACGATGCGGTGTAGGCGCAAGGGCGCCGAATGGCAAGACCGCCAAACGCCCGCTCGGGGGCCATGACATCAGCGGCACATAAGGGCTGGCACAATCCTTCGCTCCGCTCTAGCACCCTTGCTTTCGTGGATGACGCCAAGGGGGGCCGCATGGCTGCGCAGGATACGACTTTATCAGGATCGGAAGCGCTGATCGCGCCGATCACCAATATTTCCGACTTCATCTGGGGCGGCACCTGGAACGGCGAGGAAGTCATCGCCTTCCCGCCCATGGTCTTCATTCTTCTGGGCGTCGGCCTGTGGATCATGGTGGGGCTGCGCTTCTATCCGATCCGGAACCTCGGCAGTGCCTTCAAGGGCCTGTTCGCCGGGCGCAAGACGTCAGGCGCGGGCGAGATTTCTCCTTTCGCGGCGCTGTCCACCGCGCTTTCGGGCCAGGTGGGCACCGGCAATCTGGCGGGCGTGGCGACGGCGCTGTCGCTGGGCGGGCCGGGCGCGATCTTCTGGATGTGGGTCACCGCGCTGATCGGCATGGCACTGGGCTTCGCCGAAGGGTCGCTCGCCATCCGCTACCGTGAACGCACGTCTGACGGCACCTATCGCGGCGGACCGATGACCTACATCATGATGGGCCTTGGCCCGAAATGGACGTGGCTGGCCATATTGTTCTGCATCGGAACGCTGGTGTCGGCGCTGATCACCGGCAATTCCATCCAGGCCAATGCCGTCGCCGACGGTCTGAACGAATTGTTCGGCCTGGAAGAATGGCTGGGCGGTCTGATCACCGCCTTGGCCGTGTTCGTGGTAATCATCGGCGGCATCAAGTCCATCGGCAATGTGGCGGAGAAAGTCGTGCCCTTCATGGCCGCGGCCTATCTGGTGATGGCGGCCATCGCCATCCTGCTCGACATTCAGGACATCCCTGAAACCTTCGCCCGTATCTTCCACGGGGCTTTCAATCCGCAGAGCGCGGTCGGCGGCTTCACCGGCGCGGCGCTGATCATCGCCATACGCGCAGGCGTGGCGCGCGGCCTGTTCTCCAACGAGGCGGGCCAGGGCTCCACCCCGATTGCGCATGCCGTGGCGCAGACGGACGATCCGGAACAGCAGGGCCGCATGGCGATGCTGGGCACCTTCATCGACACCGTGATCATCTGCACCATGACCGCGCTGGTCATTCTGACGGTGGAAGGTGAATTCACCGGCGGCGGACAGGCGGTGCAGCATGCCTGGCAGTCCGACCTGACCGGCTTTGCCATGACGTCGGGTGCTTTCGCAGCGGCGTTCCCGCTGGCCATTGCCAGCATTCCCGTGGGCACCCTTGTCGCCAGTATCGCGCTGATCCTGTTCGTGTTCACCACGCTGCTGACATGGTCCTATTATGGTGAGCGGGCGATCACCTTCATCTACGACCGCGTGCCTGGATCGACGCGCGGCGGTGAGAAGGGCCTGCATTACGCCTGGCGTGTGCTGTGGTGCGTCGCGATCTACATCGGGGCGAGCCAGCCTTCCGAGCTGGTCTGGCGCATGGGCGACATCTCCAACGCGATGATGGCGCTGCCGAACCTGCTGGCTCTGGCGCTGCTGTCGGGCGTGGTGTTCAAGCTGGCGAAGGGCGATCGCAAGGCCGGTAAGGAATACCGCGCGGACACGCAGGAAGAACCGGACGAATATTGAGTGAGGGAGCCGCCGCTCTGCCTGAACATCGGTTCGGAACGAGCGGCGGCTGATTTTCTGTAATGAAGGGGCTGCGCGTCATCGGCGCGGTCATGTCGAGGTTACGTGAATCGCTTTAATGCTATGAGCGGGTAGCCTCAGCCGTTGCACTTATGTCCGGCGCTCATACCCGGCCGAAAAGGCGGGCAAGGAACCCGGGGGTTTCCATGGGCTGGATCTTGCCGTGGTGCAAAAGCCGCATGGAGGGATCGCTGTAGGGCCTTGGTGAATTCCAGCGATCGGGCTGGCTGCTACGGAAGCTAAGGTTCGACATCGCCATACTCCTCTCAAATGCGCTTCGTTCCAACGACAGAAACACACAGGTCAGCGCAAGGTTCCCGATGCTGCAGCGCCGAAACGGGACAATTTCAACTTGGAAGTTGCGGATGTGATCGACTGTACGAAAATGTTGGCAAGTGGCTCATTTCACCAGCCAAATGCCCGTAACTGGCCAACAGTTTCGCGGCTGAAAACCGCTAGGATAGCTGCGTGCATGCCGGAATATGAGCGGTTACAGCGCGGAGCCGGACAATGTCTGAAGAGATGCTGGCAGGAGTGGAGGGACTCGAACCCACGGCCCTCGGTTTTGGAGACCGATGCTCTACCAACTGAGCTACACTCCTGCACGCAAGCGGGCCTGTAAGGTGCTTGCGGCAGATTGGCAAGGACGCGCTGCGGCCAAATGCGAGGTTCGAAAGCACGTGGCTATTCGCAATCGGCGCAATTGTGCCTAGATGGGCAGCATGCACGCAATTGGTCCTTCTCCGCAGCCAGAACCGATTCCTGCCGACATGCTGCTGCTCGCCTATCGCAGCGGGATTTTCCCCATGGCGGATTCGCGCGACGATCCGGATATTTTCTGGGTCGAACCGCGTGAGCGGGCGATTATCCCGCTCGAGGGCTTCGTCTGCTCCCGCTCGCTGACGAAAGTGGTTCGGCAGGATCGCTTCACCATCACCTGCAATGCCGCCTTCGCCGATGTGATGCGCCATTGCGCTGCGCCCCGCCCGGGCCATCCGGAAAGCTGGATCAGCGAACGCATTCTCGCCAGCTATTCGTCGCTGCACGAGGCCGGCCATGCCCATTCGCTGGAATGCTGGAAGGACGAGGCGCTGGTCGGCGGGCTGTACGGCGTCAGTTTCGACCGGGTGTTCTGCGGCGAAAGCATGTTCAGCCTTGCCGACAATGCGTCCAAAGTGGCGCTGGCGTGGCTGGTTGCGATGATGCGCCGAGCGGGTTTTGCCCTGCTCGATTGCCAGTTCATGACCGAACATCTCGCGTCGCTTGGCGCGGTGGAGATGCCGCAGGGGCGATATCTGGAGATGGTCGCCGCTGCGGATGGAACGCCTGCAATGACTTTGCCGGAGGCTTATGCCGGGCTGGTGGCCGAGGCTTCTTCCGCTTCCTCGTCCTCTGCACCGGCAGGGTCGGCTTCCTCGCCCGGGAAGCTCATCGCGCAATCCTTGACCCAGACATCATAGATGGGGTGCTCGACAACGTTGAGCGACGGCGAATTCTTGAACATCCAGCCCGAGAACACCCGGCGCCAATTGTCTTCATCGCCCGCGTCGCGCACGATCACCTGAACGAAGGCGCCGGTTTCCTTGGGCAGTTCCCAGGGCGGCGTGCGCTCGCAGGCCTGCATCCTGACGATCAGGTCGCCGATGCGGCGGGAATCGCCGGGGCTCATCTCCAGTTCTTCGGAGATATTGTTCCGCTTGTTCAATACGCCGATCGTGGCGACGCGCTCGGCCATGGGCGTGCCGATCTGCGCTTCGTCGCTGACCACGGCAGCGGGCGGCGTGTTCTGCCGCAGTTCTTCCGGAACCTCGGTCTCCACCGGCTCCGGCGGAGGGGGGGCACGGTCGCAGGCAGCAAGCGCCACGAGCGGACAGGCGAGCAGCAAGGCACGAAGAGGGGCCGGCACATGCATGGAAATGGTCAGCTGTCCGGCGTCCAGGATTCGTAGTCGCCCCGCGCATGCACGCGCTTTCCGCCCCGCTCCAGCGCACCCTGCGGGCGATAGGCATCGGCGGTGCCGGTCGCGTTGGGCGTATATTCGACTTCCCAGATTTTTGCGGGTGGCAAATGGCTTTCGGGTATGTCGTCGAAACGACCATGCAGCCAGCCATGCCATTCGGGCGGCACCCGGCTGGCATCGTTCGCACCTTCATAGATCACCCAACGCCGTTCGCGCGCAGCAGGGTTGCGCTTGTTCGGCTTGGCACGGAAATAACGGTGGCCCTGCGCGTCGGTGCCGACCTGCTCGCCGTGACGCCAGCTGTCGATCAGAGTGCCCAGCGTCGCGCCGTTCCACCAGGTGAAGGGATTGAAAAAGGCCATGCCCGCGCGACTAGCCGATTCGGCTCATTTGGCCAAGCGGTAAGCGATTGGCGCGGGCCATGATCCTCAGGGCGCCTGCCATTCCACCCTGTCGCCCGGCATGATGCCCAGTTCCGCCGCGCGGCCGCCGGGTATCTCCAGCACGGCCGAGGCAAGGCCCGTCGACGTGACCGAATCCAGCGAATAGGGCGTCGTATTGGCGGCGATGTTGCTGATCCGCCCGTCGGTGCCGATGAAGATGATGTCCAGCGGCAGCGGGGTGTTCTTCATCCAGAAGCTCTGCTGCGCAGGCGTGGCGCTGGGGAACAACATCCCTTCATTCGGGCCGAGCGCGGTGCGGAACATCAGCCCCTGCGCGCGTTGCTGCGGGCTGCTCGCCACCTCGACCTGGAAGTCGTGGCGCCCGCTGGCCCCGGTGACGGTCAGCGGAATGACCTCCAGGCCGGATTCGGGATGCAGGGCCACGGCTGGTGCCGCAGCTTCAGTCGCTGCCGGCGCTGCAGTTCCCCCCTGCTGCGCGGAGCACCCGGCCAGCATCGCCGCAGCCAATATCGCGGCCGCTGATGACCGGAAGCCGGAATGCGCCGCGTTAATTATGAACATCATTTACAAATCGTCCTCATCCTGCGCTTCGGCGGCCCATTGCTCGGCCTCGCTCGCGCTTTCGGCATTCATCACCTGCCGCACTATATCGAAACCGTGCCCTGCCCGCAGCATGGCGGCAATCTGCTTTTCGCGTTTGTCGCGCTCGACGGGTTCTGCCGCGAAGGGGCCGAAGCGGCGTTTCCTCGCCAGTGCAAGCGCCGCGCTGCGCTGCGCTGCCTCGCCCGCTTTCAGATCCTCGCGTATGTCCTCCGCGATCCCGGCAGCGCCGAGCGCCTGCGAAACCCGGCGCGGGCCGTAACCACGGCGCAGCAATCCGCCCGACTTCGCCTTCGCATAGGCGGCATCGTCAATATAGCCGAGATCGACATAGCGGGCGACCGTTGCGGCCACGGGCGGCTGGTCCTCCCCCTCCCATCCGCGTTCGCGCAATTTCCGCTTGAGATAGTCTTCCAGCTTGCGGCTGCTGGTGGCAAAGCGGGCGACATAGCCGAGGGCGAGTTCCTCCAGCCGCGGCTTGTCGAGCGGCTTTGGCACACGTTTTTCGCGCCGGGGTCTGGTCTGGCGGCCCGTCATCGGCCATAATAATGCCACAGTCCCTGCCGATTGGGAAAATAACTTGGGCAAACACGCGAAAATAATCCTGTCGCCCCCCGCAGGAAGAACACAGCGCCAGCCAGCGTTCATCATCAACGGGTATCGCCACGCATTATGACCGCCAAATCACAGAACGACGCAGACGGGCAGACTATTGCCGGCACCTCGACAGGAATTGCGTCCGGACACGCTTCGGCACCCGCAGCACTCGTCCCCACGCCGAACGATTGTCCGCTGCCTCGCAGGCGATCCGATTTCCCGACCTTCAACGATGCGGTCGATTATGCCGCCCGCAGCGCGAAGGGGATGAACTTCCATGACATGCGCGGAACGCTGGAGCGGGTCTACACCTTTGCCGAGATGCGCGACGACGCACTGGCGAGCGCGCGGCGGCTGGTGGCGGCGGGTATCCGCCCCAGGGACCGCGTGGCGATGGTCGCGGAAACCGGGCCCGAGTTCGCGGCGCTCTTCTGCGGCGCGGTCTATGCCGGTGCATGGCCAGTGCCGCTGCCCCTGCCGACCACTTTCGGCGGCAAGGAAGGTTATATCGAACAGCTCGCCATCCAGCTGCAGAGCTGCGATCCGAAAATGCTGCTCTATCCGGCCGAGATCGCCGATATGGCCGACGCTGCGGTAAAGCGGCAGGGCTGCGAAGGCGTCGACTGGGAAAGCTTTGCGCAAGAAGACGCACCCGCTTGCGACCTGCCCGAAGCCAGGCCCGGCGACATCTGCTACCTGCAATATTCCTCCGGCTCGACCCGCTTTCCCACCGGTGTTGCCGTCACGCATGAGGCGCTGCTCAATAATCTGGCCGGCCATGCGGAAGCGACCGATGCCGGCAAGGACGACCGCGTGGTCAGCTGGCTGCCGTGGTATCACGACATGGGCCTTGTCGGCTGTTTCCTGTCGCTGATCGCCAACCAGATGTCGGTCGATTATCTGAAGACGGAGCATTTCGCCCGCCGCCCGCTCGCCTGGCTCGACCTGATCAGCCGCAACAAGGGCAATACCCTCTCCTATTCGCCGACCTTCGGATACGACATTTGCGCGCGCCGCATCTCCAGCCAGAGCAATGTGGCCGAACGGTTCGATCTGTCGCGCTGGCGGACGGCGGGCAACGGCGCGGACATGATCCGGCCCGATGTCATGCAGAATTTCGTCAACGCCTTCGCGCCCGCAGGTTTCAGGGCCAAGGCCTTCACCCCCAGCTATGGCCTTGCCGAAGCGACGCTGGCGGTCACCGTCATGCCGCCGGGTGAAGGCATCAAGGTCGAACTGGTGGCGGAAGAGAAGCTTTCGGGCGCGCCGCGCAATCTATCGCGCCCCGCCCGCTACCGCGCCATCGTCAATTGCGGCAAGCCGGTAAAGGACATGGCCGTCGAGATACGCGGCGAAAAAGGCACGAAGCGCGCCGACCACCAGATCGGCAAGGTCTGGTGCCGAGGACCCAGCGTCATGCATTCCTATTTCCGCGACGAGGATGCGACCCGCGATTGTCTGGTCGACGGCTGGCTGGATACCGGCGACATGGGCTACATGGCCGATGATTACCTGTTCATCGTCGGCCGCGCCAAGGACATGATCATCATCAATGGCAAGAATCACTGGCCCCAGGATATCGAATGGGCCGTGGAGCAATTGCCGGGCTTCAATCACGGCGACATCGCGGCCTTCAGCATCGAGGCCGACAATGGCGAGGAATCGCCCGCCGTGCTGGTGCATTGCCGCGTTTCCGACCCCGATGAACGCCTGAAACTGCGGGAGCAGATCCGCGACAAGGTTCGCTCCATCACCGGCATGAACTGCGTCGTCGAACTGGTGCCGCCGCGCACCCTGCCGCGCACGTCGAGCGGCAAGCTGAGCCGCGCCAAGGCGAAACGGATGTATCTGGCCGGCGAAATCCAGCCACTCGATCTCGCCGCCTGATCCGGAATCCTCCCGCCGCGGTCAGGGAGCGGCGAGGTCGTTTTCGGGCGCCGTATTCCAGCGCGCCTGCATGACCGGCCCGCCCTGGATCAGTTCGGGTGCGAGCGCAGGATCGAGGCCGTCCTCCAGCAGGATCTCAACCGCCCTTTCCCGCGTCTCCGGCGTTCCGCCCCGCAAAGCGAAGGGCAGGCCCAGCCGCTCGGCGGCCCAGACGGTAATTCGAAGCGCCTGCTGCCCGGCTGCGGTCGGCTCACCGGCCTCGAACGGGATTTCCGGCAAGGCCTGCAGCGGCGGCAGCAACTGGATCGTCCAGTCGGGCCAGCGCGCGGCGACACGGCTCTCCAGCGCGCGATAGGTCGCCAGGCTCGCCCCCGGGACCGGCCGGGCCCGCACCACGGCGCGGCGGTTGCTGACATCGAGGGTGATGGCGGAGGTATCGACTCCAGCCACCATGGCAAGGCTATCGGCGATCCCGTCGATCTGGCTCGCTCGTTCGCGTTCGGCACGGGCCTGCGCCGCCGATAATTCCGCTTCCTCCGCGCCGCGCGCCGTGCCGACGCGGAATTGCGTCAGGTCGAGATCGACCTCCTGCCCCAGAACCTTGCGCAGGGCGGTGCGGCTGGCGCGTTCGGCGGCGGGTTCGAGTTCGGGGGTCAATACGGTCGCCGACACCTGGATCGGGTCGAGATCGAGGTCGAAATCCACCTGAGAAAGGCGCGCGTCCCCGTCGAAACTCGACAGGACCGTGTCGCGGATCTGCCGCGCGGCATTGGTCTCCCACACGATCTGCCGCAGCGACAGGAACAGCGGAACGGCCAGCGCGACAAAGACGGCGACGATGATGATGGTCTGAAGCCGCGTCTGCCTCTCGGACAAGGCCGCGCTGAAGCCGTAGAGCCGCGCCATGATGGTGGCGACCAGCGCGATCGTCATCAGATTGGTGACGAACAGCAGCATCGCGCCGGAAAACACGGTCCAGTTGAAGGTGGCGAGACCGAAGCCGACCACGGCCAGCGGCGGCATCAGCGCCGTGGCGATGGCCACCCCGACGATAGTGCCCTCGCGCCCCCGGATCATCGAATAGGCGCCCGCCAGTGCCGAGAACACCGCAATGCCGAGGTCGAACAGGTTCGGCCGCGTGCGTGCGGCAATTTCGGGCGTAATGGTCTTCAAGGGCGAGATGAAGACGATGAAGGCGCACAGGCCCACGGCCAGTATTGTGCCCGCCACCAGCGCCCGTACCGATCCGCGCAGCCATTTGTAATCGCCAATGGCGAGGGCGAAACCCGCCCCGATGATCGGCCCCATCAGCGGGGCGATCAGCATCGCGCCAATCACCACGGCAGGTGACGACAGCAGCAGGCCGAGCACGGCGATGCCCGCCGACATCGCCAGCATGAACAGATAACGCGGCGAGGTATAGGCCTCCGCGCGGCGTTTCTCGATCACCTCCTGCCGTTTGACCGTGCCGACGACGGACATGCTCCACCAGCGGCGGAAGACCGCCCAGCTGTCGGCGATCACCTCGTCCATCGACCTGTGCTGTTCCGAGGTGCCTGCCTGTGTCTCGGCCACGCGGCCTCCGTCATTCGTTCGCTTGAAGAATCGCCTTATATAGCGGCGCGCACGCAGGGGAACCCGCTTGCCACCGCCCGCATTGGCATGACACACCATCGCAGCAGGATTTTTCGCCGGTCTTTGGCACTGCTATAGTTGCACAACACACCATGCGATGCCATAATTTGCGACAGAAGGATGATGCCGATGGCCGATATGCAGAATACCGAAGCGAGAGTCGCGACGAAGACCGCGAATGATCTGGAACTCACAGCACCCGATCCGGTGCCGCGCGTCACTGCGGAAAAGGCTGCGGGCCTCGTTCCGCTGTCGGAGGACAAGCGATCGAAGCTGGACGACAAGGTGGATGGTTTCGTCGCCGAACTGGTCTCCATCGATGCCAATTCGCCCGAATTCGGCAAGAAGGTCGACCAGCTCACCAACATGGGCCGCAAGGAGATCGCCACGGCGGCCGGCATGTCGAACCGCTTCCTCGACCGGCCCGTGCGCGCGATGGACAAGGACAGCGGCGTCGGCACCGATCTTGCCGAATTGCGCCGCACGGTTGAAGAACTCGACCCGGGCCGCAAGGGCAAGCTGCGCGGGCGCAAGCTGTTCGGCATCATTCCCTTCGGCAACAAGCTGAAGCGCTATTTTGACAGCTACCGATCCGCGCAGGGGCACATCCAGGCCATTCTGGAGCGGCTGGCGTCCGGCAAGGACGAATTGCTGATGGACAATGCCGCCATCGATGTCGAACGGCAGAAGTTGTGGGAGGCGATGGGCAATCTGGAACAGATGATCCACATTTCCCGCGCGTTGGATGAACGGCTTGAGGAAAAGGCGGCGGATCTCGATTCCACCGATCCGGCGAAGGCCAAGGCGATCCGCGAAACGGCGCTGTTCTACGTGCGGCAGCGTACGCAGGATCTGCTGACGCAGATGGCGGTCAGCGTGCAGGGTTATCTCTCTCTCGATCTGGTCAAGAAGAACAATGTCGAACTGGTGAAAGGCGTCGACCGCGCCAGCACGACCACCGTGGCCGCCCTGCGCACCGCGGTTACCGTCGCTCAGGCCATGACCAACCAGCGCCTGGTGCTGCAACAGATCACCAGCCTGAACGAAACCACGGCAGGCATCATCGATTCCACGGGGCAGATGCTGCGCGACCAGACCGGCAAGATCCACGAACAGGCCGCAGCCAGCACCATCCCGCTGGAGACCCTGCAGCGCGCCTTCCAGAACATCTACGACACGATGGACGAAGTCGACCAGTTCAAGCTGCGCTCGCTCAATTCCATGAAGCAGACGGTCGAGGTTCTGACGGACGAAGTCGAGAAGTCGAAAGGCTATATTGCGCGTGCCGAAGGGCAGTCGCAGGCCGCAAGCCGTATCGAAGCGCCCTCGCTGCTATCGGTGGAGAACTGATGGCACGCGAGGCGCATGATTCCGACCGGATCCTGAGCGCGGCCAGCCAGTCGCTCACGGTGCAGCGCGCGGGCGGCCGCCGCAAGGCGGTGAGCAAGTCGATCGGCCAGCGTTCGGCGGATATCAAGATCAAGCACTGGATGGCCAAGCTGAAGCGCATCGTGCTGTCCATCGGCGCGATCGTCATCGCCGCAATGGTGGCGGGGCTGGTGCTGGACGGCATCGGCTTCATTGGCGTCATGGTCACGCTGCTGGCGATGATCGCCGCCGTCGTTGCCCTTGCGACCTTCCCCCGGATCAAGGCGCCCACCCGCGCCGATCTGCAGAAGGGCCTGAGCAAGGGCGACGTGCGGCAGTTGGTCGGTAATACCGAGATGTGGCTGGAACATCAGCGCCCGGCCCTGCCGCCGCCGGCGGTGGACGTCGTCGACCGGCTCGGGGTGCAGCTGGACGCGCTGGGGCTACAGCTCGAAACCGTGGACCAGTCCCACCCCGCTGCGCGCGAGGTGCGCAAGCTGGTCGGCGAACATCTGCCCGAAATGGTCGACAGCTACCGCAAGGTCCCTGCCCATCTGCGGAATGAGCAGCGCGGCGGTGCCTCGCCCGACGAACAGGTGACGCAGGGGCTGGAAAAGATCAGCCTTGAGATCGACAGCGTGACCCGGCAATTGGCCGATGGTGCGCTGGACGATCTCGCGATCAAGCACCGCTATTTGGATTACCGCTATGGCGGCACGGAACAATTGGCCGGAGCAAATGAAAGCCCTGCGCCCGCGAAGGAGATCGAGTAATGCGCGTGGCCATTCCCCACGACAAGGATCGCGCAACGATCCGCAACCGCCTGCGGGCCAAGAGCCACAAGATCCAGGACAACATACCCGGCGGGGCCGCCGAGGTGGCGACCGACTGGCCTTCGGAAGACCGCATGAATCTGACCGTTTCCGCCATGGGCCAGCAGGTGCGCGGCCATGTCGACGTGCTGGACGACGAGGTAGTGTTCGAGATGGACCTGCCGCCCGCCCTCGCCTTCATCCAGCCCATGGTGGAAGGCGCCATCCGCCAGCAGGGGCAGCGGCTGATCGGCAGCGACTAGGCGCAACCGTTCAGGCTTCAGATCGTGCGGTCGAGTTCCAGGTAATCCGCCGGTATCCGCAGGGCGGCGGATGCGGCGCGGGTTTCCTTCAGGAACAGCCACAGCGCATACATCAGCAGGGCGACCGCCAGCAGGAAGGCCGCGGCGGCGAAACGCTGCAGATCACTCGCCAGCAGTTCCTCGATGAACAGGATCGCCACCGTCGTGCCGATGGAAAGGCCGCTGAGGACGAGCGACAGGATCGCCAGCCCGATGAGGTGGATGCGCCGGTCCAGAACACGAATCTGGCGGACGATGATGTCATGCGCGATCCCATCGGTTTCGCCATGCATCGTCTGCAGTTCGCGGCTGCGGTCGACGACGCGCCCCAGCCGTGCGGACAGAAGGTTCATGATATTGCCGATCGCAACCAGCATGAAGACAGGCGCCAGGGCAAGCTGGATGGTTTGTGCGATCATGCTGCGCCTTTAGAGCAAAGCTGCGCGATGTCGCTAGATGGTTCGTGGCCGGAACGCAGCCCGAATGCAGGAACAATTTGCACCTGCGGCGGTTTCAATTTGTCTCGCAGAGGCTAAATGCGGGGCTGGTGGCGTGGTGAACCGCCGGGACCGATGAAGATTGCGAGAGGTCACGAGAGTTTGAATACGGTCGCCCGAGAAGATACTTTGCGGAGCCGCTTGCGCGAGGCGACCGCACCCGCGCACGACGCGCTCGACGCGTCGATGGGCGATCTGGACCTTTCCACACGCGCCGATTACGTCCGCTTTCTGGAAATTCAGCTGAATGCGCGCATCGGCGTCGAGGAATGGTGCCGGCAGCATTGCTCGGCAGATCTCGTGCCTCCGCCGCAAACATCTCTCGTCCTGCAGGATCTGGCGAGACTCGATGCCGCGCGGGCAGCTGAGCCAGTCATGTTCGATCTGCCATCCTGCAGCGAGCCGCTTGGCGTCTGCTGGGTCGTCGCCGGATCGTCGATGGGCAACCGCGCCATGGCCGCCGACCTCCGCCGCCGGACGCACGGGGATTGGCCCATGCACTTCCTCGGCAATACCGACCTGCCTGCCTATTTCAAAACTCTGAGGCCTCTCATCGAACGTTCCTATTCCGAAAGCCGCACCCGGTCAGCCATCGCGGCAGCCGAAGCCGTTTTCGCCGCTTTTCGCCAGTCATGGGCCATGCAGATGCCGGAACTCGCCTCGTGAAGGTGACCGAGACGATCGACCTCGGCAATTGCGACCGCGAGCCCATACACAAGCTGGGCATGATCCAGAATTTCGGTGCGCTGATTGCGGTGAATGCCGATCTCATCATCGTGCATCATTCGCAGAACGTTGTCGATATTCTCGGGCGTGACACCGGTGCCGGGGCCGGAACCAGGCTGAACAGCGTCTTTCCCGAAGCGGCGATCCGGCTTCTCCAGAAGCGGATGCGGCATGACGGCGATGACCGCCTGGCGGAAAGGCTGTTCGCCATCGACCTCGGCGCAGCGGGACGGTTGTTCGACATAGCCCTGCACGCTTCCGGCGAACTCTACCTCATCGAATTCGAACCGCACGATCCGGATGCCTTTGCAGCGCAGCTGGGCACCTTGCAGCCGGTCATGGCCAATCTGGAGCATGCGGATAGCGTGACCGACCTTTGCCGCCGGGCGGCGGTGCAGGTGAAGGCCATGCTCGGCTTCGACCGGGTGATGGTCTATCGTTTTCATGAAGATCAGAGCGGCGAAGTCATCGCCGAAGCGCGCGAGACTCATCTCGAGACATTCCTCACCCTGCGCTACCCGAAATCCGACATTCCGTCGCAGGCGCGCGCGCTTTACGTGCGCAACCCGTTTCGCATCATCAGCGATGTCATCGCGCCGCCGGTGCCGATCGTGCCGGAAATCTCGCTATCGGGTGAACCGCTCGACCTCAGCGACAGCGTTCTGCGTGCCGTGTCGCCCATTCACATCGAATATCTGCAGAACATGGGCGTGGGCGCATCGCTGTCCATTTCGATCGTGATCGGTGGAAAGTTGTGGGGCCTGTTCGCTTGCCACCATTATTCCGCCCGCACCCTGCCCTTCCCCTTGCGCACGGTGGCAGAGCTGTTCTCCGGCATGTTCTCGCTGCTATTGGAACGCCTGCTGCAGCGGGAAAGCGCGGCGCGCACGCAGCGGGGGCGGGAGATTCACAACAAGCTGATGGCACGGCTGGCCGGCGGCAGCGGCCTCGCCGAGAATCTCGACACCATCGAAGCCATTATCGGCGACGTGATCCCGCATTCCGGGTCGAGCGCCTATATCGACGGGGAGTACAGGACGCGGGGCAAGGCACCGAACGAGGAGGAATTCCTCGCCATCGCGCCGACGCTGAATTCAGCCGCGACCAGCAAGGTTTTCGCTCATAACGAACTCGGCGCGATCATTCCCGCCGCTCAGGCCTTCGCCGATCGGGCAGTGGGTGCGTTGGTCATCCCCGTGTCGCGCCGCCCGCGTGATTACTTCATCCTGTGGCGGCAGGAATTGCCGCAGGTGGTGAACTGGGCCGGCAACCCGGAAAAAGCGGTGGAATACGGGCCAAACGGCGCCCGGCTGACGCCGCGCAAGAGCTTCGAGGCCTGGCAGGAATCGGTCAGGGGCCGCAGCGCGCCCTGGCTGGATGAAGAGGTCAGCATCGCCGAAAGCCTGCGGGTCACACTGATCGAGGTAATCCTGCGCCTGACCGATCAGGCGATGCAGGACCGTGCCAGCGCCCAGCAGCAGCAGGAATTGCTGATCGCGGAACTGAACCACCGGGTACGCAACATCCTCAACCTGATTCGCGGGCTGATCACGCAATCCAAGGGCGAAGCGGTGGATGTGGAAAGCTTTTCCCGCATCGTCGGCGGGCGCATTTCGGCGCTCGCATCGGCGCATGACCAGATCACCAAGGAAAACTGGTCGCCGGCTTCGGTCAAGGAACTCGTCCTCAATGAAGCGCGTGCCTATCTGAACGACGGTAATCGGGACCGGCTGCAGATCATCGGCGACGATGTCCTGATCGCGCCCGAGGCCTTCACCGTGCTGGCGCTTGTCATTCACGAGATGATGACCAATTCGGTCAAATATGGCAGCCTGTGCGACAGTTCCGGCACCTTGACGGTGACGCTGGAACGGGGACGCGACAACGATCTGGACATCCACTGGCGCGAACGGGGCGGGCCGCCTGTCAAGGCACCGACCCGCCGCGGCTTCGGCACAACGATCATCTGCCGCTCCATCCCGCACGAACTGGATGGGGACGCGGATATTTTCTACAAGCTCGGCGGCGTGGAGGCGGAGTTCACCATTCCTGCCTCCTATGTCACCACCATTCCGTCACAGAAGGGCCTGCCCGGCGAGGCAGGAAGCGAAACTATCGACAGCACGCATAATCAGGGCGCATCCGACGATCCTGCCGCCTCCGCCATTCCGCAGCATGTTCTGCTGGTGGAAGACAGCATGATCATCGCCCTCGATACTGAGGACAGTCTGCGGCAGATCGGCGTATCCATCGTCAATGTTGCGGGCAGCGTGGCCAATGCGCTCTCGGTGATAGAAGAGGACGCGCCCGACATGGCGATCCTGGATTACAATCTCGGGTCGGAAACCAGCGATCCCATCGCCGATGAACTGCGCAGCCGGGGCATCCCGTTCTTCCTGGCGACGGGCTATGGCGACATGAGCGACCGCATGGACGAGACCGGTGCCATGGGCGTCCTGAAGAAGCCCTATGACAAGGATGACATCGCCGGCGCGCTGGCGCAAATGGCCTTTGGCTGAGCCTTCAGCTTCAGTAGAAGTCCTGCCGCCAGCCATAGGTCGCAGGCACCGTTTCTCCGGCTGCATTCACTGCCGGTTCGAAGCGGAACCGCTCCACCACCAGGCGGCAGGTGGTCTGATCCGCCTGCGGGTCGGGGCTGGGTTTCAGCACGCGGCAGTCGCGCGCGCGGCCATCCACGCCAACGGTGACCGCCACGGTCACCGATTGCCCCCGCCGTATCGCGCGCCCGCCCGGCGGCACGGGGAAATCCGCTGCTGAGCGTATGTCGCCCGCAATCTTGCGCGCGGGCCGGGCGATAGCTGCGCCGCTGCCACCGCCGCCCCCTCCGACGCCCCCCTGCCCGCTGCCGGTGCCTGAGCCGCTTCCGGCAGCGCCGGTGCCCTCGCCCTGTTCGGCAGCGCCGCTGGTGTTTGCGGCACCGGTCGATGCGGCGCGCGGGGCAGGCGGCGCCTCGACGATCGTGACAGCAGGTTCAGGCGCGGCGACCGCTCGCGCCACCGCTTCACGCCCCGGATCGCCCTGTGCGCCTTCGTCAGGCCGCGTGTCGGTTTCCGGCGCGGGTTCGGGAACAGGCGGCGGCGGTGTTTCGGGAATTTCGGTGGGAACCGTGAAGGCGGCGACCACGCTTTCCTCCAGCCCGCCGGTGAAATCGGGCGCGAGCGCACGGGCCAGACCGTAGAACAGCAGGATATGCAGCACGGCGATTCCGACCAGCGTCAGCGGCCGGATCCGCTGCCGGGTGTGAGTAAAATTGCCGCTCTTGTCGCTCATGCTCGCCTGACATTTTCCGCTGCCGTTTTGCACAGGTGCCTTAACGCGAGCCGCGCCCAAAAGAAAAGGGCGGCGACACCTGCGTGCCGCCGCCCTTCCGTTTGCTTTTCTGCGAGATCAGAATTCGTAACGAACGCCGACCTGGATGCGCCAGACCGAAGCCGAGCTGCTGACTTCGTTCGTGTCATTCGCATCGAAGTCCGAGATTACGTAACGCCCCGTGTTATCGAAAGCCGGAACGTTGATCCTGCGGCCAGTGATCGGATCCTCATAGGTCGCACCCGCTTCCACCAGATCGACCGTCTGCGAGAACCCGCCACGGCGGCGGAAAACGTTCCAGCTGTTGTCGAGCAGGTTCAGGAAGTTGTCGAAATCGGCGAACAGTTCGATCCTGTCATCGGCAACACCCGTCAGGCGGCCGATGAACGGCAGATCCTGGCTGATGCGCATGTCGAGGTCGTAATACCAGTCGTTGTCGCAGCTATTGCGTTCGATCGTCTGGCCGGGCGTGAAGTCGCAGCCCGATGCAGCGACGTAATCTACCAGCGCCTGAACCGCTTCAGGGTCCGAACCGCCAATCAATTCACCGGTTGCAGCGAACACCGGAGCCACCAGGTTGGGATCGTTCACGCCGGTCGGGATGTAGAGCAGCGCGTTGTTGTTACCCGAAGCGCTGTCGTTGAAATCGCCGCCACCGGCGAATGTCAGGCTGTACGGGCGACCCGAACGGGCGCTGAAGAACAGGCCCAGGCTGGTCTGGTAATCTTCGAAGAAAGCTTCCTGGAAGCTGAAGGCTGCCGTGAAATTGTGCTTCGTTTCGAAGTTGGACGTCGAGATCGCCGGGTTCTGGCGGTCGAAAGCGGCCGTCACGTCGAAATTGGACGTAGCGGTCGACGACCCGATGTTCCGGTTGTTCTCGCTGTCGGTATAGGCGTAGCCGAGCCGGAAACCGACGTCGCCATCGTCGGTGAACACGCCGCGGCCGAGATTCTTGGCCAGCGCGATGGATGCGACGTGGCTTTCATAATCGGGGCCGTTGGTCAGCTGCAGTTCGTCATCCCGTCCGGTCGCGAAACAGGCAGGGCTGAGATTGGTATAGACCGGCGGCGTTCCGCCCGTTCCCTGCAGATCGGCATCGCAGCCATTGGCAGTGGGATCGATGGCCCGATAGATCGGACGGCCATCGACGGTGAAGCCTGCCGCGCCGAGCGACGGGTTGATCACCTGCGACAGGTCCACGAAGTTCAGCGTGTTCTGGAAGCGGCTGTAGATGTAGTCGAGGTTGAGCTGCCAGTCGCCGAAGAACCCGTCGCCGACGCCGAAGCGCGTTCCGAAACCGACGTTGGCACGAAGCACCGTGGGGATTTCGAAGTCGGGATCGGTGGATTGCGTGTCGGAAAGGCCCTGCGCCGCCCGATCCGAACCGGCGAGACGCGCGCATTCGGGGAAGCCGTTGAAGCTGCCGCCCTGCAGGATGTCGATCGTGCCATCGGCATTCCGGATCGCATCGCAAGCATCGGTGAAGGTGGTGCCTTCGCCGGTGTTGAAACCGTTGTTCGAGAATGCGTTGGAGAAGAACACCACCGGATCGCCGCCGGCAAAGATGCCGACGCCGCCCGTGACGCGCGAGTTGGACAGGAACCCGTAATTGTCGAATTCATAGGTCGCGGCAACACGCGGCAGGAAAACCGGCGGAATGCTGGAGAACGCCACGCGGTTGGTGAAGCCGTAACGGTCGAGGAAGTTCGGGTTCGCCGTCGGTGCCGAGCCGTCATACAACTGCGCGCGGATGCCCGCGGTCAGGCCGAGCTGCGGCGTCGCCTGCCAATCATCCTGCACGTAGAAGCTGTAGATGGTCCGGTTGAACGTCGCGGCCGCTTCGTTGATGTCGCCGCTCGGCGTGGCGTTGATGACGCCGCCGCCCAGCAGGCCCTCTGCCAGTTCATCCGGATTGGAGAAGGTGGAGGAGAAATTGCCGCTCGCCACGAGGCCGTTCTGGAAATCGTCGAGATTGCGGAAGAACAGCGTACCCGTCGCATTGGCTGCGAACAGATTGTAGACTTCCAGTTCGTTCAGTTCCACGCCCACCTTCAGCTGGTGGTTGCCGGCATCGGCCGTCGCCTGGAACCGGGCCTGGTCGATCTGCGTCTGCAGCGCGTTAGCCGAACGGAAGATGCCGGGTCCGGTGCTGAGGAAGCCGTTGGTGATGCTGCCATCGCCAGGATCGGTGTTCTGCACCCCGACCACGAGACGTACCGTCGGATTTTCGGACTGCGCTTCACCGAAACCGACCGGGCCCTGCACGTCGCTGACGTCGGCACGGCTGAGGCGCAGTTCGGTCGAGAAGGTGTCGCTCCAGTTGGAATAGAGGCGAAGGGCGTAATAATCGGAATCGGTGCCTTCGTCCTCGAAGCTGTTGAGACCGGTCAGTTCGTTGAAGCCGGTGTCGGATTCGACATTCGTTTCCTTCAGCTTCTGATAGGTCGCCTCGACCCGGTGATCGTCGGTAATGTAGGCGTCGACACGGCCGAAATAACGCTGCGAGCTTTCCGGCAGTGCACGGGGATATTCACCCACATCCTGGCCGTAGACGCTGTTTGCGATACCTGCGAAGCGGTTGAACTGGTCCACGTCGACGAATGCGGCTTCATTCGGGAAATTCAGCCCCTGCGGTCCGAAGTCGTTGCTGTCACCGAGGTCGGTTTCTTCATAGCCAAGGCTGAAGAACAGGCGGTCGGGGACGATGGGCCCGTTCAGCGTGGCACCCCAGCGCTTTTCCTCGAATGCGGCGGCAGTGAAATCGTCGCCGTCGATCGTGTTGCCGCGTAAATCTTCATTGCGGAAGGTGAAGAAGGCGCTGCCGTGGAACTGGTTTGTGCCCGACTTCGTGATGACGTTGACGAGGCAGCCGGTGAAGTCGGAATATTCGACGTCGAACGGTGCGAACTCGACGCTGGTTTCGCGGATGACGTCGAATGGCAGCGGCAGCGAGTTGCGCGAGGCGAAGGGCGTGCCGTTGAGGCCGAAGACGTCGGCCTGGACGATGCCGTCGACAGTGAAGGTGTTGGAGCGATCGTTACCGCCGAGGCAGGACACGCGGTCCACTTCGTTGTCGCGGTCGATGCTGACGCGCGGGTCGAGGCGGATGATGTCGCGAACGTCACGCGTGATCGAGGGGAAGCTTTCCAGCGTCTCTTCGCCGAATGCCGTGCCGGGGCCGACAGCGAGCTGGGTTACACCGGCGCGGGCGCCCGTCACGACGATCACATCACTTACGATGCCTGCATCAGCCGGGGTCAGTTCAAAGTTGAACGAGAGATTGCCCGAGACCGTGATGAACTGATCGAGGACCGTCTGACCTTCGTAGCCATCGGCGACGGCGGTTACCTGGTAAGGGCCGCCGGGGACGAGATTGCCCGCGCGGAACGTGCCGTCAGAACCGGTGGTGATCGTGCGCACCTGATTGGTGCGAGTGTCGGTCACGGTGACGATCGCACCGGGAAGTGCAACGCCGTCGGCGGAAGACACGGTGCCTTCGATCCCCGAAGTAATCTGCTGCGCAGCAGCAGGCGCAGGCAGCATCACGCCGGCCGAAAGGCTGACGACGCTGGCAGCCAGAAGATACTTAATTTTCATGTCAGACGATCCCTTTGCGTGACATTCAAGAATTCCATGCGACCCCTCGCCCGCGACGAACCGGCGCCGAAAGGACGACCGGAGGATTGTGCGGGTTGCTGGCTACGACGCCCGGCTAGGCGCTGCACAATGCGGTAAGAAGAAAGTTTTATTGCAGCAATATGACAGCAGGTGGCGCAAAAGCGCCTGCTGGCTGGCGCCTTCATAAACCCTTGAATATACGTAATTTCTTTATGTTGCTGCAATGCAACAACTGCGGATTATCGTTTCTCCACAGCCAACTTCGGTTTTTCTCAGGAACCTTTTACGCCAGATTGATCTCGCGCAGCCGCTGCATCAGGTAATCGTGGCTGGAAATCGGCGGGGGAACCTCTGCCGATTCGCCGCTGCGGCAATCTTCCAGCACGTCGATGACGTAATCCGGGCGGAAGTGCAGGAAGAAGGGCATGGAATAGCGCGACCGCTTCGCCGCCGCCCCGCTTGGATTGACGACGCGGTGCACCGTGGAGCGCAGGCGGCCGCCCGTCAGCCGGTCCAGCATATCGCCGATATTGACGACCAGCGCACCTTCCGGCGGATCGACCGCCAGCCATTCGCCGTCCTTCGTCAGCAGTTCAAGACCCGCTTCTTCCGCGCCCAGCAGCAGGGTGATGGTGTTGATGTCGCCATGCGCGGCGGCGCGAATGGCGCCTTCGCTGTCCTCGCCCTGCAGCGGCGGGTAATGCAGCAGGCGCATGACCGAATTGCCGTCCTCAACCGTGGGCGCGAAGAAATTGCGGTCACGCCCGAGATGCAGCGCGATCGCTTCCAGCACGCGGCCCCCGGCTTCCTCGAATGCGGTGTAGAGCCGGGTGAGAATATCGCGGAACTCGGGCAGCTCCGTCGGCCAGATATTGGGTGCCATGAAAGAGGACAGCGGGTGGTCGGCAGGAAGGTCGCGTCCGACGTGCCAGAATTCCTTCAGATCGTGGACCTTGGCGTCCTTTGCTTTCTCGGTTCCGAAGGGCGTGTATCCGCGCGCGCCGCCGCCGCCTTCAAGCTTGTAGGCGCGCTTGGTTTCGTCCGGCAGAGCGAAGAACGCTTTTGCCAGCGCCTCAGCTTCCGCGATCAGGTCGGCGGGAATCCCGTGGTCGCGAATGATGGCGAAGCCATATTCGCCGAAACTGCGGCCAAGCGCATCGGCGACATCTTCGAGCGGGCGGGACAGCGAAACGGAGGCAATGGAAGACATGACGATCCTCAGGGGAAGAAATATCGAACAATCTAGTAAGGCAGGAACAGCCCCGCCAGTGCCGCGCTCATCAGATTGGCGAGCGAACCTGCCGCCAATGCGCGCAGGCCCAGCCGGGCGATGACGGGGCGCTGGTTGGGCGCGAGGCCGCCGGTCACGGCCATCTGGATGGCGATGGAGCTGAAATTGGCGAAACCGCACAGGGCGAAAGTAACGATCGCGCGGCTGCGTTCGGACAGCACCAGCGTGTCGATCTGGCCCAGTTCGATGAAGGCGACGAATTCGTTGAGCACGATCTTGGTGCCGAACAGCCCGCCGGCGATCCCCGCGTCTTCCCACGGGATTCCGATCAGGAACATGACGGGCGCGAAGATCAGGCCCAGCAGCATCTGGAACGACAGTTCAGGGAAGCCGAACCAGCTGCCCGCCCAGCCGAGCAATCCGTTCGCCAGCGCCACAAGCGCCACGAATGCCAGGACCATCGCACCGACGGCGACCGCCAGCTTCACGCCGGTCTGCGCGCCTTGTGCCGCGGCTTCGATGATGTTGGCGGGCCGCTGGCCTTCCTCGAAGGTTTCGGCGACTTCCACCTCATGCGCGCGGCCGCCCTCGGTCAGGGCTGCGGGACCTTCGGCACTGATCCGGCCGCGCGGAAGGGCCAGGCGCTCATCCTCGCTGCCATCCACCGTGACATCGGCGACGACTTCATCGTCAGGCATCATGATCTTGGCCATGAGGATACCGCCCGGCGCCGACATGAAGGCACCCGCCAGCAGATAGGGCAGATATTCGTTGCCCAGCAGCCCGGCATAGGCGGCAAGGATCGTTCCGGCGACGCCCGCCATGCCGACCGTCATCAGCGTGAACAGCTGCGACGGCACGAGGCCGGCGAGATAGGGGCGGACCACCAGCGGGCTTTCCGACTGGCCGACGAAGATGTTGGCCGCAGCGCCCAGCGATTCGACGCGTGTGATGCCGGTCAGCCAGCCGATGGCCCCGCCGACCCAGCGGACGATCCGCTGCATCACGCCGAGGTGATAAAGGATCGAAACCAGCGCCGCGAAGAAGATGATGACCGGCAGGGCGCCCAGCGCGAAAGTGTTGGCAAGCGGATTGCCCTCGCTCGCCCCGAACAGGAATTCGGTGCCCCGGTCGGCATAGGACAGCAGCGCCGCCACGCCGTTCGACATGCCCTGTATCGCCGCGCGGCCCCACGGCGTGCGCAGCACCAGGAAGGCGAGCAGCGCCTGCAGCGCGAAGGCCGCGCCCACCACGCGCAGGCTGATACGGCGTTTGCCCGACGAAAGCAGGAAGGCGATAAGCAGAATCGCGACAATACCGATGAGGCTCATGATGACGGGTGGCATTGTCGTCCTTTGCTTGGAGGGACGCTTTGCGCTTTTTCATGATTGATCGGCCTGCCGATTGCAGGAATCATGTGCCGCGCTGCCCGTCCGCGGCGCTCTCTTGCCTTTTGTTGCCCGCCAGTCAAATGCGAAGGAATTGCGACTGGGCAAAAGGTTCCCGGCACCTTTCCTTTTTTTCCGCTCTCGCATAGGCGTGCACGATGCAGGAACCCACCATTCACTCCGACACCCAGGATCATCCGGCGGCAGCGGCCGTGCTGAGCCCCGGCGGCATACCGCGCGCGCTGTTCGTCTATGCGCTGTTCTATGGCGGCATGACGGTGCTGGCGGGTGTGCTGGGATTCAAGCAGGTGGCGCTCGGCCCCTTGGCGGTCGAAGCGGGGATTTTCGCCTTCCTGATGCTGGTGGTGCTGTCGAGCACGGTCAGCCATCTGTACGGTCGCTCCGTCGCGGACCGGATGGTGCTGTGGGGATTCCTGCCGCTGGCCGCTTCGATCCTGCTGATCCTGCTGGTCCTCATGCTGCCGGTGTCATCCGCCATGCCGCCCGAGAATATTGCCGCTTTCGAACAGGTGCTGACCCAGACGCCGCGAATCATGGCGGCGGGGCCGGTTGCCTATGGCGTGTCGCTGATCCTGAATGTGCGTATTTTCGACTGGCTGCGCGGCAGCGGATCGAATGACGGCAATCTCTGGATGATGGTGCGCGGCGGCATTGCTTCGGCGCTCAGCCAGATCGTCGATACAATCATCTTCATCACCCTTGCTTTCTATGGCGAATTTCCCATCGGCTCGCTGCTGGCGGGGCAGATGCTGGCCAAGGTCGTGCTGTCCCTGGTGCTGGTGCCGCCGCTGATCGGCTTGCTCGTGCGGCTGGCGAAACGGCTCGATCGCTGATCTTTCCGCGCCAAATCTCCAAACTAATCTTTCCCAAGCCGTGCGGCTCCGATAGGTGGGCTGCATGGGTTTCAAGCTAGCTCGCCGGCTGACCGCCGCATTCAGTCTCGCGATCGCAGTTGCCGGATGCTCCGAAGAGGAAGCCGCGCCCGAACGTGATCCGGTCGTGGTCATCGCCCAGCCAGTCAGGGTGCTGCCCGAACAGCTTGAGGTCGAGGCGATCGGCACGGCGCGCGCGACCACCTCTGCCGAGATTTATCCGGAAACGTCCGGCCGCGTGACCAGCGTGTTGTTCAGCGCCGGCGATTACGTGCGCGAGGGCGAGCCGCTCCTGCGCCTCGACGCGCGGGCCGAAAGCCTGGCGGTTGACGCCGCGCGCGTGCAGGTGAGCGAGGCCGATCAATTGCTGACGCGCTATCGCCGCATCGAGGACACCGGCGCCTTGTCGGAAAGCCAGATCGAGGCGGGTGAGACCGCCCTCGCCTCCGCCCGCGTGGCCTTGCAGCAGGCCGAGGTGGACCTGGGCGACAGGGTCGTGCGCGCGCCCTTTTCCGGCCATGTCGGCCTGACCGAGATCGACCGCGGCGACCGGGTGAACGACAGCACGCCGATCACACAGATCGACAAGCGCGAGACGCTCTACGTGGATTTTCCCGCGCCCGAAGCGGTATTCAACGCCTTGCGCCCCGGGCAGGTCGTGCAGGTCACGCCTTTCTCCGACCCCTCACGCACCATCGATGCCCGCGTAGTGACTACCGACGCGCGCATTTCGCAGGACACGCGCAATTTCACCGTCCGCACCGCCATCTCCAATTCCGACGACACGCTACGCCCGGGCATGAGCTTCCGCGTGATCTTCAGCCGCAACGGCGAAGCGCGGGCGGCGGTGCCGGAAGAAGCCATCGTCTGGGGCGGCGAAGGGTCGCATCTCTTCCTGGTGCGTGAAGGCACGGCGCGCCGGGTGCCGGTGACCATCACCTCGCGCCGTGAAGGGCTGGTCTTCGTCGATGGCGATGTGCGGACGGGTGACCGCGTGATCGTCGAAGGCGTGCAGAAGGTGCGCGACGGGCAGGATGTGCGGGTCGTGCGCGCCAACAACGCTGCCCCGCAGGACGTGCAGCTTCGGCCGACACGCGGCGACAATGCACAATAAGTCAGACCTGCCGATGCTGGCGGTCAAGCGGCCGCTGCTGATCGGCGTGTTGAACCTGCTCATCGTCATTGCAGGCATCGCCGCGCTGATGGGCGTGGAAGTCCGCGAATTGCCAAATGTCGACCGGCCCATCGTCTCCGTTACCGCCAATTTGCCGGGCGCTGCCCCGCAGACGATGGATTCCGAAGTGACCAGCGTGCTGGAAGGCGCGGTTGCCCGAGTCTCCGGCGTGCGCCAGATCAACGCGTCGAGCGAGGAAAACAATTCGCGCATTCGGGTCGAGTTCAATCCCGGCGTCGACCTGGACACGGCGGCTTCCGACGTGCGTGAGGCGGTCAGCCGCGTCACCCGCGAATTGCCCGACCGGGTCGAGCAGGTCACGGTGGTGAAGGCGGACCAGGACGCCCAGCCGATCATGACGCTGGCAATATCGTCGGACCGCTATGACGAGGCGGAACTGACGCGCATCGTCGAAAACGACATCGTCCCCGAACTGCTGACGGCCGAAGGGGTCGCCAGTATCGAGGAATTCGGCACCCGCGAAAGGCAGATGCGCGTCAGCATCGATCCGGCGCGGCTGAACCGTTTCGGCCTCGCGCTGACCGATGTGGCCGAGGCGCTGAACAACGCGCCCTATGACGTGCCGGTCGGGTCGTTCCGGTCCGATGCGCAGGAACTGGTGGTGCGGGCAGAGGCGACCGCCGCCACGCCCGAACAGATCGAGAGCATCGTGATTTCCGGCACCACCCGCATCGGCGACGTGGCCGAAGCCATCTTCGCGCCTGCCAATGCGACGAATTTCGTGCGGCTGGACGGGCAGCCGATCATCGGGCTGGGCGTCGTGCGGCAGGCCAGTTCGAACACGATCACCATTTCCAGTTCAATTCGTGACGGAGTCGACCGGCTGAACGAACGCTTCGACGATGTGAATGTCGAAATCGTCTCGGACGATGCCGAATTCATCCGCATCTCGGTGCGCGAGGTGCTGATCACGCTCGGCTTCACCATCGCCGTGGTGATCGGCACGATGCTGGTGTTCTTCCGCGCATGGCGGCCCACCGTCGTGCCCAGCACCACCATCCCCGTCGCGCTGGTCGGGGTCATTGCGGGCATCTGGGCGATGGGCTTTTCCATCAATCTGCTGACCCTGCTCGCGCTGGTGCTGGCCACCGGCCTCATCGTCGACGATGCCATCGTGGTGCTGGAGAACGCTCAGCGCCTGCAGAACAAGGGGCTGGGACGCCGTGCCGCCGCCGTGATCGGCACGCGGCAGGTCTTCTTCGCCGTGGTCGCGACCACCGCCGTGCTGGTGTCCGTCTTCGTGCCGATATCCTTCCTGCCTTCCGAGGCCGGGCGGCTGTTCCGCGAATTCGGCTTCGTGCTGGCGGTGGCGGTGATCCTGTCGTCCTTCGTGGCCCTGTCGCTGGTGCCTGCGCTCGCCGCGCGCTTCGATCTCACCAGCAAGGATGACGAGCCGGGCCGCATCGGATCATGGGGCCAGAAGGCCAGTCACTGGTATGAAAGCGCGCTGACCCGCTGTCTCGATCGGCCGGTGACGGTCGGCATCGTTGCCGTCGTTCTCGCCGTGCTGGCGGGGCTGCTTTACTCCGGGCTCGACAACGAACTGGTGCCCGACGAGGATCGCGGCGTCATCACCGTGGATGCGACGGGGCCGGACGGCGTCGGCATCGACTTCATGGATGACGAGCTGGACGAGGTCGAGCAGGTGCTCGAACCCTATCTCGCCAGCGGAGAAATCGAGCGCACCTTCTCAATCGTCGGACGCTATGACCCGAACCGCGTCCGGGTGACCGCTCAGCTTGCCGATTGGGGCGAACGCGACCGCAGCCAGACCGAAATCGTCGAGGATCTGAACGAACCCTTGCAGGACATCCCCGGCTCGCGCACCAGCGCACGCGGACGCGGAACACTGAATTTCGGCGGAGGCGGCGACGGGCTGGAGGTCGCGCTGACGGGTTCGGAATATGGCCGCATCTACGAATCCGCCGATGCCTTGTCGCGGGCCATCGACACGCAGTCCGACATTCTATCCAACCCCGACATATCCTACCAGCCGACGCAGCCGCAGCTGTCCATCCGCATCGACCGGCAACGCGCCGCCGATCTCGGCGTCGATCTTGATGATCTTGCGCAGACCCTGCGGGCGATGGTCGGCGGCGACGATCTGGTCGATCTCAGCATCGGCGATCAGGCCGTGCCCGTCTTCCTCACGGCGCAATCGGTCAGCGTCACCAACCCGTCGGATCTGCGCAACCTGTTCGTCAGGGGCGCGAATGACACGCTGGTGCCGCTGTCCAGCGTGACCACGATTGACGAACAGGGCATTGCCGCCGAACTCGACCGGACGGAACAGCGCCGCGCCATCGAAGTCAGCGCCGACATCGCGCCGGGCGCGACCCTGCGGGAAGCGGTGGACGAGATCGAGCGACTGTCTGAGGAAACCGTGGCTGACGACATTGACATGCTGCTGCAGGGCGAGGCGGAAAGCCTCGAGGAAACCTCGAACGATTTGCTCCTCACCTATGCCTTCGCGCTGGTCTTTGTCTTCCTCGTGCTGGTCGCTCAGTTCGAGAGCCTGACCAGCGCGATCGTGGTCGTGCTGACCGTGCCCTTCGCGCTCGCGGCGGCGGTGTTCTCGCTGTATCTCTCGGGCACCTCGCTCAACATCTATTCGCAGATCGGCCTCGTCATGCTGATCGGATTAATGGCGAAGAACGGCATCCTCATCGTGGAATTCGCCGACCAGTTGCGACGGCAGGGGCGCTCGGTTCGAGAAGCTGTCGAGGAAGCCGCCGCCATCCGCCTGCGCCCCATTGCCATGACGCTGATCTCGACCGTGCTCGGCGCCGTACCGCTGATTCTGGCGACTGGCGCGGGCGCGGAAGCGCGGCAGTCCATCGGCTGGGTAATCTTCGGCGGATTGGGCATCGCCGGGATCTTCACCCTGTTCCTGACGCCGGTAATCTACCTCGGCGTTGCCCGCTTCGGCACGCCGCGCAATGTCGATCTCGCGCGGCTGAGCGAAGAGATCGAGGAAGTGGATGAGGACATGACGGTGGCCCCGGCATGAGGTTGCGCGATATTGCCGTGCCTTCCCTGCTGCTGCCCGTCCTGCTGATCGGCGGTTGCGCCAGTGTCGAGCCGGTGGACATACCGCCAAGCGTCGCTGCGCCGCCCTATTATGCCACCAACCTGCCACCGGCAGGTCCGGCACGGGAGTGGTGGCTCGGCTTCAACGATCCCGTGCTCGATGCGTTGATCGAACAGGGACTTGCGGCCAATTACGACGTCGAGGCGGCGGCGGACCGACTCCGCGTCGCCGCCGCGCTGCTGCGGGCGGAGCGGTCCGACCGCCTGCCGGGAGTGGACGGGTCGGCGGAAGCGGGCGTCGGCCTGGGGGGCAGCGGAGCCAGCATCGATGCGGGTGCCGGCCTGTTCGGCCTGTTCAATCCCGACATCAACGGCCGCCTCGCCGCCGAGATCAGGGCAGCGGTCGCAAATTATGCCGAGGCCGATTACCTCGTCTCCGACACGCGCCGGCTGGTCGCGGCGGCCATCGCCAACCAATATATCGAGTATCGCCGTACCGGCGCGCAGCTGGAACTGCTGCAGGAATCGACCGATCTGCAGGAACAGACCCTACGCATCGTCACCCTGCGGTTCGAGGCGGGGCTTGCCGCCAATCTCGACGTGCGCCGCGCCGCGGCCGATCTGGCGCAGACCCGCGCGCGCCGGGGGCTGATCGCCATCGCCCGGTCCGAAGCCGCTGCCGCGCTTGCCGTGCTGCTGGCGGAGCCGCCGGGCGCTTTCCTGCCGAGCGACGCTCAGCTCGGCGGAATACCGGATTATGCCGGGGGGCCGGAGGCCGGCACGCCCGCCGACCTGCTGCGCCGCCGCGCGGACATCCTGGCCGCCGAAGCCCGTCTGGCCCAGGCGGCGGCCATCATCGGGGTCGAACAGGCAGATCTGCGCCCCGCCCTCACCATCCCCGGCGTGGTGTCGCTGGGCAACGGCTCGCTGGGCGGCCTGTTTTCCGATTTTCTGCTGACGCTGGGCGCGTCGCTCGACCTGCCCCTCTTCGACGGCGGACGCCGCCGCGCCGAAGTCGTGGCGGCCCGCGCCGAGGCCGACGCGCGGCTGGCCGAATACCGCGTCACCTTCCTGAATGCATTGGCAGAAGTGGAAACCTCGCTGGTTGCCATCGATGCCTATCAACAGCGCCTCGCCTCACTGACCGAGGCGATCGAGCAGAGCGAAGCGGCGCTGGGCCAGTCGAACGCGCTTTACCGCGAAGGCCTGGCCTCCCTGTTCGACGTGCTGGACGCACAGCGGCAGCTCATCGCCAGCCGCCAGTCGCTGATCGACAGCGAAGCGGCGCTCGCCAGTTCCTTCGTGGCGTTCCACGCCGCGATCGGCTCTGACGGCTATCAGCGGGCGCTGAACTGAAACGAGTGCCGAATTTTCAAAGCTGCCTGGAAGCAGCCTGCCCCTCGATCTGATCTGCATATTGGCGGAGCCGATCGGTTCTTTCACGGATTACTCCGGCGCGGCATGTCGGAAACTGCAGTGCCCACCCTATCGAGCCGAATTCTTCGCGGTTTCGAAACAGAAGGCAGGTTGTTTCCTTGTATTTTATCCACTTGCGCTGTTCCGCCAACAGGTCACGCTTGACCGCCCTAGACTCAAGACCGCCATATACCCGCCGCCAGACCCGGTTCAGCTCGGCATCCTCCCGCGCAATCCATTCGGAGCCGCATTTCTCGTAATCCAGCGTGGTCTGACCGGCTGCCATGCAATGCTCATGCTGTTCGTCAGCTTGCGTTGGTGATGAACCCGATATCCCGATCAGTCCGAGGACAATCGCAGCAATCCGCACCATCGCCCCATCTCCTTGCAAGCCGCCAGCCTATCAGGGCGGAGCCGCAGACACGAGCCCTGCCGGGCTCGCTACAAAGATTGCAAGAAAATGGTGAGCCCTGCTGGGTTCGAACCAGCGACCTACTGATTAAAAGTTTGTTTGAGCGACGATGTGGGAAAATGGGTTCGCGTGGATAATCGCTAAAAACCCCTGAAATACCTTTGCTTTTCGTGATCCCCCGAATTAGTAAGGGAGTGGGAGCAGCGGCCCAGATGGGCGAGTGTGCTTCCCCGGTGCTTCCCCAGGGGGTCAAAATGAAGGTCAGATTGTCGAAAACTGCGGTTGCTGAGGCTCAGCCCCAGGAGCGCGAATACATCCTCTGGGATAGCAGGGTGGCTGGCTTTGGCCTGCGGGTGCGCCCCACTGGCAGCAAGAGCTTCATATTCGCCTATCGCACCCCTGGAGGCAGGAGCGGCTCTTCCAGGCGCGTCACCATCAAGTCACCTCACCCTGATCATGCCTTTGAGCAGGCCAAGGCCCTGGCTGCGCAATTCCATGGCGGCGGTGATCCAGCTGGCGAGAAAACTGCTGAGAGGCAGGAGCTGGAGCGCATCAGCAAAACCCTCACCGTGGCCCAGGTGCTGGACCGCTTCATTGAGGATCACGCCAAAGAGAAACTCGCGCCAAAAACGAGCGCGGAATATGAGCGGATTTCCGGCAAGCTCTTGAAGCCAGCGCTGGGTGGCACTCGCATTGACGAGCTGGAGCCCAAGGCCGTGGCTGAAATGTATCATGGGATGCGCGGCACCCCCACCCAAGCCTCCCTGGCAGTGCGGGTGCTCTCATCTGCCATGTCCTGGGCTGAGGAATTCGGGCTCAGGCCGCATGGGCCCAACCCTGCCAGGATCAGGCTCAAAGGCTCCAGGCGGCGCACCAGGCTATTCAGCGATGCAGAGGTGTCCAGGCTCCTGGTCAAGCTGGCTGAGCTGGAGGCAGAGGGCAAAGTGTCTCCACCTGTGGCCCTCGGCATCCGGCTGCTCTTTGCCACTGGCTGCAGGGCTGGTGAAATCGCTGAGCTGCAGTGGAGCAATGTGGACCTGGAGGAAGGCCTGCTCAGGTGGCCCAGCTCCAAAACTGGCTTCCTGGAAAAGCCCATCACCGCTGAGGCGCATCAGCTGCTCAAAAAGGCTGAGCGCATCGTGGGGGTGGATTGGGTGTGTCCCTCCCCTGTGGTGAAATGTGGAGCAGCTCGCAAACCGTTGCGCGTGGAAACCCTGGAGGCTGGCTTTGAGCGGGTGATGAAGGCCGCGAAAGTGCGGGCTGATGAGAACGCCACCCTGCACCTGATCAGGCACTGGTTTGCCACCAAAACTTACACTGACAGCAGCATCCCCCTCCCCGTCCAAATGGCCATCGTGGGTCACTCCAGCGTGGCCACCGCCATGCGCTATGCTCATGTGGGCCGCGATGAAGTGATGAAGGCTGCTCAGCAGGCAGCCAAGCGGAGAGCTGGAGCTGTCAAAGCCGCTGGCAAGGGTGGCAAGGTTGTGCAGATGGAGCGGGCCAATGGCTGATCAGAGCTGGATCAATCGCGCCAGTGATCTGGAGGCCCGCGCCGGTGAGCTGGAAAGGCAAGGCCGCGTGGACGAAGCCATGGAGCTGCTGGCTGAGGCCTCAGCTCTTGTGGAGCCCCATGGCGCGACTGACGGGATGGAGAGACTGAGAGCCACACTCGCCAGCATTCCCGAGGAAACAAGGGCCCAGGTGAAGGAAATGGCAGCTCGCGTGGCCGCAGCCAGGAAGCTCTCTCAAAATGATCCAAAATCAATCTGGGCCACGAGGGGCGGCGACAAGCTGCCCTCAGAGATAATCGCTGATGAGCTGCTGCAGCACTGGCCCGATCCAATCGAGCGCAGGGGAAGTGGCGGGGGGTCCACCATAACCACTCCAGAAAACCTCTCCAAATTTGAGCGGCTCATAGCGAGTGGTCAGACACAAAAGGCAGCAGCTCAGGCCGTTTTTGAAGGGCTGGATAGCGCTGAGCATAAGGGAGACCGCCTCATTAAATATTGGCGCAAGCAACGGAGCTGATGGGGCAATAAAAAACCAGTTTTTGTTGCCCCACGACTAACTCCCAATCCCTCCCCATACTCAGCCTCACTCAATCAAACTGATGAGGCTGAGATGGACAATCAAACCGAACTTCTATCGCCTGAGCAGGCCAGCGCCTATTTGGGGAAAACGCCAGCTGCCACCCTGCAGTGGTGGCGCGCCAAGGGCCGTGGTCCAAAATATGTGAAGCTGGGCCGCAAGGTCTTTTATCGCCGCTCCGATCTGGAGGCGTTCATTGACGCTGGCGAGTGCGTTCCTGAGGTGGCGTGATGAAAGAGGAAAGCCGCCCCCAGGCGAATGGGGACGGCTCACTGTTTTCATCGGGCGATGAAGGCGCTGAGCTTAGCGAAAACAGGCGGGAAAGCCAAGCTCCTGAGCAGGGAGCCAGCGCGCCCTGGAGCACCTCTGCTGAGCGGAATGGTGGCTCCTGGTCCTATGATGATCCAGAGCGGCCCAGGTGGGATGCTTCCACCAAGTTGGTGGCCGTTTTCGACTATCACCATCCTGATGGCCGCTATGCCTATTCCAAGCTGAAGGGCTCGCGCGCTGACGGAGAAAAGGTGTTCCTGACCGCGCGCCGTTTCCATGGCGGGATGGGCGAGCTGCAGAGCGCCAAACAAGAATGTCCCGAGGATTTCTACAGGCTCCCAGGTTTGGAGCACTACACGAAGGGCGCGGCTGATGAGCCTGATCTGCTCTATCGCCTGCCTGATCTGCTGGAGCAGATGGCAGCGTGCCCGAATGATCCAGTTTTCATCGCTGAGGGCGAAAAGGATGCCGATAGGCTCATTGAGCTTGGCCTGATCGCGACCACCAACCCCAATGGCGCACTGAATTGGAAGCCAGAATTTAACGCGCACTTTGCGGGGCGCGATGTGGTGCTGTGCATCGACAATGATGAGAAGGGCCGCAAGCGGGGCTCCAGGGTCCAAGCTCAGCTGCGCCATGTTGCCAAATCAGTGAGGCTGCTGGAGCTGCCTGGCCTGGCTGTGGGCGGGGATGTGACCGATTGGCTGGAGGCTGGGCACTCCAAAGATGAACTGCTGGCTGAGGTTGCCAAGGCTGGGAGCGGTGCTGGGAGAGGGGTGCGCCTGGAGGATTTCCATGCCTTCATGCCCTCGCATAACTACATCTTTGCCCCCAGCGGTGAGCCCTGGCCCGCCACCAGCGTCAATGCCCGCATTCCGCCCGTTCTTCTGTTCCGTGCGAATGGCCAACCTGATTTAGATGATGAGGGTGAGCAGCGCACTCTGGCTGCCAGCAAGTGGCTAGATAGGCATCGCCCTGTCGAGCAAATGACCTGGGCTCCAGGTGCTCCCCAAGTAATCCATAATCGACTGATTTCAGAGGGTGGCTGGATTGCCCGACCTGAGTGCAATGTGTTCAATCTCTACCGCCCGCCATCGCCCCAGAAAGGTGATGCGGCCCTGGCTGGGCCGTGGGTGGATCATGTGCGCCGTGTGTTTCCCAGCGATGCTGAGCACCTCCTGGATTGGTGCGCGCAGCGGGTGCAGCGGCCCCAGGACAAGATCAATCATGCAATCGTGATGGGCGGTGCTCAGGGCATTGGCAAAGATACGATCCTGGAGCCCGTCAAGCAGGCCGTTGGCCCATGGAACTGCCAGGAGGTATCGCCTCAGCACCTCCTGGGCCGCTTCAATGGCTTTGTGAAATCAGTGATCCTCCGCGTGAGCGAAGCGCGGGATTTGGGCGATGTGGACCGCTTCGCCTTCTATGATCACATGAAGGCCTACACGGCTGCCCCGCCCGATGTTCTCCGCGTGGATGAGAAATTCCAGCGGGAATACTCCGTTTTTAATGTGTGCGGGGTGATCATCACCAGCAACCACAAGGGCGATGGCATCTATCTGCCTGAGGATGATCGCAGGCACTATGTGGCCTGGTCCGAGCTTACCAAATCCGATTTTGAGCCCGACTACTGGCAGCGCCTCTGGGCCTGGTATCAGGGTGGGGGCTTTGGCCATGTCGCTGCCTATTTGAGGCACAGGGATATCAGCCACTTTGACCCTAAGGCCCCGCCTCCCAAGACAGAGGCCTTCTGGGATATCGTCGCCTCCAATAGCGCGCCTGAGGCAGCAGAGCTGACCGATGCTCTGGAGCAGCTCAGATGGCCTGGGGCAGTGACCCTGGCAGCTGTCACAGAGGCAGCTGAGGCCTCATTCGCTGAGTGGCTCAGGGACCGCAGGAACAGCCGCAAGGTGCCCCACAAGATGGAAGAGTGCGGCTATCGCGCCGTGCGCAATCCTACAGCCAAGGCTGGCCGCTGGAAGGTGAGCGGCAAGGATGTGGTGATCTACGCCAAGCGTGAGCTGAGCATCCGCGATGCCATTTCAGCTGCCGAAAAGCTGGCCAGGGAGGGTGAAAATGCAGTCCCGTTTTGATCGCTCAGCGCGTGCAGCGCGTGAAGCGCGTGATCGCCTATCCCCCCTCTTTTCCCCTCGCGCCCACGCTTTGAAAAGTTTTTCTGAGGTTGAGGTTTCTGAGGGTGGGAAGGGCAAAAAGGAGGGGGATAGCGGATCACGCGCTTCACGCGCTTCAATCGCTGGAGCCCCATCACAGCCGCTGTCGCCTGAGGCCTACCTGGAGCTGATCGCTGCCATCAGAGCTGAGCATAGCCCGCTGGCTCTGTCTGGTTTCAGGGAGGCAGGCGATGAGGATTGGCTGGCCCACCAGGCTGGCTTTGAGCGCGCTGTGGCCTTCCTCAGGTGCTGCCAGGTCAAAGAGCGCAAAGGCCGTTGGCCCTGCAGCTACACCCTCAAGCACATGGCTGAGGTGAAGGACCCTCTTTGCCCCTCGCGCGCAGCTCACACCTATGTGGCCAATGGGGTGCTGATCGCAGCTGCCATCGCTCTGGGTTTCCCCTTCATCAGGCACCGCGACAAGTTTGGTGTGGGCCAGAATGCGGATTTTGGCCTGACCGTGCCCAAGCAGCTGCAGGCCCTGGAGCCGCGCTCCATCGGGGCAGGCCCCCCTCCCTATGGAAAAGTTGAGAGAGGCCCGACCCAAGAGCGGCGGCGTCCCAAGAAAAAATCGCAAACACCACTTTCGCAGACGGAAAGGGTTGACTCCTAGTTTACTGGCGCAGTAAGATTAGCAGTGAACATAGCAGGAGGTTCTTATGCGAATTGGTGCTACCATATCTAACGTGACCCAGCTGGCCCCGTCGCTGTGGGAGGCAGACGTTGCTCCCTCCAATGTGCGCCAGCTTGGCAATCCAGCAGGAGAGATTGGTGCCCATAGCATCGTGATGATCGATCAGCCGGAATTTGACGCTGGCGAGGGCGAAATGCGCTTCGCAATTAACGCTGTGCGCGTGCTCAACTTGGGGTCAACTGATCGGGCCATCCTTATCGGCGCAGAAGCCAGTAGTCAGGCGGGCGCGACCGCCGATTGCGGTCCCCAGAATGCTTCAGGGCCCGCCTCCGGGGAAGCTCCTGCCGTGAGGCTAGGCCTTGGCGATCGGCAGCTTCTGCAGAAGGTGCAGCAGTTCCCAGAAGAGATGAGGCAGGCCGCAGAAGGTGTGATCGAGCATGTTCGCGCACTTGATCCAACCGGCGATTTTCAGCGCCAAAACAATCGTTTTGTGAACCGCCGTGACAATTTCGTGGCCATCGAAGCGCAATCTCAGAAGAAGCAGCTTCTGATCAACGTGCGTGGGAAGATTGAAACGAAGCTCAAAACCCTGTCCACCTTCAACGGCTATACTGCTTTTAAGCTGGCCACCCCCTCCGATTTGCCCGCTGTTCTCAACGCCATCGACAGTGCGACTAGGAAACAAGGCTACTGAGCCAAAGGAGGAAAAATCATGACCAATGATGATGAAGATCAGAGCATGGCCGCGATTGAGCTGTGCCGGAAAATCAACCGCTCAGCTGCTGCCAAATTCCATGAGCGCGGCATCTGCCCTGAGGATGTGGCCATCGGCTGCCTCTACAGCACTCTGGATGTGGCGATGGAGCTGAAAGGCGGGCCGGTGGCCGCAATAGAATGGCTGCGCACTGGCCTGGATGTGCTGGAGCGCGATGCCATGGCTGGCCAGAGGAGGGCCCATTGATCGCCAGGCCCTCAGCTTTGGCAGGCCCTGTGATGGGCATGGCGCGCCCCTCCAGGCCCCAGGCAGAGCGCGCGGCTGTCCTGGCCGCTGCCGGTGACTATCCAGCCAGCTGGGCTGTCACCCGCAAGGCCTCAGCCCTGGCCAGCAAGGTGGTGGCTGAGCTGGTGAAGGAGCTGCAGAGTGATCGCCTGCTGACAGTCCTGGAGCAGCTGGCCTGCCAGAGCCCTGTGCTCACCTTGGCCACTGATCCAGAAATCAACACCCTGGATGAGATCGTGGAGCGCCAGGTGGAGCGCCTACGCGCCAGGCATGGCCGCCACCTCTCCCCACTGGAGCACCGCGCTGAGCTGAGCGCGATTGCAGCTGAGGTGGAGCCCCTCCTGGCTGGGCGCTATGACAGGCATCTGAGGGCTGGATGAGCTTTCAGCGCCTGCATTCCTTCTCGATAACTAGGGAGCCCATACGGTTGGCTCACCGTTTTCTAGCGGGGTGTAAATTGGCTCCGCCCCCTGTTCGACCAGCGGACTAAATTGGCTTCGCTGGCGCGCGTAAAGCCCCACGAATAATTCCACAGCTGGTCTTTTCGCACTGGGTAAGCAGTTAACTAGCTTAGCACCCTGCGGTGTTCTCCGATAATAGGAGTCTGATCCATTCGGCCAGTGGACCTTGTAGCCATCCATCAACCCCTCTTCGTTCACCAGCACCTCCATTATGCCCTTATAGTGCGGATCATACGCAAGGGCCCGACCCGCCGCTTCCCCACATTGACGCCTGGCCTCCACTTCAAGAGCAAAAAAAGCACCTATGAAGAGCTTGGCGCACAGGATTTTCTCATCAAGCTCCTGTAGCGTTAGGCTGAAAGACTTTCCCACCTTCCAGCTTCTACATCGCAACTCAGTGTCAGTTATGGCGAAAGAGGAATGCGAAATGGCGTTGCGCAGTCCGTTGTCATAAAAATCGTCGAACATCGAACCGAGGTCCAAGCCAGCTTCTAGGCCAAGCTTTTTGATGATCTCGATCTTTTTAGAAGGGTAAATACCGGAGTACCGATATTGTTTTTGCTCTTTGGCCGACAAAAAATCAAAGAACGGCTGGAGTGAATATCCAAGATCCAGCTTGAAGCGCAAAAGGTTGGCAATAACCTCATAGGGGGCATCCATTTCTACAATGTGACTATAGAAAATTAGGCCTAGCCGTATGATGGTCTTTTCGTGGTCTGGAAAATGTTTTTCAGGCAGCTCTACTTTCATCAATTCGTGTATTTCGTTGAGGACCACCCGCGACTCTCCGTAGGGGTCCCAGCCGCCATCCTCCCAGCCTCCCACGCGCAGAAGCGCACAGAAATAGTCTAATATGTCGGGCTTGGTGGGGTCTTTCGGCAGAAAAAGGGGAGCCAAGAGCTCGATATAGCCGTCCTGGATCGCCTTGTTGTGCGCTTCCCAATCTTTGGTTTCGTCGCCTGCTTGGCTTTCCGCGCTCGCGCCAAGTCCGTCATGATCATCATCACTCATTGGCAGTGACCTGAGCGCGCTTCTCCAGGAGCTTGGCATGGCCGATGTTGATTGCGGAAAAGAACAGCAGGAAGGGGCCCGCATAGCCCAGCCAGAAAGTGACAGCTGCTAGGGCGCGCTCTGCACCCAGCTCCATGCTGAAGATGTGGATGTTGAGATAGATGAAGCCGACAATGTAGGCTGCCAAAAGCAGTGAGCTGAACCACTCCAGCTTGGGAAAAAACCAGCTCGCATTCCACTCGTGGAAGCTCCGGTCACTTGTTGCGCCGAATACAAACACCCAGGCGACAAAAATCCAAAACACCCCGCCCGGGATGCCCAGATCGCTTACCGTGAAGCCAGTGGCGTTTGACGCGACCGCGCCCACTCCAAAGATAATGGCGTAGAAAATCCCCAGGCACCCCAAGGTGAGTAGGGTGCTTTTCAGCAACCGCCCCACATCCAGCAGACTTACCTCTGCCAGAACCTCCCTAAGCGTAGCCTCTTTCTCGGCCCGTATTCGTGCCATTTCCCCACTCCCCCTGACCTAAGGTCATTTTCCTTGGGTAAACCGATTTTTCCCAAATCGCGATGGTCCATGCCCTCTTTCAACAGAGGGAGTTTTCCATGAACCTGATCAATGCCCCCCGCGCCATGTGCGGCTCCGTTCGCGCCGAAACTGATCCCAATCAGCTGCTGCTCAGTCTCCGTGACACTGTGCAGGGTTTCCAGGCCCGTTACGATAATCGCGTCAACGCAATGGAGGGCGCGGTGGAGCGGTTGCTGGATCGTTCTGAGGCCCAGGTGCTCGGCTCCCCCAATGGCGATGATGGCGGGTTTTTCGGCACCAGCTGGGGCAGCCAGGTAGCAAGCAATGATGAGGTGCGCGCATTTGCCAGCCAGGCAGGGCGCGGCAAGGTATCGGTGCCCCTGGGCCCCCAGGCCATGATCACCTCTGTGGACAGCGGCGGTGGCTCATTCATCACTCCTGATCGCGCTACCCCTGTCACCACTGCGCGGCGCACCCTTCGCGTTCGCAGCCTGCTTGGCCAAGGCCGCACTCGCAGCAACACCATCGACTATGTGCGCCAGACTGCCCGCAACAATGGCGCGGCGATGGTGGCAGAGGGCGCGCTCAAGCCTGAGAGCACCTTCGCTTTTGAGCTTAAGCAGACCGCTGTGCGCACCATGGCGCACTGGACGTTGGCCAGTCGCCAGGTGCTGGATGATGCTGAGCAGCTGCGCACCATCATTGATGGTGAAATGCGCTATGGCCTGGCCCTGGTAGAAGAGCAGCAGCTGCTGCTGGGTGATGGCGTTGGCCAGAACCTCCTGGGCCTCATTCCACAGGCCACCGCCTATGATGCCGCAGTGACCCCTGCGGGTGCTAGCAAGTTTGATGTGCTGCTGATGGCCATTCGCCAAGCTGAGCTGGCTGATCTGCCCGCAACTGGCGTGATCGTGAATGCTGGCGACTGGATGGCTCTGCAGACGCTTAAGGATGGCCAGGGCCGCTACATTGGCACTGGACCGTTCGGCCAGGCACAGCCGCAGGCCTGGGGCCTTCCGGTGGCCCCGTCCAACTCCATGCCTGCTGGCAAATTCCTGGTGGGTGCCTTCGCCACTGCTGCCACGGTCTATGATCGCATGGAGCCTGTGGTGCTGCTCTCCACTGAGGATGCAGACAATTTCCGCCGCAACCTTGTCACCATCCTGGCTGAGGAACGCCTGGGCCTGGCTGTGCGCCGCCCTGAGGCCCTCATTTACGGTGACTACAGCGCAGCTGAGGGCTGATGGATGGCAGGCCATTCACAGCCTTGGGCCCGCACCAGTGAATAGGCTCACGGCCCTCATCAGGGGCGGTGTCCCTGGGGCCGTGAGCATGGTGCCCATCATGGATGGAGAGCAGATGAAAATTCGGATCACCCGCGCAAATGGCAGCTTCTTGGAGGGCGATGAGCCCACGGTGGAAGCTGACTATGGAAAGGCCTTGATTGAGAATGGGCTGGCTGAGGAAATCAAGGCTCAGCCCAAGCCAAAATCAAAGGCCAAGAGCTGACCTAAGCAGTTTCAGGGCGGTCACAGGCTCCATATGTCCCGCCCTGATTGGGGCCAGCTATGCTTGGCGCTGGCTGGCCCCTTACTTTGCCTGCTGCTGAGCCTTGCGCTTATTGAGCTGGATCACCTGCTGGCGAAGCGCCCAGAGGGCTGCTTTTGCATCGCCTAGCGTCTTGTCGAAATAGGCGATGGAGAGCCCCTGGGCCACTCTGTGGGGCTTTTCGCCTCCCTTAACCTCAAACCGCATCAGCATCTCATTGACATAGACCATGGGGCCATGAGCGACATTGTTGCGCTCCTGGAGCACCTTCGCGCACTGATTGAGAGTGCTGATCAGCTTGGTGTCCACCTCACTTGGGCAATCATCAGATTTGGCCAGGCGCTTTATGGCGGTGATCATTTTCGATGTGTCGAGGTCGTGACCCAGGTAAGTGAAAATTGCAGGGTTCAGGCCCACGATGTGAGCAAATAGTTCAGCCAGCTGCTGCTGGATCAGGGCACATGTGAGGATGATATCGCCTGCCCTGGTTCGAACCTCCACAGGCACATGATCAATCTCGGTCATGTCTGGGGCCAGTCGAATGCTTCCCACAAGTCACCTCCAGCTCAGTAGCACCAGCAAATGCTCGCCTTGGGGAAACCCGTCCGGTGCTTCCCCGGTGCTTCCCCAGCAGATTTCTGGGAAGCACAAAATTAGGAGGTAGGTCTAACCTCCTGATTTTGTTGAGAGAGTGGTGAGCCCTGCTGGGTTCGAACCAGCGACCTACTGATTAAAAGTCAGTTGCTCTACCGACTGAGCTAAGGGCCCCACCGCCGGTTCCACTAGGCAGCGGTTGGCTTCGGGTCAAGCGGGCATGCAACTGGCGCAGCGTCAGTTCAGAGCCCGGAACCTTCCAACTCGGGGCTATGGCGCTTAACGGGCCGGTCACAAAAGCGCGGTGGGCAAATTCGGGGTGTGGTATGATGAGACCGGGTTCGGCCCCGCGTTCCCTCCAGACGCCGCCGCTCCACAATACGACATCGAGATCGAGCGTTCGCGCCTGCCATCGCATCCCCCGCCGATGGCGTGCGAAGTTGCGTTCTATTTGCTGCAGCAGGGCGAGCATGGCGGGTGGATCGTGAGGGGCGGCGAGATGCCAGCCGCCGTTGGCGTAGATGCGGCGGGATGGGCCGATCGGGCGGCTCGCCTTGACGGGAGCCGTGGCGAGGACATGAACGCCCGCCTTCCGCACCGCTTCCTCGGCCGCGATCAGTATCTGGCGCGGCCCGCCATGATTGGCATGGCGCATGTTCGATCCAGTCGCGACGAGATATTCCTGCATCGGCCCTCCTCGTCCGCAGACCGCGCCGCGCTCAGATATCCTCGCAGATGCGGCCGTATAATTGTGGCCTGCGATCGCGAAAGAAGCCCATGCCGGCTCGGTGTTTCGCCGCGCGGGCAAGGTCGAGTGTTGCGACCAGTGCGCCGGATTCGCCTTCCGCATATCCTTCCACAATGTCACCCCATTCATCGGTGATGAAGCTGTGGCCATAGAAGCTCTGCTGCGCGCCTTCCGGTCCCTCTGCCCCGATGCGGTTGGCGGCGATCACGGGCATGCAGTTCGACACGGCATGGCCCTGCATCGCCCGCTTCCAAAGCCGGCTGGTGTCGAAATCGGCGTCATAGGGTTCGGACCCGATGGCGGTGGGATAGAACAGCAGCTCCGCCCCTTGCAGCGCCATCACCCGCGCGCATTCCGGGTACCATTGGTCCCAGCATATGCCGACACCGATGCGGGTGCCTGCGACATCCCACACCTTGAAGCCGTCATTGCCGGGGCGGAAATAGTACTTTTCCTCATAGCCCGGTCCGTCGGGAATGTGGCTCTTGCGATAGGTTCCCATGATCTCGCCATCAGCCCCGACCATCGCCATCGTGTTGTAGTAATGGTGTCCGTCGCGTTCGAAGAAGCTGGTGGGGATCGCCACCTTCAGCGATCTCGCCAGCTTCTGCATGGCAAGGACGGAGGGATGTTCGGCGGTCGGATGGGCCAGCGCGAACAGCGCCTCGTCCTCCACCCGGCAGAAATAACCGCCGGCGAACAGTTCGGGCGGCAACACGATCTGCGCACCGCGAGCCGCCGCATCGGCCACGAGGTCCGACACGGCGGCGATGTTGTCCTGCATATCCCCAACGCCGAGCTGCAATTGCAGCGCGGCGACCGTCACTTGCGTCACTGAATGTCCCTATCGTTTGCGGAAGAGCAGCGTCATGCGGTCGCTTTCGCCAACCGAACGGCGCGCTTCGTTGTCGCCGCGCATGGCAGGCGGGAGCTCCCACACACCGCCTTCGTAATCGGCGGTGTCGCGCGGATTGGCGTTGACCTCGCTCGTGCCGACAAGCTGGAAGCCATGCGCTTCAATCAGCCCGATCACGTCCTGCTGGCGGAGATAACCATTGTTGCCCGAGGTGTAATCACCCGTTGCCCAGGGCTTGGCGCGGTGCTGCACAATGCCCAGCATGCCGTCATCGGCCAGCAGGTTGCGGATCCGCGTCAGTTCCGAATGCAGCACCCCCGAACGATACAGATTGTGCATTTCGCGAAAGATCAGAACCCGGTCGACTTCGCCCTGATACGGCTCCAGCTCAGCCGCACCCGTGGCGGCCACCATGTTGGGCGCGCCGGTCAGGTTCCATTTGCCGACATTATCGGTGTAATCCTTCGGCAGGCCCGCGAAGTAGTTGCCGAAGCGTTCGTTGTCCGCTGCGGCGGGATCGGGGGTGAGGCCGATGTAGCGGCCGTTGGCACCCAGGTAGGGCACCAGCACCCGCGTGTACCAGCCGCCTGCAGGCATGTAATCGACCACGGTCATGCCGGGTTCGACACCGAAGAAGGCGAGCGTCTCGCCCGGGTTGCGGAAGGTATCGCGCGCCCGGTCGTCGGCGCGGCGCGCATCGGCCAGCGCCGCCTGCATCGCCTGATGGTTTTCCGCCGAGATCGTGGCGGAAGCCATGTGGTGATCGGCATGGGCCGGTGCGGCCATTGCGAGTGCCAGCCCGGTGCTTGCGGCGAGTGCGAGAATATGACGCATCGAAATCTCCCTGTTCTGTCGTGTGCGCTACATTAGGGCGCTGCCAGCCCATGACAAGCGGCGATGGGCTTCCTATCTCGGCCTGCGAAGAACAGGAGAATGAAGAACATGGCAAAAGAACAGGCCATCATCGCCGGCGGGTGCTTCTGGTGCACGGAAGCCGTCTTCAAGGATGTGATCGGCGTTAGCGAAGTGGAAAGCGGCTATATCGGCGGCGACACGGCGGACCCGACCTACAAGCAGGTCTGCAGCGGCACGACCGGCCATGCCGAGGCGATCCGCGTCACCTTCGACACCGATACGATCTCGCTGGCTGAAATCCTCGACGTGTTCCTTGGCACCCATGACCCGACGCAGCTGAACCGGCAGGGCAACGATGTGGGCACGCAATACCGGTCCGCCATCTTCCCTCTTGATGCGGATCAGCGCGCTGAAGCCGAAGCCGCCATCGCCCGCGCCAATGAAGCGCATGACGGCAAGGTCGTGACCACGATCGAGGAACCGACCAACTGGTATCCCGCCGAGGATTACCACCAGGATTACTGGGACGGCGAAGGCAAGGCGAACCCCTATTGCCTCGCCACGATCCCGCCGAAATTGATGAAACTGCGCAAGAGCTTCCAGAACAAGGTCCGGGCCGAAGCCTGATCGCTTCAAGCCCTTGGCCTTGAACGCAAGATGACCGAGGCGCCGGAATTCTCAAGCGATTCCGGCGCCTTGTTGTCTCACTTGCTGGTCCGACTGCTCGGCTAGCTGCCGGAAATTGTGCGCCGATGCGCCGCTCTGCCGCAGAAACTCACCGATTTTTACCTTGCGACGGGCACTCTTCAGCGAAATAGACGTTCAGCAATTCTAATTTGGATTGGGATGTCGATTCTCAGATGAGCCATGACATGCGCGACGACGAGGGCCTGGAAAGTTCCAATCAGGCCTATCTTCGCGAAAGCAACGAGCTGTCCGAGAGCTTCCAGAAATCCGCCAGGAAGCGGTTTTCCGGAGCAAGCGGCCTACTGTTCGAACAGGCCATGGCGCAGACCCGCATGGCGGTCTGCCTTTCCGATCCGCGCCAGGAGGACGATCCTATCGTCTTCTGCAATCAGGCCTTCGAACGCCTGACCGGCTATGACGCGGCGGATATCGTCGGGCGCAACTGCCGGTTCCTGCAGGGTCCGCGTACCGACCCGGAGCAGGTCCAGCGCATTCGCAACGCGATCGCGGCGGAAGAAGTCGCGGTGGTCGAGATGTTGAATTACCGCAAGGACGGTTCGACTTTCTGGAACGCGCTGCACCTTGGCCCCATCTATGATGACGAAGGCAATCTGCGCTATTTTTTCGGCAGCCAGTGGGATGTGACCGACATTCACCTCGCCCGGTCGGAGGAACGCCACGCCAAGGCGATGGCGCGCGAGGTGTCGCACCGACTGAAGAACGTCTTCGCCGTGATCGGCGGCATCGTGAACATTACCGGACGGTCGCTGAATGTGCGCGAGGCGGCGCAGAGCATCAATTCGCGCATCCAGGCGCTTGGCCGCGCCTATGAGCCGACGCTCGACGACGCTTTCATGGGCACGATCGAGATCGGTCAGGCCATTCGCAGCGTGCTGAAACCCTACGATCCGGCAGGTGACCGCATCACTCTGGAGGGCGGCGAGGTCCGTTCGGAACCCAACGCTGTCTCCACCATCGGCCTCACCCTCCATGAACTGGCGACCAATGCGCTGAAATATGGTGCGTTGTCGGTGCCGCAAGGCGAGGTATTCATTGCCTGGAAACAGGACCATGATGCGGAGGGGCAACGCATTCTGAACATCGACTGGAAGGAAACGGGCGGTCCGAAGCCGCCTGAGAATCCCGAATGTTCGGGCACGGGCCTCAGCATCGCGGACACCTTGCTGTCCTATTCGCGGGGCAGGCTGGAACGGGCGTGGGAGCCTGACGGGCTGCGCGCGACGATGACTTTGCCGCTATCCGCATGATGAAGACCGACCCCGCCATGACCTGCGTACTCGTGCTCGAGGATGAGCCCTTCATCGCCATGGATCTGGGCTTTGCTTTCGAGGACGTTTCTGTCCGCGCCCTGATCGCGGCGACATGCGCCGAGGCGCGGCAATATCTCGCCGACGAACAGATCGACGCCGCGCTGCTCGACGTGAACCTCGGCGCAGGCGCGACCTGCGAACCGATTGCGGCGGAGCTGGAAGAACGCGGGTTGCCGTTCATCCTGCACACTGGCGACCTCGACCGGGTCGGCGAATTCCTGCGCCGGATCGATGCTCCGGTGATCTCGAAACCGGCTTGCGCCAATGATGTCGCGGCCCAGTTGCTCGATCTGATCGACAAGCCCGCCGCCTGACGGTGAGATCGGTATTCAGCGCCGCCAGCGGGCGATGAAGAAACCGTCCAGCCCGCCTGCATCCGCCAACATGCCGGGGTCCGTGCGCAGGTAACCTTCCGGCGTGGGTGCAAGGCCTTCAGGCAGTTCGTCCTGTGTGATCGGGACCGGGGCCAGTTCGACCTTCTTCGCCTGCGCCTCGCCCTCCTCACGCTCCAGCGAGCAAACCGCGTAGACGAGCGTGCCGCCTGCGGGCAGCCATTCGGTCGCCCTTGCCAGCAGCCCTGCCTGCAATTCGGCGAGTTCGGCAATCTGCCGTTCTCCGATGCGGTGGATGACATCGGGGTGACGGCGGCAAGTTCCGGTCGCACTGCATGGCGCGTCCAGCAGGATGGCATTGAACTGCTTGGCCGGTTCCCACGCCATGGCGTTGCCGGTGATGATCTCCGCCGTCAGGCCAGTGCGCTGAAGATTACCGCGCAGCAATTCCAGACGCTTCTCGCTGCTGTCGAGCGCGGTGACGGACCATCCGGCGGCGGCGAGTTGCAGGCTCTTGCCGCCCGGCGCGGCGCAGAGATCCAGCACGCGCTTCGCTTCGCCGTTTGCGCCCTTGCCCGGCCCGAGCAGCCGCACCGGCAGGCTGGCAGCCAGGTCCTGCACCCACCATGCGCCCTTTTCGAAACCGGGCAGCTGTTCGACGGGTACGCCGCGCGGCAGGCGAACATGGCCGGGCGCAAGGCTGGTACCGCCGAGTTCATTAGCCCAGTGCTCGGTTTCGCCAATGTCCCGAAGCGAAAGATCGAGCGGCGGCGGGATGGCGAGGCCGGCGGCGATGGCGGCGCTCCGCTCGCCCCAGCGTGCCGCCACATTGGCGGGCAGCGTCGGCGCTTCGGGCAGGAAACTGCCGCGCTTCACCAGCGTGGAGAACACCCCATGCGCCAGACGACGCGGCCCGCCGGTCAGCAGCGGCAGACCCGTCGCAATCACCGCATGGGGCGGCGTGTCGAGGCGCAGCCATTGTGCCAGCATGATCCGCAGCGCCACGCGGGGCTTCGCATCTTCGGGCAGATTGCGCTGTGTCGCGCTGTCGATCATCGCATCGAGATCTACCAGCCAGCGCAGCACCTCGCTGGCGATGGCACGGGCCAGCGCGCGGTCGGCGAAGGAGTGGATGCCCTTGGTCGCTGCGCGCTCGGCAAGGTCCAGGGTTTCGCCCCGGCGCAGCACGGCATCGAGCATCCGCATGGCAGCGCGGCGGGCGGGTAATCCTGAAATATCGACCATGCGCCCGTCCTTAGAACCATCGCGGGCAAGCGTCGATGCGAAAACACGCATTTGCAAATCGGGCGGGCGGACCCCATGTCAGACGCATGACCCAGCGTGCGACACAACGGCCCGACAATTTCGAGAAGCCCGCTCACTGGAGCGACACGCCTCCGCCCAAGCCGAAGCCGCCGGAAGAAAATCCCGACGATCCGCAGGGCCTGTCACCGACCCGCTATGGCGACTGGGTTAAGGACGGGATTGCCATAGATTTCTGAGGCTTCCGCTTACTTCAGCGGCGTGAGCGTCACCTTCAGCCCGTCCTTCGGCTTCGGGATCGGCCAGGCCTGCCACTCCGGCGCGTAGCCCTCCGCCGTTTCAATGCGGTAACGCTGCAGTAGATGCGTCAGCAGCACCTTCACCTGCATATAGGCGAAATGCAGGCCCAGGCACATATGCGCGCCCCCGCCGAACGGAACCCAGGCATATTTATGCCGCGCCTTCACCGCTTCGGCGGTAAAGCGCATCGGGTCGAAGCGGGTCGGCTCCTCCCAATGTTCTTCCATCATGTGCACGAAGGCCGCGTTGATGCCGACCGCGGTACCTGCCGGAATCGTGTAGCCGCAATATTCGAACGATTTCAGCGCCCGGCGCGGCGTCGAGGGCACGGGCGGGATCATCCGCAGGCTCTCCTTGAAAGCCATCTCCACCAGTTCGAGCTTGCCGAGATCCTCGTAAGCAAGATCGCGCGGCACGCCCTTCTCGTCCGGGCCGCCGGTGACCGCCATGATCTCCTCGCGCAATTTATCCTGCCATTCAGGGTTCTGCGCCAGCAGCCACACGAGCGATGTGGCGGAAGAAGTGATGGTGTCATGCGCCGCCATCATCAGGAAGTTCATGTGGTCGACCACCTGATCCACCGGCAGCAGCGATCCATCCTCGCGCGTGGCAACGGCGAACTGGCTGAACATGTCCTGCCCGTCTGCATTCCCATCACCGGCGGCTGCCCGGCGCCGCAGCGTTTCGGCGGTGAAATAATCGACCAGGAACTCGCGCCCCTTCACTCCCCTGCGCATCTGCGTAAAGGGCAGCGGCTTGCGGATCGGCGCGATCGAGGCCTGCACCATGTCGACGAAAGCGGTGTTGATCCGGTCCGCTTCCGGACCGAAGGGCAGGCCGATGAAGCTGTCGGCGGCAAGGTCGAGCGTCAGCTGCTTGATGGCGGGGTAGAACTTCATTGTCCCGCCCCAGTCGCCCACCTGCGCCGCGATTCCGCTATTGAGCGCGCCAGCGTAATGGCGCATCGGTTCGGGCTTGAAGGCGATGGAGAGCGCGCGGCGATCCATTCGGTGATGGTCGAAATCGATCAGCATCAGCCCGCGCGGGAACAGCTTGTCGAGCACCGGACCCCAACCCTGTTCGGAGGAAAAAACCTTGTTCCGATCGAACAGCACCAGTTCGTTCGCTTCCGCGCCCAACAAAGCGACGTTCCAGCGGCCGAAGCTGCGCACCTTGTAGACCTTGCCATATTTGGCATGCATGCGCCGGGTGAAGCCATGCGGATCGGCAAGCTGGGTAAAGGTATGGCCGACCAGCGGCGCACCCGCTTCGCCCGGAATGTGATCGAGCGCCTGTTCCGGCAGTTTCTGCGACCAATGTTCGAACTGCCGTGCTGGTGCAGGCTGCGGCGACTGGGAATGGGCGGGTAGCGTGGCCATGGAATGCTCCTTACTTACCGCAGTGTAAGTAAGTTCCGGCGCTAAATCCAGCCCGACAATTCACGGCGCATCAAGGCCTCCAGCATCTCCATTCCGCTGGGCGAGGTATTAAGGCAGACCAGTGCGGCGAGCTGTTCGCCGCCTGCTTCGGTGAACTGCTCCCGCCCCCTGATCGCGAGTTCCTCCAGCGTTTCGAGGCAATCGGCGGAAAAGCCGGGCGCGGCGATGGCGATGCGCCTGGTGCCCTTCTTCGCCTCGGCCTCCAGCACGGCGTCGGTAGCGGGTTCCAGCCATTTTGCCGGGCCAAAGCGCGACTGGAAGCTGGTTTCGATCCGCAGGCCGGGCCAGCGCTTTTCGGCCTGCAGCCTTTCCGTCAGCAGCCGAGCCGTCTTGCGGCAGTGGCAATGATAGGGGTCGCCCAATTCCAGTGTGCGCTGCGGCATGCCGTGGAAAGACAGCAGCAGCAATTCGGGGCTGAAATCCAGCGCCTCGATCTGTTGCCCCAGATCCTGTGCCAGCGCGTCGATATAGGCGGGATCGTCATAGTATGGCGGCAGGGTGCGCAGCGCCGGTTGCCAGCGCAGCTTTCGCAACGTGTCCGCTGCCTTGTCCACCACCGTGGCCGTGGTCGCGCCGCTATATTGCGGATAGAGCGGCGCCAGCAGAATACGGTCGCACCCCGCGTCCATCAGCTTGCGCAGGCGGCTGTCGATGGACGGATTGCCGTAGCGCATCGCGTAATCCACCTGGACGCCCTGCCCCAGCCGCTGCTGCAATTCGCGCGCCTGCCGCGCAGTGATGGCGGCAAGCGGCGAGCCTTCCTCGCTCCACACCTGGGCGTAGGCATGGGCCGATTTCTTCGGGCGCGTATTCAGGATGATGCCGCGCAGGATCGGCTGCCAGGCGATGGGCGGGATCTCGACCACGCGCCGGTCGGACAGGAATTCGGCCAGGTAGCGCTTCACCGACTTCGTATCCGGCGCATCCGGCGTGCCGAGATTTACCACGAGCAGTCCGATGTTCCCGCTTCTGACGGGCGGATGATCGGTGGGAAGCGATTGGGGCTGTCGTGTCATGTCACCTCCGATAGCAGGGGCAGGCGGCGATGGCGCACGCCGGTTGCGGAATATAGCGCGTTGGCGATTGCAGGCGCGGCGACGGCCACGCCCAATTCGCCGGGATCGGCAGGCGGCGCGTCGCTGGCGATGAAGTCGACGAGGATTTCGGGGCTTTGTGCAAGACGCGGCAGGGACAGCGACGCCAGCGTGCCCTGAACGGGCAAGCCGTTTTCATACCGCACCGCCGCACCCAAGGCCAGCGAGAGGCCGTAGATCAGCCCGCCCTCAACCTGCTGGCGAGCAATGTCGAGATTGACGATCCTGCCGATATCGACCGCCGCGACCATGCGGCTGACCTCGATCCCGCCTGCAGCGCGCCGCGCGGTGGCGATGCAGGCGATGCGGCCCGCGCTGCTCGTCAGCCCGTCGTCGCCCATGCGATGACAGGCCAGCCCTTGCCCGCTACGTCCCTCGCCGCCGCCCCATTCACCGAGGCGCGCCGCGCGTTGCAGACATTCGACCAGCCGCACATCATTGCCGAGCATGGCGATGCGATAGGACAGCGGCTCCCGCCCGCGCCGGTCGGCAATTTCGTCGATGAAGCTCTCGGTGAAGAAGCAGGTGTAGCCATGCGGACCGCCGCGCATCCGGTTGGTCGGCAGGCCGATCGCCACCGGCGCGTGATCGACCGCCACGGCAGGGATGGCGTAGGGCGGGATAGCACCGTCCACCGCCAGCGGGTCGGCCTGCAAGCCGAACAATCCTGTATCTTCTGCTGCCGCCTCGCTTGCACTTTCGCCCGAGAAGACGCGGCGGCCTGTCTCGCGCATCGTCGGCGGCATGGCGATGCGGCTGCGCAGCGCGGTGATCGTGCCGTCGGGGGCCACCCTGGCCGTCATCAGCGCGGCGGAGGGTGCGCGTGGCGGGCTGGCCAGCGTCTCCTGCCAGCGGGACCAGGTGAGTTGCACCGGGCGGCGCGTGGCACGGGCGATCAGCGCCGCTTCCACGGCATGGCCCGTTTGCAGCCGCGCATCGAAACTGCCGCCGGCGGGCATGGGATAGAGGATGACATCGCGCGAAGATATGCCGATTGCCCTGGCCGCAGCCTCGCGCGTCTGTTCGGGCACCTGACTCGAGACCCAAAGCTCCAGCCTGCCATCGGCCAGCCTCGCGGTTGCGCTCGCCGTTTCCAGCGGCACATGGAGCGCCGGCGCGACATCGTAACGCAAGGCGATGTCCGGTTCGGCGAAAGCGTCGCCTTCCACCAGTTCCAGCCCGCTGTCGGTGACCCGTTCCGCCACTCGCGTGGCCGAACCGCTACGCAGCGCCTCGTCCAGCGCAACTTCCACCGCTACGCTGTCGACGGGGTTGGCGACTGCGAAGACTGGCTGCATCGCATCGATGGCCCGTTCCGCCGCCCACCAGTTTTCCGCGACGGCGGCGAGCCAGTGCTGGCCGCGCACCACGCCGATCATCCCTGCAACGGTTGATGCGGCCCCTTCATCGAAGCGCAGCAATTCCGCCCCGCCCTGCGGGCCGTGCCGGATCGCGGCATGCACCATGCCGGGCAGGCGAACATCGCCCGCGAACAGGAACTGCCCGCTGACCTTGGCCGGCAGATCGAGTCGCGGGAAGTCGAGCGGAGCGCCTGCCGCGCCCGCGAATGGACGCTCCTGCATCGCTTCCGGGCGCAGCGGCGGCGGATCGGGCGGAACCAGCAGAGCCGCTTCCGCCGCCAGTTCCCCGAACGCCGCGCGCTGGTTCTGGTGGAGAACGAACCCATTTTCGACCCGGCATTCCTCCCAGGGGATGTCCCACCGCTCGGCAGCGGCCATGGCCAGCAAGGCGCGAGCCGTCGCGGCAGCTTCCCTCGCGGGCAGTTCATAGGCAGCCAGCGTCGTCCCGGCGGCCGTGGCGGTGAAGCTGCTGGCGCGGGCGTAGCGCTGCGCGATCAGATTGTCCGGCTCGCCCGCAAGACCGGGAAAGGCGGGCATCCACAAGGGCGCCCATTCGGCGGCAAGCGGAATATTGGCATAGGCACCGCTGGGCGGCACCGGTTCGGCGGCGACCTGCCGCCAATCGGCCCCGAGTTCTCCCGCGACGATCTGCGGCAAGATGGTGGTGACCCCCTGCCCCATCTCAAGCTGTGGAACCGCGACGGTCACGATGCCGTCGCGCGCAATCGTCAGCCAGGCACCGAAGGCCGTCTCGTCCGGGCCTGTCGGCAAGGGCGAGCCATATTCGCGCGGCATCAACCCCCAGGCGAGCAGCAGGCCCCCGCCCGCTGCCGCCCCGACCAGAACGCCGCGGCGGCTCAGCTTCATCGTCAGACGACCTTGTGCCGCGTCAGCCAGTCCGACAATTTCGCGGCGACATCGCGGAAGGCTTCCGCCTGCGGACCCTCGCCCGCAGCGGTAGGATTGCCAGCATCGCCGCCCTCGCGAATTTCCAACGCCAGCGGTATGCGGCCGAGGAAGGGCACCTGCATGCCTGCCGCCGCAGCCTCGACCCCGCCGCGCCCGAAGGGGTCGCTGACCTCATGGCAATGGGGGCATTCGTAGCCCGCCATATTCTCGACCAGACCCACCAGCGGAACGCCCGCGACCTCGAACAATTGCGCCGCGCGCTTCGCGTCCATCAGGGCAAGGTCCTGCGGCGTGGACACGATCACGGCACCTGCCGGGCGGAAGCGCTGCAGCATGGTCAGCTGCACATCGCCGGTGCCGGGCGGCAGATCGATCAGCAGCATCTCGGCATCACCCCAGTGCGCGTCGATCAGCTGGGCCATCGCCTTGCCGATCATCGGGCCGCGCCAGGCGATGGCACGGTCCGCCTCCACCAGATGGCCCATCGACAGCGCCGGTATTCCCGCAGCACCGGTGACCGGGATCAGCTTGGCGCCTTCGCTTTCGGGCCGTGCATCTTCGGTGGCGAAGATCTTGGGTATGGAGGGACCATAGATGTCGGCATCGACGACGCCGACACGGCGACCGGCTCGCTTCAGCGCCACGGCCAGATTGGCCGTCAGGGTTGACTTGCCCACGCCGCCCTTGCCCGATCCCACGGCAATGATCGGCGGCACGCCGGGCGGCGGCGGCTGGATGGTTGCGGAGCGCCTTTCGGCGGCCGGTGCGGGTGCATTCGCGGCGGGCGCATCGTGTTCCGGAGCGGCGCGGTCGGCGACCAGCGCCACGCGCGTTTCGGTAATACCTTCCATGCCGCGCAATGCTTCCTTCGCGGCGCGGTCCAGCGCCTGCCTCGCGCCTTCGTCCAGGCCATGCGCATCCACCACCAGGCTGACCGTTCCGCCGCTGATGCGGACGGCCTGCAGGCGATGGGCGATCGGGGCGGGAAGGCGGCTCTTGATTGCAGCTTCGTCCATGGCCCGCGTCCTAGCAGCAAATGCGTGCTCGCCACCCCTGTTTTTCACGACTGGCGAAAATCGTTTCCGGATTTCTCGATTGGACCTCCCGAACCCCTGTTTTTTGCCTCACCCGTACCTATAATGATGTCATGGACAGAATGGACGGGTTCACGAAACGGATCGCGCTGGCAATGGCTGGCAGGAAAAGCCCCTGGGGCAGTGGCGACAGCAATGGCGGCGGAGGCGACGAGCCTCGCGAGACGCCGGACACTGGCCCCTCCTCCGATGGCGAGCCACCGGCCAAGGGCCGCGTAGGCGGGCCGCGCAATCCCTGGCTTCCGCCAGGCGGCGGCAACGACACGGGCAAGCCCGGGCCGCGCCGCAGCGCCAGCATCGAAGACATCTTCAAGAACCGCGGGCCGGAAGGGCCGCGCCGTGCCGGTGGCGGCGGGGGCGGCAATTTCCGCCTGCCCGAACGCCGCGGCGGCAAGAGCTGGTTCCCCATCGGCATCGCGCTGATCGTCGGCGTGCTGCTGTTCGTCACCATGGTCCACCAGATCGCTCCACGCGAACAGGGCGTGGTCACCACTTTCGGCAAATATACCAATACGCTGAATTCCGGCCTGCATATCACGGCCCCCTGGCCGTTCCAGCAGGTCGAGGTGACGGACGTGACCTCTATCCGCAGCGAGAAGATACCCGAGGGTAACGAACAGAAATTGATCCTGACCGGCGACCAGAACCTCGTCGATCTCAGCTATGTCATCCGCTGGAACATCAAGGATCTGAAGCAATACATGTTCCAGCTGGCGGAACCTGAAGAGACGGTACGCGAAGTGGCCGAGGCCGCCATGCGTGCCTCCGTCGCCGAGCAGACTCTGGACGCCACATTCTCCGGTGCAGGCCGTGCCGAAATCGAACAGGGCGTACGCGCCCGGATGCAGGCTCTCCTCGACGCCTATCGCGCCGGCATCGCCGTGCAGGGTATCGAAATCGAACGGACCGATCCGCCCGAGCGCGTGGTCGAGGCGTTCAAGGACGTCTCCGCCGCACAGCAGGATGCCGATGCCGAACTGAACCGCGCCCGGGCTTATGCCCAGCAGGTTCTGGCCCAGGCCGAAGGTGACGCCGCATCATTCGACAAGATTTACGAGGAATACCGGATGGCGCCCGAAGTGACCCGCCGCCGCCTCTATTACGAAACCATGGAAAGCGTTTTGGCCAAGACCGACAAGACCATCGTGGAAACCGACGGCGTGCAGACCTATCTGCCGCTGCCCGAAGTGCAGCGCCGCCAGCGTGCGCCTGCCGCGAGCGCGGCCGCGGCACCCGCAACGGGGGACCAGTGACATGAACAGGATCCAGCGTATCTGGGAAGACCACAAGCTGGCGCTGATGGCGCTGGCGGTGCTGATCTTCGCCGCCCTTTCCAGCCTGATCGTGGTGCCGGAAAGCCAGCAGGCGGTCATTGTCCGGACCGGTGAGCCGGTGCGTGTCGTCAACCGGTTTCAGCCCAACGAGCCCTACGGTCAGACCGGCGCGGGCATCGTCTGGCGCATCCCGTTCCTCGAACGCGCGCAATATATCGACAAGCGCGTGCTCGACCTCGACATGGAGCGTCAGCAGGTGCTGTCGAACGACCAGCAGCGTCTGCAGGTCGATGCCTATGCCCGCTTCCGCATCATCGACCCGGTGAAGATGGTTCGCACCGCAGGCACCACGGAACAGGTGGTTATGCAGCTCGAACCCATTCTGACCTCGGTCCTGCGGCAGGAACTGGGCCGTCGTCCCTTCGCCTCGCTGCTGACTGCAGAGCGCGGCGATGCGATGGAGAACATCCGCAACACGCTCGACCGGCAGGCGCGGCAATATGGCGCGCAGATCATCGACGTGCGGATCAAGCGCGCCGATCTGCCCGACGGTCGCCCGCTGGAATCGGCCTTTACCCGCATGGAAACCGACCGTGAGGAAGAGGCCGCGACGATACGGGCGCAGGGACGCAAGAACGCGCAGATCATTCGCGCCGAAAGCGAGGCGACAGCCGCGAGCACCTATGCCGATGCCTATGGCAAGGACCCGGAATTCTACGATTTCTACCGCGCCATGGAAAGTTACCGTCGCACTTTCGAGAACGGCGATGCGCAAAGTTCCATCATATTGTCGCCGGACAATGAATATCTGCGCCAGTTCCGGGGACAGAGGTAAATTCACGGTTTGAACGGCGGGGCCATATGCCCGCCGCCGTTCAAACCGCATTCAAGCGGCGTGCCGCAATGTGGCGCAAACGGGAGCGCTTTCCAGCGCCCCGCCGAAGAACGCAGATAGAAGGAAGATAAAGGACGTGAAGCCTGTGCGATATGCTTATGGACTGACCTCCGCGCTGCTGGTCGGCGGCGCCGCCATCTCCCTCGTGACTGGCCAGCCGGCCGGTGCGCAGGTGGCCCGCAATGCGGACAACATGATCAACCGGACTGTTCCTGTCGATGGGGCGCCTGCGAGTTTCGCCGATCTGACGGAACAGCTGCAACCGGCCGTGGTCAACATCTCCACACGCCAGCGGGTCGAGGTTCAGCAGCAGCAAAACCCCTTTGCCGGAACACCTTTCGAAGGCCTGTTCGGCAGCCGCCGGGGCCAGGGTCAGCCGCAGCAACCCCAAACGCGCGAGGCGCAGTCGCTGGGTTCGGGCTTCATCATTTCCGCCGACGGGTTCGTGGTCACAAACAACCATGTCGTCAGCCCGACCGGGCGCGGCACGGTGGAAGAGATTACCGTCACCATGCCCGACGGCACGGAATATCCGGCGGAACTGGTCGGCAATGACGCCTCCAGCGACCTTGCGGTGCTGAAGATCCAGCGCGGGACACCGTTCCCCTTCGTCAATTTCGGCGATTCAAGCCAGGCGCGCGTGGGTGACTGGGTCATCGCCATCGGCAACCCCTTCGGGCTTGGCGGTACGGTGACTTCGGGCATCGTATCTGCCGTCTATCGCGCCACGAATTCCGGCGGTGCCTACGACCGTTATATTCAGACCGATGCCAGCATCAATCGCGGCAATTCGGGTGGCCCCCTGTTCGACATGCAGGGCAACGTGATCGGCATCAACAATGCCATCTTCTCGCCTTCTGGCGGCAGCGTGGGCATCGGCTTCGCCATTCCCGCCGAGATCGCCGCGCCGATCGTCGATCGTCTGGCGCAGGGTCTGGACATCGAACGCGGCTATCTGGGTGTTCGCATCCAGCCGGTCGATGACGATCTTGCCGCCTCGCTCGGCCTTCCGCGCAATCAGGGCGAACTGGTCCAGTCGGTTGAACCCGGCGCCGCTGCCGCCGATGCGGGAATCCGCGCCGGTGACATCGTCGTCAGCGTCAACGGGCAGGACGTCACGCCCGACCAGACGCTTTCCTATCTGGTGGCCAATATCGAGCCGGGAACGCGCGTGCCGATCGTGCTGCTGCGCGACGGCGAGCGCCGCCGGGTGACGGCGACAGTCGGTCGCCGCCCTAGCGACGAGGAACTGCGCGAGCAGCAGATGTTCGATCCCGATGCCGAGGAAGAAATGCCCGAAGGCGAGGACAGCGGCGTGATCGCCGAAGAACTCGGACTTCAGGTAATCGACCTCACGCCGCGTATAGCTCGGCAGCTTGGCGTCGATCCCGATCTGCAAGGTCTGGTTATCGGAGCGGTGAATCCCAACTCCGATGCGGGCCGCAAGGGTCTGCGCCGGGGCGACATCATCCTCTCGGCCAATTATAACGAGGTCGCTTCGATTGCCGATCTGGAAGCCATCGTTTCCGAAGCCGATCGGGCCAACCGTGATGCCGTTCTGCTGCGCATCCAGCGCCGCGGATCGCCAGCGCAATATGTGGCGGTGCGCCTGAACTGACGCGACGAAGCGATCGCTGAAAATGGAAAGGCCCCGCCGGTTTAACCGGCGGGGCCTTTTTCTTCGCCTGGTGTCATGCCCGCGCTCGGCTCGATCGCCCGCTGTCCGGCAACGCTAGTCCCGGGGATTTGCAGGGACGAGGATCGGCTGCGACCCCGGCCCACCGCCGCCGCCGCCGGGACCCGGCTGCGGCGGAAGCGGGAGCGGCGCTGGAGGCGGCGGCGGCGGGTTTTGCCGGTTACGGCCGCGGCCAAGCGCCCTGTCGAGGAAATCGTCGCTGACGGCCTGGTCCTGTTCGGGCACCCGGTCATCGGGGCTGAAGTCGCCTTCCTCACCTTCCATCGGGAATGGATTGCGGCCCGAACGGTCGCTGCGGCCCGGTTCGATCAGATTACCCTGCTCGTCGATGAAGTAATAATCTTCAGGATCGCCGAAGAAATATTCGTCATCGGGTTCCAGTTGCCATTCGGGCAATTGCAGTTCGGTCTGGAACTGGGTGATCGGGCGATCCTTGACCGCATAGCGCATGAAGGCGGCAAAGGCCTGCGCCGGTGCCCGCCCGCCCTGCAAGCCACCAACCGCCTTTGCATCGTCGCGGCCCATCCAGACACCGGTAGCGATGCCGCTTGAGAAGCCGAGGAACCAGCCATCCTTGTTGGCCGTGGTCGTGCCGGTCTTGCCCGCTACGGGGCGGCCGATCTGCGCCGCGCGGCCCGTGCCGGTGTTCACCGTCGTCTGCAGCAAGTCCGTGATGGCGGCAGCGACATAGGCCGGCACCAGCTGGACGGCGTCGTTTTCCTCGTGAGCGTAAAGCACCTCACCGTCGTCGGTAGTGACCTTCAGGATGCCATAGGGTTCGACCGAAGTGCCGCCCGCCGAAACCGAGGCGAAGGCGCGCGTCATATCGAGCAGGCGCACCTCCGAACTGCCGAGCACCATCGCCGGGTTCGTGGCGATGGGCGTGGTGATGCCGAAGCGGCGCGCCATCGATGCCACCGTGCCGAAACCGACCTCGTTCCCGAGCTGCGCGGCAACCGTGTTCTTGGAATAGGCGAAAGCCGTGCGCACGTCGATTTCGCCCGCATAACCACCGCCTGAATTGCGCGGGCTCCACCCTTCGATCGTGACCGGCGCGTCCACCACGCGGTCTTCGGGCGTGTAGCCCGCTTCCAGCGCGGCGAGATAGACGAACAGTTTCCACGCCGAACCTGGCTGGCGAAGCGCGCTGGTGGCGCGGTTGTAATTGCTGGAGACGTAATCCGTGCCGCCGACGAGGGCGAGCACCGCGCCGTCGTCGTCCATGCTGACCAGCGCGCCCTGCGTACCCGGCGGTGTATTGGCGGTGATCGCCGCCGCCGCTGCGCGCTGCATGCCGACATCCAGGGTCGTCCAGACTTCGATCGGGGCAAAAGTTTCGGGAAGCAATATGTCCAGCTGCGGCAGTACCCAATCGGTGAAGTACCGCGCGGAATTCTGGCTACGCTCTTCCTTCAGCTTCACCGTGGAAGGATCGACCGAGGCCTCGCTGCTGGAGATACGGCCCTGTTCGCGCATCAGGCGCAGCACGACATTCGCACGGCCCACGGCGGCGTCGACATCGGCGGTCGGGGAATAGCGGCTGGGCGCCTTGACCAGACCGGCAATGATGGCCGCCTCGGCCGTCGAAAGCTCGGTCGCGGGATGGCTGAAGAAGCGGCGGCTGGCCGAATCCACTCCGTATGCGCCGCCGCCGAAATAGACCTTGTTGAGGTAGAGTTCGAGGATCTCGTCCTTGGAGAACTTCGTCTCCAGCGCGACCGCCAGCACGGCCTCGCGGATCTTGCGGTCGAAGCTGCGATTGGAATTGAGGAAGATGTTGCGCGCCAGCTGCTGCGTGATGGTACTGGTGGCCGACACGCGGCGATCGTCGACAGCTGCGCTGTACACCGCTCGAACAAGCCCGATGGGGTCCACGCCGAAATGCGAATAGAACCGGCGGTCTTCCACCGAAATCATCGCGTCTTTCATGACTTGCGGGATCTCGCGGCGGTCGAGCCATTCGCCGTAGCTGGGGCCGAGTTCGACGATCTCCGTCCCGTCGCGCGCACGCACGATGATCGTCTGCGCATTCTGCGTGGCCTGCAATTGCGAATAGCCTGGCAGGTTCTGCGCCGTGTAGGCGACCGCAAGCGCGATGAACAAGACGCCGAGCAGGGCCAGCCCGGCGCCCCAGAAGAACAGGCCGCGGATCAGCCGCACGAAGAAGCCACGCCTCGGCGCGTTGTCGTCCATGTCACCGTCGCGCTGGCGAGAGCGCCGCCGGCTACCCCGTTTCGCCATTGAAATACATCACCCTTCCCGCAGGCCTTCTTACGTTCAGCCGGGTTCGCCTGCCCGTCCAAAACCCGCCAGCGGGCATGCATAGGCGACTTCTAACGCTGCGTGAACGGAAAAGGGCCGGCAGGACTGCGTGCAATCAATCTTCCGGTTCGAATTCCAGCGCGGCGCTGTTGATGCAATAGCGTAGGCCGTTGGGGCCGGGGCCATCGGGGAACACATGGCCGAGGTGGCTTTCGCAGGCCGAACAGAGCACTTCGGTGCGGGTCATGCCGTGCGAGACGTCGCTTTTTTCCTCGACCGCTTCGCCGGAAGCCGGGGCGCTGAAGCTGGGCCAGCCCGATCCGCTGTCATATTTGTCGCCGCTTTCGAACACGGCCTGGCCGCAAGCGGCGCAGTGATATTCGCCAGCCTGCTTGTTCTTGTCATATTTGCCGGTGAAGGCCCGTTCCGTGCCCGCTTCGCGCAGGACGTGATATTGTTCGGGCGTCAGCTTACGGCGCCATTCGGCTTCACTGAGTTCGACCTTGTTCGTCATGAAAATCTCCTGTTTCAGCAGGAGATATGGGACGCGGCCCGCCATTTTTCAAACGCGCACCGTCGGTGCGCGATGTCAGGCGTTCACATCGGCATAATGGCGCGGCGGCTGGATCACTTCCATGCGTTCGGACAGCAGCGGGCGGAAGCTGGGCCGGCTCTTGAACACCGAATACCAGCCACGCGTCTGTTCGTGCCCCTGCCAGTCGATGCCGCCGAGATAATCGGCGACAGAGATCTGCGCCGCGGCGGCAAGATCGGCGAGGCTCATCTGCGACCCGGCGAGCCAGGGGCGATTGTCGATGAGGTAATCGATATAATAGAGGTGGTCATGCGCCAGCTTCATGGCTTCGCGCAAGATACGCGAATCGGGCGGCTGGCGCAGGACGAGGCGCTTCTTCATGCGTTCGTACAGCAGCGGCGCAGTGACATCGCCGAAGAAGTTTTCGTCGAACAAGGCGACCAGCCGCCGGATTTCCGCGCGGGTGGCGGCGGTGCCGTTGATCATCGGCGCCTTGTCGACCGTCTCTTCGAAATATTCGCAGATTGCGCGGCTGTCGCACAGGATCAGCCCTTTTTCCGGATCGTGCAGCGCCGGTGTGCGCCCGGCAGGGTTCAGATCGCTGAACGCCTCGCTGCCATCCCATGGATTTTCGCGCCACAATTCATAGCCGATGCCCTTCTCGCTCATCAGCAGGCGGACCTTGCGGCTGAACGGGCAGAGCGGAAATTGATGAAGGCGCCACATGCGGCCATGTCATGCCGCAAATGGCCCGCGCCGTCCACAAGCCGCTGCCCGGATTAGCGAAATGCGCTTCGCCGTTCTGGCGAGGGTCAATCCTGCGGCGCGACGCCTTTCGCAGCTTCGCCAATTTGGCGGGCCAGATCGCGAAGCAGCGGGGTAATCTCCTGCGCGCCCTCCAGCGCCCCGGCGACTGCGCCCATCATGCGCGGCAGATTTGCGGCGAGTTCCGCGGGCACCCTGTCGGCATCAGGGCCTGCCAAGTTTCGCAGCGTCATGTCGGGATCGATCGCGGCGGCATCTTCACCCGCCATCCTTGCGGCGGCATCGGCCAAGGGTGCCAGCGGCAGGTCTAGCAATACTTCGCCGAGCACGGCGACGCTGCTCGACAGGGTCTGCTGCAAGGCGGGATCGTTCAGTCTCTCGGCCAGTTCGCCGCTCCTGGCCATCGCATCGAGGTCAGCAGCGCCGGTATCCGGAAGCACGATCACAGGCGCATCGGCGATCTGCGCATGAGCGGCAGAGGCGCCGAGGGGCGCGGAAATGCAGGCGGCGGCAATCAGGAATTTGCGCATGATGATCCTTTCCCGTTTGTCGGGTAGCTGGCGCGTATTATCGCGCTTGCCCCTGACCTTCATGTGAATGGTGGGTTCAGATTCCGGACGCATCCAGAAGCAGCAGGCACGAAGGCATGATCTCCGCCCGCAAATCTGGCTCCGCCAGTTCCTGTGCCTCGGCGGCGAGGACTGAGGCGACTCCGGCACGATCCAGCCCGGTGTCGTCCATCACCCGCGCGGCGCTGCGCACGAAGAATTCGCGGCCCCGCTCAGCCAGCGGCGGGTAGTCGCCCGTCGCTTCCCCCTGCTGCTGCAGATTGGCGGTGATCGCGAACGCGGCAGCGCAGCGCAGGGCCGTGCGATGCTCGAGCGTCAGCGCACCCGGCGCTGCTTCTGCCGCAGGCGCTCCTGTCTGTGCCGAGGCAGAAGTCGTTCCCGCCAGCGCAAGGGCGCAAGCGAGAGCGAGGGTGATGCGGTTTGCCGGTTTTCTCATGTCTGCCTTCTAATTCGCCCAAGCTGAACCCAAGCATGCCACGGCTCATGCTCGCGGCGCTTGAATGACGATGCGAATACCGGCATCGCATGGCAAACGGATCCAACGCAAGAAATGGGGCGATGCATGACCTATCCCGACCTTCACATGATCATCGGCGGCGAAAAAGTCGCTGTTGGCGACCGCCGGACGCATACAGTCGTCAATCCCGCCACGGGCGAGGATATCGGCCAGCTTCCTCTCGCCAGTGCGGACGATCTCGACAAGGCGCTGGCCAAGGCGGACGAAGGGTTCCGCATCTGGCGGGCCGAGGCCCCTGAAAAGCGCGCCGCTGTCCTGACCAGGGCCGCGGGCCTGATCCGCGAACGTGCGGGCGACATGGCGGCAGTGCTCACGGCAGAACAGGGCAAGCCGCTGGGCGAGGCCAAGGGTGAGGCGATCTATTCCGCCATGCTGCTCGAATTCTACGCCGGTGAATGCAAGCGCATCTATGGCCGTACGCTGGTCCGCCCCGCCGGCAGCCATGCCGAAGTGCGCTATGAACCGGTCGGCCCCATCGCCGCCTTCGCGCCCTGGAACTTCCCCATCATCAACGTCGCCCGCAAGGTCGGCGGGCCGATCGCGGCGGGCTGTTCCGTCATCGTCAAACCGGCCGAGGAAACGCCCGCTTCGGGCATCATGTTGGTGCAATGCCTGCTGGATGCGGGCCTGCCGCCCGAGGTCTGCCAGATCGTCTTCGGCGTGCCCGACGAAGTGAGCCGCCACCTGCTCGGCAGCCCGATCATCCGCAAGCTCAGCTTCACCGGATCAACCGCGGTCGGCAAGCACCTGATGAAGCTTGCCGCCGAGGGCATGAAGCGCACGACCATGGAACTGGGCGGCCACGGGCCGGTGCTGGTGTTCGAAGACAGCGATGTCGACATCGTGCTGGACACGATGGTCGCCGCCAAGTTCCGCAATGCCGGGCAGGTCTGCGTCAGCCCCACCCGCTTCATCGTGGAGCAGGGCATCTATGACAATTTCCGCGACGGCTTCGTCGAACGGGCGAAGAAGATCGCTGTCGGCAATGGCACGGACAAGGACACGCGCATGGGCCCGATGGCCAATGCCCGCCGCCCCGACACGATCGAACAGATGGTCGCCGACGCGGTAGACAAGGGCGCGAAGCTGCTGACCGGCGGCGAGCGCATCGGCAATCAGGGCTTCTTCTATGCGCCCACGGTGCTCGCCGACGTGCCGCAGGATGCCGAGATCATGAACGAGGAGCCTTTCGGCCCCGTCGCGCTGATCAATTCCTATGCCGGTGAGGCGGAGATGATCGCCGAAGCGAATCGCCTGCCCTATGGCCTTGCCGCCTATGCCTGGACCAAGGACGCCGCGCGCCAACGGCGGCTGGCGGACGAGCTGGAAGCCGGCATGGTCGCGATCAACGGTGCCAATGTCAGCGCCGTGGACGCTCCGTTCGGCGGCGTGAAATGGTCGGGCCACGGCAGCGAAGACGGTGCGGAAGGCGTTCTCGCCTGCATGGTGCTGAAGAGCGTCCACCAGAGCTGATCGCAACCGCGAAAACACGACAACAACCAAGGAGAGACGAATGTTCAGCCATGTCATGCTGGGGGCCGACGATATCGACGCCTCGAAGAAGTTCTACGACGCCACTTTCGCCGCATTGGGCGGGCCGCAGGGCAGCGTCGATCCCAAGGGCCGCGTAATTTACATCCACGAAGGCGGCATCTTCCTGCTGACCAAGCCGATCAACGGCGAACCCGCAAGCTGCGGCAATGGTTCGACCATCGGCTTTTCCGCCAAGACGTCCGAACAGGCCGATGCGTGGCACAAGGCTGGCCTCGAAAACGGCGGCACGGCCATCGAAGATCCGCCGGGCATTCGCGAAGGTGCGGGCATGAAGCTGTATCTCGCCTATCTGCGCGATCCCGCCGGTAACAAGGTCTGCGCGATGCACCGGCCGGGCTGACAGGCATGCATTCTGCCAGCATCAGCTTTGATTCGCAGAACCGGGCGCATGGCGGCACGCAATATGTGTGCAGCCATGCCTCCCGCGAGACGGGAACGGAGATGACCTTTTCCGTCTTCGTTCCGCCGCATGACACAGGCGCGAAACTGCCGGTGCTGTATTATCTGTCCGGCCTCACCTGCACCCATGCCAATGTGACGGAGAAGGGCGAATATCGCGCCGCCTGCGCCGAAGCGGGCATCATCTTCGTCGCGCCCGACACCTCGCCGCGCGGGCCGGACGTGCCCGATGCGGAAGACGAGTATGATTTCGGCAAAGGCGCGGGGTTCTATGTCGACGCGACGCGCGAACCTTATACGACCAACTACCGAATGCGGTCCTATATCGAGGATGAATTGCCGGAAGTGACCGCAAGCGCATTTCCCGCCGACATGGCGCGGCAGTCGATCATGGGCCACTCCATGGGCGGACACGGCGCGCTGACCATCGGCTTGCGCAATGCGGAGCGGTACCGTTCCATCAGCGCGTTCTCACCCATCGTCGCGCCGACGCAGGCGCCCTGGGGCGAGAAGGCTTTCTCCCGCTATCTGGGCGAGGATCGCAGCGGCTGGCAACAATATGACGCCGTGTCGCTGATCGATGGCGGAGCGCGGCACGACCACATTCTGGTGGACCAGGGCACGGCCGACGATTTCCTCAAGGAAGAGTTGAAGACCGGATTGCTGGCGCTGGCGGCGAAGAAGGCCGGTATGGACGCGACCATCCGCATGCAGGAAGGCTACGACCATTCCTATTTCTTCATCTCGACCTTCATGGCGGACCATATCCGCTGGCATGCCGAACGGCTGACGGGCTGAACGCCCCGCCAGCGGATTTCGCCGCACCAATCGTCAGACCCGCATTTCTCGCGTTTCGGCACCGTCATCGTCATGCCCCGTACCCGGTATGACGGTGGCGGTGTGCAGATATTCGCGGACATACAGACGCTTGACCATGATGAAGAGGACGACGGTCAGCGGCGCGGCGAGGATGACGCCGACGATGCCGAACAAGGCGCCGAAGCCCAGAACCGCGAAGATGAGCAGCGCTGGCGGCAGATCCACCGCGTGGTGCTGGATAATTGGCGTGATGACGTTCCCCTCCAGTTGCTGGATCACCAGGAAAAGTCCGGCGACGAGCAGGGCATCGGTCGGTCCGCCGAGGAAGGCGAGCAGGATCGCGGGGATTGCCGCGATGATCGGCCCGATGAAAGGTACGAACTCCAGCAGTCCGGCAAGCAGGCCCAGCGCAAGATAGGAGGGTACGCCGATCAGCCAGAGGCCCAGACCGGTCAGCACGCCCACCAGCAGCATCGCCAGAAGGCGCCCCTTCAGCCAGAGACCGAGGGCCGTTCCCATCTCGCACAGCACCGTATCTGCCATGCTTCGCGACCTGGGCGGCACCAGCTTCAGGAAACCGCGCTTGTAGAGCGCCGGGCTTGCCGCCAGATAGATGCCGCCGACGATCACGATCACGAGATTGGTCAGCGCATCGGCAGCCGTCAGCAACAGGCCGCTGATGCTGGCATAGACCTCCGACCCGGAAACGGCATCGCTCAAATTGTTCTCTGTCCAGTCGCCGATGCCGGCACTCACCGGCATCTGCCGCATTTGTGCGATCGCCTCGGGCACGGCCTGCGCGATCTGGTCGGCCTGCCTGACAATTTCCGCGCCGAACGACCACAGGGCGAAAACCGGTATGCCGAAAATGACCAGCACCGTGACGATGAAGGCCATTTTCCCGGGCATCTTCAGCCGGTTATGCAGGCCGTCGGCGCCCACCTTGATGATGATGGCCAGCAGGACCGCGCCGAATACCAGCAAAAGGACGAATTGCAGCTTCCAGGCCAACCAGGCCAGAACGACGACAAGGAGAATGGTAAGCAATTTCTTCAGGAATGAAGACAGGCCGCTGCCGTCGATTTCCCCTGCCATTCCCGTCTCCTGCGATCAGCTTTCCCGATTGATGCCCCTGCAACGTTACTCTGCTTGTAAAGCTCCCGATCTTTTCCAATCGATTCAAATGTTAGTGTGAAAGCGCCCGGCCATCTGATCGCCGAATATTTCGCCGCCGTGCACTGATACGTCAGCCTCAGTCAGCCCGCGCCAGCTCAAACAGAGCATGTTCGGCACGCCAGTTCGCGGCGCCGCGCCCGCATTCGCGGGTCCCGGTGAAGAACCAGCAACGCTCGATGCCTATGCCGAGATCATGCGCCAGTGCCTCGAAATCTCTGACCGTCACGTGATGGATGTTCTGCGTTTCGTACCAGCTGACCGGCAGATGCCGCGTGACCGGCATCCGGCCCCGCCGCACCAGGGCCCAGCGCATCCGCCAATAAGCGAAATTGGGGAAGGAGACGAAGGCGCGGCGGCCCACGCGAAGCAGTTCCTTCAGCATCCGGTCGGGCCGTTCCGCCGTCTGCAGGGTCTGGCTGAGGATGGCGTAGTCGAAGGCGCCATCGGGGTAGCAGGCGAGGTCGCGATCGGCATCGCCCTGCACCACCGACAGGCCGCGCGCGACGCAGCGTTCGACCATCGCGCCGTCGATCTCGATCCCGCGCGCATCCACCTGCTTGTGATCGCGCAGCGCCGCCATCAGGGCCCCGTCGCCGCAACCGACATCCAGCGCCCTGCTGCCTGCCTCGACCGAGCGGAAGATCACCGCCAGATCGGGCCGGAGCGCCTCCACCCCCTCAACCATGCAGGAACCCCGCGACCACGCGGTCGAGCGCGGGCACATCAAGCAGGAAGCTGTCGTGCCCGTAGGGCGCGGACAGTTCGACAAAGCTGACCGGCGCCCCTGCCGCATTCAGCGCGTGGACCACGTGGCGCGACTCTGCCGTCGGATACAGCCAGTCGGTATCGAAACTGACGAGGCAGAAGCGGGCCTCCGTCCCTCGCCTGTGACCCGCGAAAGCGCGGGCAAGCTGGCCGCCATGTTCTTCCGCGAGGTCGAAATAGTCCATCGCACGCGTAATATAGAGGTAGGAATTGGCATCGAAGCGGCGGGTGAAGCCGCTGCCCTGGTAACGCAGATAGCTTTCGACCTGGAAATCCGCGTCGAAACCGAAGCCCACTGCGTCGCGGTCCTGCAGGCGGCGGCCGAATTTACGGGTGAGGCCGTCTTCGGAAAGGTAGGTGATATGCGCGGCCATGCGGGCGACGGACAGGCCGGCACCGGGTGCGCGGCCGGTGCCGTAATAGGCACCCTGCTGCCAATCCGGGTCGGCCATGATCGCCTGCCGGCCAAGCTCGTGAAAGGCGATGTTCTGAGCCGAATGGCGGCTGGTGGTCGCAATGGCCAGCACGCGACCGGCACGGCCCGGGAAGTTCGCCGCCATGCTCAGCGCCTGCATCCCTCCCATCGATCCGCCGACGACGCTGTAAAGCCGTTCTATGCCCATTTCGTCCAGCATGCCGACCAGCGCGCGGACCATGTCGCGGATGGTGATGACAGGAAAGCGCATGGCGTAGGGCTCGCCATCCTCGGCAAGGCTGGCCGGGCCGGTGGAGCCAAGGCAGCTGCCGATGACATTGGCGCAGATGACGTGGAATTTGTCGGTGTCGATGGGCAGCCCCGGTCCGACCATGCGCGCCCACCAGCCCGGCTTTCCGGTGCGCGGGTGCGTGCTGGCGACATATTGATCGCCGGTCAGTGCGTGGCAGATCAGGACCGCATTGTCGCGCGCGGTCGAAAGATTGCCGTAGGTTTCATACGCCATCGTCACTCTCTCGAGGCTCTGCCCGCTGTCCAGCGGCAAGGGGCGTGACAGGCCGAGCGAACGAGGAGCCGCAGGTGCTGCACCGTCTTCTCGTGCGGCGAGATCGGGAGGTGTTTCGGAGCCCATGACCGCGCAGCGATTGGGGCAGAGCGTGCGGGCTGTCAATTCCGCTGCGCCGACGCTATCCGCATGAGCCATGACCACCACCACACGAACCGGCCCTGTAGCCAAACCCTGGATCCAGGCGATCCATGCCTATGTTCCCGGCAAGTCGAAAGCAGCCGACGGGCGCGAATTGATCAAGCTGTCGGCCAATGAAAACCCGCTCGGCACCGGTGCGGCGGCGCGCGAGGCGCTGGCCCAGCCGAGGCGCACGGAATTATATCCCGACCCGGGTGCGACGGCTTTGCGCGAGGCGATCGGTGCCTGCCACGGCATCGACGCCGACCGTATCGTCTGCGGCACGGGGTCGGACGAATTGCTCAACCTGGTGGCGCAGGGCTACGCAGGGCCGGGTGACGAGGTGCTGTTCGCCCGCTACAGTTTCGCCGTCTACGACATTGCGGCGCGGCGCTGCGGGGCTACTCCGGTCGAGGCGGAAGACTGCGACTACGCCGCCGATGTCGATGCGCTGATTGCTTCGCTGACGGACCGCACCCGAGTAGTCTTCCTCGCCAATCCCAACAACCCGACCGGTAGCTATATGCCGCGGGCCGAGTTGGAGCGGCTGCATGCCGCCCTGCCGCGCGACGTGGTTCTGGTGGATGACCAGGCCTATGCCGAATATCTCGACGATGATGACGGGGGAATGGCGCTGGCAGCGGTGCATGACAACGTGCTGGTCACGCGCACTTTTTCCAAGATCCACGGTCTGGCGGGCGAACGGATCGGCTGGGCCACCGGAGCGCCGGGGCTGATCGACACGCTCAACCGTATTCGCGGACCGTTCAATGTGACTGCCACCGGCCAGGCGGCAGCAATCGCGGCCATCGGTGACCGAGACTTCGTGCAGAACTCGCGCGAGCATAATGCCCGCGAGCTGGCGCGTTTCGCCGCCCGCATCGAAGCGCTCGGCAATTACGGACTCCGTCCCCTGACCAGCAAGGCAAATTTCCTGCTCATCCTGTTCGACGGTGCGCTGACAGCAGAGGCCGCGCAAGAGGGACTGGCGAAGATCGGCTATGCCACCCGCTGGCTGCCCGGACAGGGATTGCCGCAGGGCCTGCGCATCACTATCGGAGAGCAGGAGCAGATGGAGGAGATCGCCGACGAACTGGCGCGATTGGCGCAGTCTGCCGGCTAGTCTGCGGACGAGCCTGCCGGGTTGAGGGCGTTGATCGCGTCCTGTACTCGGGCCTCGACCTCGCGGCGCGGAAGGCCGGGCGGGATGGGTTCGCAAAAGCGGTAGGTGATCGTTCCGCTGCGTTTCCAACGCCGATGGTATAGCGGCCCGCTGTTCACCGCCACCGGGATGACCGGCAGGGCGAGCAATTTGTAGAGACCCGCAAAGCCGGACTGCAGCGGGCCGCGCTGCCCATGCGGCGTTCGCGTACCTTCGGGAAACAGGACCAGTGGCCGCCCGTCGACGATCCGCGCCTGTGCCTCGCGGATCATGGTGCGCAGCGCCTTGGCCCCCGCCTCGCGCTCGACAGGAACGAGTCCATAGGCCAGCGCCGCCTTGCCCCAGCCGGGAATGCTGAACAGTTCCGCCTTGGCGAATGGCGCAGGCAGACTGAACAGAGTCGGTGCATCGATCGCCTCGAAGAAGCTTTCGTGCTTCATTACATAAAGGGCCGGATCGCTGCTGGCCCGCCCCTCCACACGCACGCGGATGCCGAGCAGAAAGCGCGCGCAAAACCGGTGCCAGCCGGTCCACCCATGCACGCCGGCACGGATCGCCCTCGGTCCGAACGGGATCATTGCCGCCGTGAACAGGACGAAAAGGACCGACCCGAGGTAGAAAATCGGGTAGAAAAGGAGGCTGCGCAGAATGGCCATCATGCGTCCCGGATCATCGCAGCGATCTGGCTGGCCAGCAATTTATGATATTCGAGGAACAAGGTGTAGAGCGTCGGCTCCGACCTGACGGCATCGCGCAGCAAGGTGATGTCCGCCGGTATTCGCCGCACCAATTCGTTCGCAGCCCGGCGCATGTGCCAGTCCGTGGTGACGAGGCGCAGATCCTGCACGTTACGCATCGCGAGCCACTTCGCCGTTTCCGCCGCATTGCCCCTGGTGTCCACCGCGAAATAGCCGAGCGTGATGCAGCACTCCATCAGTTCTTCGGACACGTTGAAGCTGGATGCGAATTCGGCCGGTTTGACGTCGCGGTCGACGCCCGTCACCAGCATCTCGTCCGCCAGTCCCGCGCGCAGCACCTGCAGGCCGCGATCGATGCGGCCCCCGCCCCCGCCCGTCGGGACGATCACGGCGTCGGTGCGGGTGCCTTCCAGCGGCTGCGGCAATGCGGCCGCGAACCACAGAAAGCCGAGTGCCCAGATCACGAGGACGAAGGAACAGAAACGCCGGATCAATGCATCAGCCTCACAGCATCCGCCTCAGGGCAGCAAGGATCGTCAGCCGCGCGGTCAGTACCGCGATGCCGACCCCGCACAGGGGCACAGCCGCCAGCAGCAGCCAGTCCTGCCAGTGCAGTCCGCCGCCCGCGACCATCCCGGAGTCCACACGCGCGAATTGCTGACCCAGCAGGAGAATGGCGGCCAGCCCGAGGAGCAGCCCGACAGCCCCGCCGAGCATTGCGTCGAACGCGACGCTGCGCTGAAAGATGCGGGCGATCTGGCTATCGGTTCCGCCCAGCAGATGCACGATCTCGATCGTCGGGCGGTTGCCGCCAAGAGCGCTGCGGGCTGCGAGCCAAACCGCCGCCGCACTGGTCACGGCCAGCAGCACGACCAGGGCAGCCGCCAGCCACAGCAGCGACGTAATGGCGGAGAAGACCGGTCCGAGCCAGGCCGATTGCGCATCCAGCCGGGCCGCCGGCGCCACCTCGCGCAGCTTGCCGCGCAGCCGTTGCAGCGTTGCCGCATCAGCCGATCCACGCAGGCGCAGGTCGATAAGGGCAGGCATCGGCACCGCCTCGTTCTGCACCCCCGCCCCGAGCCACGGTTCGAGCAACGCTTCCAGTTCCGCCTCGGGCACGATCCTCACGGCCCTCACCGCCGAGTCCTGTTCCAGCACGCGAGCCGCCCGGCGCACCTGCGCATCCCGTTCCGGAGCCGAAGCCTCGACGATCTGAACCGTCACGCCGCCGGCCAGATCGGCGCGGGCATCGCTGACCAGATTGGACAGGGCAAGACCGCCCGCAGCCGCGATCACCGTCAGCGCGATCATGATGGCGATCACCCACGGCATCGGACCGGCGAGCCGGGCATCGGGCACGAGCTGCGCCGCGCGTGTTCCACGAAATCGCTTGTTGCCGGTGACAGCGCCCTTTGCAGGCAGCGGGGGCTTTCTCATGGCACGGCCTGACTGCCGGGAACCGGCTCACGGCGCGGCGGATAGCGTAACGCGCCGGTCGGGTCCGACAAGCGCCCCTTGTCCAGCCGCATGATGAGGGATTCCGGCACCTTTCGCAGCAGATGCACATCATGCGTCGCCACGACGACCGTGGTGCCGAGCCGGTTCAGGCTATCGAAAAGGCGCAGCAGTTTCAAGGCCATCTCAGGATCGACATTGCCCGTCGGTTCGTCGGCCACCAGCAATTCGGGCCGGCCGATGACGGCACGCGCGATGGCGACGCGCTGCTGCTCGCCGCCCGAAAGGGAAGCGGGCCGCGCCTGCGCTCGCTCGCTCAGGCCCACCCAGTCCAGCATGTCGGATACGGGCATGTGCAGATCATCCTCGCGCACCCCGGAAACGCGCAAGGGAAGCGCCACATTGTCATAGGCAGACAGATGCGGGACCAGCCGGAAATCCTGGAACACAACGCCGATCCGCCGCCGAAATCCCGGCAGGCGCGAACGCGGCAGGGTAACCGTATCCGTCCCGAACATTGAGACGACGCCGCGTGAAGGCCGCTGGGCGAGGTAGAGCAGCTTGAGCAGCGAGGTTTTCCCAGCGCCGCTGGCACCAGTCAGAAAATAGAAACTGCCGGGGTACAGCGTGAAGGACACGTCCGACAGCACTTCGCGGTCGGTGCCGTAACGCAGGCCGACATTGTCGAACCGCACGATGTCGCCCGGCGCCGAGCTCATGCCGCGCGTCCTCGTGACATTTTGCCACTGAAGGCGAGGGTTGGGCGCGCATTTGGCATCTGCGGGCGGCTATAGCCGCGCTTCGATGTGGAAAAAAGGCATCTTGAGCAGTGTTCCACGGCCAGACACTTGGCAATGCGCGCCATAGCGTCGTAAAGGCATCGGTCACCATGATCATCGCATGCCCCGCCTGCTCCACGCGCTATGTTGTCCCTGACAGCGCCGTAGGCGTGGAAGGCCGGACCGTGCGCTGCGCGAAATGCCGACACAGCTGGTTCCAGGAAGGGCACGGCCTGTCGGAGCGGGCAGAACCTGCCGAAGCAACCGGCGCCATGGTACCGGCGGAAACGGCTAGCTCCGCCCCTGCTATCAGCGTTCGCGCTAAAAGCGAGGGCGCGCCCACAGCAGCAGCCGAAAAGCGTGCCGCAGACGCTGACATCACTGAAAGCACGGCCGAGCACGTAAGCGCTGAGGATGGGGAACCTGAACCCGTGCCGCCGACGGTGGACCGCGGATCGCGCTTGCCGACCGGCTTTGCGCCGCGCGACGAGCTGGACGACGATTTCTCGCAATTCGACTCCCGTCCGCCATTTCGCCCCCGCCGCAATCCGCTGAAAGTCTGGACGGCGGCTGCGGCGATATTCGCCGTGCTGGCGCTGGGCGCGGTGGCTGCGGTCAGCTATTGGGGCCTGCCCGACTGGATGCCGGTCAGCCGTCCGACTTTCGCCGTCGAACAGCCGGACCTCGTTCTGGAATTTCCGGCAGACCAGCAGGACCGGCGCGAACTGCCGAACGGTACCGAGTTCTTCGGCGCCAGCGGGTCGGTCACCAATGTCGGGCGGGAAACGCGCGCAGTGCCCTCCATCCTGATCGTGCTGCGCGATGCCCGCGACCGGATCGTCTATAGCTGGGAAGTCGCCCCGCCGCAGAGAAGCCTGGCGCCGGGAGAATCGGTCACGATCAACGAGGCCGTCACCGACGTCCCGCGCTCCGCCAAATTCGCCGAGATTGGCTGGAAACCGGACTGACGGGCTTCGATCTGCTGGTTACAGGCGACGGGCGCTAGACAAATTCGATCAGTCGCCGACCGTCCCGTACCACTGTTCGCCGCCTCGCTTGCTGCTCGGCAGGTTCAGCTTTTTCAAACTCGATCTTCTCGGCGCGTACCACCCGAACGCTGGCCTTGGAGGTCATGGCGACGGGCGCACGCGGTGCCTCCGGCGTGGCCGCACCGGACCCTGCACAGCAGGCGGTCAGAACAAGAGCGGCGGCAAGCATGCCGTGATCTTTCGAAAATCTTTACCATTCTTACTAGCGGATCCTTAATCCAGTCCCGGATGAGGACACCTCCCTTGCCAAAGGTTAATGGCGAACCTGTCAGAAACGACCTCGTGTGCCAACATGGCGCTTGCAGCCTGCAAGGCGCTTTGCTAATGGCGCCCGCCTACCCCGTGAAGCGCGCCTTGGCCGCTTTTCAGACTTTAGTGCGGTCGTGGCGGAACTGGTAGACGCGCAACGTTGAGGTCGTTGTGGCCGAAAGGCCGTGGAAGTTCGAGTCTTCTCGACCGCACCAGACAGTCCTTAATTGAGACTTCAACGGCACACTTGGTGCCCACTACCGGTGTAGGCCGCGCGATTCCGCGCCCTTTCGAAACTCCTCTTACAAATATTGCAGTCAGAGAGCACCGAGCGATCGCTAGCAAACGCTAGTCGGCTTGGTGCAAAATCTCGCCCTTGGGAAGCACGACTGCAATGCCGATTGTGCTCATGAGCCTGAGCGGCTGCTTTGCGCCCTCATCTCGATCATTCGAGAGATCGCGATTTTTCCTCAGAAGCTGCCATTGGTTCAGACTGACACCGATGGCAGCTTCGCGCGCCAATCTTTGCCGTTCAGCGCGCCGGTGGCGTATCCTCAAAGTGGCCACCTTACTGTACCGTAGATAGGTGGTTGAAAGGATATAGACAGAAGCCAAAGGACGGGTTCTAGGTTGTGGTGAGTGCCGTGCCGGGGAGGGATGCCCCGCTAAGAGGCCTTTGGGGGATTGGTTATGGGTTCTGAACAACCGCTGCTGGCGTTCGACCAGCGATTCCTCGATCGCCATGCCGGTCCGATCATTTCCGATCTTTCAGTTGCCCTGGTCGAGCTGGTAGCCAACGCTTGGGACGCCTATGCGACGAAGGTCGATATCGTCTGGCCCACAAACGACGGCTCCCGCAAATTCTCGATCAAGGATAATGGGCGCGGCATGACGGCCGAGCAGTTCGAGCAGCGCTGGGGCGTATTCGACTACAACCGTGTGAAACTCGAAGGCGAATATGTCTCGCCGCCATCGGACCAGTCCGAGTTGGCGCGGCGTCGAATCTATGGACGCAATGGCCGTGGTCGGCATGGCGGGTTCGCTTTTTCGAACCCCTATGAGATTACCGTCGAGGCCGGAGGCGAGAAAGTTACTTACCGGGTCTCCCGAGGAGGCCCGCGGCCCTTCGACTGGAAAGTCATCCACCGTGAGCAGAGCGCTGGGCATGGCGTCGAGATCGAGGCTGTCGAACCGACGCGCCTGCGCCTAAGTGCTGCCGACGTTCGCGAAGTGCTCGGAACCCGCTTTCTGACGGACCCTAACTTTAATGTGTCGGTCGACGGTCAAGCCGTCACCTTCGACGACATCCCGCAGGACTTCGTGCGGGAGAGCATCGTCGATATTCCCGAGATCGGCCGCGCACGAATTCTCATGATCGACTCCCAGCGGGCCGATCGGACCACCCGCCAGCACGGCATCGCCTGGCACGTAAACAACCGGCTGGTCGGTGATTGCGGCTGGCGCGGTACCGACTACGAACGTGTTCTCGACGGCCGGACGAGCGAAGCCAAGCGCTTCACCTTCATCGTCTTCGCCGACTTCCTAGCCGACACCGACGCGGTTCTGCCGGATTGGTCGGGGTTTCAGTCAGACAATGAGACGTGGAAAAAGACGCAAGTCGCCGTTCAAGACAAGATCCGCGAGGAAATTACCGCGTTCAGCTTCGAGCGGCGATCAGAAGCAAAGGAGGCGGTCCACGATCGCTATGCCTCCACCATTGTCAAAATCGCGCCGAGCGCTCGCGAGCGCTGGACGAGCTTCGTCGATCAGGTCATCGACACCTGCCCTGGAATCTCGGCGGAGCAGATCGAGCAGGTCGCCGGCATTCTTGTTAATCTGGAGGCGTCGTCCTCCCAATACAGCCTGCTCGCGCGGCTGCACGGGCTTCAGCCCGGTGAGCTGGACCAACTCGACGGCATTCTCGCGGACTGGAGCGTCACAACGGCCAAGCTGGCGCTCGATGAGATTCAAAGCCGACTGAAGCTGATCGCTGAGCTGCACGACAAGCTTCGCGACGAACGTGCCGACGAGGTTCGTGAACTGCAGCCGCTTATCGAACGCAGCCTGTGGGTCTTCGGACCCGAGTTTGAGAGCATCGAGTTCACCTCCAATCGCGGTATGTCGGAAGTCATCAGAAAACTGCTCGGCGGCACCGCCCCCGGCAGCCTCAATCGTCCCGATTTCGTCATCCTACCCGATGGTAGTGTCGGTTTGTTCGCGCGGCCGGCTTTTGACGATCAGCATGAGGTGATCGGTGTCGCTCACCTGGTCGTCGTCGAGCTCAAGCGGCCGGGCATCGCGATCGGCATGGACCAGAAGAACCAAGCCTGGAGGTATGTCGTCGAACTGCAGACCCAAGGCCTGGTCGACGATGGCACTCGCGTCACCTGCTTCGTCCTCGGATCCCGACTTAGCCCGCGCGAGGGCGTCCGCGAGGAAGGCCGGACGAAAATCATCCCAATGGCCTATGAGACATTCATCAAGCGCGCCGAAACGCGGATGCTCAATCTCTATGCCCGCCTGTCGGAAGCGCCGTTCCTGCGCGAAGCTGGCTTGGATGCGGATTCCTTCGTCGCCGAGCCGGCTTCTCGCCAGGGCGGCTTCGGTCTATCGGCCTGAGTGCGGCCCGAAGCCGCACCAGGGGTCCTAGTGAAAGCTGCCGGTCCGCTTCGCGCCCCAATTACGGACGTTGAGCGGTCCGCCGCGGGAGCCTGATAGCTGCCGTTCGTTCAGCTTTGATCCGGCGGCAGCAAAGCGCCCCATGCCGGTCATCGAAGCGTTGCCGACGATCGCCTGAAAGCGGACATTGGATCAGTAGGGTCGATCTGCCTGCAACGTCGGACAAACCGGACCGGCAGGTATCAGGCGTGACTTCGGGATAGCTGCCCTTGATGCCGCCATTGGCAATGGGATCTGCGCGCCCTGATCTCTGTAATTCGAGCTTTGTAGTCGCACGCGTATTGATGAACAAGCCTCCGATCGTAAAGCGGGGACCAGACGTGGAGTACGGACATGAAAGTAGCAGTATACAGCACCAAGGCATATGATCGGACGTTCCTTGAGCGGGCGAACGCTGCGCAGGATAACTCCCATGAGCTGCGGTTTCTCGAGATGCGGCTAAGTTCCGAGACAGCGGCCCTGAGCGGACACTGCGATGCGATCTGTGCTTTCGTCAACGATACGCTCGACCGCGAAGTGTTGACCAATATCATGGATCGCGGGATTCGCTTGGTGGCCTTGCGATGCGCTGGCTTCAACAATGTCGATCTCGTTGCCGCGCGGGATATGGGCATCGCCATAGCGCGCGTTCCGGCCTACTCGCCCGAGGCTGTCGCGGAACATACGATCGCTCTCATTCTCTCATTGAACCGCAAGATCCACAAGGCATATGCGCGGGTGCGCGAAGGCAATTTCGCCCTCGACGGGCTGGTGGGCTTCGATCTCAAGGGCCGGACCATCGGGATTGTGGGCACGGGCAAGATAGGCATCTGCCTGGCGCGCATCATGCGGGGCTTCGGCTGCCATGTCCTGGGCTTCGATCCCCGGCACGATCCCGCATTCGTCGAGACCGGCGCCGAATATGTCGATCTGCCCGATCTGTTTGCCCAGGCTGACATCGTGTCGCTCCATTGCCCGCTGACGCCGCACACGCATCACCTGGTGGATGCCGAGGCAATCGCCACGATGAAGCCGGGGGTGATGATCATCAATACCGGCCGCGGCGCGCTAGTCGAAGCGCGCAGCCTGATCCGGGGGCTCAAGAGCGGGAGGATCGGCCATGTGGGGCTGGATGTGTATGAGGAAGAAAGCGACCTGTTCTTCGAGAACCTTTCCGGCACGATCATCCAGGACGATGTCTTTGCCCGCCTGCTCACCTTCCCCAACGTGCTTATCACGGGGCATCAGGCGTTTCTGACAATCGAAGCGCTGACCGCGATCGCCGAGACGACGATCGGCAACATCTCGCAGTTCGCCGCCACTGGCCGGCCCAACCACACGGTATCGGTAGAAATGCTTGCATGAGGACATGATGCAACTGCTTGCCCTGCTGCCGATTTTGATCTTGCTGATAGGCATGATCGGGCTCGGCTGGACGGCAGCGAAGGCGGGCTTGGCCGGAGCGGCGACGGCTATCGCGCTGGCGATAATTGCGTTCGATTACGGGACCGATCCGGCGTCGCTTCTCGGACCGCTGCTCGAGGCGGGCTTTACCGCGGCAACGATCCTGTGGATCGTGTTTCCAGCACTTGCCCTGTATGAATTCCAGACCCGCTCCGGTGCCTCGCAGCAGATCGGGGACTGGCTGGCATCGGTCTCCGACCGGCGCGAAGTGCAGGCGCTGGTGCTTGCATGGTTCTTTGCCCTGCTGCTGGAAGGGGCGGCGGGTTTCGGAACCCCGATAGCGCTGGTCGCACCGATGCTGGTATCGCTGGGTTTTTCCCCGCACCGGTCGCTGCTGCTGGCCCTGATCGGTCACGTGGCCGCCGTCTCGTTCGGTGCGGTCGGAACCCCGATGGTGCCCTTGCTTGAGGCTCTGCCGGGCGAGCCCCGGATACTCTCGGCGACGATCATGCTATTCCATGCCGCACTGGGATGGACACTGACATTCCTCTTATTTCGCCTGGCACGCCCGCCCACCGGCGCCGCATGGGGGGCGGCACCGGTCGCGGCGCTGCTCTTCCTGATCCCGGCGCTCGCCCTGGCATGGCTGGCCGGGCCGGAATTGCCGGCGCTGGGCGGTGCGCTGATCGGCGGTCTGCTATTCATTAGCTTTGCCCGGTGGAGATGGCCTGCCGGGCCGGGAGCGAAGTCTGTCGACGGCATGGCGGTTCTTCGTTCCGGCCTGCCGTATGCGCTAGTGCTCGCGATCATCCTGGCCACCCGCACCATTCCCCCGATTGCGCAGGCGCTGCAGGGCTTCACGCTGGAATGGAGCATGGCCGGGCGATTCAGCAGCACGGTCGCCCCGCTCTACCACCCGGGAACAATGCTGATGCTTGCCCTTGGGGGCGCTGCCATGGCCCGACGCGGCGAGCCCGGACAAATGGTGCCCTCTCTCGCAAGCGCGGCGGCCCGCCTCCCGTCGGTGGCTCTGGCGCTGGTTGCGGTTTTGTTGCTGGCTAGAGTGATGGTTCACAGCGTGATGATCGCCGCTCTGGCGGAAGGAGCGGCCGGAATGCTCGGTTCGCAATGGCCGCTGGCAGTGCCGCTGGTCGGCGCACTGGGATCCTTTGTCACCGGCTCGGCCACGGCTTCCAACATCCTGCTCGCCGACTTCCAGCTGACGGCCGCCGGGGCAACTGCACTGTCACCTCTACTGGGTCTGGCTGGGCAGGGTTTCGGCGCCGCGATCGGCAACGTGATCGCTCCGCACAATATCGTTGCCGGGGCCGCCACTGTCGGCCTTGTGGGACGCGAGGGTTCGATCCTGAAGTTTACGCTGCCGGTCTGCCTTGTTTACGCCGGCCTCGCCGGCCTGCTGCTGTATGCCGTTGCGACCCTGAGCTGAATGCGGGCAAACCCGCGAGCGGCGAAGCCGGTTATCGCTCCCGCCGCTATGCAACGCTAGACCAGCTGCCGCCGCGACATTGCAGATCCAGCTTTGCGCCCGCGCCGAACGGAAACGTATCGCTCCCGATCATGATGCTTTCGGGCCCGGACCATCCGTTCGGCGCGGTCACGGTCAACGTGTCGCAGCCGAACTCGAGTTCGAGCCAGTGCCCCCGATAGCGCAGCCGCAAGCTGAGGCCCCGCATATCTTCCGGGAGGTGCGGGTCGAGGCGAAAGAACGCCTCCCTGATTTCCAACCCCGTCTGACCGCGCTGCACCAAATCGACGGTGCCCGCCATTGCGCCGAGGTGGATCCCTTCGGCGGTGGTGCCGCCTTGCGTGTCGGCGACATCGCTTTCGAGTGCTTCCCTGAGCAGCGTCCAGGACCGGGAGCGGTCAGAGTGCGCCAGTACCCAAGAATGAACGACCCGGCTCAGCGTCGAACCATCGGACGTCCGCTGCCGGTAGTAGTCGATCGTTCTGGAGACCGTATCGTCATCGATCGAATAGCCGAGCCGTTCGAGCTGCTCCTGCAGTTCCTCAATCGAAAAGAGATAGAACAGCATGAGGACATCGGCCTGTTTGGAGGCCTTGTAGCGGTTGACGCTGTCGCCTTCTGCCTCGAGAATCCGGTCGAGCCTGTGGATGTCGCCGTATTTCCCGCGATAGCCCTCCCAATCGAATTCCTCCAGATGCTCGTAGCCTTCGAACTGGCTCGGAATGCCGTCGTGAAAGGGCACAAACAGCTTGCGGCTGATCTCGTCCCAAGCCTCGAGTTCCGCGTCGTCAAGGGACAGCGTCTCGCACAGCTGGCCGCGGCGCACCGGTTCGATCCGGTCGAGCGCGGTGAGCGCCCGTTGCAGCACCCAGCTGGCCATCACATTGGTGTAGGCATTGTTGTCCAGACCTGCCTGCTCGGCGTCCGGATAGGAGTCATGGAACTCGTCCGGCCCCATGACGCCGCAAATATCGTACCGCTCGCGCTTCGGGTTCCATCGCGCGATGCTGGCCCAGAACCGCGCGATCTCGCACAGCATTTCGGCCCCATGGAAATTCAGGAATTCCTCATCGCGCGTCGCATCGTAATAGCGCCAGACATTGTAGGCGATGGCTGCGCTGACGTGACGCTGAAGCTGCGAATTGTCTGGAAGCCAGCGTCCCGATTTCGGGTTGAGATGCACCACCTGGGTCTCCTCGCGCCCAGTGCTGCCGCTTTGCCAGGGATACATCGCACCGCGAAAGCCAGCCTCGCGCGCAAGCCGGCGCGCCTCGGGAAGGCGACGATAGCGGTACAGCAGCAGCGCACGCGTGATCTGCGGCAGCCGGAGGTTGAGAAACGGGAAGATGAACAGCTCGTCCCAGAATATGTGCCCGCGATAGGCTTCGCCGTGCAGGCCGCGAGCGGGCACCCCGACGTCGAGGTCGCCCGTATGCGGCGAGACGGTCTGGAGCAGGTGGAAGATATGCAGCCGCAAGATCATCTGCGTGCGGTGCCGCGCCTCCAGCACCAGATCGCCGTGCCACCACAATTGCGACCAGGCCCGCTTGTGGCTGTCGAGCAGCTCTGCGAAATCTCCCGCTCCGGCGATACAGATGCACGCGGCCCCCAGCGGATCGGAAATCGCACGATCGCGTGAGGAATACATCGCCACGACTTTCTCGACTCTCAGTGGCTGGTCGGCCGACGATGCCACCACCAGATCCTGCGCGATAAAGTCCTGTTCCTCGACCAGCTGCCGCTCGAGCCGCACCGGCTGATGGCCGGCAAACGCACGGGTGCGCGCCACCTGCGCGATGCGCAGATGGGATTGGCTGGTCTCCGCCAGAAGCGCGATGCTCTCTTCACCGACCTGCTCGGCCGTCAGGACGGCGAAGTGCCTGCTGGCAAGCTGCCGATAGCGCTCCACCCCGGAATTGACCACGCGGCCATCCAGAGCCGAGCGGATAGTCGCCTTGCCGGACCAGTTTTCCGGCCGGATCTCCCATTCGATGGCTGCCAGATGGTGCTCCTGCATGTGAACGAGGCGGGTCGCGCTGATTGCGGTTATCCGACCCTCGCGGTCCTTCACCCGCATCATCCGCCGCAGCAGGCCATGCTGCATGTCGAGTTCCTGACGATAGGACAGGATCTCGGTCGCAAGCAGGTTCAGCCAGTCGCCGCCTTCAGGGCGAAATGTCAGCGGTAGCCAGTTTGGCAGATTGACTAGGTCCTCGTTTTCGATCGAGCGGCCGGCGAGATCCGTGGTCAGGCGGTTATACCCGCCTGCGAGATAGGTGCCCGGATAATGGAATTCGCCCGCTTCGGCTTCTTCGGCGGCTCCCCTCGTGGCAAAATAGCCGTTCCCGAGTGTGCAAAGCGCCTCGCGCAGGCCTTCCTGAGCGGGATCGAAACCGTCGTAGCACAGCTTCCAGTCGTTCATGTCCTGGCCTCGAGAAGCTGGATGAGCTTGCCCAGAAACTCGGCGACATCGCTCGGGGCGCCGAGGACGTACTTTGCGGCGCTGCCTTGCGGCACGTCCGCCACCATGATGCCGAGGCCGCGGGCCCGCAATGCGCGGAAGGCGTCCTCGTCCGTTTCGTCGTCACCGATATAGATGGGCAGGATATCGGACCGGTCGAGACCCAGCGCGTCGAGCAGCCAGATAACCGCGCGGCCCTTGTCCCAGGCAACATTGGGCCTGATCTCGAAAATCTTCTTCCCGCCTGTTTTGCGCAGCATCGGGGCCCCATCTTCGACCGCCCCGTCTGCCACCGTCGCGTCTGCGACCGTCCGCTCGACCACCGCTTCGACATCGGCCGCCTCAGCCGGATCGACCAGGCGGTAATGCACGGCGATGGCGAAGCGCTTGCGTTCGACGGCGGCACCTTCGACCGACGCCAGCGCATCTCTCAGCCGGGTTTCCGCCCGCTCCAGCGGCCCAAGAAAATCCTTCGCCCGGTCGTGCTGCTTTTCCAGTCCGCCGGGTCCGACGATGTCGAAACCGTGGCTGCCGGCATAGATCAATTCGTCAAGCCCAACGAGCCGCGCCACATCGGCACGATCGCGGCCGCTGATGATCGCGACGGTGCAGAGCCCGGACAACCTGCGGATCACGGAGCGTGTATCGTCATCAAGGACCGCGAGTTCGGGGCGGTCCACGATCGGCGTCAGCGTGCCGTCATAGTCGAGGAAGACGGCCGGAGTCCTCCGCTCGAGCCGGCGCGCTATTTCCACGAACTGTGTGCTCGCGTCAGGAGGGCCGGAGCCTTGCGGAACAGCGGCCATGTCGAGTTCTCCCAGATCCTGCACTACGATATCCGCCCCATGCTCGCGCAGCGCGGCTGCGTGGTGGTTGCGGTCCACCCCTATCACCAGGCCGTACTTGGCGCGGCTGGCAGCTTCGACGCCCGAGAGGGCATCCTCTACCGCCACCGCATCGCGCGGGTCCAGCCCGAGTTCCTCGGCGGCTTGCGCGAAGGTGTCGGGATCGGGCTTGCCGTTCAGCTTCAGGCGCTCGGCCTTCACGCCATCCACGACTATCTCGAACAGGTCGGCAATCCCTGCCGCATCCAGAACTGCCATCGCGTTCTTGCTGGACGTAACCAGCGCCGTTCGAAATCCTGCCTGACGAAGCCGCCGGATCAGTTTCACAGAGCTTTCGAACACCTCCACACCGTCCTTGGCGAGTACTTCGTTGAAAATCTCGTTCTTGCGATTACCCAGGCCGCAGACGGTCTCCCGGTCCGGCGGATCTTTCGAGCCGCCGTAAGGCAGTTCGATGTCGCGAGCGGTGAGGAACGCCTGCACACCCGCGTAGCGCGGCTTGCCGTCGACATGCTCACGATAGTCGGACCCGATATCGAAGGCAGCGTGGCCGGAGCCCGTCCGCTCGTTCCAGTGCTGCAGGAACTCATCGAACAGGCGCTTCCAGCTCGCAGCGTGGAGCTTGGCCGTATCGGTAACAGCGCCGTCGAGATCGAGCACGATTGCCCTGAAGCCGGCGAAGGCGGGCGGCACGGTATCACTGTCCACAGATGTGCGGGTGTCATGCTGTTGAATGCCTGTTCTCCGATTGCTTGCAATTCGTAGAGCCCCTTTTGGGCAATGATGGTCTATCATCATAAGATGGAAGTCCAACGCAGCGGCAAGAGTTCCACGAGAAGTCATTCCATGCCGTTGCTCAAGCCGAACGAGCCGGGAATTCTGCATTGACGAACCAATCGACCGATTTATGGCATTCATGCGAAGCCGAAGATGCGCTTCGCGCACTGGCTTCGGATCGTGGCGGTTTGACCGATGAGACGGCCGAGGCGCGATTGGCCGAGCACGGACCAAACAGCCTGCCCGAGGGAAAATCCGTCTCTCCGCTGATGCGTTTCCTGAGCCAGTTCAACAATCCGCTGATCTACTTCCTGCTGGCCGCTGCCGCCGCGACATTCCTGCTCGACCATGCGGTCGATGGGGTGGTCATCCTGCTGGTCGTGCTGGTCAATGCGCTTGTCGGATTTGTGCAGGAAGGACGGGCAGAAAAGGCGCTGAGCGGTATGCAAAGTCTCATTGCATCCCATGCCAATGTCCTGCGCGACGGCGAGAAGCGTGAGATTGAGGTAGCGGGCCTGGTGCCTGGCGACGTCGTGCAGATCGAGGCGGGCGATCGCGTGCCCGCCGACCTGCGGATCCTGCGCGCTCGTGGCCTTGCGGTTGAGGAAGCGGCGCTGACGGGCGAGTCGGTCGCCGCCGAGAAGAACGACGCGCCGGTGCGCAAGGACGCGGCACTGGGCGACCGTGCCAGCATGGCCTTTTCCGGCACGCTGGTTGCGCGCGGACAGGCGACGGGGCTGGTGGTGGAAACCGGCAGCAGGACCGAGATCGGAAAGATCAGCGGCATGTTGTTCGATGTGCCGCAGCTGGTCACCCCGCTCCTGCAGCAGATCAACACTTTCGCCCGCCTGCTGACGGTGGTGATCCTCGCCTTCGGCGCAGGCCTGTTCGCCTTCGCAGTGCTCGTGCGCGACTACCCGTGGGTCGATGCATTGATTGCGGTGGTGGCTGTGGCCGTGGGGGCGATCCCGGAGGGTCTGCCTGCGGTCATCACTATAACGCTGGCCATCGGCGTGCAGCGGATGGCCCGGCGGCGAGCTGTGATCCGCAAGCTCCCGGCGGTGGAATCGCTCGGCGCCACCAGCGTGATCTGCAGCGACAAGACGGGGACGCTGACCCGCAACGAGATGACGGTGGTGCGCCTGTTCACCCCCGATCGTGAATATGCGGTCAGCGGCATCGGCTATGCGCCCGAAGGCAAGGTGACCCGGGCCGATGGCGTGTCGGACGAGGTCGGACATCCAGACGAACTGGTTCGTTGCGGTACGCTGTGCAACGAAGCGCGACTGGTGTCGGACGACGGCGAGTGGGGAGTTGCCGGCGACCCGATGGAAGGTGCGTTGCTCTCGCTCGCCGCCAAGGCCGGGATCGAGAGCGATGGCCTGAAGCGCGACTGGCCACGGCTGGACGAGATCCCGTTCGACGCCTCATACCGCTTCATGGCCACGCTGCACCGGGCGCCGGACGGCAGGCACGTGATTTTCGTGAAGGGCGCGCCGGAAGCGGTGCTGTCGCTGTGCGGCGATGCGGCAAGCGCCGTCGATTGGCAGGCCCTCGTCGAACGCTCGGCGAACAACGGCGAGCGCTTGCTGGGCTTCGCCATGCTGGAGACGCGAGCGGATCTTGATCGACTGTCGCACCAAGACCTTCGGGGCGCGACAATTCTGGGGCTGATGGGCTTTATCGATCCGCCGCGCGAGGAGGCCCGGATGGCCATTGCCGAATGCCGCTCGGCCGGCATCGCCATCAAGATGATCACTGGCGATCATGCCGCGACCGCGCTGGCCATCGCCCGCAAGCTCGAACTGTCAGAGGACCCACAGGCCCTGACCGGGCCGCAGATCGAGGCGATGGACGACGAGGAACTTGCCCGCCGTGTTCCCGATGTCGCGGTGTTCGCACGCGCCAGCCCGGAACATAAACTGCGGATCGTGCGCGCGCTGCAGGCTCAGGGGCACATCGTTGCGATGACCGGCGACGGGGTCAACGATGCCCCTTCGCTCAAGCAGGCCGATGTCGGCACGGCCATGGGCGTCGCCGGGACCGAGGCCGCGCGGGAAGCATCGGAAATGGTCCTGCTGGACGATAATTTCGCGTCGATCGTTGCCGCCGTGCGCGAAGGCCGCACCGTCTACGACAATATCGCCAAGGTCATCGCGTGGACGCTTCCGACCAATGGCGGCGAGGCGATCGTCGTCATCCTCGCCATCCTGTCAGGCTTTGCATTGCCGCTGACCGCGACGCAGATTCTCTGGATCAACCTCGTCACTGCGGGAACGCTGGGGCTGGTCCTGGCATTCGAGCCTGCCGAGCCGGGCGTCATGGAAAGGCCGCCGCGCAAGCGCGATGCGCCCTTGCTCACCGGGCTGTTGCTGTGGCGTGTCGTGCTGGTCTCGGCGCTGTTCGCAACCGCGGTGCTGCTGGTCTTCTTCGGTGCGCAAGATGCGGGCGCTAGCCTGGAGAAGGCGCGCACGATGACGGTCAACATGCTGGTGGTAGCGGAGGTCTTCTACCTTTTTAACGTGCGCTTCATCCATGTGCGATCGATGACGCTAACGGGCGCACTCGGCACCAGGCCGGTGCTGATCGCGCTGGCCACGATGATCACGGCACAACTTGCCTTCACCTATCTGCCGTTCCTGCAGCGTGTGTTTGACACGCGGCCGCTCAGCCTGGCCGAAGGGGCACTCATCATCGCCATCGGTGCGGCCCTGTTCGTGATCCTCGAAATCGAGAAGGCAATCGTCTCCCGTATCAGCAAAGGACCAGCCGATGAACCCGCACCCGACTTGCCGTGAACGGCCCTATCCGACCCGCTTTCACACCCGAATAGCAGCGGCGACCCGATGAGAAATATCGCAACCCTGACGATGAACCCGACGATTGACGTGTCGTTCGACGTCGACAATGTGCATCCCACGCACAAGATCAGGGGCCGCAACGAACGCCACGATCCCGGCGGCGGCGGCATCAATGTCGCGCGCATGTTTGTACGCCTGGGCGGCAATGCCCGATGTTTCTATCTTGCCGGAGGGGCGACAGGTGAAGCCCTGGACGGCTTGCTGGATCTGCACCAGCTGGTCCGCGCTCGGGTGCCGATCCGCGGCGAAACGCGGGTAAGCACCTCCATCTTCGAAAGCCTGACCGGAGAGCAATACCGCTTCGTGACCAACGGTCCTGTCATCCAGCCGAACGAGTGGCAGCACTGTCTTGCTCTGCTGGCGCAGACGGATTGCGAATATCTGGTGGCCAGCGGCTCGTTGCCGGAAGGCGTCCCGCAGGATTTTTACGCCAGGATCATTTCAGCCGTCGCCGGTCGCGGCATTCGCGTGGTGCTGGACAGTTCGGGCGCCGCGCTGGAGCAGGGGCTGGCAGGTGGCTGCGTCTATCTCGTCAAACCCAGCATCGGGGAATTGAGCACGCTGGTTGGTCGCGAGCTGATAGACGAGCGTGCGATTGCCGAGGCCGCGCAGGGGATCGTGCAGAGCGGCCAGGCCGAACACGTGGCGGTCACGTTGGGCAGCGATGGCGCACTTCTGGCGAATGCCGCCGGCAATCTGCGGCTTCCGGCAATCCCGGTAAAAGCCGCGAGTGCCGTGGGAGCCGGCGACAGTTTTTTGGCGGCAACTCTATATGCGCTCGCTACTGATAGAGACCTGCCCGATGCATTCCGTTTCGGGCTCGCGGCCGGAGCGGCGGCGGCGCTTACGCAAGGGACGGACCTTGCCCGACCAGAGGACATACATCGGCTATTTGCGGAAGCGGCCCAGCTCGCACCGCGATAGTTTGTCGTGCGGGATCAGCATGATCGGACGTTTCCTTGATCTGGCGCATTGTGAACATCGCTCGATGAGCAGACATGCGAATTGCCGGTACAATCAGCAGCGGTATCGGTACACTGACCAGCGCCATCAGCGGCCTTTTGGGCGGACTGACCCTGGTGTTGGTGATCATCGTGATCGGGATCTATGTCGCCTCTGAGCCGCAGCTCTGCGAGCGCGGCGTTGCATGGATGCTCCCGCGCGCCAGCAGGGCATCCTTTTACATCACTGTCTGTGACATGGCAGTAAGTTTGCGCCGCCTCATGGCAGGTCGACTGCTCGGGATGCTGATTGTAGGCGTGTTCACCTATATCATGCTGGCCGTCGTCGCTCCCCTTGTTGGGATCGGGACTGTGCCCATGGCGGTGCTGCTGTCGATATTGACCGGACTGCTTGCCTTCGTTCCGAACTTGGGTGCGCTGATCTCCGGGGTGCTGATGGTGCTCGTTGGTTCTCCGGCGGGATTGAAATGGGTCTTTACACCACCGTCGTCTACCTGTTCATCCAGAACTTCGATGGCTATGTCGTGGTGCCGATGATCGCCAAGAAAGCCGTCGACCTCGCGCCCGCCCTGGTGCTGGCGACCCAGCTCATCATGGGTGTGCTGTTCGGTATCCTGGGGCTGTTGCTGGCCGATCCGCTTCTGGCGATGATCAAGGTCGCGCTGGAACGCCGCGCGGAGATCAGCAGTGAGGAAGATAACTCGCCAGATGTTCCAGTGAACGGCGCGTGACATCTTGTGTTTGCCCACTCTGACCTTCTTGCCACATGCGAAAGTTTCTGCACGATCGCCGCGTTAACAGCGTTCAGGGCTCCCTTGGCGAACCGCAAAAGCGTGCCAGCAGCCGGGTGATGATCGGCATACTGTTGTCGGGCATGATTTCGAAGGTTCTCTGCAACATGCGATTTCATGACCGGCAGGCGTGTCGTAAAAACAAGTTCGAGGGCTTCTGGTTGGGAATGCCTCTGCAATACGCAGCCCCTCTCTTCAAGATCAGCTGAAAAGACAGGAAGAGAGGAAAGCCGGAACCTAGGCGGACCGTAGGTGGTTGACAAACAATGGAAGCTGCAACGCCAATCTTGATCGTGGAGGATGAGCTTCTAATCAGAATGGCGGCAGTCGAAATGATTGAGGACGCCGGCTACGATGCAGTGGGTGTGAGTGACGCCGAAACTGCAGAACACTTCCTGCGTGAGCGGACCGACATTCGGCTGCTTTTCACTGACATCGATCTGCCGGGAAGGGATGGGATTGCACTCGCTAAACGCATCTATGCCGCACGACCTGATATCGAAATCGTTGTTACCTCCGGTAAGCACCGGATGTCCGACGACGCGCTGCCTGACCACGGATCTTTTCTGCCCAAGCCATACACGCAAGAACAACTGCTACGTGTGCTTGCAGGAAAGCTCGGGTGATGCCGGAAAACTGCTGCACGCGCCTGCCAGGATGGCATCTACCGCTAGACACGAGCTCGATCCTCAGGCCGTCGGGATCTTGCAACCGGAAACTTGTTTGAAGCGCGGGAATGGTGATCAATCGACATGCTGAACGCCTAGAAAGGCTGCTAAATTGAGTGAATCTGACAATAGCTCGCCCGGTACAGCGAACGATCAGAACGAGGCCGAAGAGAATACCAGTCTCAGTGCTCTTGTGGTTCACGAGGCCATCCGTTCGGAAGGCAAAGAGGAGCTTGATCGACCAACAACCTCGCTAGCGTGGTCCGGCCTGGCAGCGGGTCTCTCGATGGGCCTGTCGTTCATGGGAGAGGGGCTGCTGAGAGCGAGTATCCCGGATGCGCCCTGGCGAGGTCTGCTGACAAGTTTCGGGTACACGCTCGGCTTTCTGGTCGTCGTGCTCGGCAGGCAGCAGCTGTTCACCGAGAACACGCTTACCGCGGTCGTTCCGGTGCTTTACGACAGAAGCAAGCAGACCGTGTTAGCTCTCCTGCGGTTGTGGAGCGTGGTCTTCGTAGCGAATATTGTTGGCACCCTTCTGTTTGCTTCATCGGCTGCGCTCACCGACATTTTCAGCGTAGAAGCTAAATCAGCTTTCCATGAGATTGGCGTGCATGCATCGCAGGTCGGCACTTGGACCACGTTCGTGCGGGCAATTGCAGCAGGCTGGCTTATCGGGTTGATGGTCTGGCTCTTCCCAGCAGCTGGTGCAGCTCGCTTTTTCGTCATCGTGACGATCACCTACTTCATCGCGGTAGGCGAACTTTCCCACGTCGTTGCTGGATCTGCTGAGGTTGCTTATGCGGCAATTCAGGGGAGTATCACTTGGGGCAACTACCTCTTCGGCTTTCTCCTGCCGGCGCTAGCCGGAAACATAATAGGCGGAGCCGTTTTGGTTGCGGCAGTGAACCATGCGCAGGTACGGGACGAGCTTCGCTAGACGTGCGGGAGGAGATCCCGTTGCGGCGATGCTGGCAGAGCGAATGGTTCTCTCAGCGCCAATGCAAGATTTGATCGGGAGTCACGATTACGGCGGGTCCGTGCCTGAGGGCGCAAGCCAGTAAGCATCGTCCGCTGCATACCCTGATTAGAAAACCATTCCCAAAGTGTCGCCGATGCTCATGTTTTGCCGAGCATTGGTGAGCTCCTTCATGCTAATGCGACCATCGCTGTTCTGGTCAGCAAAACCGAGATCCTTGTTAATCCGGTTTCGCCATTCGCCGAGAGTAAGTTGCCCGTCGGAATTTGCGTCAAGGAGGCCAAACAGACGCTCTAGCTGCGGACCTTCGGGCTTGTTCGGGTAAACGTCAGTAGGAACTTGCGTCGAGACAAACTCCTGCTTTGAAATCGGCCCGCCGTCGGGACCAGCGAAAGCCTCGAAAGTGTCCATGCTGTTGGAACGCACCTCGGCGACTGTTACATACATACCATCAGTCACATCTTGTGGAATTGGGGTCTGCGCCAGCGCAGGGGCGGCTGTCGCTAGACTGGCAATTCCAAGAATAGTCCACTTCATAGTCGTTCTCCTTCACCATCTTTAGCGAAGAGAAGGTCGATGTGTTCCCTCTGGCTCCATGTCGCCGGCACTTCGCGCGTGGGACTGCTGCCGCCTTCATCATCAGGCGCTTCATAGGTTCAGGGCCACTGCATCTTCACGCTGATTTCGAACGGCAGCTGTCATCATCTCGCTTCGCGAAACCGGAACGGCAGCTAACGGCCCAATAGCGGACGCTGACCGCAAGGACGCTGCTAACGTCTGCTTTTGGGCCGATTGCAGACCGTCTGCTTTAGGTCACCGAAAGCAGGTTAGCTGCCATTCTGCTAACGGCCCATAACCCGCCATTTCATTCCGCGGGCGGCAGTTGGATCGCAAAACGCGCGCCGACTTAGGTATCATCAAGGGACAGCGTGCCACCCGCCGCTTCGACCAAGGACATAATGATTGGCAACCCAAGGCCGCTTCCGCCCGTGGCGCGGCGAGTGGTGAAGAAGGGTTCGAAAATTCTCTTGCGGTCCGCCTTGGGGATGCCGGGCCCGTTATCCTCGGCAATCCGAAGAATGGCATTGCCAGTTCGCTCCACGATAAAGTCAATCTGGCTCGCGCCCGCCTGGCGGCTGTTCTCGATTAGGGCGCTAGCCCTTCACCCGAAATCGTCCCACGACAGTCCAAATCGTGCCAGATATTTGCGAAGACGGTCGGCGTCGTTGGTGGATTTGCGCCGTAACCGCGACGCTGCAAACAGTTCGCGGCCGGCAGCGGAGAGCGTCCGGCAGCGACGGCAAGTGGCGATGACCTCAGCCAGCTGTGCGCGGTCGAAGGGATCGAGTTCGCCGATCTCCTCGGCTGGCAGAACTAGCAAAAGATCGTCTTCAGATTTTCTCGACGAGCTGCCGCTCCACAGCTTTTCCAACCGGCCGATTTCGGCATCTACCGTCCGCCGATCGATGCGACCGTCCGGGCTGAGGGTGGCCATGCGCGTGATGCTTGCGGAGAGGTCGCGAAAATTGCCACGCCACGCCGTTGCCGGACTGGCAGCGAATGCAAGATACCGCTCGCGCGCCTCCCTGTTGAACGTGACGCGCGTGTCTTCGGCAGATGCAAAGCGGTCGAGCTCGAAATCCACATTCGGCTCGATATCCTCGACCCGGTCGGCGAGGCCAGGCAGGTCAAAGGTCCAAAGGTTGAGCCGCGCGAACAGATCGTCGCGGAATCTGCCCTCGCCGACAGCGGCGACGAGATCGCGATTGGTCCCGGCGATAAGCTGGAAACTGCTCCAGGCTTCCTTGTCCGATCCCACGGGCAGGAATCGGCCTTCCTCCACTGCGCGCAGGATCATCGCCTGTTCGTCCAGCCCGAGTTCGCCGATCTCATCGAGGAACAGCAGCCCTCCATCGGCGCGGCGCAGGAGGCCATCGCGCTCGGCAATCGCGCCGGTAAAGGCACCTTTGCGGTGCCCGAACAGCGCCGACATTGCGCTGTCCCCTGTCAGCGTGGCGCAGTTCACCTCGACAAGGGGACCTGAGAGCCGACGCCGATCGACCTTGAGCTCGTATATGCGGCGCGCCAGCAAGCTCTTGCCTGCGCCCGTCGGCCCCATCAGCAAGAGCGGCGCGGAAGAGCGCGAGGCGACCTGCTCGATTTCGTCGATCATCGTGTTGAAGCGCACGTTCCTCGTCTCGATCCCGCCCTTTAGGAAGGACGTGCTCGTGCGGCTGCCCTCGGCAAAACGCCGAGCGATGCTGTCGTAGCGCGAAAGATCGAGATCGATCGCATTCCATACGCCCGATGGCTCAGGCTTACCGCGCTTCGGCTGGGTCTGAAGCAGTTTTCCGGGAATGAAGCGCGCTTCAGTCAGCAGGAACAGGCATATCTGCGCGACATGAGTGCCGGTGGTGATGTGGACGAGATAGTCTTCGCTTTCGGGCTCGAAATCGAAGTCTTGCGCGAAATCGAGTAGCTCGGTGTAAACCTCCTCGAAATCCCATGCATCATCGAAACTGATCGCATGCGGCTCGAATACCGTCTCTGGCGACACGGCGGCAATATCCTCGGCAATGTACTGGGCAAGACTTTCGTGCTGGGCACCGTGCAGCAGGACCAGCCGATCCACGCGCAGATCCGGCTGCATGCAGAGCCCCACCGTTGGCCGCCATTTGCTCCAGCGCGACGCATCTCGCTTACTGGCATCGAGCGTAGAGCCGAGAAAGCCTATAACTGTAGTTTTGGACATTGTTATCCTGTAGGATAATGTACGATACAATGCGATAGCAAATGCGGCCGCGCGCCTATCGAACGACAGATGGGTAGCATGACTAGTTTGCTTCTATATCAGAAGCATACGCTGCAATTTGGAGCGCGCCAGCCAGACTGGCACGCCCGTTGCAATGATGAGAGGGCCGGGTCCTCGAACACCCGGTAGCGACGAGGCCGGGGTGGTCGGAATGGGCCGACCACCCCCAACGGGCTCGCAAGGGAATTCAAACATGACGCAGACCGGATACGAATTGTACGAAGTTGACGGTGCATCGCCGATCAAGATGTGGACGCGGGGCGTGCCTGTGGACGACAAGGCGCGTGAGCAGCTTGGCCGTGCGGCGAAAATGCCGTTCATCTTCAAGCACGTCGCGGCGATGCCCGACGTCCATGTCGGTATCGGTGCGACAGTAGGCTCTGTTATCCCGACCAAAGGTGCGGTGATCCCGGCGGCGGTTGGTGTCGATATCGGCTGCGGCATGATGGCTGCGCGCACCTCGCTGATGGCGAGCGATCTGCCAGACAATCTCGAGGGTATTCGCTCGGCCATCGAGCGGGCCGTACCGCATGGGCGTTCTTCGGGACGCGGCGGGCGAGACAAGGGTGCGTGGGGGGATCCGCCCACCGAAGCGATCGAAGCCTGGGCAACGCTCGTCCAGCGGTTCGACCGGATCGCGGCGAGCTACCCCAAGTTCCAACGCTCCAACCATCTTGTCCATCTGGGCACGCTGGGAACGGGCAACCACTTCATCGAGCTGTGCCTCGACGAGGATCAGCGCGTGTGGGTAATGCTTCACTCCGGCAGCCGCGGCGTGGGCAATGCGATCGGGCGCTTCTTCATTGAACTCGCTAAGCAGGACATGCGCAAGTGGCACATCAACCTGCCCGACGAGGACCTCGCCTATTTCCCCGAGGGAACCGATCATTTCGACAATTATGTCGAGGCGGTCGAATGGGCGCAGGACTTCGCCAAACTCAACCGCCACGTGATGATGACCCATGTCATTGCCGCGCTGCGGGGCCAGATCGCCAAGCCCTTCCAGGCCGAATGCGAAGCGGTTAATTGCCATCACAATTACGTGACGCGCGAAAACCACTTTGGCGAAAATGTGCTCGTTACCCGCAAGGGTGCAGTGCGCGCGGCCAAGGGAACGCTTGGCATCATCCCAGGCTCGATGGGCGCGAAAAGCTTCATCGTACGCGGGCTGGGCAATGCCGACAGCTTCGACAGCTGCTCGCATGGCGCAGGCCGGATTATGAGCCGTACCCAGGCGAAGAAGGAGGTGTCGCTTGAAGAGCACATCGCAGATACGCAGGGGGTCGAGTGCCGGAAAGACGTGGGCGTGATCGATGAAACGCCCAAGGCCTACAAGCCGATCGAAAAGGTCATGGCCGCGCAGGCCGATTTGGTCGAAATCGTGCACACGCTCAAACAGGTGGTATGCGTGAAGGGGTGACGCCCTTCAAGCTGCCATCGGCGAAATTTGCAGGAACAGAACAATGGTTACGATCGACGGCTCTGAAGGAGAGGGCGGCGGACAGGTGCTGCGCAATGCGTGCGCGCTGTCGCTGGTTACCGGTGAGCCTTTCACAATCGAGAATATTCGCGGCGGGCGCGATCAGCCGGGGCTGATGCGCCAGCATCTGACCGCGATCGAAGCGGCGTGCATGATCGGCGGGGCGGAGTGCGAAGGAATGGAGCTCGGCTCCAGCCGCATCATCTTCCGGCCCGGCAGCGTGACGGGTGGCGATTACAGCTTCGCCGTTGGCACAGCGGGTTCGACGGCGCTTGTGCTTCAGACGGTGTTGGTACCGCTGGCGCTTGCGGACAAGCCCTCCCACCTTGTGATCGAGGGCGGAACCCATGCATCGATGGCGCCCCCGTTCGACTTCATCGAAAAGTGCTTCCTGCCCGTGTTTGCGCGGATGGGACCGAAGGTCGGCATGCGGATCAAGAGGCACGGTTTCTTCCCGCGTGGTGGCGGTCGTATCGAAATTGATATCGAACCTGCACCGCTGCGGCGGATCGAATGCATAGATCGCGGCGAACCCACCGGTCGCTCCGGCTCGGTTCTTTATGCATCGCTCGACGACACGATAGCGGCACGCTTCCGCAAGGCGGCGCTCAAGAGCTTGCCCGATTGGAGCAACGACGCGATCGTCCTGCGCGAGCTGCCTGCCGATCAGGGCCCGGGCATTGCCCTGATCCTGGAATCGGGCTTCGAGAACGTCACCGAGATTGTGTCCGGTTTCGGTAAGCTGGGCCTGTCCGCCGAACGCATCGGCAGGACGGCAGGCAAGCGGATGGCGGGTTACGAAGCGTCCGGCGCTTTCGCCGGGCCGTATTTGCAGGATCAGCTTCTGCTTCCGATGGCGCTAGCCGGCGGTGGTGCATTCACGAGCGTTAAGATCAGCCAGCACACCCGCACTGCGGCTGACATAATCGCGCTTTTTACAGGGCGTGGTACCCAGTTCGAGGATGCAGGGCCTAAGGGGCAGCTCGTCCGGATCGTTTAGTTCGCTGCCGTAAGCGGACAGTCTGCCGAAGGCCCAATGTCCGGCGCGTTACTCTTGGCTTAACTCCGGGTGAACTACTCAACATTTGAGCCAGGACTGCCTGCTGCCAGCATGAGAATGGTCGAGATCGCCTGGTTCAATATGGCAGCCTCTTCAAGCAACACGCTGACCGAGGACACCAGCTCTGACTTACCTCGTTGTCCGCCCACCCCCTGCCCTTCCACTGCAAGTGCTGCGCCATCCTCAGGCCTGGCTGTAAGCAGGCCGAACAACGCTGAGACAATCTGCTCGTGCTCAGCTCTGTAATCGGTCGGATTCAAGGAAGTAGCCATAGCGGCAGCAAGCGCGCATGGCGGGCACAAGTCCCGACCAGCTTTTTGAAACCATTCTCAACCCCGCTGACTGACGCGAACAAGGGCCGGATCCTCAGCTTGCAGAGCCGGCAAGCAGGACATTGCGCTGCTCGGCCCAGGATAACGGAAGCTGGATGGTTGAGAGCCGTTTTGCGGTCAAACCGGCGGGCTGTCTGCCCTCGCAGATCATCTGCACAATTTCCGGTGCAAGGCACGACAGGCTGACAAGCTTGCTTAAGCGCGTGCGGCACCGGCCTTCAGTTGCAGCGATGGTGGAGAGCGCCTTCCCGGGCGAAGCCAGAACGATATCGCGGGTCGCTAGTGCGTCCGCGACAAGAGCCACGAGCCTGGCATCGTGACGCGGAGGTTCGACAACCTTGTGCTCAGGGCCGGGTACAACGAGACGCAGCTGATGGCCCTTGCGGACCCGCACCGCCGGGATCTTCAGATCCAACTGCTCGTCCGGAATTTTTTGGCGGGTGTCCAGCTCCAGCACCTCCGCCAACCCTTCGTGGCTGACATGCAGCGCAATCTCCTCCTCTCCGAGGCTGACTCGCGCGAGAACCTTCGAGAATAGCTGCGCTCGCGCGTGCGCGTTGCCGCTGCGGAGTTCTGCTGCCGCCAGGTCAGCCTTCGCCCGCAACTTCTGGTGGGAGACTGCATCCGCGAGCCTGTCCCCGAGCAGATCGAGCACAAACACAGGCCCGGTCATCCAATCCGACAGCTTCTGACCCACGATCGCCTCGAGATCCGGTGCGGACACTCGCTCTGCCAGTTCTGCGCCCACCTGGTCGGGTCGTGTGATATAGTAGCGATAGCGCTGGCTCTTGCTGCTCTTGCCGGAGTGGCTGGGGGTCATTGGGCGGCCATGGCAGTCCTCAAGCAGCCCCACGAGTAGGCTCGGCTCCTGTACCTTCTTCCGGCGCGATGAGCCCGAGGCGTTTTGCGCCAGCTTCGCCTGGACCTGTGCGAACAGCTCCTTTCCAACTATCAGTTCGTGTTCGCCTGTAAAGGCTTCCCCTTTGTGCACTGTCATCCCGAGGTAGATTCGGTTGGAAAGCAGGTGATAGAGAGTGCCGCGCTGATAGACGCATCCGCCCTTGTGAGGGCCGCTGGCCCGTTTCTGAACCTTCGTCCGGTAGCCGTCCCGCTCAAGTTCCTCGGCCAGCGCTGGTACACTCTCAACCTCAAGGTAACGGGTCATGATGTGCCGGACCTGCTCGGCTTCCTCTGGCACGACGACTAGCTTGCGGTTCTTCACCCGGTATCCCAGCGGCACCGTGCCGCCCATCCAGAGCCCCTTGCGTTTGGACGCTGCGATCTTGTCGCGGATCCGCTCGCCGGTAACTTCGCGCTCGAACTGCGCGAACGAGAGCAGCATATTGAGCGTAAGTCGTCCCATGCTGGTGGTTGTGTTGAAGGCCTGCGTTATGCTGACAAAGCTGGCGCCAGCCTTGTCGAGCACATCGACAATCCGCGAGAAGTCGGACAGCGAACGGGTCAGGCGATCGATCTTGTAGAGCAGCACGATGTCGACCTGACCTGCTTCGATTTCGGCCAACAGGCGCTTGAGACCCGGACGGTCCATATTGCCGCCCGAGAACCCGCCATCGTCGTATCGTTCGGGATTCTGCACCCAGCCCTCGTGGCGTTGGCTCAAGGCATAGGCAGCGCAGGCCTCGTATTGTGCATCGAGACTGTTGAACTCCTGGTCCAGTCCGTCCTCGGTCGATTTACGGGTGTAGATGGCACAGCGAAATATGCGGTCAGCCATTGGCGGTGAGCCCAAAAAACCGCGGACCCGATCTCGGTGTGCCGGTGACGTGGCGGGCGATCTCGCTCAGCGAATTCCACTCCCGGTCCTGGAACCGAAATCCGGTTTCCAGCACTTCGACGAGCAGCGTCTGGCCGTTCCACTCGCGCAGCAGGCGGGCACCAGGCGACAGTTTCTGGCGAATGGCAGGCGCCCCGCTGCCCTCGCCCGATTTCGCCAAGCGCGTCAGCTCTCGTCTGACCAGTGCCGGCAGTTTTCCTTCGCGCTTTTCCTGCAGACGGTGAGCGACCAGTAAGCGAAGCAGAGGTATGGCGACGTTGGGGGGCGCAGCGGGATCAAGCTTGCTCCACTGCGCCCGAAGCTGCTCAGCCGACATAACCTCAACGGCGGCGAGTTCCTTCTCAAGACGGGTCACTGACTGGTGCCTGCAGTGATGCGGTAGCGGCTGACCCCATCTTCTTTTGTTCGCTCGACGCTATGGCCTTTCTTTTTCAGACCCGTCAGTGCGGCGCGCGCTGTGTGAGGTTGCCAGCCCGTGGCAACGGTGAGCTGCTCGAGCGTCACTCCCTCGGGTTGGCGCAGCAACTCGACGACGGCTGCGGACTTGCTGGTTGGACGCGGCGCGATGGCAGCATCAGGTTCGGCAGAGATGTTTGTATTCGGCATGTGGTGGACTCCATCTGAGCGGCACCGTGCCGCTCCCACCACCCACAGCCCCGATGATGTGCTATCATCCGGGGCGGCAGCCGTCGTCGGCCGCGATTAGCAACACCACCAATGCTCGGCTTGCCGGAGGAGTCCAGTCGTTCGTTTTGGGTTGGGCGAAATGCGAAATGCTCCAAGGGGGAACAGCGCGCGGCTCAAGCCTGATTTAACATAAGATCACTTGGCAGTTCGCGGTAATCGGCCGCGTGGCCGCGCCTGCGCGATCTTTCGCGTACGGCCGCCTACTAGTGGCGCCTGCTTCGCAACAAGGCTGCTCACCGGGAGAAAACGGTGAATTTCAACCCGTACTGGGATACTGCTTGCGGCGCTGGTGCTAAGCTACGGCCTGGTCGCCGGTCTAAAGGTTCGCCGCGCAAGGGTGCAGGACTGGCTCATCACAGCTTTGCCGAATGATGATCTCTATGCCACTTCGGTGAGCATCAGCTCATCTTGGCGGCAGCCTGAATTACGCGGTTCAAATAAGGACCGGATCTGTTGTGCCAGTGAGCGCAGACAGCCTTGGTCAGCAGATATTTGGAATATCGCGCATCGCCAAGGTAAGGACGCCAGTGCTGATCCTGTCGGGCGTCGCCGAAATCGAATCCAAGATCCGCAGCTTCGACTTTGGCGCCGACGATTACGTGACCAAGCCGTTTCATCGCGCTGAGTTGGTAGCTCGAATCTACGCCGTTGTGCGCCGCTCTAATGGCCACACCCAGTCGTTCATCCACACCGGTCGGATCGCTGTAAACGTTGACGCCAAGACCGTCGATGTTGATGGCGCGCGTATTCACGTGACCGGCAAGGAATATGCGATGCTCGAGCTGCTGTCGCTCCGCAAGAAGGAAGCAAGCAATCAGTCCGCTTCTGGCTAAGGAGCGATGTGGTTGGCGGATCTCCCAATCCAGACTTATTTTGAAAGCAGCTTAATTTGGGGAACGCCTCAAGGTCCTCGGCTGCTCTTCAGGTGCGTTTTGCTTTGCGTGAAATTTTAGGCGGTCGAAGTGCGCGGAAACAGACTTGACGGTGGGTGCCGAAAGAGAACCTGTGCTTTGCTCTGCGTCCTCACTATTTCCCGGCAGCTCACTCTCCCGGTCTAATGAGAGGACTTCCTTCGGCTGGTCCCCTGAACGCCAGCGTGATCCCGGCGTGCTCCTCTGTCGAAGCGTGGCCAGCGCGGTATCAAGCTCTCCCTGATGAAGGTTGATAGTCTCCAAAGCGCTTTGTCGCTCACGCTCTGCAGCCTTCATTCGGGTGTCGGCGTCATTGTATGCAGCCTCGGATTTTAGAAGATCGCTCTCGATCTCAGCCAATGATCGCCTGGAGGCATCCACAGTCTGCTTAGCCATAATCATCTCCTGAGCCGCGGAAGTTTAAGAGCCGAGCTGGCGATAAAAGGGTTTAAAGATCAGCGGAGCGGGAGACCAGAGGTATTTCTCGCTCGCCTTTCTCGACGAGCAGGGTGGTCCCGAGAGCGGCAAGAGCGGCACGGAAGCAGTCGACATTCTAGCCCTTGTTGCCCAGCAGCTCATTGGTCTTGAGGAGCGTGTAGAGCATCAGCCCTCACCTTTGCAGTCGCTCATCTGATCTTCGCTCAGAAGGATGGGTGTTACAATTCTGCGCTCCGCCTGCCATGAAGTCATGCCCAACGAGGAGATTGGCGTGGCAGGTAACAGCATAGATGAGCTAGAAGTCTTCGATGAACTTTCGAGGCGCCAAGATAGTCTTGAGGAAGCCTTTAAGACCTTTGCTCAATGGGCTGCCATCACAATCTCTCATAACGCCGGAGTGCCGCACATGATCGCAGCAGCAGACTTGGAGCAGCTAGCGGATGAGGCAGCGAAGCAGGCAACCGCTGGAACGGAGCAAGATGCAGAGCCAAACCCTTTATTGCTCTGGTTAGCTCATGAACTGCGAAGCCTGCCAGAAGGAGGATCGGCTGGGATGTTCGGTGCGTCAGATGGTGGGAAACACGGAAGCAATTAGACCACTAGCTTGAAGTCTGTTCTACCTATGTTCCACAGACGCATGAGCAGCAAGCGACTTGATTCGATCAGCGATTATCCCGTCACGGCTACGATCTGCGCGTGACCTGCAGAGCTCGCGGGCGCGTGATCATCACGCCCTTCCGGCGCAGCAGGATGTGCAGACGGCGATAGCCGAACCGGCGGCGCTGGTTCGCCAGCTCGCGCAGCTTCTCACGAAGCGCGGCGTCATCGTCCCGCGTGGAACGGTAACGCACGCTCCGCCGATCGGCATCGATGACGATCCTCTCACCGGCATTCCACGCCTAATCAGCAACGACCTTACCCGCCAGATCGAGCTTGAGCTGCGGCACGATCTTACAAATACGGACTGGGCGTGGGGCGGCGAGGTCAGTCAGACACGGCGAGCACCCGTAGTGCGGCTCGGCGAAGTGTTCGAAAGCTACGACATGAGCCCGTTCGACAGTGAGCTCTTTATCGAACATAAGAACGTGTTCGGGCTTACCGTGCAGGCCGCTGTTAAAAACCTGGTCGGAGCTGACGATCTTGCCACCAGAAGTGTCTTCGCAGGGCGCTGTACCAAACAGCTGGAACTTGTGGAACTGCGCGACCGGAGTGTTGGCCCGACGCTGTCGCTGGAGGTCAGTGGAACGTTTTGAACTCGGGTCCAGCTAGCATCGGCAGCGCCTCCGCCCCCCCGGCCCGCTGCCGTTCTCGCAAGCGATCTGATAGGTCTAGGCCATGAGAATTGCTGCGGCCGCCACTCTGTTCAAGGGCTACCCAATCTTCTACGCCAGTCCTGAGCCTTTTTCAGAAGCCACCCACCCTTCTGACGTGTGTTCAGCTTCTTGAGCTCGAGGACGGCACGCGCGGAGCTGATCCGTTCAGATGCTAGCTCGCGATAGATGAGATCAGCCTTCTTTCGCCGCCGGGCAGCATCTCCGGGATCTAGGAAAGCCTCCAGCACAGCGATGACGGCTGCCCACCGCCCTCCGCGGGATTCATCAATCCCTTTTTCCTGTATCGCGAGTTGCTCGCGAAGCTGAGTTTCAACGAGGTCAAGCTGCGCCTCGGCGATCTCCCCTTGCGAGGCTTCGCGCGACCGCAGTTCTCGAACAGTAGATTGCACGCACTCGGCAGAGAGAATCCCGTACTCGCGGAAAAAGGCAAGCGTTTCCAGCCCGCGCTGCGATTGCATCGGGTCTTCGCTGAGCGCGTCGACGCTTGCACGGTGTACCGTCTCCCAAGCATGCCAGCGATAGACGAAATCCAGCCCTGTTCCCTTAATGTTTTGCATCCCCATGATGCGGTTGCGGAAGTTTGGCGGAGTAATTTTCGCAAGCAGGCGCACTATCTCTTCGCCCGTAGCATAGTAGTTCTCGACGACGATAATCTTGGCGCGGAACCATTCCCAAGCCTGCTCCCGAAGCTGCCGGTCGATCTCCGCCTGCTGTCCCCCCGATTGCACCAACTTTTCGATCATTTCGTAGCTTTGCAGTTGATGAAGTGAGGCCTCGTAGTGCCCTGCAATCGCCTCGGCGTCGGGCAGCCCGCTCTCGCGGATCAGCGGACCGATCCCAGCTGGCTCAGGCTCCTCAATTTGAGCAGCCCACTCCATCCCTTCGGGCTGACCGCACAACATTGCATGCAGAACGCTGAATAACTGATCTGAGCTGTGGACAACCCGCAGCCGTTTCGCCCAGCTCTTCAGCTCTTCCAGAGGGTTGGTACCCTCCCGATCACTGGGCCACAGGGTGATCGCTGGCGTGAACTCATTCCACGCTTCTTCGATGAACCCCTGCAAACCTTGCAGATTCGATCCGATCAGTACGTGCCGGTCGGCAGATACATCTTTCACAATGATTGAAGCGAACACGCGGGATCGCGGCACCCTGTCAGCGCGATTGTTGATCACCGTACTAATCCAAACGTCTGGCTCTGCAACAGGGTCCTGTTTGTCGAAGCCCACGCGCGTCCAGTTGCCTAGCGCCCCGAAGCGTTCGTTCGCCGAATTCCCGAGTACGAATTCTAGTCGGCGGGTGCGGACGCGTGCTTCCGGGTAGACCTTAAGCGCGCCGATGTCCTGCACCACGCGATCAGCCATCTCCTTAATAGCCACGTCAGAGTCGATCCCCAGTTCCGCAGCCATAGCGGTCACTAGAGCGATGTTGTAGGGGTGCTCCTCATAGGGGAAACGGGAGAGCATCTCGTCGGGTATCAGACCTGCTTCTAACCAGCCCACCGACTTGAATGAGGTATCCAGTTCGCGGGCTGCTTCGACCAGAATCGGACGCATTTGCTCTTCACTTGTGATGAGGCGACTATTCTGCGGGATGAAGTTCTTCATTACCTCCGGGATGTTGCGGCCAGCGGGACCTTGCACGTCCTCGTGATCAGGATAAGTATTGGTGATCGTTGCGATGTCGTCGCGCATCCAGTGGCGCTGCAGCACCTTCACATAGGCTGGCGCCAGACCCATGCACTCCCAGAGAAAAATCTTCGCGTGAAGCTTGCTTGCCAAAACAGCCAAGTTAAGCTGCTCCCAGATGGTCGCCTTGTCATACGGGCGGAACAGAAACATTTCGCGAATATCGCCGTACGGCAGAGCCCAAAGGAACATCGCTTCGTTCCCAGTCGTCTTGGAAACGAAGGGATGGCCAAGTGCACTGAATACCGCTGCCTTCAGGCGTTCAGTGCCTGATTTTCCGCGTGTGCCCCAGCCCCCGACCACCAGCGCAAGGGACCTTCGCGCGCGGCGCATCTGCTGCGTTCGGATCACGTGCTTCGCAAAGAACCAAACAGTCGCAAGAAAGGCGAATATCGCCAGCTGCGTAAGCGTGTTTGCGTAAAGAGAGCTGAAGTAGACGCCAACTTCATCCCACAGCGCGGGAATGGCGACTAGGCTCGGGGCAAACGAGAAGAATTGAACAACCTGCGGATCGACATCGCGCTCGCGGTTGGGCTTCAGCACCAGCTTAACCCCCAGCTCGCGCAAAGCCTCAGCATAGCTGCTCGGCGGACTCCCGCTTCCTTCTGTCCAGTTGCGCAGACCGGCAAAGTTGGCGAAATTTCGGGTAAGTTGCATTCGGGCACGGAAGCGTTTCACAAATCCGCGCGGAGGATGAATCTCAGTAATTCCTTCAGCCGAGTGAACGGAGACGATTTCGCCTGTATCGATCGTGGATAGGATAAGGTCCGGAAGGGGGAGCCACGGGCGCCAATTGCCCTCTGTAGGCTGAAACAGCGGTTCGCCCGGTACTTTTGTGGGAGCAAGCTCAGCCATGATTGCGCTTGGTGCAACCCTGCGCCCGCGCCACACGCGACCAGTCCAATGTGCGAAGCCTTGACGCTTGTCCGAACTCGGATTTCGCCATTCGTGAAGTAGGCGCCAACTGCGGAATGTGATCAGTTCGCCATGGCGGATCTTGCCGCCAGGCAAGAGCTCCAGCGTAAATCCATGCTGCGCGAGGACGCTGAGAATGCGGCCAAGGCGTTCGCCGCTTCTTTCAGCCTCCTTTAGCAAACCCGGAAGCGCCACTATCTGCCCCTCCTTCACTGTTGAGATCGCCAGGGAAATGCGCTTGGCTATTGAGCGAGCCTCCGGATCAGCAGCGCACCAGAGCTGCTCTGCCGCTTCGGCCGCCCAGCGGCGCACTTTCGGATCGGGATTCGATGAATAAATTTCCCTAATCGCAGCATCGAGCTCGTTCCGCAAAATCGATGCTGCTGCTCGCTCCTCCCAAGCCCATTGCGCTGCAACTCGAAGCGCCGCTCGGATTGCGAAGCTGTCCTGGTCCTGCTCCAGCCTCGAACGCAATAGCCTTACAATTCTTTCCTGCCCTACGGCTTGGACGAGCAGAGGCCCGCAAACCAACAGCGTGGCCCTGACCTTTGGATCTGGATCTTCGGACAAAGCCTCTGTGTACGCATCCGCGCCCGACTGTCGGCGCCACAGTTCCGCAGCGAGGCACTGGCGAACCGCAGCACTTGGATCGGACATCGCAAGTTTGAACAATTCTTGACAACTTACGTCGAAAGCAGGGTCCCTTGCGACGAGCCGCACCGCCTGTCGGCGAACAAAGAAATCGTCGTCACCAAGCGGCTCCGACAGACGTCGCCGCACAATCTCCACGGCCGCTTGAGGCAACGCGATTGAGAGAATCTTCAGTGCCTCGCATTGGATCCAAACCGTTTCGTTCTTCTGCAATGACGCCCGCTGGGCCTGCCACAACATTGCTTCGCTGACGTCCCCGCCAGCTCCTCCTTCCAAAGCCAGGCGCAAGTAGATGAAACCGCTCTCCCGAATGCGAGGATCACGGGTGTAACTCCATGCCGAGTTAAGCACGCCCTGAATCGCAGCATTGCCCAAGGCAACACCTGACACGGGACCCATTCGGCGCATCCAAAAGGATATTGCCCTTTCCTCTTCACCTATACGGCGGCGCACCCGCTCGATCGCAGCTTCACGGTCGAAGAAAAGAGTTAAAGAGCGGGCATCGCGGGCCAGCTCGCCGCGACGCCTGCCTAGCTTTGCGACTAGATCAAGAATGGCAGCATGCCGTCCGGCTTCATCTAGCGCAGCCTTAAACTGCGCTTCAAACATAAGTTCGAGCCGATCAAGCTCAGCAATGCGGGCGAAACGCGCTTGCACCCACTCAGCGGCTGCGGTCGCATCCGGTTCCGGCCCCAAATCACTCCGAACCCAATCTTCCAAGTCTTGTTCGACCCTGCGGATATCTGGAGACTGCTTCATCATAAGCCCGCCTGGAGGCACTTTCCGAAGAGCTTCCGCAAGTTCTCATCATTCATCAGCTCCTTTCGAAGGTGATAAGCGAGCTCGACATGAACAAACCCCGGAAAATCGAGCGCACGCAATGCCTGGCCTTGCGCGTTTTTTCTCGCCCCTAGTTCGCGGACATCGATGGGGAATGCAGAAGTTCGGTGATTTGGCATGGCTCTGCGCAAGCAATTGGTCACTGCCGAAACTGCCGGCGTGATCTCCTCCGAGCCGCTGCTGAGAATAACGGCCGAGCGTCTTCCGGCGGCGCTGATCCGACGTGCGGGATCAAAGCCGTGGATCTGTACTACGCGCCCGTTGGGGTGAGTGTTAGCGAATGCCGCCGCAAAAGCTGTGAACGGGTGAGACCGCAAGCGAGCCAAGTCCGTAGTGCCCCTGCATTCTGATTTAGCACGACGATGAACACTGTTCCATGCAGCGGCTGCTGCTCCGGTTTCTTGAAAGAGGCGCAGCGTCAGCGTCCCTGTCAGCCGGTCTGCACGCCGATGTGGTGCAGCGATGAGTAGCGGCGGCCCGGGCGCAGCGGACTTCCGAACTAGGTAGGTCCCACCACCCCGGCACTGTCCTTTTAGCTCCTGCACCACTGCCGCTGAAAGTAAACCTTCTGCTTCTCCCGTTCGAAATCCTTCTGGGGCTTGATCCGATCGCCCAATCATCAGACCGGTGAAGTCCGCTTGTGCGCGACGATAAGCGTGAGCATCGAGTTCAGTCGGCTGCGAAGCATCAAACAAGGGGGGAAGGACGAACCCAATCACGATGGCTGCTCCGGCAGCAAGAGGCAAAAAGAAGGAAGTGATTCCAGGCATCGCATCAGTCTGCCAGTTCCGGGGCCGCAATCTTTTCACCCGGGCGCTCGTAAAGCATGATTTGTGAATAGTCGCGACCAGGAATGCCGGAAGGCCCGACAGGTTTCCAGCGGTTGATCAGCAGCTGTCGTCTTTCCTCAATCGTCAGGAGTTCCGGGCCGAGAGGTGAACCCGCTGCGAGGTCCTCCTGTTCAGCGACGCTAAGCCGCTGCCAGGCGGTTTTCAATTGGCGGTTCGCAATCGGTTCGTGTTCCTGAACGCGCACCAGAATACGGCCGACATGAGGACCGCGCCAGTGCTCCCGTAAACGAATTGCAGCGACCGGCTGACCGAAGTCGATTAAAGTCTCGTCTCCGGCCGAGGGGATCGTTGATTTATCGGCGCTGGTGAAAGCATGGGGTATTAGGAGCCCTTCTGGGCCGCGCACGAAGAGGCGAAGAGAACGAAGGTTAATATCTTTTTTCCAGAGAACCCGTCCACCGCCGTCTAGTGCCTCCACGGTGTAAGCATAGCTCGGGAAAGTCCCCTCTGGTAAGACGTCGGCGCTTGAGAGTATCCTAGTCTGCTCCTGTGGTGTGCTGAACACGAACTCGGTAGTTTGGCCGCGCAATGGATAGACAATGCTGGCATCCAGATCCTTAGCTGCAGTTAACGGGGATCGTGCCTCAAAGGAGGGCAGCTGCGACATGAGCAGGAATATGGCTATCCCTACCGAGCCAAGTAGCGCGGCCGCAAACAGCGATCTACCGAGTATCCTCATCGTTTCTGCTCCGCGGGAGCCCAGAGGATCGCTACGCGTGCACCAAGAGCTTGTCGCGCAAATCGCAACTGTGCGGCGGAGCCAATCTCGAGCCCCGCACTACCGACGCTAGACTCGAGCGGGCGAACATTTAGTTCTGCCTTTCTGAGCGCTTGTACGAGAGCTTCCTCCAAGCCGTCACCAGGCCCAATTAGGTCAGTAGCCAGCAACATCTGATTTTCGTCCGAGTTGGCATAGGATACCGGCCGACGCCTCAACTGCAATATTAACGCTTCTCTCGAGCTACGACGCAGTAACGCTTGGGAAATCAGAGCAGCCAGTTCGGCTCCTTCTTCATTAGGTGTGTTCCGTTCGGTAATTACAAGAAGAGCCCGAGCATTGAGTTTACGGAATAAGGATTGAGCTAAATCCTGGATGTTCTCATCGGCCCTGATCTGAAGGATGGGTCCACTTGATTCCGGACGCAGGATGAAGACTTGGTCGGGCTCACCGCGGCGCCTTAACGCGATCACTTGTTGGCCGGCTTGAGTTTCTTCAAGCGTAACCTTGAGATCAAGTGCAGCGGCTGCGTTGCGCACGATCGGGACCGCGGATGCGCCTCCTTCAAGCAGCGGATCGACAACTTCGAAAAGTAGGAAGGCAAGCTCTTCGCGAGTGAGCGATTGAGCCGTACGATTTTCGGTATCGAGAGGTGCCATTTCGGTGAGCACGCTCTCTACGGCTCTAGATGTAAGGACCAGTGAAGAGCCTTGCTCTGCTGAGCTGGAAAAGGTTATCTCCAGCCGAGGCAAAAGCGACCGCAGCGATGTCAGCGCGAGCTGACTTCCTGTCTCTCCGGCAAGTCTCATGAGCGCATGCCCATCTCTTCTAAACGAAATGTTCAAGCATGGTCCCAGCGCTTCTTCGAAGGAATACGAGAGAGAAACCCCTGCCTTCGCCTCTGCCAGCCGAGCTCCGCCGCCAATTGCGAGCCAACGTGCTTGTAGTGCATCTTTGATGCCCAAAGAAGCCATCGCGAGCCCCGGCACAAGAAGCGGCTCACGAACATTTATGCAGCCGTTTAGTTGCGTGGAGGGATCAAAGAGAAAAGCAACTCCGCTCTCCGTCCGGGGACGTATAGCCCAGCCGCCCCCAGCAAGAGGCTCCAAAAAGTAACCGGCGTCTTTTAGCAGCAATCGTGCTTCCGCTCCTGTCCTGCCACTGTCGATCATTGCTAACGCACGCTGCAGGCCTTCCGCCGTACGCCTCGGAATACTAGGGGCCTCTCCTTCTGCGGCATCGATTTGGGCCGCCCCGACCGTGACTGCGACCATCCGCGCGGGTGCAACTAGCAATCTTTGTGCATTTGACCCTGTCGCAAGAGCCTGATTGCTCGTCCGCGGCAGGAGCAGGTTAAGGCTAAACCCAATGGCGCTGCCCACAACGGCTCCTACGAGGCTGGTCTGCACCGTGGTTCGGAGAACTCTCGGAAGAATACCTTTGTCGTGAGCCTTCAGTGCAATCAGCGTCGGCAGGAGATAACCGAAGCCATAGTAGTCTGTCACGCGGTACTCGAAGTCCGCCCAAGAGAGCGCATGGCCAAGAATGAGCCGGTAGGCGAAGCTGATGTTGAAGAAGAGCAGGATCTTGCGCCCGCCTTCTATCGTGCTGCCAGAAAACAGACGGCTAGACAGAAGGGCGCTAGCGAGAAAAAAGATTACAAGTGCTTCGACGATCGAGGTCAGAATTTTCCAAGGCTGATACCATTGCAGGGCCAGAAGCGCCGGAATCAAGATCCCGCTGAAGTCCCAACCGTAAAGCAGGTTCAGCCGCGAGGCGACCAAGCAAGTTGTTATCAGAATGACGTAAGCTTTCGGACTGGCTAGTATCGAAGTGGCGAAATCTTCGTAGAGGTATGCGACAGACCCGATGCGGAAATTTGTGAATTCCATCAATCCGTAGCGTACTATAATGAAGGTGGTCCCAATCATCACCAAAGATTGAGCCATTCCACGTACGAAGCCAGGCTTCCAAAACTGATTTGCTAAGAGCGCTATAACAATCAGGCCGAAGCTATGAAGGCTGTTCGCCCACTCTATTCGCCACCCGAAGTTCTCGCTTAGCTGCTCGGCAGCGATCGGCAGGAGCCAGCCATCCATGACGAGACGGACGGAGACGGTCACGAGGATCAGCCCCATAAAGCGATCACGCCCGAAGAAACTGCTCCAGCGGCTCGGTCCGGATAGCTTTTCCGAAAAAAGCCAAAACAAGCAGTATACTAAAGATGCTTCAAAGAGCACCACCATGGCGGAAAGCGGCTTCGTGATCAGAAGCGGGACAACATAACCTGGTACTACGAGGCCGGAGAGCACCCAACCAAATCGTAGGTTGAAGAAACAAACGACCAGCACCCCTACCCAAACGGTTGTAATCACCGAACTTGCTAGGCTTCCGTCAGGCAAGATAGGTAGGACGAAATCGATCATGCCTCGTCTTGCCCTGGCTCGACCAATGAGAGCACGAGTGCAACGAATTCCTCGTGGTTGACCGGCTTACGTGCGACTGCAGCAGCGCCGCACTTGCGTGCCCGCTCTGCTGTCTGCGCATCGGTGTTCGCTGAAAGAACCAGAACCGGCGGCTTCTCACCTGGAGTAGCAGCCAGCTGTTTCAGAAAGGCGAAACCGTCCATAAAGGGCATCATAAGATCGAGAACGATGAGGTTGAATTCACCTTCATCGAGCTTCCTCAGAGCAGCTAAACCGTCACCGGCATGATCGACATCCAGCCCCTCGGCAACGAGACACATCTCGAGTAGTTCACTCAGTAATGGATCATCTTCGACCAGCAGAATACGCCGATACTCTGTCATGCTCGCCTCAACTGTAGGTTGAATTTATATCCCTCACCAGTCTCGCTTTCGGCCTGGAACGCCCCTCCCCAGTGAGAGACATGCGGAAGAATACTTCTGATAACGCGGAGCGGGAACGCCACGTCAACAGCGTTCGAGGCAAGCGAATCTGCAAGCCGTCGGGCGGGCAGGCCGAAACCGCCCGCGATTTCGAGACGAGTCTCTTGCGCGGCTTCGGTAAGGCTTACCGCAATTCTGGATCCACGTCCGCTATCACTGATGACGACTTGCAGCATCGCCGCGATAAGCTCCTCTAGCAGCCTCGGGTCTGCCATGACGAGCGAGGTAAGGGCGGGCTGACGCACATCGAGTGTAACCCCCGCCCGCTCGGTTAGTGGAGCTATCTTCATCAACTCCTGCTCCAAAGTAGAGCGGGGATTGACAGGAAAAGGTTCGCCTTTTGCATTCAGGGCGGAAGGATCTACGAGGCGGGCTAACGCATCTAGCGTCTCCCGCGTGCGCTCCACTGCTTGACTAATTAATCCGAATGCGCGCCTACGTTTCTCTGGAGCGAGCTTTTCGTTACCCGCTAGATTGGCCGCTAATCCAATTGCCTCAAGGTCATTTCTAAGTTGCGCATCAATGCCGCTTGCAAGCTCCGTCTGTATTCTGCTCAGCCGCTCCTGTTCCGTCGTATCTATGATCTCCACAAGGAGATCGCCCGCAATTTCCGCTGCTCGAACTAGATAGCTGCGACCGTCAATTTCTGCCTCAGAAGGGAGGCGCAAGTGGCCACCATACCGGACGAGTTTTCCAATGGCTGTTCGCACCCTGTCAGTTTCTGTTCCGGTGATTGCCACAGCCAGATCTACGGGCGTTGTTCGGGAGGGCTGCAAGCCGCATCTGGTCATAAGACTTCGCATATTTGCGTTCATGATTACTGGCATACCGGCTGCATCGAACAGTATGCTCGCGGTGTGGAGTGAGGCTAAATAACGGCGAAGCTCCTCGTCTCTGGTGAGCAAGGCGGCGACGGCTCGTCCGAGCCGAACTTCTGCTTTCTCGCGCCGACGGGGTCCGAATTGGGGCTCTTCGAGCCCATCCGATTGCCTGGCCCTACTCCTCGCCAGCCGCGCCGCCGCCGCCGCAATTGCATGATAATCCCGCGATGAAGATGGCACAACGTACAGCCAGTAGACGCCTTCCCCTTCTGTGCCGTCTACTCGACTAATTTGTGCATCATGCCACCCGACCAAACCCATAACATCCGCTGGTTCAGGCCGTGTCTCGTCGGCGCGCGTGAAATCAGGCGAGCGCGCTAAACTCATCGAGTTTTCAGATTCGGTAAGCCCAAACGCGGCAAGCGGCACAAATGTGCCGTCTCTTCGCTCCCTCAAAAGTAGGCTGCGTTGAACGCCTGTGAGCTTGGCGGCTGTCGAAAAGAACTCAGCCCGTCGCGAGGGATCCTGTACATCTTGATCCCGCCGCAGCCGAGAAGCTATTTGCTCGCGCAGTTGATCTGATCGCTGCCGCCGTTCTCGTGCTGCAAAGGCTGCCGCTGCGAGACCGAGACCAAGCGCCAAAAGAATAAGCTCGGCGACAGGCAGGAGGATGTCCGCAACAGATACCAGAGCCAAGCCAACAGAGATTGAGAGAACTGCGGCTAAGAAAGCAACGGCGATCCGCTGCTGCGGCGAGATGTAGAAAAGTAGGAGCGCTATGAGCCCGGCAGCGGCAATCAAGATGAGAGATCGAAGGGCACCTTCCAGTTGGAAGACCACTTGATCGGACAAGATCGCCTGTATTGCACGTGCGTGGAAACCTGCGTTTCCCACCGCAGGACTACCCGGAATTTCCGAAGTCAGGATAGAAGGAGGGTCCTCAGATGCTGGAGGCCCGATTACGATGTATTTGCCATCGAGGGTGTTGGGGCGAAATGCTCCCTCCAATATTTGTCTGGCTTCCAGAACTGGCATGATCGCTGCGGCAGCCAATCCAATGAAACCGTCCGAGCTCTCGTGTTCTCGTCCAGCGACAGCTCCCTCCAGGGTCGTAATGGATCCGCTTTCGCCGGGTATTGAGAACAAGAAGCGGCGTCCGACCTGCCGTTGATTATATGGCACGATATCAGCGGTAGCTCTCGGAAGGGGAGGCAAGACCCAAGTTTCTGTTCCCGGTACCCTGGCTGGAGCCAAACCTATCAGCGCCCCGGGCGGCGGTACGCTTTTTTCAGCTAGGTCCGCAGTCACCAAGATGAGTTCAGCCCCGAGCTCTCGCAAACGTGTGGTCAGCCGCGAAAGGTTCTCCGGATCGGCACGAACAACCACCACGCGGGGTTCGGTCGAGCGCGCCTGTGCAACAGCAAGATCAAAAACCAGGGCATTCGGCACGCGGAAGAAGCCGAGTTGTGACAAACCCGCGACTAAAAAGCCAAGGAGTAAAGGCAGAATGACAAAGAGGACCGGGAAGCCACCCAATCCGTTCCTGATCTTTCCTGTCAAATCGTGCAAACTCGACGCCCCCCTTCAACGTGTAGCTTTCGTCAGAAAGCATTTCGGAAGGTCAGTGAAACGCGATTGCCACTGCGATCGAACCGTTCATCATTCGAGGTGCGGATTACGTGCCGGTAATCGAGATCGATGTTCATGTTGTCCGGAAGACGGTGAGTGAGGCGGATTTGCGGAATCCAAAGCCGTTCTCTGCGTTCTTCCCCTTCGGGCGTCAGGCGGGCGTCCCAAGTCCACCGCCGATGAACCAGCCCTGCGCGTACGCGCGTTCGGCGGGCCAGCGGCCGAGTATAATATCCCCCCAACTGCAGTCTTCCATAATTGAGCCTCTCAAGATCGCTATTTACCCAATCGGAAGCAGCTTCTATTTGCGCAGAATGCCAGCTGCCAATTTGGTACCGGTATGCAGCCTCGATGCGGGGCGCCCAAGAGCTTGCGCTGCCACCTTCGTACCAGCGTCGCCGCAATGCTCCGGCAACGCTCACTCGGTGGTCACCCTTCTCAAACTCTAAGCCCGCCCCAGCACCTGCTTGATCGGTTCCGCGGCGCTCCAAAGTGATGAGATTCGTGGCCCCAGCAGCCTCGACGAATATTTTAAAGTCTTTCCCGAGCCTAATGATTTGCTCTGCCTCGACCCGATTAGTCCAGCGATTCTCACGATCAAAATACGCGTAGTATCCGCTCGATGCTTCAAAGCGTGTTTCGTTGCCCTCGGCGTCGAAGCTCGCGCCAACATAGATCCTGCCAAGCACGGCCGAGCCGTCGAGCTCTTCGTCCACGGTTCGCGCGGCATCGCTTGAGTACAGCCCTCCGACGGAATAGCCTCCGTACACTTCCGGATCGGCGTGCGCTGTAGGGGCGAAGGCTAACAGTCCCGCTAAGGACGCGGAACCAAGGCAACATTTTTTAAGACGATTGATCCTCACAGCCTCGCTGTCAGCCATCACTGTAACCCTCCCCTCATCTCGGCCCCTCTCCGTACCTTCCCAGCTCGGCGATTAGCCGATCAAGTGCTGGCTTTAACTCTTCTGCTGAAGCGCCACAGTTCATTCTCACCTGAACCTCGGCCGCGCATTCTCCAATTTGCACATAACCAAAGCTCGCCGCTGCTCCGGCTAATCTGTGCACAGTTCTTAGCGTCCTATCAGCGTCTCCGCTCGCGACGGCGTGGACCAATGCTTCATGATCAGTGAGCAGGCGCAGCTTGAAGCGTTCGCGCAGGCTCGCCAAGCGCGTCTCCAGATTTCTTTCCTGATTGTCTGCTTTTGGTGCAGTCATAATTCGACGTTTTGTTTAAGCATTGCTCGGCCCTTAACGTGCAAAAGTTACGAAAGTGCCCTTGATGAGATTGAGTGTGAACCCTTTGCGCCGCCACTGCATTGCACTGGCATGACTGACCTCGAAGACGTTCGCCAGCTAGCGATTGCGCAGTATCAACTCGACGAAGAAGGCCCGGAACCGGAGCTGGATTCGATCACGCAGATGACCGCCGAGCTATTCGATGTTCCGATTTCAGCAGTGACGGTGCTTAGTCGCGATCGTCAGATCTTTCAAAGTGCCTGCGGACTAGGTGCAGATGGCAGCCCGCGGAGTGACGCATTTTGCAACTTCACAATTGAGGAAGACGAAGTCTTCGTAGTTGAAGATGCGCAAGCTGATCCGCGATTCTGCGACAACCCGCTGGTTACGGGTGAGCCCTACATCCGTTTTTACGCAGGTGCACCGATCCGGGTCGGCTCGGAAGTCCCAATTGGAGCGTTGTGCGTAATCGACCAAAGCCCCCGTCGGTTTTCAGAAAAAGATGCGCGCCGCTTAAGTCTGTTGGCGCATACAGTATCCGGCATAATGGAGCTGCGCATCGGTAGCCGTCTACGCGGCCAACGGGAGAGTGAGCTCCGAGCTCAGACCGAATTGCTGCGCGCTACCGTCGACAACGTGCAACAGGGGATCGCCGTTTTCAACGCTGCAAGCGTGCTCATCCTTTCTAACGAACGACTATTTCAACTGATGGGTTTGAAGGTAGCAGACTGGCCGGCTGGAGAAACACAACTGCATGAACTGCTTTCAGCTGCAGCGAAGGGAGGATGGGAAAGCTCGAGCAATTCGGAACGACTTACGGCTTCGCTCCTCTCGCCAAGCCTCAAAAGTGATGAACCTAGCCGATTCGAGTTGTGCGGGGGCGACGGAAAAATTTTTGAAGTTTGGCACAGTGCGATACCGGGAAAGCATTCCATCCTCACCGTGCATGATGTCACCGAAAGAAGGCAGGTCGTCAGAATGAAGGACGAGTTCGTCTCAACGGTCAGCCACGAATTACGAACTCCGCTCACATCTATCCGCGGCGCACTTCTGGTGCTCAATAAAACGAGCGGCGAGGCGCTTGATGAAAAAGGGAAGAAGATGCTGGAAATGGCCAGCAGAAATGCTGTGCGCTTAGCGGAACTCGTGAACGACATTCTTGACATCGAGAAGCTTGGTTCAGGCGCGCTAACGATGCATTCGGAACAGATCGATCTCGCACAGGTTCTGCGCGAAGTATGTGAGCAGTTGCGCCCCCTTGCGGTATCTCATGAAGTCGAAATTGCGCTGACAACGGACGAGTTTCTCCCAGTGAGAGGGGACACCGGGCGCTTGGCGCAAGCGCTTTCAAACCTCCTTTCAAATGCCTTTAAATTCTCACCAGCCGGCGCGACCGTGGAGGTGACTGGTCAGCATGAGGATGGGCAGGTTAAGGTGAGTGTTGCAGATCGCGGTCCTGGCATTCCGCCTGACTTCCGTTCGCAAATCTTCCGGCGCTTTGCGCAAGCTGATCCAAGTCATCGATCAGGGATTACAGGCACAGGTCTGGGGCTCGCAATTACTAAAGCTATCATCGACCAGCACCAAGGCGAAATCGGTTACGAGAGCCAACCGGCACAGGGCGCCTGCTTCTGGTTTACTTTATCAAGTTCGAGCGAGGAGGAAGTCGCATGAGCGTTCTTCAGCGGGTTGTACTCGTCGAAGATGATCTGGATATCGCAGAACTTGCGCGGATCGGACTGGAGGACTTCGGAGGGTTTCATCTAACACACTATCCGTCGGGAGAGGATGCTCTAAGATCGCTCAAGACCGCGAGGCCTGACATCATCATACTGGACTACCGTATGCCCGGATTAAATGGCGCTGAAGTTCTGCTTGAGATCAGGCGAAGCGAGAGCCTTCGCGATATCCCGGTGGTGTTCATGACCGCCAGCGTGATGCCTCAGCACGTAGAGAGTCTTCGACAGCTAGGTGCCGTTGACGTGATTGCCAAACCGTTCGATCCGCTGACTTTGGCCGAGCGTATCAAGGCTATCTACACCGCGAATTCGTGACATACGTTCAGAGGGCAGATTGAACCTAAAGTACGGGCCGGTGGACAAGCATTAAGCCGAGAGAAGCCGCCTGCCTAATCCTTCCTGCAAGCCAGAAGCAGTAATCATCAAAAGTTGGAAACGGTTAGTCCGCGTGTGTCGACTCAGCCCCGATCTGCACCTCAGTGCTTCTCATGTGCCGCCGCTCACGCGGATTCGAGAGGCGAAGGTTCTCTTAAGAGTCCTGCGCTACTGCCGCCCCCACGGAGGTTGAGCAAATGCAATTGAAGGCCGTACTTGGACATCCCGCTGACAACCCGGCGAACATCACGAGCGGCACGGCAAAAGCAGCTGACCGCCGCCGGACCGAGCGGCGAGCCTTGCGTCTTTCGGCGGCAGCTAATTCGCATTCGGCTGATGGTCTCCCGGTCTTTGTGCTCGACATCTCCCGAGGAGGGCTTCTTTTGGAGGCTGAGCCTGGAGCTCTGGCTGTCGATGAGCGGGTCGATATCAGTCTTCCAGACCAAGAGGTCGTGACAGGGCGGATAGCTTGGCAAAGTGATCGCTTCTTCGGCTGTGAGTTCACCACCACGATCTCCCCCGCCGCTGTCGATGCTGCGCTGCTGAAGGGAGAGCCTTTCTCTACCGGCTAGTGATCACGTCGGACATCGATACGAGGGGCGCTCCAGTGACCGCGGTATCAAACCCGAGGTGAACTTCTCAACTGCCCTCGGTTTGCCTCTCGCCTCGTGGGCTGCGATCGGAACAGTTGGACTTGTAACGGTTTTGTGCCGGTCACCTATCTCATTATGCCACCTTGGCTTCGAACGCGAGTGGGCTGATGCCGCCCAGATATGAATGTCGGCGACGGGTGTTGTAGAAGCCATTTATGTACTGGAAGATTGCAGTTTCCGCCTGACGCCGGTTTGGCCAGCCTTGCCGCCAGATGAGTTCCGCCTTC
>NZ_JAAFZT010000050.1:0-353 GCF_013336795.1 Alteripontixanthobacter muriae | reverse complement strand
GCGATCCGAATGGAAAAGGCAGCCTTCTGGAGGCTGGCGCAGGCGCACCGCCATATCCAGCGCCCTGATCGCCAGATCCTTCTTCATCCTGTCGCTGACAGCCCCACCCACGACACGCCGACTATGCAGATCGAGGATGACGGCAAGATAAAGCCAGCCTTCTGATGTCCAGATATAGGTGATGTCGCCCGCCCATTTACAGTTGGGCGCATCGGCGGCGAAGTCGCCGTCCAGCCAGTTCGCTGCGACCCCCCAAGCGATGGTGGCTGTCGGTTGTGACCTTGTGCTTGCGCGTGCGGACTGGCTTGATCCCGTTGATCTTCATCAGCCGCCCGACCCGGCGCTCGCCAACG
>NZ_JAAFZT010000049.1 GCF_013336795.1 Alteripontixanthobacter muriae | reverse complement strand
AGAAAAGCCACAAGAGGATGAGCGCCGAAACAAAGGATCCAAGGCTCATGATGAAAGCGGTCGAGGGCAGGGTGAAGCCTGCAGCGAAGAGCGCCCCCGCGCCGGCGGGGCCGAAAGCTGCGCCCGCTCTTCCCACGCCCACTCCGAAGCCGATGCCGCGTCCGCGCAATTCTGCAGGGAAAGCCTCAGCGAGGAGAGCGTAGAACGCGACGCCGCCCGAATTGAAGAATACGCCCACC
>NZ_JAAFZT010000048.1 GCF_013336795.1 Alteripontixanthobacter muriae | reverse complement strand
AGGGATTTGAAGAATGTCTCGACGGAGGCGTTGTCGTAACAATTTCCCTTGCCGCTCATCGATGGACGCAGGCCATAGGCCTGCAGCTTTTTCTGATAGTCGTACGAACAATATTGGCTGCCGCGATCCGAATGGAAAAGGCAGCCTTCTGGAGGCTGGCGCAGGCGCACCGCCATATCCAGCGCCCTGATCGCCAGATCCTTCTTCAT
>NZ_JAAFZT010000047.1 GCF_013336795.1 Alteripontixanthobacter muriae | reverse complement strand
TACGACTATCAGAAAAAGCTGCAGGCCTATGGCCTGCGTCCATCGATGAGCGGCAAGGGAAATTGTTACGACAACGCCTCCGTCGAGACATTCTTCAAATCCCTAAAGGCAGAACTCATCTGGCGGCAAAGCTGGCCGGACCGGCGTCAGGCGGAAACTGCAATCTTCCAGTACATAAATGGCTTCTACAACACCCGTCGCCGACATTCATATCTGGGCGGCATCAGCCCACTCGCGTTCGAAGCCAAGGTGGCATAAT
>NZ_JAAFZT010000046.1 GCF_013336795.1 Alteripontixanthobacter muriae | reverse complement strand
AGGGATTTGAAGAATGTCTCGACGGAGGCGTTGTCGTAACAATTTCCCTTGCCGCTCATCGATGGACGCAGGCCATAGGCCTGCAGCTTTTTCTGATAGTCGTAAGAACAATATTGGCTGCCGCGATCCGAATGGAAAAGGCAGCCTTCTGGAGGCTGGCGCAGGCGCACCGCCATATCCAGCGCCCTGATCGCCAGATCCTTCTTCAT
>NZ_JAAFZT010000004.1:17173-100528 GCF_013336795.1 Alteripontixanthobacter muriae | reverse complement strand
CGAGAACCAGAAGAAATTTGCCATCCACATGCCTCCTCACTGGAGGCTCATGAATCACATCCCAATGCCGCTGTGAATCCTGTTTATGGGTCCGGACCCTAGTCAGGACTATGTCGCCCTGGGTTTTCGGCAGCAGAATCGCCCCGATGGAGACGATCAGGGGGTGGAGTTCACCACCTTCACTTACGGTTTCCGCACCGATGCAGCGGGCGTGCCACGGACCGGGCAAGCCGCGTATGGAATCGACGTTTTCGGCGTGGCTACCAAGCCTGGCGAGGAGCCGGTAAGCTTCGATGGCAGCGGCAAGTTCAGTGTGAACTTTTTCGAAGGGTCGTTCCTCGCCCAAGCCTCCACGACAGAATACGGGCTGGTCACGGATTATGGCGTATCCGGTGGAGGCATCGAGCTGAACGCTTCCGGGATGCTGTCAGCAACCGATGGCAGTTTCTCCGGCCTTGCCGCATATGGCAGCGGCTATGGGCAGACGTCGGGAACGATCTTCGGGCGGTTCTACGGCCCGTCCGCGCAAGAGGTTGGCGCGTCGTTCCAGACGAACGGGGCCGACGGCCTTGCTGCCGTGGGCTCGTTCGTCGGCGCGACGAACGACACTCTCGTTCCTGAGAACATGTCTTTCACCAGCCTTTCTCGCGAACAGCGTTTCTATACTCTCGACGGAGGATCGGTCGGGGGACTGACCTGGTTGAACTCCGAAACGTTCGATTTTCAGGGCTACAGCTCGGATATGGGGGGTGGTCGCTTTACCGCTGCCGACAAGATCGCTGGAAAGAGTACGAACTTCAGAACCTATGCCAAAACCGTAGATGATGGGTATGGGGCGCAGGATGTTGTTCTTGAACTCTATGAAAACGGCTCCGCCAACACGGAGATTTCACTTACCTACGCCTCCTTCGGCCATTGGTCGGGAACAAGAGACGGAGGGACGCGAGACGAATATTTCCATTACGGTTTCCTGACAGGCCGCAATCTGCTGACCGCTCGGACCGGAACGGCGCGCTATGCCGGTGTGTTATATGGGACCGGCGTTAACAGCGACGCCTCTCGCAAATACGATATCCGGGGCACATCTGCCTTCAACATTGATTTCAGCAACCAGATTTTCGGCGGCAACTTGACCGCAACAGGAACCGAACAAAGCTCCGGCGTATCAGCGAATTTCGGTAGTTTTGCAGTGGATGGCACGGTCTTTTCCGGCGCTTCGGCGCTCGAAGGGCTGATTTCCCGGGGAGGCATGAACCTCGGATCGTTCAACGGTTCGTTCTACGGGCCGGACGGACAGGATATGGCAGGATCGTTCTATTTCAATGCGCCTGCCGGGACTGGCGATGCATTAGAAGTGGGGATCAAGGGCGTCACGGTGACGAAGAGGCAATGAGGCCGCGCGCTGCACGCTGCACGGGCTGAATTCCGGCATCGATGCTGATGAAGTCGCGCTTTTGCAAAACCGGTAAACGCCCGGTTCGCGACGCGGGCGTCAGCGAAACCTCCGTCACGACCGAAGCCCCATAGAGGATCGTCATTGCGCAACCTTATGAGCCGCGCGCCATTTCTTTCAAGCATCGCGCTTGCGCTGGTGTCGATGCCGCTAGCGGCACAAGAAGCCTCTCTCGCCGGGCAGCACGGCTTCTCGAATGCACAGGTCTTCGCCCTGGCCGACGCTGCGCGTAACGCAGGTGACTACGTCCGCGCCGAGCAGCTTTACAGAGCCTTGATCGAGCACGAACAGGGCGATCTCCGGCGCGAAGCCTTGTTCCGCCTGGCTTTGATGTTTGCGAACCAGCAGCTTCGCTGTAGCGACGCCGCCGTGCTGCTGCGGATGATCCTCGACGAGCAGCCGGATGCAGCACGGGTGCGGGTCGAACTGGCGAGATTGCAGGCCGCCATGGGCAACCGGCGTGAAGCGGAGCGGGAATTACGCGCGGCTGAGGCAATCGGCCTGCCACCAGCGGTGGAGCAACTGGTTCGTTTCTATACCCAGGCATTGAACGCGCAGCGATCGATTGGCGGCAGCCTGAAGGTGGCGGTTGCTCCGGACAGCAACATCAATTGTGCTACCGGTGCTGGATCGCTGGAGACCATTATCGGCGATTTCGACCTCGACGAGGATGCCCAGGAGACGTCCGGCATCGGTCTTTCGACGCAGGCGCAGGCGTTCGTCAGGCACCGTCTGAAAGCGGACAGCGAATTGCTGTTGCGACTCTCCGCCAGCGGGGACTTTTACAAGAAGCATCAGTTTGACGACTACACCCTCGCGCTGCAGATAGGGCCGCAGCTGAACCTGGAGGGCGGACGCCGCTTGAATCTTTCCGCCGCAGTCTCGCATCGCTGGTTCGGCCGGGAGTCCTTGTCCTTCAATTCCGGGGTAAATGCAGACTACAGCCTTCCCCTGTCGAAAAAGGCACGGCTGACGGTCACGGGGTCGTATACCCGCCACAACGATCTGCGGAACGATCTGCAGGATGGCGATCAGGGCGCCGCGAGTGTTGCCGTGGACGCTGCTTTCGATGCACGAAGCGGTGGAGGCTTCAGCCTGTCCGGCGTTCGCCTCGATGCGCAAGATCCGGGCTACGCTCTCGTGAACGCCGGCTTGCAATCCTACATATACCGCGAGATGGGCGCGTCGACCTTCGTGCTGGAGGTCGGCTACTCCCATCTCGAGGCGGATCGCAGGTTGTTCCTGTATCCTCGTCGCCGGGTCGATGATCGAGCATCGATCGCCCTGTCCGGCACATTTCGATCCCTGCGCATCGGCCGCTTCGCGCCACTGATGCGGGTCGAATACGAAAGGAACAATTCGACCGTCGGGATATATGACTACGATCGCATAGCCATGCAGGTCGGTCTGACCGCCGCATTCTGACGCCGGCACCCCTTCCGCTTGTTACCCCTTATCGGGCGCCCATATTGCACCGGCAGTCGATGACCGAGGATGAAGCAGGAATCGTGCGCCGGACTTTGAGGCATTACCCAGGGTTCGGCTTACTGCCTGCGGTGCTGTTTCACCTGCTGAGGAATCCCATCTACCTCGATGCAGATGGAGAGCCGATGAGCCCGATCGTTTCAGGCAGCAAATCGGGCCAAGCGCATCGCTCCTATGTCCCGGCCTCGCTGCGGCAGAGAGTGAGGCCTGGCAGGCAGCGTCAGCTTCGCCGCAATTTTGCTTGGAATCGTGCACGTTTGCGCGAACCGAGCCGAACTTCTGTAGTGCCTTCATCTGGCGAAAACGCAGCATCGCCCGCTCTCGTCTTCGGAACGGCAGATGCGAGTTCTCCACCCTGTTGTTGGCCTAGCGGCCCACATCCTGCTAGTTGGAATTGCCCAGCTCAGTCATGACTGCCTTGTAGGAGCGCAGGCCATTTGTGGTGATCGTCCCGGTTGCGCCGTGGCGCTTCAGCGCCTTTCTCGTGCACATCAGAGCTAGTGCCTTGGCTCTCGTCTTAGTGACATAGCTCTCCAGGATCTCGCCCTCCTGGTCCACTGCCCTCCACAGGTCGACCATCTCATCATTCACCTTCACCTAAATTCCGTCGAGGTGCCACGCCAGTGGCGAGAGCCTCGCATGCGGCACATTCGCTGGCGCCGTATGTCTGCTGCAATCAGCGGCCCAGACCTGTTCCAGCAGTGCCGCACCGCCTCATGACTGATGCCGATGCCGCGCTCGAACAGCAGGTATTCCGCGTTTTGCAGCAACAGAGGGAAGCGAACATACATCATCACCGCCAGCCTGATCACCTCTGGTGAGGAGTTGAAATAGCGGAAAGGGCTGGCTGGTTTCTTCTTGCGAGGCATAATCCGCCCTGCCCCGCCAGTCCTTACCAGATGGCACATTTGCTCTGACAATGCCTTCGAACCAAAGGTATGGTTTGATCCTGCTAACCTCCGGAAGTGTCGGCGTTAACTGAGGCGCATCTCGAATCAGAGACAAAAACCGCTCACAAGAAGGCCGCAAAGATCACGGTTGCGAAACAGTACCGCTTTGGCATTCGGTTATCTAGAACCGATCGCCCGACGCAAAAAAGAGAGACTTCCAATGGACTTAGTGGCGGAGAGGGAGGGATTCGAACCCTCGGAACACTTACGTGCTCAACAGTTTTCGAGACTGCCCCGTTCGACCACTCCGGCACCTCTCCGCAAAGATTGAGCGCTTGGGGCCTTATCGGCCCGGCCTGTCGGGAGCGGGGCGGTTAGCGCACCGGTTCGGCATTGCCAAGCCCCTTTGCACATCGCCCCGTGAACCCCTGCCCGCTTGTGCGCTGCGCGCTTCGGCGTATATTCGCCCGCATGATCGACCGCGCGAAGTTCTTTTCCCCTCAGGCGGGCCGCACCATCGACGTGCCGCGCCATGTTAATTCCCGCTTCTCGATCGGCGATGTCGTTCGCCATGCCATGTTCGATTTCCGCGGTGTGATCTTCGACATCGATCCTGTCTTCGCCAACAGCGATGAATGGTACGAGGCCATTCCGGAAGACATTCGCCCGGTTCGCGACCAGCCGTTCTATCATCTTCTGGCTGAGAACGACGAATCGTCATATGTCGCCTACGTCAGTCAGCAGAACCTGCGCCCCGACCCTGAGGGCGGCCCGATCGAGCACCCGCAGGTCGCCGAACTGTTCGATGCATTCGAAGGCGGCAAGTACCGGATGCGCCGCGCGCTCACACACTAGGCGCGCGCTTATTCCTTGATTTTCCAGCCGCTCTTCAGAACGCGGTAGGTCGCATAACCCAGCAGCAATACGAATATACCCATGCCGATCGCACTGTGGATCACGGCCTCGTTCGTGTTGCCGATATCGCTCTCGCCCAGGAATCCGAAGCGAAAGCCCGAAATCACATAGAAGAACGGGTTCAGCCGGCTGATCGTCTGGAAGACCGGCGCCAGATTGTCGATGACATAGAATGTGCCCGACAGCAGCGACAGCGGTGCAATGACGAAATTGGTCACGGCGGCGTTGTGGTCGAATTTCTCGGCCCAGATCGAGGCCAGCAGACCGAGCAACGCCAGCATGGCAGATCCCAGTAGTCCGAACCAGACGATGGCCCAGGGGTGCGCCGCTCCTAAGTCGACACCGGGGTAGAGCGACATGGCGAGCGCCACGGCGAAACCCACCATCACGCCCCGCGTGATGGCAGCGGCGACGATCCCGGTCATCAATTCGCCTTCCGACAAGGGCGGCATCAGCAGGTCGATGATCGTACCCTGTATCTTGCCCGACAGCAGGCTGAAGCTGGAATTGGCAAAGGCGTTCTGCATCATGCCCATAACGATCAGGCCCGGCGCGACGAAGGTGGCAAAGGGCACACCCAGCACTTCGCGGCCCGAACGGCCCAGTGCCACGGTGAAGATGACGAGAAACAGCAGCGTCGTGACTGCAGGTGCCCAGACGGTTTGCGTCTGCACCTTGAGAAATCGGCGAACCTCCTTACAATAGAGGCTCCACAGGCCGATGCGGTTGATGCCCTGTATCACGGGCTGTCCGCGCGGCGCGAAACGGCGGACGATTTCGCCTGAATTATCGACCATCGCGGGGTCCTTTCGGGGAGCTTGCGTCTCGAATGAATGGCCTATCGGCACAGGTGCAGGCTTGATCGGCCAACGCGTTGCGCCTAGGCCGTGCCACCCCGCGTGGCAAGATCGTTGCCGCAAATCCCCGAGATCGGGAATCAGCGGGCCGGGCGGCCGGCAGTAGAACTGGAATGAGCATGAGCTGGACTGAAGAACGCATCGCCACACTGAAGAAACTGTGGGAAGGCGGCAATACTGCGAGCCAGATCGCGGAAGAACTCGGCGGCGTCAGTCGCAATGCCGTCATCGGCAAGGCACACCGGCTCGGACTGAAATCCCGCCCCTCTCCGGTCAAGGCCGGCACCAAGTCGCCTGCAAAGGCGTCCGAAACCAAGGTGTCTGAAAAGAAGGCTGCTCCCAAGCGGCCGGTAAAAACACAGGACAGGGACACTGCGGTCGCGGCCAAGCCGGCAGGAGAAACTGTCGCGAAGAGCCCCGCACCTGCTGCGACGAAAACCTCGCCTTCTGCTGCTGCCGAGGTGCCTGGCGAAAGCGCCGGTCCGCTAGCGAGTGTGTCTGAGGCGGCGCAACCCGCCGCCGATCAGCCCGCACCGGCTCGCTCAGGTCAGGCCAAGGTCGTGTCGGTCGGCCCCGGCGGCTTCCTGCGTCAGGGTCCGGGCGACCAGCAGCCACCCATCCCTCCGGCGCCGCCGCGCCGACTGGTGCCCGCCCGCCCCGCGCCCGAAATTGCAGACAAGACCAGCCTGCTCGACCTTTCCGACAAGGTCTGCCGCTGGCCGATGGGCCATCCTGGCGAGGCGGACTTCCATTTCTGCGGAACTGCAGTCAATCCCGGCTTCCCGTATTGTGTCGAGCATTGCGGCCGCGCCTATCAGGCCCAATTGCCGCGCGGTCAGCGCCGTCCCCCGCCCCCGCTTCCTTTCGGCGGTCCGCGGGTTCGCTGAACGGGCTTTGTCCGCACCATGAATGACATGGTGACAGCATTACGAAGCTTTGAGCCGCGCATAGACCGCCAGTTCAGGCGACCCTTGTTCACCGTACTAGTGGACCGCCTGCGCGCCGCCGCATCGTTCGTTCTGGCGCTTTCGTGCGCTCTGCTGCTGCAGGCTTGCGCGCCCGAGGGAAGCGAGCGGGGCCCGGTCGTTCTCGCAGCCTCCAGCATGCAGGAAGCGCTGGAGGAAGTTGCACGCGCATGGACGGCGCAGGGCCATCCGCCGCCAGTTCTGTCATTCGCCTCTTCGTCGGCGCTGGCGCGTCAGATCGAACAGGGAGCGCCTGCCGATCTGTTCGTTTCCGCAGACACCCTGTGGATGGACAGGCTAGATGGCAAGGGCCTGCTCGCGTCCCCGGGAGCGCGCGAAATTCTGGGCAATCGCATGGTCATCATACGACCAGCAACGGGTGGATCGCCGGCGCTGCGTGAACCGCAGGCTGTGCTGGCAGAGCTCGGCGACGACCGGCTGGCGACAGGCGACCCTGACAGCGTACCTGCGGGCCGCTATGCCAAGGCTTCGCTGGAAACCCTTGGATTGTGGCCCGAAGTCGCGCCTTCGATCGTTCGCGCAGAGAATGTCCGCGCCGCACTGGCTCTGGTCGAACGCGGTGAAGCCCGACTGGGGATCGTCTATGCAACCGATGCCGCTGCATCTCGGGAGGTAAGTGTTGCGGCGCAGCTGCCTGCGGACAGTCACCCGCCAATAACCTATCCCGCTTCGCAACTGGCAAGTTCGGCCCATCCTGACGCTGCCGCATTTCTCGACTATCTGGCCAACCCCGCAGCAATGGAAATCTTTGCACGGCACGGCTTCTGCACGGCGACAACACCTTGCTGAGCGGCGCGGAATGGGAAATTATCCGGCTGTCGCTGAAGGTGAGCGTCGTCGCGATCCTGCTCACCCTTCCCCTCGCATACGGCCTGGCCTGGGTGCTTGCCCGGCGATCTTTCCCGGGCCGCGTTCTGCTCGACGCGATGGTCCATCTGCCGCTTGTCCTGCCGCCGGTCGTCACCGGCTGGCTGCTTCTTCTGCTGTTCGGCAACAGCGGCCCCATCGGCGGCTGGATGGCCGAAAATCTGGGGATCGGGTTTGTCTTTCGCTGGACCGGTGCGGCGCTTGCAGCAGCGATCATGGCCCTGCCGCTGATGGTGCGCGCCATTCGCCTGTCGATCGAGGCGGTGGATCGCCGCCTGGTGGGTGCTGCCCGAACTCTGGGAGCATCGCGCCTGCGGGCATTCTACACCATAACCCTGCCGCTTAGCCTGCCAGGCATCGCAGCCGGGACGATGCTGGGGTTTGCACGATCGCTCGGGGAATTCGGTGCCACCATCACCTTTGCCTCCAACATACCCGGGGAAACGCGGACCCTGCCTCTGGCGATCTATTCCGCCTTGCAGGTGCCGGGTACGGATCTTGCGGTCGCAAGGCTGGCGATTGTCTCCATCGTGCTTTCGCTGGTTGCGTTGATCCTGAGTGAATGGCTGGTGCGCCGCAGCGCCCTGGGTCAGGCGGAGGGCACGCGCCTCCATGCCTTCTGACCTCGCCTTCGACATAGATTGCCGCCTTCGCGTGGGCGACGGAACACGCGACTACCAGATCAAGTCAGGTGCGGTCCTGACGTCGCTGGTCGGGCCGTCGGGTGTCGGCAAGACCAGCCTGCTCAATTGTATCGCGGGGCTGGCAAGAGCGCAGAGCGGCTATGCCACCGTGGCGGGGCAGCGGCTGTTCGACACGTCTGCTGGCCAATATCTCCCCCCTGAAGCCCGGGGTGCCGGTTACGTCTTTCAGGATGCCCGCCTGTTCCCTCACCTGCGGGTGTCGGCCAACCTCGCTTATGGGAGCAAGCGGAAGCAGCACATTGGAGAACCGCACCCGATCAATCCACAGGCCATCATGGCCCTGCTCGGCATCGATCATCTGCTTGACCGCTGGCCAGCCACCCTTTCGGGCGGGGAAATCCGCCGTGTCGCCATCGGACGTGCGCTGTTTGCGCGCCCATCCTTTCTCCTGCTGGACGAACCGCTCGTTTCGCTCGATCAGGCCCGCGCCGATGAGATGGCGGGATTGATTGCGGACCTGCGCGACGAATTACGGCTGCCGATCCTGCATGTCAGCCACGACCGAGCCGAGGTTGAGCGTCTGGCAGGAGAGGTGATAGAGATTGCCTGAACGATCAATCGACCGAGGAGTTACCCACATGCCGCTGTCCCTACACGAAGCCCTGATCCCCAGCTGGCTGCAGGTCCTCGGATCGGTCAAACTGCTGGTCGACAAGGCGGAGGCGCATTGCAAGGAGAACGGTGCCGGGGCAGCAGACCTGCTTCATGCGCGCCTTGCAGAAGACATGGCGCCCCTCACCTATCAGGTGAAAAGCTGCGCGGCCCATTCCGCAGGAGCGCTGGAAGGCGTGCGCAAGGGTGCATTCTCCCCCGACATGAGCAGTCCGCCGGACAGTTTCGACGGCTTGCGCGAGAGTCTGGCTGCGGCTGAACAGGCTCTGGAAAAGGTCACTCCGCAAGACCTAGAGGCGATCGCAAACAATCCCATGGTGTTTTCCATAGGCGAAAAATACCGCCTGGATTTCACGGTCAGGGATTTCCTCCTGAGCTTTTCCAACCCGAACTTCTATTTTCATGCGACCACGGCCTACGCCATTCTGCGCATGAAGGGTCTGGAGATCGGCAAGCGTGATTATCTGGGCGGGCTGCGCATCCAGACCTGAGAGGCGGGTTATTCGGGACGGCGGGCAAACCAAATCGTGTGGCGCGGCCCCTTGTTGTTGGGCCTCGCCCGCACGAAGCGCTCCTCGACCAGGAATTTCGCGTCTTTCAACCGCCGGACGAATGCCGGGTCCGGCGCTGCCGACCAGACGGCGAGCAAGCCGCCCGGCCGAAGGGCTTCACGTGCAAGCGCCAGCCCGGTGCGGGAGTAGATGCGGTTGTTTTCCTTCCGCACCAGACCGTCAGGGCCGTTGTCCACATCGAGCAGGATCGCGTCATAAGCACTGCTGAAGCCGTCTGCTGCATCGCCGATAACGTCGGCCACATCCGAAAATTCGATCTTGAGGCGCTGGTCGTCAAGGCTTTCGCCGGTCAGCGAATTCATCGGCCCACGCGCCCATTCGACGATCTCGGTCACGATTTCCGCCACCACCAACTTCGCATCGGCAGGCAGGCCCGCGAGCGCGGCGCGCAGGGTGAAGCCCATGCCATAGCCGCCGATGAGGACATGCGGCGCCTTCGCTGACAATCGCTCCAGCGTCAGCAGGGCAAGCTGCTCCTCGGAGAACTGCATGCGGCTGCTCATCAATTCGTCGCGGCCGACCATGATGATGAAATCGCGGCCATGAGTGACCAGCTGCAGTTCCTCCCCACCGGGGATCTTCGCAGTGGCGATGGTTTCGCGTGGCAGCATCGCTGTATCCTCTTGTTCAAACGGCAAAGAAAGGGGCCGCGCAGGTCATCCCTGCGCGGCCCCTTTGGGTCAATGGCTGATTGGCTCAGTCGTCTTTCAGGAAGTCAGGCAGATGGTCGGGGTTGCCGCCTTCCGTCCGCGCGCCGCTGTCCTGGTTGCCGCCGCCCTGATTGCTGTCGCGGTTGCCGCCTTCGCGCCGGGGGCCACGGCCCCTGCCGCCGCGATCGCCGCCACGATCATTGCCGCCGCCGCGGGGGCCACGACGGTCGCCGCCTCGGTCGTTACGGTCGCCGCGATCGCCACGGGGTTCACGCGGTTCGCGTGCCGGACGGGTATCTTCCAGTTCCTCGCCAGTTTCCTGGTCAACCACGCGCATGGACAGGCGCACCTTGCCACGCTGGTCGATCTCGAGAACCTTGACCTTGACCTCCTGCCCTTCGGACACGACGTCGGTCGGCTTCTCGACACGCTCGTTCTTCATTTCGGAGACGTGGACGAGACCGTCCTTGCCGCCCATGAAGTTCACGAATGCACCGAAATCGACGATGTTCACGACCTTGCCATTGTAGACCTTGCCCACTTCGGCTTCTTCGACGATGCCTTCGATCCAGCGGCGGGCCGCTTCGATCTGGCTGGCGTCGGAAGAGCTGATCTTGATCACGCCTTCGTCATCGATATCCACCTTTGCGCCGGTTTCGGCCACGATTTCGCGGATGACCTTGCCGCCGGTGCCGATGATGTCGCGGATCTTCGACTTGTCGATCTGCATCGTCTCGATACGCGGAGCATGTTCGCTGACGGTGTTGCGAGCGGTGCCCAGCGCCTTCGTCATTTCACCAAGAATATGCGCACGGCCGGCCTTTGCCTGATCCAGCGCCTTGGTCATGATCTCGCGCGTGATGCCCGCGACCTTGATGTCCATCTGCAGGCTGGTGATGCCTTCGCTGGTGCCGGCAACCTTGAAGTCCATGTCGCCGAGGTGATCTTCGTCGCCCAGAATGTCGGACAGGACGGTGAAATCGTCACCTTCGAGGATCAGGCCCATCGCGATGCCCGAAACCGGGCGTTCGATCGGCACGCCTGCGTCCATCATGGACAGGCAGCCACCGCAGATCGTCGCCATTGAAGACGAGCCATTGCTCTCCGTGATGTCGGACAGGATGCGGATTGTGTAGGGAAAGTCTTCATGGTTCGGCAGAACAGGGTTCAGCGCGCGCCATGCCAGCTTGCCATGCCCGGTTTCGCGGCGGCTGGTGAAGCCGAAGCGGCCAACCTCGCCCACGGAATAGGGCGGGAAGTTGTAGTGCAGCATGAAGGGCGAATAGCTCAGTCCTTCCAGCCCGTCGATCATCTGCTCGGCATCCTTGGTGCCCAGCGTGGTCGTGCAGATCGCCTGCGTTTCGCCGCGCGTGAACAGGGCAGAACCGTGCGTACGGGGCAGCAGGCCGACCATGGCCTCGATTTGCCTGATCTCGTCGGTCTTGCGGCCGTCGATGCGCTGTCCGTCCTTCAGGATCGACTTGCGGACGATATCGCTTTCCAGCTTCTTCACCAGCTTCAGCTTGCCGAGATATTCGGCAGGATCGCTGTGATCGAGGCTTTCGTAATGCTTGCGCGCCTTTTCGCGGGCAGCGTTTACCGCTTCCTGGCGCTGCTGCTTGTCGGTCGTGCGGTAAGCCGCTTCGAGGTCGGCACCGATGAGGCCGCGCAGTTCCTCGATCGTGGCGGACTTGTCTTCCACCTTGTCGAGTTCCCAAGGTTCCTTGGCGGCCTGCTCGGCGAGATCGATGATCGCGCCGATGACCTTGCGGCTTTCCTCATGAGCGAACATGACGGCACCGAGCATGTCTTCCTCGGACAGTTCCTTGGCTTCGGATTCCACCATCATCACCGCGTCCTGCGTGGCGGCGACGACGAGGTCGAGGCGGCCTTCCTTGCATTCGGCGAGGCTGGGGTTGAGCTGGTATTCGCCGTCGCGGAAACCGACGCGTGCTGCGCCGATCGGGCCCATGAAGGGCACGCCCGAGATGGTCAGCGCGGCGCTGGCAGCGACCATCGCCAGAATGTCGGGCTCGGTCTCGCCATCATAGGACAGGACCTGACAGATCACGTTGATCTCGTTGTAGAACCCTTCGGGGAACAACGGGCGCACGGGGCGATCGATCAGGCGGCTGGTCAGCGTTTCCTTTTCGGTCGCGCGGCCTTCACGCTTGAAGAAGCCGCCCGGAATGCGTCCGGCGGCTGAAAATTTTTCCTGGTAATGTACGGTAAGGGGGAAGAAATCCTGCCCTTCCTTCACGCTCTTGGCGGCCGTCACGGCGCACAGCACCACGGTTTCGCCATAGGTCGCCAGTACGGCGCCATCGGCCTGGCGTGCGATGCGCCCGGTTTCGAGAGTGAGCGTCTTGCCGCCCCATTCGGTGGTTACGGTCTTGGTGTCGAACATCTGTTTTCCTTGCTGAACCCGCTCGCCAGATTGCGCGCGGGGCCTGTAGTTCCGGGCAGTTCCGTCCCGGTACGGTGCGGGGCTCTTATCCGCCCCAAGGCCCCCTCGCCGAATGCAAGGGATGCCCGTTCATTTGCGCCGGCGATAACACGCCTGCGCCATAAAGCGAAAAGGCGGCTCCATTTTCAGGAGCCGCCTCACACGCGAAACTCTTATTTGCGCAGACCCAGTTTCTGGATCAGGCTGTTGTAGCGCGCCACATCCACCTTCTTGAGATAGGCGAGGAGGCTGCGCCGCTTGTTGACCATCATCAGAAGACCGCGGCGGGAATGGTTATCCTTGTGGTTCTTCTGGAAGTGGTCGGTCAGGTTGCGGATGCGTTCGGTCAGGATCGCGACCTGAACTTCCGGAGAGCCGGTATCACCGTCGCTCTGCGCGTGTTCCTTGATCACTTCCTGCTTTTTTTCTGCGGTAATCGTCAACTGTCATGCTCCGCGACATCGGGTAGGTTGAAACCCCTGACGACTTTCGCCGACCCGGCGGAAACATCCATCAGCGCAACCGGCACATCGCCATGTTTCGCCAGAACGATCCCGTCGTCGTGGGGCTGTCCATGAAGAACGCGGCCCTGGCGGACCGCTTCTGCCTGTTCGGACGTGAGGGTAAGAGCCGGGATGTCGTCCAGCCCTGCCTCGATCGGCAGAATTATGTCTTCTAGCGGCGCGCCCTTGCCCAGATCGTTCAATTTGTCCAGCGAAATCGCGGTAGCTTCCTCGAACGGACCTGCGCGGCTGCGGCGCAGATAGGTCACATGACCGACCGTGCCGAGCGCATGGGCGATGTCGCGCGCCAGGGATCTTACATAGGTACCCTTGCTCACATTTGCCACCAGCGTGATGCTGTCGGCAAGTTCCAGGGGTGCGGCAGGGTCGTAGGGATCGGGACGGCCAACCGTCGTGGCGAAGGTCGACTCGACCGTGTCGCTGCGTTCCCCGCCCGCCAATTCCAGGCTGTGAATGGTGACCCGGCGCGACGTCATGGTGACATCTTCTCCCGCCCTCGCCCGGTCATAGGCACGCCGGCCGTCAACCATCAGCGCCGAATATTTCGGCGGGATCTGTTCGATGTCGCCGGTGAAATGCGGGAGGACGCCTGCTATCGCGGCCAACGGCGGGCGGCGGTCGCTGCTCCGCGTGACCTCGCCCTCCGCATCCTGTGTGTCGGTTTCGGTGCCGAACTGGATGGTGAAAACATAGGTCTTGCTGGCATCCAGCATCCGCCCCGCCAGTTTCGTCGCCTCGCCCAAGGCAATCGGCAACACGCCCTCGGCAAGCGGATCGAGCGTGCCGCCGTGGCCGACCTTGGTCCTGGCGTAACCCGCTTCCCGCAGATTGCGCTTCACCGCACCCACGGCCTGAGTCGACCCCATGCCGCGCGGCTTGTCGAGGATGATCCAGCCCGATGGCGGCACGCTCTTGTCCAATGCCCGGCTCATCCGCCGGCAATCGCGATGGAGATGCCGAGATATTTTTCCTGCAACCACTCCACCGGCGGTAGGACCACCGCCTCGATCAAGCCGCTGTCGGGAAAAATCCAGGTGATGGCGATCAAGCCGACGAACAGCAACATGCCGAGCGGGCGAAGCCGTTCGTAGGCCCGCGCCGCGGAACGCGGCAGCAGCCCTTCAAGGATGTGCGACCCGTCGAAAGGGGGGATCGGCAGCAGATTGAACAGCGCCAGGAAGATGTTGATGAGGATGAAGTAGTGCAGCCCCTCGAACACGCCGCCCGCGACACCTTCCGGCGGCGCAGTCAGTGACCCGGCGAACACGCCCAGCGCAACGGCCCCGACAGCAGCGAGCACGAAATTGGTGGCAGGACCGGCGAAGGCTACGGCCATCATGCCGAAGCGCGGATTGTCGAGGCGGTTCTTCATGACCGGAACAGGCTTCGCCCAGCCGAAGATGGGGCCGCCGACCACTGCCAGGAAGCCCGGCACCAGCAGCGTGCCGACCGGATCGACATGGCGCAGCGGGTTGAGGCTGAGCCTGCGCTGCTCCTTAGCGGTCGGATCGCCTAGCGAAAGCGCGGCCCACCCGTGGGCGACCTCGTGAAAGACGATCGCCACGATCAGGCAGGGAATCAGGATCGCGGCAAGTATCAGGGTTTCTGTCATGCGGGGGAGATAGGGGCCGCAGCCCTAACCTGCCAGCGCTGCGGTGAAATGCCGGCGGCACAGGGCGACATAGCGGTCATTGCCGCCTATCTCGGTCTGCGCGCCTTCTGCAACCGCGCCGCCGCTTTCGTCCACCCGCAGGTTCATGCTGGCCTTGCGCCCGCAGTGGCACACCGCTTTCAATTCGGTCAGCGCGTCGGCGATGCCGAGGAGAACGGCGGAACCGGGGAACAGTTCGCCGCGAAAATCGGTTCGCAGGCCATAGCAGAGCACAGGGATGTCCGCCTCATCGGCCAGGCGCGCGCATTGCCAGACCTGTGCAGCAGTCAGGAACTGTGCCTCGTCCACCAGCACGCAGGCGAGCGGCTGATCGCGATGCTGGGCGCAGACAGCATGCCACATATCCGTCTGCGCAGTAAATCGGTGGGCATCCGCACCGAGACCGATACGGCTTTCGATGGCGCGCTCACCGCCGCGGTCGTCCAGCGCCGCGGTCCACAGCATGGTAGCCATGCCGCGCTCGCGGTAATTGAAATCGGCTTGCAGGAGCGTTGTCGATTTTCCGGCATTCATGCTGGAATAATAGAAATACAGCTTGGCCACGTCTGCTGCTCAGACGACCCCGCCGTCAGTGTCATCCTCGGCATCATCGAGATCGCGGGCGACTTTCGGGTCGGAGAGCAGCTGTTCGATGCGGCTGGCCTCATCGAAGCTTTCATCGGCGCGGAAAGTCAGGCGGGGCGCATATTTCAGGCCCAGGCGCTTTGCGACCTCCCGCTGAAAGAATGCTGTGTTCGCTCGCAGCGACTTCAGGACCACGGCCTCATCCTCGCCCAGCAAGGGCTTCACGTAAGCCTTGGCGTTGCGCAGATCGGGCGACATCCGCACCTCGGTGACGCTGACTGTTGTCCCGCTCAGGACAGGATCGTGCACCTCCTGCCGGGTGAGCAGTTCGGAAAGAACATGGCGCACCCTCTCGCCCACCTTCAAAACGCGGACCGATTGCTGTTCGGGGGTGGATTGCTGCCTCGCCATCTCAGTTCTCGTCCATCTTGTCCGCTATGCGCTGCAAATCGCCTATCCGCCTCATCGTCCCGCGACAACCCAGGCGTCTTTCGATGAAGTCCGCTGTGAGCGGGCTCCCTTTCAGTCCGGCAGGATAGGCGCAATGAAGCGCCCTCGTGCCGGGCGCCACCAGTTCCGGCCCGCGCCCGCCGAACTGACTCTCAAGCAGTCCGAACTGTTCGGGAAAGGGCTGCTGGGCAAGAAACATCGTGCGTGCGCCATCGGAGCCGAAGCGTTCTGTGAACGGGTTCTCCGCGATTGCAGCCAGCAATTCCTCGCGACTGCGGACGGGTGCGACATTGTCGATCTCGAAGCGGTCGAGCAGGATGTAAGCCAGCTTCTCCGACAGCCCCGACGTCGGCCGTTCCTCGTGACGGAACAGGATGTTGTCCTCCGCCACGACCGTCTCGACATCGTCGAAATCCTCACGCCACAAGGCGCGGCGCAGATCTTCCATCAGCAGGCGCTCGCCATGCGATGCGATGCTGCCGAGGAATGCTACGTATGATGCCATGGTTGGGTAAGGCCCTTAGCGGCGATGCCCCTTCCCCGAAACCGGGGAAGGGGCGGATCGTCACAAGGTCCGTTCGCGTTCCTCGACCTCGAAGACTTCCAGCATATCGCCAGCCTTGATGTCGTTGGTGTCTTCCAGAACGACGCCGCATTCGAGCCCGGTGCGGACCTCGTCGACATCGTCCTTGAAGCGGCGAAGCGACTGGATCGTGGTTGCGGAGACAATGACATCTTCGCGTGTGAGGCGGGCGAAGAGCCCCTTGCGAATAACGCCTTCGGTGACCAGCAGACCGGCAGCCTTGTCCTTCTTGCCCGCAGGGAACACCTGCTTGACCTCGGCACGGCCGACGACATGCTCGATCCGCTCAGGGCCGAGTTCGCCTGCCATCTCCTTCGCGATCTCTTCGGTCAGATGGTAGATGACATCGAAATACTTCATCTCCACCTTGTCGCGCGCGACCAGGGCACGGGCCTTGGCATTGGGGCGGACGTTGAAGCCGATGATCGGTGCGCCAGAGGCTGCCGCCAGCGTCACGTCGCTTTCCGTGATCGCACCGGCGCCCGCATGCAGCACGCGCACCTTGATGAGATCGTTGGACAGATTGTGCAGCGCCGTGTTGATCGCCTCCACGCTGCCCTGCACGTCGGCCTTCACCAGAACGGGGAATTCGACCACATTGTTGTTCAGATTGGTGAACATCGTGTCGAAGCTGGTGGGGGCGAGCGCGGTGCGCTGCTCGGTTGCCTTTTCCTGGCGGTATTCGGCCACTTCACGGGCGCGCTGCTCGTTCTCGACGACCGACAGATTGTCGCCCGCCATCGGCACGCCGCCAAGGCCCAGCACTTCGACCGGAGTCGACGGACCGGCTTCCTTCACCTGCTTGCCATTGTAATCGACCAGCGCACGAACGCGGCCGCTCTGTGTGCCAACCACGAAGGTATCGCCACGCTTCAGCGTACCGCGCGTGACGAGCACCGTGGCCACAGGGCCGCGGCCCTTGTCCAGCTGCGCTTCGACCACCGTTGCTTCCGCATCGCGGTCGGGCCGGGCCTTCAGCTCGAGCAGTTCGGCCTGCAGCGCAATCTTGTCGAGCAGATCGTCGAGGCCGGTCTTCTTCAGTGCGGACACTTCCACGTCCTGCACGTCGCCCGACATCGATTCCACGATGACTTCATGTTCGAGCAGACGTTCGCGAATACGCTTCGGATTGGCGTCTTCCTTGTCCATCTTGTTGATGGCCACGATCATCGGCACACCGGCCGCTTTCGTGTGATTGATCGCCTCGATCGTCTGCGGCATCAGCCCGTCATCGGCTGCAACCACCAGCACCACGATATCAGTGACATTGGCACCGCGCGCGCGCATTTCCGTGAAGGCGGCGTGGCCCGGCGTGTCGAGGAAGGTGATCATGTCGCCACCCTTCGTCTTCACCTGATAGGCGCCGATATGCTGCGTGATGCCGCCCGCTTCGCCGCGCACGACATTGGTGCCGCGCAAGGCGTCGAGCAGGCTGGTCTTGCCGTGATCGACATGGCCCATGATGGTGACAACCGGCGGACGCTCGCGAAGCGTCTCTTCCGGATCGACGTCCGTTTCCACATGGATATCGACGTCGCTTTCAGACACGCGCTGAATGTTGTGACCAAATTCCTCGACCAGCAGTTCGGCCGTGTCCTGATCGATCGTCTGGTTGACGGTGACCATCATGCCCAGATTGAACAGCGCCTTCACAAGCTCCGCGCCCTTTTCGGCCATGCGGTTGGCGAGTTCCTGCACCGTGATCGCTTCGGGCACGACGACATCGCGCACCTGCTTTTCACGCGGCTGGCGCTTTCCGCCGCCGCCCGATGCGCGGCGCTCCTTCTCCCGCGCACGCTTGAGCGCGGCGAGCGAACGGGCGCGAGCGCCTTCGTCTTCGTTCAGGGCACGGTTGACAGTCAGCTTCCCGCCACGGCGACGATCGGCTTTCTCCTCCCGCTCCGTCTTGTCAGGCTTGGCTTCCTTCTTCTTCTCGACGCGCTTGGGCTCGGGCCGGGCGACCGGCGTGAACTTGCGGGCGGCCGGCTGGGCAGGAGCCGATGCTTCAGCCGGGCTCTGGTCGGCAGTCTCTTCCGGCTGAGCCTCGGTTGCAGGAGCAGCAGTCTCTTCGCCAGCCGCCGCCGTGTCGGCAGATTTCTTGGGCTTGGCTTTCGCCTGCTCGGCAGCTTCTGCCTCGGCGCGGCGATTTTCCTCGGCGCGGCGCTTTTCATCCTCGGCTGCCTGCCGGCGCTCCTCTTCCTCGCGGCGACGGGTTTCCTCGCCCACGCGCAGGCGGTCTTCCTCGGCCTCGCGCTGAAGGCGGGCGACGCGCTCCTGCGGCGTTTCGCCGGAAGGTGCCTTGGGCGGCGCAGGCCGTTTGGCGGCAGGTGCCGGTGCGGGCGCAGGGGCGGGAGTGGGCGCCGGAGCCGGAGCCGGGGCCGCTGCGGGTGCAGGCGTCGGCGCCTTGGCTTCAGGTTCCGGTGTTTCGCCCGGCTTCACGAGCTTGCGGCGGCGCTTCACCTCAACCGCGACCTTGTTGGTCCGGCCGTGGCTGAAGGTCTGCTTGACCTCGCCCGCTTCTACCGACCGCTTCAGCCCCAGGGGCTTGCGGGTGCGGGTCGGTTTGTCTTCACTATCGCTCATAAAGCTCGTCAATCCTTCAAAATCTCATTCGTCGTCGCGGTGCTGCAGCACCGCGTATCAGGGCGCGGTGTCAGCCGCTTCGCGCGCCATTTCGCCCGGCGCGGCATCATTCAGCGAAGCCGTTCCGGGTTCCGGTCCGGGCCTGCCGACATAAGGCAGCAACCTTTGCAGCGTCTGGTCGATGCGCGCCGCCAATTTCGCGTCGCCAATCGCGAGATGCACGACATTGTCGCGGCCCAATGCCACAGACAGAGCCGCCCGGTCCAGTGGCAAGCGTACACCGACCGCACCGGATCCTTCCGCGTCCTGCCCCACGCGCCACGCCTGATCCAGTTTCGCATTGCCGTCAGCGCTGGCATCGCTCGCATGAGCAAGCCATGCAACACGACCGGCGCGCGCCTGTTCGGCGATCCGGTCGGAACCCAAGATAAGCGCTCCGCTGCGCATTGCGAGTCCCAGCCGGTCACTAAAGTTACGCGTCAGTGCCTGTTCGATCAGGTCCGGCAGATCGTCCGGAACGTCCAGCTTGGCGCCCTTGTAGGCACGGGCCAGGGCACCGCGCAGGCGGCCCTTCTGCATAGCCTGCTCCAGCTCCCCGCGGCTTGCACCGAGCCACGCGCCCCGCCCCGGCGCACGGGCCAGGGGGTCGGGCAGCACGTCGCAGGCACCATCCGGCTTTTCAGGCGAGATGGCGAGGCGCAGCAGATTGTCTCGCGGCAATATTTCGCCGGACAATATGCAGCGGCGTTCGGGCCCGGTTTCCCGGGCCTGCGCGCCTTCCGATCTATCGGAAACTAGCGATTCATTGCGAGGATTCCGCAAGGGCGGCCTCCTCTGAACTATCGCCGGCAGCCGGAGCCGCTGTTTCGGCGGCACTGTCGTCTTCGTCTTCGAACCAGTGAGCGCGGGCGGCCATGATGATCTCGTTGCCCTGCTCTTCGCTCAGCCCGTATTCGCCCAAAACGCCGCCCTTGTCTTCGGTGCGCTGCGGCGGGCGGCGAGTCGGCGGACCTGCTTCGGGATTGGTCCGGCGGCGCGGCGCCTCGCGCTTCTTGGCGATGAGTTCGTCGGTGGCGAGATCGGCAAGATCGTCCAGCGTCTTGATCCCCGCCTTGCCCAGCACGACCAGCATCTGTTCGGTCAGATGCGGCAGTTCGGCCAGATCGTCCTCTACGCCCAGCTCGCGGCGCTGTTCGCGCGCGGTATCCTCGTGCCGCTCCAGCGCTTCCAATGCGCGGGACTGCAGTTCTTCGGCCAGTTCCTCGTCGAAGCCTTCAATCGCGCCCAGTTCTTCCAGCTGCACATAGGCAACTTCCTCGAGCTCTGCGAAGCCTTCGGCAACCAGCAGCTGGGACAGGGTTTCGTCGACGTCGAGTTCTTCCTCGAACATCTTCGACCGTTCGGAGAATTCCTTCTGCCGCTTAACGCTCGCCTCTTCCTCGGTCATGATGTCGATCTGGTGGCTGGTCAGCTGGCTGGCGAGGCGCACGTTCTGACCGCGGCGACCGATGGCAAGGCTGAGCTGATCGTCGGGCACGACGACCTCGATGCGGCCCTCTTCCTCGTCCAGAACGACGCGCGCTACGGTGGCGGGCTGCAGGCCGTTCACGACGAAAGTGGCCGTGTCCTCGCTCCAGGGAATGATGTCGATCTTTTCGCCCTGCAGTTCCTGCACGACGGCCTGGACGCGGCTGCCCTTCATGCCGACGCAGGCGCCGACCGGGTCGATGGAGCTGTCATGGCTGATCACGCCGATCTTGGCGCGGCTGCCGGGGTCGCGGGCGGCGGCCTTGATCTCGATGATGCCATCGTAGATTTCGGGCACTTCCTGCGCGAACAGCTTCTTCATGAAATCGGGATGCGCGCGGCTTAAAAAGATCTGCGGCCCGCGATTGTTGCGTTCCACCTTGGTGATCAGCGCACGGACACGCTCGCCCACGCGCGCGGCTTCGCGCGGTATCTGCTGGTCGCGGCGGATCACGCCCTCGGCCCGGCCGAGATTGACGATCACATGGCCGAATTCGACCGATTTGATGACGCCGGTGATGATCTCGCCGTCACGATCCTTGAATTCTTCGAACTGGCGTTCACGCTCGGCATCGCGGACCTTCTGGAAGATGACCTGCTTGGCGCTCTGAGCGTCGATACGGCCGAGATCGACCGGCGGCAGCGGATCGACGATGAAATCGCCAAGCTTCGCATCGGCATCCAGCTTCTTAGCGGCGTCGAGATCGACCTGCTTGAAGTAATCCTCCACATCCTCGACCACTTCGACCACGCGCCACAGGCGCAGATCGCCGGTCTGCGGGTCGAGCTTGGCACGAATGTCGTTTTCCGCGCCATAACGGTTGCGCGCCGATTTCTGGATCGCCTCTTCCATCGCTTCGATCACGATGGATTTGTCGATCATCTTCTCGGACGCGACCGCATTCGCGATTGCGAGCAGCTCGGCCTTGTTGGCGGAAATTGCAGTGGCCATCAGTCGTCAGCCTTTTCTTCTGTGACTTCGTAGATTTCGTCGGCACCGCTGGTATCCAGCGGCTGTGTCGCAGCAATCAGCGCATCGGTCAGGACAAGCTTTGCCGAGTGAATGGCGGAGAGCGGGACGCGGATGCGCTTTTCGGTGCGATCCTCGATTTCGGCCATGGGCGTGTCGTTTTCCTCGACCAGGCCGATCAGCGTACCGCGGATGTTGCGCTGGCCGTTGACCTTCTCGGTCAGCGAAACCTTGACTTCGTGCCCTGCCCAGTTCGCGTAATCATGCATGCGTGTCAGCGGCCGGTCGATACCGGGGCTGCTGACTTCAAGGTGATAGGCACCCGCGATGATCGTCTCGCCCGCGGCCTCAAGCTCGTCCAGACGGTCGGACACGCGGCGCGACAGGGCGGCGCATTGGTCGATGATCAGCTGGCCGGTCGAGGGGTCCTCGGCCATGATCTGCAAGGCTCGGTCGCCGTCGCCTGCTTCCGACGACGTCATCCGCACGCGCACGAGGTCGAAACCCAGCGCGCGCGCTTCGGGTTCGATCACTTCGTTCAGGCGGTCGATATCGGCCATGTGTTCTCCGGTCGCAGATCAATTTGCCGGCGTTGAAAACAAGGCCCGTCGCGCCGGCCCCTTGCGGCGCCAGCCCGGTCTTGCGTCACAATGTCGGGATGAATGGTCAGTTAGGCGCTGCATTCGCCTTTGGCAAGCCTTCGCCGCAAATTCACGTCCTGTCTTTTTCGTCGCTCTCGCCGGTGTCGGCAGTGAGCGCATGCTTCTTGATGCAGTGGCGCAGCTGATCGTAGCTCAGGCCGAGCGCCTTGGCGGTCTGCCGCTGGTTCCAGCGGTGCCGCCCTAGTGCATGTTCGACGATGGCGCGCTCATGCGCATCGACCGCCCCGCGCAGATCCGCGATGGAATCGAAATCAGGACCGGCGACGCGTTCGGGCGCAGGCGCTTGCTGGCTGGACGGTGCCGGGCCTGACACAAGCCGCGGCTCGGCATCCGGCAGCCACGGCGAATCGAAGGGGTCGAATTGCACATGGCCGATGGGGTTCGCCGCGTCGTCCCAGCGGTAAACCGCGCGTTCGACCACGTTGCGCAACTCGCGCACATTGCCGGGCCATAGGTGGTCCTCAAGCTGTGCCTCGACATGCTCGGCAAAGCCGGGCCACCTGTCCCATTCCAGTTCCGCCGCCATGCGGCGTCCGAAATAATCGGCGAGAACACCCACGTCGCCCTGCCGGACGCGCAAGGGCGGCAGGGTGATGACCTCGAAGCTTAACCGGTCGAGCAGGTCGGCGCGGAAGCGCCCCTCCTGCGCCATGCGCGGCAGGTTCTCGTTCGTCGCCGCGACGATCCGCACATCCACCCTGCGCGGCCGCGACGAACCGATGCGCGTAACCTCGCCATATTCCACCGCTCTCAGCAGGCGTTCCTGAGCGCCGGTGGACAAAGTCGCCAGTTCGTCGAGAAACAACGTGCCTTTGTCGGCTTCCTCGAACCGCCCCTCGCGCATTTTGGTAGCACCGGTGAATGCCCCTGCCTCGTGACCGAACAATTCGGCCTCGATCAGCGTTTCGGGCAGTGCGGCGCAGTTCATGGTGACGAGCGGTTCGTCCCAGCGGGTGGAGAGGCGATGCAGACGTTCGGCGATCAGTTCCTTGCCCGTACCGCGCTCACCGATGACCAGCACCGGGCGGCGCAGCGGGGCAGCACGACTCGCCCGCTCGACCGCGTCGAGGAAAGCGCCGGATTGGCCGATAAATTGGTTTTCCCGCTCCATTACAGCTTTATAGCGAATTACGCCAAGTGTTGGCAAGATGCGCCACGTTCATCAGGCAGCCATAAGCTTGAATATCTCGTAAATCGTGCATTTTCCGGTTTGGCACGCCCCTTGCGAAGTATGGTTCGACAGAGAATTCGACCAGCTTCGGAAGGGAGTATGCAGCATGAACAACCGCCACAAATTCACGGCCACACGGCGCGGTGCGATTGGAGCCGGGCTTTGCGCGTTGATCACCGTCGCGCTGCTTTCCGCCCAGAGCGTGCCCGCGGACACGCCCCTTACGTCAAGCGGCAGCGGATTTGGCATCGGCATGGTGGAACTCGCATGAACGATCTGGGCCCCGGCAATAATGGTCAGGACGACAAGCGCGACGACGATCCGCTCGGCATCGAAACCGATGCGGAAGACCGCGCGCGCCAGCAGCGCCTGACCCGCCTCGACGCCGAGGTCGAGCGCCTGCGCAAGACGCCGAAGCAGAAAGCATCGGAGCGCCCCCGCGACGCGATTCGGCGCGATCCGGGCCTCGGCCGACCCGATTCATCACCTTTCAATATCGGAGTTCCCTTCATGGGCATTTTCAGTCGCACGCGCGATATCGTCGCCGCGAATTTCAACGAGATCCTCGACAAGGCGGACGACCCCGCGAAGATGATCCGCATGATCATCCTCGAAATGGAGGAAACCCTTGTGGAAGTGCGCGCCAGCGCCGCGCGGACCATCGCCGATCAGAAGGAAATGCACCGCCACACTCTGAAGCTGGACAAGCTGCAGGGTGACTGGGCGGAAAAGGCCCAGCTTGCCTTGTCGAAAGACCGCGAGGATCTGGCGCGCGCCGCGCTGGTCGAAAAGCGCAAGGCCACCGACATGGCGGACCAGCTGAAGGAAGAGATCGCCGTACTCGACGATGCGCTGCGCGCCTATGAGCAAGATATCGAGAAATTGCAGAACCGCCTGCGCGAAGCCCGCAGCCGCCAGACCGCCATCGCGGCCCGCCTGGAAAGTGCTGAGAACCGGGTCAAGCTGCGCACGCTGCTCGCCACCGAAAGGGTGGACGATGCCATGGCCCGTTTCGACCAGCTGGAACGCCGGGTCGATTATGCCGAAGGCCGCGCCGACGCGCTGAACATTTCCGACGGCAGCAAGAAGCCCAACCTCGCCGACGAAATCGCCGCCCTCGAAGGCAGCGACAAGGTCGATGACGAGCTGGAAGAAATGAAACGCGCGCTCGGCCACAAACCCGCCGGCGACCAGAAAGGGAAGTAGAAATGGATGATATTTTTGCCATTGTCGCGATCTTCATCGCGCTTCCGTGGATCGTGCTGCACTATGTGACCAAGTGGAAGACATCCGCCACGATCACCAGCGACGACGAACAGTTGCTGGAGGAACTCTACAATCTGGCCAAGCGGCTGGATGAGCGGATGGAGACGGTCGAGCGCCTGGCCGCAAACGACAGCTCCGATTTCAAGCCGGCCCGGCTGGTCCATGATCAGACCGAAGATAACGACAAACTGCGTGAGCTCGACCGGATGCTCAGCGAAAAGAAAGGGATGACGCGATGAGCAGCGAGAGGACCAAACTATATCGCGACAAGCAGAACGCGAAACTGATGGGCGTCTGCGCAGGCATCGCCGATTACACCGGCGTCAACGCCATCTGGATCAGGCTGGCCGCCATTGCGCTGACCTTCATGACGGGCGGATCGACCATCCCCTTCTATTTCATCGCCGGCCTGTTGCTGAACAAGAAGCCGCCGCATCTCTATGGCGATCAGGACGAGCAGAAATACTGGCAGCGTGTGCGCCAGTCGCCCCAGCGCACCGCACGTGAAGTGCGCGCCCGGTTCCGCGATGTCGACCGCCGCCTGGCCGCCGTCGAAACCCACTACGTGACCAGTAATCCGCGCCTTTCGGCAGAGATCGAACGCCTGCGCTGATCAACGACAAACAGGGGACGAAGAATGGAAGGCATACTCGCACTGATGATCCCGCTGGCACCCTTCATCATGGTGGTCGCGATCATCTGGATGAAAAACCAGCGCAAGCTTGAAGAAAAGCGGCTGGATGCGGCTGCCAACCATAGTGCCGAGGCTGCGGCGCGCCACGCGACACAGGTGGGCGAACTGGAACAGCGCGTCCGCGTGCTGGAACGCATCGTCACCGACAAGGGATACGACGTCGCCGCTCAAATCGAGGCCCTGCGCGACCAGAACAGTGTCGAAAACCACGCCAGCGAAGGTCTGCACCTCGTGGATCAGGACAGCGGCGTTCCGCTCCGCACCAAGCAAAAGGAAACCTTCTGATGGTCTGGGTCGATTTCGTGCCCTATCTGCCCCTGCTGATCGGCGGCGGCTTGGGAGTAGCTGGCCTCGGCGTCTGGGGTTGGGTGCATACCACCAAGATGAAGATCCAGGCAGGTTACCCGCTGGAAGGCATGTGGGGCCAGTCGCTCCACCCGCGCACCGACCCCGAAGCGAACAACCGTGTCACTCTGTTGACGCAGGAGAATGCACAGCTTCGCGCGGAAATGGGTTCGCTCAAGGACAGGCTCGGCAATGTGGAACGCATCGTCACCGACAGCGGCTACCGCCTGACGCATGAAATCGACAGCTTGCGCGACAATTCGACCGGCCTCGAACATGCTTCTGACCGGGCGAATGGCGATGGCGGCACGCATTGAGCATGTGGACCGCAATCTTCCTGATCGCCTGCATCATAGCCGCCGTGCAGATGTACAAGGCGAAGCAGCGCGCCGACAACGGCATCATTGCCGACAAGGAAGGCAACGAACGCTATATCGAGCGCAGCGACCCCGATGTGCAGCGTGAGGTAGAACATCTGCGCGAACGGGTCCGCGTGCTGGAACGCATCGCCTACGAGGCGAACACCGGCAGCGGGCGGCAATCACGGGAAATTTCTCGCGAGATCGAGGCTCTCCGCGATAATACCGACACCCCGGAGGCTACACCCGACGACCGGATGAGCAGCGAAAGCCCGCGCCGCGAGGATTGACGAAAACCGCCTTCACACCTTTCTGCATGGACCCTTGGCAAGGAGGATTACCGCTATGTTTGACCAGATCGTACTACCGCTGACGGCCCTCCTCGCCACGATCATCGTGACGGCTGCCATCTTGCGCGGCTGGCAGGGCTGGCTCGCGCTGAAAGAACGTGAACTCGACCGCACCTCGGGCGATGTGCTACGCAACCCGACTGCCGGGCGGATCGAACTGGCCGATCTGAAGGAGCGGGTTCGCCAGTTGGAAGCGATCGCCAACGGGGTGGAACTCTGAGGTTTGCCTGCTATTGCGTAGCCCATGCGCACATTGGACGACATTCGCGAAGAGTATGAATTCCTCGAAGGCGACGAACGTTACCGCCTGCTGATCGAACTCGGGCGCGATCTGGAAGAGATGCCGCAGCCGCTGAAGACCGATGCCACCCTGGTGCGCGGATGTTCGGCCAGTGTCTGGGTCTACCCGGTCGAGACCACCGACGGCGCTCTGCATTTTCTGGCCGACAGCAATGCCGCCATCACCAAGGGCATCGTCGCGCTTGTGCTTTCGGCCGTTCAGGACAGACCGGCGGAAGAGGTCGCCAGCATGGACATCGCCGAGGAACTGGCGCCGTTCGACCTGAAGAACCAGCTAAGCTCAAACCGGACCCAAGGTGTGCCCAACATGATCGCACTGGTGCAGGACCACGCGTCGCGCCTCGCCAAGGCGGGCTGAATTCTTCGGCCCGAGCGGACCGGGTCGTTCAAGCGTTCGCGCTGTCGCGTACCACGGCAAGCCCCGCTTCCCGCTGACGCTTCAATTCCGCTTTGAGCCGCGCCGGGCTTCGCGCGAACACGAAGCCGAAGCTTACCCCGCCCTCGCGCCCGACAGTGGCATGGTGTAGCTTGTGCGCCTGCACCAGCCGCTTGGCATAGCCGCGCTTGGGCACCCAGCGGAAAAAGCGCTGATGAACCAGCCCGTCGTGAATGAAGGTATAGATCAGGCCATAGAGCGTGATGCCGAAAGCAGTCCACCACAGCGCCGCAGAGTAGTAATAGCCGACAAGGAACATGAAGAACACGATGGTTCCGAATACCACGGCGAACAGATCGTTCTTTTCCAGCACCTTGTCATGCGGTTCGTGATGGTCACGGTGCCAGTCCCAGCCCCAGCCATGCATGATGTATTTGTGCGCCCACCAGGCGAACAGCTCCATGCCGATCACGGCTGCCAGCACCACGGCTGCGATTTGCCACAGGGTCATGGCTCAGCGTCCCTTCTGCATGTTCTCGCGCCGGATGCGGGGCAGAGCCCACCACGGTGTATCAGCGCGGCAATGATGTTCGTGATGATAGCCGAAATGGAAACAGCTGGCGAGGCTGGCGAAGCTGCCGAAACTTTCGCTGCGGGCATTGTGCCGGTCGGCAAAACCGTCTTCGTCATGCCGGTGCGGGCGATAGGTCCCAAAGTAGAACAGCTGCATCGATGATGCGATGGCGGGAAGTCCATACAGCAGGACGATGTTCTGCACCGGAACATTCAGTGCCAGCCAGTAGATGGCCACGACGCTGGAGACGAACAGCATCGACTGCTTGCCAAAATAGCGCTTCAGGAAGGTACCGTACCAGCGCCAAAAGTGGCTCGGGTTGTCCTCGTCGAAATCCGGATCGCCCGGCTTTCCCGCTAACCGGTGATGATCGAAATGCGCCGAGCGCATCCGCTTCCATGAAAAACCCGCATAGAGAAACAGCAGCGCCGCGCCGATGGCGGAATTGATCCGCTTGGCGCCCGGCACCAGCGATCCGTGCATCGCATCGTGGCTGATGATGAACAGGCCGACCGACAGCCAGCACTGCACCGCCGCCAACAGCAAGGCGAACGGCAGGCTGGTCCAGGTCAGCTCGAAAATGAACATCGCGAAGACGTGGATGGACAGCCACGCCGCCACGACTGCCGCGGCAAGTGCCAGGCCGATCACCGCCTGGCGGCGATACGCCGAGCGGTGTGCAGGTCGGCTGTTTGCCGGATAGGTCGGGCTTGATGCCATGGAAACCTATATAGGCGCTTTAGCTCCGGCGCGAAACCGCCGGAAAATCAGCAGCCGTCAAAATTCAGTCGCGGAAGAAGAACTTCGAGATTTCCTCGCCGATTCGCGCAGGACGCAGGGTTTCGGAATCGATGCAGCACCAGCTGGACTGGATCTCGGCGAGCACGTCCTCGCCCCGCTGGATAACCGTGGAATAGAACGCTCTCGCGCCCTTGATGCTTTCCAGCACGGTGCGGGCGACCACATCATCCTCGAGAAAGGCAGGTTTACGGTAGGTAATCTCGTGCTTCAGCGCGACCCACGCCCTGCTCGCCACGGCGTCGGAGGGGGCGATGTTGCGCCAATGCGACAGCACGGCATCCTGCACCCACCCGAGATAGCGGGCGTTGTTCACGTGCCCCATGAAGTCGATATCGTCCGAAGTGATGGCGATCGGGTGGATGTGGCTGGCTGCTGACATAGGTGTCAATTAGGCATTCAATCCTTTCCTTTCCATGACAATGTTTTTCTAAACGGGTGAAAACTTGCCAGCGCCTGCTTGCCGCGCCTATTTTTCGCCGCATGGCCAGCCGACCGCGCACCTTGTATGAAAAGATCTGGGACGCTCATGTCGTGGAAACGCGGCCTGACGGCACCAGCCTCATCTATATCGACCGGCACCTCGTCCACGAGGTGACCAGCCCACAGGCATTCGAGGGTCTGCGCCTTGCCGGGCGGACGGTGCGCCGGCCCGATCTGACGCTTGCCGTGCCGGATCATAATCTGCCCACCACGGCGCGGCTGGATGCGGCCGGCGCTCGCCTGCCGATCGCCGACCCGCAATCGGCAGCGCAGCTTGCCGCACTCGAGGCGAATGCCCCCGCCTTCGGCATCCGCTACATCGATTCTTCCGCAGCGGAGCAGGGAATCGTTCATGTCGTCGGGCCGGAACAGGGCTTTTCGCTTCCCGGCGCGACAATCGTCTGCGGCGACTCGCACACTTCGGCGCATGGCGGAATCAGCGCGCTGGCTTTCGGCATCGGGACGAGCGAGGTCGAACATGTCCTTGCTACCCAGACCTTGCAGCTAAAGCGATCCCGCACGCTGGAGGTCCGGGTGGATGGGCTGCTCGGCCACGGGGTGACACCGAAGGATCTGATCCTCCACATCATCGGCGTTCTGGGCACAGCGGGCGGCACCGGTCATGTCATGGAGTTCACCGGGCAGGTCTTCCGCGAAATGAGCGTCGAAGGCCGCCTTACCGTCTGCAACATGAGCATCGAAGCGGGCGCACGCGCTGGCCTGATCGCCCCTGACGATACGACTTTCACCTATCTGAAGGGCAGGCCTTACGCGCCCCGCGGCGAGGATTGGGACAAGGCCGTGGCCTGGTGGCGTACGCTGGCCAGCGACGACGGCGCCCTGTTCGACAAGCGGATCACCATCGACGGATCGGCCATCGAGCCCACCGTAACCTGGGGCACCAGCCCGGAGGATACGGCGCCGATCGGCGGAACGGTGCCTTACCCCGAAAGCTTCGCCGACCCGGCAAAGGCCGAAGCCGCGCGCAAGAGCCTGTCCTACATGGGACTGGAACCGGGCCAACGGCTTGACGAGATCGCCGTCGAGAACATCTTCATCGGCAGTTGCACGAACAGCCGTATCGAAGACCTGCGCGCCGCCGCCGCCGTGCTCGACGGGCGCAAGAAGGCCGATGGCGTGAAATGGGCAATCGTCGTTCCGGGTTCCGGGCTGGTGAAGCGGCAGGCAGAGGCGGAAGGACTGGACCGCATCTTCATGGCTGCGGGTCTGGAATGGCGCGAGCCCGGATGCTCGGCCTGTCTCGGCATGAATCCTGACAAGGTGCCGAAGGGAGAACGCTGCGCCAGCACCAGCAACCGCAACTTCGTCGGACGACAGGGGCCGGGTTCGCGCACTCACCTTGTCTCCCCGGCGATGGCCGCCGCTGCCGCTGTCACAGGCCGACTTACCGATGTTCGCAAGCTTGGATGAAGCAAGATTGACGCAGGAAGTTCGCAAGTCGTCGTTTGCTCCGGTTGTCGACGCAAACACCCGCGTCCTTGTCCTCGGCAGCTTGCCGGGCGAAAGATCGCTGCAGGCCAGCGAATATTACGCCCACCCCCGCAATGCCTTCTGGCGTCTGGTGGGCGAGGCAATCGGCGTTGACGTGTCTGCCGAAGAGTATGGTGCCCGGCTCGACATATTGCGCGAACACGGCATCGGCCTGTGGGACAGCATCGGATCGGCGCGGCGGCGCGGAAGCCTCGATACCGCCTTGCGCGACATCGCCCCTGCTCCCATTGCGAAGCTGGTGAATAGCTTGCCTGAACTGCGCGCCGTCGCTTTCAACGGGATCAGGAGCGCGCAGGTCGCCCGGCCGCAATTGGTCGATCACGCCCTCGCCCTGATCGATCTACCCTCCAGCAGCCCGGCCTACGCTAGGATGAGCTTTGCTCAGAAAGCGTCAGAATGGGCACGACTCGCCGAATTCACGCCGCAATCTTGCAACGATAGCCGCCGACGCGCATTGGATCAGGCATGAGCAAGAATGATTCCTCCAGTGGCAAGGTTGCCCTTGCCGGTGCCATCGGATCGGCGGCCATCGCCGCTGCCCTCCTTTATGCCAACAAGCGGCGCACGCGCGGCGAGGAGCAGGCTGCGAAGCCCGTCCGCCCCGCGCCTCCTGAAACGGATTGATGCAGCCCGTCAGCACGATCGAGGGCCGCGCCATTCCGTTCGGCCGCAAGAACGTCGACACGGACGTGATCATCCCCGCGCATTGGCTGAAAACTATCAGCCGTGACGGTCTGGGCGCTGGCGCGTTCGAAACGATCCGGGCAGAGCCGGGTAACATCTTCGACGATCCGCAATTCGCCGGCGCGCCCATCCTGATCGCCGGAGACAATTTCGGCTGCGGTTCCAGCCGCGAACATGCCGCCTGGGCGATGCTCGACCTTGGGATCCGCGCCGTAATTGCTTCCAGCTTTTCCGACATTTTTGCTGGCAACGCGTTCAAGAACGGCATTCTGGCAGTCGAGCTGCCGCAAGCCGAGATCGACCGGTTGCTGGAGGTTGCCGAAACCGACCCGATTGCCATTGATCTCGGAAGTCAGACGGTCACCACCCCGTTTCAGGATCGCTTCGCCTTTGCCATCGATCCGTTCCGCAAGCATTGCCTTGCCGAAGGGCTGGACGAAACCGGGCTGACCTTGGCCCGCAGCGAAGCCATCACCGCTTACGAAAATCGCCAATTGGCCGAAATGCCGTGGCTAAACGGAACAATGGAACATCGAACGGAGGGAAGTGCATGAAAGCGTTGCTGAACAAGGAAGTCGGCGGTCCGGAGACACTGGTCCTGGAAGATATCGACGATCCGGTGGCCGGCAAGGGCCAGGTGGTCGTGAAGGTCGCTGCCTGCGCCATCAACTTTCCCGATACGCTGATCATCCGCGACATGTACCAGGTAAAGCCCGGCCGCCCCTTTGCCCCCGGCAGTGAAATCTCCGGGACGGTGGAAAGCGTCGGCGAAGGCGTTACCGAATGGCAGGTGGGTGACCGCGTGCTGGCCGGAATCGGCTATGGCGGTCTGGTGGAGAAGATCGCGGTCGATGCATCGCGCCTGTTCCGCATTCCCGAAGGCGTGTCTTTCGAAACGGCGGCCAGCCTGCTGATGACCTATGGCACCACCATTCATGGCCTGAAGGATCGCGGGCACATCTCCGAAGGGGATACGCTGCTCATCCTGGGTGCAGCGGGCGGTGTCGGCCTGTCCGCTGTCGAACTGGGCAAGGCCTTCGGCGCCCGCGTCGTGGCGGGCGTGTCGAGCGAGGAAAAGGCCGAAGCCGCCCGCAAGGCGGGTGCCGACGAGGTCGTCATCTATCCCCGCGCGCCGTTCGACAAGGACATTTCCAAGGATCTGGCCGGCAAGTTCAAGGCCGCCTGCGGCCCGGAAGGCGCCAATATCGTCTTCGACATCGTCGGGGGCGACTATTCCGAACCCGCACTTCGTTCGATCGCCTGGGAAGGCCGGTTTCTCGTGGTCGGCTTCCCGGCAGGCATAGCCAAGATGCCGCTGAACCTGACTCTGCTTAAAAGCTGCGACATCTGCGGCGTCTTCTGGGGCGCTTTCACGATGCGCGAACCGGAGAAGAACGCGCAGAATATCGAGCAATTGTTCGACCTGCTAAAGGCCGGCAAGATCGACCCGCTGATTTCGGAAACCTATCCGCTGGAAAAAGGCGCCGACGCTATTCGGGCGCTCGAAGAGCGGAAGGCGATCGGCAAGCTGGTCGTCACGATGGAGCCCTGATCGGCTGGCCTGATCCATCGGGGCGCTTGCCGCAGGGCGGCGCCCCGCCTATTCTGGCGCGCAACGATCACGAAAGACCCTGCCATGACCACTTTCAACGACCGCGAACGCGGCGAAGAATCGAAATACGCTTTCGACGAGGAGAATGCCTTCAAGATTGCGGCAAGGCGCAACCGCCTGCTGGGCAAATGGGCCGCCGAAAAGATGCATCTGACGCCCGAAGAATCGGAAGCCTATCAGAAGGCAGTAGTTCAGGCCGATTTCGAGGAATCCGGTGATGAGGACGTCATTCGCAAGGTGCTAGGCGATCTGACCCAGGCCGGGTGCGATGTCGACGAAGCTGCGGTGCGCCTCGCATTGGAAGAAAAGCACGTCGAGGCCCGGCGGCAATTGATGGCGGAAAGCTGAGCCATGGCGATGTCCGCACAGGAAATCGAAGGCATGATCCGGGCAGCCCTGCCCGATGCGAAGATCGAGATCCGCGATCTGGCAGGCGACGGTGACCATTATGCGGCCAGCGTTGCAAGCCCGGCTTTCGCGGGCAAGAGCCGCGTCCAGCAGCACAAGATGGTGTATGACGCTCTCGGCGGGAAAATGGGCGGAACCCTCCATGCCTTGCAACTGACGACCTCGGTTCCCAAGTGAGAACCAATTCAAGATCCGAAGTTACAAGGTATTTCTGACTATGGCCGAAATCAAAGAACGCCTGTCGGGCATCGTCGCCAAAGACGACGTCGTGCTGTTCATGAAGGGCACGCCGCTGTTCCCGCAATGCGGTTTTTCCAGCCGCGCGATCGCCATCCTGGACCATTGCGGCGTCGCTTACGAAAGCGTGGACGTATTGCAGGACATGGAGATCCGGCAGGGCATCAAGTCCTTCTCCGATTGGCCAACGATCCCGCAGCTTTATGTGAAGGGTGAGTTCGTCGGCGGCAGCGACATTATGATGGAAATGTTCGAAGCCGGAGAATTGCAGGAATTGATGGCCGAAAAGAAGGTGGCGCCAGCCTCGGACTCAAGCCAGCGAAGCACTTCCCATGATTGAAAAGAGGCCCGCCCCAGAATTTCTGGAGCGGGCCTTTTCATATGGGGTCGTGCGGCACGGGACTACCAGGATCGTGCCGCCGCAGACTTATTCCAGAGACATCACGTACATTGCACGACACGTGCCAACTGTCCGCAAGTGCCCTGAACTGCCGGTCTTAATGGTTACCGGCCAATCGGCCTGAGCGAAGACTGTAAACCACTCCGACAGGGGCTTGGCAAGATTACAGCTTACCGCCATTCTCCACGCCATGAACGATACAGCGCCAGAACCGGACGCCATACCTGCGGCGACGCTGGTGATTTTCCGTCTCGGTAGAACTGAGGGCGCGCCTCCAGAACTGCTGATGGTTACCCGATCAAGGGAACTCGTCTTTGCAGGCGGTGCCGCAGTCTGGCCAGGCGGCCGGATCGATCCTGCCGACCATGATCTGGCTGCCGCCACCGCCACGGACCTGGATAAGGAAGACGTAGCCGCGCGCATTGCGGCAATTCGCGAGACGCTGGAGGAGACCGGCCTTGCTATCGGCATCAGGGGGACCGTGGATGGTGCTGCAGCCATGGATGCCCGCGCCATGCTGCTGGAAACGCTGTCCCTCGCGCCTGTGCTCGAACGCTTCCGCTGGAAGCTCGACCTCGATGCGCTTGTTCCCTTCGCCCGCTGGTTTCCGCGCGGCATGGCCCACAAGCGCCTTTTCGACACGCGGTTCTATCTCGCCGATTTGGGCACCGGATCGGTCGACATCACCGTCGACCGCACCGAAAACACGCACCTGTTCTGGACGAGCGCGCAGACCGCTCTCGAAATGGCCGAAAGGGGCGAGATCAGCGTCATTTTCCCGACCGCGCGCAATCTGGAGCGTTTGGCTCAGTTCCCTGATTTTCACGCCGCGAAACGGCAGGCGGAAGCAATCGAGGTGCGCACGATTGTGCCGAAGATCGTCGAGAGAGAAGGAACGCGCTGGCTGACGATCCCCGAGGATGCCGGATACCCGGTGACGCGGCAGGCGCTGGAGCGCATCGAACGGGGTTGAGAATGGCGCGCCTGGCAGGACTCGAACCTGCAACTCCAAGCTTAGAAGGCTCGTGCTCTATCCAGTTGAACTACAGGCGCGCATTCGCAGCGCTGCATAGCGTGATGCGCTTGCCGCGACAAATACAGCTTTCAAAAATAATCTCGGCAGGGAGAACTGCAATCCGCAATAAAGAAGGGGCCGGACATTGCGCCCGGCCCCCTAGTCTGCGGCTCCAGTCTTCTCAGAACTGAACGCCGACTGCCACGCCATAGCGGCGAGGATCCAGAGTGAAGACGTTCGTAAACAGGCCCGATGCCGCGTCGGTAAGATACAGGCCGGTTACCGAACTGCTGTCAAAAATGTTCTGCACGAACCCCCTGATGAAATAACGCTCATCCGGACCGTTCAGCTGCACTCTGGCATTGGCCTGCACGAACGAATCGATGGAATTGACGTTCCCGTTGAAGATGCTGCCAGATTGTTCGCCGGTAAAGGCAAGGTCGACCCGGGGAACAAGGGTCATGCCGTTGTCGAAGAACACCGTATATTGGGCGCCGACCGATGCCTTGAAATTCGGCGCCTGCGGCAGATCGTTCCCGCGCAGATTGACTTGCACGCCCGGACTGAGGACGTCGATGCCGCCGAATGCCGCACCGACCGCTGCTGCCTGCGCCTGCAGCGCGCTGCAGATGCTGAATGCGCCCGTAGCATTGATATTGCCGTCGGCAGGGAAATTCGTCGGCCCCCGCAGACCCAGATTGGCATTGATCGCGCTGACAAACGCATTCGCACCCGCAGCGTTGCCTGCGGTGGTCGGAACGACAGCACAGTTAGCGCCGTTGGTGATGTCCTTGATGATGACGGCATCCGAGCGACCGCCAGCGGGATCGCGCGGGTTGCTGAAGAATTCGTCTCCGGCAACCTCGGACTTCAGATAGCTGAAGCTCATGTTGATCAGCAGCGCCGGATCGGGACGGACCACCGCCTCGAGTTCCAGGCCATAGACATTCGCATCAATCGTGTCGTTCACCGCGGTTCGCGCAATGATCCGGCTGAGTTGCAGATCCTTGTACTTGTAGTAAAACGCCGTCGCATTAAGCACCAGTTGCCCGTTGGCAAAGGTGTTCTTGCTGCCGATTTCGAAAGCGTCGATCGATTCCTTCTCAAAGCCTTCCGGCACGGCGAAGATCGGCTGCAAAGGCGGGTTGATGCCGCCGGATTTGTAGCCGCGCGAATAGGAAGCATAGAGCAGATTGTCGGGCGTAAGCTCGTAATCGGCGACGAAGCGTCCGGTAATCGCATCGAAGGACACTTCGCGCGCCTGCACCACCTGGTTACCCGGAATTCCCGGATCGGCATCGTATGTCGGTCCGACGAAAGGCGAGTTGAAAGGATCGTCCTGCAGGGCATAAGGCACCAGGAAATTGACCAAAGTGGACCGCGCCACATTGGTCTTCTTGTCATTGTTGTAACGCAGTCCGGCCGTCAGTTTCAGCCTGTCGCCCACATCGAAATAGACTTCACCAAATATGCCATAGCTGTCGAGTTCGAAATCGATGGTATTGTTGCGATACATCGACGGCCCGAGGTAGGAAGGCGGCAGATCGTTGGCAGGATCGGCGTCGACGACGGTCCCGAAAGTGTTGAACGAACCCAGCAGTCCGGCGATGTAGTCGATGGCGAAAGTGTTGATGAAATAGCTGTTTTCGCTGACCTGCGAGTTGGCGTAGATGCCGCCCAGCAGGAAATTGAACGGTCCGTCGAAATCGCTCGTGACGATGGCTTCACCCGAATAGGATCGCTGGTCCTGGTTCGATCTATCGAACGAAATCGGAGAGTCGCCGCACAGGCGCTCACCTTCAAAAGCGCCGCGATTATCGGTGCGGGCGGCCGAAGTGCAGAGCACGCCGTTCGGCCCGTTCGGGAACAATGCGTTGGCGATAGGCGCGAAATAGGCGGCGGATCCCGGCACGAAGGGCGGGAATGGCGCAGGCAGGCCCGTCGGCACCCCGTTCGCCGCGAAGAAGGCGGTCTGGTTCAAAGCTTGCGCGAAACCGCTGCGGTCGAGAATGCCGAGGTTGTAGTCCTGCCGGCTGTCGACACTGGTTTCCTGATAGATGCCGGAAAGCGAGACGTTGAAGGCGCCGAGGTCTTGATCGACCTGCAATTGCACCTGCAATTCGTCCGCAAAATATTCCGGTGTAAAGGCAGTCGACACCTGCCGGAAATCGGCTGGCTCCTGAAAATTCGAGAATGCGTCGGGGCCGTACAGGCTGTTGAGGCCGAAGCCCGGCGGCAGACCGTTGATCGCCAGGAATTCATCGGAACCCAGCGTACCGGTGAAAGTGGCGTTGAGATTGACCTTTTCGAAAGCCAGATTGTTGTTCAGGCAACCGAGAACGCCCGTCGGGTCGCGCTGGCACTGCTGCTTCTGAATGCGAAGCCGGTCATCGTCCTCGCGGAAGTAATAGCCGATGAGATCGACCGTGGTGGTCGAGGTTGGTTCCCATCGCAAGGAGCCACGCACCGCATACATGTCGCGGCCATCGATGCGCGTGTCGTTGAACAGGTTTTCGGTGAAACCGTCGCGGTTCAGGTAGAAGCCCGCCACGCGGGCGGCCAAGGTGTTGCCAATCGGCACATTGAGCATGCCGGTAGCCTTGATCGAATCGTAATTGCCGTATTCGAATTCACCCGATCCACGGAACTCGCCCAGTATCGGCTTTGCGGTGACGACATTGACGACGCCCGAAGTCGCATTGCGCCCGAACAATGTGCCCTGGGGGCCGCGCAGAACCTCGATCCGTTCGAGATCGAAATATTCCGTTTCGAACAGGCGGGTGCCGAACAAAGGGGCCGAATTGACGTGGATTGCCGTGGCGCTGTCGCAAGTCACACCCACGCAAAGATCGCCGATGCCGCGGATGGTAAAACTGGAGGCGGTAAAGTTGCTCTTGGTGAAAGAAACGTTCGGAAGGGTAAGCTGAAGATCGGCCGCATTTTCGATCTGCTGCGCCTCGAGCGCTTGTGCATCAAAGGCACTGACCGCGATCGGCACGGCCTGAAGGCTCTGCGCCCGGCGCTGGGCCGTCACGATGATTTCAGGAGTATTGAAATCCGGCGGAGTGTTCGGCGGGTCGTAAGTGTCCTGTGCCTGTGCCTGTACGGGTATCATCATCGCACCAGCGCAGATTCCGGTCAGTAAAGCGGCTTTGCCCCTCATAGCATCCCCTCCCATGTGCAGCCGTCTTTTGCGGTCTGTTTCACACAGCGTAGGCGCAGAGAAGACTGCATTGCAATAGAGGACCGGAAAGTTCCGCAATTTTTGCAATGCAGCATTGCTGATTTGCGCAATTTCGCATGTCGCCGGAGTTGCGCCGCGCCTTCTGATGAAACAACCGGCTATGCGCCGGCGAACGTGCGCCTGCCCAGAATGCGCTTGCGCCATTTGCATGCATGGCGAATGAATCGTGCTTGCATGCGTTCAGCCGTGATAGCCCGGAGACCCTCATGTCTTTTTTCGCCGAGACTTTCCCGATGCTCCCGCTCCGGGCCTTCCTCATGATGGCGCTCGTCCTGTTTTTCGTCGTGCTATGCGTCAGGATCGTCGGTCTGCGCAGCTTCTCGAAAATGACGTCGTTCGATTTCGTCCTGACTGTCGCGATGGGTACATTGCTGGCGGGCGCGGTCACCGCGACTTCATGGGAGCGGCTGGCCTATTATCTGTTCACCATCGCATCGCTGTTCCTGCTGCAGTTCTGCATTTCCAAGCTGCGGGTGCGGAACAGGAATTTCGAGGATGCGATTGGCAACGACCCGCGCCTGCTCGCTTTCGACGGACAGATCTTCGAGACAGCGCTGCGAGAGTCGCGGGTCAGCAAGGCAGACCTCTTCGCGAAACTGCGCGAAGCGAATGTGTCGGATCTCAGCCAGGTGCGCGCTGTCGTGCTTGAAACCACGGGTGACATTTCGGTTCTGCAAGGCGACGCTGTCGATACACGATTGCTCGAAAACGTACTTGGCCGCCCGGACCATGAATGACGACGGCCAGTGACCGGGTTCAGTCGAGGAGAGGTGTCGTCACCAGCGTCCGCTCCGCTTGGGTGAAATCGACGGAACTCAATCCCTTCGCCAGCGCGCAATTACCGGCGCTGACGGTTGCTCCGCCGATTTTGACAGAGCCCGATATCGGTATGACCAGGCAGTGCCTCTCGTAATTCGAGATAACATCATCGTCAGGTGTCCCGGCAATCTGGTCGAGCAGAAAATGCGGGCCATTCACCAGTCTTGACCCCTCGTCGGGTCCGATCTTCCGATGCAGTTCGGGATCGTAAGGCGATCCCTTCGCTACTGCAATGCCGGCGTCCAGATGCAATTCGCGCGGGCGACCGTAGTCATAAAGCCTGTAGGTGACGTCGCTGTTCTGCTGAATTTCGATCAAGCTGATGCCACCGCCGATCGCGTGGACAGTGCCGGCCGGGATATAGAAGAAGTCACCCGCTTCCACCCGGTGCCACATCAGCAGATCCTCGATGGAACCGTCCAGCGCCGCTTCGCGCATCCGTCCCGGCGAAATCGCTTCGCGGAACCCGATGCCGAGGCGGGCGTCGCTGTCCGCATCCAGCATCAGCCAGCACTCCTCTTTACCCTGGCGCCCCAGCCCCGCTGCTTCGGCCTGGTCGTCATCGGGGTGGCTCTGAATAGAGAGTTTCTCGCTGGTGAAGATATATTTGACGAGCAGTTCCTGCACCTCGGGCGGCGGCTCGAACCAGATCTCGCCGATCGCCTCCTCGTAAGATTTGCCGAAAGGCGGCGGCAGATGCTTGCGCCCCCAGACTTTGGCCACCTCGCGCACAGGCAGCAGCCCGCTCATTGTCCGGTCACGCCCGACAACTTGCCGACCTTCTGAACGCCTTGGCGATGCGTGACCAGAATGTCGTTGCCATCCACGATGATGACCACATCTTCCAGGCCGATGGCGGACACACGAGGGCCGTCGCTGTCGATCATGACATTGCGGCATCCGACGAGTTCCGCGGCTCCCCTCGCCAGATTGCCATCCGCGTCGAAATTGTCGGCAGAGCACGGCAATTGCTGCCGCGCTGCATGTACGGCCTCCCAATTGCCTATGTCCGACCATCCGAAGTTCGCCGACACCATGACTGCCCTGTCCGTGTTCTCCATGACCGCATAATCGACAGATTCGCTCTCGACACTGGCGAAGCTGACCGCGTCGGGATAAAACGTTCGACCTTCTGTTGCCCCACCAGCAACGGAACGCGTCACCGCGGCGTGGAGGGCCGGACGATACCGCTTCAGCTCCTCGAGGTAGGTCTCGGCACGAAAAGCGAAGATGCCGCCGTTCCAGCTATATTCGCCGCTCTGCAAAAAGCGTTCCGCCGTTTCGCGGTCGGGCTTTTCGACGAAGCGCGCGATGCGATAGCCTTCTTTTATCGCCTCGCCCTGCTTAAGATAGCCGAAGCCGGTCTCAGGGGTTTTCGCTTCAATGCCGAACGCGACGAGCCACCGGTCACCAGCCAGCCGAGCGGCGGCCTGTGCGGTTTGAAGGAAGGCCGCATCGTCCGAAATATGATGGTCGCTCGGGCAGATGAGCATCACTGCGTCGGCCGGCAGCCTTGCAGCGGCGAGCGCGATCGCCGCCGCCGTGTTCTTTCCCTCCGGCTCGACGATGATCTGCGCGGCCGTATTCCCGCTGCCGAGTTGATCCTCCACATGGGCCATATGGGCGTCGCCGGTCACGATGATCGGAGCGGCGAAGGTGTCCTTGTCGCCGCAGCGCCGAAGCGTCGCTTCGAACAAGGTACCCTCGCCCACCAGCGGCAGGAAAGGCTTGGCCTTGGCGGCACGGCTGCGGGGCCACAGACGGGTGCCGATGCCGCCGCAGAGTATGACCGGAACTATCACTGAAGCATTGCTACCCTGCGCTGGAAGGGAAGGTCAGCGACAGTATCGCAACCTCCCTCTGGTTTGTTTGCATCACCAACGCATCATCAGGTCATTAGTTGCAGCAGCCGGTCCACCTCGACCGTCGCGAAACCGACGGCGCTGTCCGATATGCCATAGGGGATCAGCAGCGTTTCCCCCACCTTCATCGCACCGCAGGTATAGACCACGTTCGGGACGTAGCCCGCCCGGTCGTCATCCTGCGCGGTCAGGATCGGGTGCCGGGTCCTGCCGATGACGCGGGACGGATCGTCGAGATCGAGCAAGGCAGCGCCCAGCGCATATTTGCGCATCGCGCCGACGCCATGCGTCAGGAGAAGCCAGCCTTCGTCGGTGCGAATGGGGCTTCCGCAATTGCCGATCTGGATGAATTCCCACGGATAGCGCGGCTCCATCAGCAATTTGCCCTCGTCGTTCCAGCAATCGACCCGGTCGGATTTCAGCAGGAAAAGGTTCTTGCCATCCTGGCGCCCCACCATGGCGAAGCCGCCATCGATCGGTTCGGGGAACAGCGCCATGCCCTTGTTCCGTCCCGCTTCGCCGGTGATGGGTTCGAGCTGAAAGGAACGGAAATCCCGCGTACGGAGCAGTTCCGACCGGATGTTCGAGCCGGAATAGGCCGTGTAGGTGCCGATCCATTCAAAATCCTCCTGCCGCCCCGCGCCTCCATGGTCGAAGCGAACCAGCCGCAGATCTTCCAAGCCATTGCGCTGCTGTTCGGTGATCGGGAAGATCACCGTATTCGAAAGATTGCTTTCCGGATGGCGCGTGACGGTTACGGCATCATCGCCATCGGTCAGCGTTTCGTCCTCGAGTTCGACCGAGGTGGCGAAGGAGCTTTGCGGCCAGAGCGCGAATGCGCCATCGCCATGCATGATGCCTTCGCGGAATGCGATGGAACTGATGTGCCCTTCACCGACGGCGCGAAGACTCATGACGAACCGGCAGGCATCGCCTTCCAGTCCGCTCTGATCAGGGTGAGGCACGACCGAAGGGTTCATCAGAGCCGCGGCGGCATAGGTGTATTCGTGACAGAAATAGGCGCCGATCAGCTTCTTCTCGATATCGGAGAACTGCCGGTCCGACAGGTCCAGCGACTGCTCGACCTCCGCGAATCGCTGTTCGAACATGCTTTCGGTCTGCCAGTGGCGCCCATTGAAGTCGGCGACCACCTTGGCATATTCCTCCGCTACTTCCGTCTCGGTAAGGGCGAGAACGTCGTCCACCAGCTTCTGCGAACGCCCGCCCGGCGCGTTGCGGGCCTGCCACCCGAGGTGAAACGGCCGCAGAACCACCCGGGAAGGGTCGGCATGCAGCCGCGTCTCCAGCAATGTCAAAGGGCTAGTTGATGTGGACGATCTCTTCGTCAAAATCCTGTCCCGCCTCTCGTTGCTGGGGATGCTCTAGAAGCGCTATCATCGAATAGCAGGACAGTTGGAAGGCCAGAATGCTCTCTGCTCCACAGTTAGCGTTCGCCCCGCGCGGGGTTATGCCGTCGCGGCAACGGCCGGATGCAGCGTCAGCCAACGCGACGCCGCGGTCGTTATGGCCGAAAAACCACTGCCATGCGCGCTGTGCCGCGTCGCGGTAAAAGCCGTCGCCGGTCAGGTCATAGGCAGCGCGGTGCGCGTCGATTGCGGCGCTTGCCTCCAGCGGCTGCTGGTCGAAAGGCAGATATTCGCCTGTCCGCCCGAAACTTTCCGAACCGATGGGGCGGAAATGGCCCTTGGTCGACGACTGACAATCGCTGATCCAGCGCAGCGTCTCGAGGCCCGCCTCGCGAGCCTCCTGATCGCCCGTGATCGCCGCTGCTTCGATCAGAGCCTGGCTGAGGCGCGGATTGTCATAGGCGAGCATGGTTTCGAACCAGGTCCAGTCCGGCCTGCGCCCATGCCCGAGCAGAGCGACCATCATCGCGCTACCTCGGCCTAGCACCGTACGTGAAGCGGCGTGGCCCGGATCGTGGCGCAGCATCGCCGCAGCGCCCAGCATGGTGAAAGCGACGGCTCGCGGCGAATCCAGATCGGCGATGCGGGGAAGGACGTGGCCGTACAGGTCGATGGCCCAGTCGCGCATCTCGGGGAAGATCGCATGCTCGATGGTATGGCCAAGCGCCCATAAGGCGCGTCCGTTGGAATCGTCCGATCCCACATCTTCGCACCACTGCCGGTCATAGGCCATGAAGTTGCGAAACCGGCCCGCGTCCTCGTTCCACGCGTGCTGAATGAAAGCGGCGTAGGTTTGGCTGAGGCGCATCCGCTCGTCCGGAGCAAGCCGGGTCGCGATATTCGCGACCATGAGAGCCCTTGCATTATCGTCGATGCAATAGCCGTGATCGCGGTCGGGAACGATTCCGATAGCATGTTGCGCAATGCCGGTACCGTCGGTCATGCCCAGCAATGCGGAGAGCCCAGGCGCAGCAATTGCGTGCGCGCTTATGGCTCGGGCTGCAACCGGCCCGCTCCGGTGGTCAGCGGCAGCCTTGCAGATCAATCCTGCGGTCGCATCGGCAAAACGGGGCCAGATCGTTTCCCGGCCCTTGGCGTAGGCGCGCCGCTGCAGCCGCTCCAGCCGCTGCGGTTCGGCCAGCAGATCCTTCACCGCACCGGCAATTGCAGCCGAAGAATCCGGCTCTATCAACAATCCGACACCATCGCTCAGCAATTCGCTTGCGTGCAGATAAGGCGTGGAGACGACCGCCTTGCCTAGAGCCACCGCATAGCTGAGCGTACCTGACGTGGATTGCTGCAGATTGAGATAAGGGGTCACGTAAATGTCGCAGGCTTCGAGCTGATCGAGCAGTTCGCCCGTATCAAGAAAGCGGTTCTCCCACTCCACGCAGTGCGAAACGCCCAAATCCTCGGCGCGCCTGATCAGGCTTTCGCGATAGGCCTCCCCGTCGCGAGCAACCAGATTGGGATGCGTCGCACCGACAATCCGATAGAGAATATCGGGATGGTCGCGGGCGATGGAGGGCAAGGCCTCGATAACCTGGCCGATGCCCTTGCCGGGGCCGAGCAGTCCGAAGGTCATCATCACCGGGCGGTCTGGAGCAAGCCCCAGCAGCTGCTTGAACTGCGCCTGCCTGCCGAAGGGGCGATCCGGCGCGCCGTGCTCGATTATCTCGATGATTTCGTTTGGTGCGCCGTATCTCTCGGCGAGCAGATCGCGCGAATGGCCTGACATCACCATGATGCGCGACGCACGCCTGATCAGATGCCGGAGAATGTCTTCCTGTTTGGCGGTTGGCTGCCTCAACACCGTGTGCAGGGTCAGGATCAGCGGCGCCGCAAGCCGGTCGACAAAGTCGCAGACCATATCGCCGCTGGTGCCGCCGAAGATTCCATATTCATGCTGCAACCAAACCGCATCGACACCGCTCGCGTTGATATCGCGCGCGGTGGCGGCGTAGCTTGCCCCATCGTCGCTGCGGACGATTCCCCTGGCATCCGGATAGGAAAGATTGCCCTTGCCATCATCGAGAGCATAGACATCGACGCCGATTTCCGGATGATAGGTTTCGAGGGTGTCGTGAATGTCGGTCGTGAAGGTCGCGATACCGCATTTGCGTGGAGCGAAGGTGCCGACAAGCGCCACCTTGACGTTCCCGGCCGGCACACCCCTGCCGCCGAGTGCGCCAGAGCCCTTCAGCATGTGCAAATCAGCGACAGCATTGTCCAATCCATGTTGCATCTGCGAAAGCGACCTCGGCAATTCAGGGAACTGCGGATTAACGACAGAGAAAGGCTTAAGTTCCCTGTCTTTAAACGCGTGACGGGCAGAACGAACGACTCCCGAGTCGCAACTGACCGCACCAAGATTCCACCAGCGTATCCGCATATGCCGCCTGCAATGCCGCACTGCACAAAAGCCATCATCAGGCGAGCACATCCGATCTTTCCAGTGGGAAGATCAATCGTCGAGGTTGGGATTAGGCGCGGCGGACGCTATCCTCTGCCTTGTGGAAACCCATATCATCATAGGCGAGGATTCGACCGGTGAAGCGGTGCGGATCGATATGGAGGAGCTCCTCGCGACCCGCCTGCTGGTGCAGGGCAACAGCGGCTCCGGCAAATCGCACCTCCTGCGCCGATTGCTGGAAGAAAGCGCCGGCATGGTGCAGCAGGTCGTCATCGATCCCGAAGGCGATTTCACCTCCCTGGCCGACCTGTTTCCCCATGTGGTGATCGATGGGGCTGCCCATTCGGCGGCGGAGATCGAGGCGCTTGCACGGCGTGTCCGTGAACATCGCGCCTCGATCGTGCTCGCGTTGGAAGGGCTCGATGTGGAACAGCAAATCCGCTGCGCCGCGCATTTTTTGGGGGCGTTGTTCGACGCTCCGCGCGAACACTGGTTCCCGGCGCTTGTCGTAGTGGACGAGGCGCAGATGTTCGCCCCCGCCGCCGCAGGCGAAATCAGCGAAGACACGCGCCGCATCGCGCTGACCGCGATGACCAATCTGATGTGCCGCGGCCGCAAGCGCGGTCTTGCCGGGATCGTTGCGACGCAGCGGCTCGCCAAACTGGCCAAGAATGTGGCGGCCGAAGCCTCGAACTTCCTGATGGGCCGCACGTTTCTCGACATTGATATGGCCCGGGCCGCCGATCTGCTGGGCATGGAGCGGCGGCAGGCCGAAAACATCCGCGACCTGGAAAGGGGCCGCTTTCTGGGGCTCGGTCCGGCAATCAGTCGCAAGCCGGTCCCCATCCGCATCGGCAGCGTCAGATCGGGCAATATCCGCAATGCCAGCGGGCTCGTCCCTCTGCCTGATGCGCCTGCTCAGGACATGGAGGCGCTGCTCCATGCCGAACTGGAAAGCGCGGCGCAGGACACGGCCGGTCCGGCTGGCGCGGGCAGTTCGCCCGTTCCTGTCATGGCGCGCCACATGGAGGCGCTGGAACCTTTAGCGGACCAGATGGCCGAAACCGCTGTCACAGATCGGCTAAATACAGGCATGGATAATGAGCAAGCCAGTGCCTTGAACGATGTTCTGATGGAGATCGCGGCGGATCCGGCCGCGCCGTTCCAGCCTGCGAGCCGCCTATTCCAGAGCTTCCAGCGATCCTGCCGCCAGCGCGGGGTGCGGGTCATGCTCGACATGTCCGAGTTCCGTCGCCGGTTCGCATTTGCGCTGACCGGGGTCGATGATCTCGACGCCCCGGCCCGCGCGGCGATCCGGAACCTCGCGGACAGGGTCGAAGACGATGTTCTGGCGCCGTTTCTGCTGTTGGCGCGGGGCGCGGTAGCGGGCGAAACCATGCCCGACGAAGATGCGCTGGCCCGCGCCTATGGCACCAGTTCACCGGGCAGAATCAGGCGCCTGCTCGACCATCTGGAAAATATCGGCCTGATTGTCGTGCGCGAGGAATATGGCGGCGGCCGCAGCGTTCTGGTTCCGGAACTGGAAGCCATGCGAACTGCCTGACGTGCATCGCCGGCTGTCAGTCAGCCGAAGCCAACCGACCTGCACCGCTGAATTCACCGCGCGCCAGTTTGCCGAGAGCAGATCGGGCTAGCCAGCGAGAATCCTGCCACTCGCCAGTGGCTGTTTCCAGCTTCACAGGCGTGTCACTTGCCAGCGCCGCTACGAACATCGCTTTCGCATCATCTGACCGGCCCTGGCGTGCGTAGGCAATGCCAAGATTGATCAGAACGGCAGGGTCATCGTTCGCTGCGGCTTCCAGACGCTCAACGGCGCGGTCGTCATTTCCCTGGGACAGGTCGTGATACGCAAGTGTAGCCGGATTTTCAGCAGGCCCCTGTGCCAGCGCGCCACTGGCCATGAGTGACGAAGCCAGAACGGTCGTCAGAAGGGCGGTTCTCATCATCGCGTTTCTCCTCAAGCCTCTTATCGGATTGTAAGTTGCGCCTTTTCTCCGCCCACTGCAACAAATCCGTAACATTGTCATATAATTGCAATATTGCGCCGTGTTCGGTTGTTGTCACAAATGTCATTAGAAGAGCAATCTTCTGTCTGAATATAGTCGTGTTCTTTGCAAAGAAACTGTCACGCGGCGCTCCTAATCACCCTTCTCGAAAGCGGGGGCATGTCGCCCCGGCGATTCCCGGCACCGCGAACGCGGCGGAATTTCTTGAAAAAGGGGGTCTGATTCATGACCATTTTCGAACGCTCGCTTATCCTTGGCTGCAGTGCACTTGCTCTTGCCAGCTGCGGACCTGACGATCTCACCTCGCCGGGTACCGGCGGAAATGTCATCATCAACAATCCCGCGCCTACGCCGACACCGACGCCCCCGCCGACCGGCCCCGCGACAGTCACGGCCGCATCCGGCTGCCCGACGATCGCCGATCCCACGGGCCTGACCGACAGCGGCACCATCTCGGGCCCGACCGGAAGCTATCGCGTCTGCACGATGCCGGCCCGCTTCACCGCCTCCTCCACCCTGCCTTACATCGAAGGCCTGCTTTACCGGATCGCCGGACGGGTCGATGTGGGCACCGATGGCGGCCCCACTGCTGACGCGAGCGATGGTGCCAGCGACACCGATGTGACGCTGACCATCGAACCGGGCGTGATGGCCTTCGCCAGCGGATCGTCGTTCCTGAACGTCAATCGCGGCAACATGATCGACGCAGTCGGCACCGCGGATCGCCCCATCATCTTCACCAGCCGCGACAACGTTCTCGGCCTGAACAACGCCAACTCCTCTGGCCAGTGGGGCGGTGTCGTCCTGTCCGGCCGTGCACCGGTTACCGACTGCATCGCACCGGGCGCGCAGCCTGGCACGATCGGTTGCGAACGCCAGGTCGAAGGTGCGGCCCAGCCAGCCCTGTTCGGCGGCGCCACACCTGCCGATTCTTCGGGCCGGATGAGCTATGTGCAGATCCGCTATTCCGGCTTCGTCCTGTCGGGCGACAGCGAATTGCAGTCGCTGACCACCGGCGGTGTCGGCTCGGGAACCCAGCTCGACCACATCATGAGCTACAACAGCTCCGACGATGGCGTCGAATTCTTCGGCGGACGCGTTGGCGTGAAGTATCTGGTCGTCGTCGGAGCCGAGGATGACTCGCTCGATACCGACACCGGCGTGAAGGCGAACATGCAATATGTCATTGCCGTACAGCGCCAGGGCGCGGGCGATGCCATCATCGAAGCAGATTCGACCAACGGGCTCGAAGACCAGACCCCGCGTCAGAATACGCAGATCTCGAACGCAACCTTCTACCACCGCAATGCCGCAGCATCGCAGGCCATCCGCATTCGCGGCGGCGCCGATTATGCCATCGTCAACAGCGTTCTGGTGGAAGACAGCGGTGCACCCTGCATCCGAATCGACGATGCGCAGACCATTCGCGCCGCTGGCGGTGCTGCAGACGAAGCCGGTCCGCCGGTCTTCAACTCATTCGTGATCGATTGCGACACCCCGTTCCGCGATGGCGGCGGCGGCGTGACGGCAGCGAGCGTCGAGCAGCTGTTCGTGCGCGGAACCAACAATAACGACGATTTCACCAACTCGCTTTCGTTGCTGTTCGTCAACGGCGCGAACGAAAACGCGGTGACAGCCTTCAACCCGACGGCACTCGGCAGCTTCTTCGACGCTGTCAGCTATATCGGTGCCGTTCGCGATGCTTCGGACACCTGGTATCGCGGCTGGACCTGCGACTCCGCCGCCGTGTCCTTCGGCAACACCGACCGCGCCTGTACGTCGCTTCCGGTCTACTGATCGCCAATATGAAGCCCGGGCAGCGCTTTTTGAAAGGCGCGGCCCGGGCTTCACTCAATCTTTCGTTAAGCGCGGCCTGCAGCAGGTGCCGCCCCCGGATTTCCGGACCTGATCGACCAAGGGGTCTCACATTACCATGTCCATCGCCAAGACATTCACCGGCCTGCTGTTCGTCAGCACTGCGCTCACCATCCCCGGGATCGCCTTGGCGCAGGGCACGGGCGGTGCTCCCAATACGGGCGCGGAAGGCAGCGCGAATACTCAGGCGGAAGATCTGGACGTATTAACGGATCAGGTCGAAGGCGTGGATGGCCAACCGGAAGAGGAAGCTTTCGAGCAGCCCGACGTCTCGATACCGGGCGGCGAGATCGTGGTGACAGGGCGGCGCAACCGCGACATTTCGCGCAGTTCGACGCAGATCGTCTCCGTCCTGAGTGCCGAACAGATCGCCCGGACCGGCGAAGGCGATATCGCTGGTGCCCTGAGCCGTGTCACCGGCCTTTCAACCGCCGGAAACGGGCTGGTCTATGTGCGCGGTCTCGGCGACCGCTATTCGCTCGCGCTATTGAACGGCTTGCCCCTTCCTAGCCCCCAACCGCTGAGCCGCGTCGTTCCGCTCGACATCTTTCCGACCAACATCATCGCGTCCAGCCTGGTTCAGAAGACCTACTCGGCGAATTTTCCGGGTGAATTCGGCGGCGGTGTCATCAACCTGACCACCCGCGCCGTGCCGGAGGAAAGCTTTTTGACGATTGGCGGCGGGATCAGCGGCGACAGTCAGACAACCGGCTTCGACGGCATTGCCTATTACGGCTCGGACCTCGATCCGCTCGGCTTCGACGACGGTACGCGCGATGTGCCGCCCGCCCTGCGCGACTTCTTCGCCAGCGGAAACCGCCTTTCCGATCTCGACGTCGACCAGCAGGCGATCGCGAAGCAACTGGGCGATCCCAATGTTGTCCTGACCCAGCGGATCGGCAATCTGCCGCTGAATTTCTCCGGCAACATCACGGGCGGAACATCCGTCGACGTCGGCGCGGATGGACGGCTCGGCCTTATCGCCACCGCGTCGATCAGCAACAAATGGCGTAACCGGTCGATCATTTCGCAGACGGCGGTGAACGCCGATCTCGACCTCGACACCGACTTTCGCGATTTCACGACCGATAATCGCATCGTCGTCAACGGGCTGATCGGGCTGGGACTGGAACTGGGCGACCATCGGTTCCGCTGGACCAATCTGTACATCCGCGACAGCTTGAAGCAGTCGCAATTGTCGGTGGGTGAGGACTTCCAATCCGACTTTTCCAAGCAGATCCAGAACACCGGCTGGTTCGAACGCCAGTTGCTGGATTCGCAGATTGTCGGCGAACTGGAATTCGGCGATCTCGAGATCGACCTGCGCGGCGGCTATGCCCAGACCAAGCGCGAAGCGCCGTATGAATATTCCTTCGAATATGTCCGCACCAACATTGCCGGCGACCCGCTCGGCGACCGTTTCGTTAACGTGCTCGACCGGCAGCGCGGCAATGCATCGGTCACCTTCTCGGACCTGCAGGAGGATCTCTATTACGGCGGCATCGATTTCGGCTATCGGTTGACGGACTGGCTGCGAGCTACCGTTGGCTATGCCTACACCGATACGGACCGCTTTTCCGAACGGCGTGAATTCCTGTTCGATGCATCCACCGAATTCCCCGATGCAGTGGGCCTGCTTCGTCCTGACCTGCTGCTGGGCGATGCAATCATCGACTTCTTCGACATCGGCCTGATCGAGACGACGCAGAACGATCCTGCTTTCGACGCCGGGCTGACGATCAACGCCGGTTACGGCCAGTTGCAGATCAATCCCTTCGACCGCCTCACGCTCGACGTCGGCGTCCGATACGAAGATGCGGATCAGACGGTGGATCCGGCGCAGGTGTTCACCACCCCACTCAACAGTACCGCCGGCACCGCGCTGTCGCGTGACTATTTCCTGCCCGCCGCCACGCTGACTTTCGAAGCCACGCCCGAACTGCAATTGCGGCTTTCGGCTTCCAAGACGATCGCACGCCCGCAATTCCGCGAGCTGATCTTCCAGACCTATTACGATCCCGACACGAACCGCCAGTTCAACGGTAATCCGTTCCTGGTCGACAGCCAGCTCATGAATGCAGAAGCGCGCGCCGAATATTATTTCGCTCGCAACAGCAAGTTCTCCCTCGCGGGATTCTACAAGGATCTGGACAATCCGATCGAAGCGTATTCCAGCTTCTCGGACAATGAACAGGTGACGAGCTTCGCCAATGCGCCCAAGGCTCAGCTTTACGGTGCCGAAGCCGAGTTCCAGCTGGAATACGATCTGCTCGATCTCGGCGGCTGGTTCGATAGCAAGCGGGCGGTCGCGATTGCGAACTACACCTACACGCAATCCGAAATATCGGTAGCGGAAGGCGATGTGACCCAGGTTTTCCCGCGCGGAGCGCAACCTGCGTCCAACTTCTTCCGCGATGGGGCTGCGCTGACCGGACAGTCGGATCACCTGGTGAACCTGCAACTTGGCCTCGAAGATCTCGATCGCCTGCAGCAAGTGACGCTTCTGCTGTCCTATGCCAGCGAACGAGTGACCAGCCGCGGAACCAATGCGCTGCCCGACATCGTCGAAGACCCGGGCCTGCGCGTGGACTTCGTCGCCCGCGAGGAACTGGATTTCCTGAACCAGCCGCTGACGCTGAAGTTCGAGGTCCGCAACATCTTCGGCCGCGACAATTTCGAATATCAGTCGAACGGCACGAACCGGATCGAGATCAACACTTACGAGGTCGGCACCTCGGTGAGCCTGAGCGTCGCAGCCGAATTCTGACACGCCCGAAGATTACAGCAAGTCTGACGGTCGCGACGAGCGGCCCGTCAGACCTGCTCAGTCGGGTGAATCAAGCACATAGCCGCGCGATCGAATGGTGCGCAGCAAATTGCCCGCGCCAGCCTGTTTCAAGGCCCGCCGCAGCCGTCCGACCCAGACATCGACGCTGCGTTCGTCGATATGCTGTTCATCCTTGCCGAGTCCGGAAATCAGATCCTGACGCGACAGCAGCCGGTCGGGGTTTTCCATCATGAAGCGCAGCAGGCGCAGTTCGTTGGGCCGAAGCGCCACGGGCCTATCGTGCCATTTCACCCGCATCGTATCCACATCGATGACGAGATCGCCGAGCGATACCAGATTACCCGGCCTCTGCGCCCTCTCTCCATTCTCGCACGCCAGAACCCGGTCGAGTACCGTGTTGCGGTCGATCGGCCCCACCATGTAATCGTCCGCACCTGCAGCCATCGCACGGCGCCGGTCGTCGATGTCGCCATTCTCCAGGACCATGGTGACATGCACCTCCGCCGTCCTTCCATCCGCACGCAGCCGGCGGCAGAGTTCGAGGCCGGATAGTTCGGGAGTCAGCCAGTCGATGAAAGTCCAGACGGGTCCGTCGAAAAGGCGCTGCGGAACATCTGCGCGTAACCGTCCGAAGGTGAAGCGGCAATCATCCGACAGGAAGTCCTCCGCCGTTTCGCCCAGCGGGTCTGTCGTCAATATCGTCACACATTTCATCGGCCGAAATCCTTTTCCGGCCTGAATTGCAACATGCATGTGAAACGATTGTGACGATTACCGCCGTTTCTGACACGATTGCCGAAGAGTTTTCACTGAAGGAAGTGTCAGGCTGCTATCCCGACCGTCAGAACCAGAAGCGAACTCCCACGACCATGCTCGTCACGCTTCGATCTTCGCCTTCCTGGCGCGCGTAATCCGCGCTGCGACCGAGCTTCCATTCCTGTTCGACCCCGACATAAGGCGCGAATTCTCTCGCGATCTCGTAGCGGAGCCGCAGGCCGAGTTCAGCGCTGTCCAGCCCCGCCCCGATGCCGAGTTCGGGAACGTCCTGTGCAGCCAGTTCCAACTCTGCACGCGGTTGCAGGCTGAGGCGCTGGGTGATGCGCTGGTCGAGTTCGGCCTCCACCCTGCCCGTCAGGTCGCCCCGGCCCGATAGAAAGGCAGCGGCATCCAATTCGAACAGGTAAGGCGCGAGGCCCTGCACGCCAATAACGGCGTAGGTCCGATCGATTGGCGCAAGATCCTGCCGCAAGCCGGTTTGCAGGTCGAACCATGGGCTGATCGCATGGCTCCATAACGCCTGCACTTCGGCGCTCTCGATCTCTTCGCCAAAAGCCCCCTCGCCCTCGGATTTGAACCAGAGTTTGTCGAGATCACTACCGTAATAGCCCTGCACATCCCACAAATAGCCGTCGCGGCCCTGCCTCGCGCGATATTCGACGCGGTCGCCCTGAAGCCAGAACATGGTCATCGCCCCATGGTCGCGTGCAAGCGCCTCGCGGGACGCCTGCATCGCCTCGGCACCCCAGATGGCATCGGCAGCGCGGGCCGGACCAACCCCACGAAGCGGCGAAGACGGTTCTAGCGATGGCTGCGTATGGTGCGGCCTGTGCCCCATTCGGCTGTAGCCCATCTGGCTGTGGTCCATCTGGCTGTGGTCGACCGGCTTTGGAGCCGCCTCAACGGCCGCTTGGTCGTGATGCGTTTCCGAGTGGTTGGCGTGATCTGCAAGTGTGTGACTTTCATGCTCCTGATGCGGAGCCTCGGCACTTGTCGCCGGCTGCTCGTCCGCCGGCATGGTATGTTCGGCGTGCTGGGCCATAGCTGGCGTGGCGGCTCCCATCATCAGGACGAGAACGAGATTCCTCACGATACATGCTCCGGAAAGTCGACCGAGACGATCTGGAACATGCCGGAATGCATGTGGTACAGCAGGTGGCAGTGGAATGCCCAGTCGCCGGGTTCGTCAGCGGTCAGGTCGAACGTGGCGCTTCCGCCGGGCTGCACCACCAGTGTGTGCTTCAACGGCTGATGGCCCGGCGCAGCGCCATTCACCAGTTCGAAGAAATGCCCGTGAAGATGGATCGGATGCGCCATCATCGTGTCGTTCACCAGCCTCACCCTGACTCTCTCGTTGAAAGCGAAGCGGATCGGCTCGTCGCTGACTGCGGAGAATTTCTCCCCGTCGAAGGACCACATGTAGCGTTCCATATTCCCGGTGAGGTGGATTTCCATTTCGCGGGAGGGCGGGCGCAGATCCCTGTTCGGAGCCAGCGCAACCAGATCGGTATAGGCGAGCGTGCGGTGCGGCACCTCGCTCAGCCCGATGCCGGGGTCGCTCATGCGATCGGCAGGGGCCATGGCAACCATGTCGATACCGGGCCCGACCTTCACATCCGGCGGGAGCAAAGAGGTGTCGCGCATCGACATGTCGCCCATGTCCATCGCAGCCGCTGTGGCGGAACCGGCTGCGGCAGGCGCGTTGGCAGGTCCGTGACCGGCATGCCCGGAATGGCCCATCGCGGCGTGGTCCATTGCTCCGTGGTTCATTCCGGCATGCCCTCCGGAACCCGCGCCCGCAGAGCCGTGGTCCATGTTGTCATGGTTCATGCCCATATCGGCCATGGTCAGCAGAGGCGTATCTCTTAGCGCGGGCACTGCAGCCCTCGCGCCCGGCCGGCTGGCCAGGGTGGCGACGGCCATTCCGGACCGGTCCATACTCTCGGCGACGATAGTATGCGCCTCGCCCGTAGGCTCGACGACCAGATCGTAGGTTTCGGCGGCGGCGATCTGGAACTCCTCGACCTCGACCGGTCGGACATTCTGACCGTCGGCCGCCACGATGTGGAATTTCAGCCCCGGAATGCGCACGTTGAAGAAGCTCATCGCGCTGCCATTGATGACGCGGAGGCGCACCCGTTCACCCGGCCTGAACAGATATTCAAGGCCTTCCGCCGGTCCGTGGCCATTTGCCAGATATGTGTATGTCGCGCCCGTGACGTCCAGAATATCGGTCGGCATCATGCGCATCTTCGCCCACATGCGGCGGTCTTCGGCCGAAAGCGGGTAATCGTCGGTCACGGTGCGCTGCTGGTAGTTGAAGTACCCTTCGCCCTGCTTCAGCTTCTTCATGATCACATGCGGATGCAAAGGCGTGAATTCGCTCAGCAGCAGAACATAGTCCCGATCGGCAGCCACCGGGTCCGGCCCCGCCGGATCGACGACGATGGGACCGTAGTGACCCGCCTGTTCCTGCAGATTGGAATGGCTGTGCCACCAATAGGTGCCGGACTGCCTGACCGGAAATTCGGCGACGAAGCTCTTGCCCGGTGGAATGCCGGGAAAGCTGACACCGGGAACCCCGTCCAGATGAAACGGCAGCAACAGGCCGTGCCAATGGACCGAGGTGTCCTCGTTCAGCCTGTTATGCACCGCGAGGCGGACATTGGTTCCCTCCTTCAGGCGCAGCAGCGGTCCCGGTACGCTGCCGTTCACCGCGATACCATGCCCACGGCGCCCCTCCACCATCTGCATTCCCGCCTCAACCGTCAGGTCGATGCCGGGGCCGGTTACCTGGTCGAATCCCTGCCGCAGATGCGCACCATGCAGATCGCCGCCCCGTGCCCATGCCGGCATGGCAAACGCACCCGACGCAAGCGCGCCAGCCCTGATGAGATTGCGTCTCGAAATATTCGTATCGATCACGGGGTTGAAACTCCTTCACCGCCGCATCTATATACCCCCATAAGGTATTTCAAGCGGAGCATGACGATGGATCAGCCGGACGGACATCAGGTAAAGAGGCGACCCGCCATTCTGAACCGCCTCAGCCGGATCGAGGGACAGGTCCGCGGAGTTGCAAAGATGGTCGAGGAAGATCGCTATTGCATCGACATCCTCACCCAGATCCAGGCGGTCAAGGCCGCGCTGGGGCGTGCCGAGACCGAAATCCTGAAGGATCATGCCGCCTGCTGCGTCGCCGAAGCGATCGCCAGCGGCGATGCCGCACAGCAGCGCGAGAAATTCGGCGAACTTGTCGAACTGTTCGAAAAGGCAAAACGATGAGCAACAACGGGAAGGTCGCGGTCGTGCACCGCATGGTCATGCCGGGACACATTTGTCCCTATGGACTGAAAACCGTCGATCTGCTGAAGCGAGAAGGCTTCCGCGTAGAAGATCACCATCTGGAAACGCGCGAGGAAACCGACGCTTTCAAGGCCCAGCATGACGTGAAGACCACGCCGCAAACCTTCATCAAGGGTGAGCGCATCGGCGGCTATGACGATCTGCGCGCCTATCTGGGCAAGGCCGTGCAGCAGGAGGACGCGGCCAGCTATCGCCCGGTGATCGCCATTTTCGTCATGGCGGCGCTGATCGCCCTGGCGGTAAGCTGGTCCTCTTTCGGCGAACTGCTCACCCTGCGGGCGGCGGAATGGTTTGTCAGCATTTCCATGTGCCTGCTGGCCCTGCAGAAATTGCAGGATGTTCGCGCCTTTTCGACCATGTTCCTCAATTACGATCTGCTCGCCCGGCGCTGGGTGCCCTACAGTTTCATCTATCCCTTCGCTGAAGGTTTGGCCGGCGTGTTGATGACCGCGCATGCCCTGCCGATCATTTCCGTACCGGTCGCGCTGTTCATCGGCACAATTGGCGCCTTCAGCGTCTACAAGGCCGTTTATGTCGAGAAGCGCGAGCTGAAATGCGCCTGCGTGGGGGGCAACAACAATGTCCCGCTCGGCTTCGTTTCGCTGACCGAAAATCTCATCATGGTCGGCATGGCCCTCTGGATGGGCGCGAAGGCATTTGCCTGAACGATGATCATCGCGACTTGATTTTTGCCACCGTGTGATTGCTAGCACCGGACGAACGCCAGCCCTTGCGCCATCAAGCTGTCATCTGGCGGTGTGAAGGGCTGCGCATCAGGAGGAAACATGATCTACAAGACTGCCTTGGCCCTCGCCGCAATGGCCATCTGCCTGCCCTCGCCAGCCGCGGCCTGGGGCCAGACGGGTCACCGGGTGATCGGCAAGATCGCCGACGAACGCATCAGCGGGAAAACCCGTGCCGAGATCGAGACGATCCTCGGTGCCGAAGACCTTGCCGAAGCATCGACCTGGGCGGATGAGGAGCGGTCGAACCCCGCCACTTTCTGGCAGACGGAGGCAGGGCCCTATCATTACGTCACCGTGCCCGAAGGGAAGACCTATGCCGAAGTCGGCGCCCCGGACGAAGGCGACGCCTTGAGCGCATTGGAACGGTTCTCCGCCACCGTGCGTGATCCGAATACGATGCAGGCGGACAAGGCGCTCGCCCTGCGCTTCATCGTTCATATCGTCGGTGATGTGCATCAGCCGCTGCACGCCGGAAGTGGAGACGACCGCGGCGGCAACGATGTGAAGGTGCGCTGGTTCGGCGACGATACCAATCTGCACTCCGTCTGGGATAGCCAGATGATCGAAGGGCAGAACCTGTCCTACAGCGAATATGCGAACTGGCTGGGCCGGCAGATCGACCCGGCGGAAACCATCGCCTGGTGGGACGCCAACCCGCAGGTGTGGATCGGGGAAAGCACGGCCATTCGCGACACGATCTATCCCGAAGCGACCGCGGAGATGCCGAACCTCGGCTATGCGTATCAGTACGAGCATCTGGCTACGGCGGAACAGCGCCTGCAGCAGGGAGGCGTCCGGCTGGCGGCTTATCTGGACGAGTTGTTCGACCAGGGCTCCTGACAAAAGGACGCGTCCGAAGCATGGGGCTTGGGACGCGTCCTTTCTTTGCTTGAGCTTAGCTTATTTTCCGCCGCCGGGTATTGCCAGCCTGCGGTGCATTTCCGCCACCACATTGTCGGGCAGAATGTCGGCGAACTGCGTCTGTATCTTGTTCATGAAGCCGCTGACGACCTGGGTGTCGCCTTCCAGCAGCGCGTCGTAGCCATCCTTCGCCACATCTGCCGGGTCCGATTTGCTGTCCGACTGACCGGCGCGCGTGTCTTCCATGTCGGCACGTTTGAAGAAATTCGTATCGGTGATGCCCGGAAGCAGGCAGGTCACGACGACATTCGTCTCCTTCAATTCATTATGCAGGCCGACGCAGAAATCGTCGATGAATGCCTTGGTCGAATTGTAGACGAGCTGGTACGGGCCGGGCATGTGCCCTGCGACCGAGCCGGTGACCAGGATCCGGCCCGCGTTCCGGTCGCGCATGCGCTTGCCGATCTTGTGAACCAGTGACACCGTGCCCTTGACGTTCGTGTCGATCACATGAGCGATTTCGTGCCATTCCTGATCGAAGAAGGCATGGCCCTGCCCATGCCCCGCATTGGCGATCAACGCGTCGACCTGCGTAACGTCAATTGCCTTCATCACATCGTCGACGCCGCTCTGCGTCGCAAGATCGCACTCCACCGTGCGGACCGATTTCGCTCCTGCAGCTTCGCAGGCGGCCTTGCCTGCTGACAGGTCGCGGTCGGCGACGAGGAGCAGGTCGCACCCGTCCTTCGCCGCCAGTCTGGCAAGTTCCAGACCAATGCCGCTTGAGGCCCCGGTGACGACGACGAAGCCGCTCAACTTTTCAATTTCGTTGCTCATGTCAGTCCTTCATCCCGGGTTTCAGAACGACCTTGGTCCAGCTGTCCTGTTCTTCGCGGAAGCATTTGTAGCCCCGTGCCGCATCCTCGAGCGGCAAGCGGTGCGAGATCATGAAGGTGGTGTCGACGGTGCCTTCCTCGATCTTCTTCAGCAAATCCTTGGTGTAGCGCTGCACATGCGTCTGGCCGGTGCGGATCTGCAGGCCTTTCTCCATCAGCGCGCCGGTGGGGAACTTGTCGGTCATGCCGCCATAGACGCCGGGGATCGAGACCCGTCCGCCGGGCCGCACCGCCAGCAGCGCCTGCTTGAGCACGCTCGCGCGATCGGCACCGATGCCGACCTTCTGCTTCACGATGTCGATCATGTTATCGATCGCAAAGCCGTGCGCTTCCATGCCGACCGCGTCGATGACCGCGTCCACGCCGATGCCGCCCGACATCTCCATCAATGCCTCGCGCACACTCGTCTTGCGGAAATCGATGATCTCTGCGCCCATCTGCTTCGCCAAGGCGAGGCGGTTCGGATAATGATCGATGGCGATGACCTTGCTCGCGCCCATCAGGATCGCGGACTGGATCGCGAACAGACCGACCGGGCCGCAGCCCCATACGGCGACGGTATCGTCGGGCTGGATCTCGGCATTTTCCGCCGCCATCCAGCCTGTCGGCAGAATGTCCGACAGGAACAGCACCTGGTCGTCGTCCAGATGATCGGGCACCACGATGGGGCCGAAATCCGAGAACGGCACGCGGACATATTCCGCCTGTCCGCCGGAATAGCCGCCGGTCAGGTGGGAATAGCCGAACAGACCTGCCATCGGGTGACCGTAGAGCGTCGCCGACATGTCCTGCTTTTCGGCAGGATTCGAATTCTGGCAGGCGCTATATTGCTGTATCTTGCAATGAAAACAGCCGCCGCAACTGATGGTAAAGGGCACGACGACGCGCTGCCCCTTCTCAAGTGTACTGTCCTTGCCGGTTTCGACCACCCTGCCCATGAATTCATGACCGAGCACGTCGCCGGGCTGCACGCCCGGGATCGCCCCATCATAAAGGTGGAGGTCACTGCCGCAGATCGCGGTCGAGGTGATTTCGATGATCGCGTCGCGCGAATTGATGATTTCGGGATCGTCGACTGTTTCTACGCGCACGTCATGCGTGCCATGCCATGTCAGGGCTCTCATTATCCGTTCTCCTGCTGCTTGGCTTTTCGTGTCTGGTCCTTGGTACGCGCCGAGGTCGCGACTTCGCCGGTTTCCATCAGCATCTTGAACCGCTTGAGATCGTGGCGGGCCTGCACCTCGGGTTCACGCATGAACAGCTTGGCAATGGCGCGGCCCACTTCGCCCGCGGGTGGATCGTAGGACATGACAAGCGATACGCGGGTGCCGCGCTGGCCCGGGGCATCCTCGAACTCCACGCTTCCGCTCGTCTCGATGTCTGACCCTTCGACTGATCGCCAGGCGATCCGCCTGTTCTGCGTGTCTTCGGAAACTTCCGTTCGCACATCGACCGTCCGGCCGCCGGGGGCCTTGATGGTCCACACCCGGTGATCGCCTTCGCTGCGGATCGTCTCGACATTTTCCATGAAGCGCGGAAGGTTGCCGAAATCGTGCCAGAACTCGTACAGTTCGGCTCTCGGCTTGCGGATCGTGACGGTACGGCCAAGGACAGCATCGTCGCTGTCAGGGCTCTTGCGTGTATAGAAAGGCGCGTCATCCCCGCCGCCCTTGCGGCGCTGTGTCAGGAAGGCTCCGAATGCGAGGCCGCCCAATGCGAGGCCTACGCCCGCAACGGTGCCGGCCAGTCCTAGGTCCCGGTCGTTTCTCATGATAGCTCCTGTTCAATCTGGCTTCGCCGCCGCATTGCGGCCACAAAACCAGTCTGCCTGCCGCTTCAGAAGAAGACGGGGCGAGTAGAATTCAGCATTTTGCCAAATGCTTGCACTGGTTGTGGGGGATCAACGAGAAGGTAAGCGTTAGGTTTCAAGAGACGGAAATTACTGTCCCGCCGTATTCTCAAAGGCTGGCCCAGCCCCTACTCTGCCAGCGCGAAGATCGAGGCGATAACCCGTTGCAACTGCTGGTCGCTGAAGGGTTTTTCCAACCGCGCGACAATCTCGTCCTTCGCGCCTTCCGGAAGCTCGGCATATCCGCTGGCCAGGACAACCGGAAGTCTCGGCTTCAGACGATGAACCTCCCGCGCCAGCTCCACTCCGGTCATGTTGGGCATCGCCTGATCGGTTATGACGAGATCGATTTCGTCGTGGTTGCCCAGCAACGCCAGAGCATCCCGGCCCGACCCGGCTTCGATCACCTCATGCCCGAGGTCTTCGAGCAGGGCGACGGTACCGAACAGGACCAGCGCATCGTCGTCGACCGCCAGAACGGTAAGATTACGTGACTGCTGCTCCGTCACAGCTTCTTTCGCGGCAGGCTCGTCGGAGTGCTCGGCAGGCGCTTCCGCCACCGGCAGGCGCATCTGCGCGGTGGTGCCTTCTCCCACTTTGCTCATCAGCCGGAACGATCCGCCAAGCTGGCTGGTCAGACCGTGCACCATGGAGAGGCCGAGGCCGGTTCCGCGCCCCACGCCCTTGGTGGTGAAAAAAGGATCGGCAGCGCGCGCCAGGGTTTCGGCATCCATGCCCTCGCCCGTGTCCTGCACTTCGATGCAGACATGATCGCCGCCGCCAATCGCCAATTCACCATCGGTCTCGTCCGCACCAAGCCGGATCGTCAGCCTGCCGCTGGCATCCATCGCGTCGCGGGCGTTTACCGCCAGGTTCAGAATAGCCATTTCAAGCTGGTTTTCGTCGACCAGGGCAAGGGGAACCTGATGACCGATCTGCAACTCTATGTCGATCTGCGGGCCAAGCGACCTTTCCAGCAAGTCGCGCATTCCCGCGATTAGCCGCGCCACGTCGACCGCCTTCGGGTCCAGTTCCTGCTTGCGGGCGAAGGCGAGCATGCGCTGCGTCAGTGTTGCCCCCCGCTCGGCACCGGCCAGCGCATTGTCGAGGTAGCTCTGCGCGCGGCGGTCGCCTTCAGGCAGCCTTCGGCGCAGCAGTTCCAGGCTGGAGCGCACCGCCATCAGCAGATTGTTGAAATCATGCGCCACGCCCCCGGTCAGCTTGCCAATCGTCTCCAGCTTCTGGCTTTGCCTCAAGGCATCCTCGGCAGTGTCCCTCGCCGCTTCGGCAGCCTTGCGCTCGGTCACGTCTATAATCGACGCCATGATGCGCTTCACATCGCCACTCTTTTCGCGCGTCGCGCGTGCCGACACCAGCACTTCGGCGCGTTCGCCCGTTCTTTTAACCAAGGTATAGGGCAGGTCGTAGACAACTTCCCTGCTCAGCAAGCGGTGCCTGTAAGCACCGCTATGGTCGGGCAGATTTTCCGGAGCGATGAAATCGGTCACTGGCCTGCCCAGAACATCCTGCGCGCTATCGTATTGCATGAACGACAACCAGCGTTCGCTGGCGCTGACCAGCCGCTCCTCCTTGTCGAGCGAAAGCAGGGCTACCGGGGTCTTCTGATACAGGTCGAGCAGTTCCTGCGTCCGTTCGGCGACCGCGATTTCGAGCATGTTCTGCGACGCCGCCAGTTCCTGCCGGATCTGCACCTGATCGTGAATGTCGGTGCAGCTTCCGTACCAGCGGGTAATTTGCCCTGCCCCGTCCCTGACGGGCTGCGCCTTGCCCAGAACCCAGCGATATTGACCCGACCGGTGGCGGAGCCGGTATTCGATTTCATAGGGAACACCGTTCGCGAGCGAATATTGCCAGCGGCTCCAGGCCCGTTCCTGGTCTTCGGGGTGGAAGATGTCGTTCCACTGGTCGCCATCGGTCGAACCCGCAGGCACTCCGGTGAATTCGTACCAGCGGTCGTTGTAGTAATCGTGATGGCCGTCGGGGCGCGTGGACCAGATCATCTGGTCGACCGAGTTGGCGATCGCATGAAACTTGCGTTCGCTGCGATGCAGCTTCTCTTCCTGCTCTCGCAGCTCCTCGATACGGGCGCGCGCTTCGAATTGCCGCTGCCGGGCCTTCAGGGCAGATCGCGCCGCGCGGATGATGTCGTCGCTCTGCATCGGGCGGGACAGCAGGACGACATTGCCCAGCCGGTCGAAGCGCTGCTCCTCCGCTGCGGTGCGGTTACGTGAAGTGCCCGTGGTCAGCACGACAAAAGGAATGTCGGACCACGCAGGCTGGCGATCCAGCGCCGTGCCGATACCGGACAAGGCATCGCCGGTAATGGCTTCTTCCGCGATCAGGACCGCGCCGATATGCTGTTCGATGTAAGAGGAGAGCGCGCCGAGCTCGCCCAGGATGATCGAGGAAATATCATGCTGTGCAAGCAGTTCCTGCGCGACCCGGGCATCCCGGCCGCGGGGCGCCAGGATCGCGATGGTGCGGCCGTAGACGGATCCCGGCACCCTCAGCCCTTCAGCAATTCATGGTCGCCCGCAATATATTGAGGACTGCCGCTGAGGACCTGGTTGAACTTCGTGAGCGGTTCTCCGATGCAGATGCCGGTCACATCGATCTCGAATTCGCGGATGGTCCGTTCATGATCCAGAGTGCGCGTCTTGATGACCGCCATGGATTTCCTGACCGTGCCTTCTACTTCGAAGAAGCGCAGCAGCATGACCGTGTCGGCAAGATAGCTGATGTCGACGTCCGAACGCAGTTCCCCGGTCACGCCGTGCTGACCCAGGATCATCAGCGAAATGATGCCCTGCTGGCTCAGATAGCTGAGAACCTCGTGCATCTGCAGCACGAGGAAATTGTCGCTGGGCATCGCGTGGAGATAGGCGTTCAGGCTGTCGATGACGATCATCTGCGCGCCGTCCTGTTCGACCGCCTGCTGGACAGCGCCGGCAAATTCCCCCGGTGACAATTCGGCCGGATCGATCTGGCGCAGCGTCAGCAAACCGCTGTCGATATGCGGCTGCAGATCCATGCCAAGCGCGGCGCAGCGTTGCAGCAAAGTCCCCAACCTTTCATCGAACAGGTAATAGGCTGCGGGCTGGCCACGCTCCAGTGCCGCGATCAGGCACTGCACCGCCGTGGTCGTCTTCCCCACCCCCGCAGGGCCGATCAGCAGCGTGTTGGTGCCCGGAACCAGCCCTCCGCCGAGCAGCGTATCAAGCCCGGAAAGCCCGGTCGTCACGGGCGCGGTCGCGAATTCGCGATGGTGCTCGGATGCGACGAGGCGGGGGTACACGGCAAGGCCGCCTTTCTCGATGCTGAAATCGTGAAAACCACCGCGATATTTCAGCCCGCGCATCTTGATGACCCGCAGCCGCCGACGTTCCGACCCGAATTCGCTCGCGCTCTGCTCCAGCGATATCACGCCGTGCGCGATGCTGTGCAGCTGCAGATCGCCCGGTTCGGAAGTGCGATCATCCAGCATCAGGACCGTGCAGTCCCGCTTGGCGAAGAAATGCTTCAGGGCAAGAATCTGGCGCCGATACCGCAAGGGACTTTGTGCAAGCAGGCGCAGTTCCGACAGGCTGTCGAGCACGACACGGGTGGGGTTTACCTTTTCCACCTGTTCGATGATGCCGCGCACTGTCTCGCCCAGCTCCACCTCGCTCGGGTGCAGCAGGGATTGCTCGTTCTCGGCACTGAATTCGTTTTCCGCCACGAGCTCGAACAAGTCGATCCCGTCGAGAGACATACCGTGCGACCGGGCGACCGCCTCCAACTCGTCAGGCGTTTCCGAAAGCGTAATGTACAGCCCGCGTTCCTCGCGCTTCCTGCCTTCCAGCAGAAAGCCCAATGCCAGCGTCGTCTTGCCCGTGCCGGGCGTCCCCTCGACGAGATAGAGCCGGTAGGCCGGCAGGCCGCCGCAGAGTATATGGTCGAGGCCCCTAATCCCGGTCGAGGCCGGCTGCGGGCCTTCGCGGCGCGTCGTGCTGTTGGTCATGAAAGGTCCCTGAATTTTCCTGCTGATTCTCGCAAGCCGAACGGAACCTTTCCCTCGAGGCTGCACGATCTTCGACAAGGCGCCCGTTGCGTCAGGGTGCACCCCTGAAATGCCGGAGGCGGCGTTCGGGTTCCTCGAAGCTGCGCAGCGCGGTTGCGCCGCCATCAGACGCTGGCGCTGATGGCCAGGCAGGTGGCGATGCCGACCACGATGTTCATCGGCACCCCGATCTTCACGAAATCCATGAACCTGTAATTGGCCGCGCCGTAAACCAGCGTATTGGTCTGATATCCGATCGGTGTCGCGAAACTGGCGCTGGCGCCGAACATGACCGCGATCACCAGCTGGCGCGGGTCCATTCCGGCGGTCTGGGCTAGCCCGATCACGATGGGAGTCATGATGACGGCGACTGCATTGTTGGTCACGGTTTCGGTCAGCGCGCTGGTCACCGCGTAAATGGCGATCAGCAGCATCAGCGGGGTCATAGTGGACAGCCAGGGCTCCAGTGTGCCGACGATCAGATCCACGGTGCCTGCGTTCTCCAGCCCCTGTCCAAAGGCGAGCATGCCGAAGATGAGAACCAGCGTGCTGCCGTCGATGGACCCCCAGGCCTCTTCGGGTTCGATGCAGCGGGTCAGCAGAACCAGACCGACTCCGGCAAGCGCCAGCCCCTCGATGGGAAAACCGAACAATGCTGCCAGGATGACCACGCCCGCCAGGGTTCCGACCGCGATGGGCGCGCGCAGACGGCGGAAGGCGCGGACCGGCGCCTCGCTCACATCCGCAAGGGTGATGTTGGTCTGCAAGGCCTGGGCGGCGTCACTGCCGGCGGCTATCAGCAAACGGTCCCCTGCGCGCACCCGCACATTGGCAAGATCCGGCCCCGCGACATGGCGCGGGCGCGAGAGGCCGAGCACCCGCACCTTCAGCCGCGACAGCAACGGTATGTCGGCCAGCCGCCGCCCGATCACCGGGTGCGATGGCGAAATGACCGCCTGCACCAGATTGTAATCTTCCGGGCGTTCCGGTCCCGTGGTGGCGATACCCCCGCCCACCCCAGTTAGCCCCGTGCTGAAATCATCCGCTTCGGCAAGCGAGGCCAGTTCTCCGGGACTGGCGGCGACGATCAGTTGGTCGCCTGCCTTCAGGCTCCAATGCTCGAAATTGCGGCGCTCGATCGTCTTGCCGCGCTGCACGCCGATGATCCTGATTCCCGGGCGGCGGCAAATTGCGGTGCGGCCGAGTTCCCGCCCAACCAGAGTACTGTCCGCCTCGAGGATCAGATGCGAGAGGTAGACGTCGCTCTCGCTTTCGGTATCGAGGCCATGCGCCGCGCGATCCGGCAACAGGAAAGGGCCGAGTATCGCCAGTAGCACGACGCCGGTCGCGGCACTGACCAGCCCGATGCCGGTAATCTCGAAAATGCCGAAAGCGTCCATGCCGTGCGTCTGGGCCACCCCGTCGACCAGCAGGTTGGTCGAGGTTCCGATAAGCGTCAGGGTACCGCCCAGGATCGAGACGTAAGACAGGGGAATCAGCAGGCGTGTCGCCGCTATACCCATCACGCGCGCCAGCCGCTTGACGATGGGAATGAGAACGATCACCACCGGCGTGTTGTTCATGAAAGCGGATGCGAGGATCGTTCCCCCGCCGATTTCCGCCACTGCCAGGCGGGGCTTGCGCAGTGTTCGGCGGATTATCCAGCCCGACACTTCCTCCAGCACGCCCGTCCGCAGCAGCGCGCCTGACAGGATGAACATGGCGGCGATGGTAATGGGCGCCGGATTGGCGAAGACGCCCAGGGCCTCGCTCACCGGCAGAAATCCAAGCAGCATCATGGCGATGCCGGCCAGCACCGCGATGACGACTGGCGGGCGCCTTTCGAGCGCAAAGGCGACAAACACGATGACAAGCGCCACCAGTCCGATGAGGGCCGAATATTCAGAGATGAACGATTGGACCGGCTGCAGCATCTTCAGGTGCTATGCGTCGGGCCGCGAAACGGCGCCAGCCTTTTTAAAGTCCGCTCTTCCGAAAGGCTGTCGGCCTTTTCTCTGCCGGCGTGACTTGATCCTTCTCGCGCAGCAATTCTGCCGCCTTTTCACCGATCGCCTGGGCGATCACCCGATAGCTGTCGGCATAGGCCGCGCCGCGCCGCCATACAGCGGCAATCGAGCGGGTCGCCGACCAATCGAAGACAGTCAGGCGATGCACCATGTCTTCGCCGCCGACTTCCGACTGCAGGTAAAGTTCCGGCAGGATCGCCAGGCCGAGCCCCGATCCGGCCATCTGCCTGAGGCTGTCCAGGCTGGTCCCCTCGTAATCCCGCAGGAGGTCTGCATTCAGCTCCTCGCAGATATCGACAGCCTGCCGGTGAAAATGGTGGCGGCGGTCGAGGCTGAGGATACCGCTGCCCGCAAGATCCGCTTTCGTCAGGACCTGCTTGTCGACCAGTGGATTGTCCGGTGCGGCGACCAGATGCAGCCTTTCTCGAAACAGCGGCTCGATATCGATCCCCGCGCCCGTGACGGGCAAAGGCGTCAGCACCATGTCGAGCGCGCCGCGGCGCAGTTCGGCCAGCTGGTCGTCCGGGATGCCTTCCCGCATGTGCAGCCGCATATCGGGATAGGCCCGGTGCAACCGCGCCACTACCGGCGGTAGCAGGTAGGGGCCGATCGTCGGCGTCACCCCGAAGCGAACGGTACCGGCCAGTCCCGTAACGCTGCGGCGGGCCATGCCGCGCAAGTCCTCGACGCCGATCAGGATGTTCCGCGCGCGAGCCGCTATCTCGCGGCCGACGGGGGTAAGCTGAACCGGCGTGTCACCCCGCTCCACCAGAGTGATCCCGAGCCGTGTCTCGAGCGCCCGCAATTGCTGGCTCAGGGTCGGCTGTGAAACATTGACCGAGGCCGCGGCTCGCCCGAAATGCTGCGCATCCGCCAGCGCCACCAGATATTGCAACTGCCGCAGACTCGGCATTCAGGGCTCCTTCGCGATAGGCTGCCTCTATCGTATCAGCGGATCTGTTTCAATTGGCTTATCTCGCCGCAAGTCGCCAGATTGGTTCAACCAGAAGCAAGGAGAGAGACATGACCGATCTACTCGATTCCCTTCAGGAACGTCACCGGGTCCTTAACCGCCGGGTCGACAATTGCCGCGCTGCCGGACGGCAGGAAGAACTGAAGATGGCGAAGCGTATCAGGCTCCGCCTGAAGGACCGGATCGCTTTGCTGCGGCAACGCATTCCGGCTGCCGGGTGAGGCTTAGAAAAGGGCACTGCCCGCACTTGTGACGTTCACGATTTTCCTGGTGGCCGCTGGCCTTCTCGCGCTCGTCCTGGGTGGAGAAATCCTGGTGCGTGGCGCGGTTGGACTGGCGGCGAAGGCGGGCGTGCAACCGCTCGTCATCGGCCTGGTCGTTGTCGGCTTCGGCACGTCCATGCCGGAACTGGTGACGAGCGTCGAGGCGTCGCTCGCCGGATCGCCGGCAATCGCCTGGGGCAATATCGTCGGTTCCAATCTCGCCAACAGCCTGCTGATCCTCGGCATCGCTGCGCTTGTTACCCCCATCGCGATTGCATCCGACAATCGCCTGCGCGATCCGGTGTTCGCGCTGGCAGGCAGTGTTCTGCTGGCTCTTTTGGCGATCACCGGTCTCGGTAGCGTTCTTGCGGGCCTCATCCTCCTTGCCTGTCTTTTCGCCTACATCGGCTGGGCCTATATAGACGGCCGCCGCCGCTATTCCGCTGGCACCGGTAGCCCATCCGGCATGGATGGTGACGAATTCGCGGGAGCAGCTTCGGAAGACGGCTGGACAAAGCCGGTCATGCTCACCCTGCTCGGCCTCGCGATCCTTATTGGCGGCGGACGCATGCTGGTCATCGGAGCGATCGATCTGGCGCGGATCGCGGGACTGACGGAGACCCTGATCGGGCTTACCATCGTCGCGATCGGGACATCGCTTCCCGAACTCGTCACCTCGGTCATCGCGGCTCGCAAGGGCGAAGCGGGCGTGGCGTTCGGAAATGTGATAGGCTCCAACATCTACAACATCTTCGGGATCGGCGGCGCGGCCATGCTGCTGGCCCCGGCAGGGCTGCCGAAGGATCTCTGGCCGGCCGACATCGGCCTCGTGGTCGCCAGCGCCTTGGCGATCTTCCTGCTGGTGCTGTTTCCGCGTGCCGTAACCCGCGTTCCGGCCGTGGCCCTGGTGGCACTCTACGCCGCCTACCTCGTATATCTTATAGTCAACGCGTGAAAACAGGAGTGATCCAATGATTTCCAGACGAAACATTCTCGCCGGAGCAGCCGCAGCAGGCGGCGCGGCAGCCGTCAGCGGCATGGCCGCAGCGCAGTCGCCCGTAGCTGCCCCTCTTGCCCCCGTGTACAAGGGCAAGACCACGCTGTCGCCCGACGAGGCACTCGCGCTGCTGATCGAAGGCAACCGCAATTTCCTCAACGATGTTCCGACTGCGGCGGCGGTGGGTCGCGAACGGCGGCTCGAAATCGCCAAGGGCCAGGCTCCCTTTGCAGCCTATGTCACCTGTTCGGACAGCCGGGTTTCACCGGAGATCCTGTTCGGACGCGGGCTGGGTGAATTGTTCATCATCCGCAATGCCGGCAACACCGTCGATACCGTCGCGCTCGGGTCGGTCGAATATGCGGTCGCCGAACTGGGCGTCCCGCTGGTCGTCGTGATGGGCCACGAAAGCTGCGGCGCTGTCTCGGCCGCCCAGGCAGTGGTCACCGACAATGCCACCTATCCCGGCAGCATCGGGCAGATGATCGAACCGATCATCCCTGCGGTGCTTTCCGTCCGCGGCAAGGAAGGCAACATGCTCGACAATGCCATTCGCGCAAACGTGTCGCGCGTGGTCAATCACCTGCGTACCACGACCGACCCCCTGCTTCTCGAACCGCAGAAGACCGGTCAGCTCAAGGTCGTGGGCGCCTATTACAACCTCGAGACCGGCGCCGTCGACTTCTTCGACCGGCCCTGAGACTGACACATCATGCCGGGTGGCTGGAGCAGTCCAGTCGCCCGGCGTTTTACCGGCTGCGAAAGAAAGCGCCTGTCTGCCTGCAGCCGGTCAATCGCGCTTGCCGGTCCATTTGGCGACGATCTCCGCCCGCGGCATGTCCGAAGCCGACTCGGTCGCGGCAACGGCAACCGGGCGATGGTGAACGCAGAGGATCGTCAGGTAATGCGTCCCCCCGTCATATTGCGCCTCGATCCGGTCGCCGGGGGAAGGTAGCCCGAGAAACTTGAATTCGCCCCAATCCTGCGACGGGGCGCCGTAAGAGCCCCGTTCCACCAGCAGCTTTCCCGAAACGGCCATCTCGCTTCCCCTTTTCTGTCGCACCTTCTTATTCCCCAGGCAGTACTCCGTCCGCAACCCTAAAGCGCTGACCAGGCAAGCAACTCGACCGGCGCTGCGCCAAGGCAACGCTTGTCTGCCGACGCATCCAGCCTCTATGGCGGCGCGAACACAGCGGGGGCGATCCCATGAAAGTCATCATCTGCGGCGCCGGGCAGGTCGGCACGACCATCGCACGGCACCTTGCTCGCGAAGATATCGATGTAACCGTCATCGATATCGACGAGGAGCAGGTGCATCAAGTCGATCAGAATTATGAAGTTCGCGGCGTGACCGGCCATGCCTCGCATCCCGCGGTCCTCAAACAGGCGGGCGCGAAAAACGCCGATATGCTGATCGCGGTTACGCAATCGGACGAGGTGAACATGGTTGCCTGCCAGGTCGCCTATTCCCTGTTCAATGTGAAATACCGGATCGCGCGCTTGCGGCATGCGGGCTACATAGCGCAGCATGGGGCCGGACTTTACGCGGCGGAACATCTCCCCATCGACGTCGTCATCTCACCCGAAATCGAGATCGCCAGCGGCATCGAAAGGCGGCTGCGTACTCCAGGCGCCTTCGACATGCTTCCACTTGCCGGCGACAGGATCGAACTGCTCGGCATCCACACCCTTTCCGCCGACGCGCCGGTTATCGGCAAGACGATCGAGCAAATCTCGACCGATTGCGGCCTGAGCGGGGCGACTGTCCTCGCGATAATACGCGACGGAAACTGCTTCACGCCCGAAGCAGACGACCGGATCGCGCTTGGCGACGATGTCTATGTTCTCGCCAGCACGGACGAGATCGACGCAGTTATGGCCGCCTTCAGTCATGACGAGAAGGAAGCCCGCAGGATCGTAATCGTCGGCGGGGGCAATGTGGGACTGCATCTGGCGCGCAAGTTGCAGGCCGAGAACCGCCGGCTCAATCTGAAGATCATCGAACGCGACCCGGCGCGCGCCAGCTTCGCGGCACGGGAACTCGGTGACAATGTCGTGGTGCTGCAAGGCGACGCTCTGGACCGGATGCTGCTGAACGAAGCCGGAGTCGGGTCGAGCGACACCATCATCACGGTCACCGACGATGATGAAACCAACATCTTCGCAGCCGTTCTGGGCAAGGAAGCAGGCTGTTCGCGTGCAATTACGCTTGTAAACAAGCGGTCCTACGAAGCCTTGTTGCCGACGCTCGGCATCGATGCAGTCGTCAATCCGAGCACCCTGACGATCTCGACCGTCCTGCGCCACATCCGCCACGACTCAATCTCGGCGCTTTACACGCTCAGGGAAGATTTCGGCGAGGTGATCGAGGCCGAGATCACCGCATCCTCGCGCCTGATGGGCCAGCCGCTGGGGCGGCTCGACCTGCCGCGCGGTATGAAAATCGGTGCGATCATACGCGACGATCTCGTCATCTTCCCGACGCCCGACCTTGAGATCAGGCAGGGCGACCGTGTTGTCGCTCTGGTGGTCTACAGCGCCCTGCGCCTGGCCGAAGCCCTGCTGGGGGCAAAGAAATCGCGCTTCCGGTGAGAAGGGGGCGCCCGATCTTCCACCCTCGTCTGGGATGGCTGGCGGGCGGTGCGAAACCGGTCCTCTACCTCGTGGGCATGGTCCTCCTAGCTACCTCCGCCATGATGCTCATTCCCATGTTCGTCGATCTGGCGAATGATTCCGGGGACTGGAGAGCGTTCGCGCTGGCCGTGACCGGCGGCGGAGCCCTGGGTCTGGTTCTGGTAAGCGCCTTTCGCGGATCGCTGGCGCAGGGGCTCAACCTGCGGCAGGCGTTCCTGCTGACACCGCTCAGCTGGTTCAGCGTCGCGGCACTCAGCGCCGTGCCGCTTTATCTGACGCCCTTCGGCGCCACCAGCGGAGATGTGACGAACGCCTTTTTCGAGGCGATCTCCGGCATCACGACAACCGGCTCCACGGTCATTTCCGGCCTGGAGGATGCGCCGCCGGGCCTGCTGACCTGGCGGGCGCTACTGCAATGGATGGGCGGCATCGGGATCATCGCCATCGCAATCGCGGTGCTGCCCGCACTCGGCATCGGCGGAATGCAATTGTTCCGCACGGAATCCTCGGATCGTTCCGAGAAGGTCCTGCCCAAGGTGAGACAGATCGCGGCGGCCATTGGCAGCGTCTATCTCGGCATTACGATCCTGGCGGCGGCAACCTACTGGTTGCAGGGAATGACCCTGTTCGAGGCTGTCCTGCACGCCCTGACCACGATCTCGACCGGCGGCTATTCCACGTCCGACAGTTCCTTCGGCAATTGGGAGGCCAATGGCATCCAGTGGACCGGAACCCTGTTCATGCTGGCGGGCGGCATACCGTTCGTTCTTTATGTCCGGCTGCTGGCCGGCGACAGGCGCGCGCTGTTCGACTCGCAGGTCAGAAGCTTTGTCCTGTTCCTGGCATTCACCATTGCCGTGACCGGCACCGCCCTGTTCCTCTCGGGTCTTTACGATGCCGAGGCAGCCTACCGCTTCGCTGCCTTCAACATCGTGTCGGTGGTGACGACGACCGGCTACGCCACCACGGATTACACGCTGTGGAGCAACGTCGCGGTGGCGATGTTTTTCGGACTGACCTTCGTCGGGGGCTGCACCGGTTCCACGGCAGGCGGGATCAAGATCTTCCGCTTCGAAGTCATGTACGTGATGCTGAAATCGCATTTCCGGCAATTGCTCTATCCCAACAGCGTCGTCGCCAAGACGTATAATGGCAGGCCACTGACCGACGATGTCATCAATTCAGTGGTCGTCTTCTTCGCCATCTTCTTCGCCGCCTATTCCGCGCTCACCATCATGCTGATGGCCATGGGGCTGGATTTCCTCACCAGCGCCAGCGGTGCCGTCACAGCTCTTGCGAATGTCGGCCCCGGCATGGGGGACACGATCGGGCCGGCTGGCAATTTTTCCACCCTTCCCGATCTGGCCAAATGGCTCCTGTCCTTCGGCATGCTGCTGGGCCGACTGGAACTGTTTACCGTGCTGATCCTGTTCTACCCGCGCTTCTGGCGCAGCTGACCACCAGCCCTCCTGCGCCGACTTGCGGAACAGCATGGCGGACATAAGCCAGCCGCCCGTCCAGATCAGCGTGAACACCCAGGTAAAGTGCCCCTGCAACTGGATGATGACCCCGACCAGCACCTGCGCGGCGGCGGTGGCCATCATCGCAGTAGCCATTCCGCGGGGAGTAAAGCGTGCTCCGATGGCCGCGAACAGCGCCAGCAGCGGAATGAGATTGAACCACAGATTGATCGGCTCGTCCTCGCTGCCGACGATGCCAACGGCTCCATTCGCCCATATCATCAGCAGCCCTGCACCCAGCGCAATGGCGGCGCCGCCGCGATAGGCCCCGCTGCCGCTGGCACGCACCGCCATCTCGAACGCGAGGCCAACGCCGCCCAGCATGACGATGGCGAAGATGAAGTCCGAAGCCGTCCAGCTGACCTCTGCGGTGAATTGCATCGCCACTGCCGGAAGGGCGATGAGCGCCGCGATCACGCTCCACCCGATGATGCGCCACGGGTTCCAGAACCGGCGCGGGCTTCTCGTTGCGTTGCTGTTCATCATATTGCCTCCTTGCTGTTAACGCGCCATCATTGGCCTATCGAGGGGTGAGCGGCATGAGCCAAAGATGAGCAATCGCTGAAATGAGCCATTCCGCAGTGCAATTCGGACCATTCCGCCTCGATCTGGCCAATCGCCGCCTGTCGCGGGGCGGCAGGACGGTCGATCTGGGCACCCGCTACATGGATGCGCTGATCCTGCTGCTGGAGAGCAAGGGGACGCTCGTCGCAAAAGACCGGTTCATGGACGAGGTCTGGCGCGGCGTGCCCGTGACCGACGAAGCCTTGACGCAGGCCATCCGCACCCTGCGCCGCGCCCTTGGCGACAGCGCTTCGGCTCCGAAGTTCATCGAAACGGTGCCCAAGCATGGCTACAGGTTCATCGCTCCGATCACTAACGTGGAGGAGCGGAGCGTTGAGCAGAGCAATGAGGATCAGGCGATCTCGCGCGCTGCCTTCATGCGGATTGTTCTGGCGGGCATTCAGGGTGCACTGGGGGCAGGCCTGATCGTGGGGATGCTTTACGGCTTCATCGGGGCGGCTCAAATCTCGGCCCAGAGCGGCGGCGGCGCCCTCTCTTTACTGCTCGTGCTGGTCCTCGTGTCGCTGCTTTCGGCGGGCGTCGCTGGTGGAGGCATCGCCGCAGGTCTGGCGGCATCAAAATTCATCGCGCCGATGCGCTGGTATTGGGTCGTGGGGGGCGGCGCAATCGGAGGCCTGATCGTGGGCGCCTTCGCCAATCTACTGGGAAGCGATGCGTTCCGTCTGTTGTTCGGCCGAACAGTCGACCCGTTTGCAGGAGCGGTCGAGGGCCTGATCCTGGGCGGCGCCGCGGGCCTTGCAATGCTCTGGGTCCGGGGCGGACTGTGGATGAGCGTCGCCATCGCGGCGATGCTGGGTCTTGGTGCAGGGCTTGGGATTGCCCTGCTGGACGGACGAATGATGGCAGGCAGCCTTCAGGAACTCGTCAGCGCCTTCCCATCGTCGCAATTCCGCCTCGACGGCATCGGCGGGTTACTCGGTGAAACCGGGATGGGGCCGGTGGGCCGAACCATCACCGGCGCTGTGGAAGGTGCCGTCTTCCTTGGCGCGATGAGGTGGAGCCTCCGCGGCTCTTTCACAGGTCGCTACGCCGCCCATACGCACGCGTCCGAACAGCTGGACGCCAGCTAAGCGCACGACTTCTCCCTTGCAATTCAATAATATCGGGAACGGGAGCTGATGAAGCCCATTGAGCACCTATCGCAATTGGAGACATCTGAGACATGCGAAGCATGATCTGGTTCGAGGGCTGCATTCGTAGCCCTCGAACTCTGCTTTTCATGTGTCAGCAGATAGCAAAGGCAAGGAATGCTCGAACAATTTCTAGGCCGTGACGATTTCGATATCCTGCCGCATCTTGTGGCGATTTCTCTAGCCTATCTGCTTGCCGTGCCCATCGGCTGGAACCGCGAAAAGACCGAGCGAAGCGCCGGATTGCGAACTTTTCCGCTGGTCGCAGTGGCAAGCTGCGGATTCATCCAGGCGTCGGAAAATCTGGTTGCCGATGCACCTGAAGCAATGGCCCGAATACTTCAGGGCCTTATCGCTGGCATGGGCTTCATCGGCGGTGGCGCGATCCTGCAATTGAAGGGTTCCGTCAAGGGGACTGCTACGGCGGCGAGTCTGTGGATCACCGGCGCGATCGGCGCTTCGGTCGCCCTGGGCAGTCTGGATGTGGCTGTCATGCTGTCGCTGATTACGATGTTCACCCTCTGGGTCATGGCGCCCATCAAGCATATGGCGCCGCTGCACGAGGACGAAAGCGACAGGAAAGAGAAGGATGGTGATGAGCCCGCCGATGCGCGAGAGCTCTGATTGCATTTGATATGCAGGTGTTCGGCGCGCTACGGTCGAGGGGAACGCGAGGCGTCCGGCGGGCGTATACAGCCTGTGAGGCTGACGGCTCTTGAAGGGGAATGCATTTGCCGAACTGGTTGCCATATTGCGGTCAGGCGCCCCTGCCCGCCGAGTGGCTGGCCCGGTGGAATTTCGACCCGGTGCTGATTGCGGCCCTGTTGCTAACAGGCTTTGCCGCCTACTTCTGGAGGACAGACCTGCGCCCGAGGGCGGCTGCGGCGGCAATGGGCATTGCGGTCTTTCTCTATATATCACCATTCTGCGCGCTCGGTTCGGCGCTGTTTACCGTTCGTATCGTGCATGATGTGATCCTCGTGGCGGCGCTTGCTCCGTTGCTGGCTGCTGCCCTGAAGCTGGAGCAACGGCATATTCCCGGGTCACTGTGGGTCTGGACCGCCATTCATGCGCTCACCTTCTGGCTGTGGCATGCTCCGCCGCTTTACGAACTGGCGATGGGCAGCGATGCGGTGTTCTGGGCCATGCAGGTCAGCCTGACGGGAACAGCTGCGATCTGGTGGGCGAAGATCATCCGCGCGCCTGCGCCGTCGGCCGCGACGATGCTGCTGGCGACGATGGTCGCCATGGGAGCATTGGGCGCGCTGCTGACTTTCGCGCATCGCCCGCTCTATGCGGTTCACTGGCTGACCACGCAAGGCTGGGGGCTGTCCGCGCTCGAGGATCAGCAGATCGCGGGCATCGTCATGTGGGCACCGGCAAGCCTCGTCTATCTGCTCGCCGCGCTGACGATCCTCTATCGCTCCTTCGGCCGGGAAGCCGCCGCGTGAAGCTGCATCGCCTGGTCCGTCAATGGGCGATCAGCTACACGAAGAACGGCAAATATTCGCCCATCGGCATCTGGTTCCACTGGATCATGGCGGCGCTCGTGCTGTTTCAGCTTGGTTACGGATGGCTGCTGTCACGCTATCCGGTGGGCGGCGACAAGCTGGCGGCCTATGCGCTGCACAGCCAGATCGGCCTTTCCATCCTGCTGCTGGCTATCCTGCGCTTCGTCTGGCGGCTGTTCATCCCCGACCCGATCAACGACGCCGATGCGCCCGGCTGGCAGAGCACGGCGGCGCATTACACGCACTACCTGTTCTATACCCTTTTCGCGCTGTTGCCGCTGAGCGGTTGGGCCATGTGGTCAGCGATCCAGCCGGTCGAACCGCTGCGCCTTGCAGGGCTGATCGAAATTCCGGCCATGCCGTTCCACACTCTGTCGCCCGCATGGCAATATGAGGTGATGGGCTGGGCGGAAAGCTTGCATGTCGTTGGTGTCGTCGGGCTGACGCTGCTGGTGCCGCTACATGTCGGCGCGGCGCTGAAACACCATTTCTGGGACCGCGACGATACGGTTACGGGCATCCTGCCGGAAATCCGGGACGACGAAACGGCTCCAGATCATGCGCAATATAGTCCGCCAGCGGCTTGATCTCCTCCTCCCGCAGATTGCTTGCGGCCTCGTGCATGACTTGCAGCGGGTCGCCATATCTCCGGCCCTGCCGCCACGCGCGCAACTGTTCGGCAAGATAAAGGCTGCTCTGCCCCACCAGCGACGGGTTGCCTGCGCCAAGACCCGTCGCCTGCGGCCCGTGGCATGCGGCGCAGGCTTGCAGGCCCCGATCGGGAATGCCCTCCTGATAGATCAGCGCCGCTTCCGCGAAATCGCATTGGCGGTCCGTCGCCAGAGCAATCCGCCGGTCCAGGGGATCGGGTTCTGGGATCGGCATCTCCGCGTAATATTGAGAGACGGCGAGGCGTTCTTCGGAATCGAGCCGCGCCGACAGCCAGCTCATCTGCGGATGCTGCCGCTGGCCTTCGGCGAAGAAGATCATCTGGCGCACCAGATAGCCGCTGTTCAGCCCTGCGATGCGGGGAACCAGCGCTCCGTCGCCTCCGCCGTTCAGCCCGTGGCAGGTGTGACAGGCGGCCTGCGCCCCGGCATCGCCGCCCGACAGCGCAATCAGTTCCCCGCTGTCGTCGAAAGGGTCGGCCACCGCATCGGGGCTGCACGAGGACAGCACCATCCCCAGCGCCTGAAGACATGCGGAAGAGAGTATCCGGCTGATGGGCATGAATCTAAATGACATATTGCCCGGAACGATCCGCGCATTTACCCGGTTCCCATGCGAATGGGGCGTATGCACAGACGGGCACGATGGTTGCCAGGGATTTTCGCCCGGCTTGCAAAAGCCGCAGTGCTGACGGCCTGTGCCTGCATTTCGGCATGCAAGGACCCGGTGCAGACCCGGCGCGAACCTGCGGAAGGAGCAGCAGCGCGCGGCCTTGTCGCCATCAAGGATGCCGGTTGCGGATCGTGTCACGAGATTCCGGGCCTGGACTGGCCCAAGGGTCGTCTCGCTCCATCGCTGAAGGGTTTCGACGACGTTGGCCTGATCGCCGGGCAATTACCGAACCGCCCGGAAGTGCTGGCCGCCTTCGTCCGCAACGCGCCGCTGGTGAAGCCGGGATCCACCATGCCGCCCATGCCCATCACCGAGCAGGAAGCGCAGGATATTGCGTCTTATCTTTATGGAATAGATCATGATTGATGCGCTTTGGGGTTGGCCGCCGCCGGTCCTCGACCCGGCAGGCCCCTATGCCGCGAAGGTCACCACCCTTGCCTGGTCGCTGTTCGCGCTCGGCGTCATAGTCACGCTGATCGTGATTGCCGCGCTCTGGGCCGCGATCAAGGGGCCTCCCAGGGTACAGGCCATGCTGGGCGGCGAACGGGCGATCTGGATCGGCGGAGTGGCCTTTCCCGGTATTGTACTGACCGCTTTGCTGATCTGGGGACTAACGCTCACCGCCACGCTCACCGATCCGATCGAAGGTGACGAAATGCGCATCCGCGTGACGGGTGAGATGTGGTGGTTCCGGGTGCAATATCTGGACGATCAGGGCCGCGTCATCATGGAAGACGCGAACGAGATTCACATCCCCGTGGGCCAGCCGGTGTTGCTCGAACTGGAATCGGGCGATGTCATCCACAGCTTCTGGGTGCCGCATCTTTCGGGCAAGAAGGACATGATTCCGGGGCGCCGGACGCTGCTGCTGGTAGAGGCTGACAGGCCCGGCGAATTCGGCGGTGTATGCGCGGAATATTGCGGCGCGCAACACGCGCTGATGGGCTTCGTCGCCGTGGCGCATGAACCTGCTGCCTGGCGTGAATGGCGCGACGCGCGGCTGGCGCGGCTCGCGGCTGCGGACGGACCTATCGAAACGGAACTGGATATCGCCCGGACTGCCGCCGACAATTCCTTCGATGCTCCCGCCGATGCGCTGGCGATCGAAGCGGAGCGCGCCGGTGCAATATCGCCCCTTCCCGTGCCTGTCGCCACAGGTGATGCGCCGCTGGGCCGCAGGCTGTTCATGGATGTCGGATGCGCCGCCTGCCACCGTGTTGCCGGGACCGAGGCGAACGGTCTTGCCGGGCCGGACCTGACCCATGTCGGATCGCGCCTTACCCTTGGCGCGGGAATTCTGCCCAATCATCTGGGCACCATGATGGGATGGATCGGCGACAGCCAGTCGATCAAGCCGGGCAACCGGATGCCGAGCTACGACATGCTGAGCGCCGAAGAACTCGAAGCGATCGCCCTCTGGCTCGAGCAGCAGAAATGAGGTCCGAAACCGGCTTCGACCATTCGCTTTACGACCGCTTCCCCACAGCCAGGCGCCCGCAGAGCGAGGTCGACGAACTGGAGGAGATCTGGAACGCACCGAAAGGCTGGCGCCGCCTGACAGCCGTCAACAACAATTATGTCGGCTTCTGGTATGTCGTGACGGCCTTCGGCTTCTTCCTGGCCGCCGGGATCCTCGCGCTGGGCATGCGGGTGCAGCTTGCCGCGCCCATGCAGGACTTTTTGGGCGTGGACACCTACAACCAGTTCTTCACCATGCATGGCACGGTGATGATGTTCCTGTTCGCCGTGCCGATGGTCGAGGCGATCGGCGTCATGCTGCTGCCGCAGATGCTGGCGGCGCGAGATCTACCCTTCCCGCGCCTGTCGGCCTATGCCTATTGGGCCTACGCCGTGGGGGGGACGCTGTTCTTCCTGTCGCTGTTCGTGGGGCTTGCTCCCGATGGCGGATGGTTCATGTATCCGCCGCTCACCAGCATCGCCTTCAGCCCCGACATCAACACCGATTTCTGGCTTTTGGGCATCGGCTTCATCGAGATTTCCGCCATTGCCGGGGCGATCGAGATCATCGTCGGAGTCCTGCGCACCCGCGCGCCGGGCATGACGCTGGACAAGATGCCGATGTTCGCCTGGGCCATGCTGGTCTTCGCCGTCATGATCGTGGTCGCCTTCCCCAGCGTCATCCTGTGCACCATGCTGCTGGAGATCGAGCGGGCCTTCAACTGGCCCTTTTTCGATGCCACCCGCGGCGGCGATCCGCTGCTGTGGCAGCACCTTTTCTGGTTTTTCGGCCACCCGGAAGTCTACATCATCTTTATTCCAGCGGCGGGTCTGATGTCGATGATGGTCGCCTCCGTCGCGCGTACCAAGCTGGTCGGATACAGGCTCAACGTGCTTGCCCTGGTGGCGACCGGCTTCATCAGTTTCGGCGTCTGGGCGCATCACATGTTCACGACAGACATGCCGCGCGTGTCCGCCGGCTATTTCTCGGCGGCCAGCATGGCGGTGAGCCTGCCCGCCGGGATTCAGGTGTTCTGCTGGATAGCGACGCTGGCCAGCGGCAAGATCAAGTGGACCACGCCGGCCCTGTTCGTGGTCGGCAGCGTCGTCATCTTCACCATGGGAGGCCTCACCGGTGTGATGGTCGGCATGGTGCCGTTCGACTGGCAGGCGCACGACACCTATTTCATCGTCGCGCATCTCCACTACGTGCTGATGGGCGGCATGGTCTTCCCGATGTTTGCCGCCTTTTATCACTGGCACGGCATGACCAGCAGCAGGGCCTTGTCGGACAAGGTCGGCAAATGGGTGTTCGGGCTGATGTTCGCTGGCCTCCACATCACTTTCCTCCCCATGCATCTGACCGGGCTGATGGGCATGCCGCGCCGCGTCTATACCTATCTGCCGGGGCGAGACCTCGACCTGCTGAACATGATCTCCACCGTCGGAGCATTCGTCCTTGCCTCCGGCGTGTTGCTGTTCCTGGTAGATTGCGCGCGAAACTTCCGGTTCACCACGACGGACGATGCCGGCAATCTCTATGATGGCGGCACTCTGGAATGGTTGCCGACGGGGCTCTATTCGACCCGCTCCATCCCCCTCGTTCGTTCCCGCGAGCCGCTTTGGGACCGCCCGGAGATTTCAAGGGAGGTCGAAGAGGGCCGCTATTTCCTGCCCTATTCGGCGACCGGCAATCGCGAAACGCTGATCACCTCCACCGTGATGGCAGAACCGCAATATATCCAGCTCATGCCCGGCCCCTCGCGCTGGCCGATGTCTGCCGCGATCTTCACCGCAGGCTTCTTCCTGTCCCTGACGGTCAAGGCCTATCCCTTTGCGATCTTCTGCGGGATCATCGCCGTCGTCAGCACCTTGCGATGGCTGTGGGAAACCGACCGCCCGATCAGGCAGGACACGGCCGACATCGGCGGCGGGATCGAAGTGCCCATCGCCATAACCGGTCCGCAGAGCCACGGCTGGTGGGCCTTGAACACGCTGATGGTCGTCATCGGCATGATCGGCTTCATGGCCCTGTTCGCCTATTTTTACCTCTTCGGCATCAATCCCGAGGTCTGGAGCGCTCCGCCGCCCCTGAGGCAGACGGCGGTGATCGTCGCGCTGGAGGTCGCGGCCCTTGCCGCTGCATGGGGCGGGCGCCGCGTTCTTGCTGCGCGGGAAGGCAAGCAGGCGGGTGACCTTCCGTGGGTGCTGGAGGCGCTTGCCGCCGCCTTGCTGGTGGGTGCGCTCTACCTCGATATCATCGGGTGGCTGGGCACGGGCCTTTCCCCCACCCTGAACGGGATGGGCGCAACGGTTTTCATGCTAACCGTCCTGCAGGCGCAGGTCGTAATCATCGCCTGCATAATGGCGGCCTATCTTGCCTTGCGCGAAGCCCGCGGGATCATGACCACGCCGACGAATGTCACCATGGATATTGTCCGGCGTTTCATCATGTTCTGCGCCGTGCAGGGCATGGTCTTCACCATCGTGCCGCGAGTGTTCCCCGGTGGCTGAGCAAGGCGAACCCATCGATCAGCCGGTGATCTACCGCACCTTTCTGTTCGCCTTCGTCATCTGGGCGGCCCATTTCATGGTGGCGTACGGCGCGGCGCTGGTGTTTCCCGGCGAACCGCTCGCCCGCTGGATAGCGATACTTGCCTTGCTTGCCGCCTTGGCCGCGCTGTTTATCTGGATGCGGCGGCTCGGCAAGCCGCGCCCGTATCTTGCGCTGGCTGCGCTGGGCCTTTCGGCGGTTTCGGTCATATTCGGCACCTTTCCGGCGTTCGTCGGGTGATCGGCGGAACGCCAGCGGTGTGACGCTAAAGCTTCCCGGCTCGCCGCGGGCTTGCTAATCATTCGAGCTGAACAGGCAGGAGGCGGCGCATGATCAAGGCACTACGGACACCGGACGAACGTTTCAACGAACTTCCCGATTACAACTTCGCGCCTCATCACATGGAAAACCTGCGCGGCTTCGATGGCTTGCGGATGCATTATCTCGACGAAGGAGCCCGTAATGGGTCGGTATTCCTCTGCCTGCACGGCCAGCCGACATGGTCCTATCTCTATCGCAAGATGATCCCCGTCTTCGCGCAGGCGGGCCGCGTGATCGCGCCGGATCTGTTCGGCTTCGGCCGATCCGACAAGCCCGTGGATGACGAAGTCTATACTTTCGATTTTCACCGCAACTCGCTCCTGCGCCTGATCGAGGCACTGGATCTCGAGAACATCACTCTCGTCTGCCAGGATTGGGGCGGCCTGCTGGGACTTACCCTGCCGGTCGAATTTCCTGAGAGGTTCGAACGGCTCATCGTCATGAACACGGGGATCGGAACCGGAGAACGCCCGCTTGGCGACGGGTTCGAAGCATGGAAACTCTACAACCGTTCGCAACCGGACCTCGCCGTCGGCGCCTTGGTCAAGCGCGCCACTCCGATCCTGTCGGACGACGAGGTTATGGCCTATGACGCACCTTTCCCCGACGTTCGCTACAAGGGGGGCGTGCGGCGCTTCCCCGAACTGGTTCCGCCTGCGCCGGACGCTCCGGGTGCGGAAAGATCAAGGCAGGCGCGGGACTACCTGCGGGACGAATGGGCGGGCAAATCCTTCATGGCCGTCGGCAAGCAGGACCCGGTGATCACGCCTAATGCGATGCAGGCCTTGCGCGCACAGATCCGCGGCTGCCCCGAACCGATGCTGGTAGAGGATGCCGGACATTTCGTGCAGGAATGGGGGGAGCCGGTCGCCCGCGCCGCACTGCGCGCTTTTGAGGAACCTGCCTGAGACGTGGCTGTCTTCTTCACCGCCGATACGCATTTCGGGGACCACCGCACCATCAACATCCATCGCCGGCCATTCGAGTCCGCCGGTCTCATGGACGAGGCGTTGATCCGGAACTGGAACGAAGCGATCGGGCCACAAGACGAAGTCTGGCACCTGGGGGACTTCTGCCGCAAGGCGAGCGATGCCGAAGCCTATCTGGAACGGCTGAACGGCCACAAGCATCTGATCTGCGGCAACAACGACCCGGCCACCTTGCGCGACCTGCCCGGCTGGGCGAGCGTGCACGATTATCACGAAATGACCGTACAGGGACGGCTGATCGTGCTCTGCCATTATCCTTTCCGCAGCTGGAACGGCCAGCACAAGCGATCGATCAATCTGCACGGCCACAGCCACGGGAAGATGAAACCCATCCTGCGGCAACTGGACGTCGGGGTGGATGCTGTGGATTTCCGGCCCATCGCACTCGAGGCAATCTTCGAACGTCCAGGCTTCGCATGATGTATCTGGGCGCCAAGGTCGGGAATTCTGTACAGCAAACCGGCATAGAACGCTGGCCATGGCCCTGCCGATTTGCCTAAGCTGCAACCAACAGCTACGCGGCCAACGGATTATGTCGAACTGCTCATGACGCCTTCCCTGACCCTGATTCTCCTTACTGTCCTGCCTTTCGCAGCAGCGATCCTGATTGCGGGCCTGGCGGATCGCGGCAGGGGCGTTCACGCCCTGATTGCGGCTGGTGCAAGTGCGCTCGGCCTCGCCCTCGTCATATCGGTCGCCGGGCGCGTACTCGATGGAGGCGGCATCGCGACGTCGGCCAGCTGGGTTCCTGCAATCGGGCTGGATTTTTCGCTGCTCATGGACCCGCTGGGCCTCATGTTCGCAGGCCTGATCCTGGGGATCGGCCTGCTGGTCATGATCTTCGCCCACTTCTATCTTGCGGAAGGCGAGGCGACAGGCCGCTTCTTCGCGACGCTGATGCTGTTCCAGGGCGCGATGCTGGGCATCGTCATCTCGGGCAATGTCCTGCTGCTGCTTGTGTTCTGGGAACTGACCAGCCTGTCATCCTTCCTGCTGATCGGCTTCTGGCGGCACAATCCGGATGCACGGCAGGGCGCGCGCATGGCACTGGCGATAACCGGCGGCGGCGGCCTCGTCCTGATCGCGGGCATGCTGCTGCTCGGGGTCGTGGCCGGTTCCTTCGACCTGTTGACCATCCTGCAAAGCCGGGAAGTGGTGCAGGCATCGCCACATTATCCGGCCATCCTGATCCTGATCCTGATCGGCTGCTTCACGAAATCTGCGCAGTTCCCGTTCCACTTCTGGCTGCCGCACGCGATGGCGGCACCGACGCCGGTGAGTGCGTATCTGCATTCCGCGACCATGGTGAAGGCGGGTGTTTTCCTGCTGGCCCGCCTGTGGCCGGTGTTGTCGGGTACAGAGCTTTACACCGTCATCGTGACGCTCGTCGGCCTGACGACCATGCTGTTCGGCGCATGGGTGGCGATCTTCCGGCATGATCTGAAGGCGATCCTCGCTTATTCGACGATCAGCCAGCTTGGCCTGC
>NZ_JAAFZT010000004.1:0-17117 GCF_013336795.1 Alteripontixanthobacter muriae | reverse complement strand
TCGGCTTCTCGCTAGAAGCGGCGGCCGTCGCGGCGGTTCTGCACGTCCTCAACCACGCGGCATTCAAGGCGGCGCTGTTCATGACCGCTGGCATCGTCGACCATGAAAGCGGGACGCGCGACATTCGCAAGCTGGGCGCGCTGGCCAAGGTCATGCCAGTGACAGCCGTGATCGGCACGCTGGCGGCAGGCGCGATGGCCGGAATTCCGCCGCTGGGCGGCTTCATTTCCAAAGAGATGATGCTGTACGAGGCGCTGAACGTCTCGCTGTTCGGCATCGACTGGCTGGTCCCGGTCGTAGCGACGATCGCCGCCATCTTCTCGGTCGCCTACTCGCTTCGTTTCGCCATGCACCTGTTCTTCGGCCGGGCCCGCGACGATGAGGCGCATGGAAAGGCGCATGATCCCGGCGTCGGCATGCTGGCCGCACCAGCCGTGCTGGTGGTTCTGGCGGTATTGCTCGGCCTGTTGCCGATGCTGCTGGCCGGCACCATCGTCTCGGCAGTGGCAGGTGCGGTGATCGGCGGACCGGCACCGCTCGTGGAACTGTCGCTCTGGCACGGCGTCAATCTGGCGCTGGGCATGAGCGTGCTGGCGATTGCAATCGGCGTAGCTCTCCTCTGGCGGCACGCGGATCTGCTGCGCTGGTACGCGGCGAAGAGTCATGCCGATGCACGGGCGATGTTCCAGCGCGGCATGAAGGCGAGCGATATCGCCGTGCGCAAGCTGATCGTGGCCATTCACCGCCCCTCGTTGCAGCGGATGCTGTTCGCCACCTTTGCAATCGTCTTGCTGATGATCGTCGATGGCACCGGCGGCGGCGCGATTCCCCTGACCGGCCCGCGCGAGCTTCTGCCCGCTCCTTTCTTCGCCATCGCCGCGTGGTTGCTGCTGGTCGCCGCCACGATTGCCGTCCTGGTCGAGGAACGCCAGCGGTTCCGCGCTCTGATCTATATCAGCGTGATCGGCCTCGTCATCGCGCTCGCCTTTGTCTACTTCTCGGCTCCCGACCTCGCGCTGACGCAGATCTCGGTGGAGGTCGTTACCATCCTGCTGCTGCTGCTGGCGCTCAACCTGCTGCCGAAACTGCCGCCGCTGCTCTCCAGTACGGGCCTTCGGGTGCGCGACGGCGTATTTGCTGCGCTCGGCGGTCTTGGGGTCGGCGGCGCGGCTTGGGCCATGCTGACGCGTAACCCGAATGATCCCATATCCTCGTTCCATCTCGCCAACAGCTATAGCGGCGGCGGCGGAACCAACGTGGTCAACGTAACGCTTGTCGACTTCCGAGCTTTCGACACGATGGGCGAAATTATCGTCCTGGGGATTGCCGGGCTGGTGATCTACGCGCTTCTGGATACTACCGTGCGCGGCGCTGCGGGCGCGCGGCTGCGATCGTGGCAGGAAGACATGCCGCATTCGCCGGAAAGCCACCCCATGATGTTCGTGATGTCCACCCGCATCCTGCTTCCACTGGTGCTGGTGGCTGGCATTTTCATCTTCCTGCGCGGCCACAACGAACCGGGCGGCGGGTTCATTGCCGGGCTGGTCGTCGCCATCGCCTTCCTGCTGCAATATCTCGCATCAGGGTATGACTGGACGGATTCGCGGCGCAGGATCGGTGAGCACGACCTAATCGGTTTCGGCGTGCTGATCGCCATCTTCACCGGCCTGGGCGCGTTGGCCTTCGACGCCAATTTCCTGTCGACAGCCTTCGATTATTTTTCTCTTCCGCTGGTCGGCGAATTCGAACTTGCGACCGCGATGCTCTTCGATCTCGGGGTGTTTTCGGTCGTGCTGGGAGCGGTGCTGCTTGCGCTGGCCCAATTGAGCCATATCGCGCAGCGCGCCGCACGCGCGCATGCGATGCAGGAAGCCGAAAAGCAGGAGGACGCTTCGTGATCAGCCTGGAGTTCCTGGTTGCCAGCGCCATCGGCGTGCTGGTTGCAGGCGGGATCTACCTGACCTTGCGCGGGCGCACTTTCCAGGTCGTGCTGGGCCTGACGCTGTTCTCCTATGCCGTGAACACATTCCTTTTCGCCTCGGGCCGACTGGTGGTCGACCGCGCGCCCATCTGGTCGAAGACCGTGACGGAATATGCCGACCCGCTTCCCCAGGCGTTGGTGCTGACAGCGATCGTCATAACTTTCGGCATGACCGCACTGGCGGTTATCCTCACTTTGCGTAGTTTCCTGGAAACCGGCAGCGATCAGGTGGACGGCGACCCGAAGGGCAAGCACGAGGACGACCCCTCGTGAGCCTGGCCGACCATATCGCCATAGCACCCGTCGTCGTTCCGGCGCTTGCCGCGCCTTTCGCGCTGCTCGTCATGCGGCGCAGGCGCTGGCTAGGCGTGACGATATCCTTTACATCGTGCCTGCTGATGCTCGCCGCTGCGGTCACGCTGCTCGTCATGGCGAGCGACGGAGTGATCCGGACTTACGAAATAGGCGGATGGCAGGCGTCTTTTGGTATCGTGCTGGTCGTCGACCGTCTGGCCGCGATCATGCTGGTGCTGGCGGCCACCCTGTCCCTGCTCGCCCTGCTACACGCAGTCGTAACCGAAACGGACCGCGATGGCTGGCATTTTCATCCGCTGCTGCAATTCCAGCTACTGGGGCTGAACGGCGCGTTCCTGACAGGGGATCTGTTCAACCTGTTCGTGTTCTTCGAAGTGCTGCTGATCGCGTCTTACGGCCTGATGCTGCATGGACAGGGTTCGGCAAGGCTGAAGGCGGGCGTACAATATGTGATCGTGAATATCGTCGGTTCGTCGCTGTTCCTGATCGCTCTGGGCCTGCTCTATGCGCTGACCGGCACGCTGAACATGGCGCAGATGGGTCTGCGCGTCGCTGCAATCGGGGCAGAGGATCAGTGGCTGCTGCGCGTCGCGGGGCTGCTGCTGGTCAGCGTATTCGCTCTCAAGGCAGCTCTTGTCCCGCTGCATCTGTGGCTGCCGCGTACCTATGCCGTGGCGACGCCTCCGGTGGCGGCGCTTTTCGCCATCATGACCAAGGTCGGCGTCTATTCGCTGATCCGCGTGGTGCCGCAAATCTTCGGCGATGGTGCTGGGTCGGCAGCATGGGTGCCCTCTCCTTTTCTTCTGCCCGCAGCTATCATCACCGCAATTGTCGGGTTCTCAGGCGTATTCGTAGCGCGCAGGCTTTCGGAGCAAGCCGCCTATGCCATCGTGGGTTCGACCGGAACATTGATGATCGCCGTGGCGGGCTGGCAGACCGACACGATCGGAGCGGCACTCTACTACCTCGTCCATTCGACACTTGCCGGCGCGGCGCTGTTCTTCATCGCCGATGTGGTGGCTCGCCGCCGGGGCAGTTTCAGCGATACGATCAGCTCCGGTCCTGTCTTCCACGAGAGGCAAAGCGTGGCGCTGTTGTTCCTGGCCGTGGCGATCGGCGTAGTCGGACTGCCGCCGCTTTCAGGGTTTATCGGCAAGCTGCTGATCATGGGTTCGGTGGCCGACGCACCTTGGTGGGGTTGGGCCTGGGCCGTAATTCTGGCTACCACGCTGATCGGCGTTATCGGCTTTGCGCGGGCCGGCAGTGCGGTTTTCTGGAAAGAAGGGCCGGTGACCGACGATGCAGCTCCGGCACGGGTGGCACGGTCCGACATGGCGGCGGCGGTGATCGCACTCTGTCTCATGGGCGCGCTCTCCATCGCCGCCGGTCCGGTCACCGCCTATGGCGAAGCCGCTGCGATGCAGGTCATGAACAGCGCGAACACCGTCGATGCCGTTCTGGGGGTGGGCTGACATGCGGCGCCTGATTCCTCATCCGGGCCTGTCCGTTCTCCTCGCCGTGGTCTGGCTGCTCCTGGCCAACACCCTGTCCTTCGGCGCCCTGCTCATCGGGATCCTTATCGGTATCGTGTTGCCGATATTCACCGCACCGTTCTGGCCGCGGCGACCGCAAGTGCGGTTCCGCTATGCCATTCCGTTCGTCGCGCTGGTCTTGTGGGACATCGTCATGGCGAATTTTCAGGTCGCCGCGATCATCCTGTTCCGGCGGGATAGCAATCTGAAGGCTGCCTGGCTGCCGATCCCTCTGGACCTGGACACGCCGGAAGCAATAACCGTGCTTGCCGGCACGATCAGCCTCACCCCGGGGACCGTGTCGGTCGATGTGTCGGCCTGCGGCAAATATCTGCTCGTCCATGCTCTGGATGCCGCCGATCCCGGTGCCGAGATTGCCCGGATCAAAGCCCGGTATGAAGCCCGCTTGAAGAAGGTGTTCATATGATCAGCTATGCGATTTACTTCGGCTTCGCCTGCCTTGCCCTGGCCTTCGCCTTCAATCTGTGGCGCCTGTTGCGCGGGCCGACGGTGGGGGACCGGATCGTGGCACTCGACACCATGGTCATCAACGCCATCGCGCTGATCGTCTTGTTCGGCATCGTTACCAATGACGGCGTTGCGTTCGAGGCGGCCCTTCTGCTGGCGATGGTCGGCTTCGTCGGCACCGTCGCCTATTGCAAGTTCCTGTTGCGTGGAGACATCATCGAATGATCGAACCCGGCTTCCTTGCTGAATTGTTCACGAGCTTACTTATCGTCCTGGGGGCCGGTTTTGCGCTTGTCGGCAGCTGGGGCCTGGTTCGCATGCCCACTCTGATGGAACGGCTGCATGGTCCGACCAAGGCGACGACGCTCGGCCTCGGCGGTATCCTCCTCGCGTCGGTTCTGTTCTTCCAGCTGACACAGGAAGTCTGGTCGGCGCATGAACTTCTCGTGTCCATCTTCCTGTTCATCACTGCGCCCATTTCCGCCAATATGGTCGCAAAGGTTCATCTGCACGAGGAACGGCTGAACCGGAGCGGCAGCGTGCAAAGCCGTGCAGGAAAGGTGCCTCGATCACCCGGCAAGGGAGATTGGGCCACTTACGAAGCGCCTTATCGCGACACGCCTGTTGCGATGTCCGAAGAGTGAGGTTGCACCCTTGCGTCAGCGCTCGTGTGCTGCGGCCAGCCTCCGAGGGGTACCCGGCGGGTTAACCACCGCGTAAGCATCGATCTGCTTTAAGCTCAGGGCACCCGATCCGGTGCCAGGCGTTCAGGCAACATGACGCACCCCCGTTCCACGTTTTTTCCTTCCGTCAAGCTGTCGATCGCCTCGAACAGGCGGTAGAGGGCGAGGGGCACATCCAGCACAGGACTGCATGACTAGACAGATACCCATCGATGCGCGGCAATTGCTCCGCGACCTGGCCCCCTATGGCAAGCCGGACACAAGGCGGAGCGTGATGGAAATCCTCGTCACCGCTGTGCCTTTCGTGCTGCTGTGGGCGCTGATCCATTTGGCGCTTTCGCGCGGCATCTGGATCGGATTTGTGCTGACGCTCCCCGCTGGCGGCTTGTTGCTTCGCCTGTTCCTCATCCAGCATGATTGCGGCCACGGTGCGCTGTTCCGCCGCAGGCGCACCAACGACTGGGTCGGGCGTGCGGTCAGCGTGCTGACGCTGACCCCCTACGATTACTGGCGCAGGTCGCATGCGAAGCATCATGCCACGTCCGGCAATCTCGGCAAGAGAGGGACAGGCGATGTCGATACTCTGACCGTGAGCGAATTTGCCGAGATGTCGGCGAAGGACCGCTGGCGTTATCGCCTGTACCGCAGTCCCATCGCCCTGCTCGGTATCGGCCCCGCCTATCAGTTCATCCTGCGCCACCGCCTTCCGATCGGCTCGATGCGCGGGGGATGGTCGCCTTGGCTCAGCGCTCTCGGCACGAACGCTGCCATCGCCCTGATCGCAGGGGCCATGATCTGGTGGATCGGCCTGGGATCGTTCCTCATGGTGCATATCCCCATCGTTCTGATCGCCGCATCGGCAGGCGTGTGGCTGTTCTACGTCCAGCACCAATTCGAACAGACCTCGTGGGAGCAGGACGAAGGCTGGTCGTTTCACGAGGCCGCCATCTACGGCAGTTCGCATTACGATCTGCCGCCGGTATTGCGCTGGTTCACGGCGAATATCGGCGTTCATCACGTGCATCACCTCTCCAGCCGCATCCCCTTCTATCGTTTGCCCGAGGTGCTTCGCGCTTTCCCCCAATTGCGGGATGTCAGCCGTGTGACCATGCGGCAAAGCCTGGGTACGCTGCGCCTGAAGCTTTGGGATGAAGACAGGCAGCGCCTGGTGCCCTTCAGCGCAGTGGCTACAGCGAAGCACTAGAGTTCACAAGTGCTGACGAAAGCGGTTCGCGGCGCTATGGAAGCGGCCATGCACGATCCCGCGCCGTCTGCGGCAGCCCCCATCAGCGTGGCTGCGCTCTATCGATTCACTCGCTTCGACGATTACGTGCACATGCGTGAGCCGCTGGAACAGATATGCAGGAACGAGAACCTGCGCGGAACCCTGCTGCTGGCTGCGGAAGGCATCAATGGCACCATCGCCGGATCGCAGGAGCAGGTCGCCCGGGTGCTGGATTATATCCGGGCGCTGCCCGGCTGCGCCGATCTCGACGTGAAGATGTCCCGCGCTTCCGCCATGCCGTTTCAGCGGATGAAGGTGCGCCTCAAATCCGAAATCGTCACCATGGGCGTAACCGGCGTGGATCCACTCGCGAGTGCCGGCACCTATGTCGAACCGAGAGACTGGAACGCCCTGATCTCCGATCCGGACACGATCGTCATCGATACCCGCAACGAATATGAGGTGGCGATCGGCAGCTTCGACAATGCTGTCGACCCCAAGACCCGCAGTTTTCGCGATTTCCCCGCATGGTTCCGGAATGCCCGCGAAAGCCTGCTCGCCAAGGGAAAGACACCCAAGGTCGCGATGTATTGCACCGGGGGAATCCGCTGCGAGAAATCCACCGCTTTCCTGAAGCAGGAGGGTGTGGAGGATGTGTATCATCTGAAAGGCGGCATCCTCGCCTATCTGGAAAAGGTGCCGGAGGAACTCAGCCTCTGGCGCGGCGAATGCTATGTCTTCGACCAGCGGGTGGCGATCGGGCACGGTCTTGCCCCCGGCACCCACGCCATGTGCCCCGATTGCGGCCGGGCGGTGAGCAGGGATGATGTCGTCGCAGCTTCCGGAAACATCGGCATGGCCTGTCCCGTTTGCGGGCCTGAGGGGGCGGACAAGCAGGCAGACGAGGGTGAGGCAGGGTAATCGCATGACCAGCCGGCCCCATCCCGTCCTCTACAGCTTCCGCCGCTGCCCCTATGCCATGCGCGCCCGTATGGCGCTGACGATCAGCGGCATCAGCAGCGAGCTTCGAGAGGTCAGGTTGCGCGACAAGCCGCAGGCGATGCTGGACGCTTCGCCCAAGGGTACCGTGCCCGTTCTGGTGCTGCCAGATGATACGGTTCTGGAAGAAAGCGTCGCGATCATGCGCTGGGCTCTGGGGCAGGACGATCCGGAAGGCTGGCTGGCTCGCGACGATGCGGAACTGATCGCCAGGAATGACGGGCCGTTCAAACACGATCTCGACGGCTACAAATACAACGAACGCGGCAGCGCCGAGGCGCTATCTCACCGGGAGAATGGGTATGCCCTTCTCGCAGCACTCGACAAGAGATTGGCCGCGGAAGGTCAGCTGTGCGGATCGCAGCGCGGCTTTGCCGATATCGCGATAATGCCCTTCATCCGGCAATTCGCCGCAGTGGACCGCAAATGGTTCGACGCGCAGCCGCTACCCAGTCTTCAGATTTGGCTCAGCAATCATCTTGATTCCGACCTGTTTAAGACGGTCATGGTGCGGAAGGCCCCGTGGGTACCCGGTCAGATGAGAGGTTTGCCCCCCGTCACGGCGATCGTCGCACCGGAGATGTAGCTGGCCTCGTCGGCGGCAAGCATCACGTAGGGTGCGGCAAGTTCCGCCGGTTGAGCGGGCCTTCCGATAGGATAGCTCTTGCCGAAGTTCGCAACGGTTTCCGGCGGCATGGTGGAGGGGATCAACGGCGTCCAGACCGGCCCCGGCGCGACGCAATTCACGCGCACATGCTTGTCCGCCAGCAATTGGGCAAGCCCGGCGGTGAAGTTCTGTATCGCCCCTTTCGTCGTCGCATAGGGCAGCAGCGTCGGATTGGGGTCGTCCGAATTGATCGACGCGGTATTGATGATCGACGCGCCTTCATTGAAATGCGGCAATGCGGCTTTCACCAGATAGAACATCGCGTGAATGTTGGTGGCGAAGGTCTTCTCCCAATCCTCGTCCGGAATGTCGGACAGGCTCTCGAAAGTCATCTGGTGCGCTGCGTTGTTCACCAATATGTCAATCTTCCCAAATTCTCCGACCGCCTTGTCGATGATCTTGCGGCAGTGATCCGCCTTGCTGATGTCACCGGGCATGAGCACGCATCGCTGTCCCGCTTTCTCGACCCATTCGGCTGTCTGTTTCGCGTCTTCGTCTTCGGACAGATAGGATACGAGCACATCGGCCCCCTCACGGGCGAAGGCGATGGCGACCGCCCGGCCGATGCCGCTGTCGCCTCCCGTGATCACGGCTGATTTGCCCTGCAGGCGTCCCGACCCGCGGTAGCTGTCTTCCCCGTGGTCGGGCACGGGGTGCATTTCGCTCGTCTTGCCGGGAATGTTCTGCTGCTGTTCGGGCAGCGGCGGCTGCGGCGCGTTGTCGCTGGTTTTGCTCATGATTTTCTACTCCGTTTGCTCACGAAGCGAAAAGAAGTGCAGTTTGGTTCCGATCAGGCCAGCATTCCTCGCCCGAGCGGCACGAAAACCAGCTAATGCGAAAGTCAGTCCGAACCGAGCATCGTGGTGACCCTGCAGCGCAGACCGTCGGGTTCATATTGCATGTCCACCGAACTTTTCGACTGGTCCCCGATTCCGCGCGAAATGAGGCGCGATCCGAACCCTGCTCTCTCCGGCGCCGCAACGACTGGGCCTCCACTCTCTTTCCATTCGAGGCAGAATTGCCGTTCTTCCCCCCTGCCGATCGACCATTGCACATCGACGATGCCGGTCTCATTCGAAAGGGCGCCATATTTCAGCGCATTGGTGCAGAGTTCATGGACGACCATCGCCAGCGATACCGCTGTCTGAGGAGGCAAGCGAATGGCATCGCCTTTCGAACGGATGCGGTTCATCGCCTCACCCAGAGTGGCTTCGGCGGATTTGCAGACAATCTCGTCCACGCTCGCATCGCCCCAGCTCCCTTTGGTCAGCAGGCTGTGCGCTGCGGCCAAGGTCATGAGGCGAGCCTCGAAAACACGGCGCTCTGCCTGCGAATCCGGTGTCCTGAACGATTGCATGGCAAGGCCCTGAACGATGGCGAGAGTATTCTTCACCCGGTGGTTCAGTTCATTGACGAGCAGTTCCTGTCGTTCCTGCGCTTGCGTTTCCTGCGTCACATCATAGCCTTGGATGATGATACCGCTCACAGCGTCATGATCATCGAAAATAGGCTGGAAGATGAAATTGAGGTAGCGTAATTCGGTGGCGTCGCCCCCTGCTGACTTGAGATGCACACCCTCCCCGCGCCCGAAATAAGGCTCACCTGTAGCATAGGCGGTGTTCAGAATATCGATGAAGCCCTGATCGGCGATTTCAGGAAGTGCGTCCTCCACTTCCTTCCCGATCAGATCCTTGCGTCCGACCAGGTCGCAATATGCTTCGTTGACCATGCCGAAGCGGTGTTCCGGCCCCACCAGCACGGCAGTGAAACCCGGCGCCTGTTCGAAGAAATCCAGCAGGCGCTTGGCTTCCGTCTGCAGGCTGCGGTTCTGTTCCTGAACGGCATTCGCGCGGCGAATGATGCCCATGGCATCGCCCACCTGGCGCAACTGCTGCAGTTCAGTCACATCCACCGTATGTTGCATGATATAGCGAAGCTCGCCATCTTCGCAAATCGGTGTGTGCGTCGCGCTCCAGTAACGCACATCCTTTGTTCCATCCGGCGTCTCGATATCATACCGGATCAGGGCAATTTCATCCACTTCGCACGTTTCGCGGACGCGGTCCAAAGATGTTCTGAGCAAGCGGAAGCTTTCGCTCGCTTCATCTACCGGAAACGCGTCGAACATCTTGCGCCCGACCAGTTCACCGCGTGAACGCATCGTGGCGCCGAGGTAGGCGTCGTTCATCCAGACCATCACGAGTTCGGGATCCAGAATGACATAGGGATTTGGCGAGGCGGCGAGAAATGTCTCGAAATCGAATTTCATTCGCGCACTCATCTGCATGATGGCGCAAAATGCAAGTCAATGCATGGGACAGGCCACGATTGTCCGCCATGACAAGAAGCCGGGTCAGGCCATATACAGGCTGCCCGTGACAAGAATGCGCGTAATCGGAGCCTAGATGACCAGCACTCTCGCCGAACAGGACCATCAACAACGTATCGGCGTGCTGCTGGGCATTGCGCTCGCATCGGTCATGCTGTGGCAGACCAGTTTCGGCAGCATTCTGCTTTATCCGTTCACGATCCTGGCAACCTGGTTCCATGAGATGGGTCATGGTATCGCGGCCATGCTGTCAGGCTCCCGCTTCGAGAGGCTTCTTATATATCCCGACGGATCCGGCGTCGCGCTGTCGCTGCGCCCTTATGGAGCATCGCGGCTGACTGAAGCACTGATCGCAGCGAGCGGACCCCTGGGCCCGGCAATCGCCGGCTCGCTTCTGATCGTTGCATCGCGCACAGCGAGGCACACGCGCATGGCCCTGACAATTCTGGGCGCGGCACTGATCCTGTCAACGATCATCTGGGTAAGCTCACTGACGGGCTGGCTGGTTCTGCCGGCCCTGGGGATCGCAATTCTCGTCCTTGCCCGGCGCGGCACGGCACCCCAGCAGCGCTTCGGTATTCAGCTGCTTGGCGTGCAGGCCTGTATCAGCGTCTGAAAGCAATTCGGCTATCTGTTCAGTTCGGGGGGGAGCATCGGCGGGCAGTTGCACCCTTCCGACACGGGCGTGATCGCTGATGTCCTGCTGCTTCCCTACTGGTTCTGGGGCGCAGCCATCAGCGTGTTGATCGTGGGAATGCTATGGTGGAGCTTCGCCGTGGCCTTTCGCAAGACCTAGACTGGTCAATCCGTTTTCCTGAAGCTTTCGCCCCAGATCGTATAAATGAAGGTGGCCGACCAAGTAATCAGCATGAAGCCGCTGAGCGAAAGCATCATGACCAGGAGCCTGATCGCGCCATGTGCCTCCAGATTGGTATAACCGAGAGTGCTGAACGATGCTCCTGCGAAATACAGATAATCGACAGCAGTACTGCCGAACCCGTCGCTGAGCGAGCCGTAATCGGGAGCCGACAGCAGGTAGTAGAGCAGCCCTGCGCCGATTGCGATCTCGACCAGATGAAGAACGGCCAGTCCCCAGAAAGTGAACAGCAGCCCCAGGTGTCTATGCCTGTCCTGCCGCGGCTTTGCCCATCGGATCAGCTCGAGGCCGAACATGTGGAACAGGCCATAGGCAAAAAGCAGCCCGATACCCCAGGCCAGGACGCTCAATTCGTTCTCATTCATAAGCGGACCAATGGCTTAGCCGACACTCTGTTCCGTCAGACGCCTGGCACTGCACCTGGATAAAGCTGGAAGCAGCGCGCAGAGCATGTGCATCGCTCACCAATCAAGTGGATGATTTCTTCAGTTCGGGCCACGAAGCATCAATCCGCGGCGCGCACCCTGCCAGAATGCCCCTGCCAGCATGAAGACTGCGAACATGGTGAGCCAATCCAGCGGTGCAGGGGCATCGGCAAAACCGGTGTGGGCGAGAATGGACCAGCAGCCTCCGATCAGGAACAGGAGGTTGAAAGCCGTCGCCGATGCGTCGCGGGACAAGGCCCGTTGCATTTCATCGTTCAGGCGCAGTGATCGCAAGCCGATCACGATGGCACAGACAATCAGCAAGCCGCTTGCGCCCGCAGCGACAGCAGCATCCAAGGGTCCGATCGGCGCAGCCAGGGCCAGCAGGACGAGCGCTGTGCCGAAGGCCAGCATTCCAACCGAACTCAGGCCCAGCAGCAGCCGCTGCTCACGAAGTTCATCGGCATTCTCGACATTCAGGATACGTGCGCCGATCTTCGGACTGACTGTTCCCAGACCGACGGCCAAAGCGCAGAGTACGTAAACCAGTCCGACCAGACCGCCGATCTCACGAGAGGCACCCAGCCCGCCCGTCTCGGGGAGGTCGGTGAGTTGCAGGAACGCCATGGAGGCCAGAAAACCGCCTGCAGCGCCGGCTATCACCGGCAATGCGAGCCGCCGGGGCAGCGATTTCTGCGGATGTGATGCGGTCATTCTGTGGGCTCCCATTTATCGATGAAAATATCCGTCACATCGGTGCCGAACAGCATGGCCATACGCAGGGCCAGCGGAAGAGATGGATCATATTTGTCGGTTTCAACCGCATTGATCGTCTGGCGCGAAACGCCAAGGCGACGTGCCAGTTCACCCTGACTCCATCCCCGATCGTCTCGGTAAATCTTCAGTCTGTTCTTCAAGCCTTGCCTCCGAGGTGACAAGAACTCTTTACTGTAAAGAGGTCTTGTCAGTCAAGAGCTCTTTACAGCATCGGTCTTGGGTCGATTAAACAGATTGGCTTCCGCAGCTTCAAGCCGAGTCTCGCCCGAACCAGGCGTGACCCCATGCAAGCGAAGCGGTCGCTTGCAGCTTGTGAGGCGGGGAGGAGCATGTTGTAATCTTGCTGTCGGCAAGATCTGAAGCGACCCGTCGTTCACGATTGGCGTGGATCGTGCGTATCAGCGAAAGAGACGTCGGCTACCGAAAGGCACGGGAGCCACCGAGCCGTGCCGGCACTTCTGCTGCTTCGATCTATTACAGGCTGCGCAATTGTACATGCGGCCATTCTGACAGTGCCGATGGGGTTCAATCGATTTTTAGTAAACTTCAGGCGAGCTACAATGCTTTCTGATCTGCGCGAAATAGAAATTCAATTACGCGGCTTGAAGATCGTCAATCCGCGCGCGAAAACTTCGTGCCAGCTGCTCGTGGCGTTTCCGAGAAAGATCGCTGATCGCGGCCGCGGCCCTGAGTTCTTCCTGAACTGCCCTGCGGGTGTAATAAAACGAGTCCGATTGCATGTGAGCGCCTCCCCTCGATCGCCTTTGCCAAAGATTGGGGCCGCTAGGTTAAATTCAGGTAAACACGGCAGCTCGAGCAGCGAAGCATACCTGCCGCGCAGCTCTTACAGCGCGTGTTGTCTAGATAACACGAGCTGCCTTACGCTGATGCAGTTACTCAAGCACTGCACGGGGGACGGCTGGCATGTGGTCACCGCGTTGCAGCGACTGGCTAAGACTAAAGCCGCATAGGAGCCCCCTTGTTGGCAGGAGGCCAGTGCCGCTGGTCAAGCAGGTGGCGCTCGCCCCTCGAAATGGGCGGACATGATCACTGAAGCTACGAATATCGTCAGCCCTCATCGTTCTGTGTTGACGCGACGAAGGAACGGCTCCTCGAGATCATTCCTCTTGGTTCAACGGTCAGAGCGCTGCAAGCAGAAGCCGAAGCACGTGAGTGGCGAATGTCCCGTGATGATCGTTTGTTTCCCAAGGGCGAACCGCACTATCTGGCCGAAGAGTGCGAACATCAAGGCGAGGTGAGACGAGGCCTTATCGTCGTTTAATATGGTTTGCTGACGACCTCAGTTGAGACTTCTTGGCTTTTTGATGTGGATGGGAAATTGCGCAGTCTGTGCATCCGCAGAACGACTGACGCACCCTAGTCTCAACGTCCGCAATTGGGTCGTTAGCGGAAAGGCCGCTTTTGGTGATAATTGCCGTCCGCTTCCGCTGCTCCCGATAAGTTCGCCCGCAACGGAAAGGCAGTCTTTTCGTGCCCCAACGCCATGGAGTCGGCAGGATCCTATCGAAAAATCCCCTAGCGCGCGGCTCTCAAACGGAAACGGCCCCACCAGCGCGGCGCTTGAGGAGCTGTAAGTGTTTGCAGATGGTGGTTGCGGGGGTTGGATTTGAACCAACGACCTTCAGGTTATGAGTGCTCTACCCCGGCCCTACGGCTGAACACGCCCTACTACCTTTATCTCCTTATTTTCGGCGCGTTACGTTGACTACCAAAGCCACTCGCGACTGTGTGTCTACGCAAGGTTTCGCTACACTTCGCTCCCGCCTGCTTCCTATTTGCTTACGGATCGAGCCGCGAAACCACCACTGGTAACAGGAGGTGTATTTGGCCAAGCTAACTAAACGACAAATTGAGGCTCTAGAAGCAGAAGATAAGGACTACTTCGTCTGGGATAGCGAACTCTCCGGCTTCGGTTTCCGGGTCTTCCCGACCGGGCGCAAGCAGTTCGTGCTCCAGTACCGGTTTGATAAAACCTCGCGCCGGATGAGCCTTGGCCGGTTCGGCGCGATCACGCCTGATCAGGCCCGAGGCCTGGCACTCGAAGCTCTGGTGAAACTGCGGCACGATATCGACCCGGTGGCGGAGAAACGAGAAAAGCGGGCCGCTCTTGCCGTGCGCGATCTTGCTGACCGCTTCGATGAAGAACACATCGCTGTTCACCTCAAAGGAGAGCACCGCGAAGGAATACCGCCGGAACCTGAAGCTCTTCATCCTTCCGGCGATCGGCCACTTGCGGATCATTGACGTCAGCCGCGCTGATATAGCGAAATATCACCACGACTGGCGGCACCGGCCTTATCAGGCGAACCGGAACATCGAGATCATCTCCAAGATGTTCAATCTGGCCGAACTTTGAGGTTTGCGTCCGGATGGCACCAATCCCCGCAGGCACATCAAGAAATACCCAGAGAAAAAGCGCGAGCGCTACTTCTCGGCGGGAGAGTGGCAAGCGATTGGCCGAGTGCTTGACCCTGCGCTGGGACTACGTCGACTTGAAGGCGGGCCTGCTGCGCCTGCCGGACAGCAAGACTGGCGCAAAGGAAGTGCACCTCGGTGCAGCAGCGGCTGGAGTACTTTCGGTGATGGAGCGGATCAACGATAACCCATGGGTAATCGCCGGCCGCAACCCAGGCTCGCACCTGACAGATCTACAGCCGTTCTGGCAGCGGGTGCGAGGAAGGGCCGGTCTCAAGAACGCGCGTATTCACGACCTGCGGCATACCTTCCCCTCCGTGGCTGTAAGCAACGGTCAGAGCTTGCCGATGATCGGAAAGTTGCTCGGACACACTCAGGTGCAGACCACTGCGCGCTACGCGCAACTCGCCAATCAGCCGATCATGCAAGCAGCGAATGATGTGTCAGCACTAATCGAGGAACAACTGCGCCAATCGAACTAGCGGCTTCCAACGCTTGTGCAGTGGATCAGCATCAGTCCGACTGACAGCTTTGCGCCCCATTTGCGGTCGTAGAGCCACTTCTCGAGCCGAGCCCGCAAGCAGACGTCCGTTCACTGTTTAGCTGAATTTTCGCGCGAAGGGATCAATTGCCCGTGCTCTTTTTGTCTGGAGCCTTGCACGATGTGGTCCGATCCGTGTCGCGCTGAGAGTAAAAAATGAGAGCTACGGCTGATACCCTCATAAGTTGTCGGAATAGCTGAGGCGCGGGAAACCACGCCTTCGCTGCTGTGCAGGTTAATCTGCGCATAGAAGTCTGCGACCGCCTCGGATCGAACCAAACCGAGGCCGTGAGTTTCTCAACTATTCCGACCCCCCTCGATCAACTGCTGATCGATGAACCTTGCCTGTTTGTAGGCACCGCGGTCGCGGAGTCGCTCGGCATATTTCTCGAATACAGGGCGCGAGGGAATTGAACCGAACTGCAGACCCCAGTCTACCTGGCTGCCGACATAGACGTCAGCCATTGTAAACCGATCGCCGCAGACGTAATTGCGATCGGCAAGCAGCATTTCGAAAGAATTCATTGCACGATCGTAATCCCCAAAGCCGAGCATGCCTTGCTTTTGAGGGTCATCCACCGACCATCCCATGGTCTTGCTCGTGGCAGCCTGCTCCACCGGTCCGGCGGCAAAGAACAAGAGGCGGAAGTAATCTGCCTTTTCGTGATGTTCGGCAAGCAGTCGCACATCGGGGTGCATTTCTGCAAGATAATGGCAGATCGCTGCGCATTCGGTGACGACATGGACATGATCGACATCGTGATGGATCAGCGTCGGGACCTTGCCCATCGGATTGGCGCGAATGAACCGATCCGACTTGTCCTGCCAATCGACAAGCTCTGTTTCGTAATCAGCGCTGACCTCGTGCAGCGCCCAGCGAACAATCTGACCGCGGCTCATCGGGTTCGTGAAGAACGTGTACTGCGGCATTCCGCTATCCCTATCGTGTTTCAAGATGCCTCAACCGACGTCAACGACATCACGCTTCTTTCCATACCAGAGGTTCGAAACCGCCATAGATCATGCGTTTGCCGTCGAATGGCATGTCGCCGAATCCTTCCATCCGCGGGTCTTCCATCATCTTCTTTTCGGCAGCATCGGCAGTTTTCTGGTCCGGCCAGGTGACCCAGGAGAATACGATCTTCTCGCCCTCCTCGGCCTTCACTGCACGGCGGAAATCGGTCGTGTGCCCGTCTTTCACGTCGGCCTCCCAGCATTCTACCTGAGAGAGGGCGCCGAAATCCTTCACAAGCTCCCAGAACTGTTCGGCTGTTTCTTTATAGGCGTCCTTGTTGTCGGCAGGGACGGCGACGATGAACCCGTTCACGTAAGTCATGGCTTCTCCTCAGGCATTGATCAGGCGGCGTTCGCGGCAGGTAGCTTTGCCTCGACGGCTTTCATGTCTATCCAGTTCAAATAATCATTACCTGATGATTCGTCTCGAGAGGAAACGCACCGGAAGCAGACTTTCCGTCGTTAGAATGGGCCTGAATAAGGCGCACGGGGGTGCTGTAAGTCTAATCGCAACTTGTCTCTGATCGACGCAGCTCTCCCCCTCCCCGGCATAGCTCAGGCCATGAGGTTCTGCCACTCGGCAAGGGCAGCCGAGCGGCGGGTCTTGTAAGTCTGTCTGTCGATGAGGTGGCGTTCGGAGCTGAAGTGGTTGCGGACATTGGCATGAACGGAGGCGAACTTCTGTAGCGCCTTCATCTGGCGGAAGCGCAGCATCGCGCGCTCTCGTCGTCGGAACGGAAGGTGCTAGGCAGTAGACTCGTAAGCGTTGATCCAGAGACGTGCTGAGAAGAGCTTGATGGCGGCCAGAAAGTTGTCGGCTCGTTTGTCGTAGCGGGTCGCCAAACCTC
>NZ_JAAFZT010000045.1 GCF_013336795.1 Alteripontixanthobacter muriae | reverse complement strand
GGTGTTTCTGATCTAAGGCAGGTTCGCATCGGCGGTATCAGCTCGCAGATCGGTGCAGTACCTGAGCCCACCACTTGGGCAATGATGCTGTTCGGCTTTGGTGCGATCGGATTTGCTATGCGGCGACGTAGCAGCGACCAGAGCAGCAAACGGGTTCGCTTTGCCTTCTAAGCCTAAGCGCAACAACGAGACGATCGCGGCGGCTTCGGCCGCCGCTTTCATTCTGCTTCAACGCATTTCCGGCTTTCGAACAGATCTTCGCTGCAGAGCACTTTCTGAAAGGCTGTGAGAGCAAGAACCGGCAGCGAGCGAAGGCCTGCTGGATCGCTTGAGGATTGTAGGCGGTCTCTGCGTGTAACTTGCCTAGCCCGCGAGCGCGTATGTTTGATCGACGGCGGACTCTAAATGTTGAGGTGCCATGAAGGCTGTGGTCAGGATTTATTAGGAACTACTGCCGTAGCACGGCTTTACTCGGCAGTCTTTAATGCGGTCGAGTGGGCCACCCCTACTGTTTGAGAAAGCCCGGCGGGGGTGGCCTAACATTCCACTCAACCGCTGAGGGCTTGGACCAGCCATCCACCACGCCGGCCGAAGGCGCGAGCGATAAAAAAAGCTCGGCTCTCAGGGCCGACAAGTCGCTTCCGGCGACTCGAGCACCGTCTGCAGCAAGTCGTCCACAAGCTGCCTCAAAAGAGGCTTTTTTGCGATACCCGTGACGCTTAGACGAGTTCTGAATTTTTTCGAGTTGCCCGGAGCTCCGAACGGTTCGGGTGATCGGCTGCCGGCTTCCCCTCCCGCACCTTGAAATCGAGGTGTTGAAAATCAGGGTTACGAAGACTGGGAGAAGGGTAGGATGAGGGCCTTTTCAAAGCAGGGGCAGGTGATGCTCTGAAAAAGTGGGGACCGGTTCCCCAAGCCGCGAGTCGACTCAAAGATCGAAAGTGCGCATCCCCTGGCCACGACAACCAAGTGCTGCCGGGAGAGTTTTTCAAATTGCTTAGCGGCGAGCCGAGCGGAATGTTGCCGCGGAAAAGCGGGTGGGTGCCGGCGATCGTCTGGGACGCTGTCTTTGCCTGCAAAGTGCTCGGGAAACCTAAGGTTGCTGTTTATGCTCGGGAGAACGATGCGGCAACTGGATCATCGGCCGTTAGGACCCATATGGCGCGGCGCTGATTCAATCTCGGCGAAATGCTACCAGAAAAAGAGAACTTTTCGCAGAGAACCTACGGCCCTCTGGGAGCCGGATTCAGCTCTCGCGAATTGCGCGGACATTCGGTCGTGCTTTATTGCCGTCTCTCGTAGTCGACGAGCAGCGACTGGATTGGAATGAGCGGAAGCGAGCTGACGCGCTTTCCTGGCAAGTTGCGCATAGTAGATCGAGTCGCGTAGTTCAGTCATTTTGGCGATATATCTCGCTCTATCAATCGATCCTAGCCATAGCGCCGCGAGTTACTGCTATTCGTGAAGGCATGATGCGAATAGCGGCGACCCGATTTCGGCGAACTTCTGGACAGGTTCGAGCATCTGGGAATAACTGGCTTTCTGTCGCTTCGCGTTCAATCGTCCACGGCTTTAGCTGCCTTGGCGCGACGCAAGATAAGCCTTGGGTGCGTTGTAAAGATTAGCGCCTTTGAAGCTACTTTCGACGAAATGGACTTGTAACGGTTTTGTGCCGGTCACCTTCTCATTATGCCACCTTGGCTTCGAACGCGAGTGGGCTGATGCCGCCCAGATATGAATGTCGGCGACGGGTG
>NZ_JAAFZT010000044.1 GCF_013336795.1 Alteripontixanthobacter muriae | reverse complement strand
CATCATCACTGCCAGGCGAAGCGCTCTCATGACCGAACCAGATCCAGACACGCTCAACGAACTCGTAGGCAAGATGCTCGGGGACCTGGGGGGCGCCTTCAGTGTGCCCACCGTCCGTATCGGCCTCAGGCTAGGCCTCTTCGACTCTCTTCACTCGGACGGGCCAGCAACATCGGCAGCCTTGGCTACGCGACTGGGGCTAGCGGAGAGATATGTGCGCGAGTGGGCGATGGCGCAGGCACTCAATGGCTACATTCAGTTCGACCCCGCGACCGAGCAGTTCAGCCTCTCACCTGAGCAGGCGATGGTATTCGCGATCAAGGACAGCCCGGTCTACCTGGAAGGAGCCTTCGAACTTGCGGCTGCAATGATCGAAGGCGAACCAAAGGTCGAGCACGGCTTTCGAACCGGAGAGGGCGTTGCCTGGGGTGAAAGCGCAGGGTGCCTCTTCTGTGCGGTGGGGTCGTTCTTCCGACCCGGCTACGTCAACGGCATTGTCCAGGCTTGGCTTCCTGCCCTCGATGGGATGATGCCGCGATTGGAGGCGGGAGCAAAAATTGCCGATGTTGGGTGCGGGATCGGTTTCTCCACTTTGATCATGGCCGAAGCTTTTCCGAACAGCCGGTTCATCGGCTACGATTTCCACGAACAGTC
>NZ_JAAFZT010000043.1 GCF_013336795.1 Alteripontixanthobacter muriae | reverse complement strand
CGCAGGTTCGCTCGCATTCGCGAGCGCATTCACTGCGCCCGCACAAGCAGCTACTTTGCTCGGCGTGTTTGGCGGAAACGATTGCACGGGAGGCTTCTCTGCGTGCTTCGCTACGCAAACTGGCATAAATGTAGCGGATGGAGAGCTACCCTCTCCTGTCGTGACCAAATACGACGGGGGTCTACAGCTAGACGAAATTTCGACTAACTACCCCTCAATAGATGGAAGTGAGTTTTTCGTAGGATTTGATCTGCCCAGCACAGTGTCTTTCACCTATACTCCGGGCCTTGCGGATCCTGACATCCACTACTTCGCGATCAAGCAAGGAAACCAGTACGCTCTGTATTATGACGCTGATCCCATTCTGAGCGATATGGTCGACTTGAGTGGCGTTGGGTTCAGCGCGGGCAGTGACTCATTCTCACACATCACCTTCTTCAACACAGGCTCGACCCCTGCAGTTCCGGAACCCACTACATGGGCAATGATGCT
>NZ_JAAFZT010000042.1 GCF_013336795.1 Alteripontixanthobacter muriae | reverse complement strand
TAGGGTCCGGACTCATTAGAGCCACCAGGTGACGATGGCTGCGATAGCGATTGTGGCCATAAAGGTCTTGATGTTGCGGTCGAAGCGGGTGGCGACCCGCCGCCAGTCCTTGAAGCGGCAGAACATGCGCTCGACGACATTGCGCTGGCGGTAGATCTGTCTGTCGTGCTCGATCTGGACCTTGCGGTTGGACTTTGACGGGATGACCGGCGTGGTCCCTCGCTCGATCAGCCATGAGCGCAAGGCGTTGCTGTCGTAGCCTTTGTCGGCGACCAGATACTCCGATGGCGGCGCGGCATTGATCGCCAGCATGGCGACCTTGGCATCGTGCGTATTGCCGGGTGTCAGGAGCAGGACGTGGGGGCGGCCCTTCTCGTCGCAGATTGCGTGGAGCTTGGTGTTCCTTCCGCCTTTGGTGATGCCGATACCATGAGCCAAGGCCCCCCTTTTGCGCCTCCGGCAGTGCGGTGGACCTTGATGCAGGAGCTGTCGATGAACAGCTTGGCAGGCACGCGCTCGACCCCGGCCAGGCTCGAGAAGATGCGCTCCCACACGCCGCGCTCGGCCCAGCGACGGAAACGGTTGTAGAGCGTCTTCTTCGGTCCGTAGATGTGTTCCGGGCAGTCGCTCCAGCGACCGCCACTCTTCAACGCATGGACAATCCCGGAAAGCACACGCCGGTCATCCACCCTCGGCATCCCGCGCGTATCCTGCGGCAAGAGCGGCTCAATCCGAGCCCACTGCTCATCCGAGAACCAGAAGAAATTTGCCATCCACATGCCTCCTCACTGGAGGCTCATGAATCACATCCCAATGCCGCTGTGAATCCTGTTTATGGGTCCGGACCCTA
>NZ_JAAFZT010000041.1:7027-8008 GCF_013336795.1 Alteripontixanthobacter muriae | reverse complement strand
ATCACCTTTGCCACCTGCTCATCGGAGACGGTTCGCGGGCGGCCGGGCCGGTACTCGTCGGTGAGCCCCTCGATCCGGTCCTTTACGAACCTGCGGCGCCACTTGCCGACTGTGTGCTCGTGCACCCCAAGGCGCTCGGCCACCTCCTTGCTTTGCGAGCCATCTGCGCACAGCAGGATCATCCGGCACCGATCCGACAACGACCGCGGGGTTTTGTGCCGCCGAACCTGCGTCTCGAGGAAATCGCGCTCCTCGCCTGTTAACACCACCGCGTCCGCCTGCCGACCTACCATCGCTCATCTCCTCACCTGGATCTGAATCAATGATCTGGATTACAGTTGGACACCCGCAACAACCACACTTTTGGCGGCGTGATTGACCGGGTCGTTGGGGCGGCTTGAGATATGCCATTTGAGTGGGTCGATGGGCCGCTCTGTGGTGGTTTTTTCCGGCTTTTCAGCGTGATCCGTGGATTTCAGGCGCACCTATCCTGTGGCTGCACGCCGTTCGTGGAAGATCAGGCGGTCGAAGTTCTAGACCAAGTTGGCCAGCGTCAGTTTGGCCTGCGCGCGTGCCAAGCCGATGGTGCGGATGAAGAGCCCGTAGCGGTTTTTCTGGTGCGCAAAAACATGCTCAACCCTGGCCCGCACGGCTGACTTTGCAGCGTTGGCGCGCGATGTGCGCTCGGGCATGGGCTTGCCCTTGGGCTTTCTGCGATGGATGCGGCTTGTGAGCATGTTGTTCGTCAGCCAGGCCTCGTTCTTCTGACTGCGATAGGCGCTATCGGCCCAGACATCGCCGGCAGTGTTGCGGATATCGATTACCCGGCGCAGCTGACGCCCGTCGCTGTCTGCAGCCGAGGTCACCGCTGCCTTTCGGATGAACCCAAAGCGCCGATCGATGCTGATATGCGATTTGTAGCCGAACACCGGCGTTGCAATCTGCGGCAGCGGTGTCCCGTCGGGACGATAGCGGATCTTG
>NZ_JAAFZT010000041.1:6322-7017 GCF_013336795.1 Alteripontixanthobacter muriae | reverse complement strand
TCCTTCTGATGCGCTTTGTTCGGCTTGCCGCGCCAGATCTGCTTGGACGACTTGCCTGCCTTGATGGCGGCCTTTTCTTCCTGCGTATTGCGCTGCTTGGGCGCGGGAACCAGGCTTGCATCGACGATCTGCCCACCCATGGCCAGATACCCGGCCTCGCGCAGCTGCTGCTCGAACGCCTGCATCAGCGCCTCGAGCGTGCCGCTCTCTGTGAGCCGGTTACGGTAGTGACGGATCGTGTTCTCATCGGGCATCGAGCCGCCCAGATCAAAGCCGAAGAAGCGCATCCAACTCAAGCGGTCGCGGATCATGAACTCCATGCGCGCATCTGACAGATTATGCTGCGCCTGGACCACCAGCACCTTGAACATCGCGACCGGATCAAACGCTGGCCGACCGCCCCTGGCTCCGCCCTTATAGCCAAGGCCGCGGGTCAAAAGCGGCCGGAAGCGTTCGAACTCCACCGTGGTCGCGAGAACCTCGAGCGGATCACCGTCCTTGCTCAATCGGTCCAGGTGCTCCGCCAACGAAAACAGGCTGCGTGGCTGCATCGAAACTCTCCATCCAGTGCATCGAGTGAATCACAGAAGAGGCATCAAAGCGAGGGGTTATTGCGGGTGTCCAGCTTTAAGAGTAGTAGGGTCCGGACTCATTAGAGCCACCAGGTGACGATGGCTGCGATAGCGATTGTGGCT
>NZ_JAAFZT010000041.1:0-6224 GCF_013336795.1 Alteripontixanthobacter muriae | reverse complement strand
CATGCGCTCGACGACATTGCGCTGGCGGTAGATCTGTCTGTCGTGCTCGATCTGGACCTTGCGGTTGGACTTTGACGGGATGACCGGCGTGGTCCCTCGCTCGAACAGCCATGAGCGCAAGGCGTTGCTGTCTAAGCCTTTGTCGGCGACCAGATACTCCGATGGCGGCGCGGCATTGATCGCCAGCATGGCGACCTTGGCATCGTGCGTGTTGCCGGGTGTCAGGAGCAGGACGTGGGGGCGGCCCTTCTCGTCGCAGATTGCGTGGAGCTTGGTGTTCCTTCCGCCTTTGGTGATGCCGATACCATGAGCCAAGGCCCCCCTTTCGCGCCTCCGGCAGTGCGGTGGACCTTGATGCAGGAGCTGTAGATGAACAGCTTGGCAGGCACGCCCTCGACCCCGGCCAGGCTCGAGAAGATGCGCTCCCACACGCCGCGCTCGGCCCAGCGACGGAACCGGTTGTAGAGCGTCTTCTTCGGTCCGTAGATGTGTTCCGGGCAGTCGCTCCAGCGACTGCCCCTCTTCAGCGCGTGGACAATCCCGGAGAGCACACGCCGATCATCCACCCTCGGCATCCCGCGCGTATCCTGCGGTAAAAGTGGCTCAACCCGAGTCCACTGCTCATCGGAAAACCAGAAGAAATTTGCCATTCCACATGCCTCCTCGCTGGAGGCCTGTGAATCACATCCCGATGCCGTTGTGAATCCTGTTTATAAGTCCAGACCCTAGACAGGGTCGGCCGCCACTCCTGAGCACTCTGGTCGATCTTTCTTCAGTCCTAACTTCCATATGACGCGACGCACGAAATGCACCGCTCGATGCGCAACTGTCGGCCTGTTCCGGATAACTCCCTTTTTCGCACGTTGAGCCAGTTCAGGGTATTCTAGTGCTTCTTCGGCAAGAATTTCGAAAACCTCTCTCAAAGGTATTGAAAACCTATGAACTTTGCCTTTATCTTCCAGAGCTTTTTCGATCCTCTCTATGACAGTTATCTTCGACGCCAGTCCGCGGTGACTGTGGCGGTGGCCGCTTAGCGAAATTTCACCCTCGGGGAGACGGCGATAGTATGATGTTCCACCGGAAGTTCTGATCATTGGAACATCCTGCACTAGTGCCCGCATTGCCAGATCGCCATCATCATTGACACACCAAGAGGGATCCCAGCCCCCACTCCGCTCATAAGCTTCGCGCGACCAGAGAACAGAGCATGGCGGATGCCACCAACCGGTAAGCCATGCAGCTAGTGGATGCTCCCCTCCTTCGCGCGCTCTGCTGGAAGCAGGTCGAACCTGCCACTTGCCATCTATCAGTTCGTAGCGCTTCCAAGGACACAGCGCGACCGCGTTGGGGTGCTTCCTCAGCACTGCAACAAGTTCTTCCAATACCGTCGGCCCGAGGATGTCGTCGGCATCAAGGAACATGAACGCATCTCCCGTTGCCGCCTCCCTTCCTGTGATCCGAGCGAGACTAGCACCAGATTTCTTTTCATAAAGCAGCTTTACCGGATACCGCTCGACGATATCGGTGGTTCGATCAGTGGAACCGTTGTCCACCACGATGATCTCTTGAGGCGGATGTGTCTGCTCAAGAACCGACCGGAGCGCTTCCTCAATGTATCCCTCGCCATTAAAGACAGGGATGATGACCGAAATATCCATTCCAAGTCCCCAAGCGGAATCTTCAGCGGCACAATAACGCATATCAGTGGGCAACGGCAATGCCCGCTCTCAATCCGACTGGACATAAACTAATTTCTGCAATCCACCCATCTCGGGCATTCCTGAACGCATCAGCAGCACCGGAAGCGGAACATTCGTCCCTGACCGGCCCCCATCAGTGGTCCGGATTATTGTTAGTGCATTGTCGCTTCCAATGTCCTCGCCGGCTGGAGGTGGAGCCAAGCGGAACCAGAAAGCGGCGATGGCGGCATCGCCGCTTTCGGAGCAGGCGGGTTATAATTAAGACTGCTGTACGGACGCACGGTGTTGTAGTGGCGACGCCAAGCCTCGATCAGCACTCTGGCTTCGGCGAGGCTATAGAAGATTTCACCATTAAGCTTCGTTCGGCAGAGAACCGTTAAAGCTCTTGTACAGCCCTTCTCTCAAGGCGATCCTAACGCGATGTAAAGCGTTTTGACGCCGGCTCTGCCGAGCCACTCCTGCACAGCGGTAGCGCTAGATTCTGGACTGTTGTCAGATCTCATATGCGCAGGCGGGCTGCGCGAGACGAACAGGTCAGCGAACGCCGAAAGCGCGTTCTGATGCTTGAGCTTTCGGGCAACGACCAATGCCAGGCATTCCCGGCTGGCTTCGGCGATAATGGCCAAGATCCTGAACTTGCGACCATCGTGGGTGCGTCCCTCGACAGAATCGTAGCCAAGCGCAGATGGGCGAAGCTCATCTCGTACGTCCACATGGTGCTCCGGGTACTCCAGCCGAAGCCGCGTGCACGAGCTATTTTTCCAATCGCCCTCGTTTTGGCTGCTTCTGCGGCACCTTTAGCCCTTCTCTGTGGCAGATCCGCTCCACCCGCTTGCTGTTTGCATACAAGAATAACACAATTTTTTATTGGATCTTGATTAAACGAGGCATGGCCCCGTTGATTGCGAGAAAGGACGATCCTCCAAATGCACCAGCCTGAATCCGTCACAATCATAATACCGGCCTTCAACGCTGCACGTTTCATCAAAAGAGCGGTCGCCTCAGCTCTGCAGCAGGCGAACGTTGCTGAGGTCATCGTAGTGGACGATGCCTCGTCGGATGATACCGTTGAAGTTGTCAGGTCCCTTGCGCAGGAAGATTCTCGTGTCCGTCTGGTAAGACTGTGCGCAAATGTAGGCCCGTCTGCTGCTCGCAATATGGCTATTCGTGCCGCAACAAGCGCATGGATCGCGACGTTGGATGCTGATGACGCGTTCGGCCCGGGGCGGATCGAGAGCTTGCTGCAACTTGCCCGTTCTCATTCTGCCGAGATGATAGCAGATAACCTCGTTTACTTCGATGGACGAGCGCAGAAAGCGCTTGGACCTTCAGTTCATCCTGAACCCAGAATCCAAGAGATTACACTTGAGAAGCTGTTCCGCAGCACGCCTGATGGCGGGCAGGATTATGTGACGCTGGTACCTATGATCAATCGGTCATTCCTTTCAGATCATGCCATTCTTTTTGACGAGCAAATCCGTAATGGCGAGGATTTCGACATTGTGGCGAGATGCCTTGTGGCGGGCGCGAAGTACGTCGCCGATCTTGCCCAGGAAACGTATCTTTACACCTCACGGGCGAGCGGCACGAGTCAGACGGTCCTCAATGCCAACGTCGTCGTCAAGCAGACGCTAGCTTGGTTATCGCATCCAGAATTTAAAAAGCGTCCAGATCGCCTCAGGATCGTTCACGAGCGTGTCGAGATCCTGCGCCGTAGAGAGCTCGATCGACTGGCGGGCGATCCCGCCGGTCCCGGGCGAGGCGCCATACTGAGGCTCGCCTTGCGAACACCTGAAGGACGACGATGGCTTCAAGATTGGGTAATTGCACGCCTGCGCCCCACTAATTCCTGACCTCACGCGCGCGCTATCTGTGCAGAAAAGATGGCACGGCCTAGCGCGCGATGACTGCGGCAGCACCTATTGGCGATTAATTAATCCTAAGTATCGGAACTTAAACGCCAAGGGCGCGTAAATGCCCGGAGCGACCGGAGACCCCCCTCCCGTCCAAGCCGGTTGCTTCTAGGGGCCTCCTTTGCGGGGCCCCTTCTTTGCCTGCTATAATGCAAGCTCCTGGAGAAGTTGGGACGCGGCCAAGCCCCCCAGACCGCGTCCCGTGCTTTCCGGCGTTGCGATTTCCTTTAGGCAGTCCCGTACTTTTTCGCCGTGAAGGTGGCATCTCTCCCGATGTCGCATCGCCGTAGCCTCACATTGCCTGCCGCTTAGGTTTGCGCAAGGCAACGCTTCGCAGGTACATGGGGGTGGCGGATCTTCCTCGCGCGCGCGTTATCTGTGCAGAAAGGGTGGGAGCCACCAAATCGGTTTGCTACTCAGGAGGAGGGACTGGCGGTCAGGCGGCGGCGCAGCCGCAAGCATGCTGTCGGGACCAAGGCGCCGACTCTGGTCTTGGCCCTCCCGAACCAGCGCTGGAGGCTGGACTTTGTGCATGACGAGATGGCTTCTGGAAGGCGGTTCCGCGTGCTCAACATCGTCGACGATGTGACCAGAGATTGCCTGCGAGCGGTGCCGGATACATCGATCTCGGGTCGCAGGGTCGTGCGCGAGCTAGCCGATCTGATCGCCGAGCCCGGCAAGCCGGGGATGATCGTCAGCGATAACGGCACCGAACTGACCAGCAATGCGGTGCTGGCATGGTGCGGGGAGATCGGCGTGGAGTGGCATTACATCGCGCCGGGCAAGCCGATGCAGAACGGCTTCTGCGAGAGCTTCAACGGCCGGATGGGCGACGAGCTGCTGAACGAGACGCTGTTCCTCATTCTTGCTCGTGCTCGCGTCGAGATCGCTGCCTGGGTCGACGACTATAACCGGGAGAGACCGCATGTCCCTTGGCTACGCAATGCCCGGCGGCTTTCGCCGCTGAGCTTCAACCGCGCTCCTGCGCAACAAAGCCGCCCGACTCTATTCCAGCTGGAGGAAAACTGGAGGTCAGGTCTTCTGGGCTCAGCAAGATGTACAGGCGGCGAAAGCCGCGTCGGCGATGCCGGTTAGCTGGCTCATGGAGCTTTTCGCATAGGGCGGTCCTATCGGCTCGCCTACTTCGCAGGATAGTTCTGCAGGCTGGAAGGCTGATAATTGCCCGGAAGCGTCTCTGCTAACCCGATCAGGGTTCTAAGCCGAGGGTATATCTTTTCTCCTGCGAAATTTTCTAGCACGTACAGTCTTGCGTTCTTGCCCATTCGATTGCGTTCTTCAGGCCTGTCAGCGAGGTGAAGAATGCGCGCAGCCATATTTGCTTCATCCCCTTCGTTTACGACAAAGCCCCTAACTTCATTTGCAACATGCTCGGTCATGCCACCGTGACGAGTGACGATGGGCACTAATCCATGCCCCATGGCTTCCAGGAGCGAAACTGCTTGTGATTCGATCCCCTGGAACGGGAGTGTTACGCAATGCTGCAGGAAGATGTTGCTCCTAGCCAAGATGGCCAATGCATGATCGTGAGGGAGTGCGCCATGCAAACACACTCTGTCTAGAAGGTTGAGCCTCTCGCTCTCCCATCTCACTGCTCCCATAAGTGGTCCGTCCCCAATTATGTCCAGGACCAGATCTGGGTTGTGCTTCGAAGCTTCGGCGAAGGCTCGAAGGCTATGCAATGGACCTTTTTGAGCTGTTAGCCGAGATAACATCACGACTCTAGTCGGGCCCCGTCGATGCAACACCGGATTGAAGAGGGAGGCTTCAATCACGCATGGGACGACAGCTACTTTATTCTCGGGTGCACCGATATCCGTCATTCTATCTTTTAGGAATTCGCAAACCGCCACGAACTTAGTTTTAGAATTGAAAAAGCTTTTGAAGCGACCGCGCCACAGGCGTCCGCGGCCCATCACGTTGATATCCCACCCGTGACTCATCACTGTGAGCGGCAAGCCCAAGCGCGCTGTCACGGGCGCGATCATAAATCCAGTCGTGGCAAACTCGGCAAAGACGTGAGTAATGCCTTCACGCAGTAAGTAGCTTTCTATGGCCTCCGCCTGCTGAGAGCTCAAACGATAGGTCCGCCACGCGTTAACAGAGCGAATCAAACGTGACAAAAGACGACCGCCCTTCTCTGTCCACTGAGAAGGAGCAGTCACTTCTAAAACAGGAACGCTGGTCTGCGCAGGAGCACCTGTTGATGAGAGGTGCACTATCACTGTTTGACCCGGAGCTATTTTAGCGATGTGCTCATGGAAGAAAGTTTGAGTCGCATGGAATAGGTCGGGCACCACAATGCACAGGACCTCATGTTTTTTGGGCACCGTTTGCCTTATCATGGCCCATCAAAAGCATGGAGTAATCTCCTTGGCAACAGGTTCTTGTGTGCACCGCAAGCGGCTCGCCGGTTCATGTGCGACTGCAACGAAAAGTATCAACGGCTCATTCTGCAAACTGCAACCAGTCTGGCTCCGGATTACCATGATCGAGCCCGTCAATGGTGTGCCATGGCAGCAGTTCGTTCCGGCACCGGCAGGCGTTGCGCCTTCTTGGCCATGAGCTCTTGATAGAGGGCCCCTTGCATCAT
>NZ_JAAFZT010000040.1 GCF_013336795.1 Alteripontixanthobacter muriae | reverse complement strand
GCGCGGCAACCCGCTGGTCAGTGCGATCCGCACCGCCTCCTGCTTGAACTCTTCTGTATGCTTGATCATCTCGTCGGTCTCCTGTTGCGAGCTCTAATCGCTCAAGTGACCGGCGCAAAACCGTTACAAGTCCAAAATGACTGCAACTCAAAAGGAGTGTAACGTTCAGACCGCCGCCCCAGAGTTGAGGAACCAAACCGTTAACCATGCTTTGTAAGGCTAGTGGGGGCGGAGAAAAACTTGAGGCAACTGTAATATGAACAAGCTCCTATTGGCTGCCGGAGCAGCCATCGCGATAACGTCGGTTCCCGCAAGTGCGGCAGTGATCATTTACGATTCTCCGGGCGCTGTCCAGCCCTCTGAGAACGTCTTGTTCCAGACCGCGAACCAGACGGGCACCACTGTTGA
>NZ_JAAFZT010000039.1 GCF_013336795.1 Alteripontixanthobacter muriae | reverse complement strand
ACCCGAGCCGGCCAGCCGCATAGGACCTAGAAACGAAGGGACATCCAGCCCTGACGCCACCATCTGCGCCTCCACTGTGCCGTCCGGATTGGTGACAAGCGCAGCCGTGGATAAAGGGAACGGTTCCGCCATGTCTTCGCTTGTAGAAGTTAGCTTCGGAGGATCTGAGACCGTGATAGCCTCCAAGACGCGGTTCGTTGCGCCCAAACTCATAAGCGCAGCGAGGACCAATGGGGCAGATCCGAGTAATGCCATGTGGCCGAATTACACTCGAAGCGTGCGCGGCGCAAACGCAACGACTTCCAAATCATCAATCAGAAAAATGTTGGGCATTTGGTCCCTTCGGCGAAGCAGGCTAAAACTACGCTCACCGGCGCGAAAAACTGATTGCAACGTCGCTCGCACCCCCGACTGAAAAGCTCCACGATCACAATGGTTTCCGACCCGAAACGGGCCTCGAGAACAAAACTGCGGCCAAGAATAGTTGGCATGCTACCTTGATGCGCGTCGAACAGGGTTGTTGCCATTCCGCTCAGATGAAGGCACCAAACAAATGAAGTTGCGCATGATTGGTACGGAACCTCGGGGTCAAACCATCTGGCTCGTAGCTCGGCGCGCGTACACCAGAATCTTCAGAAGCTAGGTTTTCATGCAATTGCGGCAGCTCATTTGGGGCTAGGAGCAAAAGGTTTGACACTATGATGAGCATGATAGCAGCCGCGATCCTGCTAATAGCTATTCCATTATTTTTTAAAGTTTTGAAAAGCCGCTCCCATCGCAAATACGGCTATATGCTTGTAGGCCTTCTACCTTTCGTTTCGGGCTGGGCTAACCTCGACGCAGCAATTATCGACTGGGCTGGCTGGCCGGGATATGCTAAAGGTGCAGTCATAACGGTCGTCGACAGCCTCGCTGTGGCGATTCTACTGTCTCACCGTATCCGTTGGAGAGGCCTTCCATTACGCTGGCCGTTACTAGCCTATCTCTTCACCGTATGCATCTCGGTGATGTTCTCTGCAAGCGCGCAGAGCTCTCTATTCTACGTCTTCCAGATCATCCGCATGTTGGCCCTATTCGTAGCAGTCTCTGCCGTCGTTCAGGATAGATCAGGTCTTCATTGGATAGCTATTGGCCTGTCCATCGGAGCCATTGTTCAGGCGCTAGTAGCCATTGATCAGCGATTTTCCGGGACATTTCAGGCAGCGGGAACGTTGGGGCACCAGAATCTGTTAGGTATGATGCTACATTTTGTGACCCTTCCTCTCTTGGCGATGCTACTTGCAGGAGCAAAAAACCGAATCTTGTTCGCCGGCGTAGCAGCGGCACTGTTAGCGGTGGCACTTGGAGCATCAAGGGGTACGACAGCATTTGTCATTATGGGCATCGGCCTGCTGTTCATTCTTTCTCTTTTCCGCCGCCCTACTGCCTTAAAGTGGAAGACCATCGGTGGCGCGTGTTTGGTTTTAATCCTGGTAGCTCCTCTGATGATCAGCGGAATAGAAAAGCGATTAGAAGGGGAGGCTGCTGAGTCTAGTGACTTGGCACGCGAGACATTTGAAGACGCGGCTAATCTTATGTGGGCAGCCAATCCATTCGGAGTTGGTGCAAATCAATATGTCGTGGTTGCGAACAGTCAAGGCTACTCCGAGGCGGCGGGTGTGACTTGGGGCGGAGGCAGCTTGTCCGCTCACGTTCACAATGCTTATTTGCTCGCCGCGGCAGAAACAGGCTGGCTCGGACTATTTGCTCTCATAAGCCTTTTCGCTAGCCCGATTATTCTCGGCCTACGTTTCTCATTCACTCGCCCTAAGGATCCGGTTGGAGATGTAGTACTGGGAGTAACAGTTGCGATGATTGTTCTGGCTGTACATAATTTCTACGAATGGATCTTTTTCCTTTTTCCTTTTCAGTACATCTTTGCAATTGGCCTTGGAATCATCTCCGGCTTGGTACAAGCCCGTCGGAGTGGATCAAAGGTTCGCCGTCTGCCGGGGACTTCTCCCCATTAAGATGAGCCGAAGGTCCTCTGAGGTTTGATAAGCGGTCGCCTTTACGGAAAGTTGGCACCGACGTTTAGCTGATTATGATTCTGTGGAGGCGTTGGATGGAGAGTTTCGATGCAGCCACGCAGCCTGTTTTCGTTGGCGGAGCACCTGGACCGATTGAGCAAGGACGGTGATCCGCTCGAGGTTCTCGCGACCACGGTGGAGTTCGAACGCTTCCGGCCGCTTTTGACCCGCGGCCTTGGCTATAAGGGCGGAGCCAGGGGCGGTCGGCCAGCGTTTGATCCGGTCGCGATGTTCAAGGTGCTGGTGGTCCAGGCGCAGCATAATCTGTCAGATGCGCGCATGGAGTTCATGATCCGCGACCGCTTGAGTTGGATGCGCTTCTTCGGCTTTGATCTGGGCGGCTCGATGCCCGATGAGAACACGATCCGTCACTACCGTAACCGGCTCACAGAGAGCGGCACGCTCGAGGCGCTGATGCAGGCGTTCGAGCAGCAGCTGCGCGAGGCCGGGTATCTGGCCATGGGTGGGCAGATCGTCGATGCAAGCCTGGTTCCTGCGCCCAAGCAGCGCAATACGCAGGAAGAAAAGGCCGCCATCAAGGCAGGCAAGTCGTCCAAGCAGATCTGGCGCGGCAAGCCGAACAAAGCGCATCAGAAGGATGTCGATGCGCGCTGGACGATCAAGATCGGGGGCAAGATCCGCTATCGTCCCGACGGGACGCCGCTGCCGCAGATTGCAACGCCGGTGTTCGGCTACAAATCGCATATCAGCATCGATCGGCGCTTTGGGTTCATCCGAAAGGCAGCGGTGACCTCGGCTGCAGACAGCGACGGGCGCCAGCTGGACACCCGCAACAACAACGAGTTTGTCGGCGTGATTGGCCGCGCCGTTGCAGGGGCGCGAGTGGAGCCCCTTGAGCGGCGTCATGGCCCGTTTTTGTGATGAAACTCTGCGCCTTTCAGCCTCATCCGTTGATTTCAGGCGCAACTATCCCGTGGCTGCGCGCCTCTTGAAGCCGTAACAACCGCGTCTAACTCAAGCGATCGTGGATCATGAACCCCATGCGCGCATCCGAAAGATTATGCTTTGATTGAACGACCAAAACCTGGGACATCGAGGCAGAACTGAATGGCGCCCGACCGTCCTTTGCACCGCCGCTTTAGCCAAGCCCGAACGCCAATGTGCTCGCCACAACCTCAGGCGGATCACCATCCTTGCTCAACCGGTGCGAGTGCTCTGCCAGCGAAAAGGCTGTGTGGATGCATAGAAACCCCCTTCCGACTCCTCCATGGTCGAAAAAACCTAGGCGTCACCTCAAGCGCACCCCTGTCATCAACCTCGGCAATCCGCGAATATTCTGCCGAAAGAGTGGCATAGCCGGTTTCCTACTGCTTATCTCAAGACGAGAATAAACTTGTCGCTCAACATCTTGCTTCCTGGCTAGAGGCCCCGCAAATCATGTCTCGACGACGCCATGACCCTGATTATGGGTCCAAACACCCGACGATTGTACAAAGTATTACAACTCGCACACATGTGAAGCAAAAGGGTACTAGCCGAGGTCAGGGCGTTCCGGAACGAGTTTTCTTCGAGGGTTCAGGGCTCTAAGTAGTGGTCGTTCTACCCCCCTGTGCAATAACTCAGCGGTGATTATACAAACGGGCAATAGGGTGAATGCAGCTATAAGGGAAGCGACCGCTTCGATCTCAAACCAGTTGCCGGCCGCCTTCAGCCCGATAGCGATGATCAGAATGTGAATAAGATAAAGCACGTAGCTGCTGTCTCCGAGTAAGCCTAGCCAGCGCACCATTGTGCTGGCCCCCTTTCTGAGCTCCAGGCACACGACTCCAGCAACAAGAAGTGCGCTGGGGATGCCCCAAACTATCGCCGTAGGAACGCGATCGTAACCATAAAGCAGTCCCGCACCAAAAAGTGCAAAGGATAATGTGAGCGAAGCAGCGCCCAAACGGAGAGGCAGATAACCTTGTACAGCGAGCCAGCCTAGGGCCGCTCCGGCCAGAAATTCCACCAGTAGTGAACTGGTTGCGAGGTGAACAAATGGATCGGAGGGCTGTAAAACCAGACCAGCAGACATCATCAGGATGAAAGCGATAAGAAGCACAAGCAAGCCTCTATTAAGGCCCAAAACCATCGTCATTCCAAACCAGATGTAAAAGTACATTTCGTAGGACAGGGTCCACGCGGGCCCTATAATGGCGGGTGCCCCATAGGGTAGCAAGAGAATAGCACCGAAAATCTGGCTCGCTTCAAGAGCATAAGGCGAACCCATGACCCAGTACATCAGAACATAGGTGGCCGCACATATCCAGTAGATTGGATACACGCGAAAGAATCTTCTCTTGATGAATGCTTTGAAGTGAAATCCGCTCTTAAAACGTGCGGTCACAACCATGATGAATCCGCTGATAACGAAGAATATGTGAACTCCAACTGCGCCAAACCCAAACAGGTAGGTTTCCGAAACGAAGGTAGTATCTGCACCCCGGGTTGCAAATGCCTGTTGGGCGTGAAAAAGAACGACAAGAGAAGCTGCGACAGCACGAAGCATCTGAATCGAATCCAGCCTATCAATCTTGCGCCCCACAGATGCCGGCATTTTACCTCCACAAGAGTCTAACATTTAAAGGGTGGATCTCCAAAACTTTGAGGCGCAGAACCTTTCCTCGAAGCATTATGCCGCGAAACTGTGCTCCTCGCGAATTTAAACATCTTTGAAAACGCATCGCTAATGATTCCCCGCAGTTAACCCAGACGTTAGTGGCTTCAGGTCGACATGTCTTTCTGCTTAGCTGGCTAATTGCACTAGCGGAGCTTCGAACGTGGCACCCACAAAGCATCGGAATTCTCTGCTCGCACCTTTCTGGCAGGCAGACAAGCGCGGACGATGGAAGAGGGGGCAACCACGAGACCGAGCGATCGACAGGGGCCGATTGCAGTTTGTTCTTACTTCCATTAAGCCTGAGGACCGTATGTCGTTTCTGCAAACTTTTGCTCGAATCAGGGTAATAAACCTGCCCGAAAGGCGGGACAGGCGCCGCGCGATGACGCGGGAATTGCAGAAGCTCGGTGTTGCGGACGATCCACGTGTGAAATTTTTCTCCGCGATCAGACCCGATGAAAAAGGCGACTTCACGTCAGTCGGTGCTAGGGGCGTTTACGAAAGTCAACTAGCGCTGCTCAAACAAGCTGCCAATGCAGGCGATTCTATACTTATTCTCGAAGATGATTGCACTTTCCGACAGGATGCCGCTGCTTATTGCTCTAAGCTATCGTGGCACCTTTTCTACGGAGGGTATTACGCCTCTGACCCTTCCGACCTACATTCAAGCGACATCATCGGAGCACACATGATGGGGTTCTCAGCAACCGGAGCTCGAATGGTGGTCCAGTATCTCGAGAAGCTCGAATATCAGGGTATACATCCGCCGATCGACGCTGCTTACGTGTGGTTTCGTCGGGCGCGCCCCGAGATTGAAACCGAGTTCGCTACACCTCCGCTCGCTTATCAGCGGCGGTCAAGGAGCGATATTGCGGACCTCGCGCTATACGATCGAATACCACTTGTAAAAAGCCTGATAAATACCCTTCGAGCTTGGCAGCCCCGTAATCCTTTCTGAAAAGTGCGGACTGGTCCGCGATAGCGCGAGCTCATTCAAACCGAAAGCTGCACATCGGTCCAATAGGAGGCTAAATATGCCCGGTCTACAGCACAGAGCAGCTCATTTTATGTTGAAGAAGCTTGGCTTCTTCAATCGAAGCTACCGCGAAATTGCATACGGACGAGCCTTCGAAATCCCGATAGTGAATGGGCGGAAAACATACATTTCGGAACCTTGGCTGGCCGATTTGTTGCGCGTGCTCTTTCAACTTAAAGAGGGCGCTTTCATCGACGTGGGGGTCAACCTCGGTCAGACGATGCTCAAAGTCGCCGCAATAGATTCAACCCGGGAGTACCTCGGCTTCGAACCGAACCCTGCCTGCGCTGATTACGCGGCTTCCCTTGCTGCGGCCAACAGTCTTGCCTACACTGTCATACCTGCTGGCATTGGTACCGCGACAGAAATTCTGATGCTACAAATGTACCGCAGCGAAGACACTGATCCTTCAGCAAGCCTAGTGCCTAGTTTTCGTGGAGAGCCCCTTTCAAGAAAGCCGGTAATCGTCCTTTCACTCGCTGATGTACCCGCTGATCTCCTTCCAGCTAAGGTCTCTGTAATAAAGATTGATGTTGAAGGTGGGGAACTTCCTGTACTCGAAGCGCTGACGGTAATGATCCGAGATCAAAGACCCTTTGTTGTCGTAGAAATTCTTCCAGCCTACAGTCGGCAAAATCAGGATCGCATTTCACGCCAAGTACAGATCGAAAACCTTTTGCGCTCTGAACGTTACACGATTCTTCGTGTGCGATATGGACCCAATGAAGAATTGGTAGCGGTGGACCAGATTGACGAGATTGGTATTCAGGATGATCTCGCCATGTCCGACTACTTACTCTGTCCGGAGGAGGATACGGCCAGATTGCTTTGGGCGATTGAGAAAGCCAAAATGCATGAAGGATGGCTTGTCCCTCAAGTGGCCTCATGAATCGGCAAATTATAATTCGTTCGAGATTGACGAATGCAGATCTCCATTAGATCGAATTCCGGTCATTCCGGTTCAAAACCGCAGGATTTGAAATAGTTGGCGCACTCATCGGGCTGGAAGATGTCGACGAGCCTGCCGAACAGGTCCCACAAGCCACCCACGGTGCGTTCCCGAGCCTTGCGCAGCATGGCCTTGAGCCGGGAGAACGCTTTCTCGATCGGGTTGAAGTCGGGGCTGTAGGGCGGAAGGAAGCGCAGGGTAGCACCCGCCGCCTCGATTTTCTCCTTTACGGCTGCTCGCTTGTGGCTCGACAGGTTATCCATGATGACGACGTCACCGGATTTGAGGTCGGGCACGAGGACCTGGGTAACATAGGCTACGAACCAGTCGCCTTGAGGTGGTCTTGGTTTGAAACTGATCGGCAGCCTTGATCACGACGTAGGCGGGACTGGTAATCAGGTCGTGGGCCTTGAGTAGCCGGTAAAGCGTGGCTTCCGACACGAAGTAGCGCTTCTCGTCGGTGAAGCGCACCACCAGTTCGCGGGGCTCAGCACGGACTGCTCCAGCGCCAACTCGATAATCTCGTCATGGATTTCGGACGGGATACGTTTCCACACCCGGCTCGGCGCCGATGGCCGCTCGGCAAGTCCGCCCCCCCCCCGGCCCGTCATCGCGGTATTGGTCACACCAGCAGTAGAAGGTCCGCCTTGAGATACCTCATTTTTGGTCTGCCCCATCCGCCAGCATGCATTTTTGAGCAGCCGGTTCTCAAGCGTCAGATCGGCGACGCATTCCTTCAGATCGCGCGATTTACGGCGCAGATCCTTCACCTCGTCATTGGTCGCCGCACGGCAGTATCGCCCGCCAAGCGGCGCTTGCCAGCTTCCATGAACTCCTTTGACCAAGTGTAATACAGGCTCTGGGCAATGCCCTCCCTGCGGCACAGCTCGGCGATGCTGTCTTCGCCGCGCAGGCCATCCAGAACGATCCAGATCTTGTCCTCGGCCGAGAAATGGCGTCGAGTGGCACGGCGGATGTCCTTCGCTACCGCTTCCGCAGGAGCCTTGGCGCGCGATCCTGTATTGGAGGGTTTGGGCCTCATCTTCGTTCCTTCGTCACTACGACGAGACCCAAACCCTCCTTTCATCACAACCTCGCATCTGTGCCATGGGTGCTGACGGGGAACACACGCTGAGATCTGTCGTGGAAGTAGTGATCAGGGTGCAGGCAGACTACACATCAGAGGATGTGTGTGTGTTCGCCTGACCAAATGAGTGCGCGTGCGCAATAAGCATCCTCGGAGGCAATCGACCGCTGCGGGCCGTTCGAGACTGATCCGCATCACTTCCGGTTCGCTCAGACATTGAATTGATTACACATTTTTTCTATGTAGCTTCCGGCAGGTGGCTGCTTGTCGCGCAAACCTTCAAGGCGTGAATGCCACATATGTACCGCACAGGTATCTTCAGTCAGCTTTTGCTCGATAGCTTCTGCCGGACCGTACAACATTCGTGCCTCGCTCCAGCGAATAGGATAAAACACCTCTGGAGGTTGAGCGTACCTTTGGAGCTTATTCTTCTTAACGACATGCGTCACCAGCCCGGCGCTGAAAGTTCCCCAAGGATAGTCCTCTAGATCCAGCCGCCCCCGACGAAAACGCGACCAGTAGAATTGGAGCGAGCGCCGCGGCCCCCACCAGGGAGGGCGCGTATTAGGTTGAGGTATTGCCTGTAAATCACGCACCATCTGAGAACCTTTGGGCGCATAAAGAACGGCATTGTTTATCCAGTTTTCGTATTCCCAACCGAAAATGTACGGATCGTTGAAGGCGAGCGGCTTAAGGAAGATAAAGTCCATGTCGACCCAGCATCCTAGACCGGTTGCGAGAAGTTCGATGCGCCAGAGATTCGCTCCCAATGCGACCGAACCAGTATCGCGATAGCGGAGCAGCCTCTCAAATGGCATTATTTCGGCTGCGTCCCGAACCGACGTTCCTTCTGGTACTCCCTTCAACTGCTTAGGCTCATAGGTCCACAAAGTCAGGTTGTGACCCGCAGCTCCGGCCGATGCAAGGCAAAGGCGCTCAAGATAGCCGAGACTCGGCCCCACCCAGAGAGAATGTAGATCAACAAGCGGGTCGCTCCCGGAGGCACCATTGATGTTCGTGCGCGAGGTTTCTTCCAACTCTTAATCTCCGTCTATCTATCCTGGCTAAGTTTGCCTTAGCACCGTTCCGCTAATTGTCAGTGGTAAGCTAGAAAATGGAACGCGTGAGTTATAGGCAATCTGGTATGCGGCTTTTCCAATGGCCTCCGAAGGCGGCAGAAGGCGACTTGCAGCACTGAGCCGAATGCTTAAACGATCAAGTGACAACATCCGGCATTTTTGTCATGAGGGAAGCCGAAGCTTGGCGCTAATATGCTGCAGGAGATCGGTGGTGCACTCAGATGATTAATGAGCTACCCACGATCGGAATAATTGTAATTGGCCGCAACGAAGGTGAGCGGCTGAAGCGATGTTTGCGCTCGCTTCCAAGCGACCTCGCCGTGGTATATGTCGACAGTGCGTCGACTGACGGCAGTGCTCAGTTTGCCGAGAGCCACGGCGCTGACGTGATTCACCTGGATCTAAATATGCCATTCACGGCCGCACGGGCAAGAAACGCCGGTTTAGAGGAAATGGCAAAAAGAACGCCGAATGTGCAATTTGTCCAATTTATAGACGGTGACTGCGAGCTTGATTCAAGTTGGCTGCCCGAAGCCATCAAGTTTATAGAAAGCAACGCTACTTGTGCGGCGGTATGCGGCAGGAGGCGAGAGCGCTATCCTGATGCAAGCCTCTATAACCGGATCTGCGACCAGGAATGGGATACACCGATCGGCGAAACGGCGGCATGTGGTGGAGATGCTCTCTTCAGAATGTCTTCCCTGCGGCAGTGTGGATTCTATGACCCTTTATTAATCGCAGGAGAGGAGCCCGAGCTTTGCCACCGATTGCGTGAGGGCAGTTGGCGAATTTGGCGCATCGACCATCCTATGAGCATTCACGATGCTGATATGCACCATTTCGCTCAATGGTGGAAACGAGCCATGAGAAGCGGCTTTGGCTATGCGCAAGTCTGGCACAAAACTGGAAAGAGCTTTTCATCAGGGCTCTACTTCAGGGAGCTCGTCCGCGCCTTCGGCTGGACATTCGGTGTGCCGATATTAGGAATGACTTTTTCAATCTGGTTAGGGCCCCTCGCCCTTTCAGTCATTCCGGCTCTCTGGCTTGGGCAGTTCGTGCGGCTCGCCTCGCGCAGTGGCCCCGCTGAATCTTTGCACCTCCTGCTGGGGAAAGCCGCAGAAAGCCTTGGCGCGTTACGCTACGCTTTCAGCCTGTTAACTTTCAGACCACTTAAGGCAATATACTACAAGTGAAGCGGATCGCATATCTCGCAAGCCAATACCCGGCACCTTCACACACCTTTATACGCCGGGAGATTGCCGCGCTTCGCTTGCAGGGCTTCACAATATCGCCTTTTAGCGTTCGGCCTGGTTTAGATCAAAGGATCGAAGCGGAAGAGGTTGAGAACTTACTCGGGCGTCCGCTTGGCCAATATGTTGCTTCCCTCTTGCATGCTCTACGGAGACCACGCCGCTTCTTGCGTACTTGGAGGCTTGCTCTACAACACCGACAGCTTGGTTTGAGGGGCCTTCTCTGGTCTCAATTCCATTTCATTGAAGCGCTGGTCCTCTGCCGTCTCTTGGAAGAGGCCGAAGTCACACACCTTCATAGTCACTTCGCGAACAGCGGGGCGACAGTCGGGCTGCTCGCGTCTAGCTATCTTTCCATCCCTTGGAGCCTAACCCTTCACGGCATATCGGAAACGGACCCCCCTGCAGGAAATCTTCTCGCTGGCAAGTTGTCCCAAGCCACCTTCGTCGCATGCGCGAGCTGGTTCATGCGCGCGCAGGGTATGCGAAGAGTTGAAAGTTCAGAATGGAAGAAGTTCCATATCGTCAGGTGCGGTGTTGATTTGCAGAAGCTTCCGGAAATCGCCGGCATCGGTTCCTCTCAAGCGGTGCGATTCGTTTGCGTCGGGCGCCTTTCAGCCGAAAAAGGCTATCCTGGCCTTCTAGATGCGTTTGACTCCCTCCTCGCTCAGGGGATCATTGCCGAGCTGGACATTGTGGGAGATGGCCCGCTCCGCGAAGAGATCGCGAACCGCCTCGTTCAGTCTGGAAAAACGAATAAGATCCATCTCCACGGCGCTCTGCCAGAAGAAGCGACCCTTCAGAAGATAGCCGAAAACGATATACTTGTGCTTCCGAGTCTGATGGAGGGCCTACCGGTGGTGCTGATGGAAGCCATGGCGCTCGGTAAACCCGTCGTGGCAAGTCACGTGGCCGGCATTCCTGAGTTGGTCGAGGACGGCACAAACGGGCTTCTATTCAGACCGGGTGATTGGCGCCAGCTTGAACAAAAGATGTTTGACTTGGCGGTTGACCCGCAGGCTCGTCATCGTCTCGGCACAAATGCGCGTAAGACGATCGAGCAAGAGTACGAAATCAACAAAGCCGTGCAGCCCTTGGCAGAACTCTTCTGCGGCGTGGAAACCAAGTACGACGAGCCTCCTGCTTGAACGCTTAGAGCAGGATGGACTCGGCCACCAAGCTTTGCCTCCTAAAAATAGACGTCCTTGACGAGCCCTTGCGCTGCTCGAATTCAGCCGGTCACTTTCAAGTTCCACGTTCCTTGGTAATCTTGAACTCAAAAGCCCTGAATTTAATCAGAGTAGTATTGATCATAGCTGGCCGAGCCGTATCCGTAACTATCGAGAATTCCGCCCGCATACCGGTTCAGCACCGTGCCGAGACATGGCACAGGATTGAGCATTTCCATGGAGTCGGTTAGCTGGCGGCGAGTAGTCTTTCCGCTGTCGATTACCATGATATACCCATCGAGCAGCCGCGTGCTGAGCACCGCATCATCATTTGCGAATACCGGCGGCAAATCAAAGATGACGACCGCTCCGGCAGTCTTGTTTCGCATGGTTTGTACAAGGGCATCGTATTTGCCACCCGCGATCGCCTGAGCTGAATCGATGGAGACTGTACGGGTAGGAAACACGGCCATCTTTGTGCCCTCGAGCCTCAACCCAGTGTCTCGGAGCTTCAGGTCTTCACCTAGCAAGTAGTCGCTAATTCCATTCTCAAACTCGATACCAAGTTCCTCCGCAACGCTCCCTCGGCGAAGATCAAGGTCCACCAGATACGTAGGAACTTGAAGAACTCTTGAGAGGGAGGCAGCAAGGTTGACTGACAAGAAGGACTTACCAGCGGCAGGCGTGGCTGATGTCACACCGATCAGCCGTATCTGCTCCTCAGTAAACTGCTTCGCGAGCTGAGTTCGCATTAAGTTGAACGGCCGCGAACGCTTGTCTCGGCTGTTGAAGCCTACAATCCTGTTGTTTTCAACCACGCCCCTGCGGGGTTGAACAACCTGCAGCCCCTCAATCTCGAGATGGTCGCTGTTGATGGGAGCGGGGTCGAATTCCGCCATTTCCACAATCCTTATCTGCTCGTCAGCTCGGCGAGCGACGCCAAAATGCTACTGAACGCCGCCTCGAGCGAGACTTGATGACCGGCACGACGGCCAGCGGTGCAGCCCCCGTGATCCCTTGTAACGTCTTTGGATCACGAATAGGCCTCAAGAACAGTTCGATAGCCAAGGCCAGCAAAAATCCTAATGCCAAGCCGCCGCCTAAACCGGCCGCAGTGATCAGCAACCTATTCGGACGGACGGGAGCATCTGGAACGACCGGCGGGTCTACAACGACGAGCCGTTCGCCCATCTGCTCATCCTCAGCCCGTACCCCTGTCCTTGCTTCAAGAAGCTGGTCCTGTACCGACTGGTATTGACTGTCCAGAACGGATAGCTCCTGTTCTAGTTCGGAAATCTGCTGCTGAACAAGCGGCTGTCTCGCCTGATTGGCCATGCTAGCAGCGATCTGCGATTGAGCCCGCTCCTTTGCGGCACGTAGTGTCGCTATTTGTGAATTGTTGTTAGCAATCTGCTGGTTGACCCCTTCCAGCGGAAGCCGGTCAACGTTCTGCTTCGCCAGCTCCCTTGCTTCTGCTAGCCTCTGCTTGGCAAAGATAACGTCGGGATGGCTTTCGGCGTAAACGGCGCGTGCGGCCGCCAGCGCGGACTCAGCCTGCTGCACAACCGGGGAGCGCTCATCAGATCCGAGAGCGATGTTTTTCTGGGCCATCAAGCTGGCATTATCGCGCTGGAGCGAGGCGATCTGCATGTCATAGCTCGTCGGGTCTGCGCCCACCATCAGACCTCCACCGCCGAGGACGCCTCCGTACTGCGCCTTGACGGAGGAGATTTGCCCTTGAAGCTGTGCAATCTGTTGCTCCAAGACGGCTGCTTGATCAGCCAAAAATTGAACGGTGCCAGTCGCTTGCTCGAGGGTGCCGCTGTAATCGAGCTCCAGGACATCATCCATCAAATCCTGAGCCACTGCTTGAGCAGGTGCAGGCTCCTGATATTCAAACGAAATCTGGAAAGCGATGGCGCTTTCGTCGTCCCCACCCGCTGCAGGTGCAATGGTGATCGCGTCTCGCATGCGCTGGATAAGTTCCGAAAGCGGCTGCGACTGCCTCTGATCTTGATAGAGACCGTGTTGCTCAATCATCGAGAGTAGAGCAGGTCGGCTCGTAACTTGCTCGCGAATACGCGCAATTCTCCGCTGAACCAGTTCGCCCTTTGTCGTCCCGATCACCGATTCTGGCAATTGCGGCGACTCCACCAGCATTACAGCATTGGATTGATATACAGGAGGAATCACAAAGTAGGCTGCGGCGGCAGCAATGGCGCCTAGCAGAGTAGGAACGATAATCCACCAGCGACGGTGCCACAAGATAGATGGAAGCTGCTCTAGGAAGTTTCCCGATGCCGGCTCTTCTCCGTACTCGGCTGCAGAAAAGTCATTCATCGTAGAATTCCAAATCGATAGCGGATGCCGAAGCTAATTTGATAATTTTCCCTGCCTCCAGAAAGTTCTCCCCCGAAGGTCCTAGCGTAACTGGGCTTTACAAAAGCATAAAGTCGCGGCGCGAGCATCCGATTGTACCCCGCTGTCGCCGCAAACACACTGCGGGAGCCGTCGAATTCCGTTTCCGCCGGCGAAGCGCTGGGCCCTCTACGACTGTAACGGGCGGAGACATCGATGCTGTCCCGCAAACTGAGTGCTTGGCCGTAGTTAACTGCCGCAGAAGTGACCGAAGTAACTCCTCCGAAGGCCGTCGCTTGAGCACTGCGGGCCGCGGTCGCGCAAAGATTCCCGCTGAATTGCGCTTGGCACAAGCTGAAGCTGCCGGCGAAACCCACGTTACTCTCGTTTGATCCCTCAGGCCCTTCCACTTCAGTAATCGATACGCCCACGCTGAGGCTGCCAGTCAGCGTTTCGCTAAACTGATGCGAAATACCCACTGTCGGAGTAATGAAGGTGCCGTCCCCCCTCGTCAAACCGCTGCCTTCTTCGTAGTCTGCAAACCCAACAACCACGCCGGCGTCTAGGGCGGTTCTACTGGAGAGAGTGCGCCTGTACGAGCCTGTGAACCTGTCCGAGCGGTAATCGGACCCAGCCACGTCACCAGAATTGTTGAACCTCACCGAAGCGCCCAGCGAGAAAGAATCGACGGAGCTAAGCGTATGAGAGAGCGATACTCCTGCTTGGTAACTGCTCGTCCGGCCTCGAATCCCTGCCTCGATAAGATCAGGATCAAGTTCAACCAACACGGCAGTATCTAGCGCTTCTGGATCCAGTACTCCAAAGGCTCCAGGATCCGTTTCATCGATTCCTGATTCAATAGTAGGAGAGACTTCCTGCGAGAACGTGGGGTTCAGCAGAAAATCGCGGACGGGCGATCGAGTAGATCTGACCGAAGCGTTCAGACCTATGGATGTTCTTTCGCTGACTTCGCGCTGGGCACTGGCAGTCAGTCCCAATGCCCCCAGCGTGCCATTCTCGACGTCATAACTGTCAACAGCAACAAATCCCCGTAGTACTGCAGTAGTAGTATTGTCGTCTTCGTAAAAAATCGAGGGGCTGACCTGTAACCTTATAGAGACTGGCCCTTCGTCATTGCTCTCCTCGAGGAATGGGCTCGAGCCCACATTGGCTTGAGCCGATACATCGACAGCGCCGCGCACCTGTGCATATGCCGGTGGCGAAATCGCTAGCGCCATTACGGTCGCCAAGCCACTCCTGCGCAGCCACTGCGCTTTTGTCAGGTCCCGCTCGCTCATGGGACGATAATCGTGTCGCCTGCTTCGATCTGTACGATGTTGGCGCGCTCAAGATCAGCCGCATCCACCCTACCCCGCATCAAAGGTTTGATATTTGCCTCTAACACCCTTAGGCCATCAGCGCCCTTACGAATGATGGTGATGCGGTCTAGGTTAGCGAACACGGTCCCGCCCCCTGCCAAGCTCAGCGCCTCAATCACGTTGATGTCCCGTGCTGTCTCAAAAGTACCCGGCGACCCCACTCTCCCCAGCACAGTGAACTGCATAGGGGCTGGCGTAAGCACCGAAACGGTGACCTGCGGGACCTCGCCGCGGTATTGCGAGCTTAACGCATCCCTGATGACTGTCTCGAGTTCCTGCGGCAAGCGGCCCGCAGCAGCAACCTGGCCCACTAGCGGGAAAGCTATACTTCCATCCGGGAGAACGCTCATACTACGCTGAAGCCGCTCCTCTCCCCACACATAGACCTCAATCTGATCTCCGGGCTTAATCTCGTAGGTGGAGATGCTAGTAGCCGGTTGAGATTGGACACTCTGCGATTGCAAACTCTGCGCTTCTTGCGCGGCGGCTGGCGAAGCGACAACCACTGCACAGAGCGAAAATGTTCCTATATATCGGCAGAGTTCTTTCATTTAATCCTCCAATTGCGGTCGAGCGCAGAGCAAGCCTATAGAAGAAATCATGCCAATCAGCCAACACGTTTCCTCCGTCCTCCCCTTTTGGCACAAGCTGTTGCTGCTCTGCCTCGGCCTCTCCATAACCACTGCCTGTGGCGATCGCTCGGAAGCAGCAATGCAGAACGCAGCGCAAGCCGAACAGCATCTGCAGGCGGGAGAACTCTGGCTAGCTCGGCAGAGGATCGGCGACGCGATCGCGCAGCGCGACGATTCTCCTGAACTCCATCTTCTGCGCGGTCGCATCGAGGTCGCTTCTGAATCATACGAAAACGCCTTTGCAGCCTACTCGAACGCTATGGCCTTAGACGGTACGAACATGGAGGCCCTGCAAGCCGTTGCGCAGCTAGGCTTGCGCACTGGCAACCAGCGAGAGTCTCTCGACGCGGCTGAACGCATTCTTGTTCTTCAACCGAGCGAGGAAAGCGCACTGCTAGTCCGAGGTATCCATGCATTCGCTCGAAACCGGTTTGGCGACTCCATAGAAGACGCTGATCGGGTCCTCGCGATGCGTCCGGCAAGCGAGGAGGCCTCCATCCTCAAAAGCCGGGCGCTCTTCATGATGGGCGAGGCAGCAGAAGCTGTGAATGTAATCAATGCAGTTCAGGAAGGTACGGCTGACAGCGAGGGTGTTGCCCGCACCAAGCTCGAGCTCGCTCGTGAAATGAAAAATCCGCAAATCATGCAAGCACAGTTCAACCGGCTGAGGCAGCTGCGCCCGGACGATGCTGACCTACAAATTGACGAGGCGAATCTGCGCTTCAAGCAAAATGAGGTTGCAGCAGGGAAGAAGCTCGTGCTCGATCTATTAGTGCGAGAGGACCTTGGCCCAGAACCCGCCGCACAGGCTATTGATCTTTTGAGAAATTACTCTGCCGAGATTTCTGAGAGCGAGGTGCGAAGAGTTGCATCCAGTGCGAACGATACTACGCTGGCCGCATTGGCCCGCTTCTTCCTCGAGTCCGAACGCCCCGGCGCATCCCGCTCAGCGATCCAGCAGCTTCCTGAAAAAGAGGCTCAGCCCTTTCTTGCGAGACTCGCGCTCCTGGAGAACCAGCCATCAGAGGCGCTGGAGATTGCAGGCGAGGTCCTCAGCAAGGACGAAACGCAGTGCGACGCCTTGGTTGCCTTCGCGGAAGCGTCTTTGGCCAAAGGCGATGTCATCGGAGCAACGCGCAGTGCCCAGCGCGCCGCGGCTGAATGCCCGAACCGGAACGAGGCATGGTTGGCGACTGCCGCAGCTTATTCGGCGCGTGGTGAGGATATCGGCGTACAGCGCGTCTACCGTGACGCAATCGCAGCAAACCCGCAAAGCTTCTCGATCGCACGGGCATATGCAGATTGGTTGATTGAAGAAGGGCGCCAGCGTGAAGCCTTGGCGGTTGCACGGAGCTTCACCCGCAAGTCTCCTGCCCTTCTGCGCGGGTGGGAGTATTATCGCAGGCTCTGCATTCGGTCGGATACGAATTGCGAGGATGAAGCGCAGCGCGGTTTGGCTGATGCGCATACCCGTTATGGTGTTGATACGAGGACGGGAGAGCTACCTCGAACCGGGCTCTTTGGAAGGCTTGTGCGCCGGTGAATCGGCAACAGCGAGGTGAACGGGTCCGATTCCTCGGCCTGCGCTTTGACAATCTGGCGGAAGAGGAGGTAATTGCGGAGGTCCTCGAGAAGGCAGAAGCATCGGACTTCGCCTATGTGGTCACGCCGAACGTCGACCACGTCGTCGAGCTCCACCGCGACCCCGCCCATGAGGAACTCTGGCTCAGCTATGAAGCTGCCGACATTTGCGTGTGTGATAGCCGCATACTGCATGTTATGGCGAAGTCCTCCGGGATCGCGCTCCAGGTGGTCCCCGGCAGTGACCTCACAGTCCACCTGCTTGGCCGGATCGCGGCGCGTGCGAAAGCGATCAGTGTTGTCGGAGGCAGTGAAGAAATCTTGGCCAGCCTAGAAAGCCGCTTCCCGAGCTGTACATGGCGCCACCACCTCCCGCCCATGGGCGTGAGAACAAACAGTCAGGCTCAGCAGGCAATAATCGATTTCGTCGAGACGAGCGATGCGGACATCGTATTCTTCGCAATCGGGGCGCCCCAGAGCGAGTTGCTTTGCCATCGGCTCAAATCGCGGCAGAAAGCACGAGGCGTTGCGCTGTGCATTGGCGCCTCTCTGGAGTTCGTAACTGGCGCAAAGAGGCGCGCTCCTCGCTGGATACAAAGACTCGCTTTGGAATGGCTTTTCCGTCTCGTAAGCGAACCCAGCCGACTTTGGCGGCGCTACCTCGCTGAGGGGCCAGCAATATTCCGGATTTGGGCTCGCTACCAGCTCAGGGCCTGTCATCACCGCGGGGGGTCCGGTTCCAACTCGCCTGACGGGAGGTGAGGAGCGCCAGATAGAGAGGAATCTTTTGAAGGACATAGAAGGGCACGCGCACCAGCGCAGCGGCCGGAAGCACACGCCGCCCCTCCTTCATCCAAGCGACTAGGGTGGCGCTTAGAGCGACTGCAAGTGCCGACAACATTGTCCAGCTCGGTGCCCAGTATCCGCTCACCATGCCAATAAGAATCGTGGCAAAGGCAGCAGCTATTCCCACCAGTAGCAATAAGGCCAGCGGCGGCACACATAAATGCAGACCGAGCGCTGCCTGGTGCGGCGACAAGCGGGTTATCCCTCTCAGAAGCTGAGGTAGAGCGTATTTTGCGGCAACGCGAAGAAACCCGTGCTCCCAACGTCGGCGTTGTGCGACCGTATCTCCGGCGGCGGCTGAAGCACTCGTCACTCGCGCATTCTCGATCAGGTGCACGGCTACGCCTTGACTTGCTAGATCCAGCGAGAGCCGCAGGTCCTCCACAACATCTGCCGATGCAAGTGGAGCCTCGTGAAAAATCGACCAAGGGAATGCCATACCGGTCCCGAATAAAGGGATACCGCCCCCCAAACGGTAAAGGCCCCTGGCTCGTACCGAGTTCTTGATAAGCATGGCGAAGTTCGAAATGTGGACAACAGGAGCAGCGTGCGGCGGTGCAGTGAGGAGGTTACTCGCCTGCACCGGCGAATTCATAAAGGATGCGCTGGATATCAAACGTTCGAAGCTTTGCCTGTCGGTCCGGCAATCTGCGTCCATGACCATCACTACATCGGGCGGATCGGTAGCGAGGTAATCTCGACCGCAAGCCAAGGCATACCCCTTGCCCCGCTTTTGTGTATCCATACGCTCGACGACACTGGCACCGGCCCGGCGGGCGATCTCGGCTGTGTCATCAGTGCAATTGTCGGCGACGACAAGCAGCCGAGTTTCCGGTCCCGCGATGGCAAGCAATTCCCTCACTGTCTCGCCGATGGTAACAGCCTCGTCGTGGGCAGGAACGAGTATCGCTGCACTGCGTGGCGGCGCTGCTCGCAAGTTGCCGTGCATGCGCGGCAAGCCGATTAGAACCTCAAGCGAGTAAACTGCCAGCGCGAATGCCGGCGGGACAGCTAACAGCCACGCAAGGATCTCAACCATAGTCGAGCTATGCTCATGCAAATGCGTCTATTGCAAGCTCCGCCTCCGAACTTGCCTGCGTTCGAACCCTCCTTGGTAGTTCCCCTGTCTCTGTTCCACATAGAGGTACTCGTCCGGGGCAGCAGCTATCAACGGATGTGCTACTCGCAGAGATGGATTGACGCTGCTGGGATAAGCTTCATGGAACAGTCAGAGTAGGCGACATCTCAAACGCATCTACAGAAGAGTACTTCCGTCGGCGACTTACCGGCCGACTATTCCGCCGATAAATGCGCGGTATTGCGCTGCTATTGAGGGCCACGTGAACTGCTCAATGCCAGCGGACGGCGCACTCTTGCCCGCAGCGATTGCGGAACGCAGATGCTCGACGAGTTGCTTTTCGTCCTCTGTGTCGCACAGAAATTGCCCCGAACCCAAAATCCAGCGGAGCCTATCGCTTTCATGGGCAACGACCGGAAGGCCGCATGCCCAAGCCTCGAGGAAAACATTGCCGAAGGACTCGAGCAATGAAAGGTGGAGAAAAGCATCTGCGGAGCGGTAGAGTTCTGGCATCTCATGTGCCGAGAGTGTCAGCTGTTTATACCGTCCTGGCAGCAAGCTAGCGGCAAGCTCCCGTGCCTCGTCCCGCAGCGGGCCGTCTCCTGCAACTGCGAGAAAAACGTTGTCCAGCTTGGCCGCAGCCCTGATGCCTTCCAGCACCCGCTTGCTCTCAATGAGGGCGCTCACCATGAGCACAACCGGCATGTCGTCGGGGAAGCCAAAACGCGCCCCGCAAGGCGCGCCCGGTTGAAAGCGGTCGGTATCAACCCCGTTAGGAATAAGGGCACAGCGCCAATTCGCTTCATTCCTCGTGAGATAGTCAGGGTTCGTACAAACCAACCCATCGCAGCCGAATGAGCGGTACTCGGAAGAATTGGTAAACGCCGGCCAGTCACCGTTTTGAGTAACAAACACGTGCGCCGCCCGCCGGGGGCTCTTGGCTCGCAGAGCCCACTGCGTGAACGGAAAAGAACAGGTTATAGTAGCATCATAACCTGTAAGCCGCTCGCGTATCATCAAGTTGGCGGCAAACGTCGCATCTTCCCAAGCTGTCTCGGTCCGGAGCGGGGGAAACTTCGGGAGCAGCTCAAAGCGTTCACGGCGCACCGAAGGAACGCGGTGGAACTGGTAAGGTGTATTCGGCCGCGGCTCACCCGATCCTGCAACGACCACCTCGTCACCTGATCGCGCCAGTTCGGTGGCAACGGAGAGCAGGGCCACCTCGGCACCACGGTCATAGCGGTGGAAGCCCGGGAGAGCGAAAAGCAGCTTCATAGGGAGGCTAGCTTCCGCCCTTCCCGCCGCAGATGAATGAGCAGGCGCGACGGCGCCCTCGGCAGTCATACGCTGTTTTCCACCCCTTGCCCGGACCGCTATTCAACCGCAGTCACAGCACCAGTACTTTTCGCAGGCGTTGTTGGCGGTGCGAAATCATCTTGGTACTCGATTTCAGCTTGAGTTCGTGCGGCTTTCAGCCGGCGCTGCAAAACGTCCATGAGCCCTTGATTTCGCAACGCCTGTACAGCTGCTGTTTGGGCTTGGTCGCCGGAGGTCGGTTGCTGAGCTTTGCCGGTAATGACAGCTGCCGTTACCATCCCGCCTTCTGGAAAAATGAAGGGTTCGCCAGGAGGCAAGGAGAGAATTTTGCTCATTGTCTCCTGCCCCAACTGTGCGCTGTCCAGCCGGCCAGGTTCACGCGTGAACTCAATCCCAAGCTCGCGAAGCTGCCCTGCAACTGCATCCAACGAATGGTCGTCTTCAAGCGCTTTTAGCTGCTCCGGATCCGCTGGCATCGGAAACTGGATCCTGTCGAGCGTGTATACAGCCCGATCCGAAAAAAGCGCGGGGTTATCCCTGATGTACGCCGAAATTTCCGCCTGGTCCGGCACTTCGGTCGCGCGCGATGCGTTGCGGCCGAGGATCTGCACAAGCAAGCCATCCTCCATTTGACGGCGGCGAGTTATAAATTCTGGAGTTTTATCCAGACCCTCTTCTCTCGCCGCTTGGGCCAGCAGACGCCGATCGATAATCCTCTGCAGGGCTGCCTTCTGAACCATTTCCTTGTTCGCGCCCTCGGGCACAGACATAGCTGTGAGCTCAGCATTGATCTCTTGAAGGGTAATTTCTTCGCCGTTCACGACAGCGGCAACTTGGCCGGTCGCCTCCTTCTCGCAAGCTGTCAGGGCAAAAAGGCAAGTAAGAAGGCTTAGCTTCAACGACGTTCTCATATTCACTCTCACACCAAAAGAAGTTTCTGCAAGGCCTGCGGGGAAGCAGCGATGAACTCAGTAGAAAATTGGCTCAGGGTTTCCAACGCAGCAGCTGGGTCTCGGCCAAGGAGAGAGACACGCATCATCACGCCGTCGGGGATACGTCCATCCAGATTCGCTTTAGCGACGGCCCAGCGTTGCTCGCCCCAGCTCCTAGGGTAGGCCGTACCAAGACGCGTGAAATACAAAACTTGTTCAACCCGGTCGGGGCCTTCGGCAGTGAAAAAGCTTGCAGGAATCTGAGCTCCCGGAAGGACGAGCGGAACATTCACTGTCGAGCTCAACTCGAAGCCGCCAACAGGATAACAGACTTCTGGCCTATGAACCTGCACCACCCCGTCCTGCAAATTGTTGTACGCGAGGAGCAACATAACTGATGCTTCAGGAGACTCGTACACCCGCGTAACGAGGTTGTCGTATAAGCGGTCAGACAAAGCGTCCGGCGGTGGCAAGACTACACCGCTCGACCCAACTACTCGCCAGCTTCCAAACTGCTTAGGCACCAGTTTTTCGAATGCCTTCTCGGGAACTGCAGGAACGACGCTCGTCGGCTGCCGAGCGATAGCCACAGCCGACGCAGCGGCAAGTGCACCGCCAATGAGCACATGCCGGCGCGAAATGAGCGGCGAACGGCGGTCCTGCAGTGAGGGACTCTCAGTCATTTGCGTGTCCTACTGTTCGCTGCCAAATCGGCCTAATCAATTCATCCAGCGCAAAGATTACCACCAGTGCGATTGCAAACATGAAAATGCCCGCAAAATTGTGAAGAAACCCCTGCGCTGCGGCTTCACCAGCATGATAGGTGAGGAGGATGAGTATAATGACGCGGAGGAAGTTTGCCGCCAATGCAACTGGTAAGATGAATAAGACTAAGAGGCCGGCGTAGCGCCAATCGGCCTGATGGCGGATGTAGATGTAGAATAGCGAAATCGCTGTTAGCGAGATGATCGAATTAAGCCCCGAGCAAGCAGCGGCTACAAGTAGCTCGTATTGCCCGATGAAAATCCGGACGCCCTCTCCGCCGATAGGATATCCGAACAAATCCAAGAAGGCGATGGATATCCGCGACAGCTCCATTTTCAGCGGCGTGGTTACTGCTGCGACCACTGACTCCGGCGGCGGAAACACGAATGTTAAATAGAAGAGGGGAAACCACAGCCGGCGCATCGCAGCCCCGCCGATGACGCTGTAGAGCACGGTCAAAAGAGCGCCGTACATCAGGTAGCCTTCAAGCTCCACGATTTGCGTAATCCGAGCAAGAATGAAGAGCGGCAAAAAAACAGCTAGCAGTGCCACGACCCTGATGATTGGCGGCTTTTGCGCTTCGCTCCTTGCTTCCGGCCATTCTCTCCAGAGCAACCACAGCCCGGTAAACAGTACAATGGGCCCGTGCGCCCCCTCTTCGCCGCTCCAGGTCTCGCTTATGACGAAGCTCATGGTCGGGATTAGAAAAAGAAGTACGCCGACGAGAAGCGCAACCCAGCCGAGCACTGCAGGTCCACTCTGGAAACCGGTTGAGCTGCCTTCTCCAGCCTTCAATGCTAAAATTCCCATGCTTTGTCGTTGCTCACCTTGAGGGCGGGTCTTGGTCTCTTAAGAGCCTAGCCAACCTTGGCCGTACTCACAATTGCCGAATTCGGCTGCCCGTCGACTGTCCCTAATCGGGGCTTTGCCGTCGGCCTCATAGTTAAGCGTCTGGCCATGCACTTTCTGCCATGCGATAGCGGGCACTCATCGGCAGTTGTGCCGTAAGTTGAGATTTATGCAAATAGAAAGAGTGGTAGAGCGAAAGGTGTGGCTTTGGGGCGCAGTTGCCCTCATCGCCATTCTGTTCGCAGGCTTCGCCATTGCTTACGGCTTTGATGTCTTCGGACAAGCGAGCCCTGCCAAAGAGAGCGCAGACGCAGAACTATCGCCGGTTGCGCAGCTTGCGATTCCGCCGGGAATGGAGCAGGTGGAAGTGCTCTCAAAGGAAGAAATCCTCGCCGCTAACCTAGCCCTCCCCTACTCTGCTGATCCCGTTGAAGCAGCGTTGCCTTTCAAGCAGCCTGCTGATTGGCTGGAAACAACCTCCTTCCAATCGGCACTCGAGTGCCTCACCTCTGCGATCTACTATGAAGCTAACAATGAAGGCGAGGCCGGCCAGCGAGCGGTTGCCCAAGTAGTACTAAACCGGGTTCGTCATCCAGCATTTCCCTCTTCGGTATGCGGCGTAATTTACGAGGGCTCCCATTTGCGCACCGGGTGCCAATTCACGTTTACTTGTGACGGTAGCCTTTCCAGAACTGCTTCATCGCGAGGTTGGGAGAGAGCGAAGCGCGTTGCGAGTGAGGCCCTGCGAGGGAAGGTCGAGCAATCTGTTGGAACAGCAACACATTACCACGCCAACTACGTGCTGCCCTACTGGGCACCCAGCCTCGCTAAGGTCGCATCTATCAACACGCACATCTTCTACCGGTGGAGTGGTTCCTGGGGACGAAGAGGTGCATTCAGGCAGTTATACAGCGGCGAAACTTCAAGCATACCCATTATCGAGGCTGCTCCGGTCTTTCAGGATCTTGAAGAGGCAACAATCGACACCCCGATTAGCCCTCCTGTAGAAAATTCATCCCAGATCCTGCTAGATCGGCCAAGCCTAACAACAGGATTCAAAACGCCTCCAAAAATCCGCGCAGATCAAGCCGCAGGAACGCTTAAGGTAGATGATGCAGAATCTGAATTGAAGATACGACCCCAAGCAGATTGAAAATCGTCAATCGCGCGGCAATCAACTGATCGGCGTGGGCGCACCTCGTAAGATAGATTACATCCCGAAGTTCAGCGATCTTTGGCACTCAAAACGGAAAGTCTGACATGCTGCGTTCTTGCGTTGTAAGCGGCACCGATCCCCGCCGCCCTCAAAGCATCAAACGTGACGTACTCTTCAGCGCTGGAAGATGACTTAAGCCAAACATACGCCGGATCGTCCATGCGATCCTTAAACAGCGAAATCAGATCGGCCAAGCGGACAAAAACGAGGTCGTTGTCTGAGATCCGAAGCGGAAGTGCTCCTAATGCAGTAGAGTCCGTATAAGCCAGCGCAGCCACGGTGTCGCGGAGAACTGGACCGAACCGCTCACTCCTGCTCAACTTAGAAGAATTGAGCCCCGCGCCATTCGCTGCATCGTTTCGAACACCAGATGCAATCGAAGTCGGCGGAGCAGCGGCCTTCGCCAAGACAGCTCCTTGACGAGCACGGCTTCCCTCGGATGTGACGAATTGAGGCCGGCCTTCTCCATCGCCCGGAGTCGACCTTCGTTCCCTTGAGCCTGGCACATCTTCGATATTCAAAGGACGGAACAGCGCCTGCTCAGTTTTGGCGACCGGTTTCGAATGAGCATGCTGCACAACTGGATCCCCAAACGACGGGGGAACTTCAGTGGCTGACACATCCGCAAGCTCAAGGTCGAGGAGCAGAACACCCGGCGGGTTATCTATACTCGCAAGCAGTGTCGTACCCGCATCTGCAATCAAAATGCCGGCATTGTCTTTCAAAGTAGCTTCAACAGAACGCAGGCTTGAAGCTGTCTCATCTGCGGCAAGCCGCGAAGGCTGCTGCGCTGCGATCTTTTTGGCCGCAAGCTTCGGCTGAATCTCCAGCGCTAATGTGGACGCAGCTGCAAAACTTCCGGCCCCTTCATGACTCCCTTTTTTCAGCGCACCCTCGGCCTTCCCAACCTCACCCGACGTAAGTGACTGGGAGGTGACTTCCTTCGCCGTTGATCCCTTCGGCAGCTCTCTTCGCAGGGCGGTGCGATAGAGACTCGAGTCTCCAAATGAAGAGTCAGCGTCCGGAGCATCTAAAACCCCTTGATTCTTATCAAGAAAGCCCTTTCCTGACTTTGCTGTTATACGGGACTCTGTTGCAGCGTCAGCAGTCACCGAGGCATCCGTGGGCCTAGAATGCAGTTGAAGCGATTTTTTGGCGGTGGAATATTCTCGGCTTGGCTTGGATGCAGAAAGGTCAATGGAGGGCATTGCACCGCCGGCAAGCGCCAAGGAGCGCGAACTCACCGCCGTATCGCCGTTCTCGAAACTCGCGAAGTCAGCACTTAGGACAGTTGCGGTGATTATCGCGACCGGGATTGCTCCGGCTGCGATGACCCAAGGGACAGGCATGGTTCCACTCACCTGAGCAGAGCCAGCGCCTGCTCGCGACCAACTCGCCGTGGCGAAAGGCGACGAAACACCATTGTGTACTGCAGCATCCTTAGGCGTGCGCATCTTAGTCTCCCTCGAGCGACTGGCATAAGCGAAGCGCAGGCTGGAAGGTCAACTCATACAATCAAGATAGTCGGGGATTACTAGCAAGCAAGCGGGGACTATCATCACTGAGCAACAAAGAGATTTCTCAACCTTTAGCTTGCCTTGAAGGTGGAAGCTTAAGAAAGAGCGGTGCTGCGAAAAAGCCGAATAGTAGCCCCCCCAAGTGAGCTTCCCAGGCCAGGAGCGCCGATGCCCCTGTCAGGAAGGCTACAAGCGCTAGAATGGCGAATAGGAGGAGGTGATTTTGCACAAAGAATTTCGCTATTAGCCACGTCCTGGCCGACCGGATTGGGACGGCGTGGCCCGTCGCGGGATGCACCCGAGCCAAGAGGCCAAGTAAGCCGAAAACTGCGCCCGATGCGCCAAGCATCGACGCGCTCTCTCTTAGGTTCAGCAACAGAAACAGTAACGCCCCCGAGATGCCGCTCCCGATTAGGAGATACATGTAACGCATCCAAGCGAGCGGAGGATCTCCCAGACGCGAAATCAAAGGGCCGCTTAGAAGGAGTAAAACAGCAGAATTCATGAGCACGTGAGGCAAGCCTCCATGGGCGAGCATATGCACGAGCATCGGCATAACAGGGTTCAGCTTAAGCGACTGCCATGACACGGCATAAGAAGACATACGCCCGTCAGAATTCAACCAGATTACAATCATCAAAGCGGCGAGAACGACTGGCAAGAGATGAGCGTGCCAAGGGACCTCCCAATCTCTAGCGAAAAGATTGTTGCCGCCGTCCTCCTTCAGGGGTGCTTCTTTGCGGTCGTTCATATCTGATCGGCATACTAGAATAGCCGTTTACCGCCAAGTAGACTTGGCTGCATCTAGGCGTTTAGTTTGCTCATCGGGCAGAGGATTCGTTGAGGATTGCCCGTCAACAACTTTCACGCCCGGTCACAGGCGACAGTTAAGGTTGTTTCGGGCCGAGCATGCGGATGGAGCTGGGGTTAGCTCAGCTGATTGCATAAACATCCATTGTGCGCCTACCAGCCATTAAGGACAGCCCTGGAGCGACGCTTATTTACCATGTCCACCATCGCGGAATTGAAGGCACGCAAGTCAGAGTGGCTGGTTGCAAAGGACCAGCAGTAGAGTTCCCGTCGATCAGCGCCGCGGTAGACATGCAGCTGAACCTTAAGTTCGCCCGATCTCTCACATTCCTCGATCCTCAGGTGAAAAGCACGCTCTTCCAACTCATCATGCCATCGTAAGTCGATTGGATATTCAGACGTGCTCGCCTTCTCAACGATGGCTGCCACAAAGTCCTGCATTTTCGCGCGTTCGGTCCAGAACCTTGCTCGGCAGGCGGCGCCATTCTCCTCCGCAGAGACATTGAGCCAGCCTGCCCCCTCAAATGGCATGCTGTCCTGATAGAATTCTGAATCATGATTAAACCCGAAAGCCAGCTTTTCCACATTATGCCCCTCAGCAGGTGATTTTCAGTAAGGCATTGAATACACCTACGTTCGAGCAGAGTTCCGGCAGAATACTTGATTGCCCCAGCTTGACACATTTCCTGAGCACAAGCTTGCCTATCAACCGGGCCTTGGATTCTGAGCACTTCCGGTTGGCACCGGGCCCGTTAAGCAGGATCGTATCGACTTAGCGCCGATCAACAGGCCCGCATTTCAGCTAGCGACTCCTTCGGTCGGAACACTTCATTCGAGCTTCGGCGCGCGGCACTCACTTGCTCTTGTGGCGCTTAGACAGACGCCCAGGTCACGCGCAGGTAGTAGATGGAGGGCTTAGCAGTGCAATTCTTGCTGATCCATGTTAAGTCAATGCCGAGTCGGGCTTTCTCCATCGCTCGCGCTCCCGGCCGGAGTGGTTCGTAAGTGACCTGAGCCCCCGGCCGGTTAGAGGGGTGGAAGGCCGCCTGATAAGTTCTGGGGCGGCACCGACTTAAGCGCTTCTGAGATTTCCGGCCGGCCCGAAGTGGCCGGACCGAAAGAAGATACTGGTAAAGCCGGTGGCTACACTGGTCGCGCCAGTCGCTGCCTTTCTCGTTCTGCCGATGCTTGGCAACCATCGCCGATCAAGCGAATGGAGTTGCGAAATCAGAGCACCGAAGTGATGTGTCGAAAGCATAAGCACACCGAAAATTGATTTCCGAAGAAAACGATCCTTGCTCAGGCCGACCAACAAGGTTTCGCAGGCAGCGTACACCCTTTGCTCGACCAGGCCGAATGGACGAAATCGACCCGGACAGGTTTGCCTGCCAAAGCGACCTGCAAAGCTGCGCATGTGCTTAGATGCGCTTGGTGCTCGTAAATAGCGCATAACGGAAGTTTGTCGTTGTCCAGCACGTATTGCGGCATGTCGTTCGCCAACGCACCATGCACTTAGTTGACAAGCCATGCCGCAGATAATCAAGTGATAAGTCGACATGACATTGGGTAAGGAGCAGGGTTTCGGTGAGGAAGTGGTTAACCTTGTTAGCTCTCATCATGTTAGCGATCGTCGCCGTTTGGCTTCTTAGGGCTGATGAAATCCCGCCTGCGCTAACCGCCGACGACGCTATCAACACGGCACGTGAACTGAACCAAGAACCTTCTTCGAGCGACTGAGATGAAAAGAAGACGGCGACCGAAGCCGCCGTCCTTTGAAACTCGCTATCGAATCCGCAGATGCGGTACTCATGTTAAAAAACGAAACGCCCTCGCACTTTGTGCGTCCGGCGGCGGCGCATCGCAAACCCGATTTCACCGACGCCGAAGAGCATCATGGCCTAAGTGCTCAGCTTTGGAACTGCTCCTACATTGCCCAGCGTCGACAGGTCTGAACTGGCCGGCGGCCACTGGTAGGAGCGCAAAATGAACAATTCGTCCGGTCTACCCCGCCATCGGTGCCTTCGCCCGCACCTAGGGGAACGAACATGCCATGCAGCACAACTTCGCGAACTTGTTGGGCCGAATAGGTGGGGAGCTAATCATCAATCACGCGCATGATAGCCGCGCAGCCTGGACCGACTCGGCAGCTCCGTTCGGTTTCTAAGAACCCAAAGATAGGCAAGTTCCAGTTTTGGTTAACGGTAGCAACGGACCTGGACAGCGTATCCGCTACTCCAGCCAGCAGAGGAGACGGGCAGAATGAAGACCTCGGCATCGCCGGAACTGTGGAAGTTCAGCTTGGCTTCGATGCTTTATGATTGCAGACTGAGTCGATGACCGGGAAACAGCTGCTTGCCCTTCTCGGCCTTATCGCGGCCGGCGTTTTGACTTCATACTTGCTCCAAGGCTCTCGTCCACTTGGCCGGTATGTGGGTGATAATGCTTCGGCAGTCGCAACCTTGCAAGACGACAGGTCGCCTGAGGTCACCAGAGGCACTGCCGATCTGACCCTTGTCCTATTTACAGATTATCAGTGCCCCGCATGCCGTAAGGCCGATCCAGCCATGCGGTCCGCCATCATCAAGGACGGAAATGTCCGGGTCGTCTACAAGGACTGGCCGGTGTTCGGCCAACGTTCGGAAGAAGCAGCCAAGGTCGCGTTGGCTGCACACCGCCAGGGCATTTACCCTTCTGTCCACCAAGCGCTGATGGGTTCGCGCAGACTCGATGATGCAGCCTTGCGGGCTGCTGTCGAGAGGTCGGGAGGCAATTGGCAGCGGCTACAAGATGACCTTGTTCATCACCGATCTGCATTTGATGACGAGCTGGCGAAGAACAGTTGGGGGGCTTTTAGCCTCGGGCTTGACGGCACTCCAGGATACTTGATCGGGCCCTTCTTGATCGAAGGAGCGCTAAACGAGCGTGAGTTTCTTCAGGCATTCGCCCATGCACGAGCCCGGATTTCACAGTCTGGCAGCTGATAAATAGATTTTCGTTTGTGACCGCCCATAAGGATGTGAGCGATATCGTGAGAGTTTTTTCAGGCATTCAGATGCCGCCATCTGTCGGGCCTCCTGGTGGGACCGGTTGCGCTGTGATCCCGATAGGGAACTCACGCCTGGACCAGCAGCAGTTAGAGCGTGCTGATGAAGCAGGGTGTAGAGCCCTTCATCTTGAGGCTGCTTTCGGTGCAACGCAGAAACACAGCAGTTCCGCCCGCGACGCTTTGCGCTGTAAAGCGCTTTATCTGCCTTATCGATCCAATCGGTTCCGCTACAATCTTCAGCGCCTAGCACTGCCAGCCCAAAGCTCGCAGTGACGCGGATTCCACCGCCAAGGGGAATGACCTGCTCTTCGATGGACCGGCGGATTTTCTCGATGGCTGCTCGGCCACCTGCCTCATCTGTTCCCGAAAGGAGGATACCAAACTCCTCCCCTCCAAGACGGCCGATTACATCGTTTTCGCGCAACTGCTCGGCGCAAGTGCTAGCAACGGCTGTCAGAACCGCATCACCCGCAGGATGACCAAACCTGTCATTTATCGATTTGAAGTGGTCCAGGTCCATCAATGCCAAAGCGCTGGGCAGATCGCTGCGCCGGAACCGCTCAGTTTCTTTCTCGATCTGGTTGAAGAAAGCACGCCGGCTGAGAGCACCCGTCAAATGATCCTGTTCGGCAATCTGCAGCAGTTTAAGCTCATGAACAACAAGGGAGGCAAAGCTGCTCAGGATGCTCAGCTCCGTCTCGCTGAAGTTCCTTGGAGCAGTGTCCATCACGCACAAAGTACCGAGGTTATGACCCTCAGAGGTTTGCAGAGGAGCACCCGCATAGCTTCGGATGTGAGGCGCCCCTGCGACTAGCGCATGAGTGCTAAACCGCTCATCTTCAAGCGCATCGAAGATCACGAGAGGCCGTTCGCCTCTGAACGGAAAGCCAAAAGAGGCCAGGCTCGACGAGCCTATAGAGTCCGAGCCCTGTATGGACGTAAACCATCGGCAACCGCGATCAATCAGGGATACGGCTGCGATTGGCACCTTCAGAACACTGCGTACGAGGGAAGTGATTTTAGCTAGACCCTCTGGCAGCGGAATATCGAGCACGTTGTGCCGCTCCACCTTAGAGAGGGGGGATCGCTCGTCGGACTGGTTCTGACTAGTCATAGTAATCCCCCGTCGCCTTGGCCGCTCTGGACGTTGCCTGCGGCCATGGATGCGCAGCGCGCCGAAGATGGTAAAGAAAGTATTTACATTATGGAGTTATGGAGTCCAGCGAACAGACGCGCAGGAAAGCTCATTGTTCCGAGGTTTCGACTTTTATCATTAGCGCTTAAGGCCGATTACTCCTTCTGAAATCCGAAGTGAAATGGCCGGGCACATTGCGCATCACCATCGACGAGGAGTTATGTAGCTGAATAACTCATCGCCTTGGGGAGCCATAAAACTGCGTGCAATCCTACTCCTTACGAGCGGTGCGCTCGGTGCAACCCTTTTAGGATAAATAGAATCTCCTGCCCCAGTACAAGGCCGTCCAAGGTGATTGTATCTCTTCGAAAGCCGGAAATGCGTTGAGGCAGAATGAAAGCGGCGGCCGAAGCCGCCGCGATCGTCTCGTTGTTGCGCTTAGGCTTAGAAGGCAAAGCGAACCCGTTTGCTGCTCTGGTCGCTGCTACGTCGCCGCATAGCAAATCCGATTGCACCAAAGCCGAACAGCATCATTGCCCAAGTGGTGGGCTCAGGTACTGCACCGATCTGCGAGCTGATACCGCCGATGCGAACCTGCCTTAGATCAGAAACACC
>NZ_JAAFZT010000038.1 GCF_013336795.1 Alteripontixanthobacter muriae | reverse complement strand
ATGATGCAAGGGGCCCTCTATCAAGAGCTCATGGCCAAGAAGGCGCAACGCCTGCCGGTGCCGGAACGAACTGCTGCCATGGCACACCATTGACGGGCTCGATCGAGGTAATCCGGAGCCAGACTGCACGGGCGAGTCGGAAGACGTGCAAAGCACAAGCTTCTGAGCCCCGCTGTATCGATCACATCATAGGGATGATGGCTGTATCCGAGCGGCGGGTCTGCCGTCTGCAGCTTCCTGAAGGATCAGCTTGTCCAGGGTCAGGTCCGACACCGCACGGCGAAGCCGGGCATTCTCATTCTCTAGCTCCTTCATCCGCCGAGCCTGGTCCACCTTCAGCCCACCATACTCCTTGGGCCAGCGATAATAGGTCTGCTCCGTGCCCCCGATCTGGCGGCACGCTTCGGGCGGGGTCCCACCCTGCGCCAGCACTATCTCCGCCTCACGCAGTTTGCCGATGACCTCCTCCGGCTTGTGTTTCTTGGATGGCATTCTGCTTCTCCTTCATGGTCCAGACTAAAATAGTCGATGGACCACTCAGAAGGGGGCAGCTCATGACGATCCGAGGATCGTCAACCCGCGGCACTCTATGCGACGCCGGGAAATACGGCTCGATCCGGCGCATCTGCGCCTCCGACAGCTAGATCAGATCACTCATGACAATGCCTCCTCAGCATTGCCGTTGCATCAGGTCAGCGAACCAGTGGGATGCCCCTGAATGGGTCCTGAGCCTAGGTCATGCTGCGTAAAGCGGAAGAGCGGACCTTCAAGGGCGTGTGGGGTCTGATCGGGAAGCCGGTCGACATCTTCCAGCCCGGCGGATGCGTCTCTATTTTAGCTCGTGCGGCTATGAAGCGGAATGATCGGAAAGCGCTCTGATATCGCTCTCGGCAACAGGCTGGACCTGAGCAAGCTAGGTCATTTTCGCTCATCCAACAGCGCCATACTCTGCTCGGATAATCTTCCGTTTCAGGATGAATTTACGCCCCCCCCGTTAACCCGAAATTAGGCAATTCCGACGACATTCTCCTCAGATTCAGAGGGGGATGATTATGGACCGATTCAGACTGCCGAGACACGTCATGGCTGCTGCCCTCCTATGCAGTCTCCCGGGTTGTCAAATAGATGAAGGTCCTCTGACTGCAGATACCAGCGAGCTCGGCGTACAACCGGTATTTCCTACTCCTACTCCTACTCCTACTCCTACTCCTACTCCTACTCCTACTCCTACTCCTGGGACTGCGCTTGTCACCAATCCGGACGGCACAGTGGAGGCGCAGATGGTGGCGTCAGGGCTGGATGTCCCTTCGTTTCTAGGTCCTATGCGGCTGGCCGGCTCGGGT
>NZ_JAAFZT010000037.1 GCF_013336795.1 Alteripontixanthobacter muriae | reverse complement strand
TTCGAACGGGCAGAGGCGCTCGCTTTCATCGGCAGCCCGGAGCCATATGTCTTCGCCTCGCTGAACAGCGAGGGGGATACGAATTTCGCAGGCGGCGGGCTCAGCTGGAAGATTGCGGCAGGCCCGGTCTATCTCCGGCCCGGCATCGGCCTCGTCATTCATGACGCGCCCGATTTCCGAATAGATCGTAACAACGAATTTCGGACGGATCTCGGCAGCCGCATCCTGTTCGAGCCGGAGATTGCCATCGGAACCGCTGTTAGCGAACGTTGGAGCGTGGAGGCGAGCTGGGTGCACATCAGCAATGCGCGCCTGTTCAATTCGGAGCAGAACCCCGGCATCGACACCATCGGAATCCGACTGAACTACG
>NZ_JAAFZT010000003.1 GCF_013336795.1 Alteripontixanthobacter muriae | reverse complement strand
GGCGTTGGGTTCAGCGCGGGCAGTGACTCATTCTCACACATCACCTTCTTCAACACAGGCTCGACCCCTGCAGTTCCGGAACCCACTACATGGGCAATGATGCTGTTTGGCTTCGGCGCCATCGGCTTCGCTATGCGTCGCCGGAAAGACAAGACCGTTACTCGCAGACTTCACGTTTCCTACAACTGATACGCTCCATTATAGCTCTACGCCGCCCGCCTCGACTGGCGGCGTTTTGCTGTCCTTAGATCCGCTATTTATCCGGCGTCGGACACCTGCACTTTCGGCGGCGATCGGACCCGCGAGGGCTTTAGGAGAAAAGCCTCCAGGCTACCCCGCCGAGCACCAGCCAAAGCCCTCCGTTCACAATTGCGGCGATGAGCAGGCTCTTCTGGTTCGTAAGTTCTCGTTGCATCCCGCCCTCCCAAGCGTTTTACGTCTTACCAACCTATGTTAATAGAATCTCTTACCTTGCCAAGGGTATTTTGCGAACGGGGCTTCAAGAAGAGCGCGCGCCGGCGTTTTTTGCGCTTAGATGACGCGACGGCGGCACAAACACCGGCGCGACTAAGGGTAACCGCAACGCTTGGAAGCTCGGCGGGTGATCTGCGGAGGCCGAGCGGCGGCTCGCTACCTACTAAGCCACAGCGGCAAGGTGCCCAAGGGTCAGATCACACTTTAAACGTATGCTAGCAAGCCTGTTATCGGGGAGCGGTTATGGGAGCCGAAGCCTCACCCTAGAAAAAATTGAAACATTTCAAGGAGATTTGGCGGACAGGGTGGGATTCGAACCCACGAAGGGCTTGCACCCTTGCCGGTTTTCAAGACCGGTGCTTTCAACCGCTCAGCCACCTGTCCGCGCGGATGAGGGCCTAGTCGCACAATTTCCGGTTGTCACCCGTTTCTGCATTCATCCTGTAGCTTGGGCGGAGCCTTTACAGAACTTATCCGTTGATGGACCAGATCGAACTGCGGCAACGAAAGCTCCATGAAAACAATCCCAGCAATCATCATCGCCCTTTCCGCCAGCTTGGCAACACTGTCGCCGGCACCGGCATCTGGACAAGACATGTCCTTCGATGCCTACAAGCAGTTGCTTATCGCACGAGCTCGTGCGGAGGGGGTGAGCGATCAGACCATCCAGCGTATGACTTATGATCTCACCCCCAATCAGCGGGTGATCGAGCTTGACGAAGGTCAGCCGGGATCGTCTTCGGGGACAGGTTATCCGCGCCTCGCCCCTTATATCGCCACGCATGTCGATAGCGCCCGAATAAGTGGAGGCCGTCGCACCCTATCTTCCGTGCGCAGCTATGCCGAAGGTGCGGAAAAGCAGTTTGGCGTACCTGCCGAGATCCTCGTGGCGATCTGGGGGCACGAAACGAATTACGGCAGTTACAAGGGTAACTTCGACCTCGCGCGATCCCTTGCCACACTGGCATGGGAAGGGCGCCGCCGCGACCTGTTCGAGCAGGAGTTCGTCGATCTTCTCAAGATTGCCGACAGAGGCTTCGACCGGTCGCAGCTTGTGGGCAGCTGGGCAGGAGCATTTGGAAATCCCCAGTTCCTCCCCAGTGTCTATTTGAGGCTTGCGATCGATGGTGACGGAGACGGGCGGGCAGATATCTTCAATAACCGGGTCGATACCCTTTATTCCATCGCAAATTATTTCCGGGATGCCGGATGGCGCACGGGGCAGCCCTGGGGGGTTCGCGCCTCTGTTCCTTCCGGACTCGAGCTTGGCACTCTGGACAACGAGATTGTCGCGCCGGTCTGCCCCCGGGTACATGAACGTCATAGTCAGTGGCGCACTGTGGCCGAGTGGCGCGCGCTCGGTGTGCAGCCTCAGGAATATCTCGCTGATGACGTCATGGTTTCTCTGTTCCAGCCTGATGGTGCAGGGTCGCCAGCCTGGCTTCTGACTGCGAATTACCGGGTTATTCTCGAATATAATTGCTCAAACTATTATGCGATGAGTGTTGGCCTCCTAGCCGATGAGATTGCGGGATAAGCTTCGGCGGGAGACAATTCGCTGGTGGAAAGGGTCAGTGGAGTTTGCGTCCTGATGTAGGCGTGGTTCGCCACCCGTTCTTGCATGCGAGCATGCCCAAGTCGCTAAACTTGTGCCGGCGTTTGCCTCCTGCCGAGGCCCGTGCTCTATCGCCAAGGCAGGAGCGACAGGTTATAGCACTGCCGCGTTCGCATGACGCAGATCAGTCCCCCATTTAAGTTTTTGGGGCAGGAGCGAAATTGAGACTATCATTGAAATTTGCGCTGGGAACGGCTTGCCTATTCTTCGCGACTTTGCCTGCGTCGGCTCAAAACTCCGAATACGGAGTGCCTGATCCGCAGGAGATACCTGTCGCATTAATGGTCGATCTGTCCAGCGGGCAGACCTTGTTTGCACGTGATCCTGACAGGCGATTCATGCCCGCATCCGTCACGAAAGTCATGACGACCTTCCTCGCTTTCGAACTCATTGATGCTGGCAAAATCGACCTTGCGCAGATCTTCACCATGAGCAGCAACGCTTATGAGAACTGGCACCGGGTGGGTTCCACCATGTTTCTGGACGAGAATGCGAGGATCACGGTCGATCAGTTGTTGCATGGCATCACGACCGTCTCTGCCAATGACGGTTCCGTCGTCCTGGCGGAAGGGGCCGCAGGCTCGGTCAATGCTTGGACGGACATGATGAATGCAAAGGCCGCGGAAATCGGGATGCGGGACAGCCGTTTCTACTCACCCAACGGCTTTCCTGACGAGGGGCGCACTTTCGTTTCGGCCAATGATCTCGTGCGCCTCGCATCGGCCTTGATCAAGCGGCATCCGGAGAAGTTCCGGCACTTCATCGGCCAGGAAGGATACGACTACGGTGGTATCGCCCAGGTCAATCACGATCCCCTGATCGGCAGGGTCGAAGGGGCCGACGGAATCAAGACCGGCTTCACGAACGATGCCGGTTACACTTACCTTGGAACGGCCCAGCGAGGGCCGCGCCGTCTGGCGATCGTGGTTGCGGGTGCAGACCGGGCGAGCATCCGCAATCGCGCTGCGATAAGTTTCATGGAATGGGGCTTCGATGCGTTCGAAAGCAGGCGTCTGTTCGAAAACGATGCAGTTATTGCTCAGGCACGTCTCCAGGATGCGGACGCAGGCGTCATGCCGTTGAAGGCTGCAGGGCCGTTAAGGATAACGGTACCGAAAGGCAGCGATCCCGACATCAGTGTCTCGCTTGCGTATGAAGGACCCCTGCGCGCGCCTGTCAAGGAGGGGGAGAAGGTTGCGGAACTTGATATTTCCATTGAAGGCATGGAGCCGTTCTCAGTCCCACTCTTCGCAGCAAGATCTGCCGAGAAGGCTTCATTTTTGCAACGTATTTCCAACGGCATCGCAAGCTTGTTTACATGACACGGGGCAAGTTCATCGTTTTTGAAGGCGGGGAGGGTGCCGGCAAGTCAACCCAAGCGCGCCGACTGATCGGATTTCTTGAAGAACGCAACATACCCACGGTGCTGACACGCGAACCTGGCGGCACTGCCGGCGCCGAAGCAATCCGTACGTTGCTTCTTGATCCACCGGCGATTGGTGAAGGATGGGGAAGCAGAGCCGAAGCCTTGCTGTTCGCCGCTGCCCGTTCGGATCATGTAGAAAAAACGATTGAACCCGCCCTTGCTGCGGGCAGATGGGTCGTATGCGACAGGTTCCTGGCATCCAGTGTAGCCTATCAGGGCGGGGCAGGGGGACTAGGTGCCCATTCGCTTTACGAGCTACATCAATTTGGAAGCGCCGGCATGCTGCCCGACCTGACCCTGATCCTGACGATCTCGCCAGCTCTTACCAGAAATCGCCTGGCAAAACGTGATGGGGAGCACACCGATGCCATTTCTGGCAGGCCGGCGAAATATCATCGCAAGGTTGCGGATGCTTTTGCGACCATCGCAGCCGACCCTCGCCACAAAGCTTGCAGTATCGATGCGAACGCCGCCGAGGACGAGGTGTTCGCGTCGATCCGCGCCGCGGTTCAGCCGCTGATCGAGCAAAGGAGCCGGTGATGATCGGGCATTCCGGTCCATGGTCCGAATGGACCCAGGCAATGGAGCAGGGGCGGGTGCATCACGCGTGGTTGCTGGCGGGCCCGCAGGGAACCGGCAAACAGCATTTCGCCATGCGTGCTGCTCTCAATCTGGTAAGTCATCAAGGCAGCACCTCAGGGGAACAACAGCATCCCGACATCGTTCTTCTGCGCAATTTGCCCAAGGACGAGAAGGAAGACCGTAAGCGTGAGGAAGGCAAACCGTTCGAAACCAAGCGGAATATCTCCGTTGCGCAAATTCGTGAGATGCAGCGCCGCCTGACAACGCGTCCGACTCTGGGTGACCACCGTGCGATCATCATCGACGCGGCCGATGATCTGGAGAAATCTGCTGCCAATGCGCTCCTGAAGAGCCTCGAGGAACCACCTGAAGGCACAAGATTTCTTCTGATTGCGCATCGTCCGGCAAAGCTCCTTCCTACGATCCGGTCCCGCTGCCGGGTCCTGCGATTTGCTTCGATCCCGGATGACGAGATGCGGGTGTTCCTCTCGGACAAAGTGCCGAATTCCGATCAGGATACCATGGATGCGGCCATTGTCGCCGCGGCGGGGTCTCCGGGCGCCGCCCTGGAATTCTTGAAGCAAGATCTGGCTCCTGTCGCGGTACTGATGCACAATATCGCAACGACGGGAGATCAAGATTTCAAGCTACGCGGGTCATTAGCAGAGGTGATTGGCACAAGATCGGATCGCGAGCGACTGCGTGCAATCCTCGATCTGTCCCGCGCGATGTTATCGGCCAGATTGTCGGAGGAGGATCAAATCGCCGATGCCGAGACCGTGAGCCGGCTAATCGAAGCCCATACCGCACTGGTGAGGCTCGGAAACGAGGCTCCTACCTTCAATTACGATCCTGCCATGCTGATTATGGAAATCGGAACCTTGCTCGCATCCGCCTCGCCGCATAGGAAGCGCATCGATGCCTGATCCTTTCTATATAACCACTGCCATCAGCTATCCCAACGGGCGGCCGCATATCGGGCACGCCTATGAGGCCATAGCTGCCGACGTGATCGCCAGGTTCCAGCGCATGGAGGGGAGGGAGGTACGCCTTCAGACCGGCACGGACGAGCACGGCTTGAAGATGGCTCGCAAAGCACAGGAAACGGGGCAGACGACCCGCGAATTGGCCGATGAAATGTCCGGCTATTTCAAGGCCATGTGTGATGGTCTTGATGTCAGTTATGACCGCTTTATCCGCACGGTCGATGCAGACCACCACCGTGCAAGCCAAGCGCTCTGGACGTCGATGGCTGCGAATGGCGATCTTTACCTCGATCGTTACGAAGGCTGGTATTCGGTCAGGGACGAGGCCTATTATGGCGAGAGCGAATTGGTCGATGCCGAGGACGGCGGGCGATTGTCGCCGAACCATACGCCCGTTGAATGGACTGTCGAGGAAAGCTGGTTTTTCCGCCTTTCGAAATACCAGGACAGACTACTGGAACTGTTCAGGAAAAATCCGCAATTTCTGCAACCGGAAAGCAGGCGGAACGAAATGATAGCGTTCGTTTCGGGCGGTTTGCGGGACCTGTCCATTTCGCGCACCAGCTTCGACTGGGGCGTACCCGTCCCCGGCAGCGACGGCCATGTCATGTACGTCTGGGTCGATGCGCTTACAAATTACCTGACCGGCGTTGGCTACCCGGACGGCGGAGAGCAGTGGAAGAAGTTTTGGCCCGCCAGTCTGCACTTGATCGGCAAGGATATAGTTCGGTTTCATGCGGTCTATTGGCCGGCCTTTCTCATGAGTGCCGGCCTTGAGCTGCCCAAGACGATTTTCGGACATGGTTTCTTGCTCAACCGGGGTCAGAAGGAGTCGAAGTCGCTCGGCAATGTGACCGACCCGCTGATGCTTGCGGAGCGCTTCGGGGTGGACAATCTGCGCTATTACCTACTGCGAGACGTCGCCTTCGGGCAGGATGGCAGCTACTCGGCAGAAGCCATTGTTTTGCGGACAAATGCCGAACTCGCGAACAGCTTCGGCAATCTGGCGCAGCGAACCTTGTCCATGATCTACAAGAACTGCGAAGGCCGCCTTGTTCCAGATGCTGTCACATCAGCAGAAGATGCGGATCTCGAACGGAAAGTGCTGGAGCAGATCGGTAATCTGCGAGCCTCGTTCCATGATCTTGCCTTCAGCGATGGTTTGACCTCGTGGATGAAGGCGGTTTTCGCCTGTAACCAGTTCGTCGACGACATGGCACCCTGGGCCTTGAAGAAGACCGACCCTGAACGGATGACCGCTGTGCTTATGGTCCTGTTCCGCTGCGTTCGGCATCTTGCTCTTGCTGTAAGGCCCGTGGTGCCCGGTTCGGCCGACAGGCTGCTCGAACAGATGGGCATTGCTCCGGGCGAACGCAACTTTGCCGCACTGGACGATCCGCATTGGTTTGCCGAGCTCGCCCGCGACTTCGTTCTTTCGCAACCCGAAGGCGTGTTTCCGCGGCTCGATCTTCCTGAAGGGGAAGAGGGCTGATGCTCGTCGATAGCCACTGCCATCTCGAATATGAAGGATTGGCGGAACGACAGTCCGAAGCGTTGGATAGCGCCCGACAGGTCGGCGTAGGAGCGTTTCTCAACATCTCTACCCGGCGTTCGGAATGGGACCGCGTCGTGGCGACGGCCAATCGGCACGCCGATGTCTGGGCAAGTATAGGTATTCACCCGCATGAGGCCGATGCACATGACGATCTGGGAAAGGGCACGCTGCTCGCTGCAACAGAAGATGCGCGGGTGATAGGGATTGGCGAAACGGGGCTCGATTACCACTACAACAAATCCGAACATGACACACAGCAGCGCCTGTTCCGGATGCATATCGAAGTTGCGCGAGCAACGCAGTTGCCCTTGATCATCCACACGCGCGATGCTGAAGAAGATACCCTTGCAATAATCGCGGATGAGATGGACAAGGGGGCGTTCCCCGCACTGATCCACTGCTTTACGGCATCTGCCGATTTTGCCCGGAAAGTGCTGGCGCTTGGCCTCTCTATATCGATCTCCGGAATAGTAACCTTCAAGAATGCCAAGGATTTGCAAGCAATAGCTGCGAACCTTCCACAAGATCGTCTGCTGGTGGAAACCGACAGCCCCTTCCTGGCTCCGGTTCCTCATCGAGGCAAGCCTTGCGAACCGGCATTCGTTCGCAGCACGGCAGATTATCTCGCAGCACTTCGAGACGAATCCTTTGACGATCTGGCCGAAGCGACTTCAGATAATTTCTACAAGCTATTTGGCAAGGCCGTGCGATGAAACTGATCATGCTCGGCTCAGGAACATCGACCGGTGTTCCGCGGATCGGCAACGACTGGGGCGATTGCGATCCTTCAGAGCCTCGCAATCGCAGAACGCGGGTATCGATCATCGTCGAAAATAACGAGGGCAAGCGCTTGCTCGTTGATACGTCCACGGACATGCGCCAGCAATTCCTGGCCAATTACATCGACTATATCGATGCGGTCTTCTGGACACACGATCATGCAGACCACTGTCACGGCATCGATGACATGCGGGCTCTGCGCTATGGTCGTGGCGGCCCGATCCCCGGTTTCGCTGCGGATGAAACCGTGCGCCGGTTGCGTCAGCGGTTCGGATACGTATTCGCTGGCCAACATGGCTATCACACCATCGTCAACCTCGAGGCGCTGGACCGCTTGCGAATGTTCGCGGGTTTCTCGGTCGAGCATTGCCAGATGCCGCACGGACCGGCGCAAAGTACGGCTTATCGGTTTGAATGTGACGGCAAATCAATCGGGTATGCGACAGACTTCAGTGAAATCACGGCACCTATGCTCGATTTGTTCGAAGATGTGGACCTTCTGGTATGCGATTGCCTCAGGCGAGATCCACATCCCACACACGCGCATCTTGGCATGGCCCTGGATTTCGGCTCCAGGGTGAACGCCGGGCGCATCGTTCTGTCGCACCTCGACAAGAGTATGGATTACCGGACGCTTGCCGATGAAGTGCCTAACCACGTCGAAATCGGCTTCGACGGCCTGATCGTTGAACTATGAGCGAGTTGGATACCATCCAGATAGTTGCACTGGTCGGCTGGCTGGTGCTGGTTGGCAGCGCATTGACTGCTTATCGGCTTAGCTGGCGGAGGAGCATCATCTATTTGCTTATTTGGGGATCGATATTCGCGTTGGCTGTCCTGCTGTTTGGGCTGGTAGCATGACGCTAACCTCATACTGCATTTTACATAATATCTATTATCGTTTTAGCGTTGTGACCTGATGACCGACCAGTTCGCTCGCCTTCTGCAGATAATGCGACGATTGCGCGACCCTCTCTCCGGTTGCGAATGGGACCGCGCGCAGACGTTTGCGACGATTGCTCCATACACCATCGAGGAAGCTTACGAAGTGAGCGACGCAATCGATCGCAACGACGATGACGATCTGAAGGAGGAACTCGGAGACCTCTTGCTGCAGGTAGTCTTCCAAAGCCAGATTGCAGAAGAAGCCGGCCTGTTCGACATACAGGATGTAGCCCGCACCATAGCCGACAAGATGGAAGCCCGGCATCCGCATATCTTTTCCGACGCAACTGCAGCCGAAGTGGAAAGCAGGTGGGAGCAACTCAAAGAGCATGAGCGGCATGCCAAAGGTGAGCAAAGCGCTATGGATGGAGTGGCCTTGGCGCTTCCGGGGCTTCTGAGAGCGGAAAAGTTGCAGAAACGCGCCGCCAGAGAAGGCTTCGACTGGGCAGACAGGTCTGGTGCGGAATCCAAGATACTCGAGGAGATGCAAGAATTACGGCAATCGAGTGCGGCCGACCGGGAAGAAGAAGCCGGCGATCTGCTGTTCTCTGCCGTCAACCTCGTAAGAAAATATGGAGTCGATCCCGAAGTTGCCATGCGCAAAGCCAATGCAAAATTCGAGCGGCGGTATCGCGTGATGGAGGCCATGGCCGAAACTACATATGGATCTGGTTTGAGCCCACTTGACGATGCGGAAATGGATAGTCTGTGGCGGGCCGCGAAGGCTCAGGAGCTGTGAACGCCGCTTAAAGTGAGGCGAACTGCCCCGCCTCTTTCGGGTTCAATCGCACTACCAGACGTGTAAGCGGCCCCTCCGGTCCATCTCCGGCCCGATCCTCGGCCAACACTTCGCCATGTGCGTGTAGCCACGCGATCTGTCGCCCTGCCGACAGCGGCAGGAGATATTCGCGAGTGATCGCAGAACCCGTCAGCAACGTGCCCAATTGCGTCAGGAGCTGGTCCACCCCCACCCCAGTCGCCGCCGAAATTGCCGTAACCATCTCGATTTCGCCAGCAACGGAAGCAACCTCCTGGGCAGCCTCTTCCGCTAGCAGATCGACCTTGTTCCATACCTCGACAATCGGAATCTCCGATTGCCCATGCTCATCAAGCACACCGAGATCAGCCAAAACCTGCAAGACCTGCTGCTTCTGCGCATCGCTTGCCGGATTGGCGATGTCGCGAACATGCAGGATGATGTCCGCCGCCGTCACCTCCTCGAGAGTTGCACGAAAGGCAGCGACGAGCTGGGTCGGCAGATCGGAGATAAACCCGACGGTGTCGGAGATGATCGCCTTTTCCACTCCGGGCAACCGAATGGCGCGCATCGTGGGATCGAGAGTGGCGAACAGAAGGTCTTCCGCCATGATGTCAGATCCAGTCAATCTGTTGAAAAGTGTAGACTTCCCTGCGTTCGTGTAACCGACAAGCGCTATGATGGGCCATGGGGCCCGTTCTCGCCTGTCCCTGTGCAATGAACGGGTCTTGCGAACCTGCTCAAGCTCCTTGCGCAACCGCCCCATTCGATTTCGGATCATGCGGCGATCCGCTTCGATCTGCGTTTCGCCCGGGCCACCAAGAAAGCCGAAACCGCCGCGCTGACGTTCCAGGTGGGTCCAGCTGCGAACCAGCCGGCTCTGCTGGTAATCGAGGTGTGCGAGTTCCACCTGCAGACGCCCCTCGGCCGTGGCCGCTCTTTCGCCGAAAATCTCGAGGATCAGACCAGTCCGGTCGATCACCTTGCGTTCGAGCTTTTCCTCGAGGTTCCGCTGCTGAATAGCGCTTAGCGCTCCGTCGACGACGACAAGCTCAGCGTCCTCCAACGTACACGCAGTGGCGATGTTTTCCACCTGCCCTGCCCCAAACAGCGTATTCGGTTTCACCTCCCGAACCGGGATGATAACGGCGTCTGCAATCTCGATCCCTATCGCAAGGGCCAGACCCTCTGCCTCGGCGAGGCGCTCGTCAGGCGGCAGGTCGTTGCGCTGGCCTCTGATATCCGGGCAAATTACGAGAGCACGAGCGCCGCGCGTGACTTCTCCCATGAGGTCATCATCGTAGCTCAGTGGTCATCGCCTTCTTCGTCGCTCAGGTCCACGGCTTCTGCGGGCTGAATGGTGGAGACCGCGTGCTTGTAGGCAAGCTGCACATAACCTTCTCGCTCAAGCAGCATGCAGAAAAGATCATAAGCTGCAATCTGCCCCTGCAGCATGACGCCGTTCACAAGGAACATCGTGACTTGAACTTCGCTTTCGCGAACTCTCGACAGGAAAACGTCCTGCAAAAGGCGCTGCTTGCGATTGCTATCCTGACTTCCGAACTGCTCTGCGTCTATCGGCTGACTTGGCATGATGGTCGATATGGCATGCTTGTAGACAAGCTGAGACTGCCCATCGCGCCGGAGCAGGATCGAAAAATTGTCGAACCATGTCACGATGCCTTGCAGCTTCACCCCTTTAACGAGGAACATTGTAACCGGCGCCTTTGTCCGGCGCAGAAGGTTCAGGAAGGCATCCTGCAGATTTGCGTGCCTGGTCTGCTTCATCTTTTCAGACGGCGGGCTCGCAGCATCTATTTCTGCTGGCGCATCGGCCTTCGGTCGTGCCGACAGCGTCTTACCGGTTGGCATTATTCACCTCTTTTGCTCTTGGCGGCGACCGGTTGGATCGCGGCAATCTGAAGCTGATCACTTAAGCTGACAGGTTCGGACCTTGGCGGCATGCATCGCGCTGCCTCACGGGATCAATGCACGATAGGCAGCGCCGTTCCCCCTGAGATAATTGATTTGTCGTTCAATCGTCGGCTTTCCTGTCGCCCATCCCCAAAAGCTTCAACTTTCTGTGAAGAGCGGATCTTTCCATGCCGATGAAGCTCGCTGTTTTCGAGATGTTTCCGCTAAACCGCCGTATCTGAATGGAAAGATACTCACGTTCGAAATTCTCGCGCGCTTCACGTAGCGGTACCCCCATCAATGTGGATATTCCATGGCCCCCACCGAGCCTGCCACCGGTTACCTCGCCCGGCAACATGTCGGGGGCAACTTCGACCAGGTTCTCTCGCGGTGTCAGGATGATGGTTCTTTCCACGACATTCCGCAATTGCCGCACGTTCCCAGGCCAGTCATAGGCCTGCAGCGCAGCCATCGCTTCGTCGCCAATCTCAGGCGCAGGAATGCCCTGTTCTGCCGAGTAGCGGGTGAAGAAATGTTCTGCCAGCGCCGATATGTCGTCGCGCCTTTCCGCAAGCGAAGGAATGGTCACGGGCACCACATTCAATCGATAGAAAAGATCCTCGCGAAAGGTTTTCTCCTCCATCTCCTCCTGAAGATCTCTGCTGGTGGAAGAAACGACCCGAACATCGACGCCGATCTGGCGATTACCTCCGACCCTGACGAAGCTCTGCTCCGTCAACACGCGCAGAATTCTTGCCTGCGTCGACAGGGGCATGTCCGCGACCTCGTCCAGATACAGGGTTCCGCCATCCGCCATCTCGAGAAGGCCGGGCCGGATCAGCTTGCCGTCTGCTTCCTCACCGAACAGTTCCTGTTCGAACCTTTCAGGAGTGATCCGTGCCGAGTTTACGATAACGAAGGCCGCTTCGGCCCGGGGACTCCAGCTGTGAAGCAGCCTTGCCGCTACTTCCTTGCCCGCCCCTGCCGGGCCGGTAATCATTACGCGGCTGCCCGTCGCCGCCACTCGCTTCAGCGTAGCCCGGACCTGGTTGATCACGACGGAGTTCCCGGTGAACTCTTCCCCGCGTGAGAAGCCCTGTTTCAGACGCGTATTCTCACGCCGCAGTCGTTCGGTTTCGGTCGCCCGTTCGACCAGCAGAAGCAGTCTTTCTGCTTCGAAGGGCTTTTCGAGGAAATCCATGGCCCCGCGGCTGACGGCGGAAACGGCCGTGTCGATATTGCCATGTCCGGAGAAGATGATCACCGGCAGTTCCGGTTCACGGGCCTTGATCGCGTCGAGCACTTCCAGACCGTCCATGGCGCTGCCGTGAAGCCATACGTCAAGCAGGACCAGGCTCGGCCGTCGCTCGTCCACGGCAGCCAGCGCAGCGCTGCTGTCCCCGGCCGTGCGGCATTCGTACCCCTCGTCACTCAGCACGCCCGCCACCAGGTCGCGGATGTCCTTTTCGTCGTCTACGATCAGTATGTCGAGCGCCATTGGTGCTCCTCTCTGTCCATTATTCCGCTGCTTCGTTGTTGCTCGTGGCGATGTTTTCCGATGTCACCGGATTGCGTGCAAAACGCATCGTTACCCGGGTTCCGCCGCCCTCGCTGGCTGCAAAGGTCATTTCCCCGCCATGTTCTTCCACGATCTTGTTCACGATCGCGAGGCCAAGCCCGGTGCCTTTTTCCCGGGTCGTCATGTAGGGTTCCACGATACGTTCGCGGTCCTGCGGCAGGCCGATGCCATTGTCCTCGACCGAAACGCACAGGCGGTCATCTTCCATCTCGGCGACAATTTTAATTCGCCCGCGATATTCGACATCTGCCGCTGATTCTCTCGCCTCGATCGCTTCGACAGCATTCTTCAGAACATTCGTCATCGCCTGTCCGAACTGATGCCGGTCGCAGGCTATGGTGTGGGCCTGCTCCACATCGGCATCCAGCAGGTAATTGACTGCCGGATGCGCGACTTCCTGCAGGAAAACGGCCTGCCGGATCAGATCGAGGGCGTCCTCCTGGCGAAAGCTCGGTTTCGGAAGTCTGGCAAATGAGGAGAATTCATCGACCATCTTGCGAAGGTCACCCACTTGCCGGATGATAGTTGCCGTCAATTCCTCGAACAATTCACCGTCATTAACGATTTGATTTCGGTAGCGGCGCTTCAAACGCTCCGTAGCGAGTTGGATCGGGGTCAGCGGGTTCTTTATCTCATGCGCAATACGGCGCGCGACGTCCGACCATGCGGCCTGACGCTGGTCGAGCAACTGCCGGGTAATATCCTCGAAGGTGATCACATGTCCGTTCGTGGCAGGCGCAACCTTCACGGCAAGGGTCAGCAGTTCCCCGGCACGATTGTAACTGACGATGCCGCTGGAGAGCCCCGCCATCGTGAGGGCAACCATCTGGGGCGCCAAATCGTCCAGCAATAGTGTAGTCGGCGGCGTGACGGCGTCGTTCAGCAAAAGCTTACGCGCGGACGCGTTCATGAGCAGGATCTGTCCGTCATGGTCGATGGAGATGACGCCAGCGGTGACGGATTGCAGAACGGCTTCGATAAAGGTCCGCCGTTCCGCTAGCTGCCGGTTCGCGCCAACCAGCGCGTCCGTCTGTTTTTCCAGCTGCGCGGTCATTCGATTGAATGCCCGGTTCAGCAGGCCGATCTCGTCCGCGCCCGTGCGCCCTTCCAGGCGAAGCGCGAAGTTACCGCCGCCTACCTTCCGTGCCGCCGCCACGAGGTCGCGCAAGGGTTCGACCTGCCGGTCGGCAAAGCGCAGCGCGAACCATACTGCCATTGCAAGCAGCATCAGGCTGACGAAGAAGAGCGCGAGATTGAAGCGCAGTTGCAGCGCACGCGCCCGGTCTGTCACAAGGCTGTAGTTCGCAACGACAGCTTGCGCGCGTTCCCATTGGCTGAAAGCCAGCGCCTCGCTATTACGAGCATTGTAGAGAAACACTCCGCTTGCAGGATCGATCGGGACCAGTGCCGCTATCCTGGTCGGATCGGCCTGAACGGCGACCTGTTCGCCTCTGCCCGCACTCGTCAGCAGATCGCGCAGCAGTCGCTGCGGCGCTTCTTCGTCGCTCAGATCGACGATGGCCGCCGTGCGTACCTCGCCATTCGTGAACTGCTGGAGAATGGCGGATTCGTTAAGTTCACGACCCTGCACCTGCAAGCCGTAGAAATCGGCAAAGTCCGGATCCGCGAGCGTTCCGCGCTCGAGATAATACCGGATGTCGGCTGCCATCGTGATGGTCTGGTTGGCGACCTGACGCTGGTTCTGTTCGTAATAGCCCTGCGCCAGCGCATTCGCATTCTGCATCAATTGGCGTGAATTGTCCGAAAACCAGAAATTCACGCCCGATTGAAACAGGACCGCCGCAAAACCCGCGACTAGCAGAGTAGGGACTGCCGCCACGATCGAGAAGAAGAACACCAGCTTGACGTGCAACCGGCCGGTACTGCCCCCTGCCCGGCGGATCGCCATGCGCCGACCGAACAGCACCATCAGCGACATCGCAGGCAGCAGGGTGCCGACCATGAGCAGCGCGACCTGCCCGGCCGGCAGCAACTGCCGATCGGGCGGCGCGTTAGTGAAGGTGAGGTAAGTCGTTCCCACCATCAGCAAGAACACGACCAGAGCGGTGATTTCGAGCAGCAGATACAGATTGGCCCGCCGCGAGGCGACGGTGAAGCGCCGCCACATTCGCGAACTGCGGCGACCACTTCCCGTCGCGGCAATTGCCATATCCGTTTCTACCATGCAGTCTGGCTTACCATAGTTGCGCGGTTACAACTAAGCTGTTGCATATTTGCAAGAGCTAATCTGCAAACTGCAGATCAAACGCGCCGAGCGAACTTCTCTGCGGCAATATCGAGTTCACCAAGCCGCTTTCTCAGCGTATTCCGGTTGATCCCGAGAAGCCGCGCGGCTTGCAGCTGGTTCCCTTTCGAGACCGAAAGGGCATGCTCGAACAGCGGGCGCTCGAACGCGCTGATCGCTTCCTGGTACAGCGAGCCATCGGACGGCTGGTGATGATCGATCCAACGGCGCAGCATGTCGGTCAAGCCATCCGCCGCTCCCGAAGCCGAGCTCTGTTCCGGCGCATGTACCGTCAGCCGGACAAGGTCGGCCCCGATCAGGGTGTCTCGTGAAAGTAGTGCCAGGCGGAAGACAGTATTGCGCAATTCGCGAACGTTGCCGGGCCACGCGCCTGCTCGCATTATTTCAAGCGCTTCGGGCGAGAAGCTTCGCCGCGGCAGGCCTTCCTCCTCCGCCTGCATCAGGAAATGCAAAGCGAGAGGCTCGACGTCGTCGGACCGGTCCCGCAAGGGGGGCAGATGCAGGGGAACTACGTTCAGGCGATAGAACAAATCTTCGCGGAACAGCCCCTCCGCAATCAGAGGAGTCAAGTCGCGGTTCGTTGCCGCGACGATGCGAACGTCGACGGCGATGTCGTTGCGCCCACCGACGCGCCTGATCCGGCCGGACTGCAACGCTCGCAAGAGCCGTGTCTGCGCCTGCGGCGGCATATCACCGATCTCATCCAGGAAAAGCGTTCCGCCATTGGCCTGCTCAAACTTGCCGATCGCCTGCGTTATCGCGCCGGTGAACGCGCCTTTCTCGTGCCCGAACAGTTCACTTTCGATGAGATCCGCCGGAATGGCGGCAGTATTCACGGCCACAAACGGCCCGGTCTTGCGGGCACCCAATTGATGAATGGCTTCCGCGACAAGCTCCTTGCCGGTGCCGCTTTCCCCCAGAATCAGTACGGTGAGGTCATTGTTCATGACCCGCGTGATCATGCGAAATACGTGCTGCATGGCCGGGCTGCGGCCATGCAGGGGCAAAGCGCTCGCCGATGACGGCAACGGAGCGGGCAAGGCTCGCCCACTTCGATCCAGCGCCTGGCGCACGGCGAGCAGCAATTCGTCAAGGTCGAAGGGCTTGGGAAAATATTCGAACGCCCCGGCATCGCTTGCACGAACTGCGGTATCCAGCGAATTCTGAGCCGACAGAATTATGATCGGCAAATCGGGATTGTTGTCCTGCACGCTTTTCAGGCTGGTGATGCCATCCCCGTCTGGAAGTATCAAATCGGTCAGCATCACTCCGAATGCAGGATTCGCAAGCGCCTCGTCCCTGCTGGCGATGTCCGCGCAGTGGGTCACGACATGGCCGTCCTGCTTCAAGGCTTCGCTGATGACGGTGGCGATGCTCCGGTCATCCTCAACCAGCAATATCCGGTCCGCTGCCGCCGTCATGACGCCACTGCCAGATTGATGCGAAAAATCGTCACCCCTGCTCGTTCATCTCGCGCATAGGCGATCCTTGCGCCCATGTCGTTCAGCAGCTTGCGGACGAGTGGGAGGCCCAGGCCCTGCCCGCCGGGCTTCGTAGTGACGAATGGTTCGAACATCTGGTCGACAATCCCTGCTGGAACACCGGGACCGTTATCGGCCACGATTATTTCCAGCGGCAGACTTACCGAGTTGCCGCACTCGAGCGATTGATAGGACAGCCCGCTCGCAAAGCGGGTTCGAACGGTAACGCGCGGTTCCCTCGCCTCGGCGCAGGCGTGCAGCGCGTTCGTCATGAGATTGACTATGACCTGCTGCAGTGCGTCGCGGCTAGCATAGACATCAGGCAAGGACGGATCGAACTCCTCTATGATGGCTGACCCGCTGATATCCGCCGAGCGAACGGCGGTCAGAGCAGACCGGATGGGCAGATGCATGTTGAAGCGGGCGACCGGTTCTCGCTGGCTGCTGCCAAGCGCCTGCATGCGATCAATCAGCCTGGCGATCCGCGCGACCTCTTCCGAGATCAGATCGGTGAGGGTTTGATCTCCCGAAGAAAGTTTTCGCGCAAGCAACTGTCCCGCCCCCCGGATCGCCGCCAACGGGTTCTTTATCTCGTGAGCAAGGATCGAGGGGCCCCGTTGCAGGACAAGGGTATCAGCATGGTCCACCACATCGGAACTGCCGCCGTGCTTCGAACCGGATTCAGACAAGGTCAGCACCTTCCACCCATTGGCTGCCGGAAGCGGTGACATAGTCATATTCACCGTCAGAGTGGAGGAACCGATCGTTACTGCAATGCGCCGGGCGGTAAGGGAAACCTCGCTGCTTTCGACCCGTCGGCGCACCGCATCTTCACCGAAGATCACCGCGCTCTGTAGTGGCAAACCCAGCAGACGGGATGCACCCTGCCCCAACATCTCTTCTGCCGCGGGGTTGAGTTCAGCTATTGTCAGGTCAGGCCTGAGCAGAATAACGGCGAAGCTCATCCCCGCAATCTGGGTGGCAGCATCCGGTCGCTTGTCGCTATCCGCTCCGCAAGCCGGCTGCGCTGGCGAAGCCGGGGCCGTCACGCCGCACGGCGTCGCAGGAACGGTTCGTAAAAACGTTCGATTTCACCAAGAACCTGCCTCGGATCGTCAATGAAGTTGGCGTGATTGCGGAACTCCGCCGACCCATGCATCCCCTTGGTATACCAACCAAGATGCTTGCGGGCGATCTTCACGCCCACTTCCTCGCCATAATGTTCGAGAATGGCGCCGTAATGTTCGACAAGCACCTGATATTGTTCATCGAAGCTGGGCGTGGGCACGGTTTCGCCTGTACACCACCAATGCATCACCTGACCCAGCAGCCACGGCTTGCCATAGGCTCCCCGCCCGATCATCACGCCATCGGCGCCGGATTGGGCGAGAGCAATCGCAGCGTCTGCGACACCGCAGATGTCGCCGTTGGCGATTACCGGAACCGACACGGCGTCCTTCACCTTGCGGATGAAGGACCAATCCGCCTGACCCTTGTACATCTGGCAACGCGTTCGGCCATGAACGGTAATCAGCCTCGCACCGAGATCTTCAGCGATATGGGCGAGTTCGGGGGCATTCAGCGACTGGTGATCCCAACCCATCCGCATCTTGACCGTCACGGGAATCGAAACCGCTTCCACCGTCGCCTTGATCAATTCGGCGGCCAGCGGCAGATCGCGCATGAGCGCACTACCCGCGTCGCCATTCACCACCTTCTTGACCGGACAACCCATGTTGATGTCGATAATCGCCGCCCCGCGATCCTCGTTCAGCTTGGCCGCTTCAGCCATTTCACCGGGCGAACATCCGGCAAGCTGGACCGATACCGGTTCTTCAGCGGGATGCCAGGCAGCCTTCTGCAGCGACTGCCGCGTTTCGCGGATCATCGCCGGACTGGCGATCATCTCGGTCACGTTGAGGCCCGAACCGTAGCGGCGAACCAGCGTTCGAAACGGCATGTCCGTCACGCCCGTCATGGGCGCGAGAACGACCGGACAATCTATGGTGATCGATCCGATGGCGATGGGCTTCGGGGCCATAGGGGCGGAAATGTCGGTCATGTAATCAGGTGCCTGTTTATTAGGCAGCCGCATAGTGGATTGCGGGAACTGGGGCAAGCAGTTAGGTCCGCCTGTTGATGAACCAGATCAAAGAAGCAGCGTCCGACAGCACAGCGTTCGCGGCAATTGTCGTGGCGGCCGGGCAAGGTCTGCGAGCAGGCCAGCGCTTGCCAAAGCAGTTCGCCAACTGGCGCGGCAAACCCCTGCTGCGACATTCGATCGAGCGTCTGATCGCCAGCGGCGCCTCGCCCATCATTGTCGTCATTCCACCAGATGGCGAGGACATCGCAAGGCAGGCACTGTCCGGACTTGCCGATTTGCGCTTCGTGCCGGGCGGCGCGTTGAGGCAGCAATCGGTAGCGGCGGGACTGGAAGCTCTTGCCGACGATTCCCCGGGCAAAGTCCTGATCCACGATGCCGCGCGGCCCGATCTGCCGGTTGAAGTAATCGAGGCCTTGCTCGCTGCACTTGACCGACACGATGGCGTAATCCCCGTTCTGCCCGTCGTCGACAGCCTTGTCATAACGATGGGCGGCATGATGTGGGGTACCGCCGACCGTGAAACAGTGCGCCGCGTACAGACGCCGCAGGCGTTCCGCTACGGTCCCATCCTTGCCGCTCATCGTGCGGCTCCCGCTGATCTGGGCGCCGGGGATGATGCTCAGATTCTGCAGGCGGCGGGTGGAGAGATCGCGTTGGTCGCAGGAGACGAACGCTTGAAAAAGATTACCTTTGCCGAGGATTTTTCCGATGGACTGCCGCCTTTGCGAGTAGGTTCGGGCTATGATGTGCACCGCCTTGCGGAAGGCGAAGAACTCTGGCTCGGCGGGATCAGGATACCGCATACTCACGGGCTGGCGGGCCATAGCGATGCCGATGTGGCTATCCATGCGATTGTCGATGCACTGCTGGGCGCTGTAGCCGAGGGCGACATCGGCAGCCATTTTCCGCCGAGCGATCCGCAATGGAAAGGCGCGTCATCCGACAGGTTCCTGCAGCATGCTGTCAGACTGGTGGCGGAGGCCGGATATTCGGTCGGCAACATCGACCTGACGATCATCTGCGAAGCGCCGAAAATCGGTCCGCATCGCTCGGCAATTCGGAGCAGGCTCGCAGGCCTGCTGGAGGTGCCGGAAGACCGGGTCAGCGTAAAGGCGACAACGACCGAACGGCTTGGCTTCACCGGACGCGAAGAAGGTATGGCGGCACAGGCAACTGCAACGGTCGTTCTTGGCTGATGCCGCCCTATCTGGCAGAACAGGCAGAATGACAGCTGAAACCATCCTGCCGCAAGAGATCGCCGACATGGCCGCGCGAGTGATCGAGGCGAACAGGGCCGAGGGGCGAACAGTCGTGCTGGCGGAAAGCTGTACAGGCGGCCTCGTCGCTTCCGCCCTGACCGAGATACCGGGATCTTCCGCCGTGCTGGACCGGGGCTTCGTCACCTATTCTAACGAAGCCAAGATGGAATCTCTGGGTGTCTCCAGCGATATTATCGAGACCTTCGGCGCGGTGTCGATCGCCTGCGTCTGGGCAATGGCGCAAGGCGCGCTCAGACACAGCAATGCCGATGTGGCCGTGGCCATCAGCGGTGTTGCCGGGCCTGGCGGCGGGACCGCTTTAAAGCCGGTAGGTACCGTTGTATTTGCCCGTGCGTTGCGCAACTCCGAAGCCGAGCCTGAGGGAGAGCTGCGGCAACTGAACGGTGCCAACCGCGCCGAAATTCGCCGTCAGGCTACGCTGGTCGCGCTGGAACTGTTGCTGCCGTAAAGCGCATCGGCGCGTGCTTCGAATGCCGTGACCATCTTGCGAAAGGCACGGTCGAAATATTGCCCTGCCAAGGCTTCGAACACGCGGTTCTTGAACGCGAAGTCGACATTGAAATCGATCTCGCATCCGCCATTATCGCGCGGAGTGAACACCCAGCTGTTGTCGAGGTCTCGCAAAGGACCGTCAACGTAATGAACGTCGATGCGGCGCGGCCTGTCCTTCGTGACCTTCGATGTGAACCGCTCACGAATCGCCTTGAAACCGACCAGCATATCGGCAGTCAATTCAGTGTCGCTGTCGGACCGGACGCGCGTGGCGATCACCCAGGGAAGAAAGTCCTCGTAGTGCCCAACATCTGCGACGAGATCGAACATCTGCTCGCAACTATACGGCAGAACACGCTTTTCCTTGATGCCCGGCATCAGCCTGTAACCTTCGCTGCCGCCGCCTCCGCAGCGCGGGTTTCGGCCTTGGCCAGCTTCGTTTCGCGGGCGCTTCGCATCTGCGCGAAGTCTTCACCCGCGTGATAGCTCGAGCGGGTCAGAGGGCTCGATGCGACCTGCAGGAACCCCTTCGCCCGCGCGATCGCGCCATAAGCGTCGAACTGCTTGGGAGTGACGAAATCCACGACCTTGGCATGTTTGGGCGTAGGCTGCAGATATTGGCCCATCGTCATGAAGTCGATATCGGCGCTGCGCATGTCGTCCATCACCTGATGAACTTCCAGCCGCTGTTCGCCAAGGCCCAGCATTATGCCGGACTTCGTGAAAATCAGCGGATCATGGGCCTTCACTTCTTCCAGCAGGCGCAGTGAAGCATAATATCGCGCGCCCGGCCTGATGGTGGGATAAAGGCGCGGTACGGTCTCCAGATTGTGATTGTAGACATCGGGGCCGGCTTCACAGATGGCTTCGACCGCCGGACGCATCTTGTTGCGGAAATCGGGCGTCAGGATCTCGATAGTCGTATCCGGTGTCTCGCGGCGCAGAGCCTTGATCACCTTCACGAACTGGTGCGCACCGCCGTCCGGCAGATCGTCGCGATCGACAGAGGTGATGACAATATGTTCCAGACCCAGCTTCGCCGCTGCAATAGCTGTGTGCTCCGGCTCCAGCGGGTCGACCATGCGTGGCATGCCGGTCTTTACGTTACAAAAGGCGCAAGCGCGTGTGCAGACATCGCCCAGGATCATCACCGTGGCATGTTTCTTGGTCCAGCATTCACCAATGTTCGGGCAAGCCGCTTCCTCGCATACCGTATTGAGGTTGAGATCGCGCATCAGCTTGCGCGTTTCCTGGAACCCCTTGCTCGTGGGTGCCTTTACGCGAATCCAGTCGGGCTTGCGCTGGCGGGGCGCACGGTCCTGCGGCACAGGCTGCGTCGTCGGGGAGAAATCATTCATGCGGCCCATCTAGTGCGCAGCGCACGATCTTGCCAGTCCTGTATCGACACGGCATGACAATGCCCATGACAGACTCCAAATCAGCAAAGTCGCACTCTCCTGAAATCAGCGGATTGATCGAAGGTTATCGCAGGTTTCGCGATGTGGGCTGGACCCCTCACCGCGAACGCTGGGCCTCTCTCGGCGAAGGGCAGGAACCGAGGGTGATGGTCATCGCCTGCTCCGACAGCAGGGTCGACCCGGCACAGATTTTCGATGTCGACCCGGGGCAGATTTTCGCCGTGCGCAACGTCGCTGCTCTGGTTCCTCCCTATGAAACCACCCCTGGCCGCCATGGCGTATCGGCAGCGCTCGAATTCGCCGTGCAGGTGCTGAAGGTGAAAGAAATCGTGGTCCTCGGTCACGGGCTTTGTGGCGGTTGCCACGCTGCCCTGACGCAGGAATTGCGCGGGAGCGGAAAAGGCGAAGGCGGCTTCATCGCCGACTGGATTGCGCTGCTCGACGAGGCGCGGGAGGAAGTGGTGCGGGAACATGGTGCAGAGGGTCGCGATGCGGAACGGGCCATGGAACTGGCGGGCGTGCGTGTCAGTCTGAACAATCTTCGCAGCTTCCCCTATGTGCAGCAGAAGGAGCAGGCGGGCGATCTTCGCCTGAGCGGAGCGTTCTTCGCAATCAGCGATGGAATCCTGCACTTGATGGACAATGACGGCAGATTCGCCCCCGCTCTTTGACGAGGCGATCACCTGAATGAGATAGCTCTACAAGAAGGACCCGGCATTGCCCGAAGAGAACCTGAAAAACATAGCTTTGCTGATCGATGCCGACAACATCAACCCTAACGGAATCGATCCCGTCCTGACCGTGATGGCCGAACTGGGCCAGGTGAACATCCGCCGTGCCTATGGCAATTTCTCGAAGCCGGCCCTGTCGAAATGGGGCAACCTGACGCACAAGTTCGGCATCCAGCCCAAGCAGCAATTCGATATGACGCGCGGCAAGAATGCCACCGACATGGCCATGACGATCGACGCCATCGACCTTCTGTACCAAGGCAAAGTCGATGGCTTCGGCATAATGAGCAGCGACAGCGATTTCACGCCGCTCGTCACCCGCCTGCGGCAGGACGGCCTGCTTGTTTATGGCTTCGGAAGCGCCAAGGCACCCGAGGCCTTTACCAGCGCGTGCACCCGCTTCATCGATATCGACAAGTTAATCGGTACCGTTAACCGGGACGAACGGGAACAGCCCGCGCGGGATCCTTCAGGCAAGCAGCAGGACGATGATAGTGGCCTTGACCAGGATCTGATCGACTTGCTTGGGGCGGCATGGAAGGCCGCGAAACGCGATGATGACGGATTCGCCAAACTGCAGGAAGTGGGCCAGATCGCTGGCAACAGGTCCAGCTTCGATGTCCGAAACCACGGGTACAAGAGACTGTCGGAACTGGTTCGGGCAGCGAGCGACAATTTCAAGCTGGAAAAGCGTAATGGCAACCAATTGTATGTGAAGCGCCTCAGATAGGAAAATGGCGCGATCCCGTGAGGAACCGCGCCATCTTCACTTTCTATGAAGTTCTGGTCGAATTACTGACCGGAAGCCTCCTGCATCGCATAGGTGCTCCAAAGGCGTGCAATCGCCTGACGCGCACCTTCGACCTTTGTAAAAGTGGCATTAGCTTCAGCGGTATTGCCCTGATCAAGCTGAGCAATGCCAAGGCGCGTCAGCGCAAGGGCCGCATTGACATTGGGCTTGGCCAAAGCAACCCGGTAAAGCTCTTCGGCCTTGGCGGGCTGGTTGTCGCTAAGGTAGGCGTCACCTGCCGCGATTGCGACTTGTGCGCTGCCGCTGGCCGAACGGGCATCGGCCTCGAGGCTGGCGAAGTCCTCGCGCACCAGGCTTGCGCCGCTGCGGGACATGGTCTCGGCTTCGTTCACGTAACGGTCGGAAGAATTGAGCAGACCGGCGGCCTTGCCCTGCTCGATTACGCGGCCGACCTCGATGGGAAGCCGCCGCGGATCGGCGGTTTCGATGTAGTCGACGTAATCGCGTGCAGTGCGCAAGGAATTCGTACGCTGTGAAAGACGAAGCAGGTCGAGCAGTTCTTCGTCCCCATACGCATTGTTGTTGCGCAGGATCCCAACTGCATCACCCCAGTTCTGAGCCGAAGGGTAGTACTGCACGAGCAGGCGGCTGTAATTTTCCGCCTGAGGCGCCATGTCTGAATTATAGGCGATGGAGAGGCCGCGCTTGATCCAGTTCTCGTCGACTGGCTGCCCCGCATCCACGCGCGCCTGAATGGCCCGGTCGAGATATTCCAGACCTGCCTGATTGTTGTTTTCCGCGAAATAGCTTTCCGCGATCAGCGTCTGGGGATTGTTCTCGGTCCAACCGGCCGCGATTGCCTGTTCGATATAGGAACGTGCCGCCGGATAATCCTCTTGCTGATAGGCCAGTTGGCCGGCCAGAAAGTTGTACCGCCCCACATCGGCCGCAGGCAGCTTTCCGCTGTCGATCAGCATGGCGACAGCCTCGCGCTGCAAGGCCATGTCCTGAGCGTCGCGACCGATCGAATATATCAACTGACCAGCGGCGAACCGATCATCGGCTGTCTGGGCGGCTGCCTTCAACGCGGGCACCGATCCGACTGCACCAGCAGCATTGCCTGCAGCGGTGATCTGCTCCTGGATCGGCTGATAGGCCGCTATGAAGCCTTTCGAGTAATCCTTGGCTTCGCCTGCTTCAGCTTTCTTCTTTTTTTGTGCGAAAGCAGGCGCTTCCAGTGCGGTCACACCGACGGCTGCGCCCGTCGCCAGCGCAATGGCCAGTGCGAAGCGCGAAACCGGCCTGGCGCCGCGGAAAGTCGAACCGATAATCGAAGTCATGAAGTAGTCTCCCTTGAAATTCCGGGTGTTCCGGGCTTAACGCCTGATGGCACGGGTAGTTTCAGCATCCCTTGCCTGACCCATTTGCCTGTGCCCTATGCATTTGCGGCTGAACCGATTTTGAATGGCGCTGGCAGGCTGTTGCCCGCCCGCTGGCACATAGACGAGGCGGGTCTCGCAAACTTATGTGGAAAACGGCCGCCTCGCCCCGCGTCGACAGCAGCTATCGGTGGCCTATCGCGGCGCCATGCCCTAAGCTGTGCGACTTAACGCTGAACCGTGGCCTTGCACGCCACGCTACTAACGGATCAGGCCCGCCTTGAGCGACGACATTCAAACCATAGTTCCGCCCGCAACGCCGGGTGACCACGGCCGTATCGACATCGTCGAGGAAATGAAGGCAAGCTATCTCGATTACGCGATGAGCGTGATCGTCAGCCGCGCCCTGCCCGACGTGCGCGACGGATTGAAGCCGGTTCATCGGCGGATCTTGTTCGCCAGCCAGGAAGGCGGCTTCGTCGCTGGGCGGCCCTATCGCAAGAGCGCCAAGATCGTCGGCGACACGATGGGCAACTACCATCCGCACGGCGATTCCTCGATCTATGATGCACTCGCGCGGATGACCCAGGACTGGTCGCTTCGCGTGCCGCTGGTCGATGGTCAGGGCAATTTCGGCTCGATGGATCCCGATCCGCCCGCATCCATGCGCTACACGGAGGCACGCCTGGCACGCGTCGCCAACATGCTGCTGGACGATCTCGACAAGGATACCGTCGATTTTGCGGACAATTATGACGGTTCGCGGCGTGAGCCGACGGTACTGCCCGCCCGCTTCCCCAATCTGCTCGTCAATGGCGCAGGCGGGATCGCGGTCGGCATGGCCACCAACGTGCCGCCGCACAATCTGGGCGAGGTCATCGACGGCTGTTTTGCCTTCATGGACAATCCCGGGATCACCTCGGAAGAACTTTTCGCCATCATTCCCGGGCCGGATTTTCCGACCGCACCGCTGATCCTTGGCACCGCTGGCGCGCGGTCCGCTTACATGACGGGCCGCGGTTCCATCCTCATGCGTGCCCGGCACGAGATCGAGGAAGGGAAAGGCGGACGCGGCGAAGGTCGTCGTGCCATCATCTTCACTTCGATCCCGTTCCAGGTCGGCAAGAACAGCCTGGTGGAAAAGATAGCCGAAGCCGCCAAGGAAAAGCGGATCGAGGGCGTGGCGGATATCCGCGACGAGTCGAGCCGCATGGGCGTTCGCGTCGTCGTCGACCTGAAGCGCGATGCTACGCCAGAGGTGGTGCTCAACCAGATCTGGCGGCACACGCCGGCCCAGTCCAGCTTCCCCGCCAACATGCTGGCCATCCGCGGCGGACGCCCCGAGACGCTGTCGCTGCGCGATATCATCGCGTCCTTCATTGCTTTCCGCGAGCAGGTCATCACCCGCCGCACGAAGTTCGAACTGAACAAGGCGCGCGACCGGGCACACATTTTGCTTGGCCTCGTGGTCGCTGTATCCAATCTCGATGAAGTGGTCGCGATTATTCGCGGAGCCTCGAACCCGGCTGCTGCACGCGCCGCGCTGCTGACGCGCGACTGGCCCATCGGCGACATCGCGCAATATATCCGTCTGGTCGAAGCGATCGAGCCTGACAGCGAGCAGGAAGGTGGCACCTATCGTCTTTCGCAGCGGCAAGTGAAGGCCATCCTCGACCTTCGCCTGCATCGCCTGACCGCACTCGGCCGTGACGAGATCGGCGAAGAACTGAAGGAGCTTTCCGACCAGATCGCGGGTTATCTCGAGATCCTTGCCGACCGGCGCAAGCTGTATGAGGTCATGCGCGGCGAGTTGCAGGAAGTGCGCGACACCTATGCAACCCCTCGCCTGTCGCAGATCGCACCTGCCTGGGACGGGCTTGACGATGAAGATCTGATCGAACGCGACGAGATGGTCGTTACCGTCACGCTGGACGGTTACATTAAGCGGACCCCGCTTTCGACCTTCCGCGCCCAGAACCGTGGCGGCAAGGGCCGCGCCGGCATGGCAACGAAGGAAGAGGACGCGGTCAGCGAGATGTTCGTGACCAGCACGCATAATCCTGTCCTGTTCTTCTCGAACAAGGGTAAGGTCTATCGCCTCAAGGTCTGGAAACTGCCGGAAGGCACGCCGACGACGCGAGGCCGCCCCATCGTCAATCTACTGCCTTCTCTGGAAGAGGGGGAGACTATCCGTACGGTTCTGCCCCTGCCCGAGGATGAGGAGAGCTGGGGCAGCCTTAACGTCGTTTTCGCCACCGCGCGCGGGAACGTGCGGCGCAACGGCATGGACGCATTCACCAACATTCCCAGCAACGGCAAATTCGCCATGCGCTTCGATGATGACAGCAACGACCGCCTGATCGGCGTGGCGCTGCTGGAATCGGGCGATGATGTCTTGCTGGCGACGCGCCTTGGCCGGGCGATTCGCTTCGACGCCGAAGATGTTCGCGAATTTCGCAGCCGCACATCGACCGGTGTGCGCGGCATGCGCCTGCGTGACGATGACGAGGTTGTTTCGCTTTCAATCCTGCATGGCGGCTCCGCCTCGCCAGAGGAACGCGACGCCTACCTGCGCGTAGCGCCCTGGAAGTCCGATGGTGGCGGCGACTCCCTGTCCGAAGAGCATAGCGACATGGCGGAGAAGGAGGAGTTCATCCTGACCATTTGCGCCAATGGCTACGGCAAGATGTCGTCTGCCTATGAATACCGCCGATCGGGTCGCGGAGGCCAGGGCGTCACTAACATCGACAATATTGAACGCAACGGGCCCGTGGTTGCGAGCTTTGCCGCGACCAAGGATCACCAGCTGATGCTGGTGACCGATCAGGCGAAGCTCATTCGCATTGGCCTCGACAGTTTGCGGGTCATCGGCCGGGCAAGCTCGGGCGTGCGCCTGTTCAACGTCGGCAAGGGCGAACACATCGTCAGCGCCGTTCGCCTCGACGATGATGAAACACCTGAAAACGAAGCGGAAGAGGCCATCATCGAGGAGATCGTCGGCCGGCAAACCAACGTAACCGCCCCGCACACGACGGTGGATCGGGACGACAATCTCGATGAAGACGAAGCGCCGGAATAGTTCTGCACGAATTGGCCGGAGGCGGGGAGCTGCGCCCCGCCCCCGGCATTTATCGCCTCGCAGGGGCTTCACGGCGGAGTGTCTGAATGACCCCGGTGGCGATCAGGAACTGCCCGGAATAGTAAAACGGCCACGTCAGCCAGTCGGTCAGGCCTACGTCCAGATCTCCGCCGACCCGGGCGAAAATCAGGAGGTTGGATATGACAATCAGGACTGCGCCCGTGCCCGTTCGATAACGCGGGAATCGGCTCATCCAGGCCGCACCGGCCATGCCGCCGAGCACAAGCGCGTAGATGGCGATGGTTGTGGAAAGCGTTAACAGCCACGCGATCATCGGTGTGAAGATCAGGAGGCCGACAGCTGCGAGTTTCTGGCTGAAAGCGAGCTGGTGACGCAGATTGCGCAAATACAGCGCCAACGCGGCGACATGGGCTGCGAAGAACAGCCCTCCCCCCGCACCGAAATACAGCTCCAGCGTCATGTCGGCCACGGCCGAGAGCGCCATCACCAGCGCGAGCAAACGGGCATCGGGCAGATGGCTCTTGCGTGCAGCGTAGACCGCTAGCGACCCGGCAGCCAGCCCCTTGATGATAATGAGAAACAGGCCACCAAGTCGCCCATCCATCAGGAGAAAATACGCTATGGCAGCACTTATGCTCAGCAAAAGCCAGGGCCGGTGGTCCGCCAATGTTCTTCGCATTTCGCCTCAGGCCCTCAATCCAAATCTGCTTGCGATGCTTGGCCTTGAACAGGATGGGGCGCAAGGACTAGACGCGTGGACATGACGCATGACATCCACATCATCGGCGGCGGCCTTGCCGGAAGCGAAGCCGCATGGCAGCTGGCCAGGCGCAGCTATCGCGTACGCCTGTCCGAAATGCGCGGCGGGGGCGACCGCACGCCTGCTCACCACACCGACGGTTTGGCCGAACTTGTCTGCTCCAATTCCTTCCGGTCGGATGATGACGAGAAAAATGCGGTCGGCCTCCTCCACCACGAGATGCGGCGGCTCGATTCGCTCATCATGGCAGCGGGGGAGGTGGCGCGCGTTCCGGCCGGTTCCGCCATGGCAGTCGACCGTGATGCCTTTTCGGCTGAAGTGGAACGCCGCCTCGCCGGTCACGACAACATCACTATCGTACGGGAACGCATCGACAACCTGCCCGATGCCGGACCGACCATCATCGCCACAGGGCCGCTGACGGCAGCATCCCTCGCCGGCAGCATCGGCCGGGCCACGGGCCAGGACAGCCTCGCCTTCTTCGATGCCATCGCCCCCATCGTCCACCGCGAATCCATCGACATGGACATCTGCTGGTTCCAGTCGCGCTGGGACAAGAATTCAAGCTTCGAGGGCGAGCAGGAGGAAGCGGGCAAGGATTACATCAACTGCCCGATGAATAAGGACGAATATCTCGCCTTCCACCAAGGCTTGCTGGAGGGCGAGAAAACCGTCTTCAAGGAATGGGAAGCAAACACGCCCTATTTCGAAGGCTGCATGCCGGTCGAGGTGATGGCTTCCCGCGGCGTCGACACATTACGCTTCGGCCCCATGAAGCCCGTCGGCTTGGATGATCCGCGGACGGGCCGCTGGCCGTACGCCGTCGTCCAGCTTCGGCAGGACAACCGCCTCGGCACGTTGTGGAACATGGTCGGCTTCCAGACCAAGCTGAAGCACGGCGCACAAGTGGAACTTTTCCGCACGATCCCGGGATTGCAGAACGCCGAATTCGCGCGGCTGGGCGGTCTGCATCGCAACACGTTTCTCAACGCGCCTCTCGTGCTCGACCGGCAGTTGCGCCTGAGAGAGGCTGGTCACATCCGCTTCGCCGGGCAGATTACCGGCTGTGAAGGTTATGTCGAAAGCAGCGCGATCGGATTGCTGGTCGGGCTGATGGCGGCAGCAGAACTGGCAGGTGAAACATGGATCGCTCCGCCGCCGACCAGTGCCATGGGTGCGTTGCTCAGCCACATCACCGGTGATGCCGAAGCAGAGACCTATCAGCCGATGAATGTCAATTTTGGCCTGTTTCCGCCGCTGCACGATGTGAAGAAGAAGCAGCGCAAGGAAGCATACACGACCCGGGCGAAGGCGGAGTTCGGTGCCTGGCTAACAGAGGGGGAGCCGGTGCCCGCCTGAGCAGGTTCCTGGCTTGGGCAGGCAATTACATTCAGCAGCGACAAGCCGGTTTGGCCCTTCGCTTGGGAGCGGTAGTTGCGAATTCATCCGGGCTTAGTTCACGGTTCCCATCGCCATCCGCCCCTTCGAACTTGTCGACCGTGGTTACTGCCCATTCCTCGAATGTGAGCAGATTGTTGCCGTCCCTGTCCAGCTTGCGGAAGGCGGCGGTGCGGCTCGACAGCATTTCCGACCGCGTGATCTTCAGATCGCGGTTGCGGTCGTAACGAAAAAATCGTTTTTGCTCGCGCGAGAGTTCGGTCACTTCCGGCAGGGCCGGGCCGCGCAACCCGGTCACGTCAGCTTCCGGCAATTCGTCGTCCGGGGGCTGAACGGTAGCCGGTTCGGGAGGCGGTGCACCTTCTTCGACCTGCGCCCTGCCCTGCCACCAGAACAGGCCTATGCCGACCATCAGCAAGGCAAGAACGTCGCCCAAGACCATGCGGTTCATTATTCCAACTTTCGTCACAAAGGCTCTTAGCGACCAGCAATCCCGATCCGCAGCGCGAGACCGAAGGCACCTGCGTCCGGCAGTAATTCGGCATCACCGCGCCGCAAGGCCCTCTGACTCAATCCGCGCAGAATCGCCAGTGGACGCATGGCGCGGGGTAGCGTGCCGCCGCTCGAGGAAGTAGCAACTGCAGTTTGGACCGCGGCGCGCTCCTCACCATCATGCAAGTGCATGGCAAGGTCGCCAAGCACCCAATTTCGAGCGGCAGCCGTGGTATTCCCCACGAAGCCATCCTGGGCGAGAGCGGTTGCGAGCGTCACCCACCCCGCGGCCCTGCCATCGGCATAGGCCATGATGGCAGGTGGGGTCAGATCATCGGAGACTAGCACTTCCCAGCCATCTACCATCGCGCTCAGCCCGCTTGTAGAGCCGGGCCAGTTCCCCAGCCGCTCCAGCAGCGGCTCTCCCTTGGGCCAGCCGGATGGATTTTCGCCCAAGCGATCGCGCCACCAGGCGAGCTTTATCTGGGCGATCAGGGGTTCGCCATGCTTGCGCAGAGTTTCGGCGAGACGCAGATCGAGAAGCATCAGCGTCAAAGTCGGATCCCGAGCGCCCTTCGGTGCGTACGAAAGCGCCAGCCGATATGCCAGGGGAAGAGAATCGAGCTGTTCGGAAAGCATGGCGCCATTCGCCACCCGCTCACGGTAGTGTCAATCTTTGCATGGCGCTTTCCTCAGCTGCGAAAGCGGGACTCACCACCCATTAACCACGTGTCTTCGCGTCCTGATTACCAAATGCTGCGAGGAGGAGTTCGTTAAGGCGTTACACACCGGAATTCGGGGGGCGATATATGGGGACTTTTCGCAAGATCCTCGCCAATTTGGCGAAGAGCCGTGGCGGCAATGCTACATTGCTGATGGCCGTAGGGATGCCCGCGCTCATCGGTGGGGCGGGTCTGGCAACCGATTTTTCCCAATATTATCTCTGGAAACGTGAGTTGCAGCACGCGGTCGACCAGGCCGCAATCGCCGGCGCCTTCGCCCTCGCCTCGGATCGTGAGGCGCTTTATGATGACCGCGCCCTGCAGGAATTTTCGGCCAATATGGGCGTAACGGAAGACTTCGCAGGCGATCCGACCGTGCAACTTGCCGATTATGGCGGCGGGACCGGCAATTCCGTCGTGGTTCGCATTTCCGCAACGCGTCGGCTGCCCTTCAGCAGCTTCCTCACCGACTCTCCTTTGCTGGTAGAGGCAGCGGCGCAGGCGACATGGCGTAAGGGCGATTCATTCGCAGCCTGCGTCAAGGCGTTGAGCGAGGACGGTACCGGCATCTCGGTCGACAATGGCGCCAAGGTGAACGCCAAGTGCGGCCTGGCTGCCCTGTCCTGCCGCAAGCACAAGGTGACGGATGAGATCGGCACGGGATATGCGATCGAGATTGCTGAAAACGCCGAGGTGGATGTCAACTCCATCACCGCGTGCGGCGACATCAAGGCACCGGACGGCCTTCCGGTCACCCCCGGCGTTTCGGGGCTGGTGGACGAATATAAGGACTTGCCCACGCCGCAGCCGGAGGACACTACCAAGCGCTCACTTGATTGCAGCACAGGCAAGAACAAGACCGCAAATCCAGTGCCAGGCGTTTATTCAGGCTTCGTGGCCAAGTGCCAGGTGACAATGAAGCCAGGCACCTATGTCATCGATGGCGGCGTTCTGGACCTCAGCACCAATTATCCGATTACGGGCACCGGTGTCATGTTCATCCTGAAGAATGGCGCGCAGCTGAAGCTTGGCGGAACGGGCAACACCGGCAATCTGGTAGAGTCGCCGATTTCCCTCACTCCGATGACCTCCTCGCAGTTCCTGACCACTCCCAACGAGCCCTACGCCGATCGCTACGCCGGAGTGCTGATCTTCGAAGACAAGAACAGCAAGATCGGCGGAGAGAACCAGAAGCACGTCATCAACGGCAATACGAAGGGCGCGATCGAGGGGCTGATCTACACGCCGGCGAACACCATCCGCATCAACGGCGGTGCGCAGGTTTCGGGCAATTGCCTCTTGATCTCGGCGAGCAGGGTGGAAGTCGGCGGCGGCGCGGAATTGTCCACCTTCTGCCCGACCGATGAATCGCTGAGCGGCGGTTACGTCAAGGGCGGAGTGAGGCTGGTCGCATGATACAGCGGATCTCAAACCGGCTTCTTCGCAACAGTAGCGGAACGGTGATCATCGAAACGGCCATCGTTGCGCCGGTCCTTGCCCTGCTCGCGCTGGGTGCGTTCGAAATCGGGAGCATCGCTTCGCGCTATCAGGTTCTGGAAAGCGGGGCTGCTGAAAGCGAGATGATCATGCTCACCTTCGCCGATGGCGGTGTGAAGGATACGTCGAAAATGGAACAGGTCATCGCTGCTTCACTGAACATCGCCGGTGCCGAGGCTGCTGACAAGGTGCAGATCGAAACCCGTTTCCGCTGCAATACGGAAACCGTGACTTACGCAAGCCGAAGCAGCTGTGCGACGGACGACCTTGTTTCGGAAATGCTGATATTAAATCTGCGAGATCGTTATACGCCCACATGGACCAGCTTCGGAGTTGGAAGCCCTGTCGATTTCAACATCGAACGTTCGGTGCAGGTCGAATGAGCGCGGCACTCTCAGGGCGCCCGATCGTGCGGTGGATGCATCGACTATTGTGCGACCGCAGGGGCGGTACCCTCGTTGAATTCGCGCTGCTGGCGCCCGTCATTATCGCCATGCTGCTGGGCGTTCTGCATGTGGGTTTGCAGATGCAGAATTCCAGCGCGCTGAAATCCATCGCTAGCGACACTGCTCGCAGTGTAGCTGTCGATTATCAGAAGAGCCTTCTGCTAACGAATGAACAGATCGTCGGCCGGGTTCATTCGATTGCCTTCAATGTTCCCTATTCCCTCAATAGCAACCGGCTTTCTGCGACGGTTACAGATGTTACGAGCAGGATCGAAGGCGCTCAGGAAAAGCGCCTGACACTCGCCTACACAATGCCGAGCTTCCTGCAGGTAATCGGCATAGGCGATCAGCCGATGACCTATTCTCGTCCCATCTTTCTCACGACCCTTAGCGCCCCTGCGCCGTGATACGACGAAGGTGCTTCAGGGCTTCTCCGCTCCTGATGTGATGAAGATGTTGACCCTGTAAATTTACGATGTTTACAGGGCTGCCATGCCAGGATGCGCAGATGGTCGACGAGGGCAAGCAGATAAGCCGCACATTGATTGGCAGTCTGGCGCGGGACACATCCGGCAACGCCCTGGCGCTGATAGCGACGGCCATGTTTCCCTTGCTCGCGATGGTCAGCGGCGGCGTGGACATGAGCCGCGCCTATCTGTCGGAGGCAAGGCTGCAGCAAGCCTGCGATTCAGGCGTGCTTGCAGCGCGAAAGAGGTTGGGTTCGGAGGCGTCCGTCACCGGACTGCTCCCCGACGGTGTCGCCGATGTGGGACAACGGTTCTTCAAAGTGAACTTCCGTGACGGTGCCTATGGCACGTCCGAACGGAATTTCGAAATGGAACTCGGCGAAGATTATTCCATCGCGGGGCAGGCCGAGGTCGTCATGCCCACGACCATCATGCACATGTTCGGGTTTGAAAACATCCCGATCAAGGTCAATTGCCTCGCACAGTTGAGTTTCAACAACACCGACGTGATGATGGTTCTGGACGTCACGGGCTCCATGGCGGAAACCAACCCGGGTGACGCGCAGTCACGTATTGATACGATGCGCGCGACAATCCTCTCCTTCCATGCCCAGCTGCAGCAAGCAGCCATGGCGGGTACACGGATGCGTTACGGTTTCGTGCCTTACTCGACCAACGTGAATGTCGGCCACTTGTTGCGCGATGAATGGGTTGGCGACGAATGGGCCTATCAGTCCCGCGAAATTGTCGAAACCGGTTCGACCACTAGCAACGCGACCTATTACTCTGCCGTGACACCGGTCAGCGGAACGCAGGGAACGAGCATCAGCGAAACCTATGCGGCGTCCTTCGACGAGCTGAAGGGCTATTACTGTCCGACGCGCCCCCCCAACACCCTGAAGACGCAAACCAAGAAAACGTCGCAAATGGACGAACCCTTCGCAGGCCCGCCAGAAGGTAAACGGACCATCACGACTTATAAGCGAACGCGGGATGGCGACACCTACTCCGTGCGGGTGAAAGGCTCTGCCTGCGAGGTTTCTCGAACGCGCTATGTCAAATATGTGGACACCTATACCGCGACCACCGAACCCCGTTTCGGGAGCTCTACGAAGTTTCTCTACGATCAACTTCCCCGCGATGTGTTCAATTGGCGAGAGGAAACCCTGGGCTGTATGGAAGACCGCGAAACTTACGAGATCGGCAACTATGACAATGTCAATCTCGGGCGGGCGCTCGACCTCGACATAGATCGTGTGCCTCTGCAGGGCCAGCCAGAGACGCAGTGGCGCCCGATGTACCCCTCCATCATCTATGCTAGGGAGATGGAACGGAACGGGAACGGCAAGTTCAATCCGAAGAAAGTGGAAAGCTCGAAAGACTTTATCGCGCCGGCCAAGCTCGGGTCGGCCGCATGCCCCGCGCCGGCGATGAAACTGACGCCGCTGGGCGAGGAAGAACTTTCCGACTATCTCGACGGGCTTGCAGCAACCGGAAGCACTTATCACGACATCGGCATGATCTGGGGCGGCCGGCTGATATCGCCAACCGGGCTGTTCGCCGCCGAGAATGCCGATGGCACCAATGGACATGTAAACCGCCACCTCATCTTCCTGACCGACGGTCAGACCGCCACCCTGGACGTAAGCTATTCAAGCTACGGAATGGAGCCGGTCGATCAACGCCGCTGGAGTCCCAAGTCCAAGCTGACACTGAACGAAACGGTCGAGCGCCGCTTCGCCTTCGCCTGCAGCGAGGTGCGGAAGCGGAATGTCACGATCTGGATCATCGGCTTCGGCACGGAACTCACACCCGTGATGAAAAACTGCGCGGGCGAAGGCCAGCATTTCGAAGCCGAGGATGCCGACCAGCTCAACGTGACCTTTGCGACAATTGCCAAAAACATGAGCCAGCTGAGGATCCTGGAATGAGCAGGTTGCAGACTTTCTGCGGCGATCAGAACGGATCGGCAGTGGTGGAGTTCGCGATGATTGCCCCGGTCCTTCTGATGACCTTGGCGGGCGTGCTCGACATGAGTTACAATTATTATGCGCAGGCTCAATTGCAGGGTGCGGTTCAGCATGTCGCTGGCCTTTCCACGGTCGAGGGGGCCGAGTTCCGGCACGAGGATCTTGACAGGGCGGTCCGCGATGCCGTGCACCGGATCGTGGCGGATGCCGAGCTTGAGATTTCACGATCTTCCTACGCGAACTTCTCCGACATCGCCCAGCCTGATGATTTTACCGATGTCGACGACAAAGGTGTTTGCAATGATGGCGAACCTTTCGAGGATGCGAACGGCAACGGTTTTTGGATGAGGACCGCGGATCCGCCGGGTTCGGCAGCGCCCGCGATGCGGTGCTCTACGTCGTCAACGTGACCTACCGGCGGGCGTTCGGAGCAGGCGGGCTGATCGGTCTTCCCGATGTTGCGACATCGGCCAGCACCGTATTGCGAAACCAGCCCTACGGCGAACAGGCTGACAAATCCGGCGTGGGCCACTGCGCGTGATCGGCCGCTCTTGTGCTTTTCCCCTGCAAGGCCTGCTGCGCCGGCTGGTCCGGTCCCGGTCGGGTCTGGCGATGATGGAGTTCGCGCTGGGTGCGCCTCTGCTGATAACGGCCAGTCTGTGGGGGGTGGAATCTGCGAACCAGGCGATTATGCAGATGCGTATCAACCAGATCGCGGTCATGCTCGCCGATAATGCTTCGCGCATCGGCGAACGTTCGTTGCTAGGCGCGACGAAGATCTACGAGAGCGACCTGAACGATGTTCTGCTAGGCGGGCAGTTTCAAGGGGGTAATGCCGCCGATCTTTATGAGAACGGGCGTGTCATCCTTTCGAGCCTCGAGGTCGTTCCCAAGACAACGGGCGACCAGTACATCCGCTGGCAGCGCTGCAAGGGGAAGCTCGAACATCAATCATCATACGGCGACGAAGGCGACGGCGCGCACGGCGGATTTCCAGGCATGGGTCCGGAAGGCGCGGAAATCATCGCCTTCCCCGGCGAAGAAGTAATGTTTGTCGAGGTTGCGTATGAGTATCAGCCGCTGATCTCGACACATTCTTCCAGCATCGGCACTATAACAGCCACTGCTGCCTTCAACGTGCGCGACAACCGTGACCTGTCGCAGATATATCAGCGCGACATTTCACAACCCGATCCGGTCATGAACTGCACGGCTTTCGACGATTTCAGCTAGGCTCCGCAACGCCAGGATAGACAGGGTCAATCCTTGTAGCAGACCCGCTTCGCTGCTGCGACGATCGCCTCGCTGTCGAGCAGCGCCAGCTTCTCCAGATTGGCCGCATAGGGAAGCGGCACGTCTTCGTTGCACACGCGCAGCACAGGTGCATCGAGATGGTCGAAACCATCCTCCATGCAGATGGCCACGATTTCAGACGCGATGGAGCAGGTCGGCCAGCCTTCTTCGGCCACGATGACGCGGTTGGTTTTCGCCAGGCTGTCGAGAACCGCCTGCCGGTCGAGTGGGCGCAAGGTACGAAGGTCGATAATCTCGGCATCGATCCCATCTTCTGCAAGAGCTTCCGCGGCTTCGAGAGCAAGGCCGACGCCGATGGAATAGGTGACGATGGTGACGTCGCTACCTTCGCGAACGATGCGCGCCTTCCCGATCGGCAGGACATGGTCGTCAAGTTCGGGCAATTCGAAATTACGCCCGTAAACCAGTTCGTTTTCCAGGAAAACCACGGGAGCCTCGCAGCGGATTGCCGCCTTCATGAGGCCCTTGGCATCGGATGAATCATACGGCGCAATGACGATCAGGCCCGGCACGCTTGCGTACCAGGGGCCGTAATTCTGGCTATGCTGTGCCCCCACGCGGCTCGCTGCTCCATTCGGACCGCGGAAGACAACCGGGCAGCGCATCTGACCACCGGACATGTAGTTCGTCTTTGCGGCGCTGTTCACGATGTGGTCGATCGCCTGCATCGCGAAGTTGAAGGTCATGAACTCGACGATCGGGCGCAACCCGCCCATGGCAGCCCCGCATCCGATGCCTGCAAAACCATATTCGGTGATGGGCGTGTCGATGACCCGCTTCGGACCGAATTCGTCCAGCAGGCCCTGCGTCACTTTGTAGGCACCTTGATATTGGGCAACTTCCTCGCCCATGATGAACACGCGGTCGTCGCGCCGCATTTCCTCGGCCATGGCGTCGCGCAGCGCCTCGCGTACGCTGACTGTCGCCATGTTGGTACCCGGCGGAATCTCGGGATCGGTAACCGGCTCGCTGCGCTTCTGAGGCGCGGTCATGTCGGCGTTGCCCTCTTTACGCCCCACGTCCTTGCCTTCGCCGACTACATCCTTTGCCGGTGCCGGTGCAGGTTTCTTGCCGGCGTCTGCCGTATCCATGTCCGAGACATCTTCGCCCTCGCCCGCGAGCATGGCGATTACCGTTCCGACTTTCACATTGTCGGTACCCTCTCCGACAAGGATCTTCCCGACCGTGCCTTCGTCGATCGTCTCGACTTCCATCGTCGCCTTGTCCGTCTCGATCTCGGCGATGATGTCACCGGGCGCGATCGTATCGCCTTCCTTCACGAGCCATTTCGCAAGGGTCCCTTCCTCCATGGTCGGCGAAAGAGCAGGCATTTTAATTTCGATTGCCATCAGAAGGCCCTGGTATGCTGGTGTTGTAATGGAAAACCGCTCGTAATGCTGGCGGCGGAAGTATCGAAGGCGGGGTCAGGATGGTTCATCGCACCTGGTCTCGTGGGCCGCCATCAGTAGGTACCGACCAGAACATCAGTGTGCAATTCGCTGGGCTCCGGTTCGGGAGAGCTTTCGGCGAAATCGGCAGCTTCTGCAACACGGGCCCGGATTTCCTTGTCGATCGCCCTCAAATCATCCTCGCTACGGCCGCGCTCAATCAGCTCCTTCTTCGCTTTCTCGATCGGATCGTTATGTTCGCGCTGACCCTGCACCTCGTCACGGGTGCGGTACTTGGCCGGGTCGGACATCGAATGACCGCGATAACGGTAGGTATTCAATTCCATCAACACCGGACCGTTGCCCCCGCGAACATGCGCCAGCGCGATCTCGGCAGCGTTCCGCACTTCGAGTACGTCCATGCCGTTCACATCCATTCCGGGAATGCGGAAAGCGGTGCCGCGCTTGTAGAATTCCGTCTCTGCGCTGGAACGCGCCGTGCTGGTGCCCATCGCATATTGATTATTCTCGACCACGAACACGATGGGCAGCTTCCACAGGGATGCCATGTTGAACGTCTCGTAGACCTGGCCCTGGTTCGCGGCGCCGTCGCCGAAATAGGCGAGGCAGATGCCCCCATCTTCGCGATATTGGTGCGCAAGTGCCAGCCCGCCGCCCAGAGCCACCTGGGCACCAACGATGCCGTGGCCGCCATAGAACTTATGCTCGGTCGAAAACATGTGCATCGACCCGCCCTTCCCCTTGGAAATCCCGGCCTGCCGACCGGTCAGTTCCGCCATGATGACGTTGGGGTCGATACCATAGGCCAGCATGTGCCCATGATCGCGATAGCCCGTGATCACGCTGTCCTTGTCATTGTCGAGCGCGCTTTGCAGACCGATCGCGACTGCTTCCTGCCCGATATAGAGGTGGCAGAAACCGCCGATCAGGCCCAATCCGTATAGCTGCCCCGCCTTTTCCTCAAACCGGCGAATAAGCAGCATCTGCCGGTAGAACTCGAGCAGTTCGTCGTCGCTCGCATAGTAGCGGGGGCTCTCGTCATGGGCGTTCTGCAAAGACCTGAGGGGCATGTCTTCGGAACCGGATCGGGCTTCGGTCTCGGTGGGGCCGTCTGTCATCGCTGCGTAGTTCCTGCCTTGCGCATGGCCGTCTCGAGATTGTTCATCTGCGAACCGGCGGATCGGCCAGGCTGTGTCGCCCGGCAATTACGCTACGGCTATAGGAGGCAATCGGTCCTGCGCGCAACGGCCAAGCGCCAAGTTTTCGGCTGATTTATCGTAAGGACCGCCGATGCAGCCTGATCGCAGCGGCCACATCCTCTGCCGGCTTCGTCAGGGCGCTGTATCGTCCAGCGTGATCAGCACTTCATCGGGATGCGCCACGTTCAACTTCTCCCGCAGCAATTCTCCGACAAGATCGGGATCGGCCCTGTCCGGGTTCAGCAGCGCGACCCGGTTCTGCAAAGTATCACGCCGTTCGGTTATTTCGGCGATCTGCGCCTGCCTTTGATCGAGCAATTGCAGATGCTCGCTCCACGCAAGAAGTCCACTCGGCCCGGCAATCGCCAATCCACCCAGCACCAGCAGGACAAAAAGCGCGAGGCCTTGCGTCCATTGCTCCTTCGGCAGGCTGATTTTGTGGCTGCGGCGTTTCACAATTCAGGTGAATCACAAAGCAGCCATACTGGCAAGCAATTTGTGGGATCGACGTCCTGATCATAGAGCGCCAGGACGATGAAGCGCCAGAGCCTTGCGACCGATCACCTTGCATTTCCGGCGCATTTCCCCATATTGGTTGCAATAGTAACCAGTTACAGGTGGGCAGTTCATGGCAGATCTCTTCGAAAATCCTCTGGGGCTCGACGGCTTCGAATTCGTCGAATTCTCCGCGCCGAAGAAGGGCGTGCTGGAGCCAGTGTTTGAAAAGATGGGCTTCACGATGGTCGCCCGACACAGGTCCAAGGACGTCCAATTGTGGCGTCAGGGCGGCATCAATCTGATCGCCAATTACGAACCGCGCAGCCCCGCAGCCTATTTCGCTGCCGAGCACGGTCCGTCCGCCTGCGGGATGGGTTTTCGCGTCAAGGACGCCGCCGCCGCCTATGCCGAGGCGCAGAAGCGCGGTGCCGAACCGGTACACACGGAAACCGGCCCGATGGAACTGAACATTCCTGCCATTCGCGGCATCGGGCATTCGCTCATTTACCTGATCGACCGCTACGCAGACGAAGGCGGCGAAGGCCTTTCCATTTACGACATCGACTTCCAGTATGAAGACGGTGTCGAGCGCTGGCCTGCGGGCGCAGGCATGAAGGTGATCGATCACCTCACGCACAATGTCTATGGCGGGCGCATGGCGCATTGGGCCGATTTCTACGAGCGCATCTTCAATTTCCGCGAGATCCGCTATTTCGACATCAAGGGTGAATATACGGGTCTGACCAGCAAGGCGATGACGGCGCCTGACGGCAAGATCCGCATCCCGCTGAACGAGGAAGGTTCGGGCGGCGGCGGCCAGATCGAGGAATATCTGCGCGAATACAATGGTGAAGGCATCCAGCACATCGCGCTTGCAAGTGACGATCTGTACCGCAGCTGGGACAGGCTGAAGGAAGCAGGCACGCCCTTCGCGTCCAGCCCGCCTGCGACCTATTACGAGATGCTCGACGATCGTTTGCCCGGCCATGGCGAACCGGTCGAGGAACTGAAATCGCGCGGCATTCTGGTCGATGGTTCGACAGAGGACGGCGACCCGCGATTGCTGCTGCAGATCTTCGGCCAGACGGTTATCGGGCCTGTCTTCTTTGAATTCATTCAGCGCAAGAAGGACGAAGGGTTCGGCGAAGGCAACTTCACGGCCTTGTTCAAGTCCATCGAAGCCGATCAGATGAAGCGCGGAGCGCTGAAAACCGATGCCGGCGAAAAGCAGGCCGAGATCGTGAAGGGAGATGCTTCATGAACCCTGAAATGACCCACCCCATCAAGCTCGGCGGCGTTCATCATGCAGCCTATCGGTGCAAGGATGCGAAAGAGACGGTCGAGTGGTATCAGCGCGTGCTGGGTATGGAATATACCTCCGCATTCTCGGAAGATAAGGTGCCGTCGACCGGCGAACACGATCCGTACATGCATGTATTCCTGGACGCCGGTAACGGCAACATCCTGGCCTTCTTCGAGCTCCCTACCCAGAAAGACATGGGCCGGGACGAGAATACACCGAAATGGGTTCAGCACCTCGCCTTCAAGGTCGAATCGGAAGAGGCGCTTCTCGCAGCCAAGGCACATGTCGAGGATGAAGGGATCGAAGTGCTCGGCCCGACGCATCACGGCATCTTCAAGTCGATCTATTTTTTCGATCCCAACGGGCACCGGGTGGAACTCGCCGCCGACATTGGAACGGATGAACAATATGCCGAACTGAAGCGGGTCGCGATGCCGATGCTGGAAGAATGGAGCCAGACCAAGAAGGCACCGCGCCACGCCGACTGGTTGCACAAGGCAAATCAGTAAACGCCGTCTTAAATACCAGAACAGGCCACTGCTTCGTATTCGAAGCAGTGGCCTTTTTCTTGAGCCATGACATTTCGACGCAGTCGGCACCCGCCTGCCGGTTTGCCATCCGCGCCTGCGGGCCATAGACGGGCGGATAGAAGCGATCATCAGGACTATTGCGCATGAATTACATCGGCACGCTGCGAAACGAAGTTCAGGAGATGGCTCGGGGCGCGGTTGCCCTGCTGCCAAACCTCGCGATCGCATTCGCCGTATTGCTCGTCACCTGGATCGCCGCCAAGTTCGCGCTGCGCATAGCAAATCTGCTCATCGGGCGCACCAGGCTGCGGCCGAGCCTGCGCAATCTGGTCGACACTATGGTCAAGCTGGCGATCTGGCTGTTCGGTCTGATGATCGCGTTGACGATCCTGATGCCAGGATTGACGCCCGCCAGCCTCGTCGCGGGCCTGGGCATTGGCGCTGTAGCCATCGGGTTCGCATTTCAGGACATTTTTGAGAATTTCCTGGCCGGCGTCCTCATTATGGTGCGCGAGAAGATGCGGATCGGTGATGTGATCGAATGTGAAGGCATCACCGGAAAGGTGGAGCACATCACCCTGCGCGAGACGCACGTCCGCAAATTGTCGGGCGAACTGACTATCGTGCCCAATTCGATCCTGTTCAAGAACCCGGTCGAGATCTTCACCGATGATGCGAAACGACGTCACGAAGTCATAGCCGGCGTCTCCTACGACACCGATCTGGATCAGGCCGCTGCCGTCATCCGCAAGGCGGTCGAGAGCGTCGAACAGGTCGACAAGGATCTGGCTATCGATGTGTTCGCGATGGAGTTCAATTCAAGCTCGGTCGACTTCAACGTCCGCTGGTGGGCAGGTTCGACCCCGCGCAACATGCACGAAAGCCGCGATGCTGTCGTGAGAGCGATCAAGCGAGCGCTGGATGATGCCGGGATCGAGATCCCGTTCCCCTATGTGACCCACACCTTCAAGGAAGCCCTGCCGATCAAAGGGCCGATCAAGAGCCGGGCCGAGGATTGATCAGTCTGCGAATGTGAAGGGCGCAGCCCCCCGGCGATAATCGTCGCCCATTATCTTGCGGCCAAGCGGCGGTGCCGCCCTCGCCCGGCAGGCTTCGCGATTGCACAGGCGGCAGGCAATGCCGACGGGCGTCGGCTGCGGTCTGCTTGCCTGTGCAGCTTCCCCATACACGGTCCTCGCCGCATCTTCGGCCGAACAGACAAGAGCCACCGCACGCGAGATCGGCACTTCGCCGAAGCGCCCTCCGCCCGATCTAACGGTCCGCGCAATTGAGAAGAATTCCTGACCGTCGGGCATCCGTAGCCACTGCGTCACTATCGTTTGCGGCGTGCGAAAAACGGTGTGCACGGTCCAGAGGGGACAGCCGCCCCCATAGGCTGCAAAGGGAAAGCTAACACCGTCCAGTCGTTTCGATACATTGCCTGCCTCATCCAGCCTGACAAAGAAGAAAGGAATACGTGATTGGTCTGGCCGGTTCAGCGTCGTCAGACGGTGGGCGACCTGTTCGAAACTGGAGCGAAATTCGCGGCTCAGCGCAAGAATGTCGTAGGCACGCCTCTCGGCCGCCCCAACAAATGCAACATAAGGCATCACCAGCGCAGCCGCCGCATATGACGCCAGCGCTCGCCGGATCAGGTCAAGTGTCGTCTCATCACTGGCATCGACGTCTTGCGTGATAGCGTCGAGTTCACGCCGCATGGATGTGTAAGCGATATGCATGGCGATCTGAAACTGCCGCCCGGCTGCATCAAGCGTATCTTCGATCAGCAATTGCTCATTATGCCGGTCGTAACGGCGGACTGTGCCCATCATCACATCTGCCGGCAGAAAGCGAACACGCACACCTGCCTCGGCCCGCAACCATTCCGCCGCTCCGCCCTTCTTCCCGATGGTTTCAGCGAGGACCGAGGCTTTCGCCTCCAGAGCAGGAAAGTAATTGCCGCTGGCAGCTAGAAAGCGGCGGGTAGCCTCCACCGGATCGTCGTCGATGCCGCTGCCGGGCGCAAGGCGCTGTTCTGCAAGGCTGCGCTGTTCCCGGGTATAGGCGCTGTGAAGGCGCAGAAAAGCTTCGCTAACGGAAGGAAAACTGGTCGCGAGGTCTGCGACTTCGAGCGACGGAACATCAATGTCCGCAAAGATCGGATCGCGTAGCGCCTCCCCCACGCGGTCCGCATAGGCTGCGCTGTCCTCCGCCCCAAGTTCCGTCACGTCGAGGCGGTAGGTCCTCGCCAGTTTCAGCAACATGTCTGCGGTCACCGGGCGCTGGTTGCGCTCCAGCAGGGCGACATAGCTGCTGGACACACCGAGGTCTGTCGCCATTTCCAACTGCGTAAGACCAATTTCGCGGCGGATCCTGCGTATGCGAGGACCAAGATAAAGCGGATTTGACTGAGCCATCCCGTCACCTTGTCACAATTCGACAATTCGACAAGGAGTTTCTGTCAATTTGGACAAGGGCACATCGCGAACCCTCGTCAGATCGGACTTCGCGCCGCATACACAGGGCAGCAACTCATTCCGCCGAGTGCGGACCACACGGGAAATACAAATGAGCTATCAACAGACTATCGAACAGGCGCGGAAGACCTTTGAACAATCGGGTCTGACCCTCGACGGGATCGAACCCGAAAATGTCGCGCGTATGCGGCTGCAGAACCGCTTCCAGACCGGCCTTGATATTGCGCGCTATACGGCCAAGATCATGCGGGACGACATGGCCGCCTATGATGCCGACACGTCACATTATACGCAATCGCTCGGCTGCTGGCATGGCTTCATCGGCCAGCAGAAAATGATTTCGATCAAGAAGCATTTCGGCGACACAAAGGGTCGCTATCTCTATCTGTCGGGCTGGATGGTTGCCGCACTGCGCAGCGATTTCGGTCCGCTACCCGACCAGTCGATGCATGAGAAGACGACCGTTCCTGGCCTTATCGAGGAACTCTACACCTTCCTGCGCCAAGCCGACGCGCGCGAGCTGGGCGGGCTGTTTCGTGAACTCGACGACGCGACCGAAGCTGGCAATGACGTCAAGGCTCAGGAAATTCGCAAGGCCATCGACAATCATCAGACGCATGTCGTACCGATCATCGCTGACATCGACGCCGGTTTCGGTAATGCCGAGGCGACATATCTTTTGTCCAAGAAAATGATCGAGGCAGGCGCCTGCTGCATTCAGATCGAAAATCAGGTTTCGGACGAAAAGCAGTGCGGCCATCAGGACGGTAAGGTTACCGTGCCGCACGAGGATTTCCTCGCGAAAATTCGCGCCGTTCGCTACGCCTTCATGGAACTCGGCGTGGATGACGGCGTCATTGTTGCACGCACCGACTCTCTTGGCGCGGGGCTGACGAAGCAGATCGCCGTCACGCATGAAAAGGGCGATATAGGCGACCAGTACAACAGCTTCCTCGATTGCGAGGAAGTTGATCCTGCCAGCCTTGATCATGGCGAAGTGCTCATCACGCGCGACGGCAAGCTGATGAAGCCGAAGCGTCTGCCTTCCAACCTGTTCCAGTTCCGCCCCGGCACCGGCGAGGACCGCTGTGTTCTCGACTGCATCGTCGCCTTGCAGAATGGCGCAGACCTGCTGTGGATCGAAACCGAAAAGCCGCATGTCGAACAGATTGCCGCGATGGTCGATCGTATCCGCGAAACGGTGCCGAACGCAAAGCTGGTCTACAACAATTCGCCCAGCTTCAACTGGACGCTCAACTTCCGCCAGCAGGTTTACGATGCCTGGGAGAAGGAAGGAAAGGACCTTTCCAAATCCGATCGCGATCGCTTGATGAGCGTCGATTACGACGGCACTGACCTTGCTAAGGAAGCCGACGAGCGAATCCGCACCTTCCAGGCAGATGCAGCAGAGCGTGCAGGCATTTTTCATCACCTCATCACTTTGCCGACCTATCACACGGCAGCGCTGAGCACCGACAATCTGGCCAAGGAATATTTTGGGGATCAGGCAATGCTCGGCTATGTGAAGAACGTGCAACGTGAAGAGATCCGGCAGGGCATCGCTTGCGTGAAGCACCAGAATATGGCCGGCTCGGACCTCGGTGATGACCACAAGGAATATTTCGCCGGCGAAGCTGCGTTGAAGGCGGGCGGCAAGCATAACACGATGAATCAGTTCGCCGCCGAGTGAACGATCCTGTCGCTAGGCCGCTTTGGTCTGGCTCTGACAGGCACCACCAGATCTCCTGGGGAGGAGAACCGGCCCGTCCCGCGACAGCGTGACGGGCCGGATAATCTTTGGGCCACATACATTATCAGGATCGATCCCTTGTCTGGGTGACCGCTGCTGTGGGGGAGCGCCGCTTAACTGAACCGGGTCGGGGTAGGAGCGATACAGTCAAGCGGCCGATGCTAACGAAGAAATCCCCAGGGACAGGAGGAGATGATTTCCTCTAGTCGGCCCGTGCTACCAAAGTGCCAGACGCGTCATAGGGATATTTACCTGTCGGATCGCACGAGCGCTTGAGTTGCCGGAGTGAAGCCTGGTGACCATCAAAGCCGGGTAGCCGCACCTGCGCTCTGCACAGCCAACGGTGTGAAAATTGGTGCGCCCGACAGGATTTGAACCTGTGGCCCCCAGATTAGGAATCTGGTGCTCTATCCGACTGAGCTACGGGCGCTCCGCAAATTCGCTTACGAACTTAGAACTGTTCTGGCAATCAATTGAGTTCGTCTGGCGGTGCGACGGGGAATGGAAGTGGCGCTATGGCGATACCTTCGTCCAGCAGCGCCTTGGCATCTTCTGCAGTCGCGCGGCCGTGAATGGGCTTTTCATCAGAGGCCTCCGCCGTTTCGCCGTAATGCCTCGCGCGAGACTTTTCGGCAAAGGCATCACCTACCCAGGTGCTGCCTTCGAGTGCTTTCGCCTGGGCCTTGGCTAACGCCTGCATGGCCTTGATGACCTCAGGAGCTTCCTGCCCTCCGACCATCGGCTTTCGTTGCGGGCCTTCGGAGTGCCGCCTGGTGACAGGCAAACCCCTGTTTCCCTTCGCACCAACGGCAGGCGTCATGGGTGCCTTGATGATTTCGGTCGCGCCGCAATGCGGACAGGCGACCAGCCCTTCTTCGCATTGCTGCTCAAACCGAGCGGAAGAGCCGAACCACCCTTCGAATGTGTGGCCCGCTGCGCAGATCAGGTCGAAAACGATCATCGGCAATCAGTTGGCGAGATCGCGCCGATTTGCAAGGCTTGGCAACTTGCGCCGGGTTTCTTCCACAATCGTGAGATCAACCTCCGCAAAACCTACGCCGGTTTCTGTGCCGCCCATATCAAGCAACACTCGCCCCCAAGGGTCGATTACCAGCGAATGGCCATATGTTCTTCGTCCGTCCTCATGCTCGCCAACCTGCGCTGCAGAAATGACGAAAGCACTGCTCTCGATCGCCCGGGCGCGTTGCAGAACATGCCAATGCGCGCGGCCAGTCGGTACGGTAAAGGCTGCAGGTATTGTGATTGCTTCACATCCCGCACGGCCGAGGACGTCATAGAGCGCCGGAAAACGGATGTCGTAGCAGATGCTCAGGCCGAGAAGTCCGACCGGCGTTTCTATCGCAGCGACCCTGTCGCCCGGCGCGTAAGCTGCGGATTCGAGCCAATCGTCACCCTCGCCCAACGTCACATCGAACATATGCATCTTGTCGTAGGTGCAGACGACTTCGCCTTCGGGGTTGATGACGAAGGCACGGTTGGCGCGCCTGCCCTCCCCGACAGCAACAGCGAGCGACCCCAACGCAACCCAAATGCCGTAATTCCGTGCGGCTTCACGAGTATCTCGAAGAACCGCGTCTTCCTGTTGTGAAGCAATCGACTGATCGGCGCGCTTGCGATCCTGATCGAGCAGTCCAGACATTTCAGGCGTGAAAAGCATTTGTGCCCCGCCGGTAGCCGCAGTTGCGACAGCGGAAGCGATCGTATCGGCGTTGCGGTTTGGATTGATCCCGCTGGTCATCTGCAGAAGAGCAACACGCGCCATCCGCTTCGTCAGCCCTGAAGCATCGCGTCGAGCTTGCCTTCCCGCTCCAGCGCCATCAGATCGTCAGAGCCGCCGACATGTTTATCACCAATGAAGATCTGCGGTACCGTACGGGCGTTCGGAGCGCGGCTCGTCATCTCCTCGCGCTCTGGGCCGCCCATCGTGATATCGAATTCATTGTAATCGACGCCTTTGCCGTCGAGCAGGCGCCTGGCCCTAGCACAGTAGCCGCAGCCCATCTTCGTGTAGATATCTATCTTTTTCGGCACTATTGTAAACTCCCTTGCGGCACACACCGGCACCTTCGCTTCAACTGATCAATTATCCAGCGCATAAATCGTTTCGGCACAGGCATGAAGTTGGCCGACGATCGGCAATGAGAGCTTAGCAATCAGCCGCGTGAACAGTCAGAAAGAGGTCAGGACTGCAAATGATTCGGGGGCAGACCAGGTCCACCCCCACGACGCAAGGCGCCGCTTATCCAGATATGATCGTCCGGGTCGCAGAAGACGATCACATCCGAAACTGCAGGGTAGGTTCGCGATCCATTGTCGATCGCTGCCCCCCATCTTTATCCCAGCAGCCACAATAACGCGAATTTAGCAAAAGATAAAGATCGCTATTACATTATTTTCAACGCGTCAGTTTTGATCGAGTCAATGCGTTGATCTGCATTTCCACGCAATCATCGCAATCGCTACAGGTCAGACCAATCGGGACTGGCGCAAGGCTGCAGCCACAAACCCGGCGAACAGCGGGTGCGGTTCAAATGGCTTGCTCTTGTATTCGGGGTGGAACTGCACGCCGACGAACCAGGGATGATCCGGCCGTTCGACGATTTCCGGAAGAAGGCCATCGGGCGACATGCCCGAGAACACGAGGCCGGCCCTGGCCATCGCCTCGCTATATTTGGCATTCACCTCGTAGCGATGGCGATGACGTTCCGAAATGACTTCCGACCCGCCATAGATCGCTGAGATCTTGCTGCCTTTTGCTAGGGTGGCATCGTATGACCCGAGCCGCATCGTGCCGCCAAGATCGCCGCCGGCCTCACGTTTCTGCAAACCTTCGGCGCTCATCCATTCGGTGATGATGCCCACGACCGGCTCTCCGCCGCGGCCGAATTCGGACGAGGATGCCGTGCCATGACCTGCACTTCTTGCTGCCTCGACGCAGGCCATCTGCATGCCGAGGCAGATGCCGAAAAAAGGTACGCCCCGCTCCTTGGCGAAGCGAACCGAAGCGATCTTGCCTTCCGATCCGCGCTCGCCGAAGCCGCCCGGCACCAGAATGCCGTGAAGGGGTTCGAGCCGCGCGACAAGTTCGTCGTCGTTAGCCTCAAACAATTCGGCGTCCAGCCAGCGGACGCGAACCTTTACCCTGTTCGCCATTCCGCCGTGAATCAGCGCTTCGTTCAGCGATTTATAGGCATCCTGCAGGCCGATGTACTTGCCCACCACGCCGATGGTCACTTCCCCTTCAGGATTATCGTGACGATCTTCGATATCTTCCCAGCGGGATAGATCGGGCGCCGGTGCATCCATCTGGAAGTGGCGAAGGATTTCGGCGTCCAGGCCTTCGCGATGATACTGCAACGGCACGGAATAGATGCTCTTCGCATCCAGCGCCGGGATGACAGCCTCCTTGCGGACGTTACAGAACAGCGCGATCTTGGCGCGTTCGGTTTCCGGGAGCGGCTGTTCGCAGCGGCAGAGCAGCATATCGGGCTGCACGCCAAGGCTGGTCAGTTCGCGAACGGAATGCTGCGTCGGCTTGGTCTTCAGCTCACCCGCAGCGGATATATACGGAACGAGCGTGACATGGACGAGTGCAGTTCGCTCCCGCCCAAGATCGTTGCGAATCTGGCGGATGGCCTCGATGAATGGCAAGCCTTCGATGTCGCCGACGGTCCCGCCGATCTCGCAGAGAATAAAATCGTGGCCTTCGTCATCGTCGAGCGCGAAATTCTTGATCTCGTCAGTGACGTGCGGGATCACCTGCACGGTTGCGCCGAGATAATCGCCTCGGCGTTCCTTGGCGATAATGTCCTGATAGACACGGCCGGACGTTATGTTGTCGCTCTGCCGTGCTGAAACACCCGTGAAGCGTTCGTAATGCCCGAGATCAAGGTCGGTTTCGGCCCCGTCGTCGGTAACGTAGACCTCACCATGCTGATAGGGACTCATCGTGCCGGGGTCGACGTTCAGATAGGGATCGAATTTGCGAATCCGTACCTTGAAACCACGAGCCTGCAACAGAGCCGCGAGGCTCGCTGCCATGAGACCTTTGCCGAGCGAGGAGACCACGCCGCCGGTGATGAAAATATACCGCGCCATGGGAGTTGGGCCTTAAGCTCGTAAGTGGAGTCGGTGCAAGCGCCGTCTTCCGGGTTTTGCCCGTCGATGAAGACTGCGAAAGTGAAAGAAAGCGCCTGCGGGCGGTCAGCGACCGCAGGCTGCCAAAATTGTCAGCGCGTTGCGCCCGACAGCGGATCGTCATTCGTTTCCGGAACCGGGCTGACCGGCGGGTCACCGTCGAGGCCATCGCCTGCCAAGGGTGCGAGCGGATCGTTCTGCACCGGCGTCACGTTTCGATCGATTGTCGATTCGATCGTGCTGGTGCTGCTGGTTTCGACCGCAACTGCTGCGAGAACGATCGAGAGAACGACGAACAGGATAGCGAGGATCTTTGTCGTCTTCGTCAGGAAATCCGCTGCGCCTCGCGCGCTCATCATGCCGCTGGGGCTACCCCCGATGCCGAGGCCCCCGCCTTCTGAACGCTGCATCAGGATCACGCCGACAAGCGCTGCTGCGACGATGGCCTGCACCACGGTGAGAAAGAAGAAGATTGACATGACTTAGGTAAACTCTCGCTAGGCTTGCGTGCGGCATCTAGTGCGCCGGAGCGAAGAGAGCAAGGCTGGCCTCCCTCGGCTCCGGCAACAGCACGATTACTGTTCCTGCACCTCGTTTGCGGCGATGACGATGCCGAGGAATGTCTCTGCCGTCAGGCTGGCCCCGCCGACAAGAGCGCCGCCCACCTCATTCACCGCAAGCAGCTCGCGCGCATTCTCCGGCTTGACCGATCCGCCATAAAGGATTCGCACCGCCGGCCCTTCTTCCGCACCGAAGCGATCGATCAGCAGCTTGCGGATGGCACCGTGCATCTCGGCAATTTCGTCTGTCGAAGGTGTCCGTCCAGTGCCAATGGCCCAGACCGGTTCATAGGCGATGTTCAGTCGCTCCCCGGGTTCTTCGATGATATCAGGAAGTGATGCAGAAAGCTGTGCGAGCACATGATCGACCGCATTTCCGGCATTGCGCACGTCTTCCGTCTCGCCGCAGCAGAGAATGATCTTCAACTGTGTCGCCATTGCAGCTTCCGCCTTGCGCTTCACCAGCGCGTCGTTTTCGCCATGATCGAGGCGGCGTTCGCTATGGCCTAGGATCACGAATTTCGCGCCCGCATCGGCGATCATAGCGGCTGAAATGTCGCCTGTATTCGCGCCTTCTTCCGCCGCATGACAATCCTGCGCACCGACGCCGATCTGCTGCGCCTCGCGGTGGACGGCGTGAATCAAAGTATAAGGCGGCGCGATAGCCACCTCCACCTTCATCAGCCGCTGTGATGCACGGTCGATCGCGCGCGCTTCGGAAAGCATCGCACGCGTTCCGTTCATCTTCCAATTGCCAACGATATAGGGCCGTGCGGCCATGTGTCTTGTCCTGCTATTACGATGAATCTGTTGCCGGCCCATATGGGCTGTCTGGCGGGCTCCGCTAGCCCACCTTTGTCTTTGGGTCAAAACACTTGTCCACCTGTTGCGGCAGCGACGCATGCGGGATAAAGCGGCGGACAATTCCAGCGCGGGGCAAGCCTTACTCGGCCTGCTTGGCCAACTGATTCCCTGAAAAAAACCGAAACAGGTCAGCTTCTTCTATGCTTACGACATTCCGCAGGTTCTTCCAGTCGAAGATCGGCATCGTGGTGACCATGGCCTTTCTGGCCCTGATCGCACTGGCCTTTGCAAGCATGGACGTTTCGTCGAGCGCGACGTTCGGCGGTGTTTCGGGCGGAAACAGGGTTGCCGTGGTCGGCGATGAGAAAATCGGTACGGCCGATCTGGTTCGTGACGCCAACAATGCGGTAGACGGTCTGCGGCAGGACGATCCCACTCTGTCGATGCAGGCGTTTGTCGAACAAGGCGGACTTGACCGTGTGCTGTCGCAGATGATCGACCGTGCCGCCATTGCCGGATATGCTCGCGAATATGGCCTGCGGGCCGGCGAAAACCTGGTGAACAGCGAAATTCTGGGCATCTCTGCTTTTCGCGGGCCGGACGGGAATTTCAGCGAAGACGCGTTCCGCGGGTTTCTGGCCCAGCGCGGCCTCAACGAAGCAACGGTCCGCAACGACCTCGCATCCGATATTCTGGCTCAGCAGATCCTGATTCCTGCGACATTTGGTGCGACGCTGCCGAACAAGCTGGTAGCACGCTACGCATCGCTGCAGCGGGAAAGCCGGGAAGGTACGATCGGCTTCATACCCAGTGCGGCCTTCGCGCCGGATACCGCACCCACCACAGCGCAGCTGCAATCCTACTACACGGCCAATCGCGGCGATTACATCCGCCCCGAACGGCGCACGATCCGCTACGCCACTCTGGATGCCGAGAGCCTTGGCAACAGGGCGAACCCCACCGATGCGGAGATCGCAGCGCGCTACCGTGAAAATCAGGCGCAATATGCCGCCAGCGAAACGCGCGGCTTCAGCCAGCTGATCGTGCCGACCCAGCAGGCCGCGCAGGCCATTCGCCAGCGGGTACAGGCTGGCGGTTCGCTGGAGGAGGCAGCACGGGAAGCAGGCCTGAGTGTAGCCGAAGTCGAACCGCGCAGCCGCCAGCAGCTGGCATCGTCGACAAGCCCGGCAGTCGCCGAGGCGGTATTCACCGCCGAGCGTGGTTCCGTCGCGGTTCCGCAGCGCGGCTCGCTTGGCTGGTATGTCACGCGTGTGGACAGCATCGACCGCACTCCGGCGCGGAGCCTGGCGCAGGTGCGCGGAGAAATTGCCGAGGAACTGCGGCTCGAGAAGCGCCGGAACGCGCTAGCGGATCTGGCGGTCGACGCGCAGGACAGCCTCGATGACGGCGAGGCGCTTGCCGACGTCGCGCGTGAACTCGGCTTGCAGATCCAGACCACCCGGCCCCTCACGGCTGCCGGGCAGGTCTATGGCCAGCAGGGTGAGACTGCCCCGGAAATCCTCGGCTCGGTCCTGCCCACCGCATTCCAGATGGAAGAAGGCGAACCGCAAGTTGCCGAAGTCACTCCCGGTGAGACCTTCGTGCTCTTCGATGTGGCGCGGATCACAGGTTCCGCAGCTGCACCGCTCGGTGAAATCCGGGACGAGGTCGTTGCGGAATGGCGTATGGCACAGGGCCTTGCCGCAGCGCGCAAAGCTGCGGATCGCATTCTGGCGCGGGTGCGCGGCGGTGCAACACTTGCCGAGGCGATGCGGGCGGAGGACGCAAGCCTTCCCGCACCCGAAAACATCGACCTTTCGCGCCAGGAACTCGCCGCAAGACAGCAGCAGGTACCGGCGCCCCTCGCCCTGATGTTCAGCATGGCGGAAGGAACGACCAAGAAGCTGGAAGGTCCGGGCAGCATCGGCTGGTTCGTGGTCAACCTCGCCGATATCGTCCCCGACGAAGTTGCGGCCGACGACCCGTTCATCGCCAGCGCGCGCCAGCAGCTCGCTCAGCGGACCGGCGAGGAATATGCCCAGCAACTGATTGCATCGATGCGCGGTGAACTCGGCGTCGAGCGCAATGCCGAGGCAATCGAGGCCGTGCGTCGTCAACTGGTCGGCAATACGAATTGATCGATGGATCACGGACCGGAGATCGAAGGCGCTGCCGCTGCGCATGATGCGCTTGCCAAGGGCGCGCCAGCGCTGGTGTGGCGCCGGGTTATCTGCGACACGCAGACGCCCGTGGGCGCTGCATGCAAGCTGATCAAGGAAGGTCGCGGCGATTTCCTGCTTGAATCGGTCGAAGGCGGGGAGATCCGCGGCCGATACAGCCTGCTCGGTCTCGATCCTGATCTCGTCTTTCGCGCGACCGGACAGCAGGCTGAGATAAACCGCGCCTGGCGCACGAAACGGGATGCATTTCAGCCGGCGGAGAAAGATTCGCTGGCCAGCCTGCGCATGCTTGCAGCCGAATGCCGCCTGGAAGTGCCTGAAGGGCTACCCCCGGCCCTTGCATGCCTTGTCGGCTATTTCGGCTATGAGACAATTGGTTTGGTGGAGAAGCTGGAACGCGCACCTGCCGGGCCGCTGGACCTGCCGGATATGCTGTTCGTCAGGCCGACTCTCATCCTCATCTTCGACGGCCTCACCGATGAACTGTTCTGCATTGCGCCGCTCTGGCCGGACGCTGCGCCGATAGCTGCACGGCTGACCGACGCCGCCGGACGGATCGACGATGCGCTGCAAAGGCTCACCGCTGCCGAGCCGCCCAGAATGAAACTGGCGGCACTGCCGGATATGTCCGCGCAGCGCACGATAGCGGCAACGGATTACGCCAGCATGGTCTGCAAGGCGAAAGATTATATCGAAGCGGGCGATGTCTTCCAGGTGGTTCTGGCGCAGCGTTTTACCTGCCCCTTCCCGCTGCCGCCGCTCGATCTATATCGTGCGCTTCGCCGGGTGAACCCCTCGCCGTTCCTTTACTTCCTCGACCTACCCGGCTTTGCAGTAGTCGGGTCGAGCCCGGAAATCCTCGTCAGGGTTCGTGATGGCGAAGTGACGATACGGCCGATCGCAGGCACCCGGCCGCGGGGGGCGGATGAGGCTCTGGACCAGGCAGCGGAACAGGAACTGCTCGCTGATGCCAAGGAACGGGCCGAACATCTGATGCTGCTGGACCTCGGTCGCAACGATGTGGGCCGGGTAACCACCCGGGGAAGCGTGCGCGTAACCAGCAGCTTCGGCATAGAACGCTACAGTCATGTGATGCACATCGTCAGCAACGTGGTCGGGCAGCTTGCCAAGGGCTACGATGCCATCGACGCCCTGTTCGCCGGATTTCCTGCGGGCACGGTAAGCGGTGCACCCAAAGTGCGGGCGTGCCAGATCATTGCCGAACTGGAGCCGGAAGCGCGCGGTCCCTATGCGGGCGGGGTCGGCTATTTCGCGCCGGACGGGTCGGTGGACAGCTGCATCGTTTTACGAACGGCAGTGGTGAAGGACGGAGTCATGCATGTGCAGGCCGGCGCGGGCATCGTCGCCGACAGCGATGCGGCCTGTGAACAGCGGGAATGCGAAGCCAAGGCCGGAGCATTGTTCGCGGCCGCGCGTGAAGCGGCGCGTTTGGCCGGGGGAACTTCGTGAAACGGTCGCTCGTAGCCTGCACCTGTCTGCTGGTGCTGACCGCCTGCGACGCTGCTCCTGAAGGGCAGCCCGTATTGCGGACCGAGATCGGCAGCGGCGTAGCAGAGGAGCCCACTCCCGTCGCGGCAGCAGCGGACGTGAATGAAAGCGCGGACTGCAAGGATGCTACGTTCGAGGACATCGCGCTGGTTCACTGCATCGCCGATCCTGCCGATCATCGTGTCGAGATGGTTCTAGGCGCCGAAAGCGACAACGGAATCAAGCCTTACCGCAGCTTTGCAGCGCTGGAGAAGGCGCTCGGGGGTAGCGATGATGTAGCGTTCGCATTCAACGGCGGCATGTTCGACGAAGAAGGCCAGCCCATCGGCTATTACGTTGAAAGTTCCGAACGATTGGTCGAACTCAACCGGGCGCAGGGTGGCGGCAATTTCCACCTCCTCCCTAACGGTGTATTCTACGGCAGCGACGGCAAGTGGAGCGTCCGGACTGCCGATGATTTCTACAGCAATGTAAGCGATCGTCCGGATTTCGGCACGCAATCCGGTCCGATGCTGGTAGTCGGCGGCGAACTGCATCCCGAAATTTCGCAAGATGGTCCTTCCCGACACATTCGCAACGCGGTCGGGGTGGATGCCGAAGGACGGGCACATTTCGTGATGTCGCGCGCGCCGCTAAGTTTCGGCAAGCTCGCGCGCTATTACCGTGACGGGCTCAAGGTGCAGAATGCACTTTACCTGGACGGCAGCGTTTCCGCATTGTGGGATCCTGCTGCCGGACGCATGGACGGTCTTGCTCCGCTCGGCCCCTTGATCGTTGTCACAAAACGGGCAAAGGCCACGCCGTGATACTCGTCATCGACAATTACGACAGCTTTACCTTCAACCTGGTCCATTATCTCATGGAACTTGGCGCAGAGGTGCGGGTGGAGCGAAATGATGCAATTACCGCATCCGAAGCCATCGCCAGCGATGCAAAGGGAATCCTCATCTCCCCCGGCCCCTGCACGCCGGATGACGCCGGCATCAGCCTCGATCTGGTGGCTGCATGCGCCTATGCCGAACGTCCGCTTCTGGGCGTCTGCCTGGGCCATCAGGCGATTGGCCAGCATTTTGGCGGGAAGGTCGAGCGCGGCGGGCTGATGCATGGCAAGACGTCCTCCGTCGAACATGATGGCAGCGGAGTATTCGCCGGGCTTCCGGCGCCTTTTACGGCGACACGGTATCACAGCCTCGTCGTCCGCGATCTGCCGGGAAGCCTCACGATCAACGCGACGGCTGACGATGCGCTGGTCATGGGGCTGCGGCATGAAACCCTTCCCATTCATGGCGTGCAGTTCCACCCTGAAAGCATAGCGACCGATCATGGTCATGCTCTTCTGGCCAATTTTCTCCGCATCTGCGGTATCGAGCCGGAGGAACTGCCTTGAAGCGCCTTCCCTCCGCTGCTCTGCCGCTGGACGAGATACAGGCCGAGCAGGTCTTCGGTGCGATCCTCGACGGGGCAATTTCGGACGAAGCCATCGCAAGCTTCCTGACCGACCTCTCCGATCGTGGAGAGACTTCGGCCGAAATCGCAGGGGCTGCCCGCGCTTTGCGGGCCAGGCTGTTGCCGATCGACGCCCCCGAGAACGCCATCGATGTCTGCGGGACCGGCGGCGACGGGCACCATACGTTAAACGTATCCACCGCAGTCAGCCTTGTCGTGGCAGCATGCGGTGTGCCGGTTGCCAAGCATGGCAATCGCGCTGCCTCGTCGAAGGCTGGCGCGGCTGACACTCTCGAACAGATCGGGCTCGACATGGATGCCGCAGGGCGCACGGCGGAGCGGACGCTGAACGAGATCGGTATCTGCTTCCTGTTCGCGGCCAATCACCACCCGGCCATGCGGCGAATTCAACCGATCAGGCAGCGCCTGGGCCGGCGCACCATCTTCAACCTGATGGGACCGCTCTCGAACCCGGCGCGCGTTCGAAACCAGCTGATCGGCATTGCAAGGCCTGCCTATGTGCCGATTTACGCCGGTGCCATGGCGAGGCTCGGCACCGATTACTCGAAGATCGTCTCCGGCGACGAAGGCTTGGACGAACTATCCCTGGCCGGCGGCAGCGAAGTTGCCGAAGTGCGCGGCGACAGCTTCATCATGCAGCGGGCACATCCTGGCGATGCGGGGCTACCCACAGCTCCGATGGAGGCAATCCGCGGTGAGGACGCCGCCTTTAATGCACGCGCGCTCAAAGCCTTGCTGGAAGGTGCAGGCGGTGCTTACCGCGATGCGGTCCTGCTGAATGCCTCGGCCGCGCTCATGGTTGCCGGCCGGGGTGACAATTATGCAGATTGCGCGGCGGTGGCTGCCGAAGCGCTCGACAGCGGTGCGGCGCTGGCTAAACTCACGCAATGGATCGCCCTCGCCCGATGAACAAACTGCAAGAGATCTGCGCCACCAAGGAAGGCGAGGTGCGCGAAGCGAAGCAGCGCATTTCGGAAGCGGAACTGCTACGCCAGATTGCTCTGCAGAGTCCCCCGCGCGGCTTCGAGAACGCCTTGCAGAGCGCCTCAAGGACTCGCCTGGGCCTGATTGCCGAAATCAAGAAAGCTTCTCCATCGAAGGGATTGATCCGCGAGGATTTTGCACCCGCCGATCACGCCCGTGCATATCAGGCGGGAGGTGCGGCCTGTCTTTCCGTTCTGACAGACGAGAAGTATTTTCAGGGTCACCGTGACTTCCTTGTCGCGGCGCGGAATGCCTGCACGCTTCCGGTCCTGCGAAAGGATTTCATGATCGATCCGTGGCAGGTTCTGGAAGCCCGCGCGATGGGTGCGGATGCTGTTCTGCTGATCGTCGCCGCATTGAACGATCAGCAGATGGTCGACATCGAGCAAGCCGCGATCGACCTTGCCATGGACGTTCTGATCGAGGTCCATGACGAAGCGGAACTGGAGCGCGCCACACGATTGCGGAGTCGTTTGATCGGTATCAATAATCGCAATCTCAAGACCTTCCAGACAGATCTTGCCACGACGTTGAAGCTGGCCCCGCTTGTACCGAACGGCAGCCTTGTCATCGCCGAGAGCGGGATTACCAACAGCGTCGATATTGCTCGGCTCGCCGACGCTGGCATCCGTTCTTTTCTCGTCGGGGAAAGTTTGATGCGTCATGACGATGTCGAGAAAGCGACGCGCAGTCTGCTGCATTTGCGATGACTAAGCTGACCCATATCAACGAGGCCGGCGAAGCGCGGATGGTCGATGTGGCTTGCAAGCCGGACACCCGTCGTTCTGCGCGGGCTTGTGGTGAAATTCACATGAATGCAGAAGCAGCGAGCGCGATCAGGCAAGGCAACGCACCGAAGGGCGATGTCTTGGGAACGGCGCGGATAGCCGGGATCATGGCGGCGAAGAAGACCTCGGAATTGATCCCGCTTTGTCACCCCTTGGCACTGTCGTCGGTGGAAGTGGAATTCTCCCAGCAGGAATCATCAATCCAAGTGGTCGCAACGGCGAGTCTCATCGGAAAGACCGGTGTCGAAATGGAAGCGATTACAGCAGCTTCCGTAGCCTTGTTGACAATCTACGACATGGGCAAAGCGCTTGATAAGAGCATGGTCATTCAGAACATCCGGCTCCTTGAAAAGTCGGGCGGCAAGTCTGGCGATTGGAAAGCAGGATGACCCTGCTCCCGTTGCAGGACGCGCAGTCGCGGCTGCTGGATCTCGTCGCTCCTCTGCCTGCTAGCGAAAAGCCCATTTTCGAATGTTTGGGCCACTACCTTGCAGCCGATATACTTGCACGGCGGTCACAACCTGCGATCGACATTTCGGCAATGGACGGTTTTGCCATTCAGGGCAGCGGGCCTTGGGAGGTCGTTGGTGCCAGCAGGGCAGGCGCTCCGTTTGCAGGTACTCTCGCTCGTGGTGAGGCAATCAGGATCTCGACGGGTGCGGCACTTCCGAAGGGTCCGGACAGGATCCTGATCAAGGAGGACGCTGAACTCAACGGAGAGAATCTTTCCGTTCTGCGGGACGCGCCGGCGCAAGGGCGTCACGTAAGGGTCGCTGGTTTCGACTTCGCGGCTGGGGACGTCGTGCTTCGTGCCGGCGTGGCGATCACACCGGCTGCGATTGCACTGGCGGCTATGGCGGGACATTCCCGGCTTCCGGTTCGCCGCCCGCCGGTCATCGCGATCCTCGAATCCGGCAACGAGCTTTCCTCCGATCCCGAGAGCTGCGGCCCGCATCAAATTCCATCGAGCAACGGGCTGATGTTGGCCGCACTGTTTGCACAGTATCCCTGTGAGATCCGCCGCATCGGACCGGTACGCGACGACCTTGGCAGCCTCTCCCAAGCGCTGGACGAGGCAGACGGATGCGATCTGCTGGTGACGAGCGGTGGCGCTTCCGTGGGCGATTACGATCTGATCGGCCCGGCGCTGCAGGCCTGGGGCGCGACCACGGAGTTCTGGCGGGTTGCCATCAAGCCGGGAAAGCCGCTGATGGCCGCTACGAGGGACGAATGCGTGATCATCGGATTGCCGGGAAACCCGGTCTCCAGCTTCGTGACCGCATTCCTTTTCGCCCTGCCCGTCATCCGCGCGATGCTCGGCTCGGCATCGCCCCTGCCCCGCGCCGTTATGCTGGAAACCGCCAGCGGTCTGCCGGCGACCGGTAGCAGACGCGAATTCATCAGGGCGCGGCTCAATGCGGATAGGGTCGAACCTCTGACAGAGCAGGATAGCAGCGCATTGCTGAGCCTGTCCCAGGCAGATGGGCTAATCGAACGGCCCGAAGGATGCGAAGAATTGGAAGCAGGGGCGAGGGTGCCGTTCTATCCTGTCAAGAACGGCGCAATTGCTTGACTTCACCAGATTGGTTGCTAAATTGTTCCTTATTCGTTCACGCTATCGTCTGCTGAAAGCAAATCGGGCGGACAAGGAGCAAGCACCATGCTGACTGCGAAACAGCACGAGTTGATTCAGTTCATCCAGAGCCGCCTTGAGGAAACGGGCATCTCACCTTCGTTCGAAGAGATGAAAGACGCGCTCGATCTCAAGAGCAAGTCCGGCGTTCATCGCCTGATTTCCGCTCTGGAAGAACGCGGCTTCATTCGCCGTTTGCCCAACCGTGCGCGCGCTCTGGAAATCATCCGCCAGCCTGATGATGTGGCCACGGGTACACGGCCTCGCATTGCGGCCAATGATGCCGCGCCTCTCGCGTCCAGTACAGTCACGGTTCCGCAGGCAGCCAACGATGTCATCAACATACCCTTGCATGGTCGGATCGCGGCAGGCGCCCCTATCGAAGCGCTTGAGGGTCAGACATCCTTGCCGGTTCCTGCGGCCCTCCTCGGGCCGGGTGAGCATTACGCCCTGGAGGTATCCGGCGACTCCATGATCGAGGCCGGAATCTTCGATGGCGACTTTGCGCTTGTGCGTCGGACCGACACAGCCCGCGATGGCGAGATCGTAGTCGCGCTCGTCAATGATGAGGAAGCTACGCTAAAGTATCTGCGCCGCGATGGCGGCATGATCTGCCTTGATCCGGCCAATGCCGCCTATGAGCCGCAGACCTACAGTTCGGCGCAGGTGCAGGTTCAGGGAAAGCTTGCAGGTCTGCTGCGGCGTTATCATTGATCAGCGGCGGGGTAGCCCATCATTCAGGTGCCCCGCCACCAGCCATGATTGCCCTGCCCCTGCGCGACCGAAATAATTTTTTTTCGTCCAGATAGATGGATAGCCCGCCAGTCGCGTTGAGCTTGTAACGGTCAAGCTTCAGCCAGCGTGGATTGCAGGAAGGGCCGAGAACTCTTTCTGAAACCACGATGTCTGCCGTGGCGCAGGACCGTCTGAGAACGTCATCGGGAAGTGCATCGGCATTCCTGGCGATCAGCAGCCCATAGCTCGCACCCTGAAGATCGATGATGGTCGAACAGAAGTTCGCATTGCATGCGCTTCCCTTGTGATCTTCCAGCGGCAGCACCCCGGCCGATGTTCCCGCGGTTTGCTGCAGATTGTCACCGGCATAGCTGCCGCCGGAACTCCGCAGTGAATACAAGCGCTTTTCACCGTCGATTATCGCCACCTGCCGCCCGTCGCTCGAGACCAGCAGGTCCGGACTGGAGGCTGACAAGAGCCAGAAACCTGACAGTGCAGCGGGCAACAGCCCCAGAAGCGGATGCGACCCTGCCACAACGCCAGCCAAAGCATTCCTGCAGCGAAGTTGATCACTGCGCCTGAGCCAGTGCTCGGGACCAAGGTGACGGATCCCGGCCGGGCTGCGGTAAAGTGAGCGATCGCCAACAGCGCGTCCAGCGATCCTCCGACCAGCCACCACGCTGGTGCCCCCAGATCAAAGAGATCCAGTGCGAGTGCGAGTGCGATCAGGGGCATGGAAATCATCGTCACCAGGGGGATGGCGACCAGATTGGCCACCGCGCCATAGATCCCGGCGCGGTGAAAATGATTTAGAACGATGGGCATCAGTGCCAGTTCGATCACCAGCCCGGTAAGGAACAGAAGCAGCAAATTACGCCCGATGCGCCTGATTCCGTTTTCCTGGTTCCGCTTCCCAAAGGCTTTGACTAGGTTGCTATCATGTAACGCGACTATCGCCACCACTGCGGCGAAGCTCATCTGATAGCTCGGCCCGACTACGCTCTCCGGCCAGATGAGCAGGATCGCTATTGCCGCCACGGCCACCATCCGCATCGACAAGGCCTGCCGTCCCAGCATCAGGGCGCCCAAAACGAGGACTGCTCCTATGCAACTGCGCACGGTCGGCACCTCCGCCCCCGTCAGCAGGGTGTAGAAAATGCCCGCGCTCGCAGCCAGCAGGGCTGCAGCGATCGGCAACCTGATCCTGAGCGCCAGGCCTTGCCAAAGCGCCAATATACGCAGCGCAAGAAAATAGGCCGCGGCAACGACGGCACTCACATGCAAGCCACTGATCGAGAGAAGATGAGTGAGGCCGCTATCGCGCAAGGCTTCAGCTTTGGCGTCGGAGATTGCGCCGCGATCTCCACTGGCGAAGGCAGCGGCGATCGTCCCCGCACCTCCATCGACCTTGCGCCGCACATGTGCGGACAGTTTCTCACGCAGAGCTGCAAGGGACGATACATCAGGAACGGCCGGTTCCAGGATGCGGATCGGCCCGATGACCGACCCCGTCGCTGCCAGACCCGAAAACCAGGCGTCCCGCGCAAAATCATACGCGCCCGGCAACATCGGCGATGCCGGCGGCAACAAGCGCGTCCGCATGGCGATGACTGCACCCTTGTCGATGCCCTCTGCATCCTGTTCCGGAGTGATATTGACACGGACCTTGCGGGGCATACCCAACCCGTCACGCATCGCCAGCGTGAGCCGGATGCGATCGCGCGCCGGCTGTTCTTCGCGGTCGAGCACTCTTGCCGTGATCGGTTGCACCATGGGATAGGCGACTGCCGGCGCTCCCACGATCTCCGAACGGGTCCAGACCACGCCGACCCCTGCAGCAAACATGATCGCCATTGCCGCTACAGCGACCAGAAGGTCCTGCATATCATCGCGGAGACGCAGCGCCCGCAGCGCGCCCGTTGCCAAGGCTGCGGCAACCAAGATCGCGACGATCCAGTACGGGGCTGATGGCAGCGCGAACCAGGCCGCGATGCCTGCCGCCAGACTGACGGCTAGCCAGGGTGCGCGATCAAAGCCGGCAGTCGCGAGAAACCTGTCCGCCCTGTCTGCCATGCTGGACAACGGGCGAGCGTTCAGCCATTGACGCTGCAATGCAACATCGCCTTCGCCGGACCTGTCGCCGAGCGGTATCTCAGACACGGAAGAAGGTCCTCATGCGCAGACGGGATAGGGGATTGGGTTTCTATGGCAAGCAATAGCGGTACGGTGGTCACGCGCTTCGCCCCCTCACCCACGGGCTTCCTGCATCTGGGCGGCGCCCGAACGGCGCTTTTCAACTGGTTGTTCGCGCGTCATCATGGCGGCAAGGTCCTGCTGCGCATCGAAGACACTGACATCAAGCGGTCGACTCAGGAAGCTATCGACGCCATCCTCGACGGCCTCGATTGGCTTGGCATTACCTTCGATGAAGAACCGGTGTTTCAGACCGCACGTGCCGATCGCCATGCCGAAGTGGCACGCAAGCTTCTGGAGTCCGGTGATGCCTACAAGTGCTACGCCACTGCGGAAGAACTCGAGGTTATGCGAGCCGAGCAGAGGGCCGCGAAGCAGCCGCTGCGCTATGGTGGGCGCTGGCGTGACCGCGCGGCCGAGGCCGAAGAAGAAGGCAAGCCCTACACCGTTCGCCTGAAGACGCCGGACACTGGCGAAACCGTCATCGAAGACGCGGTCCAGGGACGCGTGACCGTAGCCAATTCAGAAATCGACGATTACATCCTGCTGCGCGCGGATGGAACGCCGACGTACATGCTGGCTGTGGTTGTCGACGATCACGACATGGGTTGCACCCATATCATTCGCGGTGACGATCACCTCAACAACGCTTTCCGTCAGTTGCCGATCATTCGCGCGATGGACCGGATTGAGGGAGGCTGGCCCGATCCCGTCTATGCCCATGTACCGCTGATCCACGGAGCCGATGGCGCAAAGCTCTCGAAAAGGCATGGCGCAGTAGGTGTCGATAGCTACCGCGATGAACTGGGCATATTGCCCGAGGCTCTGGTGAACTACCTGCTCCGCCTCGGCTGGGCACATGGCGACCGGGAAGAGATTGGCCGGGATGAGGCGATCGCGCTTTTCAGCCTTGATGGCGTGGGGAAAAGCCCATCGAGGTTCGACCTCAAGAAATTGATGAACCTGAACGGTCACTATATCCGGGAGGCCGACGATCAGCGTCTCGCCAAGCTCGTCGCTCCGCGGATCGGCCTGCCAGTGGACAAGGATCTGCTGCAACGCGCGATGCCGGAGCTTAAGACGCGGGCCAAGGACCTCGACGAATTGGCGGAAGGTGCGGAATTCCTGTTCAAGAAGCTACCATTCGATCTTACGGACAAGGCGGAAAAGCTGCTTGACGAGACTGGCAAGCAGCGGCTCGCCGCGGTTCATGCCCGTCTGGAAGGGGAAAATGACTGGACAATTCCTGCCCTGGAAGCCAGTCTGAAGGAGATGGCGGAGGAACTCGAACTGGGCCTCGGCAAGCTGGCGCAGCCTTTGCGAGCAGCGTTGACGGGCACGACCACCTCGCCCGGAATTTTCGATGTGCTGATCCTGTTGGGGCGCGCAGAAAGCCTGGCGCGTATTCACGCCCGGCTCGCCCACGACGGACCGGCGTAATACAAATCAAGGAGACGAAACTTGGCTGACAAGCAAGCGACATTGGCAACCGGCGGTGAATCCTACGATTTCCCTATCTTGCAGGGCAGTTGCGGCCCTGACGTTTTCGACATCCGCAAGCTGTACGCTCAGACCGGCAACTTCACTTTCGACCCGGGGTTTACCTCTACGGCGAGCTGCGAAAGTGCGCTGACGTTTATCGATGGCGAGGAAGGTGTCTTGCTGCACCGCGGCTATCCCATCGGGCAATTGGCCGAACATTCCAGCTTCATGGAAGTGTCGCACCTGCTGCTGAATGGCGAATTGCCGAGCAAGGACGAACTAGACGAGTTCACCTATACCATCACCCGGCACACGATGCTGCATGACCAGCTGCGGCAGTTCTACCAGGGATTCCGCCGCGACGCGCATCCCATGGCAATCATGTGCGGCGTCGTCGGTGCATTATCGGCATTCTATCACGACAGCACCGACATCTCCGACCCCGAACACCGCAAGATCAGCAGCCATCGCCTGATCGCCAAGATGCCGACGATTGCAGCCTGGGCGTATAAATACTCCATCGGCCAGCCCTTCCTGCAGCCGGACAATTCGCTGAGCTACACCGGCAATTTCCTGCGCATGACCTTCGGCGTGCCAGCTGAAGAATATGAAGTGATCCCCGCCGTCGAAAAGGCAATGGACCGCATCTTCATCCTGCATGCCGATCATGAACAGAACGCTTCCACATCCACGGTTCGCCTTGCCGGATCTTCGGGCGCAAACCCGTTTGCCTGCACCGCGGCGGGTATCGCCTGCCTGTGGGGTCCGGCTCATGGCGGTGCGAATGAGGCAGCGCTCAACATGCTCCGCGAGATCGGCACTCCCGACAAGATCCCGCATTACATCGAGCGTGCAAAGGACAAGAACGATCCGTTCCGCCTGATGGGCTTCGGGCATCGCGTCTACAAGAATTACGATCCGCGCGCGACAGTCATGCAAAAGACCGTTCGTGAAGTCTTCGAAGCGTTGAACGTCACCGATCCCGTTTTCGAGACAGCCCTGCGCCTTGAGGAAATGGCGCTGAGCGACGACTATTTCATCGAGAAGAAGCTCTTCCCGAACGTCGACTTCTATTCGGGCGTTATCCTTTCGGCGATTGGCTTCCCGACAACCATGTTCACCGCCCTGTTCGCCCTTGCCCGGACCGTTGGCTGGGTGGCGCAATGGAACGAGATGATCTCCGATCCCAATCAGAAGATCGGTCGCCCGCGTCAGCTGTACACCGGGCCGACCCAGCGTGATTACGTGCCGGTAGATAAGCGCTAAGAGGCGGCAGGCATGCTCCGGATCATCCTGCAGATCGCCGGTTTTGCCCTGGTGCTGACCGGCCTTCTGTGGGTTTTCCAGGGATTGGGTCTGTTAATGTGGCCGGAAGACAGCTTCATGCTCGGGCAGTCGAACTGGGCAGGCAACGGCGCTATTGCCGTCTTTGTCGGATTGCTGCTTCTTCTCCTCGCAAGGCGGCGCCTGCGAGACTGAGCTCGCCCGGCCTGACGTGCCGATCAGGCAGCCGCTTCATTCGTTTCGACTGTAGGCAGTGTCAGCGTAAACCGTGCGCCCTGCCCCGGTTCACTTGCGACCGCGAGCTCTCCCCGCATGGCACGCGCCAGGCGCCGTGAGATGTACAGGCCCAAGCCCGAACCACCATCGCCGCTACGACCAAGACGCTCGAATTTATTGAATACCACCTTCTGCTGATCGGGGGTGAGGCCCGGCCCCTGATCGGCGACTTCCAGCGAAGCCGTATCATCCGATCCGCCTGCAAGCAGCTTGATGGATGAACCCTCCGGCGCATAATGGATTGCGTTGCCAAGCAGATTCAGCAGGATTTGCAGCACGCGTCGGAATTCTCCAATTGCAGGTCTGACTTCACCATCGCCCGGCCCGGTTATGCCGATATTTTTTTCGCGCGCCCTGACACCTAGGATGCCGGCCGCCTGGCGGGCTACCTCGGCAAGGTCAATCTGGTCAGGCGAGACCGAGAAGTTGGCATCTTCGACCACTTCCAAATCGGCCAGGTCGTCGATCAGCGACAGGAGGTGCTGCCCGGCGGTTGCGATGTCTGCGGCATAGTTGGAGTATTCTTCGGCCAGGGGCCCTGCCAGTCGTGATCTGATCGTTTCCGCATTGGCGATGATGCGGGGTACCGGCCGTCGCAGAACCGGTGACAATTCCCGACCCAGGGCCTTGCCCAAGGACGGCGTACTGTTTTCGGACCGGGCCCGGCGAAGGTTCACTTCGGCTTGTTCGTCAGGCAGGAAGTACAATTCGAAACCGGCGCTGCCCCTGTCCTTCTCACCAGCCGGGATGAGGCGAGCCTGCAACCCTGCTTCCATGCCAGGCGCCATCAGTCTGGCACCGTCCAGCAATCGCCAGTGAATGTCGTCCCTGTCCGGCAGTTCCCGCAACTCGACCATATCCGTCCAGCGCTGTCCCATTCGCGAGCGCATTTCACGCGCAAGATCGCGCAAAACGATGGAATGCGATTCGACCGTCAGAACATTCTGATACTGATCCAGCCTGGCCGACAGCAGGGCCATCTGCCGGGTTAACGCGTCTCTGCGTCCCTGAACGTCAGCTTCCCGTTCGACCGGCTGACTGATCGTTTGCCAATTACTCATTTCCAGTCGGCAGCCACCTGCTTCTTCCAGCGGCTCCACTGCGGCCCAGAACTTGATGATTTCGTCCCCGTCGAATGCCTGAACCGTCCTGGCGAGACGCAGTTGATATTCGCGCGATCGGCGGACCAGCTGCAGCAGTTCCGGAATAGCTATGCGGCCCGGCAGCACGCCCCCACATGCCTGGTGAAGGCCCGCAAGCGGCTCCTGCACTTCCACCAGCCGGTCTTCGGCATCGCTGATGGCGCTCGCTGTGATCGGACCTTCGGACGACATGTTCAGCCCGGGGACCAACCGCCTGAAGCCGAAAGCATCTCGCCAGCGCGGTCGGCTCGCAGCAGTTCGAAACCTTCTGGCAAGGTCGTCTCGGGATGGATGGTGAGGAACTGCTTCTCGACCTCCTTCGGGCGCAGCCCTGCACTGCGCAAGGCCAGCGCCAGACGTGCGAGTTGACGGTCGTTGGTAGATACCACCGCCAGATCGCGGTCCTGGTTCGACTGGTTTGCCATGGCCGTGCAGAAGATCGCAACTCCAGCATGAGCAATGGAGAGGGCAGCACGCGCCCCGTTGCCCATCCCTCCCACGAGGCGGTTGAGGAGGCCCAGACGGCTTGTGCTTTCGTCGAAGCGGTCCCGCATCGATCGGTCGGCCGCTCGCAATGTTTCTTCGTCCCTGCCATCGCAGAAGGTCTGCCAAGTCAGCAAGGCGTGGTGAAACAGGTCGCCCGGCAGTTCGGTCAGTGGCAACTCCATCCGTCGTTGCGCCTGAACGAAGCGTACCTGACTGGCCAGAAGGGCCATGGCCGTGCCGGCAGTCTCGTCATGGTCCGAAGCGATAAGGGCCTGGAGAAGCGGCGTGAGCACCGGATCGATAGCACACCTTTTCTCCAATCGCTCGGCCAATTGCCATTCCAGCGCGAGAGCATGGCAGTGGGTGAGCAATGCCTGTGAAGTTGCAAGTTCGGCAGCCAGTTCGCGCCCCTGCCCTTCCGCCAGAACCCCCGGGTCGGCAAGTTCCAGAGTCGTGCCAAGCTCGTCCAGCATCTGGCTGGCGAGGTGGCTCACCATGCCGCGGACCCTTGCGACAATCTCGTCGCTAAACAGGGAATTATCGTGATTTGCCAGGAGATGGCCGATAATCGGTCCCAGCGTGCCCAGCACGATATCTCCGCTGACGAGTTCGTGCTGGAGAACCTCCTCGATGGGTAGTTGGGGTGTAGGGGTCATGGCTGCCTCGAACATACAGTGCCGTTACCAGCCTGTGGTTAAGACCGGGTTAGCTGTGGGCTTCTGGGAAACATCAGCATCGCTGCAAGGATGATAATCAGCAGGATACCGGCGGAGATGGCGAAAGATCCCGACACGGCGCAAATAGCGAGGCCGATACAGAGGGCGAGGCGGTCTCGTGCTGCTGCCTGCCACAACGGAATGCTGTACCGAATTGCCAGCCATGGCAAGACGAGGATGGCGGCTATTATCGCGAAGCCATCCAGATCGGGTTGCGGGATTGGATCTGCAGCAGTTTGCAACGCAAAATAACTCACCGTCAAGACCGCGGCATCGAACAGCAAGATCGAGTAATCGGTCGCTGGTGTTTCCTGCCCGAACTCCGCTGATCCCCGCGCCAGTTGGCGAGGCAGAAGGCGCACAACGAAACCTGCTCCAAGTGCGAGAAAGGCCAGGGTCGCCCAGCCAGCCCAAGCCAGTACTATGCCTATTCCAACGAGCAGAAAAGGAGCGAGAGAGAGTGCTGATGTCCGGTCGTGCAATTCAGTCGCATCGCCGTGCCGGAGTGCAAGGTTGACCGCAATCGCCTCACCGGGAATGCGCCAGTCGGGCTTGCCCAGGCTTTGCCGCCGCCAGCGTTCGCTTTCTGCCCTTGCCTGTTGCGATGTCCGGATCACGATCGGCGCCTCGCCATCAGCCAGTTCGACCATGCGCAACCCGCTTTGCAAGGCAGTGCGCAGCAGCCCCGAGATGGGATCTCCGTCAGGCGCAACGGAGGCGAACCGTTCCACTATATCGCCTGGCGCCCGAAATATACCGCCCCAGACGTAATCGGAATCGATCCTCTCGAGTGGCGCCGATTCACCTCCGGGTGAACTGTATGCCGCGACACCGAAGCGCCCAGCAGCCACTTTTCGGCAAACTTCATGCTGCGGCAGCAATCCGGCAGCGAAGACGATCAGGGCATCATGAGCGGTCACCTTGGCAGATACGCCAAAGATGTCTGACGCGAGGTGAAACGCCGCACCGCCTTTGGTCGCCTGCTGGCGGAGCGCATTCACCTCCACGCTGTTTCCTTGCACTTCTGCCCCGTCGACCAGGCACAGTATGTGTTCACATCCCAGTGCAAGAGCGGCCGCAATCTGGTGGCCGACGACGGTCCGATTACCGACGATCAGCAACCGTCCGTGTTCATCCCGGGCAACAGCAGTCGAGACGAGCGCAGCGAGCAAATCTGGCCTTTCGCGGTGAGCGGTGAAAGGCTGCTGTTTAGGCTTTCATGCGGCGATTTCCAAGGCAGCTAGGCCCGGCGCGCTCTACCGAAACCGGATTTTTCGATGAAGCCGTGTAATTCTCGAAGAATCACAGGGTCGCCGGGAGCAGATCGCAGTGCCGTGTCGGCCATTTGCATCAGTTCAGTAGCATGAAAGGATGCGGCCAGGCCGCGGATCCGCTGTGCGGCCACGAACCAGTTGCCATCGCATCGCGCGCGGGAAAGCAGGTCGACGTGATACGCGAGGCTCTGCCCGAAAGATTGCTTCAATTCCGCCAGCAGACTGGCATCGTCACCTGCCGCTGCAGCCAGTGTCGCTTCGAAGGAGGACCTTTCATACATCACTCGGGCAGCATATGTGGAACAAGGTTAAGACGGGGTTTCACCTTCCCGCAAACGTGGTAACTTTCTGCCTATGAGCGCGGGATCACACATCAGGGCTGTCGGACAGGACGGCGGGGAAACAACAGAGCATACCGGCGTCGAACCCGTCTTTGAAGGCGAGCAGGCCATGTATGAAGAGCCGGAGTGGCTGGATGAGCCGCTCGGCTCCACAGCCAGGGGCTGGCTGGTGCCGGCCGTAGCCCTGGCCATTATCCTTGCCTGGACGGTGCTGCTTGCGGCATCGAACTGGATGTCGATCGCCGATGGCGTCGCCCTGTCCGAAGCTGCGGAATTGCTCACGAATTGGTGCATTCCCGTATTGCTGGTCATTGCCTGCTGGCTGCTGGCCATGCGCAGCAGCACGCGTGAAGCGGCGCGCTTCGGCGATGCAGCGTCGGTCTTGTCGGCAGAGGCACAGCGGCTGGAAGAACGGTTGATCGTGATCAATCGCGAACTCAGCGTTGCGCGTGAGTTTCTGGCAGCCGAGTCGCGCGAACTCGACAGCCTCGGCAGGATCGCTTCCGAACGCATTTCGGAACACGCCGACGCGCTCCAGGCCCTCATTCATCACAACGGCGCACAGGTGGACGCCATCGCCACAGTCAGCGCAAGCGCGATGGAAAACATGGGGCGGCTGAGAAACGACCTCCCCGTTATCGCCAATTCCGCCCGCGACGTCTCCAACCAGATCGGCAATGCGGGTCGTACGGCCAGCGACCAGTTGAGCCAGATGATCTCCGGCTTCGAACGGCTCAATGAATTCGGCGCCGCAAGCGAGCGACAGGTGGGCACCTTGCGCAGCCGTGTCGATGCGGCAATCGCGGCATTCGAAGCGCAGGCTATCCAATTGGACGATTTCATGAACCGCCGTTTCGCTGCTCTTGCCGAAAAGAGCGAGGCGCACCGGGCCGATCTGGACAGTCACGAAGTCGACGCCTTGGCCGCCATGCGCCACCGTGCCGATCGCTTGCGTGCCGAGATCATCGAGGCCGGCGAAGCATTGGAAGAACACGAGGCCGAGGCGCTTGTCTCGCTGCAAGCGCGCGTCAATTCGATTCGGGAGGGTGCCGGCACGGTGAACCGCTCCCTCGGCGAAACGGAAACGCGAGCAGTCGCAAGCTGGAACGAGCGGATCGAAGCGGTTCAGTCGCGTTTGTCAGATATGGCCGAAAAGATCGGCGCTCTCGATGAAGGCACGCGAGCAAGCGCGGCCGAACTGCTGCGCGAAATCTCGGGCCATGCCGATGAACTGAACGGCAATCTCGCCACTAGCCATGCCGCGTTTGTCGATAAGATCAAGGCCCGACGCGATGCACTGGCCGAGCAGGAAGCGGATGCTGCCGAGGCACTGGCTGCCAGCCTCGCCGCCTTCGACTCGGAACTGGCCGAACGGCGGCAGGATCAGATCGCGCAAACCCACATGCTGGCCGAGAATGCGGAGGCACTGGCAAGCAGGATCGATGCCCTGGAAGTCAGCCTCACGCGTATTGGGAAACATGGACAGGACACCCGGGAACGCGTCGGCCAGAGTGTCGCCGAACTTACGGGAACCCTGGAGGCGTCCAGATCGGCCTTGAACGGAACCGACGGGATGGTTGCCCAGCTTACCGAATCGAGCGTTCGCTTGCTCGAACTGCTGCAAGCCGCTTCTGAGCAGGGCCGGGATGATCTGCCGGCCTCACTCGCGGAAGTCGAAACCCGCCTTCAGAAAGTGCTCGGCGAATCTCGTAGCCTGAAAGACACACTCGAAACTGCAGGCGTTTCGGTGGAATTGACTGCGGGCCAGCTTGGCGAGACGGAGAAATCCGGGAAGCGTGCCATCGCGGAAATTCGCACCTTGCAGGACGATGTACAGGCGAAGCAGGAGCACAACCTTCACCTGATCGGCGAATTGCAAGGCAAGTTGGCGGACCTCGACAGGCAGGGCGATGCCCTCGCAGAAAAGACGCGTGGAGAATTGCGTGAAGCCATTCTCGCGGTGGAAGGCGCATCGCGGGATGCCTTGGGCAATCTCGAGGTCAGGAATGCGGACAAGGTCAACGCCTTCGCCGAACGTGTCGCAGACGAAGCCGCCAAAATTATCGACAGCGCGCTCACCGGGCATGCTGCTGACTCGATCTCCGCGCTGGAACAGGCCGCCAGCCAGGCAGCGGCTACCGGGCGTGAGGCGGCAATCCAGATGCGTGATCAGCTCAGCAAGGTGAACGAACTCGCTGCCAATTTGGAATCGCGGGTAAATCGTGCTCGCGAACTAGCCGAGGAGCAGGTGGACAATGATTTCTCGCGCAGAGTGGCCCTGATTACCGAAAGCCTCAATTCCAACGCGATCGACATTGCAAAAGCTTTGTCGACCGAAGTGACTGACACTGCCTGGAACTCCTACCTGCGCGGAGACAGAGGGATATTCACCCGCAGGGCCGTTCGCTTGCTCGACAACGGCCAATCACGCGAAGTCGCGGAAATCTATGAAGAAGACCCCGATTTCCGCGAGCATGTCAGCCGTTACATCCACGATTTCGAGGCCATGCTGCGTACGATGCTGTCCACGCGCGATGGTCACGCGCTTGGCGTGACGCTGCTCAGTTCCGACATGGGCAAGCTCTACGTGGCTCTCGCCCAATCCATCGAGCGCCTGCGAAACTAGCGCCCCTATTCGGCGTAGGTTACCTCGGGAGGTTTGGGGAAGAAGTCGATGTCCTCGACTCCGATCCAGCCACTGACGAAATTGGCCACATAAAGTGCCGTAACTACCCCCGCCAGAACAGTGGCCCGTATGACGAGCCGCAGAGGGCGGAAATTGGCAGGCGCGCTGTCTGCCTGCCCCGCCACCTTTTCCAGACCCGCCTCATCATGGGTCTTGATGCCGAACGGCAGCAGGACGAAGGCAACTATGACCCAGAACAGGGCATAGATCGCGATGATGGAAGTCCAGGCCATCTTTCCGCCTCAGCTTGCCAGTTGTATGACTTTGACCTGCGGGCGCTTCCCGCTCCAGCGCGTTGCGGCTCGCCGGGTCGCCAGTCTGGCCGCTTCCTGAATGGCGCGATCGTCTTTCCGGTCACGCCCCTTCAATCGCCCGATTGCCTGAGTCACGTCGCCCTGACACTCTTCCACAAAAGCGTCGTAGTCTTCGTCAAGCGGCAGACCGATCCCTTCGACCGTCGGCCGGTTCTTCGCATCGAGGATCGTGACGACAACGCCTTCGCGAGAGAGACGACGGCGCATCGTCATCGACTCGCCATCGGCCGGAGCAATGATATCGCCGTCCAGGATCAGACGGCCTGAGCGGACCTGGGCCAGACGCTCGGGCTTACCCGGGGCAAGCCGAACAATATCGCCGTTCTTCTGAAACACGGCATGCGGTATGCCGCTTTCCAAGCCCAATCGCGCCTGTTCCTGCATGTGGCGAATTTCGCCGTGAACCGGCACCAGAATCTCCGGTCGGAGCCACTTGTAAAGCGCTTCAAGTTCAGGCCGTCCCGGGTGGCCCGAGACGTGGATCATGCTCTGCCGGTCGGTAACCATGACGATACCGCGTTCTGCCAGGCGATTCTGCACCTTGCCGATCGCAATCTCGTTGCCCGGTATCTGGCGACTGGAAAACAGCACCACATCGCCTTCGACCAGGTTGAGAGGGTGATTGCTTTCCGCAATGCGCGATAGCGCCGCGCGCGGTTCGCCCTGCCCGCCGGTTGCGATGATCAGCAGTTCACCGCGCGGCAATTGCATGGCCGTGTCGAAATCGACGATGTCCGGCAGGTCCTGAAGATAATCATTGTCCTGCGACACCTCGATCATGCGATCGAGCGAACGTCCCGCCACGCAAAGTCTGCGGCCGGTCGCCTTCGCCACCTCGCCCAGGGTGTGCAGACGGGCGATATTCGACGCGAAGGTCGTGACCATGACGCGCCGGCCTTCGTGCTTCCGCACCTCTTCCAGGAGCCCCTTGTAAACTGCTCCCTCCGACCCGCTCGGCTCGGGATTGAAGACGTTGGTGGAATCGCAGACCATGGCAAGGATGCCCTCGTCGCCGAGCGAGGTCAGTTCCTCCTCGGTGGCAGGCTCGCCGATGATCGGTTCCTCATCCAGCTTCCAGTCGCCGGTGTGAAAGATCCGGCCATGAGGCGTGTCGATCAGAAGCGCATGCCCTTCAGCTATGGAATGAGCAAGCGGCACGTAAGAGATGTCGAAAGGACCCAACGCAAAATCGTCGGCGCCCTCAATGATGTTGAGTTCGACTTCATCGACCAACCCAGCTTCCTGAAGCTTGCGCCTGACCAGTTCTGCGGTGAAAGGCGTGGCGTAAAGTGGCACGCCAAGTTCCTGCGCAAAATAGGGAACCGCACCGATGTGATCCTCATGCGCGTGTGTAAGGACGATGCCGATCAGATCCTCCGCCCGATCCTCGATGAACTCAAGGTCGGCGAAAACAAGATCAACGCCAGGGTATTCGTTGCCCGAAAATGTCATGCCCAAATCGACCATCAGCCATTTACCGTCACACCCGTACAGGTTGACGTTCATGCCGATCTCGCCCGAACCGCCCAAAGCCAGAAACAGCAGTTCCTGTTCGGGTGTGTAATCCTTTTTCACTTAAAAGCCTTTTCTGCAAGGAGGGCCAGGCCCTCCAACGTTAGGTCGTCGTCGACCGCGTCAAATATCTCTGTGTGTTCGTCGAACAATATGGCGAGCCCGCCGGTCGCGATCACGCGGGTAGGCCGCCCGATCTCATTCCGCATTCGGGCGATCAGCCCTTCCATCATCGCCACGTAACCCCAGAAGACCCCGATGACCATCTGATCCTCGGTGTTGCGCCCGATGACGCTGGTGTTGCGAGGTGCGGCAATCGCCACCCTGGGCAGCTTTGCCGTCGCATTCACCAATGCATCGAGCGATAGGTTAATCCCGGGCGCGATTATCCCGCCCTTGTAGGTTCCGGCAAAATCCACAACGTCAAACGTTGTGGCAGTACCGAAGTCGATGATAATCAGGTCGCCATCATATTTGGTGTGCGCCGCAATTGCATTCAAGGCCCGATCCGCGCCCAGGGATCGCGGCTCGTCCACATCCAGGGTGAGCGGCCACGCGGCTTCGCCCTCGCCCGCAATCATCGGCGCGATGCAGAAATACTTTTCGGAAAGCACCTGGAGATTGTGAACTGCGCGGGGAACAACGGAACCGACGATGATGCGCGAGATCTGGTCTCGCGAGACGCCTTCGATCTGCATCAACTGAAGCAGCCAGACAGCATACTCGTCGCCTGTTCGCCGCGCATCCGAAGCGATCCGCCAGCGGGCGCGAAACGAGCCATTGTCATACAGGGCGAAAACCACATTGGTATTGCCGACATCAGCGACGAGCAGCATCGAAGTTCCTAACGGGTCAGAGTAATGTCACCGGCATGAATGGCACGCATCGTCCCATCAGCCAACCGCAGCAGGAGCGATCCGGCCGGGTCGAGGCCTGCGAATTCACCGCTCACTTCGTGCCCTCCGGCCTCATGCACAGTGAGCCTGGTTCCTGTCGGGTGTGCGGCGGCTACCCAGCGGCGCAGCAGTACCTCAAGCCCATATTGCCGCCATCGCCCGAGTTCCTCCCGAAATCCCGTTGCAAGTGCGATTGCGAAGCTGTCACGGTCCGGCGGACGGCCTACGTCCGCGACGCTGCAGGTTTGCCGATCGGGAAGAGAGGGCGCACTAACCAGATTGACACCCACTCCGACGACGACGCTGTACCCTGTTCGCTCGAGCAGGATACCGGACATCTTGGCGCCGCCGACCAGAACGTCGTTCGGCCACTTGAGAATGAGATCTTTGCCTTGGGAAATGTAGGGCTCGACAGCTGAACGTACCGCCAGACCTGCCACGAGCGCAACCGAAGCAGCCGAAGGGGAGTTGAAGCCGACATGGACAATCGCCGACCCCATGAAATTGCCGGCACCATCCGACCACTTCCGTCCCTGCCTGCCGCGTCCGCCCGTTTGCCGATCGGCGATCAGCCAGTGGCCTTCCGCAATCCCTTCCCCTCGCCCGAGGCGCTGGAGAAGATCTGCATTGGTCGAACCTGTTTCGGATACGAATTCTAGCAAGGCATTGGCGGGCAGCGGCAGATCATGGCAGCAGGGAAAGCGACACGGCCGCGCGATCTGCCAGCAGTCCCAGAGGAATCGTGAGTAGATAGCCAAGTGGCGAAACAATGATCGCCGTGCCGATGAGCAAGACCCAGTGACCGGTTTCGCTGCGTCCCTGAACCACGCCGGCAGGTTCGTCGAAGAACATGACCTTGACCACCTTGAGGTAGTAGAAAGCACCAATTACGCTGGCCGCTATGCCAAGCGCTGCCAGCAGGATCAGGTCAGCCTGAACCGCTGCCTGAAACACGACGAACTTACCCCAGAATCCGAACATTGGCGGCAAGCCTGCAAGGCTCAGCATCATTCCGGCAAGTATGAGGGCGATCAAGGGCTTGGCACGCGACAAGCCGGCGATATCGCGGATGTTTTCGACGTAATTGCCGTCGGCATCTCGCAGCATCAGAATGGCAACGAAGCTGCCGATCGTCATCACGACATAGATCGCGAGATAGACCAGCACGGCGCTGGCGCCCTGTGGGGTGCCCGCGGCGAGACCGATCAGGATGAAGCCGACATTGTTGATCGATGAATAGGCTAGCAGCCGCTTCAGATTATCCTGCCCGATCGCTCCTAGCGCACCGAGAACGATCGACGCCAGTGCGGCGAAAATGACGATTTGCCGCCAGGCATCGGCCTGCAGCCCGAAGGCGTCGAGCGAAACCCTGACAGTGAGTGCAACGGCGGCAACCTTGGGTGCGGAGGCAAAGAAGGTCGTGACCGGGGTAGGCGCACCCTCATACACGTCCGGAGTCCACATGTGGAACGGAACCGCCGCGATCTTGAAAGCCAATCCCGCCAGTACGAAGATCAAGCCGAACAGGGCTCCGGTCGACAATTCCAGGGTCATCGCGGCGCGGATCAGGGTGAAGTCGGTCGTTCCCGTAAAGCCATACACCAAGCTCATGCCGTAAAGCAGGATACCGCTCGCCAGAGCGCCAAGAATGAAATATTTCAGGCCAGCCTCGGCAGAACGCCCGTCATTGCGAAGGAATGATGCCAACACATAGGCAGCAAGTGAGTTCAGTTCGAGGCCAATGTAGAGGGTGATGAGATTACCGGACGACACCATGATCCCCGTGCCGAGGACGGAGAACAGGATCAGAATCGGATATTCGGCGCGCATGGCGCCCAATCTTTCGAAGAAAGCCGGAGCGATCATCAAGCATGCGATGCCAGAAAGATAGATCAGCATTTTCGCAAAAGCGGCAAAACCGTCCGCCCGGAATTGACCGGCAAACGCATTGGTATCCGGCCCCGAAGCACCATCGAACAAAGCAGGGCCGACCATGAAGCAGGCGACGCCAAGCACCAACGCCGCAAGAATACTGATCGGTCGCGCGGCGCTGTCACCGACCCAGGCAGCGACGAGCAGCAGTACCAGCCCTGAAATGCTGATCAGCAGTTCGGGCGCGATCAGTGCAAGGTAGTTTCCGAAATCCATCAATGGGCCCCTTCGCCCGCAATGCCGCCATCGGCAACGGCTGCGGCACCGTGAGCTTCGCCAGCCTCGGCCGCGCCGTGTTCATCATTCATCTGGTTCGCCGCATTCGGACGAGGTGTCCCAATAACGATCGCGCTGTCATATTCCGGTGCGACCCTGGACAGTCGCGCATCGAGCACGGCGATGTCCTGCCGCATGGGTGCCAGAAAACTTTCCGGATAAACACCCATCCACAGTGTTGCCGCCGCAATCGGCGCCAGCATCAGCCATTCGCGGCCATTCAGATCGGACATTGCGGCTGCATCTTCATTTCTCTGCAGACCGAACACGACTCTTCTGTAGAGATAAAGCATGTAGGCAGCACCAAGGATGATGCCCGTGGTGCAGATGATCGTCACGAAGCTTGAAACCTGGTAAATACCTGCCAGCGAAAGGAATTCCCCGACGAAGCCGCTCGTTCCCGGTAGACCGATGCTGGCCATGGTGAACAGCAGAAAGAATATTGCGTACTGAGGCATGTTGATGGCCAAGCCGCCGTACCGTGCGATCTCCCGCGTGTGCAGGCGATCATAGATGACGCCCACGCAGAGAAACAATGCGCCCGAGACCAGACCGTGGCTCAGCATGACGATCATGGCGCCTTCCAGGCCCTGCACATTGAAGGCGAACAGACCTACCGTGACGATCGCCATGTGGGCGACCGAGCTGTAGGCGATCAGCTTCTTCATGTCGGATTGCACCAGCGCGACAAGCGAAGTGTAGATGACCGCTATCATCGACAAGGCGAAAATCAGCCAAGCGAACTGGGCAGAGGCATCGGGGAACATCGGCAGTGAAAAGCGGATGAATCCATATCCGCCCAGTTTCAGCAGCACACCCGCCAGGATTACCGAGCCGGCCGTCGGTGCCTGAACGTGCGCATCCGGCAACCAGGTGTGCACCGGCCACATCGGCATCTTCACAGCGAAACTGGCGAAGAATCCAAACCACAGCCAGTTTTGCGCTCCGGATGCGAAGTCGTATTGCATGAGGATCGGAATGTACGAGGTGCCTGCTTCGTTCACCATCCACAGCATGGCGATGAGCATGAGTACCGAGCCGAGCAGGGTGTACAGGAAGAACTTGTAGCTGGCGTAGATGCGGTTGTCCCCGCCCCAGATGCCGATGATGAGATACATCGGGATCAAGCCGGCTTCGAAGAAGATATAGAAAAGGAACAGATCCTGAGCCGCGAAGACGCCGATGATCAGCAATTCCATGAACAGGAAGGCGGACATGTAGACGCCGACGCGATCGCGGATCCCGTCCCAGCTCGCCAGGATGCAGATTGGCATCAGGAACACCGACAGCACGATCAGCATCAGAGCGATACCGTCGATGCCGAGCGCATAGCTGAAGCCTGCAAACAGCGGCTGGCTTTCGACGAACTGCCACTGCGCGCCGCCTATGTCGTACGATGCCCAGAGAATGATCCCCAACACGAGATTGGCGAGCGTCGTGGCCAAGGCGATGATGCGCGCGGCATGAGCCGTTGTGAACAGGCAGACGATCGCGCCGACCAACGGCACGAGCAACATCAAGGAAAGAATGGGAAAGCCCCCCATCACATCAGAACCCATGTGATCGCCGCGACGACGCCGAGCAGCATGATGAGTGCATAGCTATAGAGATAACCGGATTGGAACTTGCGGGCACCTACGCTGCCTCGCGACACAAGCCACGCTGCGCCGTCGGGTCCGAACCGGTCGATACCGCCTTCATCGCCGACCTTCCAGAACTTGCGACCGAACCAGAACGCTGGCCGCACGAAGATCCGGTCGTACAATTCATCGAAGTACCACTTGTTGAAGAGAAAGGCGTGGAGAAGGCGGAACTGCTCCACGAACTTGCCCGGCACCGAAGTGTCGCGGATGTAGGCGAACCACGCAATGAGCAGCCCGACAAGCATGACGATTGTAGCGGTCAGTTTCACCCACAGAGGCGTGCCGTGCATCGCATGGATCAACCCCTCATTGTAGTAGATCGATCCGTCCCAGAACTCGGCGCTGTCGAGGAAAGCTTCGCTGAACAGCCACCCGGCAAAGATAGCGCCTAGCGAAAGCACCGCCAGCGGAATCAGCATGGAAACTGGGCTCTCATGTGGATGGTAACCGGCAGTTCCCTCCATGTCGCCTGGCGCCGGGACGTCGTGCGTTACCGCATGACCCGCATCTTCCTGCCACGCAGGGTTGGCTTCGTCGGGCCCGTCATGGCCGTGGTGAACGGCGTGCTGAATGTGCTCGCTCTGTGCCCAGCGCGGTTTGCCCCAGAAGGTCAGGAACATGAGGCGCCAGCTGTAGAAGCTCGTCAGCAGCGCCGAAAAAGCGCCAAGCCAGAATGCGAACTGACCGAGTTCAGTGCCGCGACCGAACGCCGCCTCGAGGATCGCGTCTTTCGAATGAAACCCGGCAAACCCGGCATGCAGCCAATAGATGCCCACGCCAGTGATCGCGAGAGTGCCGGCCATCATGGCCCAGAAGGTCAGCGGGATCTTTTTCCGAAGCGCGCCGTAATAACGCATGTCCTGTTCGTGATGCATGGCGTGGATCACCGATCCCGCGCCAAGGAACAGCAGCGCCTTGAAGAAGGCATGTGTGAACAGGTGGAACATCGCGGCGCCATATGCGCCCACGCCTGCAGCGAAGAACATGTAGCCGAGCTGTGAGCAGGTCGAATAGGCGATCACCCGCTTGATATCCCACTGTACCGTTCCCACGGTTGCCGCAAACAGGCATGTTGCAGCCCCGATGAAGGTAACGAACGCAAGAGCGACCGGCGCCGTTTCAAACATCGGCGAGAGGCGGCAGACCATGAAAACGCCTGCGGTCACCATCGTGGCTGCATGGATAAGGGCGGAGACGGGCGTCGGGCCCTCCATGGCATCCGGCAGCCAGGTGTGCAGGCCAAGCTGAGCCGACTTGCCCATCGCGCCTATGAAAAGGAGGATGCACAAGACATCCATGACCATGACCCTGCTGCCGAGAAACCCGACGCTAGCGCCCGACATGGCCGGCGCTGCCTGGAGAATGGCGCTGATCGAGGTGGTACCGAAAACGAGGAAAGTCCCGAATATGCCGAGCATGAAGCCAAGGTCGCCTACCCTGTTAACGATGAAGGCCTTCATGGCGGCAGCGTTGGCGCTCGGCTTGCGGAACCAGAAGCCGATCAACAGATAGGACGCGAGCCCCACCCCTTCCCAACCGAAGAACATCTGCACCAGATTATCTGCGGTCACCAGCATGAGCATGGCGAAGGTAAACAGGCTGAGATAGGCGAAGAAGCGCGGTTGGTCCGGGTCCTCGTCCATGTAGCCCCAGCTGTAGAGGTGAACGAGCGCGGAAACCGTCGTGATCACGACAAGCATCACGGCCGTCAGCGTATCCACCCGAAGTGCCCAGTCAAAATCCATGTCGCCTGAGCGTACCCAGTCGAGAACCGGAACGACCATTGCGGAATAATCACCAGACAAAAAGCCTAGGAATATTGGCCAGCTGAGCGCGCAGGAGACGAACAGCGTACCGGTGGTGATGGCTTTCACCGCAACATTGCCAAGTGAACGGTTGCCAAGGCCGCCCACGATGGCTGCCAATAGCGGCAGGAAAACGATGATCAGGATGCTGGTGGACAAGATCTCAACCCTTCATCCGGTTGGCGTCTTGCACCGCGATGGTGCCGCGGCTGCGGAAATAAATCACGAGTATAGCGAGCCCGATGGCCGCTTCGCCCGCTGCCACGGTCAGGACGAACATGGCAAAAATCTGGCCGGTCAGATCGCCAAGAAACGCACTGAACGCAACGAGATTGATGTTAACCGCCAGCAGGATGAGTTCGATCGCCATGAGGATAACGATGATGTTCTTCCGGTTGAGGAATATGCCGAGCACACCCAGGACAAACAGGATCGCGCTGACCACGATGAAATGTTCGATGCCGATCACAGGTCGATCCCCTTGCCAATCTCGGGTGACGCATTGAACGTCGCTTCCTTGGGATTTCGCCGCACCTGCTTGCCGATATCCTGATGCGCGCGGCGATGCGCAGCCGGACGTTCACGATGCGTCAGAACGATTGCTCCGATCATCGCGACCAGCAGGATAATACCCGCGCTTTCGAACAGGAACAGGTACCGGCTGTAGAGCAGCGCGCCAATGCTCTCGATGTTGCTTTCGAACAGCAGCGGAGCGGCAGTACCATCGGGTGTGCCGAGAATGAGCGCCCCTGCCCTGTATGCGCCAATACCCAAAACCAGTTCAGCGAGCAGGACCAGGGCAATCGCAATGCCGAGCGGAGCATTCCGGACGAAACCTGCTCGCATAGACGCGAAATCGATGTCCAGCATCATCACGACGAACAGAAACAGCACCGCGACCGCGCCGACATAGACAATCACCAGCAGCATCGCAATGAACTCGGCGCCGACCAGCACCATCAGGCCGGCGGCATTGAAGAAGGACAGGATCAGCCACAGCACCGAATGGACCGGATTTCGCGACATGATCACCATCACCGCGCTGGCGACGACAAGGGTCGCGAACAGGTAAAAGGCTATGGTCTGGAGCATGGGGTCTGAATCGGTCCCGTCGGGTAAGGTGGCCGCGAGTTAGCGGTAGGGAGCGTCGGCTTCAAGGTTCGCGGCAAGAGCCCGCTCCCACTTGTCCCCGTTAGCGAGCAGTTTTGCCTTGTCATAAAGCAGTTCCTCACGCGTTTCCGTCGCATATTCCAGGTTCGGCCCTTCGACGATGGCATCTACAGGGCAGGCTTCCTGGCAGAAACCACAATAGATGCATTTCGTCATGTCGATATCGTAGCGCGTCGTGCGGCGGCTGCCGTCATCGCGCGGTTCGGCGTCGATGGTGATCGCCCAGGCAGGGCAGACTGCCTCGCACAGCTTGCAGGCGATGCAGCGCTCCTCGCCATTCGGATAACGCCGCAGGGCATGCTCACCGCGAAAACGAGGGGACACCGGGTTCTTTTCAAAAGGATAGTTGATCGTGACCTTGGGCTTGAAGAAATACTTCAGCGTCAGTGCATGGGCCTTCAGAAATTCCCAAAGGGTAAAGGACTTGATCAGATGGCTCACGCTCATGATACGAATTCTCTTTCAACGGCCGGCAGATCGTCGACACAGCGACCGTCCCACAAATTAGCGGCGGATTGTCCGTCCCGGTAAAGCACGCCCGCTTCGGTGACGGGCACGGTCGACACGTATACGCGGCCCGCATCGCCACAGTCATAGCGGGTGAGCATCAGCCAACCACTGATCAGCACGACGAACAGAAGGCTCATCGGAAGGAAAACCTTCCAGCCCAATCGCATGAGTTGATCGTAACGGAAGCGGGGTACTGTCGCCTTGATCCAGCTGAATATGAAGAAGAACAGGAAGATCTTTGCGAACAGCCAGATGAACCCCGGGACTGCGTACAGCGGTTCCCAATTGATCGGCGGAAGCCATCCGCCGAAGAACAGGATCGCGTTGAGCGCGCACATCAGCAGCACGTTGGCGTATTCGCCCAGCCAGAACAGCGCGAAGCTCATCGAGCTGTATTCCGTCTGATACCCTGCGACGAGTTCGCTTTCGGCTTCGGTTAGATCGAACGGCGCACGCGCCGTTTCGGCAAGGCTGGAAATCAGAAAGACCACCCACATCGGGAACAGCAGCAGGTTGAAGGCATAGCCGTTGAAGACTCCAAGCCCGTGCCCGATCTGCCCGACGATGATGCCATTCATGTTGAAGGTGCCGGCATACAGCACCACGCAGATGATGACGAAGCCGATCGACACTTCGTAGGAGATCATCTGCGCGGCGGCGCGCATCGCCGAAAAGAAGGGATATTTCGAGTTCGAAGCCCAACCCGAGATAACAACTCCGTAAACGCCGAGCGAACTGATCGCGAAGATGTAGAGCAGGCCGACATTGATATCCGCCAGCACCGCGCCGGAATTGAACGGGATCACGGCCCAGGCAGCAAGCGCCACTGTGAAGGTAAGGATCGGCGCCAGCAGGAACAGGCCCTTGTTGGCCGCGCTGGGGATGATGGTTTCCTGCAGGAAGACCTTCAGCCCGTCGGCAAAACTTTGCGCCAGACCAAACGGGCCGACCACATTCGGACCGCGACGCAGGGCTATGGCAGCCCAGACCTTGCGGTCCATGTAGATGATCATGGCAACCGCCAGCATCAACGGCAGGGCGATCAGCAGCACGCCGGCAAGCGTCGCCAGTCCCCACGCCCATTCGTAGGTCATGCCCCAGTCCTGGAATGTCTCGGTCATTCCGCGGCCTCCGCCAAACCTTCGCCATGCAGCAGTTCTGCCGAACAGCGTTGCATCACGACGCTGGCCCGCGCGATTGGGTTGGTCAGATAGAAATCTTCAACAGGATATTTCATCACGCCAGACGCCCTGCCACCCCCCGAAGATGCGGGCAAGTCGCCAAGATCGGCAAGACCTTCTACCCCGAGAGCAGGCACGGCCGCCACCATCGATGCCTGCAATTCCGCCAGGCTGTCGAACCCCACCGATACGCCGAGCACATCGGCCATGGCGCGCAGGATCGTCCAGTCTTCGCGGGCGTCGCCCGGCGCGTAGACCGCTTTTTCTGCATATTGCACGCGACCCTCTGTGTTGACGTAGGTACCGTCCTTCTCGGCATAGGATGCTGCGGGAAGGATGATGTCAGCGGCATGGGCACCGCGGTCGCCGTGGTGGCCGATATAGACCTTGAGGCTGTTCGGAAAGGCGGAATAGTCTACCTCGTCGGCGCCGAGCGACAGCAGCACGTTGGGCGCAGCAGCGGCAAGATCGCGAATGCCGCCCTTGCGGCCATAGCCGAGCATCAAGCCGCCCATCCGGCTCGCCGCCAGGTGCAGGACATTGAAGCCGTTCCAGCCATCGCGCACAAGCTTCCAGTCCTGCGCGAGACGCAGAGAACGATCGAGCGCTCCACTGGCAAGACCGGCGGCCCCCAGAATGATCGCGGGTCGCTCGGCCTTGCTGAAAACTTCGCCGACTTCAGCCGGCAAATCGTGAAGAACGCCTGCATCGGGCCCGAGGAAGGTGGTCGGGAAGGTCGTATCCCATTCCGGCCCCACGACGAAAACACGCGCGCCGCGCTTCACCGCCTTGCGAAGTCGGACATGAACCAGAGCCGCTTCACTGCGGACGTGGCTGCCGATGATCAGGATGGCGTCGGCGTTCTCGATGCCCGAAAAGCCGGAGTTGAAATTGACCGCCGCCAGATTCGACACGTCGTAATCCATGCCGGTCTGCCGCCCTTCGAGCAGATCGGAACCGAGGCCTGCAAGCAGCGTCTTCGCCGCAAACATGGTTTCGCAATCGACGAGATCACCGGCGATAGCCGCGATGCTGCCCTGCGGATTTGCATCCGCAATCGCCTGAAAAGCCGTGTTCCAATCCGCCGCTTGCAATTTGCCGTCACGGCGGATCCAGACCTTGTCAAGGCGGCGACGAACCAGTCCATCCACCTGATACCGCCCCTTGTCCGACAGCCACTCCTCATTCACTTCGTCATTCACTCGCGGCAGCGCCCGCAGGATTTCACGGCCTCTACTGTCAAGGCGGATGTTCGCACCGACCGCGTCGGAAACGTCAATGCTCAGGGTTTTCTTCAGCTCCCAGGGCCGCGCTTCATAGGCATAGGGGCGGCTGGTCAGCGCGCCGACCGGACACAGGTCGATCACATTGGCGGACAATTCGTGGCTGGCGGCCTGCTCCAGATAGGTGGTGATCTGCATGTTCTCGCCGCGATAGAGCGCGCCGATCTCGTCGACCCCGGCCACTTCCTCGCTGAAACGAACGCAGCGGGTGCAATGGATGCAGCGCGTCATCTGCGTCTTGATGAGCGGGCCCATGTATTTGTCTGTCACGGCCCGCTTGTTGAGATCGTAGCGCGACCCGCCCCGGCCATACGCCATGGCCTGATCCTGCAGGTCGCACTCGCCGCCCTGATCGCAAATCGGGCAATCGAGCGGGTGGTTGATCAGCAGGAACTCCATCACGCCTTCGCGCGCGGTCTTCACCATCTCACTGTCGGTGCGGATTTCCTGGCCGTCAGTGGCTGGCAATGCGCAGCTTGCCTGCGGCTTGGGCGGACCGGGTTTCACTTCGACCAGACACATCCGGCAGTTGCCGGCGATGCTCAGCCGCTCGTGATAGCAGAAGCGCGGAATTTCCTTGCCGGCAAGCTCGCACGCCTGCAGCACTGTCGCGCCATCGGGAACTTCGAGTTCCTGGCCGTCTACACTGACCTTAGGCATCGTCGTTTCCGTTCATCTCACTTAGTCGAATTTGGATAATCTGCCGTCCTACATCGCTGATCGCGGCAGGCTTTGGAGTACGATATTGCGGCATCATTCCGCTGCCACCGCGAAGTTTGCCTGATACTCGGCGATCCGGCGCTCAAGTTCGGGACGGAAGTGACGGATCAATCCCTGGATCGGCCACGCCGCTGCATCACCCAAGGCGCAGATCGTATGGCCTTCCACCTGCTTGGTTACTTGTAACAGCATATCGATCTCGGCGACATCGGCATCGCCTTCGCGCAGCCGTTCCATTACGCGCCACATCCAGCCCGTACCTTCGCGGCAGGGGGTGCATTGTCCGCAGCTTTCATGCTTGTAAAAATAGCTGATCCGGCTGATCGCTCGCACGATATCCGTGCTCTTGTCCATGACGATCACGGCCGCGGTACCCAAGCCGCTGCCAAGCGCCTTCAGACCGTCAAAATCCATGGGCGCGTCCATGATTTCCGCTGCAGGGACCAGCGGGACGGAGGAACCCCCCGGAATGACGGCGAGAAGATTGTCCCAGCCACCAGTGATACCGCCGCAATGCGTCTCGATCAGTTCGCGGAAGGATATGCCCATCTCTTCCTCGACCACGCAGGGCTTTTCGACATGGCCGCTGATCTGGAACAGCTTGGTTCCGGCATTGCCCTCACGCCCTAGGCCGCTGAACCAGCTGGCACCCCGCCGCAGGATGGTCGGGACCACCGCGATGCTTTCCACATTGTTCACAGTGGTCGGGCAGCCATAGAGCCCAGCACCTGCGGGAAACGGCGGCTTGAGGCGCGGCTGGCCCTTCTTGCCCTCCAGGCTTTCGATCATCGCGGTTTCTTCACCGCAGATGTATGCCCCGGCGCCACGGTGAACGAACACGTCAAAATCGTAACCAGATCCGGCGGCGTTCTTGCCAAGCAGCCCTGCGTCATAGGCTTCAGCCACGGCGGAAAACAAGGTCTCCGCCTCGCGGATATATTCCCCGCGAATGTAGATATAGGCCGCTCGCGCGCGCATGGCATAGCCGGCGACCAGTGCGCCTTCGATCAGCTTGTGCGGATCGTGGCGGATGATCTCGCGGTCCTTGCAGGATCCGGGTTCCGATTCATCTGCGTTGATGACCAGGAAACTGGGACGGCCGTCCTTCGATTCCTTTGGCATGAAGGACCATTTCAGCCCCGTGGGGAATCCTGCACCGCCGCGGCCGCGCAAACCGCTGGCCTTCATCTCGTCGATGATCGCGTCATGTCCGCGCCCGATCAGCGCCTTCGTATCGTCCCAATCGCCGCGCTTCTGCGCGGCTTCCAGATTCCACGGCTGAAAGCCGTAAAGATTGGTAAAGATCCGGTCCCGATCAGCGAGCATCAGAGCCCTCCTCCGAATATGAACAGTGCCGCTACGACCAGAATAGCCAGAAGAGCTACCGTCTTCACGGCGCCTTTCAACAGCTTCCACGCGAGCACGATAGCTAGCAGAGCGACAATGATTGTGACGATTGACAGGTTCATGCCCATTCGCCCCTGTAATCGTGATTTTCGGTTTTCATCGCCACCAGGGTGGTCGGCCCGTCTGCAGGCTCGCTGGTATGGCGGCCCGGCAGTTGCGTGCCTTCCTTCGGATGTTCGCCCCTTGCGAGCGCATCGAGTACGGCGTCGAGCCGTTCCGGGGTAAGGTCTTCGTAATTGCCATCGTTGATCTGCGCCATCGGCGCCGTGGCGCAATTGCCCATGCACTCGACCTCGGTCAGCGTCCACATGCCGTCATCGGTGGTGTGCCCCTTGCGCATGCCGCGCTCATAGCAACCTTCGAGAATGGCATCCGACCCGCGGAGCATGCAGGGAGTCGTTCCGCAGACTTGCACATGGAACCGGCCAACCGGCACCAGATTATACATGGTGTAGAAGGTGGCGACCTCCAGCACGCGAATAATCGGAAGATCGAGTTCGCGGGCGACGAATTCTATCACGGGAAGCGGCAACCAGCCCTGCGTCTGTGTTTCTGCCCCGACCTGCCGCTGGGCGAGATCAAGGAACGGCATGACGGCGGATTTCTGCCGTCCTTCCGGATAGCGCGCGACGATGTTCTTCGCCAATGCGGCGTTTTCCTGCGTCCAGGCGAATTCACCCCATCGGGCGCGCAGTTCCGGCGTATCGGGAGCGATGTTACGTTCGGCCATTATCTGTCACACTCTCCGAACACGACGTCGATAGCACCAAGGATGGCGGTCGCGTCGGGCAGCATATGTCCTTTCGCCATGAAATCCATTGCCTGAAGGTGGCTGAAAGCGGTCGGGCGGATCTTGCAGCGATAAGGCTTGTTGCTGCCATCGCTCACCAGATACACGCCGAATTCACCCTTCGGGCTTTCGGTCGCCACATAGACCTCACCCGCGGGCACATGGAAGCCTTCCGTGTAAAGTTTGAAGTGGTGGATCAGCGCCTCCATCGATTGCTTCATTTCGCCGCGCTTCGGTGGAGCAACCTTGCGATCATCGGATGCGATCGGACCTTCCGGCATTTCCGCAAGGCATTGCTTGATGATGCGGGCGGATTGGTAGACTTCCTCAACCCGCACCATGAAGCGGTCATAACAATCGGAATTGGTCCCGACCGGAATTTCGAAATCCATCCGGTCGTAAACATCGTAGGGCTGCGACTTGCGCAAATCCCAGGGCAGACCGGCCGCGCGGATCATCGGGCCCGAAAAGCCCCAGGCGATCGCGTCTTCCTTGCTGACAACCGCGATGTCGACATTGCGTTGCTTGAAAATGCGATTGTCGGTCACGAGGCTCATCGCGTCGCCGAATAATTCAGGCAGGCGCGTGTCGACCCAATCGCCGATGTCGGTGAGCAGTTTGAGCGGCACATCCTGGTGAACACCGCCGGGGCGGAACCAGGCTGCGTGCATCCGCGCACCCGAAGCGCGCTCGTAGAAATTCATGCAATCTTCGCGAAGTTCAAACACCCACAAATTCGGCGTCATCGCGCCGACATCCATGACATGCGCGCCGATGTTGAGCAGGTGGTTCTTGATACGCGTCAGTTCAGCAAACAGCACCCGCAGATATTGCGCCCGGATCGGAACCTCGACATTCAGAAGTTTCTCGACGGCGAGAACATAGCTGTGCTCCATGCACATGGGCGAGCAGTAATCCAGCCTATCGAAGTAAGGCAGCGCCTGCAGATAGGTCTTGTGCTCGATCAGCTTTTCGGTGCCGCGGTGCAGCAGGCCTACGTGCGGGTCGATCCGTTCGATCACCTCGCCGTCAAGCTCCATCACCATGCGCAGCACGCCGTGTGCCGCAGGATGCTGCGGACCGAAATTGATCGTATAGTTGCTGATTTCCTCGCCCTGAGTGGTGGGCGAAGTTTCGCTGACCAATCCGCTCATGCTTCACCATCCTTTGCGGCATCATCTTCAACTATCCGGGTCGAATCCGCCGTATCGACCGCCTTGCCCTCGCGCGCGGGCCGGGCAGCGCGGTCCTCAGTCGGTTCCGGAGATACTGGCTCGTCGAGGCCGCTGTCTTCTTCCGCGGGCGCACCGGCACTGACCCTTTCAGCCGCCTTCGCATCGGTCTTTTCGCCCGCGCCCGTGTCCTTGGGAGAGTCGGTGACCTTCGCCTCCTCGACAGGCGGCATGTCGGCTTTCTCGTCACCCGGAAGCACGTAGTCGGCACCTTCCCAAGGGCTGAGGAAGTCGAACTGACGCAGTTCCTGTGCCAGTTCGACCGGTTCGTACACGACACGTCGCTCTTCTTCCGAATAGCGCAGTTCATTATAGCCGGTGAGCGGAAAATCCTTGCGGAATGGATGCCCTTCGAAACCGTAATCGGTGAGAATGCGCCGCAGATCCGTATTGCCGTCGAAAATCACGCCGAACATGTCGAAAACTTCACGTTCAAGCCAGCCCGCATTGGGCCACAGGGTAGTTACGGTCGGCACCGGCGTATCTTCAGCGGCCGACAGCTTGACCATGATCCGGTGGTTCTTCGTCAGGCTGAGCAGCATGTAGACACATTCGAACCGTTCAGCCCGGCCCGGGAAATCGACACCGGCGATTTCCATCAACTGCTGATATTCATGCTCGTCCCGAAGCAGGCGCAGGACATCCTCTATCGCGCCGCGCTGCACGGTGAACATCAGTTCTCCATGCTCTTCATGCGCGGAAACCAGATGCGCGCCGATTGCGGCGGACAAACTGTCCAGCATGCCGGCATTGCTGGCGTAGCGGGGGGCGGAATGAATGACGGCCATGTGTGGCACTATCCTCTAGCGTTCGATCGTACCGCTGCGGCGGATCTTGCGCTGCAACTGCATGACTCCATAAAGCAGCGCCTCGGCCGTGGGCGGGCAGCCGGGCACATAAATGTCGACCGGAACGATCCGGTCGCAGCCGCGCACCACGGAATAGCTGTAATGATAATAGCCGCCGCCATTGGCGCAGCTGCCCATGCTGATCACATATTTTGGATCGGACATCTGGTCATAGACACGGCGCAGGGCTGGCGCCATCTTGTTGCATAGCGTGCCGGCAACAATCATCACGTCGGACTGACGCGGTGATGCGCGCGGTGCCACGCCGAAGCGTTCCATATCGTAGCGCGGCATGTTCACATGGATCATTTCGACCGCGCAGCAGGCGAGACCGAACGTCATCCACCACAGGCTGCCGGTACGCGCCCACTGGAAGAGGTCTTCCGTCGTGGTGACGAGGAACCCCTTGTCGTTCACCTCGGTCTGCATGGCGCGGAAATATTCCGCATCGGGGTTGAGCACGTCGCCGCCCTTGGCGGTCGGGGCATGCAGCATCTGGTTGTGGTCGGGCGCGATTACGCCGCCGGCGGGCGGATAGGGCGACGCCTTGTTGTCGGTCATTCCCATTCCAGTGCTCCTTTCTTCCAGGCGTAGGCGAAGCCGACGATGAGCTCGAACAGGAAGATCATCATGGTGATCCAGCCCGGCCAGCCGGTGAGATCCAGACTGACAGCCCATGGAAACAGGAAAGCCGCCTCAAGATCGAAGATGATGAACAGGATCGCGATCAGATAGAAGTTCACGTCGAACTGGCTGCGCGGATCCTCGAAAGCGGGAAAGCCGCATTCATATTCGCTGAGTTTTTCCGCCGTCGGGTTGTGACTGCCCGTCAGGCGCGACACGCCCATCGGCAGGAACACGAACAGGCACGACAGCGCGAGCGCGATCCCCAGGAAGATGAGAATAGGTAGATATTGACTGAGATCGACCACGAGGTTCGCATATCCGGCTGGTTGGCGGAATTGCCGACCCCGCATCTAGAGGCACGCCCGCTATCGCGCAAGGGCGGGACTCGGTCCAATTCCAAGACTTAGGACCGCTTCGTGGCGTATTTCTGCCACGAAGCGGTGATTCTTCGAGTCGAGCGGCAGGTCGCCCGTTGTATAGCCTAGCTGGCGGCGCCGCCAGCGTAAGGCGGCTTCATCTTGGCGAGCTTGGCCACATCCGTGCGCGGCTGACGATAGATCGCACGTGCATGGCTGAATTCACGGAAACCCTCCGGCCCGTGATAGGAACCGATACCGGAAGGACCGACTCCGCCGAACGGCAGATCCTCCATCGAAACGTGGAAGACGACGTCGTTAACGGTGACCCCGCCCGAGATGGTGCGATTAAGCACATGCTCCCGCTCGGAAGTGTCCTCACCGAAGTAATAGAGGCCAAGCGGACGATCGTGATCGTTGATGTAGCCTATGGCATCGTCGATGCGCGAATATGTGCGGATCGGCAGGACGGGTCCGAAGATTTCTTCCTTCATCGCCTGCATGTCGTCCGTCACATTGCGCAGCAGCGTCAGCGGCATCTTGCGGCTGTTGGTGCTGGAGAAATCCTCGTTGGCCGGATTGATCTCGATGACATCGGCGCCCTTGCCGCGGGCATCCTCCACCATGTCCTGCAGCCGCTGGAAGTGCTTGTCGGTCACGACGGAAGCGTAATCGTCATTGTCGAGGATGGTTGGATACATGGAGGACGCAGCCGATTCGATTGCGGCGATCGTGTCGATCTCCTTGTCCTCGGGAACCATCAGATAATCCGGCGCGAGGCAGATCTGCCCGGCATTCATCATCTTGCCCAACGCGATGCGCTCTCCCGCCCGGGCGACATCCGCGCTCTGGCCGAGGACCACGGGCGACTTGCCGCCGAGTTCCAGCGTTACCGGCACCAGATTGGCGGCAGCGGCCTGCATCACCTTGCGCCCGGTTCCGGTCGAGCCGGTGAATACAAGGTGATCGAAGGGCAATGCCGAAAAAGCATGCGCCACCTCAGGCCCGCCGTTGATGACCGCTACTTCTTCTGGCCGGAAATATTTCTCAACCAGTTCCGCTGTGAGAGCGCTGGTCTTTTCGGTGAACTCGCTTGGCTTCAGCATGGCGCGGTTGCCAGCGGCCAGCACCTGCATCAGCGGACCGAAGGAAAGGTTCACCGGAAAGTTCCACGGGCTCATGATACCGATGACACCCTTGGGTTCGTAGCGAACCTCTGCGCGGGCACCCAAGAGGCCGAGCGGAAACTGCACCTTCCGTTTATTGGGTTTCGCCCAGTCATCGAGGTTCTTCAGGCAATATTTGCCGAAGTTCACGGTGCCGGTGATATCCGTCATCATCGACTGATAGGGGCTGCGATTGCCGAAATCGGAGCTCATCGCGGCGCAGAGATCGACTGCATTTTCTTCCAGGAGCTGCATGGCCCGTTTGATGCGATCACGCCGCATCTCCAGCCGTTCCGGGCGGGCCGAGGTGAAGGCGGCGCGCTGCACCTTCAGGATATGCTCGAGATCGTCCTGTCGATTGTCGGCCATTTTTCGCTCTCCGTCCAGTGGTTCGCGGCTTTGCATGTTCGAACCGCATCCTTATGTGGCGTCCAGCATAACATTAATCCACGCGATATAAAGGCAACTGACATGGCCCAGTTCAATTCATCAGATCCCGTCGTCATCATGTCCTATGCGCGCACGCCGATGGGCGGCATGCAGGGCGCACTGGCCGACGTGTCGGCGACCGAACTCGGCGCGACCGCGGTTAAGGCAGCGGTCGAGCGCGCCGGAGTGGAAGGCGGCGATATCGACCGCGTCTACATGGGTTGCGTGCTGCCGGCCGGGCTGGGTCAGGCACCGGCGCGGCAGGCCGCGATCAAGGCGGGCCTGCCGAAATCGGTGCAGGCGACCACTGTGAACAAGGTCTGCGGCAGCGGCATGCAGACCGTCATCATGGGAGCAGAGGCGCTGGCTTCAGGCACTGTCGACACCGTCGTTGCAGGCGGGATGGAGAGCATGACCAACGCGCCTTATCTGCTCAAGAAGCACCGTTCAGGCGCGCGGCTCGGCCATGACACCACCTATGACCACATGTTCCTCGACGGGCTTGAAGATGCCTATGAGGAAGGCCGCGCCATGGGCACCTTTGCTCAGGACACCGCCAACGAATACCAGCTGACTCGCGAGGCGATGGACGAATATTCCATCGAGAGCCTCCGCCGCGCCAATGCCGCTATCGATATCGGAGCCTTCGCCGGCGAAGTCGTCCCGGTGACTTTCACGACCCGCAAGGGCGAACAGACGGTCGAACATGACGAGCAGCCCGGCCGCGGCAAGCCCGACAAGATCCCGACCCTTCGCCCCGCCTTTGCGAAGGACGGCACCATTACCGCTGCAACCTCAAGTTCGATCTCCGACGGTGCTGCGGCTGTCGTGCTGTCGCGGGAGAGCGTTGCGAAAGGCGCTGGCAAGTCCCCGGTGGCAAAGATCGTCGCCATGGCCGCTCACGCGCAGGAACCGGCGCAGTTCACCGTCGCGCCAATCGGTGCGATCGAGAAAGTTCTGAAGTCCGCTGGATGGAGCGCTGACGAGGTCGATCTGTGGGAAGTGAACGAAGCTTTCGCCTGCGTGGCCATGTTCGCGATGCGCGACATCGGCATCCCGCATGACAAGATCAACGTCAATGGCGGCGGCACCGCGCTGGGTCACCCCATCGGTGCGAGCGGCACGCGCATCATCGTCACCTTGCTCAACGCATTGAAGGAGCAGGGCAAGACCAAGGGCGTGGCCAGCCTCTGCATCGGCGGCGGCGAAGCGACTGCAGTCGCGGTGGAGATGCTTTGATCTGAACTGCAGAATCGGCGGGTCGGACCTTATCCTGCCCGCCGGTCCTATGGTTCGCCAGCGCCCCACAGCCTGGCTTGCCGCACGAAACCGCGGTGCCCTTCCACATCCAGCCGGCACCAGCCCTCGTCGCAAGGCCCGAGCGTTCCGATAACTCCTGGCTCCAGATTCCATTTCAGCGCCGCCGCGTCGGAAGGGCCGTCCCGCATCGGCGTGACCTCGTCGCCAATCACGATCGCACCGCGTTCGGGGTCGAGCAAGCGAGCGACCACCCAGCCCTGCTCGCCATCGGGATCTTCGATCATGCGCCAGCCTTCGACCACGCGTACGACCTTGATCGGCAAGCCCGGCCGGCTGTAGACCCACTCGACCGGGTACTCCCGGCTCGGCCCAACGCGCATATTTAATTTGTCGCTTCGGATCGTCGCCCAATAGGGAACGTCACGGTCCTGGGCGCGGGCCGGAGCGGACGAGAAGAGAACCGCAATGCAAATGGCCGCGGCGGCAACTAGCGAGGGTTTTTCAACAGGATTGCGCATGGTGCGTTCCATACAATCGTAATGCCCGCCGCAGCAAGCCGGGTTGATGCAGATGCTGTCCCTTGACCGGGACGCACGGCGGGGCCTAGCAAAACAGCATGGCCGACAGCATTCCATCCCCTCGCCGTACCAAGCCGCCTCGGGTCGTCGTAACCCGGCATTTGCTGCCGGAGATCGAGGGCAGGCTAAGCGAGCTCTTCGACACTCGCCTGAACACGGGTGACACGCCGATGACCCGAAGCGAGATCGCCGCCGCAATGCAGGAGGCAGATGTGCTGGTGCCGACGGTGACCGATACCATCGACGCCGAACTGATCCTGCAGGCCGGTCCGCAACTTGGCCTGATCGCCAGCTTCGGCGCGGGCACCGATCACATCGACCTTGCCGCGGCGAGAAGCCGCAAGATCATCGTCACCAATACGCCCGGCGTTTTCACCGACGACACCGCCGATCTGGCGATGGAGATGATCATCGGCGTCCCTCGCCGCGTGCGCGAAGGCATCGCGCTGGTGCGGCGCGGCGAATGGAGCGGCTGGGCACCTTCGGCCCTGCTCGGGCGGCAATTGGGTGGCAAGGTTTTGGGCATCGTCGGCATGGGGCGCATCGGCCAGGCCGTGGCCCACCGCGCCCGCGCCTTCGGATTGCGGATCGCCTATCACAACCGCCACCGCCTGCCGCCGGCGATCGAGAACGTCTTCGGCGCCGAGTTCGTCGAGAACCTCGACGATCTGCTGAGGCAGTCAGACATCGTCACGCTGCATTGCCCCTCGACGCCAAGCACGACGGGGTTGCTGGACGCGCGGCGCATAGGTCTGATGAAGCCTGGCGCTGCACTGATCAACACCGCGCGCAGCGACCTGCTCGATCAGGAGGCGCTGATCGAGGCGCTAGAAAGCGGTGCGCTGATCGGCGCAGGCCTGGATGTCTACCCGCATGAACCGAAGGTCGATGCTCGGCTGATCGCGCATCCCAACGTCATGACCCTGCCCCACATCGGCAGCGCCACCCTCGAAGGGCGCGAAGCCTCGGGCGAGAAGATCATCGCCAATATCCGCTTCTGGATGGATGGTCATCGCCCACCGGATCAGGTGCTGGAGGGGCTTGTCTGAAGAAGCTCAGTCCGCCCCAGTGGAGTTGCAATTTTCAAGTTTTCGGTTCGCATATGTAATCAGGAAAGGGTGGAGCGATGACAGCAACAACGGGAAGGTGCCTCTGCGGCGCCATCAGCTACTCGGCCAGTGGACCGGCTGAGCATCACGCACTTTGCCACTGCAGCGACTGCCGCCATTGGGCCGGCGCTCCTGTGGTCGGCTGGATAGCCTTCCAGGAGGCCGACCTCTCGATCGAGGGCTCTCCGGCTACCTATCGGTCAAGCGAACACGGGATGCGCGAGTTCTGCGGAAACTGCGGAACCGGACTGTTTTATCGCAATGCAGAGATGTTGCCCGGCATCGTCGATATTCAATCCGGTACACTGGACGACATGGCGGCCCATGCTCCTACTGCTCAGATCATGGTCAAGGAGCGTGTCGAATGGGTTCAGGCCATGACAGAACTGCCGGAATTCCAGACCTACCCGGGCATGGACTGATCCGACTTTCGCGCCAACTCGCCAGGGTTGGCCTGCTTGCCTGACCTGTGCCACATAATTTGCAACTAGAACAAAGAGGCAAGGAGAGGACCGCAGGAATGCCCGAAGAGATCATCGAACCCGAATTGCCGATCATCGATCCGCATCACCACCTATGGGATCTGCGGCCCATAATCCCGGCCTTCCCCGAACCGCGGCACGATTTTCTGGAGGCGATCTCCGGCGCGGCCTATTACACCTTCGATGCCTTGCAGGCCGATACGAAAGGCGGTTCCGCCGAAGGCCATAACATAATCGGCACAGTCTTCATGGAGTGTGGCGCATTCTATAATCCCGCCTACGGCGATGCCGACAAGGTCGTCGGCGAGGTAGAATTCGTGAACGGCGTGGCCGCGCAAGGGGCCAGCGGATTATACGGCACCTATCGCCCTTGCGCCACCATCATCGGCCATGCCGATCTGGCGCGTGGCGACGCCGCCAGATCAACGCTGGAGCGCCTGCAACAGGCAGCACCGGAGCGGTTCAAGGGGATCCGTCACGCCGCAGCCTGGGACGCCAATGCGGACGTGCTCGGGCCGCCCTTCCATGCGCCGGAGGGCCTGTATGAAAGCGATGCGTTTCGCAAAGGGTTTCGTCACCTCGGGCAGATGGGGCTGACCTTCGATGCATGGGTGCTGGAGCCGCAATTGCCAGATGTGATCGCCCTGGCTCGCGCCTTCCCCGATCAGCCGATCATCCTCGACCATTGCGGAACGCCGCTCAACATCGCGTCCTATCGCGGTACCCTGCCCGAATATTTCGAACGCTGGCAGAAAAATATACGCGATCTCGGCACTTGCGAGAATGTCAGCGTGAAACTGGGGGGCCTCGCCATGGCGTTCTGCGGCATGCCCGAAGAAGGTCCGGCCAAAGGCTGCGGGTCTGAAATGCTCGCTGCCATGTGGAAGCCCTATATCGACACCTGCATCGAAGCATTCGGTGCCGACCGGGCGATGTTCGAAAGCAACTACCCCGTCGATCGCTGGGGCGCGGATTACGACACGCTGTGGAATGCCTTCAAGCGCTTGTCACAAGGCTCGTCCGATAGTGAGAAACGTTCGCTGTTCGCCGCTACGGCGGCGGAAACATACGGCATCGCATCCCTGCTGCCGCCGGATTGAGCGCGGCGACGGGTCTTCGCCATAGGCCCGCACTTCACTCGACAAGCAATGCCGCCCGGCATAGACACATTGGCAGGTTTCATCCCGCAACGGAGTTCTTCATGGCCCTTCCCGCACCCTTCGACAAATTGCGCCTCCCGATTATCGGTTCACCGCTGTTCATCGTATCGGTACCGGAATTGGTCATCGCGCAGTGCAAGGCGGGGATCGTCGGGGCATTTCCGGCGCTGAATGCACGTCCATCAGGAATGCTGGACGAATGGCTGCACCGGATCACCGAAGAGCTGGCGGCGCATAACCGCGATAACCCGGACCGCCCCGCCGCGCCTTATGCCGTCAACCAGATCGTGCACAAGAGCAACAACCGGCTGGAAGAGGACATGCAGGTCTGCGAAAAATGGCAGGTGCCAATGGTCATCAGTTCGCTCGGCGCGCGCGAGGAAGTGTTCTCAGCCGTCAGGAACTGGGGCGGGATAACGATGCATGACGTGATCAACGACAAATTCTCGCGAAAGGCGATAGAAAAGGGGGCGACCGGCCTCATCCCCGTGGCTGCGGGTGCAGGCGGCCACGCGGGGACGCAGTCGCCTTTCGCGCTGATGCAGGAAATCCGCAGTTGGTTCGACGGGCCGGTAGCCCTGTCCGGCTCGATTGCGCATGGGCGTTCGGTGCTGGCGGCGCAGGCGATGGGGGCGGATTTCGCCTATATCGGCAGTCCATGGATTGCGACCAAGGAAGCCAATGCGGATGATGCCTACAAGCAGTCGGTCGTCGACAGCAAGGCAGGCGATATCGTCTACACCAATCTGTTCACCGGCGTGCACGGCAACTATCTCCGCTCCTCGATCGAGAGTGCAGGACTTGACCCGGACAATCTGCCGCAAAGCGATCCGAGCGCAATGAATTTCGGGTCCGGCGGCAACAGCAAGGCCAAGGCCTGGAAGGACATCTGGGGATCGGGTCAGGGTGTGGGCATGGTCGACGCAGTGGACAGCGTGGCAGACCGCGTCGACCGGCTTGAGCGGGAGTACGAAGCGGCGCGAGCCGACCTGATGGCGAAGATTAAAAGCTGACTGGCGATCAGATAGGGCGGGCACTCGTTCGCTGCCGTGAGGTGCCAGGCAGGAATCGCAAGCGCCAGCTGTGCGCTTGCAGGCGCGGCGGCGTGACAGTGAGACTGACAGCGGCATGCGGGTAGGCTCGTCCGTTCAGGCGGATACTGCCGATGTTCCTCTGCGCCTCGAATTTGCTGCGACCGATCCCTTCAGAACATTCCAAGCGCCACACCTTCGGCCATCGCATGGCCCAGGTCGCGGCACTGCGCCAGGTCCTCTTCCGGCACCACCTTGGGTGCGAGGATATCTTCTTTCGTCTGGGCCGACATGTTGATGATCAGGGGGTCGGCCACGCGCTTCAACCGCCAACCCTTCGCGATGCGGTCGATCTGCGCCTGCGCCCCTTCCCCATCCGACCCTGCAGCGATGATGGTGCAGAATGCCCGGCCCTCGATCCTGCCAAGAACATCGTAATAGCAGCGGTCGAACATCTCCTTCATCATGCCGCTTATGCTGGCGAGATTTTCAGGGCATACGAAGATGTACGCCGACGCAGCCAGAATGTCCGCAGGCGTGACCTGAGAAGCCGGAAGCAACCTTGCCGGGTCATGCCCCTCTGCCCGGTCGGCACCCTCGATCGCGGCAAGAGCCATCGCTTCGCTGGCGCCCGTCCGGCTATGCCAGGCGATCAGAACGTGAGGTTCGCTTTTCGGATCGGGCGCGCGCTCCATTCTTGCAGCCTTCGATCCTCTTGCAATCTTGTCAATGGCGCGCTTTCGATACGCAGTCTGTTCCTGTAGAGAGGCGCCATGGCATCCAGCGCATATTCTTCCGTATTCGGCGTCGACAAATCCCTATCCGGCCGCGCATGGCAATGGCGCGGCGGCAACATGGCCCTGTCTGGCGGGCAATATGGTGACGGCGACATTGTGACGCAGCTGCTCTTCTCGCGCGGTGTGGCGCGCGAAGAACTCGACATGCATCGCAATCCGACGCTGCGCAATTTCCTGCCCGATCCGTCGCAGTTTCAGGACATGGAGAGCGCTGCCGATCGGATTGCTCAGGCGGTACTGACTCGCGAAATCGTCACGATCTACGGCGATTACGACGTGGACGGTGCCACCAGTTCGGCATTGCTGATCCGGCTGTTCAGAATGCTGGGGCACGAAGCGGGATATTACATTCCCGATCGTCTGCTGGAAGGATACGGCCCGAGCGGAGCGGCGCTGGTCAAGCTCGCTGAACAGGGTTCGAGCCTGATCGTGACGGTCGATTGCGGGGCGATGGCCCATTCGGCACTGCAAAAAGCGCATGACGCCGGCGTGGACGTGATCGTGGTCGATCATCACAAATGCTCTGCGGAACTGCCGCGCACGGTGGCAATGGTGAACCCAAACCGGCTGGACGAGAGCGAAATCGGCGCAAGCCACGGGCACCTCGCTGCCGTGGGCGTCGCATTCCTGCTCGCGATCGCGGTTTGCCGGACGTTGCGGCAGCGCGGCTACTTCGCAGGCAAGGCAGAGCCCAATCTGATGGCACTGCTCGATCTGGTGGCACTGGGCACGGTTGCCGACGTGGCGGCACTCCACGGGTTGAACCGTGCGCTCGTGGCGCAGGGCCTCAAGGTCATGGCCCACCGCGATAATATCGGCATGGCGGCGCTTATCGATGCGAGCCGACTGAAACGCGCGCCAGTCTGCAGCGATCTCGGATTTGCACTCGGCCCCCGCATCAACGCGGGCGGGCGGGTCGGCGAATCCACTCTGGGTGTGCGGCTGCTGGTAACCGACGATCCTGACGAGGCACGCGCCATCGCGGCACAGCTTTCGGAACTGAACGAAGATCGCCGCACGATCGAGGCGGAAGTTCAGCAAGCTGCAGAAGCATTGGCGGAAAAGCAGCATAACCGGTCGGTTATCGTGGTGAGCGGAGACGGCTGGCACCCCGGAGTGATCGGCATCGTCGCTGGCCGCCTGAAGGAGAAGACCGGCAAGCCGGTATTGGTCATCGCCAGGGATGCAAGCTCGGCTGAAGGCAAGGGATCCGGCCGGTCGATCGCCGGCGTGGACCTGGGCGCGGCGATCATTGCTGCCCGCGAACACGGGCTGCTGGTCGCCGGCGGCGGTCATGCCATGGCGGCGGGACTGACCGTGATGGGCGACAGTATCGATGCGCTGGCCGACTGGCTGGACGAACGACTGTCAGCCGCAGTCTCGCGCGCCAGCGCCTCGGCAGTCATGAAACTGGACCTTTCCATCGCCCCATCCGGCCTGACACCGCAGCTTGTCGAGACTCTGGAAAGCGCTGGACCTTACGGCGTCGGTTGGCCCGGCCCTCGTGTTGCGGTCGGCCCCGTTCACCTCGTGAAGGCCGACATGGTGGGGAACGATCACGTGCGCCTTGTCGCAAGCGGGAATGATGGAGCCTCGTTCAAGGCCATCGCTTTCCGAGCCGCGGAATCCGAGATGGGCCAAACCCTGCTTCATGCCTCACGCGGCCGGAAGCTGTGGCTGGCAGGCCGTGCAAAGATAGACGACTGGGGCAATCGCACACAGGCGGAACTGCACCTGGAAGACGCGGCATGGGCAGATTGAGGCAGCAGTTGCGCAAGATCAGCGGCCCTCGACCAATCTTTTTTCGCCCCCAGCCCCTTTTCCTGTTCGCACGGGCTTGACCCCAGAGCCACACCGACCTAATTGCGCCGCCACGCCACCGGTTCAAACACTGGCATGGCCCCTTCGTCTAGCGGTTAGGACGCGGCCCTTTCACGGCTGAAACACGGGTTCGATTCCCGTAGGGGTCACCACCGGTTGCGCATTTCTCCAGATTTAGCGCGCAATCGGCCCTGCTCCACCATTTTCATGGTGTGCATTCTGCCGACTTATTCACATGTTGCGCCGCTCCTCTGGCCCTCGTCGAAATTGATGGCTAAGGCGCTATCCAGCATGAAGCAGCGCCCCACCTTGTCCCGGCCCGCCTTGGCGCTTGCCCTGGTCAGTGCAATCGGCATGGTTCTGGCGGGCGTCAGTTTTTACATCGCACTCATCGTATTCGCGATCTGGATAGGCACTCTCTGGCTCGGCTCACCCAAGCCGCCGCAGCCGGAACGCAGCGACGGCGATGGCGTGTTCACCCGCGCGAGCGTCGGCGATCTTATCGAACATTCGGCAACGCCCATGCTGTTGACGCAGGGCAGCAGGGTCACGACTGCCAATTTGTCGGCACGCAGGCTGCTCGGCAGTCATCTCGTCGATCAGGACGCGCGCGTCGCCTTCAGGCATCCCGAAGCCATCGCCCTGCTCGGCCGCGACGCTGCGGGGAGTGCCATTATTCGCGGGTTGGAACGGCGGCGGGACATCTGGAGCATGAACCGTCAGCCGATCGGTGACGGTTTCGCAGTGATCGAACTCGTGAACCGCACATCCGAAGCTGACATCAGCCGGGCCCATACCGATTTCGTTGCCAATGCCAGCCATGAATTGCGCACGCCGTTGGCGTCGATCATCGGCTATGTGGAAACGCTGCTGGAATCACCCGGCTCGCTCGACAGCGAAACATCGAACAAGTTCCTCGCGACGATTGCTCGCGAAGCTCGCCGCCTGCAACATCTGGTCGAGGATCTGATGTCCCTGTCACGAGTGGAAGCGGAGAAGCACGACCAGCCAGACGAGGAAATCGGCTTCGCAAACCTGGTGGAACGCGCCGCCCGTGACGCAGCCGGCAGCGAGCGATCGGATCGGTTGGAACTTCAATGCGATTCGCCGGTCCTGATCGCCGGCGACAGTCAGCAGGTGGAGCAACTCGTTCGAAACCTGGTCGATAATGCGCTGAAATATGGCGATGACGACAAAACGGTCAGCGTAACGGTGGATACGTCCGGCAAGGGTGAAGCGACCCTTACCGTGAAGGATCGCGGCGAAGGAATCGCGGCGGAGCACCTGCCTCACCTGACTCGCCGGTTCTACCGCACGGATCCGGGCCGCAGCCGGGCGTCAGGAGGCACCGGACTGGGCCTCGCAATCGTCAAACACATCGTCGAACGCCACCGCGGAAGGCTCGATATCGAGAGCGTTCGGGGTGAGGGAACGACGGTAACCGTGCGTATCCCGTCCAAAGCTGTGGCCGATGATGTCGTCAAACTGTCATGATACTGTCATGTAAGCCCAACAACGCCCCGGCAATGGCAAACGCACCAATCGGAACAGCCCTCCTTTCAGGCATGATGCGCTAATTTATGTCCCCCATTATTCTTCTCCTGCTCGCACTTGCGCTTGGCCTCGCTGGCTGGCTCGCCGCGCGTGCCCGGGCCTGGAGCTTCCAGCGCAGCAGCGCCGATGGACGGATCGCTTCCCGGCCCACCTACCATGCCTGGTACGTCGCATTATGGATCGTGATTCCCGTCACGCTGTTCATCGCAGTCTGGGGCGCCCTGTCGCCGCAGCTGGTGACGCAATCGGTCCTTGCGACACCTGCCGCCAGCGAACTGCCGCCCTTCGGGTTCAAGCGGCAGGCCATTCTCAGCGATGCCCGGGCAGTGGCGACCGGAGCCGCGCAGGGCGTGTTCAACCCCGAAGCGCGCGCCTTCATCGAGCCTTATCGCGACGCGATGTCGTACTACGGCACGATCGGCCTCATCGTCACTCTGGTCATCGCCTTTCTGGCAGGGGCCTTCGCCTTCCTCCGCCTCAAGCCTGATTTCGCCGCCCGCAACCGGGTCGAAAAGATCGTCATGGCGGTGCTGCTACTTGCATCGCTCGTCGCGATTCTGACGACGCTTGGAATTATCGTCAGCCTCGTTTTCGAAACTGTGCGCTTCTTCGGGATGGTCAATCCCATCGATTTCCTGTTCGGAACGCAATGGGGCCCCGACCCCATGAGCAGCGCCGAATCTCCCGATCCTTCACGTTATGGCGCCATTCCGCTGTTCTGGGGGACCATCTACATTGGCGCTATCATCGCCATGATCGTCGCCATTCCGCTCGGCCTGATGAGTGCGATCTATCTCACCCAATATGCGCGGCCCAGCTGGCGCCGCTGGCTCAAGCCCATGCTCGAGATCCTCGCGGGCGTACCTACCGTGGTCTACGGCTATTTCGCGGCACTGACGGTCGCGCCGGCCATTCGCGACGTCGCCTTGTCCGTGGGCATCAGCAATGCGTCGAGCGAGAGTGCGCTGGCCGCAGGACTGGTGATGGGCGTGATGATCATTCCCTTCGTCTCTTCCATGGCGGACGATTCGATTGCCGCTGTTCCCAGCGCCATGCGCGACGGCAGCCTTGCGATGGGTGCCACCACGTCGGAGACTATCCGCAAGGTTCTGGTGCCGGCTGCACTCCCCGGCATCGTTGCCGGCGTGATGCTGGCCATCAGCCGCGCCATCGGTGAAACGATGATCGTGGTGATGGCTGCGGGTGCTGCCGCAAACCTCACTGCCAATCCGCTGGAGGCCATGACGACGGTTACCTTCCAGATCGTCGCCATGCTGACAGGCGAAGGCAGCTTCGACCATCCCGCGACGCTGAGCGCCTTTGCACTCGGCTTCGTCTTGTTTCTCGTGACGCTGGCGCTGAACTTCTTCGCGCTGCGCGTCGTGAAGCGCTTCCGCGAGGCCTATGAGTGAGATCATGAGCAGGACTATCGACCCTACCCGCTCCTCCGCCTTCGAAGCGCGGCTGAAGAAGCGTTACGCGACCGAAAGATGGTTCAAGCGTGCCGGCCTCGCTGCCGTGGTCTTTTCCATGCTGGTGCTGGCGATTCTCCTGGTCACCATGACAATCAATGGAATTGGCGGGTTTCAGCGCGCCGAATTGCGCGTGCAGATCGACTTTACTCAAGCTGGCATCAGCGCCGATCCGGTCGCCATGGCGCAGCCTAACGCCGTGCAGTCGCTCGAGATGCAGGGATTGCCTGAACTGGTCGAATTCAGCGCGGAACAGGCGCTGGGCGATTTCGCTGACGAGGCTCTCAATGCCGAAGCATGGCGGGTCGTGGGGCAGGAGATTGTCGGCGATCCCTCTATCCTCCAGACAAGCCAGACCATGTGGCTGCCCGCCAGCGCCGGCCTGGCCAGCGGATTGGCCGGGGAGGGATCGCCTGAACTCCGCGCGCTGGCCGACCGACTTGAAGCGCAGGGTATCCTCGACAATCGCCTGGACCTCGGCTTCCTTGCCCGCGCGGATGCGACCAACCCGCAGATGGTCGGTATCTGGGGCGCGTTGAAGGGTTCGATCCTGACAATGCTGGTCACGCTGGCACTTGCATTCCCTATCGGCGTACTCGCCGCGCTGTACCTCGAGGAATATGCGCCGCGTAACCGCTGGACCGACATAATCGAAGTTTCGATCAACAATCTTGCCGCAGTCCCATCGATCATCTTCGGTCTGCTGGGCCTTGCCGTTTTCCTGTGGATCTTCCCCAATCTGCGATCCGCTCCGCTGATCGGGGGCATGACCCTGGCCCTGATGACGATGCCGGTCATCGTCATCTCTGGCCGAAACGCCATCAAGGCCGTTCCGCCGTCGATCCGCGACGGGGCGCTCGCAATCGGGGCCAGTCCGGTGCAGGTGGTGTTTCACCACGTGCTGCCACTTGCCTTGCCGGGCATTCTGACCGGTACCATTATCGGCATGGCCCGCGCTCTCGGCGAAACCGCGCCGCTGCTGATGATTGGCATGCGGGCCTTCGTGGCAACGCCCCCCGAAGGCTTCACCTCGCCCGCGACGGTGCTGCCGGTACAAATCTTTTTGTGGTCGGACGAGATCGACCGCAGCTTTGTAGAACGCACGAGTGCGGCCATTATCGTGCTACTGCTGTTCCTCCTGCTGATGAACGGCCTCGCCATTTATCTGCGCAACCGATTCGAGAAGAGCTGGTGACTGTAATCCATCAAAATCTGCAGACGACCGAAGCGAAGATGAGCGCGCGGAACGTCAGCGTCTTTTACGGCGACAAGAAAGCGATCGACGACGTTTCGATCGATATACCGACCGAATATGTGACGGCCTTCATCGGCCCATCCGGGTGCGGGAAATCGACTTTCCTGCGCACTCTCAATCGTATGAACGACACTATCGCCTCTGCGCGGGTCGAGGGCGAGATCGAGCTTGATGGCGAGGACATCTACCGCTCGCGCATGGACGTAGTGCAATTGCGCGCCCGTGTCGGCATGGTGTTCCAGAAGCCCAATCCGTTCCCGAAATCGATCTACGACAACATCGCCTACGGTCCGAAGATCCACGGCACTGCCGATGGCAAGGACGAGCTGGATGCCATTGTCGAGAAGTCCCTCAAGCGCGCCGGGCTCTGGAACGAGGTGAAGGACCGCCTGAATGACAGCGGCACCGCCTTGTCCGGTGGCCAGCAGCAGCGGCTTTGCATTGCCCGCGCCATTGCAGTAGACCCCGAAGTCATCCTGATGGACGAGCCCTGCTCTGCACTTGACCCCATCGCCACGGCGAAGATCGAGGAGCTGATCGGCGAGCTGAATGGCCGCTATGCCATCGTTATCGTCACCCACTCCATGCAGCAGGCGGCGCGTGTGTCGCAGCGGACGGCTTTCTTCCACCTCGGCAAGATGGTGGAATACGGCCGCACTTCCGACATCTTCACCAATCCGCTGGAAAAGCGTACCCAGGACTACATCACAGGACGATACGGTTAATGCCCGAACATACAGTCAAGGCTTTCGATGAGGACATCACTCGCCTGCGCGGCCTGATCGCCGAAATGGGCGGACTGGCCGAAGTGTCGATTCAGGAGTCGCTCGATGCGATGGTGCAGGGGAACGAGAGCCTTGCCGAAAAGGTCGTGAAGCGCGACCGCAAGATAGACGCTATCGAAACTGACGTGGACAAGCTGGCGGTCAGGATCATCGCCCTGCGCGCGCCAATGGCAGACGATTTGCGCGAAGTCATCGCCGCCCTCAAGATTGCCGGCGTGATCGAACGTATCGGCGATTACGCGAAGAATATCGCGCGCCGTGTCGGCGAGATCGAGGGCCGCAAGCGTTTCGAACCGCTGACTCTGCTTCCTGCCATGGGCGATCTCGCTGCTGAAATGGTGCATGATGTCCTGACAGCCTATGCCTCCCGCGACCCCGAACTCGCGTTGGAGGTGATCAGGGCCGATGCCAAGGTCGATGCCTTTTACAATTCGATCTTCCGCAATCTGGTGAGCCATATGGTGGAAAACCCCGCCACCATCAGCAGCGCTGCTCAACTTCTGTTCGTTGCCAAGAACATCGAGCGTATCGGGGATCATGCCACCAATGTCGCTGAAATGGTCCATTTTGCGGCAACCGGCGATTATCCGCCGGACGAGGATAATTGAGGCGCGGTTTGACACGCGGTTGTCGCAATCGAGCCATATAGCGGCCTGGTCATCTACGGAAACAAGAGGGACCGACATTGCCCACCGCCAAGCTGCTCCTGGTCGAAGACGATCCCTCCCTATGCGACCTGCTCGAATTCCGGTTCCGCAATGAAGGCTACGTCGTCCGTTCGACAGCGGATGGCGACGAAGCGCTTATCCTGGCAGCGGAAGATGTGCCTGACCTCGTCATTCTGGACTGGATGATCGAAGGAACCAGCGGCATCGAAGTATGCCGCCGCCTGCGCCGCGATGCGGCCACCGCCCATGTACCAATCATCATGCTCACCGCGCGAGAAGCGGAGGACGACCGGATACGCGGGCTGGACACCGGCGCCGACGATTATCTGACCAAACCGTTCTCTCCGCGAGAGTTGCTGGCGCGGGTCGCTGCCGTAATGCGCCGGATACGGCCAGTTCTGGCCGGCGAAGCGATTACGGTAGGCGAGATCAAGTTGGACCCGGTGGCGCATCGCGTGGAGCGCAGGGGCAGCGTCGTGCAACTCGGCCCAACGGAATACCGCCTGCTCAAGTTCCTGATGGAAAGCCCGGGCCGGGTGTTCAGCCGCGGTCAGCTGCTTGATGGCGTTTGGGGTACGGGCAGCGATATCGAGTTGCGCACGGTCGATGTGCACATCAGGCGGCTCCGCAAGGCGATCGAGGTAGAGGGCGCGCCCGACCCGGTTCGAACCGTGCGCTCTGCCGGATATTCGCTGGAAGCCTAGCGGCAGACGCCCCGATTGCCGCGCGCCTGATCCAGATGGAAATGATCGCGATGGGCCTCGTTGTAATCGGGTGAGAGGACCGTGCCGAATACATCGCAGGCCCCGCTTCCCACGCGGCGCAGAAAGCGCGCCTTGCGGTCTGTCGATGCCTCTTCCGCCCAGTCCGATACGATGCTGATCTCGGTTCCGTCTTCCAGAACGAAGCCCGCAATATCAATGGCGTTACCGGTGGCGTGCTGACTCCATCGGCCCTCGCTGCGGCCGTACAGCCTTCGGCAGCTATAGGTGCCCAGATGACGTACCGACGCAAGCGGTGAGTTCATGATGTCCAGCGCTGCCGGCTCGACCGTTTTCTGCAGCCAGGATGTCATGGCGGCATTGACCGCGCAGGTGGCAACGGGCGCGGAAGGCGTCAAGGGTGAGTCCTCGAGAGTTACTCGGTCGGGCCGCGTGCAAGCCCCCACGCCGCTAGGCTCCAGAACTTTGAATTCAATCGCACTTCTTTCCAGAACCTGCTGACATATCTGCACATCTTCTCTCAGACTGCTCCATTTAGCGGCGGTCGCGAACCCATCCGGATCCCTGAGGTCGAGCGGTGCCCACGGGTCATGCTGCGGATTGTCGCGCAACCACGCCATGGCCGCGAGCAGAATGGCGATGAAGATCAGCAGGGCCAGCAACCGGCGGTCCGCTGCAAATCGCCCGATCCGCCACGAGATGGTGTGGCGAGGCTTCAATGAAAATCACGGGATTTGGGAATGATACAGGCATCGCGCGGGTGCCCGCCATGAAAACCGCATTCGCGATTGTTCGCCGGGGGCTGGAAAGGCTCCGGGGCCGGTGCCGGATAGGGATCGTCGCTGCCGGACCGCAGATCGTCCCTCGGGTTGAGCTTGGCCGATAGCGGGCTGTTGCAATGATCGGCCCGGGCAACGGGAGCGTTCAGCAGATCGTCCGACAATTCATGCAGGCGCACTGTCGCGTCGGTCATGTGCTGGGCAATGACGTGAATGACCTCATCATCATATTCGACCCGCCCGCGCACTTCCATCAGCCGCGCCCCCATGACCACCTTGCGCTGTTTTTCCTTGAGGTCGGGCCACACCACGAGATTGATGACTCCTGTCTCATCCTCCAGCGTGATGAAGCATACGCCCTTGGCCGACCCTGGCCGCTGGCGGATCAGCACGACACCTGCAACCTGTACCATGGACCGGAACTTCCGGTCCCGCAAATCGCACGCGCGCACGAAGCCTCGCTCGGCCAGTCCGGCCCGCAGGAATGCCATGGGATGCGCCTTGAGGCTGAGGCGCTGGGTCTGGTAATCGGCCACGACCTCTTCCGACAAGGGCATGTGGGGCAATGCGGTGCGCGATGCCTCCGCCCCCTCGTCCCGCGATTCCGCGAATTGGAACAGGGGCAGATCGACCCCGCCGTGCAGGCTGCGCGCATCCCACAGCGCCTGGCGCCGCGGCAGGTCGAGCGAACCGAAGCAATCGGCAGATGCCAGACGCTCGATATGCGCAGGGCTGATCCGTGCCCGGTCACGCAAAGCGGCGACATCGCGATAGACCCCAGTTTCCGCGCGAACCGTCACCAGCTGCGCGGCCACATGTTCGGGCAAGCCGTCGATTTGCCTCAGCCCCAATCGCACGGCGACGTTCCGCTTCCCCCGATTTTCGCCGCCTGGCCCGGAAGGGACGCTGCGTTGCTCCAGGGTGCAATCCCACTCGGACCGGTTCACATCCACCGGCAGGATCGCGACGTCATGCTCCACCGCATCGCGCACGATCTGCGCCGGGGCATAGAAGCCCATAGGCTGCGAGTTCAGCAGGGCGCAGCAAAAGGCGGCCGGGAAATGGCATTTCAGCCAGCTGGAGACATAGACAAGATGCGCAAAACTGGCGGCATGGCTTTCCGGAAATCCATATTCGCCGAAACCGCGGATCTGGTTGAAGCAGCGCTGCGCGAATTCACGGTCGTAGCCGCGACCCACCATGCGTTCCACCATCATGTCCTGCAATTCATCGACCATTCCCCGGCTGCGGAAAGTGGCCATCGCCTTGCGCAGCCGGTTGGCTTCAAGACTGCTGAACTTCGCCGCATCCAGAGCGATCTTCATCGCCTGTTCCTGGAAAATGGGCACGCCGAGGGTGCGCTCAAGGATCGAGGACAGCTCATCCGGCGGCCCATGCTCGGGACTGGGCGCCGGGATAATCACGTTCTCCTCGCCCCGGCGACGTTTGAGGTAAGGGTGGACCATGTCGCCCTGGATCGGACCCGGGCGCACGATGGCCACCTGAACCACCAGATCGTAGAATTCACGCGGGCGCAGGCGCGGCAGCATGTTCATCTGCGCCCGGCTCTCCACCTGGAACACACCGAGCGAGTCGCCCTTGCGCAGCATGGCATAGACTTCCGGATCCTCCCTCGGCACGGTAGCGAGCTCCAGGTGCCGGTCGTGATGTTCCTCCAGCAGATCGAGGCACTTGCGGATGCAGGTCAGCATGCCAAGCGCCAGAACATCGACCTTCAAGATGCCCAAGGCCTCGATATCGTCCTTGTCCCACTCGATGAAACTGCGATCCGGCATGGCGCCATTGCCGATGGGCACCGTTTCGGTAAGACGGCTTTCCGTCAGGATGAAACCGCCGACATGCTGGGATAAATGCCGAGGCATTCCAATCATTTGTTCGGTCAATATGAGAACCCGCCTTAGATGCGGGTCCATGATGTCGAGGCCGGTTTCCTCGACATGTTTTTCGCCAATCTCGCGCCCGTGGCCACCCCATACGGTACGCGCCAGTGCCGATGTGACGTCATCGGAAAGGCCCATGGCCTTGCCCACCTCGCGAATGGCCATGCGGGGACGGTAATGAATGACGGTGGCGCACAGCCCTGCCCGGTGCCGCCCGTATTTCGCATAGATATGCTGGATGACCTCTTCGCGGCGCTCATGTTCGAAATCGACATCGATATCGGGCGGTTCCTTGCGCTCCTCCGATATGAAGCGGTCGAACAGCAGGGCATGTTTCGCCGGATCGACCGAGGTGATGCCGAGGCAATAGCACACCGCCGAATTGGCGGCGCTTCCTCGCCCCTGGCATAATATCGGGGGGTCAACTCCGCGTGCGAAATCGACGATGTCCTTGATGGTCAGGAAGTAACAAGCGAGGTCGAGCTTGCCGATCAGGGCAAGTTCCCTTTCGATCGTCTGCCGAACGTTGTCCGGCAAGCCATTGGGATAGCGCCACTTTGCGCCTTCCCATGATTGCTCGACCAGATATTGCTGGGGCGTCATGCTGTCGGGATAGATCGCCTCGGGATATTCGTAGCGCAATTCGTCCAGGCTGAAGATGCAGGCATCGGCGATGGCCCGCGATGCCGTGATCGCATGAGGCCAGCGGGCAAACATCGCCGCCATGTCAGCTGGGCTTTTCAGGTGCCGTTCGGCATTGGCGTGCAGCAAATGGCCTGCCCGGGCGACCGTAGTCTTGTGGCGGATCGCCGTCATCACGTCCTGAAGCGGCCGGCGGTCAGGGGCGTGGTAATGCACGTCATTCGTCGCCAGCAAACCAAGGCCGTTCGCCCGCGCAAGAGCATCAAGGCGGTCGATCCGCGCAATGTCGTCAGCCTGATACAGATAGCTGGCGGCAAGATGGCGCAATGTCGGCAGGCCAGCGGCAAGATGCGGCAGCAGGTCGGTGAACCGACCGCTGACGTCATGGTCGATGGCCCTGCCATCCAGTGCCACTACATTGCCAGCCCAAGCCGGCATGGTGAAACGCTGCTCCAGATCGGGCGGCGGCAGGGCGATCAATTGCACACCTTCGGAATGGTCCGCCAGCATGGTGAGGGAAATGGCGCATTCGCCTTTCGCCTGCCATTCCCCCTCCAGCGTACGCATTCGGCCTGCTGAGATCAGGGTACATAAACGCCCATAGGCTGCCCGGTCGCTGGGATAAGCCAGGAACGCAAAACCTTCGACAGTTTCTATTCTGCTTCCGATAAGTGGTTTAAGCTTAAGGGTTTTTGCCTCCGTGTGAATGCGAACCACGCCCGCCATGGAGTTCGCATCGGCAATCCCGATGGCGTCATACCCAAGCGATCGGGCGGTCAGGACCAGATCGACAGCATCCGATGCCCCGCGCAGGAAACTGAAACAGCTCAGCAGCCCCAATTCGACGAATGGCGCGCGAAGGGGTGGTTCTACGCCAGACGGATCGCAATCGATCCGGCGCTTTCCGGGTGTGAGCGGAGCGTCAGGCATGGTCGTTTCACAGGATCAGCTATCGGCCATTTCGGCAAGCCGCTGTGCCACTGCCGCCAGATCGGCATCGAACAGGCGTTCCTGCTTCTCCCGCGCTTCTCCATCAAGGCGCAGAAGATAGGAAGGATGCGCCGTAATCCACAATTCGCTTCCGTCTTCCAGCATCTGCGGCGTTCCGCGTGCTTTGGTAATGCTGACGGTCTTGCCCAGCATGCCGCGCGCGGCGCTGGCCCCCATGGCAAGCAGCAGCTTCGGCTGCACGATCGCGCGTTCGCTTTCCACCCACCAGCGGCAGGTATCGATCTCCTTGGCATTGGGCGACTGGTGCAACCGGCGTTTGCCGCGCTGGACATATTTGAAATGCTTGACGGTGTTGGTGACATAGGCCTTGCCGCGGTCAATCCCCGCACGTTCGAGATGCACATCGAGCAATTGTCCGGCCGGCCCGATGAAGGGCCGCCCGCTCTGGTCTTCCTGGTCGCCCGGCTGTTCGCCGACGATCATCAGGGCAGCATCCTGTGGCCCTTCCCCCATGACGGCATGATTGTCGAGTTCGCCGATCGGACATTTCCGGCAGGCGTGGATCGCCTTGTCTATCGCGGCCAGCGTTTCAGGTCGTTCCTCGAATTCCAGCGTTCCTGCATCCACCATCGTGCTTTCCCGTTGCTGCGCCCCTGCCACCAGTTCCGGTATCAGGGCGGCTTCGGGCATGTTCTTCCAATATTTGCGGGGCATTTCCTTCAGCATCGCCCCGACCTTCAAACGCGCCGGGTTGAAGATGGACGCATAATATTTGCGCCACAGATCTTCGGCAGGATCGCCCGAAGGCGCATCGCCGCGCTCTGCCGCCGGTCCTTCCCGCATGGTCTCGCCATCCCAATGCAGGCTGAGCCGCGGCGTCAGGATCGACCATTTCATATTGGCAAAGCGCCTGACGAAGAAACCGGCATTAGCCCTGACTATGTGGTGATCGGGTTCGAACCAGGCGACGTAATGTTCATCGCCCGAGCCTTCGACGCCTTCATCCTCCACCACCCGGAAGCGGACGAAGGCATGCATCTTGTGGCTGTCGCGGCGAACGCTGCGGTCGAGATCTTCCAATCGCCGGACATCATTGTCGGCCTTGTCTTCCATGACCCGGCCATTGGCCTGGTGTCGCCACAGCAGCCGGTAGAGCAGCGCAAAGCGTTCGGGGTCGGAATGCAGTGCCGCATTCTTCGCCAGTTGCAGGAAACGGCGGCTTACGCGGATCTGCGGCGCATCTGCCGGAGGGGACGGCACGCGTAAATCGCCACGACCGAACAAATCGCCCGATCCGCCGGGTTCGACCCAGGCGATGCGGTCGGGCGGCACGTCGCATTGCACCAGCGCGCGTGCGCGTTCGCGCCAGAAGCCGAAATCGTCAGGCTCCGGCAATTGTATGACATAGCGTGTATCCGCCCTGATGCGCTGTGCCGGTATCATGCCGCGAACAGCTCCAGCTGCTCCTGCTTCGGTGCAAGCAGGCTGCGAAGGTCGGCACGATCCGTCAATGTGGTGGGCCGCCAATCCGCCGTGATGATGAAGGGGCGGACCTTGGTCACGGAAACGGTCAGCTTGCCGACGTCGTCGAGGCGCAGGGTGCGATGGCGGCGAGCGGCAATGATCTGGTTCACCGCGCGAACACCCAGACCGGGCACGCGCAGCAGCATTTCACGCGAGGCGCGGTTGACGTCGAGCGGGAAGCTTTCCCGGAACTTCAGCGCCCAAGCGAGCTTCGGATCAATATCGAGCGGCAGATTGCCGTCATCACCCGTCGCCTGCATGACTTCGCTGGGCTTGTAGCCGTAGAAACGCATCAGCCAGTCGGACTGATAAAGCCGGTGTTCGCGGATCAGCGGCGGACGCTTCAGCGGCAGGACCGCGCTGGCATCGGGAATGGGGCTGAAAGCGGAATAATACACCCGGCGCAGGCCAAAGCTGTCGTAGAGCCGGCTAGCCTTGCCGACGATATCGGCGTCGCTGGCAGCATCCGCCCCGACAATCATCTGAGTCGATTGCCCGGCCGGGGCAAAGCGAGGCGCATGGCGAAAACGCTTCCGCGCATCCTTCGCCTCGACGATACTGTCCTTCACGCCGCCCATCGCGCCTTCAATCTGGCGGGAGTTCTTGTCGGGCGCGAGGCGGGTCAGCCCGGCATCGGTCGGCAATTCCACATTAATGGATACGCGGTCGGCATAAAGCCCTGCGCGGTAGGTCAGCTGCGGGTCCGCTTCGGGGATGGTCTTGAGGTGGATGTAACCGCGAAAATCGTATTCTTCCCGCAGGATACGGGCCGTTTCTATCATCTGTTCCATGGTGTGATCGGAACTTTTGACAATGCCCGAAGAGAGGAACAGCCCCTCGATATAATTGCGGCGGTAGAAGCTGATCGTCAGATCCGCAACTTCCTGCGGAGTAAACTTCGCGCGCCGCACGTTCGAACTCTTGCGGTTGATGCAATAATGGCAATCGAAAATGCAGTGATTGGTCAGCAGGATCTTCAGAAGCGAAATGCACCGCCCATCCGGCGCATAGGCATGGCAGATGCCCATGCCTTCCGTTGAACCGATGCCCTTGCCGCCGATACTGTTCTTCTTCGCCGTGCCCGATGAAGCGCAGGACGCATCGTATTTCGCGGCATCGGCGAGGATTTCGAGACGTTCTATGACGGAAAGCTGGGCCATGTGTTCCATATATGTTCTACGCTACGATTCTCCAACCTGTTTCGTGAAAACATCGCAACCGCATGAGGAGGCAAGGATTATTTATCCTGTCTGTCAGGCACATAACCCCTGCAGATACCAGTCGGGCACACCCCCGCGCCCGTCACCGATAATGCCGTGGCGATAAATCCAGTAGCGCCGCCCCTCCTGGTCCTCGATGCGGTAGTAATCGCGTAGGCGTACCGTCGATTTCTCGCGCCACCATTCCGGCGCGATCCGCTCCGGCCCTTCTACCCGGCAAACCTCATGCACCTGCCCGCGCCAGCGGAACTGCCGGGGAAATCCGTCGGGCGTGGCATAGAGCACCGCAATGGCTTCGGCCCGTTCGAGCATTTTCAGCGGGCGTGCGTGAAAGGCGAGCTGCCCCTGGCTGGGGGATTCCGGGGCAAGGGGTGGCTGCCAGCGCTGGGCCCGTTCGGGAATATGGCTGGCATGGGGCACCGGGCGCCGCACCGCATCCGTTCCCAGGCGAACGGTCAGCCGGTCGATGCAGGCCGCAAGGGATGTACCGTGTTCCTCCGCCGCCTTGTCCAGATCTCCTTGCTCCAGCGAGAGGCCTTCCGCCCAGCTGACACGCAGACGCACGGTTTCGATGCCGAACCCTGCATCGACATCGTCGAGCCGTGCCGCGAACAGGCGGCAGATATGATCGGCCTCGCGCGTGGCGGCAGCCATTTCGAGGCGGCGGACCACCACCTCCCCGTCCACGCGCCAAAGGCCGAGTTCAAGACGCCGTGCCCCCTCGCCCCGGCCTTCCAAGGTGCGGGCCATGTCCTGCGACAGGTCGCGCAGCACCTGGTCCAGCAGGTCGCGGTGCCGGATCGGTTCGACGAGGCGGCGCTGCACCATTGGCATGTGGGTCGGCACCACGGGAAGCAGCGGTTCGGGCACGCCGCCCAGCAGCTGGTCCATGCGGATCAGCGGATTGGCGGCCGGCGAACGCCGGTTGCGGAAGCGGCGCATGATCGCGTCGCGCCCGATCCCGTCCATGTCGCCAAGCCGCTTCAGGCCCAGTCTGCGCAAGACGGTCAGCACATCGTCATCCAGTCGCAGGGCCGCCATGGGAAGGTCGGCCAGCATGGCGCGCGCATCGTCCTGTGCGGCGAGAATGGCACCGCCCCGCCCATCGCATGGGCCGTAATGCGCCAGCCCCCAGGCGGCACCGGCGGTCGGCGCAATGGCGGTGCGCACTGCCAGGCCGCGAGCTTTGAAACGCTGCTGCAAATCCGTCAGCAAGGCCCGTTCCCCGCCGAACAAATGGCTGGCCGCACTGATATCCACCAGCAAACCGTCAGGCGGGTCGAGCGCGCTCCACGGCCCCCAGCGCTGCGCCCAGATGGCCAGGCGTTCCAGGAAGTCGAGATCGCCGGCAGGATCGCTGATCGCCACTTTCAGATGCGGGCAGAGCGTGCGGGCATCGGCCAGCATCATGCCGCGAAGTGCACCGGCGGCCTGGCCTGCACCATTGGCGGCATCGATGCGCGGGCCGTGCGCGGTTTCGGTAATCAGTACCAGCGGGTCGGCATCCGCTCCTTCCCTTTCCGCGCAGCCCTGAGCATGACGCCAGCGATCAATCGCCAGCCGCGCGCACCAGATCGACAGGATCCGCCGGCCCGCAGCCTGGTCCGCTGACCTGCCCTGCTCCGGCGCCGGTGTGCTGCCGTTCCGGTGGCTCGACATCGAGGCGATATCCGTCATCGCGCATTATCCATTCTGCAGGGGGGTGAGTGCGGGCGCGGAACAGGTTCGCATGCCATCCGGGCGTACCGGGAGCATCCCTGTTCCAGCGGGGGCGCGGCGAAGGGACGGAACGGGCATCCCAGCGCATCCGGGCGGAACTGAGATCGCGACTTGCATCGATTCGCACCAACCACAGCGGAACCCCATGATGTTCCGCCGCAAGGCTGAGCCGGCGCGAAGCGGTGAAGTCCAGCACCTGCGGATTGCCGACAATCTCGCCGACAACGAAGGCAAGGTCGCGGCATCGCACCCCTTCTTCCAGCGCGAACAGGGCATCCTTGGGCTTTTCGGCCAGAACATGGATCACCCGGCGCTGCAGATCGGGCGGCATTCCCGGGCGATAGGGATAGCCGCCGCGCTTTGCCGCAGCACGTTCCTGCACCCACAATATCGCGCGCTGATCATCGGAAGGAGCGGCAGCGGCAGGCCCGCTCCTGTCCCGGGCAGCCGCGCGCATGGCATCCAGTGCCAGCGACAGCGCCATTCCCGCCCCTGCAGCTTCGTTCCCGCAGGCAAAGATCTCGCTATGCAGGGCGCCGGCCGATCCGGGGCGCCATTGTCTGGCGACCCGGTCCGCATCCGTCCCTTGATCGGGCGACAAGGCCGACAGATGGGTGAAATCGCCCGGCAGGCTGGAGCACAGCCGGGCAAGCGCGTGATGGTTCGATGTGGTTTCGGCAGGATTTTTCATAAAGGAATCGACTCGTTTGTTCCTATTATGTTCCCCTCATTCCGGATTGGCAATCTGCCTTTCCACAGTTTTGCAGCTTCAACCCCCGCAACACCGGAACGACCAAATCAGGCTGCCCCTCACTCTCCATGCACTCGGAACATCCGCCCTATCCGCCCGTTCATAAACAAACGCAAAAGGAGTAATCGAATGCAGTATGGACAAGGCGACCCCGAGGAACTGAAGAACAAGTTCTGGCATGCACTCGCGGATTCGCCCTTCGTATTTCTCGAACGCAATGACGCACCGGATGCGGCCGTGGTGATGACCGCCCAGCTGGACCGGGATGCGGAACATTCCATCTGGTTCTTCTCGCACAAGGACAGTGACCTCGCCAAGATGGGCCGTGCCGTCGCAACCTTCGCGGGCAAGGGCCACGAGATTTTCGCGCGGATCGAAGGCACTCTGACCGAGGAACTCAGCCGCGAGAGGCTGGAACAGCACTGGAGCAACACGGTCGAGGCCTGGTACAAGGGCGGCAAGGACGATCCCAACCTGCTCATGCTGCGCATGGACTTGGGTGAAGCGGAAATCTGGAGCACCAAGCTTGGCGCGCTGACCACAACCAAGATGATGCTTGGCATGGACGTGCGGGAAGAAGGCGCGGAACACCACGCCAAGACGTCCCTGCGCTAAGTCATTCAACCCGAGATGAAAGGGGCCGCTTCCAGCCAGGAAGCGGCCCCTTTTTATCGCCGGTCGTCAGTCCCGGCCGCGATCCGCCAGGCCCGGTATGTCAGGCTCGAGCGCAGCGGTATCGTGCTCGTGAATTTCGACGATGCCCTTGCCCAGCAAGCTATGGCTGCGGCTGTAACCGAAATAGACGAACAGACCGATGATCGCCCAGATCGGCAGGACCAGCATCGCCAGAAACGGCAGGTTGAGGAACAGGAAGATACAGCCGGCAATCGTCGCCGGGCCTACCAGCCAGAGAGCAGGTGTGCGGAAACTGCGCTTCACGTCAGGCGCGGTCCGCCGCAGCACCATCACTGCGATAGCCACCATCATGAAGGCGAACAGTGTGCCCCCGTTCGAGATGTCGGCAAGCTGGCCCACTGGCAGGAACGCAGCGCCCACGGCCACGACCGCACCGGTGATCATGGTCACGATGTAAGGCGTCTTCCACTTGGGATGCACCTTGCTCAGCTTCTCCGGCAGCAAGCCGTCGCGGCTCATGACGAAGAAGATGCGCGTCTGTGCGAACAGAAGCACGAGGATGACCGACGGCAGAGCGACGAAAGCCGCAATGCCGAGCATGTTCCCCACTTCCGAGAAGCCTATCTGGCGCAACACATGCGCCAGCGCTTCGTCGGAGCAGACCAGCATCTGTGCATATTGCGGTAGGGCGCACTGGCGTGCCAGCTCTTCGGACCCTGCAGGGAACGGGATACCACCCGGCCCCATGATGGGCTGCCCGCCGATCGTGCCGATCGCACCTGCGGCCACGAGGATGTAGAAGACCGTACAGAACAGCAGCGACCCGACAAGGCCAATGGGAACGTTGCGCTGCGGATTCTTCGTTTCCTCCGCCGCCGTCGAGACCGCATCGAAGCCGACATAGGCAAAGAAGATCGTCGCCGCTGCGCCAACCGCGCCGACACCGCTGCCGAACCCGCCGAACAGGCCAGCAGGCAGGAACGGGTTGAAGCGCTGCAATTCCACAGAAGGCAGGGTCAGGATCAGGAACACGGTCAGCGCCGCCACCTTGATTGCAACCAGGATGGTGTTGAAGATAGCGCTTTCCCGCGTGCCTACCATCAGCAGCCAAGTGACAAGCAAGGCGATCACGAGAGCGGGCAGATTGATAAGCCCGCCCGGCGCGCCGCCCAGGATCAGCGGCCCTGCGGATAGCCAGGCCGGCAATTGAATGCCGAGGAATTCGTTCAGGATCGTACCCGCGAAATAGCCGGACCAGCCAACCGAAACAGCGCTGGCAGCAACCGCATATTCGAGGATCAGCGCCCAGCCGACGGTCCACGCCAGCAGTTCGCCCATCGTGGCATAGGTATAGGTGTAGGCGGACCCCGAAACGGGGATCATCGCGGCAATTTCAGCATAGCACAGGGCTGCAACGATGCAGATCGCGCCAGCGATGGCAAAGGCCAGCATCAGCCCCGGCCCCGCCTTTTGCGCGCCCGCGGCCGTCAGCACGAAGATACCCGTGCCGATGACGCAACCAATACCAAACAACATGAGCTGGAAGCCGCCAAGCGTGCGTTCCAGTGACTTCTTCGCAGCGACATCCAGAATGGCGTCGAGCGGCTTCACACGATTGAATATCACCGCATGCATTTCCCCCCAGGCCCGCCGCAGGACATTCCCGCGCAACCAGCCGGCGCGCGGGGGATAATCCCGTTCAGCGCCGACGGGAAGCTGAAAAGTGCATGCGCTCTAATCCGTCAGCGACGGGAAGATACCGACAAGGAGGATTGCCGTCAGCGCAAGCGGGCAAAGCCAGCGGACGAGGAACAGCCAGAACTTGTGAAGTCCGCCGTTCAACCCGTTTTCGGCATCGATCAGGCGCCTCGAAGCAATCCAGCCGACGAAGATCGAGGTGAGAATGGCACCAATGGGCATCAGCACCTTGCTGGTGACAGTATCCAGAATGTCGAACACGCCCATATCTGCAAACAGCGACATGCCGTCCAGCGGGTGCCAGGCTTCCAGAGTGTTGAACGACAGGGCGGCCAGTGCGCCCAGCAACAATGCGCCTGCCGAGACGCACATGGTCGCGGCCACGCGCGACATTTCAAACTTGTCCTTCACCCAGGCGGTTGGTGCTTCGAGCAGAGACACCGAGCTGGTCAAAGCGGCGAAGAACACCATCACGAAGAAGAGCAGCCCGATGAGCGAACCTACAGGCATGTCCTGGAAGGCGCGCGGCAGCGACTGGAACATCAGCGCCGGCCCCGCATTCGGCTCCAGCCCGGCAGCAAAGACGATGGGGAAGATGCAAAGCCCGGCGATCAGCGCAACCGCTGTATCCGCGCCAGCAATGATGGTCGAAGTGCCAGCGAGATTCACGTCACGGCCGACATAAGAGCCATAGGTGATCATCCCCGCAACCCCCAGCGACAGCGAGAAGAACGCCTGCCCCACTGCTGCCAGCATCACCGGCCCGGTCAAACGCTCAGGCTCGAAGGAAAAGAGATAGGTGACTGCCTCGGCAAACCCGCCGGTGAATGCGCCATAGACGGTGATGGCAAGGAACAGGATGAAGAAAGCGGGCATCAGCCAAGTGGCGACGAACTCGATGCCGCCGGAGACGCCTCTTGCCACGAAATAGAGGGTGATGAGCAGAAACACGACCTGCAACGCCACCATCAGCCCGCCATTGCCGAACAGGCCGGGCAAGAGAGCCTCCACTTCCTCGGCCGGACGGCCCTGGAAAGCACCGCCCGTCAGCCCGGTCGTAACGAGATCCTGTGCGAAGGCGCCGACATAATACAGCACCCATCCGCCGACCACGCAGTAGAAGCTGAGCACGATAAACGCACCAAGCACGCCGATGGATGCCAAGGCGTCCCAATGCCGAGATTTGCCGGATTCGGCAGCCATGCGCCGGACACTCTCCGGGGCGGATGCCTGACCGTGCCGACCAATCAGCGTTTCCGAAAGCAGGACCGGCAGCCCGATCAGAACGACACACAGGATGTAGAACAGCACGAAAGCGCCGCCGCCATTCGCACCGGCTTCGGCAGGGAACCGCCACATGTTGCCGAGGCCGACTGCGGAGCCGACTGCCGCAAGGATGAAAGCCGAACGCGACGACCAGCCCTCATTCGTGCCCGGCTGCCTGGCTGCTTCATCTGAACCGGTGGTGGCGATCATCCGCATTATCCTCCCAAGCTTCTGCACATTTCGCGCATGTCTATTTCGCCTATTACAACGATTGACCGTCACGTCGAGTGCGCGGCTTTGCCATATCGTTCGCCTGCCGCTAGGAAAGCCGCCATGTCCACGACCTTCCAGCTCGATACGAGCACCAGCCGAGCCAATCCGACTCCCAGCCCGATGAAGCGGCTAACCGTGCCGAAGATCCGTGCGCGCAAGCAAAATGGCAAGGTGGACGAACCCATCGTCATGCTGACCGCCTACACGGCGCGTCAGGCTCAATTGCTGGATGAGCATTGCGACATTTTGCTGGTCGGCGATTCGCTCGGTCAGGTCATCTACGGCCTGCCTTCAACCGTGCCGGTCACGATGGACATGATGGCGAACCACGCCGCCGCAGTGGTGCGCGGCAGTTATCATTCGGTGGTCGTCGTCGACATGCCCTTCGGCGCTTATGAATCTTCGCCCCAGCAGGCCTTCGAGAGTGCGGCACGCCTGCTCAAGGAAAGCGGTGCCGCCGCCGTCAAGCTGGAGGGCGGCGAGGCAATGGCGAAAACCGTGGCTTTCCTTTCCGAACGTGGCATCCCGGTCATGGGTCATGTCGGGCTGACGCCGCAAGCCGTGAACGTACTGGGCGGATACGCCGCGCGCGGGCGCAGCGACACGGAATCGGAAAAGATCCTGGGTGACGCCCGCGCACTCGACGACGCGGGCGCATTCGCGGTCGTGGTGGAGGGAGTGGTCGAACGCATCGCCGTTGCGGTAACCGAAGCATTGTCCTGTCCGGTCATCGGGATCGGCGCTTCCTCCCGCTGCGACGGGCAGGTGCTGGTCACGGAAGACATGCTCGGCATGTTCGAGCGCGTGCCCCGTTTCGTGAAAAAATATGATGACATCGCAGCGCTGATCGAGAAACGCGTGCGCGAATATGCCGGTGAAGTGCGCAGCCGAAGCTTTCCCGGTGCCGGCCAGACCTATCAGCCGCGCTGACCTTGCGTTCCTTGGCTGCTTTGAATAGCGCGAAGCCGCCTTACCGCCACAACGCGGCAAAACACGGAAAACGACACTTATGGATACGCTCCTGCGATACTACAAGTTTTCGCTCGGCTTCACCTTTGCCTGCCTTCTCCTGGCGGTCTGGTACGGGTTCGACAGCACGGGTTCCGTTGCGCGAACGGCAGAGATCCTGTGGATTGTGTTCGTCCTTTCGATCCTCGAAGTTTCCTTGAGCTTCGACAATGCAGTGGTCAACGCGACCGTGCTGCGCGACATGAGCGAGAAATGGCAGAGGCGCTTCCTCACATGGGGCATCCTGATCGCCGTGTTCGGGATGCGCATCGTCTTCCCGCTTGCAATAGTCGCCGTCGCAGCAGGTCTTGGACCGGTGGCTGCAATTAATCTGTCGCTCAACGACCCTGTCGCTTATGAGGCGATCGTATCCGGCGCTCACGTCGGGATTGCCGGGTTCGGCGGCGCGTTCCTGACGATGGTAGGCCTGAACTTCTTCTTCGACGCCGAGAAGGAAGTTCACTGGATCGGCAAGGTAGAACGGTTCCTGTCGAAGATATCCGATCTGAAGGCAGCCGAGATCGCTATCCTGATACTGGCGCTTTACGGCATCTCGCTCATGCTTTCTGACGAAGAAGCGCTTACCTTTCTTGTCTCCGGCATACTCGGGCTCGTCACCTACATCATCGTGGACGGGATCGGCACGATGCTGGACCAATATGGCGGCAAGAATCTGGCGGAGGGTGCTGCCCGCTCGGGGCTTGGTGGCTTCCTCTATCTCGAAGTCCTAGATGCCAGCTTCTCGTTCGACGGAGTGATCGGGGCATTCGCTCTCACCAACAACATGATCATCATTGCGATCGGGCTTTCCGTGGGTGCGATGTTCGTTCGCAGCATGACGATCCACCTCGTAAAGGCGGGCACACTCACGCAATACCGCTTTCTGGAGCATGGCGCTTTCTGGGCGATCATCGCGCTCGGTGCGATCATGCTCGCATCGGCACATTGGCATATTCCGGAAACCATCACCGGGCTGATTGGCGCCACTCTCATCGGCCTGTCGCTCTGGTGGTCGATCCGGCACAATCGCCGCTACGGAGAAGGCGAGGCGATTGCCATCAGTCCGACCGGCTCCGCAAGCGATTTGCCAGCGGAGCGCTGATGATCAGTTGCAGCAGATGATAGGCGAGCAGCGGAACCATCAGCAATCCGGCGGTCGCAGGAGGAAAGAGAACCATCGCCAGCGGCGCGCCCATGGCGGTGCTCTTGTGAGCGCCGGCGAACAGGAAGGCGATCCGGGCCGGCCTGGCAAGCTGCAATCGGGCGCTCAAAACCCATGCGCCGTAGAAACCGAAGGCGAGGAACAGGACCACGCCGCCGAGTAGCACCACCCAAGCGGAAGGATCGACCCGGGTCCAAAGGCCCTGTGTCACGGCTCCGGAAAACGCCACGTAAACAGCGGTCGCGATTGCGAAACGGTCCATCCATCCAACGATACCGCTGTTCCTGTCCATCCAGTCTTTCGTTCGCGACTGGATGATCTGGCCGAGGACGAAAGGAAGGATGAGGATCAGCAGGATCTTCACCAGCGCCGCGCCGCCGAGGTCGAACCCCTGCTGCCCCGCCAGCAACGAGAAGAGCGGTGCGGTAAGGAATACCCCGATGATGTTGAGCAGCGCCGCGGCGACGACAGAATAGGCGACATTTCCGCCCGCAAGCGAACTGTAGGCGGTCGCCGACTGCACGGTCGACGATAACGTCCCTAGGTACAGGAAGCCGAGCGCCACCACTCCGGGCAGAATCCCCGCACCGAGGTGAAACAAAGCCAGGCCGGCAAGCGCCATCGCACCGTAGCACCATGCGACCAATGCGCCGAGGAACCGCCAATTGCCCAATCCCGCCAAAACGTCGGCCCGTGACAGGCGCATGCCATTCAGCAGGAAAAGCAGAAAAATTGCTCCGTCCGAGATGCCCTGAGCAATATCGCGCGCAGATCCTTCCACAGGAATGAAACTGGCGCACAGGATGGCAAGCAGCAACAGTCGCACCATCCAGTCGATGCGCGAGAGAAGCCCGGCAATCATTTCGGCTGCGCAGCGGCAGGTGGGGCTGCCATCAAGGGGTCAGATCGTACTGTTTCATCAAGTCGTACAGAGTGGGACGGCTGATCCCCAAAAGACGGGCCGTACCGGAGATGTTTCCATCGCTGCGTGCCAGTGCGCGGCGAATGACCAGACGATCGACCTGTTCCCGCGCAGCCTTCAAATTCAGCGGTTGTTCGTCGTCCTCCTGATCTGAAGCAAGATCGAGGTCGACAGCCGTGATCAGGCGCCCGTCCGCCATGATGACGGCGCGTTTCACCCGGTTTTCCAGTTCACGCACATTGCCGGGCCAAGTCCAGCCCTCGATAGCCGCCAGGGCATCCGGAGCGAAGCCTTTGACCTGCGGGTTCATTTCAGCCGCAAAACGTGTCAGGAAAGCCTTGGCGAGCAGCGGTGGATCGCCTGCGCGTTCTTTCAATGCCGGGATGCGTATGACGATTTCTGCTAGGCGGTAGAACAGATCCTCGCGGAAGCGCCCGTCGCCGATCATGGCTTCCAGATCCTGATGCGTGGCGCAGACGATGCGCGTATCGACTGTCAGAGCCTTGCGGCCGCCGATCCGTTCAATGGTGCGTTCCTGCAAGAATCTCAGAAGTTTCACCTGGAGTGGCAGCGGAATATCGCCGACTTCGTCCAGGAACAATGTGCCACCATCGGCCTGCTCGATCTTGCCAGGTGTGGTCTTGACCGCTCCCGTGAACGCACCCTTTTCGTGGCCGAACAGTTCGCTCTCGAGCAGATTTTCCGGAATGGCCGCGCAGTTGATCGCAACGAATTCGCCGTCCACGCGTGGGCTCGCGTCGTGAACGCCGCGCGCGAGCAATTCCTTGCCGGTGCCGCTTGCTCCCAGTAGCATGACCGACACGCTCGTATTCGCAACCCGCTCGATCGTTCGGGCGACCGTCAGCATTTCCGGTGCCGCGGTAATCAGGCCGCCCAGCACGGTCTGGTCCCTGCCGGTACGTTCGGAAAGGCGGAGGTTCTCGGTCTCGATCCTGTGAAGCTCGAAGGCGCGCCGCACGATAAGTCCAAGCTCGTCGATGTCGACGGGCTTGGCATAGAAATCGTATGCGCCACGTTCGATCGCGGCAAGAGCACTCTCACGCGCGCCGTGCCCGGATGCGACGATGACCTTGGTGTCGGGCTTCAGCTCGATGATTGCGTCGAGCACCGCGAATCCTTCGCTTGTTCCGTCCGGATCCGGCGGCAGGCCGAGATCCAGCGTGACGACCGCAGGTTCTTCAGCGCGCAACGCTGTCAGCGCTGAGGCGCGGTCACCTGCAATGATGACGTCGAAATCTTCGTATGCCCATTTCAGCTGCGCTTGCAGGCCGGGATCGTCCTCGATCACCAGCAGCTTGGGCCTGGTCTGCTTGTTCTTTGCTTGCGTCATCACGCCGTCTCCCGCTTCGCGACGAATTCCTTGGCGTCACTGTCGTTCTTCAGCATCTCCGCTGCAGCGGCAAGCGGCAGGCGAAGGAAGAAGCGCGTTCCCATATCTTCACGAGATTCGACGTCGAGCCGACCGTCCATGGCCCGCACGAGTTCGCGAGCTTCGAAGGCGCCGATACCGAAGCCGCCCTGCTTTTTCGAAATGAACGGCTTGAACAGGCCATTGCGAATGAATTGCGGGCTCATACCTGTTCCTGAATCGACGATCTGGACGCAGCCGTGCAGCCCTTCGGTGGTTACGTCCAGCGTCACGGGATCATCCTTTCCGCCCGCATCCACAGCATTCTGCACCAGATGAATGAGCGCCTGTTCAAGTCCTTCCGGGCTGGCAAGCACCTGGCAGGTGTCCGCTCGCGTGACTGCGACGCGATGACCGGCCTCGCTGAAGCGCCCGGCGATTCTGCGCGACAGGACAGCAAGATCAACCGGCGCGCATTCATCACGTCCCTGGCTGCCATAACGCCCCAGCCGCGCCAGCAAGCCATTCAGCTTGTCGGCGCTGTTACGCAGGGTCACGAGCATATCGGCGCGGAACTCCGGCTTTTCGACATGCACCTCCGCGTTGCGCGCCAGTAACGATAGCTGGCTGGCGAGATTCTTGATATCATGCATGACGAAGGCGATGCGACGGTTGAATTCGTCGAACTGCCCGGCTTGCATCAGGGCCTCCTGGCCGTCGCGTTCGGCAAGGTAGCTGGCAAGCTGCTGACCGGCAATTTTCAGCAGGTCGAAATCCTCCCAATCCATTTTTCTGGCGATGACCGGCCGGGCAAGCACGACGATGCCGACAAGGCGCTCAAAATGCAGGAGCGGCACCAGCGCCCAAGCGCGATCCTCTTCGAGCAGCCATAGGGGTAGCGGCCACTGAGGACCCGACTGTTCGCCACCTATCCTTGCTGCATCGATGTCGAGAATGTGATTTTCCCGCTCCAGTCGCGCGACGAGCGTTGCAGGAAGGTCGCACGGCAACATGTCGGCTCCTGACCAGTTCCATGCAGCATCGAAGCAGGTTTCGCTTTCTTCCTCCGGAGTCAGCAGCAAGGCTCCCGGACTGTCGGTAATATCCGCCAGCGCCTTGGCGATCCGGGTCCCGAGCCCTTGTGTCGATGAATCATCGCCAGCGCTGGCTCGCCCCACGGTGCGGTTGAAGCGGAGCCATTCCTCCCGGTAATCGTACCGATGCTGAAAAAGGTGCTTGGCGATCTGCACGCGCGACCAGCTTCTCAGCCGCTGCGACGGGAGCCACAGCAAGGCTGCGACTATTGCCACGAGCACGAACGCCACCTGGGTGAGGCGGCCCACTCCGCCATCGATGGCGCCCAGGGCCTGTGCAATCGCAACCATGAACAACAGATAAAGACCGATGGCGATCAGCGAGAGCGTCTGAAAGGCCACGACTCTCGAGGGCTTCAGTCGGAGCAAACCGGCATCGGCCCTCAGTCCGAGCATCAAAGGTATGACGCACAAAGCCATCACCATGCCCCGAACCGCGCCGAGGGGATAGGATGCGCGCCCATCAAGGTAGCCGACAGTGTAGAAATTCAGGTCGAAAGCCCACAACAGGGCAAGCCCGGCAGCACCCCAGCGCACGATCTGACGGGACTGCTGCGAAGCGCCTCCGTACAGATTATGTATTAGCATTAACGCCCCGACTGCCACCAATACGCGGAACAGAGTGCTTGTCTGAAAGACTATCAGCCGGGTCGTATCGCTGCTGCCTGCCGCATCATCCAGGGCGAGCATCAGCGGCTGTAGTATTTCAAGCAGAGCCAATGCCATGAGAACGGGCCGGATCTGCGCCATGCTCCGATGCCGCCCATCCAGCGCAAACAAGGCGTACAGCACTGCGAACCAGCCCAGATTGCGAAGGCTTTCGGCTATGGCGGCTGCCTGCGACAAGGGGCCGAAGGCGAGCGCCATCGTGCACCAGAGGGACGAGAGGAAAAGAGCGATCGCCGTTGGCACGCGATCGCTGCGTCTGTGAGGTCCCGTCCGGAGTAGCCATGCTGCACCCAGCAGGCAGGCGACCGCACCGGCAAGATGCATGACGAAGCCAGCCATTTGCCAACCTTCCGAAACGATCTGCCCGGACTGCATTCAGCGCGCCCCCTCTGGCCAGAGGATCACGCGGACGGTCTGCAACAGGATCAGTAGATCGAGAAACGGCGTATAGTTCTTCGCGTAATAAAGGTCGAACTCGAGCTTTTGGCGAGCATCTTCGACCGACGCACCGTAGGGATAGTTGATCTGCGCCCAGCCCGTGATGCCGGGCTTTACCATGTGCCGTTCGGCATAGAATGGCAGATGTTCTTCGAGATCGTGCACGAAGTTGGGCCGTTCGGGGCGGGGTCCCACGAAGCTCATCTTGCCCATCAGGACTGTCCAGACCTGCGGCAATTCGTCGATACGGAACTTGCGGATGAACCGGCCGACACGGGTTACGCGCGGGTCGTCGCGATCCGCCCACCGCGCTCCGTTTTCCTCCGCGTCCAGGGTCATCGACCGCAGCTTCAGCAACTCGAAATCCTGACCATACAGGCCGACACGGGTCTGGCGGAAAAACGCCGGTCCCTTGCTGTCCAGCCTTACGAGCAAGGCGAAGATGATGATGACAGGAAGCGAGAGCGCAAGAAGCAGCCCGCTCGCCAGAATGTCGAACATCCGCTTGGCGGCGCTGGATATCATACGCCCTGACGAGAACCCGTCGGAGAAGATGAGCCAGCTCGGATTGACGGAATCCAGGTCGATACGCCCGGTCTCCCTTTCCAGGAAGGTGCTGAAGTCATTGACGTGCACGCCCATGGTCTTGATGCGCAGCAAGTCCTTCAGCGGCAGCGCATTGCGCCGCTCCTGAAGGGCAAGAACGACCTCGCTGATTCCGAGGTTCTCCACGTAACGGCCAAGATCATTCACCGCGCTGCGGGGTATCGCCTCCTCGATCAGAGGCGAACCTTCGTTCATGCCGATGTAGGAGACGATGGCGAAACCGGCCTCGCGCTTTTCGGCCAGCTTCTTCAGCCGCAGCGCCCTCGCCCCGTCACCCAGGACCATCACGCGTCTGCGAAACGCGTTCGTGCCCAATAGCCCGCCGACGATCAGCCGGTTCAGCATCAGCAGCAACACCGCCAGCACCATGGCGTAGACCAGTGTCGATCGCCAGAACGTGTGCCCAGGCAGCAGAAAATCGATGAAAGACAAAGCGATGATCCCGAGGCTTACCGCCACGAGCAAACGCGCTCCTGCATAACGCATGCTGCGCAGCGCCTCAGCACCGTAGACGCCTACGGCGATCATCGCCACCCAGACGACCAGCGCAAACAGGACGAGAGAGCCGATCCGGTGGGCGACGCTGCCTGGATCCATTCCGATCTGCGATGCGCGGAACAGCCAGGAAAGCTCTCCCGAAAGGGCAAGCAGGCACAGATCGAACAGCCCCAGCAGAATGACCGCGTGCGGTATGTAATGTTTGAAGAGGCGGATCATTCTGGTGGCCGGGCGGCAATCCTTTCAGCGATCGCCAGCGCTATTACAGAAAGGTGAAGCGTCGGTAAATCTTACAGCACTCAAGTGCCGCTTTTCTGGGGTTTTAAATCCTTAACCTCCGTTCGGATTTCACGTCGATAGTCCAGGCGCAGAAGCTGGGACAGGCGCTCCGAAGCCGTGCTTGTCGCGCCTGACGCAACTTTTCCTAGCATGCGGCGGCTTGCAGTGTCAGAAGGAAGGCAACATTTAATTGCAGGAGCAACGCTCATGACCGAACAGACCGAAGACACCAAGCGCGAACCGGCCCGCGCCCGCGCGCTGTTCTCCACCGCCGATTTCAAGCTGCTGCGCACCGCTCTCGCCAGCCATGCGAAAACGACCGACGACCGCGAGGAACTTGCGCGCATAAATGCGCTGCATCACCGGCTAGGCACCTATTCCTGACGCGCCTGTCGCGGATTGCCCTGTAAAGCTTAGCGAAACCATCTTCGTTCGCTAGATGATTAGTCATTTGCGGTTAGGGCTGCAAAATGGCTCGCGCAATCCGCAGATCGTCGGTCGATCCCAGGATGTTCCGGCATTTCGCTGCGGGAACACTGGTCGTCACGCTTTTGCTGGCGCTGTTTACGCAGGATGATGAAGCTTCTTCGCGTCCTTTGCAGACGCAGGACAAGCAGGTGAGGCAACTGGCCAAGCTGGGTAATGGCCGCGTAAGTCCCCTCTTCAAGAGCATGCCGGCGGGCAGCGGTGGCTGGGCCAGCGATAGTGCACCATACGGAGCACCGATGGATCGGACTTCGGCAAGCGGGACGCTTGCCGGGAGCGGCCTCTCCGATTCCGCATCCTTCGGTGACGATCCGGATTTCATCCCGACCGAAGAAGAACTGCTGATGCTGGGGCTGACGCTGGAGCAGTTTCGTGCCCTGCCCGCCGATCAGCGGATCGGGCTCATAGGCAAGATGATGAAGCGGCGGCAGGACAGTTTGTTGGCCGCGTCGGTCGCCCGTTCGGGAAACGACGCAGCTTCTCGCGACCTGATCCGGTAATGCTCTAGCTCAGCCGCCGCGTGCGGGCATCAATCTCATGGCTGCGGCAGCCAGCGCTTCGGCACCCGTGGCGATCACTTTTTCCGCATCGGGGGCCCAATAGGGACTGTGCAGGGAGACGAGTTCCGCTTCACCCCTGGCTGCAGCCTCCATGCGCTCCTGCGGCACGCCGCCGATCCAGAAGATCAACGACTCGACATCCTCAGGCGCTGCCCGGCGGAACTGACCGAAATCTTCGCCGCCCATCACTGATGGCACCTGCATCACCCGGTCATCGCCGAACCGCTCGCGGAATCCCGCAACGACAGTGTCCGTGAAGTCAGGATCGTTATAGGTCGCGGGCGTGTAAGGATCTTCGATAGTGGCGGTGGGCATTCTGTCCTCCGGCATACCGGCTGCAATCGCCTCCCCCCGGGCAATCCGCGCAATGCCGTCGAGCAGCAATTTGCGCGATTCATCGCTGTAGCTGCGAACGGTAAGCTGCAGCTTCGCCTCGTCGGAAATGATGTTGTGCTTCGCGCCGGAATGGAAGCTGCCCACCGTCACCACCGCCGGATCGAGCGGGCTGCTCTCACGGCTGACCAGCGTCTGAAGTTTCATCACGATGGCGCTGGCGAGAACGATCGGATCCTTGGCAGTATGCGGATACGCGCCGTGCCCGCCCACGCCGGGAACGGTGATGTCGACGCTATCGACATTGGCGAGCGCAAAGCCCGGTGAGTAACCGATCACGCCGGCAGGAAATTGTGCTGCATCATGGAAGGAAAGCGCATAGTCCGGTTTAGGAAAGCGGGTGTAGAGCCCATCTTCCAGCATCGCCAGGGCACCCAGCCCGACTTCCTCGGCCGGCTGGCCGATCATGACCAGCGTGCCCGACCATTGATCCTTGCGCGCCGCCAGTTGCTGCGCTGCGCCGACCCAGCCAGCCATATGCGTATCGTGCCCGCAAGCGTGCATCACGCCTGTCGTGACGCCAGAAGCGGGCGTCGCCGTTTCCTTCGACGCATAAGGCAATCCCGTCTGCTCGACCACCGGGAGGCCGTCCATGTCTGCGCGCAGCATCACTACGGGGCCGGGGCCATTCTTCATGACAGCGACAATGCCTGTGCGTCCGACCTTTTCCGTCACTTCGAAACCGAGTTCGCGCATCCGCGCCGCCAGCTTGGCCGCCGTCTTTACTTCCTCGAAACTGAGTTCCGGGTGAGCATGGAGGTCGCGGTAAAGCTCCATCAGGCCCGGCATGTCCGCCTGCACGGCATCGCTCAAATCATCAGCCTGTGCGCCAACCGGCATTGCCGCCATCGCGATCAGGCTGGCTCCGATGATGGCTCCAAATCTGCGTACCATCCAGTGTCCCCCCACTACCCGTTCAGTTCGTAGAGAAGGATGGCAGATTGGCGGGCATCGGAAAAGGGTTTTGACCGGCCCTACAATCCGTAATTCACCACCAGCAATATCGACAAGGTCGTCACCATCAGCAGAACCAGCGGTACGCCCGTGCGGATGTAATCGCGGAATTCATAGCTGCCTTCCGCCATGATCAGCATGTTCGTCTGATAGGCGATGGGGGTGGCATAACAAAGGTTGCAGCCGAACAGGACGGCCAGGATAAGCGGTTCTGCAGGCAGTCCGAGAGTATCTGCGATGCTGAACGCGATGGGCGTGCCGACTGTCGCCGCAGTCGCATTGGAGGCGAAATTCGTAAGCAGCGTCACGAACAGCATAATTGCGGCCAAGACTGCCGCTGGTGCGAGATATTGCAGGCCCGATGACAGGACCAGCCCTAACCAATCCGCCGCCCCGCTGTCCGAGACGATCCGGCCAATGGCGATGCTCGCAGCCACCAGAACGATGACCTTCGCCGACAGCGCCCGCCCGACCCGGTCGAATTTCACGCAGCCGGTCACGAACATCAGGATCGCACCGGCCAAAGCAGAGATCGCGATGGGCAGCAGGCCAATGGAAGCCGCACCGACGGAACCGACCATGATAGCACCGGCCAGCAAGGCCTTCGACCGGCGCGGCAGTTCGCGCGCACCGTCCAGGATCAATAGGCTGTCATTGCGGGCAAATTCGGCAAGATCTTCCGACACGCCCATGACGAGCAGGACGTCACCTTCGGCAATCCTGATGTCACCGCCTTCGCTGAACCGGTCGTGTTCCGCCATCAACCTGTCGGGCCGGTGGATACCCAGCACCGCAACGCCGAACAGATCGGCGATTCCGGAACTCGGCAGTGTGCGGGTGATCAGCCGGCTGTCGGCAGTCACGGCCATTTCGACCACCGTAATGTCCTCGGCCTGCGCAGTCGCCTTCATCCGAATGCGCTCGAGAACCCACGCGGGCGCAACCTCGCCGTCGAGGGTCCGCAGCGCATCCTCCAGATTCTCATGTGTGCCGGAAACCCGCAGCTGGCTCTGCGAATTCAGGACGCCGACGGGCACGTCGTGGAATTTGAGTGTGTCCGGCAGACGCGGCGTGACCTCGGCCAATTGGCGGCCGTTCAGAATGCTGTCCTCTCCCACTCTCAATCGTGCGTGAAAGCGGCGCTTCTCTGCCGGGTTAGTGACCCGATTGTCACCCAGCAGCCGAGGCATCACGAGCCAGAGATAGGGCAGCGCCACCAGCGCTGCGACCATCACTATCGGCGTGTAATGGAACACTCCCATCGCTGGTGCTCCCAGGTCGCGCGCGATGGAAACGACCAGGATGTTCGTGGATGTTCCGATCGTGGTCGCCATACCGCCGATCAGCACTGCTGCATTGAGGGGGATGAGCGTCTTGGAAGCCGGCATGGCTCCCCGTGCTGCTAGTTGGACGAAGATCGGCAGCAGAAGAACCAGCACCGGCGTATCATTGACGCCCATGGACAGGAAGAAAGCAAGCAGCAGCGAGAACAGCAAGCCAAGCTGCAGGTTGAACTTGAACAATCGTTCGAGGAAACGTGCGACGGGCTCCAGCGCACCCGTAACCACCAGGCCGCGCCCCATGATCATCAGGGCGCAGATCGTGATCAGCGCATAATGACCGAAGCCTGAAAAGGCGAGTTGCAGGCCATCGGTCTGCTGCGTGCCCGGCAGAGGGAAGAAATACAGCCCCACGGCGATCACCGCGATGGTGAGCAGCGAGATGATCTCGACGGATAGTCGCCCCCGCGCAAACGCCACGAACATGGCGATTGTCACGAGCATTGCTGCGATGGCGTGGAAGGAGGGCGGCGCGATCATCGTTCGACTATAGCAGACTCGGTACCGCCGGGAATGGGTAGCGAAGCAGGCATTTGCTCGCTGCTAGCGTTGAATTGGGGCAAAAAATCACACGGCCTCGTCGACCGACTGTACCAATCCTTCGTGCAGTGCAGCAAGGTCAGCCGTCGCGATGCAATAAGGCGGCATCGCGTAAACCGTGTTGCCCAGCGGGCGCAGCAGCAAGCCGCGCTCGCGATAGTAGGCCAGGAGCGCCGGAGCGAGCCCGGCCATGTAGCCCCGTTGACCGAATGGCACCTTGATGTCGAAAGCCGCGATAGTGCCGCAGCGACGGGCGTTCTCGACAGTCGGCACGGACCGAAGACTGTCGACGAATGCCTGCTGTTTCCGAGCCAGAGTATCGATCCGCTGCATGACCGGTTCTTCTGCCCAGATAGCCAGATTAGCGTTGGCTGCGGCGCAGGCAATCGGGTTGGCCGTGTAGCTGGACGAGTGGAAAAACATGTCCGCCCGATCTTTGGAATAATGCGCCTGGTAGACAGGTTCAATCGCCATGGTCACCGCCAGCGGAACCGATCCGCCGGTCAACCCTTTGGAAAGGCAGAGAATGTCGGGCGTGACATTCGCCTGTTCGCAGGCGAGCAGCGTTCCCGTCCGCCCCCAACCAGTCATCACCTCGTCGGCGATGAACAGAACACCGTGCCGGGCGCAAATCTCACGCATCTCCGCCAGAACGGCAGGCGGATAGACGAGCATGCCCCCTGCGCCGAGGATGAGCGGTTCGACGATAAAAGCGGCGGCATCGTGGCTGGCAGCTTCCAGTGCATCCAACGTGGCCTGCTCACGTCCGGGAGCGGGAAAGGGAATGGTAATCGTGTTGAAAAGCAACGGTTCGTAAGCCTGATTGAACACGCCGCGGGCGCCGACCGACATGGCACCGATGGTGTCCCCGTGGTAGGAATGTTCCATCACCACGATCCGGTGGCGCGCCTCTCCTTTGCGCGACCGCCAGTAACCAAGCGCCATCTTCAGTGCCACTTCCACCGCGGTCGAACCGGAGTCGGAAAAGAAGACGCGCGTCAGGTCAGGCGGCATTATCGGCCGCAACCCATGCGCCAGTTCCTGCGCGGGTCCATGCGTCCAGCCCGCGAAGATCATCTGATCGAGCTGGCTTGCCTGCTGCGCAATGGCGGCGGCAATGCGTGGGTGGCAATGGCCATGGGTATTCACCCACCATGACGATATGCCATCGATGATCCGCTGACCTTCTTTCGTGTAAAGTGCCGCTCCTTCCGCCCGCACGATCTCGGGAATCGGTTCACGCAGTCCATGCTGTGTGAACGGGTGCCAGATCGATGTCCCCATCATGCGAAGTCATCGAGGTTGAAATTTGAGGAGAAAGCAGAGCTGAGCGAGTCGGCTGTCAGATCGTCAAGAATGGGAAGCCTGCCAAGACGCCGCACCGCGCCCATTTCGCAGATCGTACGCTCGCTGTCCTCATTCGCAGGGCCGATGAAGGCGATGCCGAGCACCGCAATCCCCCGCGCGCGCAAGGATTCCAGTGAAAGCAGGCTATGGTTGATGGTGCCCAGCGCCGTACGGGCAACCAGGACCACTGGCGCGCCCCACCGCGCCATGACGTCGATATAGAGCGTGTCGCGTGTGAGAGGGACAAGCACCCCGCCTGCGGTTTCGACGATGCAGGAACATTCTGGCAGTTCCATATTTCGGTGGGCGATTGTAACGCCATCGATCTCCGCTGCACGATGCGGCGACGCAGGTGTTTCCAAGCTGTACGCTTCGGGCAGGATACGGCTGGAAGGCACACCCAGCGAAGCGACAGTGGCAGAATCTCCGCCATCTTCATTCCCTGCCTGCACCGGTTTCCAGTAGTAACGATCCGTTGCTGCAGCCAGGGCGGCAGCGAATACCGTCTTGCCGACGTCCGTATCCGTCCCCGCAACAATCAGCGACCTCATGCGATTTGCTCCAGCGTACCGGCAAGACTGTCTATATCTGCCGCAGTAATGTTGAGAGTGATCGAAATACGAAGACGGGCCTCGCCATCGGGCACGGTGGGCGGACGAATCCCGCGGACATCGAAACCCGCCTCCTGCAGCTGTTCCGCCGTCCTCATCGCAGCTTCATCATCGCCGATGATCAGCGGGATGATCTGCGAGTCGCTGCTTTTCGCGCCCAACGGAACGAGCCGTTCGGACGCATGAGCAATCAGCCTGTGCAGGTCTGCTCTGCGGTGCGGTTCCTCGACCAGTATTTTGAGGCTCTCACCTGCAATCTGCGCCGACAAGGGTGATGGCGCAGTTGAAAATATAAACGGACGTGCACGATTGACCAGTGCATCCTTCACGATCTGTGGGCCACATATGATCGCCCCCTCGCAGCCGAGCGCCTTTCCAAAGGTGCGAAGCGTGACCACATTGGCACGCCCGTCCAGATGATGGGCAAGCCCCCTGCCGCCGCACCCGTGAACGCCGGTCGCATGAGCTTCGTCCACGACAAGCACCCCGCCCGCACTGTCTGCAAGCAGCATCAGATCGTCCAGCGGCGCGCGGTCGCCATCCATGCTGTAAAGGCTTTCCACGGCGATCCAGACCGTTCCCAGGTTCCCTGCCTGCCGATACGCCGCTACGCAATCTGCGAACGCCTGCACATCATTATGCCTGGCGCTGACCCGGCCCGCTCTGCCAAGCCGCATTCCGTCATGGGCGCTTGCATGGACAAGGGCGTCGTGAACGATCAGGTCGCCGGGCTTCGGCAGGGCTGCGAAAACGGCGATGTTCGCCGCGTAGCCACTCGAAAGATACAAGGCCGCCTCACTGCCGAAAAAAGCTGCGGCCTCAGTTTCAAGCGCCTCGTGCGCCGCGTGGTTGCCGCGAAGAAGGCGAGACCCGCCTGAACCGGTCGGCGCACCATCCCTAAGCGCGGCAAGAGCAGCTTCGCGCAGGCGCGGCCCTGTGGCAAGCGCCAGATAATCGTTGGATGAGAAATCGAGACCGGCGGTAGGTCGCAAGTGGCGCCGACGTCCGATTGCATCGAGCCTGCCGAGATCGTCACGGAGGCCGGAAAGCGGATCGCTAGCTGGTCGAATCATGAAAGTGGATGGTGCCCCTGGCCGGACTCGAACCGGCACTTCCGAAGAAACTCGATTTTGAGTCGAGCGCGTCTACCAGTTCCACCACAGGGGCATCTCGCGGCGACGGGTGCGATAGCGTCCCGCCGCGCAGGCTTCAAGCGGGCTTTTTCGCCGCTGCTCTCTCCGAAGTGCCTTTCAGCGCACCTGCCAGAGACTTGTGCAGCTTGGAATGCAGGGTGTCGTTGGCAGCGAGAAGCTGGCGATCGCAGATCGGCAGCGACCGTCCGCGATAATCGGTGACGAAACCACCGGCCTCGCGCACCAGCAGGCATCCTGCCGCCGTGTCCCAGACACTCAGATCGCTTTCCCAGAACCCGTCGAAGCGACCTGCCGCCAGCCAGGCGAGATCGAGCGAGGCCGCACCGAAGCGCCGGATGCCCGCCACCTGCGGACCAATGGCACCGAAGATCCGCGACCACTCGTCGAAATCGCCATGCCCCTGAAACGGCATGCCCGTTGCGATCAGCGCATCCGAAAGGCGCCCGCGCGAAGAAACGCGAAGCCGCGCATCCTGCAGCCAGGCACCGCGCGACTTTTCCGCCCAGAAGGTTTCGTCGGTGACCGGCTGATAGACGCAGGCCGCGAAGACATCGCCCCATCCGCTGCCGTCCGGCTTCGGCTCCTGTGCCGCGATCGAAATCGCGAAATGAGGGATGCCGTGAAGGAAATTGCTGGTTCCGTCGAGCGGGTCGACAATCCAGCGCGGCATGCCCGGCGCGCCTTCGATCCGACCACCTTCCTCAAGCTCGAATCCCCAATCGGGCCGGGCGTTGAGCAGTTCGTCGTAAAGAGTGCGTTCCGAATTCTGGTCGGCCTTGGATACGAAATCCGCGGGGCCCTTCCGGCTCACCTGCAGATGCGCAACCTCGCCGAAATCGCGGCGCAGGCGATTGCCAGCCTTGCGGGCGGCGCGTTCCATGACGCGAATGAGGCCTGAAATCGCAACCATGGGACTTAGCTCACCTTCCCGACATAGGTGCGTTCGTAAACATCGACCACGATGCGTGTGCCGCTTTCGATATGCGGGGGCACCATGACCCGAACGCCGTTTTCGAGGACGGCCGGCTTGTAGCTCGAAGACGCCGTCTGGCCCTTCACCACTGCATCGGCTTCGACGATTGTCGCTTCGACCTGCTCGGGAAGGGCCACGCTGATCGGTTTCTCGTCATGAAGCTCCAGCGTCACATCCATTCCATCCTCCAGGAATGCCGCGGCATCGCCCAGCAGATCGGTCGGCAGGGTGATCTGTTCGAACGTGTCCTTGTCCATGAAGACGAGCGCTTCGTCCTCGGCATAAAGATACTGAAAATCCTTCGTATCCAGGCGCACTTTCTCGACCGTGTCGGCGCTGCGGAAGCGAACGTTGGTTTTCCGACCGTCGATCAGGTTCTTCATCTCGACCTGCATGTAGGCCCCGCCCTTGCCCGGCTGCGTATGCTGGATCTTGGCGACCTTCCAGATGCCCTTTTCATATTCGAGAATGTTGCCCGGACGGATATCTACGCCGCTGATTTTCATGAGGACTGCCTGCCTGCTGGAGGATGGAGCGGCCACGATGCCTGTCGTGCAGGCAGGGGCCCCTTCGATTGGCGCGGGCCTTAGCCGAGGATGCGCCCGGCGGCAAGACGTGCGGGAACTTGCAAGTGCAATCGAAAAACCGTTCTCAGTTGGCGGAACCCGTTCCAGCATCGCCCATCAGCAGTGGATAAGGATTGATCGCGTTGGACGGTTCCCACCATTCCGCATCCGCGGTCGTGCGGAGGATGGAGAAATGCAGATGCGGCGCGTCATTCGATGCGTTCCCGGTGCTGCCGACAGAACCGAGGCGCTGCCCGCGGCGGACCCGCTGCCCCTCCTTCAACCCCGGAGCATATTCCGCAAGATGTGCATAATGATGGATCGTCAGGCGGTCCGGAGATCGAACGTAGATCGTGTTGCCGCCCTGCTTCGATACGAAAAGCCGCTCGATTGTTCCGGGCGCGGCTGCCACGACCGAAGTGCCTTGGGGCGCCATGATGTCGATTGCTTCGTGCAGACGTCGTCCGCCCGCCCGATCATCGGTGAAGGTGTCGCTCAGGTCGGCCTTTCGGATGTTGAGGACAGGAACCATCAGGTTGCGTCCCTCCATCTCCATCGGCTGACTCGCTGCCACCGTGCCAAGCGGAGCGGCTACCGCTCCGCTGCGCTGCAGGCCATAACTTGGAAGATCGGACGATGTGTCCAGCGGCGGGGCAGGACTGGGGGCGGAAGCAGCCGGGCGGGTGCTCGCAAGCTGGCTCTCACTGCCCGCGTTCTCGATCAGGCTGCCACCGGCGATGATCCAGGCTGCGGATGTCAGCGTGGCCGTGACGACGATGGTCAATATGCGATCAGCCGTGTTCAATGCCATCTTCGTTCGCTTCCCCTGGCCCTCAACCGTCATCAAGCTGGTTGAGGCCTTTTTCCGGGTGGCTGTCCGAAACGGCAGCGCGTCCCTTCAGCTGAGACTATAGGTAGAAGGGCCGTGCGGGCTAATGAATTATTGAGCGCCGCGCATTTCCCGGGCGAATGCCTCGATCGCCGACTTCTCGTCGCCTGACCAGACCGCGCCGCAAACGGCCAGGAAATCGGCGCCGGCCTTCACCAGCGGAGCACAATTGTCAGGCGTGATCCCGCCGATCGCGACACATGGCAGCTCGAACATGCCCTGCCACCATTCGAGAATCTCGGGTTCGGGGCGATGTTCCGATCGCTTCGTTTCGCTTGGGAAGAAGGCACCGAAGGCCACGTAATCGGCCCCCTGCTCGCCTGCTTCCATCGCCAGATGGCGGCTGTCGTGACAGGTTACGCCGATCTGCACGTCCTGCCCCAGCTCCTCCCGCGCATCCCTCGGGGCAGCGTCCTGCTGACCGAGGTGGACGCCATCGGCCCCCAGCCGTTTAGCCAGCGCGACATCATCATTGACGATGAAGCCGACGTCATGAGCCGCGCAAATTTCCTGCAGCGGAGCGGCGAGGCGCGCGGCTTCATGCTGGTCGAGGCCTTTTACGCGGAACTGGAAGGCGGTGACGAGGCCTGTGTTGCCACTCGCGGCAAGCGCGTTCTCCAGCCGGGCAGGAAAGCCGCCGCCGGTTTCGAGCGGGCTGATGAGGTATAACTGACAGGGGGTGCGCGGAATGTCTTGAGTATCGGCCATGACGCGCTCTACTCCGGGCTCAGCAAAACGCCAAGAGCCACGCTGCAGGATTGCGTCGGCTGACCAGATTACAGAAGGGGATGGATAGTGTGATGAGATATATCAGCCGCTTCACCTTAGCGGCCCTCGCGGCTTCTGCTCTCATGTCGTGCGCGCCCGCCGTAAAAACCGCGCTGGACAAGCCGAATGCGGGCGAAGAATACGTTTCCTTGCAGCAGAGCTTCAATCTTGGCGCTCTGACGGTTACGCCTCTTCGCGTGCTGGAAGATAGCCGTTGTCCGCTTCAGACCAACTGCGTCTGGGCGGGTCGCCTCATCGTTGAGACACTCGTCGTCGGGCCGCACTGGCAGCAGACAGTCGATTTGAATTTGGGCGAAGCGCAGGTCGTAGACGGTTTCGCGATCCGCCTGTCGGGAGTCATTCCCGAGGGGACTACCGAAGGCGAAGAGAAGCCAGATGACTATCGCTTCGCCTTCGCCCTGTCCGAACGGAACTGAGGATTATTTCCCCCACTCAGGCAGTTTTCATCTCGCGACCCGTACTGGCGCAGCTGATTTCTTCGATAGCCCGGTCAAGCGCCGCATCGAATTCGCCATCGCTCATGTCGGCCTGCAGCACTTCGAGCAAGGCGCGGCTGAAGCTGGCGATCATGCCGTCGTTCTTCGCCAGTTCGCGGCAGGCATCCTCGCGCGAATAGCCACCTGAAAGTGCGACGACCCGCAGAACCTTGGGGTGATCTGCAAAAGGCTTGTAAAGATTCGCTTCGCTGGGGATCGTCAGCTTCAGCATGACCTGACGACCGTCCTGGAGGCGGTTGAGTTCATCCAGAATGGCAGCAACCAACAGGTTCTCCGCCTGCGGGCGGCTGTCGCTCTCCAGCGATACTTCAGGTTCAAGTATCGGCATCAGCCCGGCACCGAGGATCTGCTTGCCGAAATCGAACTGCTGCGCGACGATGGCTTCGATGCCCGCCTGGTTGGCTTCGTGGATCACGCTTCGCATCTTCGTGCCAAACACGCCGAGTTCCTTTGCACGCGCGCATTGTTCATTGAGCGTGGGAATGGGCTTCATGAGTTGCACGCCGTTTTCAGTATCGTGCATGCCCTTGTCGACTTTGAGGAAAGGCACAACGCCTCGGCGAGAAAGCAGGTCGGGAATTGCAGAACCGTCTTCGCTGCAACCTTCCATCGTCTTCTCGAACAGGATCGCGCCGATGACGCGGCCATCGGAAAAGCTTGGAGCATTGATGATGCGGCAGCGCATCTTGTGGATCTGCGCGTACATCTCATCCTCGCCGGACCATTCCTTATCCTTGACCCCGTAGGAACGCAGAGCCTTGGGCGTCGATCCGCCGCTCTGGTCGAGCGCTGCGATGAAGCCGTTTCCTTCGGCCATTTTCTGCTTCATTTCGTCGTAGGTCATCTCATCACCCTGTTTGTACGGTTGTTCGGTTCAGGTGCGCAAGGCAGCCACGCCGGGAAGGGTCTTGCCCTCCATCCATTCGAGGAAGGCCCCGCCCGCTGTAGAAATATATGTGAAATCATCACTGGCGCCTGCGTGGTTCAGCGCTGCGACCGTATCCCCGCCACCCGCGACCGACACCAGCGATCCCTCCGCCGTCAACGCGGCGGCCGTGCGCGCAAGCGCCACGGTGGCAGCGTCGAACGGTTCCGTTTCGAAAGCACCCAGTGGGCCGTTCCAGACCAGCGTGCGGCAGGTTTTCAGCACGTCGCCCAATGTTTCGGCAGCAGCCGCGCCAATGTCGAGGATCATTTCGTTCCTGGCCACCTCATGCACATTGCAGGTGCGCACGCTCGGCGGGTTGGCGGCAAATTCCGTCGCGACGACGACATCATAGGGAAGGTGCACCGTGCAGCCTGCATGATCGGCGACATCCATGATGCGATTGGCCGTGTCCCGCAAATCATGCTCGCAGAGCGATGCACCGACATCGACTCCGCGCGCGGCGAGGAAAGTATTCGCCATGCCGCCGCCGATGATCAGGTGGTCGACCTTGCCGACCAGATGTTCGAGCACGGCAAGCTTGGATGAAACCTTCGCCCCGCCCACGACTGCGGCGACCGGCTTTTCCGGCCTGTCCAACGCGGTTTCCAGCGCCTTCAGCTCGCTTTCCATCGCGTGACCGGCAAAAGACGGAAGCAGATGCGCGAGCCCTTCCGTGCTGGCATGAGCGCGATGAGCGGCGGAAAACGCGTCGTTGACGTAGAAGTCGCCATTCTCCGCTATGAAAGCGGCGAATTCGGGATCGTTGGCTTCCTCGCCCGGCCAGAAGCGGGTGTTTTCCAGCATGGCAATGTCGCCATTGCCGAGAATGCCGACGGATTGCGCCACGACAGGGCCGCCGACTTCGGGCACGAACATGACTTCACGGCCCAGCACATCCTCCACAGCGTCGAGGGTCATGCTGACCGACAGGGTCGATGACCGCTGCCCCTTAGGCCTGCCGAAATGAGCGAGCAACAGGACCTTCGCACCTGCATCGGCGAGTTCGAGAATGGTCGGCGCACTGGCGCGAATACGCGTGGCGTCGGTCACCGACCCCTCGTGCATCGGCAGATTGAGATCGACCCTGAGGAGCGCGACCTTGCCGGCCACGCTCCCCAGTTCGCTTTCCAGATCGTCGAGAGTCCTGAAGCTGCTCATCGCGATCAGATCAACCTCGCCATGACACCGGCAGTATCGATCATCCGGTTGGAGAAGCCCCACTCATTGTCGTACCACGATACGATCCGCGCCAACTTGCCTTCGAGCACCGCCGTTTCAAGGCTGTCCACGGTTGAGCTTGCCGGATAGTGGTTGAAGTCGCTGCTCACCAGCGGCTGGTCGGTATAGTCCAGCACACCCTTCATCGCGCCCTGAGATGCAGCCTTCAGCGCCTCGTTCAGCTCATCGCGCGTCGTTTCGCGCGACGGGGTGAACACCAGGTCGATAAGGCTGACATTCGGAGTCGGTACGCGAACGCTGGACCCGTCCAGTTTGCCGTTCAGTTCAGGCAGGACCAGGCCAACCGCGCGAGCCGCACCGGTGGTAGTCGGGATCATGTTCTGAGCCCCGCCACGCGCCCTGCGCATGTCGGAATGCATTTGGTCCAGCATACGCTGGTCGTTGGTATAGCTGTGGATCGTCGTCATGAAGCCGCGTTCGATGCCGACTGTATCCTGCATCACCTTGGCAACGGGCGCGAGGCAGTTGGTCGTGCAGCTTGCGTTGGAAACGATTACATCTTCAGCAGTCAGCGTTTCGTGATTAACGCCATAGACGATCGTCTTCGTGACGTTCTTGGCCGGAGCCGAGATCAACACCCGCTTGGCGCCCGCGTCAAGATGCGGCTGGGCCGCTTCGTGGCTCTGGAAAAATCCGGTGCATTCCAGGACCAAATCGATGCCCATGTCCTTGTGCGGCAGCTTGCCCGGCTCACGCTCGGAAGTGACTGCGATCTTCCGGCCGTTAACCGTGATGCTCTTGCCATCGGTGCTCACTTCACCGGGGAAGCGGCCGTGGGTGGAATCATACTGGAACAGCAGGGCATTAGCTTCGGCGTCAGCCAGATCGTTGATGGCCACGAGTTCCAGATCGTGATCGTCCCGCTCCAGAATGGCGCGTGCCACCAACCTGCCGATACGTCCGAAACCGTTGATCGCAACTTTCGTCGCCATGTATAATACTCCTGGTAAAAGGTTAGATTCGTTCGAGAATTTGCGGGACGATCGCTTCGACAGTGAAGCCGAACTTCTCCATCAGGTCGTCGATGGGGGCAGATGCTCCGAAACGGTCGAGGCCGATGTTCAGCCCGTTCAGCATCGTGTAGCGCTCCCAGCCGAACGTCGTTCCCGCTTCGATCGAGACGCGCAGGATGCTGCCCGGATCGACATTGGGCAGGATGTCTTCCTTGTATTCCTTCGGCTGTGCGTCGAACAATTCGGTGCAAACCATCGAGATGACGTCCGCACCGATGCCCTGCTCTTCCAGCTTCGCAGCGACGTCTGTAGCCAGGTTCAGTTCGGAACCGGTGGCGATCAGGATGACCTTCCGGTCACCCTCCGCAGCTTTCAGGCGATAAGCACCGCGCTCGCAGCAATTGCCTTCGCTCGGCTCGGTCCGCAGTTGCGGCAAATCCTGACGGCTAAGCGCAAGGACCGTGGGCCGGTCCTTCTGGCGCAGTGCGATTTCCCAGCACTCCGCTGTTTCGACAGCGTCGGCAGGGCGCATGACCAGCAGATTCGGCATGGCGCGCAGGCTCTGCAGATGCTCGATCGGCTGATGAGTCGGCCCGTCTTCGCCAAGACCTATGGAATCATGAGTCATGACATAGATCACCCGCGCTTCCTGCAGCGCGGACAAGCGGATCGCACCCCGGCAGTAATCCGTGAACACCAGGAATGTGCCGCCATAGGGGATGATCCCGCCATGCAGCGCCATGCCGTTCATCGCGGCAGCCATGCCAAACTCGCGAATGCCGTAATAGACGTAGCGGCCGCTGTAATCGTCAGCCGTGAATGGCTCGATTCCGCCAGCCTTGGTGTTGTTGGATCCGGTCAGATCGGCAGAACCGCCGATGGTTTCGGGTAGCAGATCATTGATCCGCGCCAGTGCATTTTCGCTCGCCTTCCGGGTGGCGACCTTCTGCGGAGCATCTATGAGCGAGGAGATGTGATGCTGGAGCGAGAAATTCTCCGGCAAGTCGCCGCGCATCCGCCGCATGAATTCATCGCGCGTTTCCGAATTGTCAAAACGGCTGTGCCACGCTGCGCGCGCTTTCTTGCTATGCTCGCCGGTCTCGGACCAATCGGCGAGGATCGGCGCCGGAATCTCGAACGGATCCGAATTCCAGCCCAGCGTTTCGCGAACAGCCGCGACCTCGTCATGGCCGAGCGCCGCGCCATGAGTTGCAGAGGTACCCTGCTTGTTCGGCGCACCCTTGCCGATGATGGTATAGCAGGCAACCAGCGAAGGCCGTTCGTCGGCAATCGCCTCGTCTATCGCGCGCTGGATATCGGCGAAGTCGTGGCCATCGCAGGAGACCGTGTGCCAGCCAGTGGCTTCGTAGCGAGCAGCGATATTCTCGCTGGTCGACAGTGCCGTGCTTCCGTCGATCGTGATCCGGTTATCGTCCCACAACACGATCATCTTGCCCAGTTTCAAATGGCCGGCAAGGCCGATCGCCTCGTGGTTGATGCCTTCCATCAGGCACCCATCGCCCGCGATCATCCAGGTCCGATGATCGACAAGATCGTCCCCAAAAGTCGCATTCAGATGCCGCTCCGCCATGGCCATTCCGACGCCCATGGCGAGGCCCTGCCCAAGGGGGCCGGTCGTGCATTCGACCCCATCAAGCAGGAAGTTTTCGGGATGGCCCGCACAGGGGCTCCCCAGCTTCCGGAAGTTACGGATGTCGTCCATCGTCGGGTTTGCGTAACCCGAAAGATGCAGCAACGCGTAGATCAGCATCGACCCGTGCCCGGCCGAAAGGATGAACCGGTCGCGATCCGGCCAATCTGGCGTGGAAGGATCGAATTTCAGATATTTGGACCACAGGACCGTGGCAACATCGGCCATGCCCATGGGCATGCCCGGATGGCCGCTATTCGCTGCCTGCACCGCATCCATGGATAGGACACGGATGGCGTTGGCCATGGGCTGCAGGCGGGCGGGATCGAGACTCATGCCGTGACGGCTCCTGGGCTGTAGCGCGAATAACGCGCTGATTCGATGCGCGCGAAGCCTTCGCGGAGCGGCCGTGCAAGGTCAAGCGCAGCGCGACGCTCCATGGGCACATCTGGCCGGTATCCGCGACGGGAGGATTCTTAACTCGACTTTTCAACAAAGTGCGACAAGCCTTTGCCGCGCGCAAGTTTCTCGTCATAGACTGCACACATGGACGACTCGCGCATCGAAGCCGTAACCCGCCGGATAGAAGCTGCCCTTGGCCGAATAGCGGTGGCTTCCGACGCCATGCAGCCGGGCACAGGCCAGGATAATGGCGAAGGCGAGACACCGGTTGAGCGGTCGACCTCCAATCTCGTCATCCGCCATGAAAACCTTCGCGACTCCGTCGAGGCGACCTTGCGCGACCTGGACGATCTGATCGGAAGGCTGGAGCGATGAGCACAGCGGGCAGTCAGGTTACGCTTTCCATCGGCGGACGGCTCTATACCGTCACTTGCGCGGCAGGCGAGGAAGCTCACGTCAAGCAATTGGCCGCCATCATCGATCAGAAGATGGCGCAGCTTGGGGCCAACAAGGCGCCGCAAGCGTCTCAGAACCTGCTGTTTTGCGCGCTTCTGCTGGCCGACGAATTGCATGAGCAGTCTGCGGGGCTCGCCGATGCCGCCTCGTCCCTGGCCAGCATCGAGGAAGAGCGGAACAGCTTTTCCGCATACCGGAACAAGGTGGAGGCGGAGAAGGAATCCCTGCTTGGTGAGTTAAGCGAATTGCGAAACATCGCGAAGGCAAATTCCGAGGAACGCACCAAGCTGGCCGCAGAAGTGGAAAGATTGAACCAGCAGATCGCCGATCAGGCCGACGCTCCTGCCAGGATCCTCTCGACCTCGCCCGAAGACCCTGCCCTCGCGCCTGCGCTGGAGCGTTTCGCCGAGATGCTCGAGAAATGCGCCGACGGGCTGGAAGACAGGCTTGGAAGTGCGGACGCGATACACTAGATAGGAATGGACGGGACTGCCCGGTACGAGCCAATGAACATCCCTGAGGCTATAACCATATCCTAGGGAGCTGTCCCTGCCCGAGGTAACGTGGCTACACGGGGCTTCGGTGCACATGGCGCCCACCTGACGTTTCGCGTCAGAGGATCTCGAGGCAAACGACCCACGGTGGTTCCGTCATTCCACCCGATCCGAACTCAATGCCGGCGCGCCCATCGCGCACCAGGTAAACAGCGGCAAGGAACCGATATCCCGTAATGCAGGGCAAGGCCGACTTACGTAGAGACCTTCGCAGGCGTCGCCGCGAGCATGTAGCCAGCCAGGACGAGCGGGTCGGGGCGCTGTTGTTCATGCGTCCGCCCGGTGCAGCGCTGGATTTGGTCCCGCAGGGGTCCGTCGTCGGTCTTTACCATGCCGCTCCGGAGGAAGCTCCGGCGACACGCTATGCCCAGTACTTTCAGGAAGCCGGTCACGACATTGCTCTCCCGCGTTTTGACACGGAAGGTGCGCCCATGCAGTTCGCCCGCCATACCGATCCGCTGGGCAGCAGCGATCTCGAACCCGGACCTTACGGAGTGATGCAACCGTCAGCGGAGGCGGAGCTTCTTCAGCCGGACGTTCTTCTCGTGCCCATCCTCGGTTTCACGGAACGCGGTGAGCGGATCGGCCAGGGCGGCGGCCACTACGATGCCTATCTTGCTGATCATCCCGGCATAATTCCCATAGGTCTTGCATGGGACGTGCAGCGCGTTGACGATATACCCGGCGAGGCGCATGACATGGCCATGCGCGCGATCATCACCCCTACCCGCCTTTACGGCCCCTTCTGATGCGCGGAGAACCGACATGGCGCCTGCCGGTCGGCATTCTGGCGTTGCTCGCCTGTCTGCTGATATACGCTCTCGCGGTTGCCTGGGCGAGCGACTGGATATCTTTGCTGCCGGTATGGGTGCAGACTATCGTCTACCTCATTCTCGGCGTCATCTGGCTCCTGCCGCTGCGCAATTTCCTGATCTGGATGGAAACAGGGCGCTGGGGTGAACCGCCAGCTTGACACGCCGAGGAGTTCACTCCCTTCAGTTCACCGACATATCAGGAGCGCATACCAGCATGTCAGCAGGCGAGCGAAAAGTCGCGTAGACCTCCGCGATCGGCAAGCTGCTGTGGAGAGCGTCTGAGGGTGCCGCCGCTGTAGGGAGCGGGAAACAATTCTATCGCCATTTCACAATGAAATGGCGCGAGTGACGGGACTTGAACCCGCGACCTCCGGCGTGACAGGCCGGCGCTCTAACCAACTGAGCTACACCCGCGTGAACTGGCAATTGCCGTTCGGGAGCCGCGCAACTAGGCGAGGTGGCCTACCCTGTCAACAGAGCAAAACAGCAAAAAACGATGATTTTGCGATACGCCTGCGAAGTGACACAATCTTCCCCGCGTTAACCAATTCTTCGGCTGTTCTGTGCACTCCGTCGCAGCAACAGCCGGGGGGCGGATGACATGATTTGCAAGGTAATTTCGACCGGAACGATGCTGGGCGCTGCAGCGGCACTCACGGCGCAACCTGTCGCTGCTGGGCAAGTGGAGATCAGCCGTGGCATCTATGTCGAGAATCTCGCAGCCGATGGCTCGCTCGCTCTGGAGCCGGCTTCGATGCTCCGCCAGGGTGACAGCGTCGTGCTGATAATATCGTGGCGGGTTCGCAATGCCGAGCGGGGCTTTACCGTCGCGAGCGCGGTCCCGGGCGCTCTCGCTTTCCAGAGAAGCAGCACTGAAGCGACAGAAATATCCACTGATGGTGGGCGCAACTGGCGCCGACTGGACCATGCAGGGCGACCTCCAAGGGAGGAGTTTCGCGCCCCCTCCCCCGACACCATAACCCATCTTCGCTGGCGCATCGCTCCCAATAGAGCGAGCGGACAAATCACCTACCGCGCACTCGTTCGCTAGAGGTCAGTTCATCAGCAGGTTGGCAGGAGCCTCGATCGCGCGTTTCAGATCCTGCACGAAACTGGCAGCGTCATAGCCGTCGACCACACGGTGATCGCAGCTGATCGAGATGTTCATCAGCTTGCGCTTCTCGATCTTCTCACCGCCCATGCCATCCGGCACGAACATCGGCCGTTCGACGATGCGATTGGGGCCGATAATGGCGACCTCGGGCCTGTTGATCACCGGAGTCGTCGCAATTCCGCCGAGCGGCCCGAGTGAGGTCAGCGTCAGGGTCGAACCGGACAGTTCCTCCGATTTCGCCGTGCCATCTCGCGCCGCATTGGCTAGGCGCAGAACCTCGTTAGCCAGCTGCCAAAGGTTTTTGGCCTGAGCATCGCGGATGACCGGCACCATCAGACCATTGTCCGTCTGGGCCGCCATGCCGAGATGCACTCTGCCATGCCGCGTGACTACATTGGCCTCATCGTCGTAACGCGCGTTAATCATCGGATAGTGGGGCAGCACCTTGCAGATCGCTGTGATCAGCAGCGGCAGCATGGTCAACTTTGGCTTGTCGCCCCGGCCGTCATTCAGCTGTGCGCGGAGGCGTTCGAGTTCGGTGACGTCCACTTCCTCGACATAGGAGAAGTGCGGAATGTTGCGCTTGGACGCGGCCATGTTCTGCGCGATTCGCTTGCGCAGTCCAATAACCTTGATGTCCTCGTCCTGCCGAGCCTTGCCGGCCGCCGCGAAGCCGCCGCCCCCGCCGTAGGACAGGAACGCGTCCAGATCGGCATGCCGCACCCGGCCGTCTTCCTGCGGGCGTACTTGCTGCAGATCGACACCAAGATCCTTCGCACGCCTGCGGACAGCAGGGCTGGCGAGGATCGGCTCGCCTGGAACCTTGTTCCGAGAGCTGGCCTGGTCGCCAGCTGTCTTGGAAGAATCAGTCTTCCCCCTGTCGCTTCGCTGCCCTCGCGCAGTCGCGTCGTCCGCATCGGAAGCATCGGAGGTTTCCACCTCGATCCGGGCCGCGACATCTTCGTCTTTCGGAGCCGGGGCGGGCGTCGGCGATGTTTTCTGTGCAGATGTATCCGCATCTTCTGCCGGACCGCCCTCGCCCGGATCTTCACCCGAAACTTCCCCTTCGACTTCGATCACGACCAGCATCGACCCGATCGCGATCGTGTCACCGGCTTCGCCAGCGACTTCGAGGACCTTGCCCGATACCGGGCTTTCAAGGTCGATGGTGGCCTTGTCGGTCATCACGTCGGCAAGGCGCGCGTCCTCTTCTACCGTGTCGCCGACCTTGACGTGCCATTCGACGATTTCGGCTTCGGCGATACCTTCGCCGATGTCGGGAAGATTGAATGTGAAACGGGCCATTGTCTTACTCGCTCAAGATCTTGTCGATCGCCTCGCCAATGCGGACGGGACCGGGGAAATATGCCCATTCCAGGCTGTGCGGATAGGGTGTGTCGAAGCCTGTCACGCGTTCGACCGCGGCTTCGAGATGATAGAAACAACGCTCTGTAACCAGAGCCGAAAGTTCTGCGCCGAAGCCCGAGGTCCGCGTAGCTTCATGCACGATAAGGCAGCGCCCGGTCTTCTTCACCGACGCTTCGATCGCTTCTATATCGAGCGGAACGATCGTTCTGAGGTCCAGTATCTCGGCATTCACGCCCTTCGCGGCGCAGACCGCTTCGGCGACATGAACCATCGTGCCATAGGCCAGGACGGTCAGTTCGTCCCCTTCCGTAACCTTGCGGGCCTTGCCCAATTCTACGCGGTAGTGACCCTCCGGAACAATGCTTTGTGCATGCTTCTTCCAGGGTTCGACCGGCTTGTCGTAATAGCCATTGAAGGGGCCGTTGTAGATGCGCTTGGGTTCGAAGAAAATGACCGGGTCGTTGTCTTCGATCGATGCAATCAGCAGACCCTTTGCATCGTACGGGTTGGAGGGGATCACCGTCTTGAGGCCGGAGACATGGCTGAAGATCGCCTCGGGGCTCTGGCTGTGGGTCTGCCCACCGAAAATCCCGCCACCGAATGGCGAGCGCACCGTCATCGGCGCGATATATTCCGCAGCCGAGCGATACCGCAGCCGCGCCGCTTCCGAAATCAGCTGGTCGAGACCCGGATAGATGTAATCGGCAAACTGGATCTCCGGGACCGGGCGCAGTCCGTATGCGCCCATCCCGACGGCCACGCCGATGATCCCGCATTCGGAAATCGGCGTATCGAACACCCGCGTCTTGCCATGCTTTTCCTGCAGGCCCGCCGTGCAGCGGAAAACGCCGCCAAAATAGCCGACATCCTCGCCCATGACCACGACGTTCGGGTCGCGGTCGAGCATGATGTCCAGCGCATCATTGATGGCATCGATCATGTTCAGGCGGCGTTCGCCGTCGGCGCCGACGCCCTTCTTGCCGGCAGCCTTCTCCGATGCGGCGGTCTTCTGTGTTTCGACGGTCATTCCGACAATCCTTCAGGGAACTTCGTCTCTCTTTCGCGGATGGCCTGCGCGCTCTGCTCCTTGAGGTGCCAGGGCAGCTCCTCGAACACATCCTCGAACATGGTGCGGAAAGGGTGGTGAAGGCCGTGACCGAGGATGCCGTTCTTTTCGGCCTCCTTGGTCGCTTTCTTCACTTCGGTCGCGCAATCCTCGTCCAGCGACTTTTGCCGGTCTTCGTCCCATTCGCCGAGCGCGATCAGATGGTCCTTCAGCCGCATGACGGGATCGCCCAGCGGCCATTCCTCACGCTCCTGCGCGCTGCGATAGCCGCTTGGATCGTCTGATGTCGAATGCCCCTCGGCGCGATAGGTGAAATGTTCGATCAGCGTCGGTCCGGCATTGGAACGGGCACGATTGGCAGCCCAGCGCTCTGCGGCGTAAACGGCGAGCGGATCGTTTCCGTCCACCCGAAGGCCAGCGATGCCGTAACCCACGGCCCGAGCGGCGAAACTGGTGCGCTCGCCTCCAGCGAAACCGGAAAAGCTGGAAATTGCCCACTGATTGTTGACGACGTTCAGGATGACCGGCGCGTTATAGACGGCGGCGAAAGTGCAGGCGGCGTGGAAATCACCCTCTGCCGTCGACCCTTCGCCGACCCAGGTTGCAGCAATCCGGCTGTCGCCCTTGATCGCGCTGGCCATGGCCCAGCCCACCGCCTGCGGCGTCTGCGTGGCGAGATTTCCGCTGATCGAGAAGAACGACTTCTCGCGACTGGAATACATGATGGGCAGTTGCCGGCCCTTCAGCTTGTCGGCGCTGTTGGAATAGATCTGGTTGATCATTTCCGTCAGCGGATAGCCGCGCGCGATCAGGATGCCCTGCTGACGATAGGACGGGAACACCATGTCATCGGACGCCAGCGCCATGGCCGCCGAGATCGAGGTCGCTTCCTCGCCGGTACATTTCATGTAGAAGCTGGTCTTGCCCTGCCTCTGACCGCGGAACATGCGTTCATCGAAGGCGCGAACCATCGCCATGTGGTGCAGCATCTCGCGCAGCGTGTCGGCGTCCAGCTTCGGATCCCAAGGGCCGTGCGGCAAATTATCGTCGCCGAGCACGCGAATCAGATCCGTCGCCAGCGGGTTCGTCTCGGAAGCTTCGCACCCTTCGTCGGGCCTGGGCTGCGCCCCGGCTTCCGGTATTGTCAGATGCCCGAAATCGACGGCATCGCCGGGGCGGTAGCTGGGTTCGGGTACATGCAACTGCAGCGTGGGTTTGTTCTGCCCTTGCTGTGCCTGATCGGGCCGGTCGGCCATTCACGCTCTCCCATTAGCGTCAGCAGTTTTCTTCTAAAGAACTGTTATTTTATTTCACCGGCTTGCGATGGTCAAGGCGGCTGTTCGGCCACATTCGCTCAGACTGCAACCGGTGCCGTCAATTTGCCCAACGGCTTGTAATCGTGGACCACGAAATCGTCGATCCGGTAGGCGAAAATGCTTTCCGGCTTTCGGATGATTTCAAGGCGCGGTTGACCCTGAGGCAGGCGGGTCAGCTGCTCCTCGACCAAATCCCCTTGATTTTCATACAAATGTACATCGCCGCCCATCCAGACGAACTCCCCCTGCTGTAGGTCCGTCTGCTGCGCGATCATTCTTTGCAGCAGGGCGCCCGCCCAAAGATTGAACGGCAGCCCAAGGGCCACGTCGCAGCTGCGCTGGTACAACGCGCAATTGAGGCGCCCGTAAGCCACCTGGAACTGATAGGTCTTGTGGCAGGGCGGCAAGGCCATTTGATCGAGCTCTGCCACGTTCCAGCCTTCGACGATGTGCCGGCGACTGGTGGGGTTTTCCCGCAGCGAATTCACCACCTGCGAAATCTGATCGATACCTTCGCCCCGGCGAAAAAGGCCTTCGCCTGCGGGAACGAAAGTCGGCCAGTCCACCCATTGCTTGCCATAGACCGGGCCGAGATCGCCCCATCGCACCGCGAAATCAGCGTCCTCGACGATCCGCTGAGCGAAGGCTTCGCGCGAGATGTCCGATCCGGTCTCCGCGCGGAACCGCGCCAGCGGCCAATCGGTCCAGATCTGGACTCCCTGTTCGCACAGGGGGCGGATGTTTGTCTCACCCGTGAGGAACCATAGCATCTCTCGCGTGGCGGTTTTCCAGAAGACGCGCTTGGTCGTCAGCAGCGGCATGGCGCCGCCCGCCAGATCGAAACGTAGCGAGTGGCCGAATATCGAGCGGGTTCCAACGCCGGTGCGGTCGACCTGCCGTGTGCCCTGCGTCCAGATTCGGCGCATCAGGGCGAGATACTGCATTTCGGGATGATCCCGGACGCAATCTGCAGAAGCTGGTTCGGTTGGGGAAGTGGTCCGGTCCATGCGCGAACCTCTAGCCTTCCGAGCCTTCGCTTGCATAGCCCTTCCGAGCGAGAACGGAGCGGCAAACCGGCAAGGCAAAGCGGTCGTGATCAGGCAAAAAGTTCACTTGCCACTGAACGGATGCCCTCCTATAGGCCCGCGTCTGCCTCGCGCCCGCTACAATGCGGGTTTGGCATCGGTCGGGGAGTAGCTCAGCCTGGTAGAGCACTGTCTTCGGGAGGCAGGGGCCGGAGGTTCGAATCCTCTCTCCCCGACCAAATTACCTTTTCCTTTAAATTTCAGCAGGTTAAGCGTAGAGCCAGCGCTCATTCTATACACTTTTCTATACAGTCCGAAGCACGGCTGAATGCGCGAATCCGGAATGAACATTGCTGCCGACGCAGCAGCATGGCACCGTCCACTGGTGGCGGGCGAAGACGTATCGGGCTGGGAGTAGCGGGCGGCACGTTCTTTGACTCAGGGGTAAGCCAGTGAGGCAGTGCCAGCCCGATATAAAAAACCACGCAAGCATCACTGGGTTCCCGCGGATTGCCAGCCGTCGTTGCTGTTATGAAAAGTGGTCGGTGGCGCGCTGGATAGCTTGTAGCTGCAACAGCGACCTACTGATTAAAAGTCCGCAAGTTTGCACCGACTTGCACGATAATGCTACAATCTTTCAATAGCTTAGAAAATATTACGGTGCGCGTGGGAGCATTTCAGAGCCGTAAGGAGCACCGTCCTTAGTCCTAAAGCAGTCCTGCGCTTAGCAACGCGGCGCCAGCTAGCAACGGCGCACAAGAGTCTTGTTCAAACCTTTTGTATTTACATCGGTCAATGATAAATCCGCCCGTAAGCGTCTGGTCTAATCGGCGACATAGACCAAAAGCGCCGAATCGGACGTAATGCTGCATGCACGACCGCGACTAAAAGGCTCAAGATTAGCAGGAGCGCCCAAATAGGAAGTGAGACTGGCAATCCGATGAGAAACATTCTTCGGGTGCCAATACGCCAGCACATCGGATGCCAAACTTGGCGCATCCAGGTTCGTCTTGAAATCTTTCTTCGCGCCAAACGCAAGATGCTGGTTTTCTTTGCCGGTTTGTTCCCGTCATTCTGATGACCTAATGCGCCGGAATGAAAGTGTTGTTTAGGCTCGTTCAGCCTAATAGCTTTACCTACAGAACGATAAGCGCATGAATTATCTTGATTATCCATTTATCTGCTACTCCCCCCGGCTCAGGTCTGCGTCATATTTAGGTTGCACTTCGGACCTTAGATAACCCGTTTATTTAATTAGGGGCATGTCATAACATTTGTATGTTAGTCTATTATACAAAGGTACTAGGGTCCGGACTCATTAGAGCCACCAGGTGACGATGGCTGCGATAGCGATTGTGGCCATAAAGGTCTTGATGTTGCGGTCGAAGCGGGTGGCGACCCGCC
>NZ_JAAFZT010000036.1 GCF_013336795.1 Alteripontixanthobacter muriae | reverse complement strand
CTACCTGCTACAATCGCTTTGTCCGCTGGCGCAGAGCCGGTGTCTGGGATCGGCTTCTGACGGCGGTTTCGCAGGCTTTCGACGGCGAGCTGGTGATGATCGACAGTTCTTCCATTCGGGTCCACCAGCACGGTGCGACCCTAAAAAGGGGGACCCAAATCGCTGCATGGGACGTTCCCGCGGCGGCTTGACGACCAAGATCCATGCCCTGGTCGATGGCCGGGGGCTGCCGATCCAACTACACCTGTCCGAAGGGCAGGCGAGCGATTGCAAACAGGCCGAGCCGCTGCTCGGCGCCCTGCCGAAAGGCAGCACCTTCCTTGCCGACAAAGCCTACGACAGCGATGCCATCCGCCGGCAGATCACAGCGCAGGGCGGCTTCGCCAACATCCCCGCCAAGCGCAACCGCAGGCAAAGCTTCGCCTTCAGCCAGTTCCTCTACCGCTATCGCAATCTGATCGAACGCTTCTTCGGAAAACTTAAGCATGCCAGAGGTTTGGCGACCCGCTACGACAAACGAGCCGACAACTTTCTGGCCGCCATCAAGCTCTTCTCAGCACGTCTCTGGATCAACGCTTACGAGTCTACTGCCTAG
>NZ_JAAFZT010000035.1:554113-579015 GCF_013336795.1 Alteripontixanthobacter muriae | reverse complement strand
GGCGGGTCGCCACCCGCTTCGACCGCAACATCAAGACCTTTATGGCCACAATCGCTATCGCAGCCATCGTCACCTGGTGGCTCTAATGAGTCCGGACCCTAGTAACAGGGCGAACAAAAAAGTGGAGGAATAACTCATCAAGAATTTCGAGGCACCATTCCGCCTCGGCGGGTTCAACATCAATTATTTGAGTAGAAGATTTCTCAATGATTGGGTGAGCTGAGAAGTTCCCGAAATTCCTAATCGCATCAATGCTTTGACGAACACCTCGCGGCAAAATTCTCTCGATGTCCTGCTCGTTAATGACAGCTTTTATCTGTTTACTGAGGTTGGTGTCGGTGTAGCCTGCATGCTGCAATACGCTTTGTAGGCAACGGCGGGACAGTGCCGCTGAGGCGCGCGGGCTAACTCCGATTGTTGCCTTAGCCTCGCGATAGTCTCTGGCAATATGGTCCGGAACTTCCTCAGGTACGCGCAACCTTTGTTTGTCGCCAATTGGAAACACTCGAATTGACTCAAAAGTGCCTGATATCGCATTTGAATAGAGGCTAATATTTGCTCTGCGGCATTCTGGACAAGTGTTTCCATGCACAAAGAACCTGGCGGGAGAATCTCTAGTCAGCTTGACAGGAGCCGAGTCGAAGCGAACTTCTGTTTAAACGTTCGCCGCATGGAACGCCACATTACAGTGCCCGCATTTTACTCCGCAGCTACCGTCACGCTGTCGCCGAACAAGCCCGGGCCTTCGTCGGTGGTTTCTTCCGTGTCGTTCGCTTCGCCGCCCTTGGCCTTGCGGCGCTTGTCGAAGCTGCTCCAGACGTCCTGCCAATTGCCGGTGGTCGCGCCCTTGGAATATTCCGTGGCCCGCGTTTCGAAGAAGTTCGCATGCTCCACGCCGTTCAGCAGCGGGGTCAGCCAAGGCAGCGGGTGCTCTTCCACCATGTAAATCGCGGGAAGGCCAAGCTGCGACAGGCGCCAATCGGCGATGTAGCGGATGTATTTCTTGATTTCCTTGGGCGTCATGCCCGGAACCGGACCGTCTTCAAAGGCAAGATCGATAAACGCATCCTCAAGCCGGACGGTCGTCTGGCAGGTATCCATGATGTCCTGCTTCACCGATTTGGTCAGGCAGTCGCGTTCCTGGCAGAAGGCGTGGAACAGGCGCGTGATGCCTTCGCAATGCAGGCTTTCGTCGCGAACCGACCAGCTGACGATCTGCCCCATGCCCTTCATCTTGTTGAAGCGCGGGAAGTTCATCAGCATGGCGAAGCTGGCGAACAATTGCAGGCCTTCGGTGAAGCCGCCGAACATCGCCAGCGTGCGGGCGATATCCTCGTCATTGTCGACGCCGAACTGCTGCAGATAGTCGTGCTTGTCCTTCATCTCCTCATATTCGAGGAACATGCCATATTCGCTTTCCGGCATGCCGATGGTGTCGAGCAGGTGGGAATAGGCGGCGATATGCACGGTTTCCATGTTGCTGAACGCCGCCAGCATCATCTTCACTTCCGTAGGCTTGAACACGCGACCGTATTTTTCGTGGTAGCAATCCTGCACCTCGACATCAGCCTGAGTAAAGAAGCGGAAGATCTGCGTCAGCAGGTTACGTTCATGCGCGGACAGGTTCTGCGCCCAGTCGCGGCAGTCTTCGCCCAGCGGCACTTCTTCCGGCATCCAGTGAATCTGCTGCTGGCGTTTCCAGAAGTCGTAAGCCCACGGATATTCAAAGGGCTTGTAGGTCTTGCGGGCTTCGAGCAACGACATGTTGTGTCTCCGTGGGATCAGCGATTCTGGTACATATAGGGAATCATGGCGGCGATTGGATAGCAAGCCCTATCCTTTCGGCGGGGATAAGTCCGGGCAATTCTTTATATTCCGGGGGTTGCAATCGGCGTGTGTCGCAGTCTGCCGCGCGTCGCGCCTTGCCCGCGATCACGGAACACAAGCGCCGGCCTGCCCGTTGTCGGGGTAAAGGCGGCAATTGCGCCGCGAGCAGGACAGCAAAAAGGATAATTTCATGGGCGAGTATGAACCCGACGACAGCCGCAAGGTCACTCTCAATCCCGGCGACACGCCCGGCGAACCGCCGCGCTCCGGCCCCCGCGAAGGCGAGGCGCGCGCTCGCGCCGAGGACAAGGACAAGAAGCCCGTCGCGACAAATGAAGCGGTGCCGGTCGACCGTGACGGCAAGAAGCTGCCGCAGCAGCAGCAGAAAGCCCAGCAATCGCAGTCGCAGGGCGGCCAGTCACAGGCGCAGGGTTCAGCCAAGCCGGGCGGTTCGCGCGAGTTGAATTCGAAGCAGCCCGAAGGCTCGCCTCTTGCCGGCAACCAGCCGCAGGGTGCATCGGGAACGCCGGGCGACGCCCGCCCCCACTTCGACCAATATGAGGTGAACCAGCCTTCGAACGTCGGAAACAATGATTCCGCCGCACCGGAGCAGCAGGCAGGCGGCACGATTGCAAACGCTGCGCCCGGCCAGGCAACTGACATGTACACGCCCGCCGATCAGCAACAGCCCGGCGACATGGATCGCCAGCGCGCCCAAGCCGAACAGCAATCGGATGGCAAGGCCCAGACCGGATACGGCAATAGCCGCGACGAGCATGGCGATAGCGAGAAGGAAGCGGCATCCGAGAATAGCGGAGGTGACAAGCCTGCAAAGAAGGACAGTGTCGAGGCGCATGACAAGGGCGAACCGGGATTGACCGACACGCCTGACGGCGTTGCCCGTGCCGATGGTAACCGGGCATTATACGAAGGCCCCGGCGAGTAGACCTGATCGTCAGGTGAAGCAGCAAGAGGGCGTTATGCCCTTGGAACTCCGCCATGGCCGAGCCGTTGAGGCGGCATAGGACCAAACAACCGAGGAAATCGCATGTTCGAGAAGATCCGCATCAAGGAACACATGGAAATCGCCGATTCCACCGGCCAGCACGTCGGCACGGTCGACGAGGTGGAGGGCGACAACATCAAGCTCACCAAGACCGATTCCGCCGATTCCATGCATCACTTCATCCCCATGGATGCCGTCGACCGGCTCGACGACAATCGCATCTATCTGAAGGCCGGAGCGCGTATTCCGGACGGACTGGGGAACAAGGCGTCGTCCTGAGCATTGATAGGACATAGAGTTTCTACCGCGCCGCAAGGCCGGTAGCAAAAGGGCCCCCAGCCTCACGACGGTGAGGTTGGGGGTTCCAGTTTGTGCATTGTAAATCCGTTCGCCAGGCTGCGTTACGCTTCGGGCTAGAACAGAACTTCGAAAAGCTGCCAGGCGATCCACGCGGCGACTGCCAGCACCACCAGCGCAAATGCCCGCGCGATTGCCGGCCTGCGGCGACCTACTCCGCTCCACAGCACATAGGCCATGACCAGCAGCAGCGTGAGCCCCACGAGGTAGAAGACGACGGTCATTATCATGAAAGACGTGTTCCTGAGGCGCCGTGCAGCCCCGACGTGATAGACCGGCATCCTGCAAACCGCCGGCTCCACACGGCTGAAGCTGCCTTCTGGCCCTTCACGGCAGGCGATCACCTGTCAGGGTCGGAACCTCGTCATCCGAATGGTCCAACGCCATGTCAGCTGCATCGACGAGGGCGAGCACCAAAGCCGCCACCGCCAGCACCAACCCAATGCGGCGCAGGTTTGTCGCCTTGCCCAGATTCTGCGCCCGCCGCGAACGTTGCAAAAGCAGCATGGCAATGAGCAGCAAGACGATAACGATGATCACTGACATGCTGCTGTGTCCTGAAATGCCATGTGCGCGGCGAGGGAATACTCACAGAACCCCTCGTCGAAGGTTTTAACAACCGCCTGGACTCACTGACAGCTCAGGCATTCCTCGTAATCGGTCTGCTCGCCCGCGGCGAGTTCGAACTTGCTCGCCTCGGTCGTGTTGTCGGCTTCAACACCACCTGCAAACCCTGCACGCTGAACGCTCTTGGACCGCAGGTAGTAGAGCGACTTGATGCCCTTTTCCCATGCCTGGAAGTGCAGCATGGCCAGATCCCACTTATCGACATCGGCGGGGATGAACAAATTGAGGCTCTGCGCCTGGTCGATGAAGGGCGCGCGGTCGGCGGCGAATTCCAGCAGGTAGCGCTGGTCGATTTCGAAGCTGGTCTTGAATGTCGCTTTCTCGTCCGCCGTCAGGAAGTCGAGATGCGCGACGGAACCGCCCTTCTCCAGGATCGAGTTCCATACATTGGTCGAATCCTTCGACTTTTCGCGCAGCAGCTTTTCCAGATAGGGGTTCTTCACCACGAAGCTGCCCGACAAGGTCTTGTGGGTATAGATATTGGCCGGGATCGGTTCGATGCAGGCGCTGGTGCCGCCACAGATGATGCTGATCGACGCGGTGGGGGCGATCGCCATCTTGCAGGAGAAGCGTTCCATCGCGCCCATGTCCTCGGCATCGGGGCACGGGCCGCGCTCATGCGCCAGCATCATCGATGCCTCGTCCGCCCGGGCCGAGATGTGCTTGAACATCTTGAGGTTCCAGACCTTCGCCATCGCGCTTTCCAGCGGGATGTTCTTGGCCTGCAGGAAGGAGTGATAGCCCATGACGCCTAGCCCGACGCTGCGTTCGCGGCTCGCAGAATATTTCGCGCGTGCCATTTCTTCAGGTGCACGGTCGATATAATCCTGCAGCACATTGTCGAGGAAGCGCATGACATCCTCGATGAAGCGTTTGTCGGTGTGCCACTCGTCCCATTTTTCGAGGTTGAGCGACGACAGGCAGCAGACCGCAGTCCGGTCGTTCCCCAGATGGTCCCGGCCCGTGGGCAGGGTAATTTCGCTGCACAGGTTCGAGGTCGACACCTTGAGGCCGAGATCGCGGTGATGCTTTGGCATCATCCGGTTCACGGTGTCGGAGAAGACGATGTAGGGCTCGCCCGTCGCAAGCCGCGTTTCCACCAATTTCTGAAACAGGCTGCGCGCATCGACCTGGGCGCGCACTTCGCCGGTCTTGGGCGACTTCAGGTCGAACTTTTCACCCGCACGCACCGCTTCCATGAAGGCATCGGTCAGCAGCACGCCGTGATGCAAATTCAGCGCCTTGCGGTTGAAGTCGCCCGAGGGTTTACGGATTTCGAGGAATTCCTCGATTTCAGGATGCGACACGTCGAGGTAGCAGGCCGCCGATCCGCGCCGCAGCGAACCCTGGCTGATCGCCAGAGTCAGGCTGTCCATCACCCGCACGAAGGGGATGATGCCGCTGGTCTTGCCGTTTAGGCCCACAGGCTCGCCAATGCCGCGCACATGGCCCCAATAGGTGCCGATGCCGCCGCCCTTGCTGGCCAGCCACACATTTTCGTTCCAGGTGCCGACAATGCCTTCCAGGCTGTCCTCGACCGAATTCAGATAGCAGGAGATCGGCAGCCCGCGATGGGTGCCGCCATTCGACAGGACGGGCGTTGCGGGCATGAACCACAGGCGCGAAATGTAATCGTACAGGCGCTGGGCGTGCTCCTGATCGTCGGCATAGGCATCGGCCACGCGGGCGAACAGGTCCTGGAAATTCTCGTTCGGCAGCAGGTAACGGTCGATCAGGGTTTCCTTGCCGAACTCCGTCAGCAATTCGTCACGCGAAGTATCCGTCACCACGGTGAAGCGGCGATCGTTGATCTTCTTGCTGTCGTCGATGCCCTTGCCGTCGGTGGCCATATTGGCGCGCGCCGCTTCGGCAAGAGTGCCGGCCAATGCGCCCGTCAGAGCCTCTGCGGCCTTTTCGGCCACCAGATCGTCCGATCCACTATCGCGTCGTTCCATGGCTATCGCGCTCTTTCCTGCATCGTGTTCGTTGCTGTCGTGGATTTCGCCCGCTGCAATGTCGCTGCCGGTTTCGCCGTCGGTTCTGAAATCCATGTCGTGTCTCACCCCTGTCCCTTACGCAGCGGCTGCTGCGATGTTCCGCTTGTGTTCGATTCGGACGGACCCTGACGATCTAGCAATTCACGAGGCGCTGCGGTCAGATATTTATCCCCCGTCCTGCGCCTCTGCAGGCTTGCATCCCCTTCGCTTGCCCAATTTGCGAGTCGGAGACTTAGCCACTGAAAATCTAGGTCTTGTAGGTTCCTATCCCCCTGCAACCACTAGATAGTGAATCACCTGCCGCCGCTGCGCAATAGGGTAAAGGCGATTTAACTCATCTTCGCGGCGGTGTTCTATGCCAGCCATACAGCGCGGCGCGTGGAGCATCCTTGGGTGGCGGGTAGTGCAAGTGGAAAAACGCGATGTGGAAAGATTTCTGCAGGCGGCGAAATGCAGCATGAAAACGGGAAAGGGCCCCGCAGTGGCGGAGCCCTTTTTCATTCTGACGATGAACTTGCTTGAGCTGGGCCTGACCCGAGGCGATTATTCCATCATGTCGGCGCGTTCGTTGATCGCGTCAGCGCGGACTTCCCCGGCTTCCTCGACGGCATCCGCACGTGCGTCCAATGTCGCTTCGCCCGCTTCGGTCATCGCGTTGTTGGCTGCGTCTTCAAGCTGGTCGGCCCGCATGTCGGACCGTTCCTCAACGATGTCGGCACGCTCTTCGAGTGCGTCGCCGCGTTCCTCGACCGCCGAATCGGGCCCACATGCCGCCAGCATTGCAAAAGCGGGGAGTGCGATGAATGCGATCTTCTTCATGATGTCGTTCCTTTATCGATAGTTTCGGCCAAATCGCGCTTCTTTCGTGGGCGCCATTTTTTCGCCATATTTACATAATCTACGCTGCAGCACATGCTTTGTTCCGGAATTAAGGCAGTTTGCCTTAATTATCTCCACGGGTTCAGGCAGCCTTCCGGGCATGATTGGCGATGGCATCGGCAATCTCGTCCACCAGTTCGACAGGCAGATCGTGGCCCATACCGGGAATGACCTTCAGCTCGGCACCTTGAATGTGAGCGGCGGTGTCGCGGCCAGCCTCCACCTTAACCAGCGGGTCGGCCTCGCCATGCAGCACCAGGGTCGGCGCCTTCACCTGGGACAGCCGCTTGCGCCGGTCGCCATCTGCCAGGATCGCCGCAAGCTGGCGGGGCAGCCCTTGCGGATGGAAGCTGCGTCCGAAATTGGCGCGGATGTTCTGTTCCAGCCTGTCCTCGGCAACCGGATATGCGGGGCTGCCGATCGCTCTCGACAGGCGCTTTCCATGAGCGAGGATATTCGCCATCTCCATGTTCTTCGGCCGCGTGGTGAGAGCAGCCAGCGCCTCCTTCTCCGCCTGCGGCAGGCGCCGGTGCCCGGTCGTGGACATGATGGAGGTGAGGCTGGCGGTTCGCTTGCCATGTTCCACCGCTACCAGCTGCGCGATCATCCCGCCCATTGATGCGCCGACGATATGCGCCTGGGGAATGTCCAGTGCATCCAGCAGGCCCACAGCATCCGCCGCCATGTCCGACAGGGTATAGGGCACGCGTGGGCGGAACCCGAAACGCGCCTTTAGCACGGTCACGGGAATGGAAGGCACGCCGGCGGAATCGAATTTCTCGCTGAGGCCGATGTCGCGATTGTCATAGCGGATGACCCGGAACCCCCGCCCGGTCAGCGCCTCGACCAGTTCCATGGGCCACAGCGTCAGCTGCGCCCCCAGCCCCATGATCAGCAGGATCGGCGGCGCGCTCTCGTCGCCGTAATCCTCATATTCCAGCGTAATGCCGTTCGCCTTGATCTGCGCCATGAGCCGTTTTCCCTCCTCGCCTGAGTTTGCTAAGCCCTTGTTGAACGCAGCGCAGAGGGGATGTCCATGCTGAACATTATCGGAGCGATCGTGTCGGGTCTGCTGGTCGGGGGGCTGGCGCGGTTCTTCTTCCCCGGTGCCGTCGAGATGGGCTGGCTGACCACCATAGCGTTAGGCATCGGCGGTTCGCTGCTGGCGGGGCTTGTCACCAGCAAGGGCCGGAGCGACTTTCACCGCGCAGGCTGCCTCGCCAGCGTTCTGGGTGCTATGGCGTTGATCTTGCTTGGGCGGCTGCTGGGGCTCGGATGACAGCCCGCCTGTACCCGTGACGATCAAAACGGTCAGCGCGCGCGCGCGGGCTGCCTGCCCCTTTGTGACGGGACCGCACAGGATCGTTTTCTGGTCGACATCGATCAGCGGCCAATGTGTTTGGGTGAAAACTTCGTTGATGGCGATCAAGGCACCAGCACGGTGTCCCGCGCCACCGGGTCCGTTTCGGGGTAATCCAGGGTGAAATGCAGGCCACGGCTCTCGTGGCGCTTCAGGGCGCTTTTCACGATCAGTTCGGCGCATTGGTGCAGATTGCGCAATTCGATGAGGTCGGTGGTGACACGAAACGCGCCGTAATATTCATCGATCTCGCGTCCCAGCAAAGCGATGCGGTGCGCGGCGCGTTCCAGCCGCTTGGTGCTGCGCACGATGCCGACATAATTCCACATGAAGCGGCGGATTTCCGTCCAGTTCTGCTTGATGACCACTTCCTCGTCAGAGTGTGTCACCCGGCTTTCGTCCCATTCACGAATGATTGGCGGTTCGTCCAGATCGTCCCAGCAGGCGTTGATGTCTCGCGCCGCCGCTTCGCCGAAGACGAAACATTCGAGCAGGCTGTTCGATGCCAGCCGGTTCGCGCCGTGCAGCCCGCTTTCGGTGCATTCCCCCGCCGCCCACAGGCCGGGGAGGTCAGTGCGCGCATCCAGATCGACGACGATGCCGCCGCAGGTATAATGTTGCGCCGGCACGACGGGGATCGACTGGCGGGTCATGTCGATGCCGAGGCCCATCAGCTTTTCATGAATTGTCGGGAAATGCTCCCGGACGAAGTCGGCCGGCCTGTGACTGATGTCGAGATTGACGAAGTCGAGGCCGTAACGCTTGATCTGGTCGTCGATGGCGCGGGCGACGATGTCGCGCGGCGCAAGTTCGCCCCGCTCGTCGTAATCGGGCATGAAGCGGTGTCCGGTTTCGGGATGCAGCAGATGCCCGCCCTCGCCCCGCACCGCCTCGGTGATGAGGAAGTTCTTTACATCCAGATTATACAGGCAGGTCGGGTGGAACTGCATGAATTCCATGTTGGCCACCCGCGCTCCGGCACGCCACGCCATGGCGATGCCGTCGCCGGTTGCGCCGCGGGGCGCAGTGGAAAAGCGATAGCACCGCCCTGCCCCGCCCGCCGCGAGGATCGTGGCGCGGGCGACATGCGCCTCGACAGCGCCGGTCTTTTCATCCGCCGCATAGGCGCCCCAGATCCGCCCCGAGCCGGAATAGCGTTCCGCATTGCGCCCGGTGATCAGGTCGATGCAGGCGCGGCCGGGCAGCAAGGTGATGTTCTCATGCGCCTTGGCGGCATTCAGCAAAGCCTCCTGCACGGCCCATCCGGTCGCATCGTCGACATGGACGATGCGGCGATGGGAATGCCCACCTTCCCGCGTCAGATGCAGATCGCTGCCGTTTCCGTTGAAGGGGACTCCCAGATCGACAAGACGCTGAATGGAATCGGGAGCCCGCTCGATCACGAATTCGACCGTTTCGCGGCGGTTCAGTCCTGCCCCCGCCACCATCGTGTCACGGATGTGGTTTTCGAACGTGTCACCCGTATCCAGCACCGCGGCGATGCCGCCCTGCGCCCATGCGGTGCTGCCGCCGGTGAGCGATCCCTTGGCGAGCACCAGCACCTTGCGCGTTTCCGCAAGAGCCAGCGCCGCCGTCAGCCCCGCAGCCCCCGAACCGATCACCAGCACGTCATGGATCATCGCGCTGTCTCTTTCGCCTGGTCGCCGCCGGTCGTGACGGCACTCGTCAGCGAGACGAACACGTCTTCAAGATCCGCCTCGCGCGTGATCACGTCCTCGATCCGCATGCCCTGCTCCTGCAAGCGGTTCAGCACCTGTCCGGCGGTGATCCGGTCCTTGTCATAGGTGATCGCCACGCGCCGGGGATCGAGCAGTTCGACCTTGCCGAATGCAGCATCCTGCGGCGCTGTGTCGATCGGGGCGTCCAGCGTGACCTCGACGATCTTTTCCCGCGCCATGTCGACCAGTTCGCGCGTCGGTTTGTTCGCAATGAGTTCGCCGTGATTGATGATGGCGATGTTATCGCAAAGCTGCTCCGCTTCCTCGAGATAATGCGTAGTCAGCACGATGGTGACGCCTTCCGCGTTCAAAGACCCGACCAGTTCCCAAAGCTGCCGCCGCAATTCGACGTCGACCCCGGCGGTCGGTTCGTCCAGCACCAGGATGGGCGGGGAATGGACCATGGCCTTGGCGATCAGCAGGCGGCGCTTCATGCCGCCCGACAGCGTCCGGGCATAGGCATCGCGCTTGTCCGAAAGATGGACGGCGGCCAGCAATTCCTCCGACCGGCGCTGGTTCTTCGGGATGCCGTAGAAGCCCGCCTGATTCTCCAGAACCTCGTAAGGCGTGAAGAACGGGTCGAAGACGATTTCCTGCGGCACGATGCCGATGGCGCGCTTGGCATTGCGGCGGTTCCGGTCGATGTCGAAGCCCCATATCTCGGCCGACCCTTCGGTTTTCGTGACCAGCCCGGCCAGAATGTTGATCAGAGTGGACTTGCCCGCGCCATTGGGGCCGAGCAGGCCGAAGATGCCGCCCTGAGGTACGTCGAAGCTGACTCCTTTCAGGGCCAGCTTGCCTTCTACTCCCTTCGCCCCGGCATAGCGTTTGACAACATCGCAGATGCGAATGGCAGGGGGCGGGGTTTCGGCAGGATCCATGCTGCTGCCCTAGGGCGCTGGCACGGCTTTCGTAAAGAGTGCAAAACCGGGCCACACCGCGAAGGCTCTCAGGCATACGCTAAACATGCATTAACCGCATCGCGCTACATGCAGCAGCGCAATGCCCGGTCACTCGATCATGTGCGAACTGATTCGCTTCGCTCCATCTCCGGCGCTCCGCCAGGCGTTTGCCAGGTTCGGCGCCGGGATCATGGGCAGTGCAGTCTGCATCTTCATCGCTGCGGTCATGGCCGCAGCACCGGTTCAGGCGCAGACCGTGACGATGTCTGAAGCCAGGACAGTCGTGATCGAGGAACTTACCCTGACCAAGCTGAAGGACATGGACTTCGGCTATGTCCTCACCAATGGTGCGGGCGGTACCGTGCGAATGACCGCGACCAGGAACAACAGCTGCATTCCCAGCGCCAATCTGGGCCACAGCGGGGTTTGCCAATATGCCGAGTTTGCAGGTTATGGCGAGAGCGGCCGGCAAGTGCGGGTCAAGCTGCCGGGCGGCAACAAGCTGACGCTGACCGGTCCGGGCGCCGATATCCAGCTTTCGGACATGGTGGTGGACGGCACACCCGAAATGCGCCTTACGGGACAAGGAAAAGGTTTTGTCAAGTATCGGATCGATGCGCCGAACGGAGCCTTCGCCTTTCGGATTGGCGGGACGATCACGATCAATCCCGGACAATTGCCCGGCGTCTATGAGGCCCCCTTCGAGGTACGGATCGAATATGACTGAGCGCGATTTGCAGCGTTGAATTCGCTGCCCCGCGGGATTATCGCATCCTGCATGAGCACACCCCCACCCGAAGTCACGATTGTCGAAACGCGCCGGGCCAGCTGCGATGGTGCCGGGGCGATCCGCGGAACCGACAAGGTCCGCCCTGCCGCGCTTGGTCATCCCCGCGTCTTTCTTGAGATCGACGAAGCGGGATACGTCGACTGCGGCTATTGCGACCGGCGCTTCATCCTGAAAAATGGTCCTGCCGACCCGGACCGCGTCACCGATGTCGAACTGGTGAAAGACGACAAGGCCGGCATCACGGGCGCATCAACCCCGTCTTAACCTAGTAAATACACCTATGGTTCGCCCGCCACCTTCATAAGGCTTTATCCGGATCGGTTCCGGAGTTCTTGTGGGGGCAGTCATGCCAAACGGACTGGTTCAATCTTCGAAAGCTATCCTCGCGTTGCTTGCCGCAATGGCAACCGTCGCGGGCGGCCCTGGCGCGCAGGCTGCGGAACAGTCCGGCACCGGCAAGGTCGAGGTGCTCGAACCGGCCGTGCTGACCAATACCGCAGATCTGGATTTCGGTACGATCGTGCGAAGCGGTTCGGGCGGTGCGATCACCGTGAACGCAGCAAGCAACCAGGTCGCCACCTTCGGCGAACTGACCAGCGTGCGCGAGCCGGCTCATCGCGCAGTGTTCACGGCCAATGCGCCGATCGGTGCACTCATGGTACTTACGCTCGATCCCACCGTTACCATGCAGCGGAGCGGCGGCACGGAAACGCTCACCGCGACCCTGACCCATTCGATCGGCGACGGTCTGCTGGCAGCCAGAGTGTTCAACCTGCTTATCGGTGTGCGGGCGGTGAAGCGTGAGCAAACAATCTACGTCGGCGGTACCCTGATGATCCCCGGCAATCAGGCCGAAGGTGAATATTCCGGTGAATTCAGGTTGACGATGAACTACGTCTGACAATCGAAGGCGTCAGGGTCCATTCACGATGGATATGGCAGAAAAGGATTGCGCCGCTATCGTGGCGGCGAGCCCGGCCGACCGGCACCTTTTTCATTGCACTTCGGCGGCAAGGCAAGCCATGCTGCTTGAAAGGAGCAAACGATGACCAGAATTTTCCAGTTCGCCAGTGCCGGTGCTTTTGCCACGCTGTTGGCTGCAGTATCGCTCCCCGCGTATGGCCAGGTGGCAGAAACCGCTGGCGAGGCCGCGTTGACCAAAGGAGAGGTAAAGCTGGCAAGGCTGCTCGAGGGACGCGTGGCCGGCGAGCCGGAGAACTGCATCATGTCTCGGCGGATACGCGATTTCGACATCATAGACAGAACTGCACTGGTCTATGAAGTCGGCGATGTCATCTACGTGAACTACACGCAACTGCCCGAACTGATCGATGATTCGGACGGGCTGCGCACCCGGCAATTCGGGACGACACTTTGCCGCCAGAGCATCGTGACGACCTTCAGCCGGAACAACGGGTTGTACACCGGCAATCTGTTCCTGACCGATTTCATCCCCTACCGCCGCGTTGATTGATGCGGATTTAGTGCCAGGCCAAGGCTCGCTTCTCATGGTGCGTCTGCGCCCATGACGATGGTGTCGCGGCGTTGGGCTGCGGAAGTTCTCCATGTATGGTTTCACCGGCTGGGTCCTGCGGATTGGTTCAACCCTGCTCCGGACGTGGACACGACGCTTTGCCACCGGTTTCAGGATGAGTTGCACGCACTTGGCAGACAGCGTGTGGGTGCCTTCCTGACCGGTCCGGACCTTGCCCTCGCGTCCGTGCTGCTTTTCGATCAGGTGCCGCGCAACATCTTTCGCGGCAGCGCCAAAGCCTATGATTGGGATTCCCTGGCGCAGAACATTGCCAGGGGCGCAATCCAGAGAGGATGGGACAATGCCATGACACGGCATCAGAGGCAGTTTCTCGGCATGCCCCTGATGCATTCCGAAGACATCGCGGACCAGCAGGCCAGCCTGCGCTATTTCTCTCAGCCGGAACTGCGCTTCGTTGGCGATTTCGCCCTTTCACACTACCGGATGATCGCACGCTTCGGACGTTTCCCCCACCGTAATCCGGTGCTCGGTCGTGCGAGCACAGAGGCCGAGAGAAAAGCGGTCGCTTCGGGCTTCAGCTGGTAGAGGCGACCGGCCCTGCGGGCAGCGCAACATAGAATTCGCAAAGATCCGCGACCGGGCAGGTGCCGCATTGTGGCGCGCGGGCGGTACAGACCGCCTTGCCGAACTGGATCAACCAGAAATGTCCGTCGCGCATGGCCCATTCCGGCGTGCGCTCCTCCAGTTGCTTTGCAGTGCGATCTGCCGTTTTCGCCGCGGTCATGCCAATGCGATTGCAGACGCGGTGGACGTGGGTATCGACCGCGATGACATCGCGCCCGAATACGAAACTGAGCACGATATCGGCGCATCTCCGGCCGATGCCGGGCAATGCCATCAACTCTTCGCGCGTGTCGGGAACCCTGGCCCTCGTGCTCTGCCAGCAGAGCTGTGCAGAACGCCCGGATGTTGCGGGTTTTCACATTGTACAACCCGCAAGGGCGAATGGCTCCGGCGATGACCTCGTCCGGCAAGGCGAGCATGGCTGCGGGCGTCCGCGCCAGGGCGAACAGCGCCCCGGTTGCTGCGGCAGTGTTCCGGTCGAGGGACTGAGCACTCAACATGCAGGAGATGCAGGACCGGAACGCATCGGGCTGATCCTTCGGCCCCTGGCATCGGGGGTACGGCCCGGCATGGCGCGGGCGAGGCGGCGATAGACCTCCTCCACCGCCGCCTCGCCGATCATGGGGCCTGCCGAAGCGAAATGCTGCTCACCCTGCCTTGGCGTAGCGTGAGACTTCATCCCCTTCCACGACCCACAATTCGTCAATCATTCCGGTGTCGAGCCCATGCGCGCCTTCGTCGAAAGTGCAGACGATGGACTCCTCATGCGCGTTGAAGCTGGTGTTCACCAGCGACATTTCACCCGACGGATCCTCCCATTCGCGCAAGGCCATCCAGATGAAGCAGTTGGATCCTTCCGTCACGATCTGGGGGCGGGCGGTGCCGTCGACATGCACGACAGCCGGGCATTTCTCGGCAAAATCGTCTGTGCAGTCGATGGTCGCGGTCATGAAGTCGAGCGTTATGTCGCCTTCCCGGTAGTCCTGAATGGCCGCTGGCGCGGTTTCGGCGCGCATCACGGGCGCGAAAGGCATGAATTCCGTGCGGTCCATACGCTTGTTCAGCCAGTCGTTGATCGTGCGGTCACTGGTGCGATAAATGATCGAACGATTGCCCAGGGCGCGGGGGCCGAATTCCATACGTCCTTGCATCAGGCCGATGACCACGTTGTCGGACAGGGCCTGTGCGAAAGCCTGTGCACCTTCTGAAAGTACATAGGTCGTGCGTTCGAGGGTGGAGTCATGCCCGTCTCCCGGTGTCGGCCCCAGATACATCGTCGTCAGCGGCTTTACGCCATCATCCGTGCGGCCGCGTTGCTGCATTTCCGCCTGGGCGAGAGCGCAGGCGCCGAGGCACAATCCGCCATCGCCCATCTGCGGCTGCACATAGGCATCGCCGACGCGGCCCAGCGACTTGATCCGGTGCGTGACCTTGACGTTGCCGAACACGCCGCCTCTCAGCACGACATTCACATCCGTCATGTCGTCGGCTGCGAGATAGTGATCGATCAAGGCGCACATCTCGTTCTCGAGATGCAGCTGCGCCGCCGCTGCCACGTCTTCCTTCTTGTATTTCGCGATTTCGGCTTCCGTTTCCGGCGAATAGTTGGTGAAGAATGGCGGATAGAAGTCCCCGAGGCCTGCCAGCACGCGGCCATTCTCGACCCTGATCATCCGGCGCATCAGATCCATCGCCGGCTGCGGATCGCCCAGAGCCGCAAGGCCGGTGATCTTCCCTTCGTGCCGCATGGGGCGATAGCCGAGAAGGCCGGTTATCCGGCCATAGAAAAAACCGAAACTGTCCGTCGAAAGCGAGGAATGGAGTTTCGTCAGGGCGGGATAGGCCGAACGGTTGAATTTCCAGAGCGTCGTCGCCTCGAAGTCGCCGCGCCCGTCGCTGGTGTAAGCCACGCCCTTGTCGAAAGGAGAAAACCAGGCAGCGCTGGCGGCATGAGCTTCGTGATGATGGAAATCGAGAACTTCGGTCGTGCGGCGGTCGATGTTCCGGGCGAGCCAGTTGTCATTATTCGCGCCGCTTCGCCTCGTCCTGCGTGATCTCGACAGCGATCCTTTCCTGCAGAATGGCGATGGCTTCCGGATTGTCGGCGAGTTCCTGCGCCCGGCGGACATATTCCGCGAGCAGGCGGGGCTGGAAGCCCTTGTACCAACTATAGGCGACGACTTCCACGTCGGCGAGTGTCAGGCCAGCATGGTTCAGGCAGTAGTCGATGCTCTGCTGAGGAAAGGAATTGTCCATCTGCACGCGGCTGAAGCGTTCCTCGCTCGCCGCAGCGACAATTTCGCCCTGCACCATCAGGCAGGCGAAAGCCGTTTCGTCGTTGCAAATGCCGAGAATTATCGTTTTTTAGCTTTCAGGCACTTTAGTGGCAGGTTCGTGGAAGATGTGGCGGACACCTGCTTTCGGGCTCGATCCGACGCGGTGAAAAGCCGTTCAGTCTCCCGTCGTCAATAAAACATGTGGTATCTGTAAGCTGCTGCGGTTCCAAGGGTCAGCCGCTTGGCAAGACGCTGCGCCCGATCGATATTGCGGACGATCCGAACAGTTTCCGGCTGGTGTCAGCCATGGCTTCCTGCGCCAACCGTTCTTCTTCTGGTAGATTGGCGAGCAGCCACAGGATCAGGTCGTATCGCCTGTAGACCAGCAGCACCGCAAGGTATCTGCGCAGCGCGGCAGGGCCGTGCTGCTCGGCCAGAAATGTTTCCGGCAGTTTCAGGAAAAGCGCATCGCCTGCCACAAGCTGCCCGAACCGGTCGGCCCCCGCCCCTTGCTGGTCGCCGGGATCGCTCTTGCGAGTCCAGCGGGTCAGATCCACGAAATCAACGAGGGCGAAACCCTGTGCTGTGGCGAATTGCAGGACACCGCAGAATAGAGGCTGGCCTTGGTAAAGCGGCTAAAACTCCACTTCGAGTTCCAGGCCGAAACAGCTTCCGAGCCGATGCGTACCGCCCCGCAAAGCGTCCAGTTCTCCGCCCTGAATATCCGCCTTCAGAAAATCGCAACACTCGATCCCGGCCTTGTCGAGAGTGATGACGGGCAGGGACGCCGTTTCGATAAGATCGAAGCGTGCAGGATCCGGAAAGCGATCGAGAAGTTCGCGGTTGGGGCAAAAGGTCGAACTCACCTCGCCCTTGCGGCAAAGGTGGAAAGCGGTTTCCCCCTTCGCGGCACCGATCGCATGGGGAAGTATCTCGTAGCTCAGGCATTGTTGCGGATGGGCGAGCAGCGCCTCGCGTGAACGCGCATCGGGCTCGAACCCGATATAATGGAGGTGATCGCGGGCCGGTGCAAAGCGACCCGACATGGCGCCGGCAGCCCCGATATCGACCAGGGCAATCCCGTCAAAATCAGGGTCCAGCAAGCGCAGAGCCTTGTGCAACAGGCGCTTCTCACGCCGCGCCAACAATCCCCCATCCATTGCTTCTGCCCCCCACCCGCTGCAGCGTGACATCTTCGCAGCAGGCGAGCCTTAGCGGCTCGCTACGCCTTTACAAGACCTTAGCCCTTCGACGCTCACTGCCGGGGCCCTCCTCATCTAAGGCGCCGGATTATTCCCATTCTATGGTTCCGGGCGGCTTGGAAGTATAATCGTAAACGACCCGGTTGATGCCCTTCACCTCGTTGACGATACGTGTCGCCACCTGGCCGAGGAAAGCGCCGTCGAACGGATAGACATCCGCCGTCATGCCGTCGGTGCTGGTCACGGCGCGCAGGGCGCAGACATTGTCGTAAGTGCGGCCATCGCCCATCACGCCGACCGTCTTGACCGGAAGCAGGACCGCGAAGGCCTGCCAGATGGCGTCATAGAGGCCAGCCTTGCGAATTTCGTCGAGATAGATGGCATCGGCCTTGCGCAGAATATCGGCCCGTTCCTGCGTCACCTCGCCAGGGATGCGGATGGCGAGGCCGGGTCCGGGGAACGGATGACGACCGACGAAGACATCGGGCAGGCCCAGTTCGCGGCCGAGATCGCGCACCTCGTCCTTGAACAATTCGCGCAAGGGTTCGACCAGCTGCATGTTCATGCGCTCAGGCAACCCACCGACATTGTGATGGCTCTTGATCGTCACGCTCGGCCCGCCGGTGAAGGACACGCTTTCGATCACATCGGGGTAGAGTGTCCCCTGAGCCAGGAAATCCGCGCCGCCGATGGCTTTCGCCTCGGCCTCGAACACGTCGATGAAGGTCTTGCCGATGAATTTGCGCTTGGCCTCGGGATCGGTAACCCCTTCGAGGCCGCCCAGGAACAGATCGGCCACGTCCTTGTGGACAAGCGGGATGTTGTAATGGTCGCGGAACAAGGTGACGACCTGCTCCGCTTCGTTCATCCGCATCAATCCGTGATCGACGAAGACGCAGGTCAACTGTTTTCCGATCGCTTCGTGAATAAGCACGGCAGCCACGGCGGAATCCACCCCGCCCGACAGGCCGCAGATGACCTTGCCATCGCCGACCTGTTCGCGAATTTCGGCGATTTTGGCCTTGCGGAATTCGGCCATTGTCCAGTCGCCCGCCAGCCCGCAAACGTGATGCGCGAAATTGGCCAGCAGCCGGGCGCCGTCGGGCGTATGCACCACTTCGGGGTGGAACTGCATGGCATAGATGCGGCGTTCGTCATTGGCGATGACGGCGAAAGGCGCGCCCGCGCTGGCTGCAACCGGACGGAAGCCGGGCGCAAGCTGCGTCACCTTGTCGCCGTGGCTCATCCAGACCTGGTGCCTTTCGCCGATCTGCCAGAGCCCGTCGAACAGGGTGCAATCATCCTCGATGGTGATGAAGGCCCGCCCGAATTCGCCGGAATCGCCGGCCATGACCTCGCCGCCCAGTTGCAGCGTGAGGGCCTGCTGGCCATAGCAGATGCCCAGTATCGGCAAGCCGCTGTCCAGGATCTCCTGCGGTATGCGGGGGCCGTCGGGATCGGTCACGCTGGCCGGGCTGCCCGACAGGATGATGCCCTTGGGCTGCATCCGGTGGAAGGCTTCCAAGGCAGCGTTGAAAGGCGCGATTTCGGAATAGACCCCTGCCTCGCGCACGCGGCGGGCGATCAGCTGCGTGACCTGGCTGCCGAAGTCCACGATGAGGATGGAATCGCCCTGCACGATGTCGGTAAGATTGGATGCGCTCATGGGCAAAGCGCGCTACGCCGCCGCCTGCAATGTGTAAAGCGGCACGGGCGCAACATGCGGTTGCGAAGCACGCAATCCACACAGTTGCAAAATTCGCAACAAAGTGGGCGGTTTTCTCATTTGTGAAAAGCTGCGCGCAAGATTATTTCAATTCTCGAGCCGGGCGGCGGACGTCCTCTCCCCCCTCCAATCCGCCGCCGGCCACCCTATCGATCAGGAGACCTGCCATGCGTAGATACGCAGCAAATCTTCTGGCATTCGTAAGTGCCGCCGCACTCAGCGGCGTCATGCTCGGTCATACTCTGGTCTGACCGACGGCGGAAGCCAGGACGGAAAGACGGGCGTGCCCCTTCCGCAGATGCGGAAGCAAGGTGCGCCCTTTTCTGTTTGGCGGATCAGTCCTGCATCGCAGTCCAGTTCGCGCGCAAATCGGTCTTGAGCAGCTTGCCGATGTGACTGCGCGGCATTTCGGGTATTGCATGGAGTTCGGACAGGCGCTGCGTCTTGCCCAGCCGCCCGTTCACCCGCGCGCGCAAAGCGTCGAGCACATCGGTTCCGCCGCTCTTTTCAAGCACGACGAAGCCGACGGGCGTTTCGCCCCAGGCGTCGCTCGGCACGCCGATCACGGCTGCTTCGGCAATCTCGGGCTCCTGCTCCAGCGCCGCCTCCAGATCGACGGGGTAGATGTTGAATCCGCCCGAAATGATCACGTCCTTCACCCGCCCGACCAGTTCCACGAAGCCGTCCGCATCGATCCGGCCAATATCGCCCATCCGCATCCAGACCTCGCCCGTGTCAGGGTCCGTCCACAAGGCTTCCGCCGTGGCGTCGGGCCGGTTGCGATAACCGGTCATCATCGCGCCGGAACGGCCCACCAGCTGGCCTGCCTGTCCTGCATCCAGCACCTCGTCATTCTCGCCGATGACTTTCAGCGCGTGACCGGGGGCGGGGCGTCCGACCGTGTGCAATTTGTCCGGGAACTCATGGGCGGGAAGCAGACAGGTCACCCCGCCCTCCGTCATGCCGTAAATCTCGATCAGCGCGCCGGGCATGCGCTGCAGCACGCGGCGCTTCAACTCGGCCGGAAACGGCGCGCTGGTGCAATATTTCAGGCGCAGGGCGGAAAGGTCGAACTCGTCGAAACAGGGCGCATCCAGCAGGGGCCGATATTGCACCGGAACGAGCATGGTCAGCGATATGGCATGGTCCTGCGCCAGTTGCAGCCAGCGCTGCGCGTCGAAGCGGCCCATGATGGTCACGCATCCGCCGGCCAGCAGGGTGGGCAGGAAGGCCACCATCGTGGTGTTGGAGTAGAGCGGCGTGGACGTGAGCGCCTGCACGCCGCCACTCCCTGCCTCTTCGAAGCTGCGAGCCAGACTGAGCGCTGTCGTGGCAAATTGCCTCCAGCGCATCGCATGGGAATGGACGATGCCCTTGGGCGTGCCGGTGGTGCCGCTGGAATAGATGATGTTGAACGGATCGCTGCGCTCGGGCGAGTGTCGCAGCGCCAGCCGCCCCTCTGCGGCCATCCAACTGTCCGCATCGGGCCGCAGATCCTCGTCCAGCATCACGATCTGCATATCGGCGCCAAGGTCCTGCATGTAGCCTTCACCCAGATCGTCATGCTTGGCACGGTCGATGAACAGGTGCCGCGCGCCGCTGTCGCGCACCATCGCGGCCAGTTGCTCGACACTGGCGCTGGTGGTCAATGGAGCCGCCACGCCGCCCGCCCGCACCGCGGCGAGGAATACGAGCGCATAATTTACGCTGCTGGTGCCGAGGATAGCGACCGCCTGGCCCCTCTCCAGCCCGCTGTCCTGCAAAGCGGCAGCGATCCGTTCGATCCGCGCGCCGATGTCGGCCCAGGTCAGTTCCTGGTGCTCATCGCGCAGGGCCAGTCTGCCGGCAAATCGTGACGCATTGGCGGCGATGATGTCCGGAAACGCGCCATATGAGGCATCCAAATCAGTGCAGAGTTCGGCAAATGGTTCTGTCATGCCGCGCATCCTATGGCCTGATTGCCGCTCTGCAAGGGCAAAGGCTGTGGAAGGCGCGAGGCTGCGCTTCCCTGCGGGCGGCAGAGCGACTATATGGAAAGCATGGCAAATATCCCCACCGAAGAAACTTCCGCAAACCCGATTCAGACACCGGCAGCAGACGCACCGCCCGCCCGCGTCGTGAACCAGAATGGCTATGGCGCCGATTCCATCAAGGTCCTGAAAGGCCTTGACGCCGTGCGCAAGCGGCCGGGCATGTATATTGGCGACACCGACGATGGTTCGGGCCTGCACCACATGGTGTTCGAGGTTTCGGACAACGCCATCGACGAAGCGCTGGCCGGGCATTGCGACCTCGTGCTGATCGAGCTCAACCCGGACGGCAGCGTTTCGGTCGAGGATAACGGCCGCGGCATCCCCGTCGACATGCACAAGGGCGAAGGGGTCTCCGCCGCCGAGGTCATCATGACCCAGCTTCACGCGGGCGGAAAATTCGAGAACACCAGCGATGACAATGCCTACAAGGTTTCGGGCGGGCTGCACGGCGTTGGGGTGTCCGTCGTCAACGCGCTGTCCGAATGGCTGGAACTGACCATCTGGCGCGATGGTAAGGAACACTGGATGCGCTTCGAGCACGGCAACACCGTTGCGCCGCTGATCGTGAAAGGCGACGCCCCGCCCGCCGAGGATGGCAGCAAGCGCAAGGGCACGCGGGTCACCTTCCTGCCCAGCACCGACACGTTCAAGAACGTCACCGAGTTTGATTTCGAGAAGCTGGAGCATCGCTACCGCGAACTCGCCTTCCTGAATTCGGGCGTTCACATCAAGCTTCGCGACAAGCGGCACGAGGATCTGGCCGAGCACGATCTATTCTACGAAGGCGGCATTGCGGCTTTCGTCAAATATCTCGACCGCAACAAGCAGCCGCTGATCCCCGAACCAATCGCGATTTCTGCCGAGCGGGACGCCATCGGCATCGATGTCGCGCTGGAATGGAACGATTCCTATTACGAAAACGTGCTCTGCTTCACCAACAACATCCCGCAGCGCGACGGCGGCACGCACCTTGCCGCCTTCCGCGCGGCATTGACGCGGACGTTGAATTCCTACGCCACGGCGTCGGGCATGATGAAGAAGGAGAAGGTCACGCTTTCGGGCGAGGACATGCGCGAAGGGCTGACGGCAATTGTCTCGGTCAAGCTGCCCGATCCGAAATTCTCGAGCCAGACCAAGGACAAGCTGGTGTCCTCCGAGGTGCGCCAGCCGCTGGAAAGCCTGATGGCCGACAAGATGACCGAATGGCTGGAAGAAAACCCCGCTAATGCAAAGGACATCATCAGCAAGGTCATCGACGCTGCCGCCGCCCGCGAGGCAGCAAAGCGCGCCCGCGAACTGACGCGGCGCAAGGGCGCAATGGATATCGCCAGCCTACCCGGCAAGCTGGCCGATTGCCAGGAGCGCGATCCGGCAAAATCCGAATTGTTCCTGGTCGAGGGCGACTCCGCCGGCGGCAGCGCGAAACAGGGGCGCGACCGGAAAACCCAGGCAATTCTGCCGCTGAAGGGTAAGATCCTGAACGTCGAACGCGCGCGCTTCGACCGGATCATCTCGTCCAAGGAAGTCGGCACGCTGATCCAGGCGATGGGCACCGGCCTGCGCGACGAGTTCACCCTCGACAAGCTGCGCTATCACAAGATCGTCATTATGACGGACGCCGATGTCGACGGCGCGCATATCCGTACGCTGCTGCTGACCTTCTTCCACCGGCAAATGCCCGAGATCATTCGTTCAGGCCATCTCTACATCGCCCAGCCGCCGCTGTTCAAAGTGAGCAAGGGCCGCAGCGAAGTCTATCTTAAGGACCAGCCTGCGCTTGACCGCTATCTGGTCGATGCCGGGCTGTCGGGCCGGGTGCTGGAAACCAGCGGCGGCGCGCGGGGCAGCGAGGAACTGCGCGGCCTTGTCGAACATGCGCTGCGCATGCGCAATCTGATCGCTTTCGTGCCGCGCCGCTACGATCCCGCCCTGGTGGAAGCCATGGCGCTGGCGGGTGCTCTCGATCCCGAACTGTCCGACCGCGCGGCGGCGCTCGACGCGGCTGCCGCGCGCATGCAGCTTGGCGACCAGGAAGCGAAGTGGACCGCCGAAATGCGCAGCGACGGTTCGGTTCACTTTGCGCGCATCTGGCGCGGCGTGACCGATGTGCATGATATCGAAGCCGCGTTCCTCGGCAGTGCGGAAGCACGCAAGCTTCACCGCGTGGCCGCCGAACAGGCCGATGTCTATGAAGGCGCCGGACGCTTCGTGAAGGCCGGAACGCATGAGGCGGTCGAACCCGACGGCGACGCTGCCGATGAAACCGATGCCGACAGCCCCGCCTTCACCGATGAGGATGCGATCACCCGTCCGACCGAACTGCTCGATGCGGTGCTGGTCGCCGGGCGCAAGGGTCTGTCCGTGCAGCGCTACAAGGGTCTGGGTGAAATGAACGCCGAGCAATTGTGGGAGACCACGCTGGACCCCGACAACCGTGCGCTGCTGCAGGTTAAGGTGGAAGATGCTGACGTCACGGACGAGATCTTCACCCGCCTGATGGGCGACATCGTCGAACCGCGCCGTGAATTCATTCAGGACAATGCGCTGAACGTCGCCAATCTCGACACCTGATCGTCAGTGCGTTGCAGAACAAGGAAAGGGCGGCACCGGATGACGGTGTCGCCCTTTCCATTTCATGGCTATGGATCAGTCTCGTTGCCGGGGATGAGCGCCGACAGGGGCTGCCGCGGGCGCGTCTGATGACCGTGTAACCGCAAAGGCGTGATCGTCTTGGTCGATTCGGGCATTTGCGGAGGTCACTATACCCACTTCGGTCGGACGGTCCGGGCTGGCTTCCGGCGCAACCATATCGTCGAACAGAGCTTCGTAATGACCCATTGCCTGCCGCAAATCCTCTGTCGTGGCATCGCCATCCTGGGCGATGTTGTGACCGGCGCGGTAGTGACGCGCGGTTTCGCGGTGGTCGACCGTCAGATCCTCATACCGCCGGTCGAAATCGCTCATCGGGAAGCCACGCTTCGTGAGAACATTTTTCAACATGCGATCCGCGCGCAAGACAGCCTCGCGAGGCGAATCGACGAACAGGGCTTTCACTTCCATCCATTCGCTGCGGAAATGGTCGCGCTCATCGGCATGGAGCGGGCGAATGGTGAAATCTGCCACCCGTTTCTTGCGGTCTTCCAAATCGCGTTCTGCAGCGCTTCGGCCGCCGCGGGTTTCGAGAGTTCGATCATACTCGTCGCCGAATTCTTCACGGAGGGAACCCGTGCGGCGCTGGCGCAATAATAGCCAGAGCACGAGCACACCGACTATGACCAGTAGGGCGATGATCAGCAGCGCTGTTTCATCCATGTTGATTCCTCTCGATAATATTCATCCCGCCTTCGGGTTGCAGCAGCTAAACGGCTGGGAAATGCAGGTGTTCCGCCCTTTTGCGCCGGATCGAGGTCCATGCGGCAGGCGCATGAGTGCGTTGTCACGGGAAGGTCATCTCGGCTATTCAGAGGACGATGATGACCATGCCTCACAGATCCGCCCTCACCTGCCTTGGCCGGCTCACCCCTCGTCCCAGATGGCTCAGGGCGACATCTGCCGCTGCGGTGCTTGCCAGCCTTGCAGGCTGCGCCTCTCTTCCACCCTCGCCCGTTGACGAAACGGTCACCGTGCGCGTTGTCGGCCTGAACGATTTCCACGGCAATCTGCTGCCGCTTCCCCGCCCGGTTCCGGTCACGTTGAGTGAAGACGACATCCGCGAAGTACAGGCTGCGGGTGCAGCCTACCTCGCCACGGCAATCGCGGCGACGCGGGCGCAATCGCCTTTTTCGATGGTGGTGGCGGCAGGCGACCTGATCGGTGCCAGCCCGCTTGCTTCGTCGCTTTTCCTCGACGAACCGACGATCGGCGTGATGAACCGCGTCGGACTGGATTTCAACGCGGTCGGCAATCACGAATTCGACCGTGGCTGGCGCGAATTGCTGCGCATCCAGCAGGGCGGCTGCGAACAGACGGGCATCCGCGTGCCTTGCGCGGTCGAGAACCCCTACGGAGGAGCCGATTTCGCCTTCCTCGCGGCCAATGTGCTGACCGATGGGGGCGAAACGC
>NZ_JAAFZT010000035.1:441260-554052 GCF_013336795.1 Alteripontixanthobacter muriae | reverse complement strand
GGCGAACCGCTGCTCCCCGCCACGGGCATCAAGCGATTCGACACGCCGCAGGGCGAAGTGGCGGTCGGGGTTATCGGCCTGACGCTGAAGGACACGCCGATCCTCGTCACGCCCAGCGGGGTCGATGGCCTGACATTTGCTGACGAAGCGGCCACGATCAACGCTTTCGTGCCGCAGCTGGAGGCCGCAGGTGCCGACGCCATTCTCGTCGCAATCCACCAGGGCCTCAGCACTACGGCAGGTTACAATGACGAAGGTTGCGGCGGCATTGCGGGCGCTCTGCTGGGTATTCTCCAGCAGGTGGATCCGCGGGTGGACCTCGTCCTTTCGGGCCACACGCACAATGCCTATGTCTGCGATTACGGCAAGATCGATCCGTCGCGCCCGTTCCTCGTAACCAGTGCAGCCTACGGCGGTTCCATGCTGACGGACATCGCGCTTGAATTCCGCGGCGACCGGCTTGTGGCGAAGAGGGCTGAAAACATCGTGGTCGGTCACGATGGCGATGCGGAGGCAGGCGGTTTTCCACGCTTCGCACCGGATGCGCAGGTTGCCGCCTATGTCGAACGCTATGTCGAAGCCGCGCGCGAGGCCGCCGAACGGCCTGTCGGGCGTTTGTCGGGGGATGCGGTGAAAGGCGCGGGGCTGGGACGGCTGATTGCCGATGCACAGCTCAGCGCGACGCGCGAGGCTGGCGCGCAGATCGCCCTGATGAACAGCGGCGGCATTCGCGCGCCGCTCGCATCCGAAAATGACGGCATCATTACCTTCGGCGATATCTACGCCGTGCAGCCTTTCGGCAATGTGCTGATGACGAAGAGCCTGACCGGAGCGCAATTGTTCGAGGTCCTTGAACAGCAATTCGCCGGCACTGAGGATGAACTACTGTCACCGTCCGCCGGCTTTGCCTTCACCTACGACACGAGCCGCGCGCCAGGGCAGCGCATCCTTTCCGCGACACTGGAGGGTCGGCCCATCCACCCTGCGGCAAATTACCGCGTCACTATGAACAGCTTTCTCGCCAGCGGGGGCGACGGGTTTGCGACATTTGCAGAAGGGACCGAAGCCGTGACCGGGCCGCTCGACCTCGACGCCATGGAGGCATGGTTCGCGATGCAGCCTGTCACGCCTGTGCCGGCCGAGAAACGCGCTGTCGCGGCCGGTAGTCAGCCGCGCTGACGCTTACATGGCGCCGCTGTTCATTGCCTGATTGTCGCGCAAATAGGCCTGCTCCGCATTCATCGGACCGGTCGTGGGCGCATTCTCGTCCGGCAGGCGGTAGATCGCGCCATCGGCAACGGCATAGATCTGGGTTTCACCATCTTCGCGGATGAGGATGCGGCTGTTGTCGGAATACCAGTTGAAGGTGCCGCGCGTTTCGGTGCCGGTCTCGTCACGCATCACATAGGTGTCGTCACCCCCCAGCGTGATCATCCGCTCTCCCTGCGGCGTGGACTGCGCATAGGTACCCTCATAATCGACAGTGCTGCGGGCATCCAGCGGCACCTCGGGATAGGTAACCGGCACTTCCGGCAGTTCGACATTCGCTGGCGACGGCCCTTCGGCCATCTCGGTTTCTGCCGTTTCATTGTCGCCGCAGGCAGCGAGAGCGAGGGCAAGAGGGGCAGCGATAAGAGCGGTTCTGATGGTTTTCATTCGATAATCTCCGGCTGATCGGGTTGCCATTGCAACGACTGAACGCGCGGTTTTGTTTCGGAATTCACGCGGGACGCTCACTTCAGCCGCATATCCAGCCCGGGCAGGACGGTCCTGTAGAAGGCGACGATCCGGGCCATGTCCGCCATATAGTCGCCGGTGAGCGCGATTGGCTCACCCAGGCCGCCGGTGCGATTGTCATAGTCGATCCAGCCAGGGACCACCGGAACGCCGGCGGCCGTGGCGATTCTGTGGAAGCCGCTGCGCCACTCGGTCACTGCCCGCCGGGTGCCTTCGGGCGCGATGGTCAGCAGCAGGCGTTCGTCCGCTGCTTCGGCTGCGGCGAAGCGATCAGCCATCTGCGACACCATATTCGCTTTTCTTGATCGATCGATGGGCAGGCCGCCCATGTCGCGCATGAAGCGCCCCATCGGCCAACGGAACAGGCTGTCCTTGGCCATGAAGTGGGTCGACACATTCAGATCATTGGTCAGACCGAGGTAGTTCACGAAATCCCAGTTCGTGCTGTGCGGCACGGCGATGATCACGGCGCGCTTCACTTGCGGAGCATCGCCCGTCGCTTTCCATCCGCGCATCCGGTACAGTTTCAGCAGCATGGACTGCACGATCCGGGACAAGGATCCGGCGAGGGGCTGACTGCTGCCTGTCACGAAATTCTCCCCATCGGCTCTTCATTCATTACGGGCTGCCGGCGCCGGTGCCAAGTTCGGCGATCAGTTCTCCCAGAGCCCAGAATCCTGTCAACACCGCCGGCAGCAGCAACAGGCCGGTCGCAACCGCCAGCACCATCCCGCCACCGGAGATCAGCCGTAATCGGCTGGCCTCCCAGATAAGGAAAATGCCGAGCGGCAAGGTCGCGGCGCAGGCGGAGACGAGGCCCGGGACATAGCTGCCAGTCGTAAACCCCATGAGAAAATGCGGAAATAGCGCATTGCCTGCGCTCATCGCCGCGATCATGCAGATGATGAAGCAGCCGCGTCTGGTCGGCCGCGCTGTCAGCAGGATAGCGACAGGTACGATCGCGAAAGCGATAAGGCCCCACCGTATGGCCGCCATGGGCGGGAGCGCCGCTCGCAAGCCGAGCCAATCACGCGTCTCGGCGAGGAAATCGGGGTCCAGTGGCAGGGTCCACCATTCCTCGACATTGTGCAGCACGATGGCGAGCGCCATTGCGCGGACCAGCAGCGTGAAACGCGCAGACGACCATGCGGTGCGGCGAGCAGAGGCCGCCGCATCTGGCTGGATCACATCCGGAACACGCCGAAACGCGGCTGCTTCTCGATCGGAGCCTCCAGCGTCGCCGACAGCGCCAGCCCCAGCACGTCGCGGGTCTGGGCAGGATCGATAACGCCATCGTCCCACAGGCGGGCGGTGGCGTAATACGGATTGCCTTCGGTTTCATATTTCTCGCGGATCGGAGCCTTGAATGCTTCCGCTTCCTCTTCCGTCCAGCTGTCGGCGTCGCGATGCACGGTGGCGAGAACGCTGGCCGCCTGCTCACCGCCCATGACCGAGATACGCGCATTCGGCCATGTGAACAGGAAGCGCGGGCTGTAGGCGCGGCCCGCCATGCCGTAATTGCCTGCGCCGAAACTGCCGCCGATCACCACGGTGATCTTCGGCACCTGAGCTGTGGCCACCGCCGTCACCAGCTTCGCACCGTGCTTCGCAATGCCCTCAGCCTCGTATTTCCCGCCGACCATGAAGCCGGAGATGTTCTGCAGGAACAGCAGCGGAATGCCGCGCTGCGCGGCGAGCTGGATAAAATGCGCGCCCTTCAGCGCGCTTTCGGAAAACAGCACGCCGTTGTTTGCCAGTATCGCCACCGGCATGCCCCAGATACGGGCGAAGCCGCAGACCAGCGTCGCGCCATATTGCGCCTTGAATTCGTGAAAGGCGCTGCCATCCACCAGCCGGGCGATCACTTCATGCACGTCATAGGGCGCGCGGACGTCTTCGGGGATCAGGGCGTAGAGATCGTCCGCCGCGAAATTGGGTGCTTGCGGATCGCGCAAGGTCACATCGGGCGTATGCGGCATGCCCAGATGGCTGACGATATCGCGCACAATGGTGAGCGCGTGTTCGTCATTTTCGGCGAGATGATCGACGACGCCTGACTTCTTTGCATGAAGATCGCCGCCGCCAAGATCCTCGGCACTGATCTCCTCCCCGGTAGCCGCCTTGACCAGCGGCGGGCCAGCGAGAAAGATTGTGCCCTGTTCGCGCACGATCACCGTCTCGTCCGACATTGCCGGAACATAGGCACCGCCCGCCGTGCAGCTGCCCATGACGCAGGCGATCTGCGGGATGCCGAGCGAAGACATCTGCGCCTGATTGTAGAAGATGCGCCCGAAGTGATCGCGGTCGGGGAAGACCTCCGCCTGATGCGGCAAATTCGCACCGCCGCTGTCGACCAGATAGATGCACGGTAGCCGGTTTTCCTGCGCGATTTCCTGCGCACGAAGATGCTTTTTCACCGTCATTGGATAATAGGTGCCGCCCTTCACCGTGGCGTCGTTGCACAGGACCATGCATTGTCGGCCCGAGACGCGACCGATGCCGGCGATGACCCCGGCCCCCGCAATATCGCCGCCATACATGCCATTGGCGGCAAGCTGCGCTATTTCAAGGAAGGGCGATCCGGGATCGAGCAGACGTTCGACCCTGTCCCTAGGCAGCAGTTTCCCGCGCGAGACATGACGTTTCCGGCTGCCTTCTGATCCGCCCTTTGCGGTTTCAGACACGCGCTGGTGCAGTTCTTCCGCGAGCCTTCGATTGGTGCGGGCATTCGCCTCGGCAGCGGGGCTGGTTCGATCGAGAGTGGATGTCAGGACAGGGGCGCTCATGCGGCGAGTTCCTCGGCAGGCGATTTGGGGGCTTTGTCGATCGTGTCGATCCACGGCCAGCGATCTTTCCAGAATATGTGCCGCAAATCTTGCGCGCGCGGAAGATCGCGGATCAGACCGCCGCGCAGGCGCAGATTTCCGGGACGGGAGGTTCGGCGGCTGTAGACGGCCGCACCGCAGGTGTCGCAAAACGCCCGGAACTTGCCGGGCGAGCTCTCATACTCACGGATCGTGTCGCGCGCCTCGAAATCGACTGCGGCTTCGTCAACCGGCACAGAAACGTTGAAGGCCGCGCCGGTGCCGCTGCGACATTGATGGCAATGGCACAGCCGTGTCTGGCGCGGAGCGCCCTGCAGGACATAACGCACGCCGCCGCACAGGCATTCACCCCGATATGTCAGCGCATCGCCATCATCCTGCATGCGTTCGGCTGGCATCAGCCGGCAGCCCCGATCAGCTCGCGTCCGATCAGTATCCGGCGGATTTCATTCGTGCCCGCGCCGATATCCAGCAGCTTGGCATCGCGCAGATAGCGTTCCACCGGCCAGTCGAGCGTGTAGCCTGCCCCGCCCAGCGCCTGTACACTTTCCGCCGCGACGCGGAAGGCGTTCTCACTCGCCAGCAGGATGACGCCTGCTGCATCGAAGCGAGTGGTCTGGTCCTTGTCACAGGCCTTGGCCACGGCATATGTGTAGGCGCGGGCCGATTGCAGCGCGACATACATGTCGGCGACCTTGGCCTGCATCAGCTGGAACGAGCCTATGGGTTTCCCGAACTGCGTGCGTTCGCGCATGTAGGGGATAACGGTGTCGAGGCAGGCCTGCATGATGCCGAGCTGGATGCCGGACAGAACAACGCGCTCGTAATCGAGGCCGCTCATCAACACGCCGACGCCGCCATTCTCCGGGCCCATGACATTCTCGTCCGGCACGAAGCAATCGTCGAACACCAGTTCCGAAGTCGGGCTTCCGCGCATGCCCATCTTTGCAATCTTCTGGCCGATGGAGAAGCCTTCCATGTCCTTTTCGATCAGGAAGGTCGTGATCCCCCGGCTGGGCTTGCTGTCCCGGGCTCCGGTCTTGGCATAGACCACCAGAACATCGGCATAGGGCGCATTGGTGATCCAGAACTTCGTGCCAGTGAGGCAGTAGCCGCCGTCGACCTTTTCCGCCTTTAGCTTCATCGACACTACGTCCGAGCCTGCGGCAGCCTCGCTCATCGCCAGGCTGCCCACATATTCGCCGCTGATCAGCTTCGGCAGATATTTCGCCTTCTGTTCGGCATTGGCCCAGCGCGCCACCTGATTGACGCAAAGGTTCGAATGCGCGCCATAGGAAAGGCCGACGCTGGCACTCGCCCGGCTGATTTCCTCGACCGCCACCACATGTTCGAGGTAACCCCAGCCAAGCCCGCCGTCCGCTTCGGGTACCGTAATGCCGTGCAGGCCGAGTTCGCCCATCTGCGGCCACAATTCGCGTGGGAAGCTGTCTTCCCGGTCGGTCTTTTCTGCAAGCGGAGCGACCTGCTCGTCAGCGAAACGGGCCACGGTGTCACGCAGCATTTCGGCATCCTCGCCGAGGTCGAAATCGAAACTGGGGGTCGCGCGCAAGTTGGGTCTCCTTCTTCGCCTTGCGCATAGCGATGCTTGGCGGAAGGCGCAAACCGCGAAGCTGCAGCGGCCAGTGCCATCGACGGCAAGGATTATCTGTCACTATGCCCTTGTTCATATTGGCCCAAGGCCAAATAGCCGCTATGCACGCCGCCAGATGAAGACAACTCCCGATCTACACCCATGGCCGGAGGGCACTCCGCCCGCTGCGGCCATGTGCGGCGAAGAGGCGCGCGCCAGCATCATGGCGCAATATGGGCTCGATTCGCTGGACGACGATGGCGAATTGCAGCAGATCGTCGGATTCGCTGCCCGCCTGTGCGACGCGCCCATCGCCCTGGTGTCGCTGGTGGAGAAGGAGCGCCAGCGCTTCCTCGCTCGCGAGGGCCTGTCCGAAAAGGAAACGCCCCGCCCCACCTCGTTCTGTGCCCATGCGATGTTGCAGGCCGAACCGCTGGTGGTGCCCGATGCGCGGGAGGACACGCGCTTTGACGATAATCCGCTCGTCACCGGGCATCCCAACATCCGCTTCTATGCCGGCGCGCCGCTGATTTCGGGTGAAGGCGCACCGCTTGGTTCTCTTTGCGTCATCGATACCAAGCCCCGTACCGGGGGCTTGAGCCAGATCCAGACCGAGGGGCTGCGCGTCATGGCGGCTGCGGTGATGCGCCGCTTGCGCCATCGGCGCGAGACGCTGGTCTCGGCGCAGAACATCGCTAAGCGCGAAGAGCAGCTTCGGACCCTGATCGACAGCCTGCCGCATATCGCCTTCTCCATCGATGAAGACGGAAAGTTCAATTATCTCAACGCCCGCTTTACCGAACTGACCGGTGCCGCTCATCCCAAGAGGCGCGACGAATGGCTGGACCTCGTTCATGAGGAGGACCGCGAGGCGCTGGCCCGCGAATGGACCGAGGCGATGAAGGAAGGCGCAGGCCTGACCTACGAATTCCGCCTGCGCATGGCCGATGAAAGCTGGCGCTGGGTCGAGGTGAACACGCTCTCCACGGCCAATGGCGAGGAAGAATCGCGGCGCTGGTTCGGCACCATCACGGACCGTGACGATCATCACCGCCACATGCAATCGCGCGAGATGCTAGCCAGCGAATTGTCGCATCGCATCAAGAACATTTTCGCGGTGGTTTCCGGCCTGATCGCCATGCGTGCGCGCCGCTATCCCGATATGAAGGAATTTGCCGACGATCTGAACGGAACGATCCGCGCTCTGGGACGGGCGCATGATTTCGTGCGTCCTGTGGAAGGTGCGAAGGGCGACAGTCTGAACGGTCTGCTGAAGGAACTGATGGCGCCCTATCTTCGCAACGGCGACGACCGCGTGATCCTGTCGGACGGCGATTGTGCCATCGGTCCGCGCTCGGCCACGCCGCTCGCCCTCATCTTCCATGAACTGGCCACCAATTCCGCGAAATATGGTGCCATGTCGGTCGACGAAGGGCAGGTTTGCATCAACTTCGACTGCGACGGCGACGATGCGGAGATCGTCTGGCGCGAACAGCATGGGCCGAAACCGCATCCGCCTGCCGACGATGGCAGCAATGCCGGCTTCGGTTCCCGCCTCGTCAAGATGGCGGTGGAAGGGCAATTGAACGGGCGAATGGAGCATATCTGGCATGACGACGGGCTGGAAGTCCGCTTGAACCTCCCGCTGGCAACGATCGCCAATTAGCGCCCCCGCGCAGTCCGGCGGGCCGCTGCCCGCCCTTTCCATCACGGGCTTGCGCAAGCATTTCGGCGCGGTCCGTGCCGTGGACGATGTAACTCTCGACGTGGCTGAGGGCAGCTTCTGCGCGCTGGTGGGGAAGTCGGGGTCGGGCAAGTCGACGCTGCTGAAGATGGTCAATCGGCTGATCGCTCCCGATGCGGGCACGGTCATCCTCCATGGCGAAAATAGCCTTTCCGGCCCTGCACCCGCTTCGCGGCGGCGGATTGGTTATGTGTTCCAGGACGTAGGCCTGTTCCCGCACATGAAGGTTGCGGAAAACATCGGCATCGGCGGGCGCGTGGCCGGTGTGCCCTTGTCGCGTGAGCGCGTGGCCGAATTACTTGAACAGGTCGAACTCGACCCTTCTCTGGCGGAACGGATGCCGGATGAATTGTCCGGCGGGCAGCGCCAGCGGATCGGGGTCGCACGCGCTTTGGCGCTGGAACCGCCGCTGCTGCTGATGGACGAACCCTTCGGCGCGCTGGACCCGGTAACGCGCGAGGCCCTGGGGCGCAGCGTGCGCGCCCTGCATGATCGTATCGGCCTCACGACATTGATGGTGACGCATGACATGGCCGAGGCCCTGCTGCTGGCGGACAGGGTGCTGGTAATGGACCGCGGCAGGATCGTGGCGGACGAAGCGCCCGCAGCGCTTGTGGCGGGCGCAGGCGGAGAGGAGGCGCAGCAAATGGTGGCGGTGCCCCGCGCACAGGCACGCGCGTTGACCGGGCTGGAGCGCAGCATTGAGTGACATTGCCGCCATTCTGGTGACGCTCGGCCCCAAGCTGGCGCAGCATGTGCTGCTTGCAGGATCGGCACTGGCGCTCGGCATCATCATCGCCTTGCCGCTCGCCGTCTGGGCCAGCCGATCCGCCAGCGTGGCGCGTGTGGCGCTCACCTTCGCAAGCCTCGTGCAGACCATCCCCGCCCTCGCTCTGCTGGCGCTGTTCTTCCCGCTGCTGCTGAGCCTGCGGGCGATTTTCGGCGAGGGGCTGCCGACGCTGGGCTTCTTGCCAGCCCTGCTGGCGCTCGCCCTTTACGCCCTCCTGCCGATCCTGCGGAACGCGGTCACGGCCCGCGAACACATGGCAGCCGGGGTGCTGGAGGCGGCGGACGGCGTGGGCATGACCCCGGCGCAGAAATTGCGCTGGGTCGAAGCGCCGCTTGCCGCGCCCTACATCATGGCTGGCATCCGCACGGCTGCGGTCTGGACGATCGGGGCGGCGACGCTTTCGACGACTGTGGGGCAACCCAGCCTGGGCGATCCGATCTTCGCCGGCCTGCAGACTCAGAACTGGGCCCTGGTGCTGGCCGGCTGCATCGCCAGTGCGGGCCTCGCCATCGTCGCCGACCTGCTCCTCGGCACCGTGGAGCGGGGGTTCCGCTCCCGCGACAGACGCCATAGCCGCTGGATGGTTCGCGGCGGCCTGCTGCTGCTGGCGCTGGGGGTTGCGGCCGCCCTCTGGTCGATGCGCGACCGCAGCGATGAAGGCGCGGCGGTGATCGGGGCGAAGAACTTCTCCGAACAATATATTCTCGCCCGGCTGATCGGGCAGCGCCTGGAAGAGGCAGGTTACGCCGTGCGCTACCGCGAAGGGCTCGGCTCTGCCGTGATCCACCGCGCGCTGGCTTCGGGCAATGTCGACCTCGCCGTGGATTACACGGGTACGCTGTGGACGAACGAATTGCAGCGCGAGGACATGGCCGGGCGCGATGCGATGTTCGAGACGATCCGCGAATGGGAAGAGCGCGAGACGGGGATTCATGTGCTCGGCAGGCTCGGTTTCGAAAACGCCTATGCCTTCGCCATGCGGCGCGACGTTGCAGACCGGCTCGGCATCGAAACGCTGGACGATCTCGCCCGCGAAGCGCCACGCCTGACCATCGGCGGCGACATCGAATTCTTCGAGCGGCCCGAATGGCGGGCGGTGCGGCAGGCCTATGGCCTCGGTTTCGCCGAACAGCGCAGCTTCCAGGCGACCTTCATGTACGACGCGCTGGCCGCTGGCGAGGCGGATGTCATTTCCGCCTACACCTCCGACGGGCGGATCGCGGCGGACGATCTGGTTGTGCTGGAAGACCCGCGCGGGGCGCTGCCAACCTACGATGCCATCCTGATGCTCGCGCCGGGGATTTCAGAAGACGAGGATCTGCTGCGGGTACTGCGCCCGCTGCTGGGGCAGATCGACGTTGCCGCCATGCGGCGCGCCAATCACGCGGTGGACAGGGCGGAGAACAAGCGCAGCCCGGCAGAGGCGGCACGAATGCTGGCGCGTGAAATTACGCGCTAGAGTTTACTCGGGCGCTTCGAAGCCAGCCCCGCCCGGCCAATCGGGCGCGGCCAGCCCCATCACCTTGAACAGCTGCCCCATCTCGTCATCCGCAATCAGCCGGTCGCGCTGAGCACCAAGTTCCGCCTTGTATTGCGGTGCCCTGGCGGCAAGATTCTCGGTTCGCATCCCGATGCCGAGGCTGCGCAGAAAGTCCCCCTGCGTGGTGACGCCCAGAACCCGCAAATTGCGGCTGCGGGCTATGTTGGCCAGTGTCGCAAAATCGACATGCGTAGTCAGATCGGCCTCGCCCGGTGCGGCAAAGGGGCTGAGCTTGCGATGTGCGCGAACCGCCTGCAGGGTCGATCCGGCCTGCGTTTCAGCATAGCCGTAATCGACGATCAGCGCAGCACCGCCCTGATCGCCAAGCCGACCGGCAATTTCATACATCACCGCCGCCGCGCCCGGATTGGTTTCAATGATCGTGCCCTCGGGTGCCTCCTGCCAATCAGAAGGCACGGCGGAATCCATCGGCTGCCCTCCCGCGACGAAGGTGAAATCGTCGCCGTCCAGCCCGACCATCCGTTCCCGCCAGCCTTCGGCCGTCCGCACCATTTGCCGCACTGGCAGCGCGTCCAGGAATTCGTTCGCCACCAGCAGCATCGGCGCGTCCATGGGCACCGTCGAGAGATCGTCATGCCACAGGGCGCCAGATACCGCTTCGGCCTGGCAATCCTTCAGGGCATTGCTCGTTTCCACAAAATGCACTTGCGGACCTAGGCCGTAGCGCCGCGCGGCGCGCAGCGCATCCTTGGCCAATGTGCCGCGGCCCGGGCCGAGTTCGACATAATGCACATATTCCTCGCGCCCGGCCCGCACCCAGAGGTCGGCCAGCCACAGACCGATCAATTCGCCGAACATCTGGCTGATTTCGGGCGCGGTAACGAAATCCCCCTCGCTGCCGAGCGGATCCTTTGCCGCATAATAGCGCGCATTGCTTTCGCCCATGAAATGCGAAAGCGAGATTGGCCCGGTATTGCGGATCAACCGGCGGAATATCGCCCCAAGATCCCGGGGTGCATCCGCCGGTTCATCCTCCACGCTCACTTGCCAAATCCCGCGTCAGGCCGGAGCGGTTTCAGTCGCGCGATAACTCGCCCCGCTCGCCAGCGGCGGACGCATCAGCGCGCGGACCATGACAAACAGGCCGAGCAGTATCAGCGGGATCGTCAGCCACTGGCCCATGCTGAGGCCGGTTCGATAGGCGAAATCGGCCAGTTGGACATCCGGTTCGCGGTAAAATTCGACCGTAAAACGGGCCAGCGCGATGCCGAAGGTGAACACGCCGACAAGCAAGCCGGGCCGGTACCGGGCGCGCGTGCGCCAGAACATGTAGAGCAGCACGACAATCAGCAGCGCGCCTTCCAGCGCCGCTTCGTACAATTGGCTCGGGTGGCGGCCCAGCGGACCCGCACCCGGAAACACCATCGCCCAGGGCACATCGGTGGTGCGGCCCCACAATTCGCCATTCACGAAATTCGCCAGCCGCCCGAACATCATGCCGAAGGGCACGTTGACCGCGATGTAATCCGCAACCCGCAGGAAGCGCAGCCCGCCCTTGCGGCAGACGAAGGCGATCGCCAGCAGCACGCCCGCGACCCCGCCATGAAAGCTCATCCCGCCGGTCCACAGCTTTAGAATGTCGATACTGGTCCAGAGCGAGGGTTCGTAGAAGGTGGCATAGCCGATCCGCCCGCCGAGGATGATGCCGAGCGTGCAATAGAAGAACAGATCTTCCGCATGACGCTGCGCCATGGGAGCGCCCGGGGCCTTGATCATCTTCGTCAAATGCCAGTAACCAAGCGCGATCCCGGCCAGATAGGCGAGCGAATAATAGCGCAAGGTGAAGACGCCGAAATCGATCCCGGGCCGCAGACCGAGCTGCGACCAGACGATCGGCCCGGCCTCTGCCTGGGCCGCGATTGCGGCGGTTACTAGTGACAGCACGTGTTGCACCCCTTAAACAATCTGCATGGGCACAAGGCCTGTTCGCATGTTCGTGTGGCGTGCTATTGCCATAGCAGCACCGCGCTTGGAACCCCATCTGCGCGGTCCGGACATACGGAATGAATATGGGGTGAAACGATACCGGCCGGGTTTGACCCATGCGCGAATTCGCAAAAGCGGATCGCACCGGCCCGGACAAGGAGATGGACTGCATGCCGAGCGAGCTGGACGACACGCTGAACCGAATCATGGACGGATTGACCGGCCCCGGCCAGCTGTTCGAAACCAAGGACGTCGACAACAAGGGCGTCACGATGCCCGCCTTCGTCAACGCTCCGCCCAGCCTGGCGCATTATTTCGCCCATTATTGCAACGAGCACAAGGACACGCCCTTCCTGGTGGACGGGGAAACGCGGCTGACCTTCGGGCAGGCCTATGCCGCCGCGCGGTCGGTGGCTGCCAGCCTCGTCGCCGATCACGGGATCGCCAAGGGTGACCGGGTGGGCATCGCCGCGCGCAATTCCGCCAATTGGATCGTCGCCTACATGGGCATCATCATGGCTGGCGGCGTCGCCACGCTGGTGAATGGTTTCTGGACGGGCGAGGAAATGGCGGACGGCATCCGTCTCGCCGGATGCAAGCTGGTGCTGGCCGATGCGCAGCGCGCCGCCCGGCTCGAAGGGACGGATCACCGCTCGACGGTCGTGACGTTCTCGCACGGTGGGCCGGCTTCGGAAGGTCTGTCTTCCGTCTGGAAGGCGGAGCCGGGTTCCGTCACCCTGCCCGAAATGGCTGCGGACGATCTGGCGACCATTCTTTATACATCCGGTTCGACAGGCCAGTCGAAGGGTGCCTATTCGAACCACCGCAGCGTTATCCACGGCATCTTCAGCTATGTCGCGCAGACGGTGATGAGCCTCGGCTATCTTACCCAGAAGGGCGAAGCACCCTCGTCGCAGCCCTCTGCTCTCGTGGCCGTGCCGCTGTTCCACGTGACGGGCGAGATACCCCTCTTCCTGCAAAGCTACGCCATCGGGCGCAAGCTGGTGCTGATGCCGAAATGGGATGCGAAGGAAGCGATGCGCCTGATGGAAGCGGAAGGCGTAACCTATTTCGTCGGCGTCCCGCTGATGAGCCACGAGATCGCCACCCATCCCGACCGCAAGGATTACGACCTTTCGGAGTGCAAGAGCTTCGCCGCCGGTGGCGCGCCGCGTCCGGTCGATCACGTCAACGCGATCAAGGAAGCCTTCCCCGAAGGCTTCCCGCTGCTCGGCTATGGCCTGACCGAAACCAACGCTGTCGGATGCGGCAATTTCAACGAGAACTATCTCGCCAAGCCGGGTAGTACCGGTTCTCCCAGCCGCCCTCTGGTCGACTTGGCCATTCTGGACGATTCCGGCGCCAGTCTGCCGCAGGGGCAGGTGGGCGAGATCTCGATCCGCTCCATCGCCAATTTTGAAGGATACTGGCAGAACGAGGAAGCGACCCGAGCCGCCTTTACCGACGATCGGTACTTCCGCACCGGCGACCTCGGCTATCTGGACGAGGATGGCTATGTCTTCATCGTCGACCGCAAGAAGGACATCATCATTCGCGGCGGCGAGAACATCGCCTGCATCGAGGTGGAGGAAGCCATTTACGGCCACCCGGACATTGCCGAATGCAGCGTCTTCGGCCTGCCGGACGACCGCTATGGCGAGGTGCCTGCCGCCGTCTATCACGTGAAGGACGGACGCAATCTGGCGCCTGACGATCTGTGCGAATATCTCGAAGCGCGGATCGCCGCCTTCAAGATTCCGCAGTATCTGTGGCAATCGGAAAGCGCGCTGCCGCGCCTTGGCACGCAGAAGATCGACAAGCGCGCCGTCAAGGCCGCCTATCAGGGGCGCGTTTCGGCAACTTGAGCAAACCGGCCGCCTTGCCCGACGCGGACCGGCAACCCAGCCGGAACCTGCCTCCGCGCACGGCGATTATCGACCAGCGTGACGTGATCGACAGGCGAGCCATCGCCGGTCGGATCGCGGAACTTGTCGCCGAAGCCAAGGCGGCCGGACAAAAGAAGGCAGGAGAGGCGGCGCGTCCGCAGGTTCTGGCATTGCTCAAGCAGGCGCTGGAGAATGGCCGCGCCGAACTCGCCCGGCGGCTGGTCGAACGCCCGTCAGCCGGGCACGAAAACGCCGCCGGGCATGCTTTCCTGATGGATCAGCTGCTGCGGCTGGCGCATGATTTCGTCACGCGCGATCTGCTGACCGCCATGTCGCGATCGCCGCGCGAGGTGCTGACCATCATTGCAGTCGGCGGGTACGGGCGGGCCGAAATGTCGCCGCATTCCGATGTGGATGTCGCCTTCGTCACGGGCATGCCAGGCTCGGCATGGTGCGAAAAGGCTGTCGAGGCGATGCTCTACCTGCTGTGGGACCTCGGCCTTAAGATCGGCCAGTCCAGCCGCACGGTTGACGAGACGATCCAGATGGCGATTGCGGACCTCACCATCCGCACCGCGCTTCTGGAAGGGCGCTATGTCTGGGGCGACAAGGCGCTTTATGCCGATGTTTCGCGGCGCTTCTGGGCCGAGGTCGCGGCCGGAACAGGCCGGCAGTTCGTTTCCGAAAAGCTGGAGGAACGCAACCGCCGCCACCAGCGCATGGGCGACAGCCGCTATGTCGTCGAACCCAATGTGAAGGATGGCAAGGGCGGCTTGCGCGACCTGCAGACACTGTACTGGATTGGCAAGTTCATCCACCGCGTGCGCAGCGCCGCCGAACTGGTGGACAAGGGCCTGTTCACTCCTGCTGAATATCGCAGCTTTCGCAAGGCGGAAAGCTTCCTGCTGGCGGTTCGGGCCCATCTGCACACTATCACCGGGCGCGCAGAGGACCGGCTGACCTTCGATCTGCAGCGGCAGGTTGCGACCGCGATGAACTTCGCCGACCGCACCGGCAAGAGCAGCGTCGAACGGTTCATGCAGTTCTACTTCCTGCAGGCGAAGAGAGTGGGATCGCTGACCGGCGTGTTCCTCGCCCATATCGACGAGGAGTTTGCCCAGAAGCGGGCGCGCCGCGGTCTTCTGGCGGGCTTTACCGCCAAGCCGCGCATCGTGAAAGGCTACCGCGTATTCGGCGGCACCATCGCCGCCCCGTCGGACGACTGGTTCCAGAAAGACCCTGTTCGCCTGATCGAGATTTTTCGCATGGCGGAGGAAATGGGGCTGGAAATCCACCCCTCCACCATGCGGCAGGCGGATCGCGACTCTGGTCTCATCCAGGCGGAAATGCGGGAAGACTCCCGCGCCAACGCGCTGTTCCTGGACCTGCTTTCCGGGCGGCGCGATCCGGAAACCGTGCTGCGCTGGATGAACGAAGCCGGGGTCTTTGGCCGCTTCGTGCCGGATTTCGGCAGGGTCAACGCGCAGATGCAGTTCGACATGTATCACCATTACACGGTGGACGAACACACGATCCGCGCCATCGGCCTCGTCTCTCAGATCGAGCGCGGGTTGCTGGCCGACGATCACCCCCGCGCCACCCGCCTGATCCACAAGGTGCAGAGCCGGCGGGCGCAATATGTCGCCGTCTTGCTGCACGATATCGCCAAGGGCCGCGGCGGAGATCATTCCGAACTGGGTGCCGAGATCGCCTACGAACTCTGCCCGCGTTTCGGGCTGGACGATGGCGAGACGCAGCTTGTCGCCTGGCTGGTCCGCCAGCATCTGCTGATGAGCGCGACCGCGTTCAAGCGCGACCTGACCGATCCCAAGACCATCGAGGATTTCGTCGCCCGGGTGCAGAGTATCGAACGCCTGCGCCATCTCGCCATCCTTACCGCTGTCGATATTCGCGCTGTCGGCCCCGGCGTCTGGAACAGCTGGAAGGGCCAATTGCTCGGCGAACTGTTCGACGCCGCGCACGAACGGCTGCGGCTGGGCCATATGCGCCATGGTCGCAGCCAGCGCGTCGCCGCGAAAAAGGAGGCCGTTCGCGCCGCCCTGAAGGACGATGCCGCGCTGCTCGACCGGCATGGCAAACTGTTCGACGATGCCTACTGGATCGCGGAACCGGGCGACATCGCCGCCATGAACATCGTGCAGTACGATGCAGCGCGGCGGATGGAACATGAATTGTCGATCCATACCGAACACTGCCCCGAACGCGGCGCGACCATGGTCAGCGTGATCGCATCTGACCATCCGGGTCTGTTCTATCGCATTGCGGGCGGCATCCACCTGGCCGGTGCCAGCATCATCGATGCGCGCATCCACACCACGCGCAATGGCTGGGCGGTGGACAATTTCATCGTGCAAGACCCGCATGGCGCTCCCTTCAACGATCCCGGCCAGCTCGAACGGATAGAATCATCCATCACTGACGCGCTGGCAGGCCGCATTGCGCTGGTCCCCCGTCTTGCGCAAAGACCCCTTCCCCACAGCCGGGCCAAGGCATTCGAAGTCAAGCCGCAGGTGATTTTCGACAACAAGGCGTCGAACCGTTTTACCGTGATCGAGGTACATGCCCGCGATCGCTCGGCCCTGCTCAACCGCGTGGCGCGCACCCTGTTCGAAAACCGGCTGGTGGTGCGTTCGGCGCATATCACCAATTTCGGCGAACGCGCGGCCGACACTTTTTACGTCACGGATCTCACCGGCAACCGCGTTACGGCCAAGGACCGGCTGGTCAGGCTGGAGCGCGAGTTGCTCGACGCGGTCAGCGACGAACGCCAGGCGGCGCTGGAGCAGGCGGAACTGGAGCAGGCCTGAGCGAGGCTGGCGTGTCAGCCCTGCGCCGGACGTTCGCCGAACAGGGCGCTCCCGACCCGCACATGGGTCGCGCCCAGCTTCACCGCCGTTTCGAAATCGCCGCTCATTCCCATGCTGAGGCCAGTGCCAGTTTCCAGGCCATTGTCGCGAGCGAGCTTGTCGAGCAGCGCGAAGAACGGCGCAGGCTCAATCCCCTGCGGCGGGACGCACATCAGCCCGGCGAGCGGGATATCGGCCAATCGCGCCCGTTCGAGGAATGCCGGAAGCTCGGGGATAGGGCAGCCGCCCTTCTGCGGCTCGTCGCCAATGTCCACCTGCACGAAGCAGGGCACCCGCCGGTCAAGCTTGTCGAATGCCTTGGCGAGCGCCTTGAGCAGACTGTTCCGATCCAGCGAATGAATGCAGTCGAACAGGGCCGCGGCATCCTCCGCCTTGTTGGACTGCAACTGGCCGACCAGATGCAGCTTTACCCCCTCGTATCGTGCACGCATTGCGGGCCACTTTTCCTGCGCCTCCTGCACCCTGTTTTCACCGAAAACGCGGTGTCCGGCATGCAGCAGCGGTTCGATGGCCGCCGCATCATGGGTCTTGCTGATGGCGACCAGCGTGATCTCGTCCGCGTTACGTCCGGCGATCCGCGCTGCGCGCTGGATACGGTGTTCGACGGCCTCGAGCCGGGTGACTGCGCCGGGGCCAATGTCGGGGGCTGCATCGTTCATGACGCAAGCCTATAACGCCTGCATGCCGCCGCGCCAGACCCCTCTCCCGATCCGCTGGCTTCTGAGCGATGCGCGCAATGACGCCGTATTGGAAGATGCCCTTCGCGCCCTGCCGCCAAACTCGGGATTCGTGTTCAGGCACTATCACCTCGATCCTGTCGGAAGGCGCCAGCGTTTCTACGCGCTTTCGGCTTTGGCCCGGCGCTCGGGTCATCTGGTGATCCTGTCTGCCGATGCGGAAACAGCGCGGCAGTGGGGTGCTGACGGCATCTACGGTTCGCCAGAGGTTCTGCCCGCTCCATCCACCGACCTGCTTCGCCTGGCGACAGTGCACGATCAGGGCGAGATGCAGGCGGCAAACGCGGTTTCCGCTGACGCCGCCTTTGTCTCGCCGGTGTTTGCGACCCGGTCCCATGCCGGTGCACCGGTCCTGGGGCCATCAGGGTACGCGCGTCTTGCTGCCCAGGCTGAGATGCCGGTTATCGCGCTCGGCGGCATGACTCCCGAACGCGCCGCAGCGCTCGGCTGCGCCCGCTGGGCCGCCGTGGATTGGGCCTTCGGATGGGTTGGTGCACGATCCGAAAGGCGCTGAGGCCCCAAGGATTCTTGACGGCGGGGCGGGTCACGGGCCATGGTCCCGCCGGGGTGGGACGCGGCATCGGCTGCGGCACCGAACAGCGGAAGACGGGTAATGGCGACACGCGCAATCGGGGACCGGGGCCTCAATCGCAGCAGCGGCAAGCAGGCGGCGACCGACTGGCGCGCAGCCTTCCGCCGCTCGCTGCGCCGGGCGGGCCAGATGGTCGGCGCGGTCGTCCTGTTCGCCGCCGCATTGTTCCTCGCACTGGCGCTGGTCAGCTATACGCAGACCGATGCCAGCCCCTCTACCGCCGCATCGGGTGAGGATATTCGCAACTGGATGGGCCTGAGCGGCGCATGGGCTGCGGAGCGCGCGCTCTTCACCTTCGGCCTCGCATCCGTGCTGCTGCTCCCGCTCCTTTACGTGTTCGCGCGCAAATTGTGGCGCGACGTGGAGGAGGAGGACCGCGACACCGATACCCGCTGGTGGCGCCCGATCGGGCTGCTGCTGCTCGGCATGGCGCTGCTTGCCAGCGTTCTGTCGCTCGCCTTCGAAGGGCCGGGTGGCACCCTGCCCGCATCGATGGGCGGACTCGTCGGCCTTCTCGGCGCAGGCGCGGTCGAGGGGATGGTGTCCGGCCTGCCGGAAGCGCTGCAAGGCTGGGTGATATTGCTGGCCGCGCTGGCCGCATTGGCAGGCGGCGTTACCATCGTCACGCGGGTCTTCGCGCTGGACTGGGCCGCGCTGCTGACGCTGCCGGGCTTTCTCAAGACCATGCCGCTTGCTCGCCGCAGGACCTCCGCCGCACAGGATACCAGCGCCACGCCCGAGGTTTCGCCAGCACCGGCGCGGGCCGAAGCGCGCGGAGAGCCGCGGCGTGAGCATATCCCGGACACTCCGCGCCGGTCGCCCGAAATCTCCGATCCGTCGGCACCCGTGCGCCCAGCCGCGGCCCGCACGCCAAAGCCGCGCCAGACGGATATGTTCGCGGCCGACTACCAGCTTCCGAGCCTCGGCCTACTGGAAGAACCGCCCGTGCATGCCGCGCCGAAGCTGGACAAGATGGCGCTGGAGCGCAATGCGCGCCTGCTCGAGAACGTGCTCGACGACTTCAACGTGAAGGGCGAGATTACCGCCGTCCGCACCGGTCCCGTGGTCACCATGTACGAACTGGAGCCCGCACCCGGCATAAAGGCCAGCCGCGTCATCGGCCTGGCCGAAGACATTGCCCGCAACATGAGCGCGATCTCTGCCCGCGTTTCGCCCATTCCCGGCAAGACCGTGATGGGGATCGAACTACCCAATGCCGACCGGCAGATGGTCGTGCTGAAGGAACTGGCCGCCAGCGCCGCCTTCGCCGACAGTGACGACGGGCTGCCCATCATCCTGGGCAAGGACATCGCCGGGGAACCGATCGTGGCCGACCTCGCCGCGATGCCGCATCTGCTGGTGGCAGGCACTACCGGTTCGGGCAAGTCGGTGGGGCTGAACTGCATCCTGCTGTCGCTGCTCTACCGCTTCACGCCGGCCGAATGCCGCCTGATCCTGATCGACCCCAAGGTGCTGGAACTGAAAAGCTACGATGATATTCCGCATCTCCTCTCACCGGTGGTCACCGAACCGCACAAATCGGTGCGGGCGCTGAAATGGGCGGTGGAGGAAATGGAGCGCCGCTACCGGCAGATGAGCAGCATCGGCGCGAGGAATATCGACGGCTTCAATGAAAAGGTGAAGGCCGCCGCCGCCCGGGGCAAGCCGCTGGGCCGCCGTGTCCAGACCGGCTTCGACCCCGAAACTGGCGAGGAACTCTACGAGGAAGAACAGCTCGATTACCAGGCGCTGCCGAAGATCGTGCTGATCGTCGACGAACTGGCCGATCTGATGGTCACTGTCGGCAAGGAGATCGAGGTGCTGATCCAGCGCCTGTCACAGAAGAGCCGCGCCGCCGGTATTCACCTCATCATGGCGACGCAGCGCCCGAGCGTCGATGTCATCACCGGCGTCATCAAGGCGAATTTGCCCACCCGCATCAGCTTCAATGTCACCAGCCGCATCGATTCGCGCACCATCCTGGGCGAGCAGGGCGCGGAACAATTGCTCGGCAAGGGCGACATGCTGTTCAAGCCGAGCACCGGCGCGCTGGTCCGCGTGCACGGCCCGTTCGTCTCCGATGACGAGGTGGAACAGGTCGCCAGCCACTGGCGCGGCCAGGGCAAGCCGGAATATGTCGACGCGGTGACGGAAGAACCCGAAGATGGCGGGGGCTTCGGCTTCGACGACGAATTGACCGCCAGCGACGATCCGGACGAGCGCAAGTACCGGCAGGCCTGTCAGATCGTGTTCGAAAACCAGAAGGCGAGCGGCAGCTGGCTGCAGCGCCAGATGGGCGTCGGCTACAATACCGCGGCGAAATGGATCGAGAGGATGGAAGGCGACGGGCTGGTCGGCCCCGCCAACCATGTCGGCCGCCGCGACATCTACCGCGACGAGAACGGTAACCCGCTTTAAGCTGAAGCTATCAGCTCCGATCAGGCGGTTTCGTCAGGCCAGCTCTTGCGGTCGATGACGATCTGGTCGGTCCCCCGCCAGTAATTGCCCGCACCATGGGCACGGCCCACCAAGTTCAGCGCCGGTGCGTCGATGCGCAGCTTGCCGTCTTCCTCGCTTAGGACGGAATCGACGATGTCCATTGCGATCACTTCGCCAATGACGATGGCGGAATTGTCCGAAGTGTCGATGATCTTCCACACCCGGCATTCGAAGGTGACCGGCGAGGTCGCGATTACCGGCGGCTTTACATGGCGGGCCGGGCGCGTCTCGACACCGGCAAACTCCAGTTCGCTGGTGCCGGCAGGCGCGTTGATCGCCGTCATCACCATGATCTCGGCATCGGCTTCCGTGACGAGGGCGATGGTGAATTCGCCCGTTTCGCGGATGACGCGCAGACTGTCCTTCTGTGCCTCGCCAGCGCGGGCATTGTCGCCCGAGATGCCCAATACCACCAGCGCCGGGTCGGCTCCCATGGCGTTGAAGAAGGAATAGGGCGCGGCGTTGGTACGGCCCAGATTATCCAGCGTGACCACCCAGGCGATGGGGCGCGGCGTAATGGTGTTCACCAGCAGCTTGTAGCGTTCGGCGGGCGACAATTCGGAAAATTCATATTGCATGCACGCTCCCTTAGCGAAGCGCGCCCGCCCTTGCCAGCGTCAGGCGAAAGGCAAAGAAAACGCCCGCATATCTCGTGCGAGATATGCGGGCGCAGTGTCTGTCATTCGCGCCGTTCGGCGCAGAGCCGGTCAGCCCAAATCGCTGGCCGTCAGAGTGGTGAAGTTCGTGGCGGCTTCGGCATTCTGCGCCATCACGTCGTCGGGAGAAGCGATCATTCCGGCACGAGTCAGCAATCCGTCACGCGACCAGTTCTTGGCCCATTCGGCAACATATTCGCGCAGACCCGGGATGGCATCCAGATGCTGCTTCTTCACATAGATGAAAAGCGGCCGCGCACCGGGATATTCGAAACTTGCGATGTTGTCATAGGTGGGCATGACGCCGTTCATCGGCAGGCCCTGAACCTTGTCGGCATTTTCCTCGAGATAGGAATAGCCGAAAACGCCGACGGCCTGCTTGTTGCCTTCGATCTTCTGGACGATCAGATTGTCCTGCTCTCCCTGATCGACATAGGCGCCGTCATTGCGGACCTCGGTGCAGATCTGATCGTAGCGATCCTCGTCGCTTTCCTTAATGGCTTCCATGCCGGGGCCAGCTTCGCAACCGACTTCGAGGATCAGTTCCTTCAGCGCGTCGCGCGTGCCCGAGGTGGACGGAGGACCGTAGACCAGGATCGGCTGCGCAGGCAGGCTGGGGTCGATATCGGACCAGAGCTTCGCGGTCTGTTCTTCGCCGTAAGGATTGGCGGCCAGTGCGCGATAGACGATTTCCGGCGTCAGATTCATCTGGATGCCGTTCTGCGCCGATGCGAAGGCAATGCCGTCGAGCCCGACCTGCAGTTCGACGATCTCGGTAACGCCGTTCTGCGTGCAGGTGGCGAATTCCGACGCCTTCATCCGGCGCGATGCGTTCACGATGTCCGGCGTGTTGGTGCCGACGCCCTGGCAGAAGAGCTGGATGCCGCCACCCGAACCGGTCGATTCGACCAGCGGGCTGTTCATGCCAGGGTTGGAACGGGCGAAGCTTTCCGAAACCAGCTTGGCGAAAGGATAGACGGTGGAAGATCCGACCGCGCGAACGGAATCGCGCGTCGCGCCGCCTTCAGTGCCGCAGGCGGAAAGGGCCAGGGCTGAAAGGGCGGCAAAACCGATGGAGAGCGAAAGGCGCATTGAATTTCCTAGGGTGAATCAGGTGGATGGCGATCCAATAGGACCGTTGCATGACAGTTTGGCTACAATTGCGACAGAACTTCAGAAGTCGAACTGTGCCCTGACGCCGAAAGCGTCGACCCTGTAAGAGGTATCGCCCGTGAGCGTGGGTTCGGCGAAATCGTATGACAGGCGCTCGTACTCCGCCATCAGCCGCGTGTTGGCAGTGGGCGCCCATATCAGGGCGAGGCCGAGAGCATTCTGTTTGCCGCCGACAATGTCTTCGTCCACCAGGTCGAGGTAATCGTAACGGACATTCAGCTGGACAGCCCCGACCCCGCCCTCGGTGACCGGGCGTTCGGGACGGATGCGGTCGAACTTGCCATCCTTGTAACCACGGCGGTCGCCTTTGGTCAGGAAGTAGCCGGCCTCGACGTAGCCGCCGAAGAAACTGGCATCGGCAGCCACTGGCCTATCCACGCTTTGCCGGAACCCTTCGGCCGCGAAATGGAACCGGCCGGCGATGGCGGCGGCCTCCAGCCCGAAGCCGGTTTCCGATTCGGCGGCGAAGCGGCCCGTATCGATGAAGCGCTGATCGGTGAAATGAACGCCGGGCCGCTGGCGGAAGCGCAGCGCCTCGCCTTCGTTCAGCCGCGCACGGTGCGCCGATCCGCCGAGGTGCAACTGGGTACCGCCGATCCTGGGCATGTAGACTGCGCGCGCGTCGAAACTCCAGTCGCGGTCCCCGTCGGAATCGATCGGCTGGCCGAAAACACCCGCCTGCAGCAGCAAATCCGACTTCAGATATTGCGCCGACACGCCGAGCCGGCGCTGAAAACCGAATGCATCGGTGAACGCTGCTCGCTCCAGAAACGATGTGTGCAGGCTGCTTGTCACTTCCTCTAGCGACTGGAAGTTGTTGTGCTGCCCTACCGTCAGTTCGACATTGCCCACTTGGCGCGTAATGACTGCGTCCGCGAATTCCACGCTGCCGCTAGCGAAGTCCACCTCGACCTTGAAGCCGAAATCGCCCGGAGTGGTTCCGCTGAAGCCAAGACGCGCACGGCGCACTTCCTCGCCTGAGCCGTCAGGCAGGCCGGAGCCGTCCGGAGTATCGACTACCCCGGCATCGAGCTGGATGCGGCCGCGCGGCTTGAAGCTCCAGCCAGTGGCGTCATTTATCCCTGCGCCATCCGATACGGTCACGACGGGTGCAGTTTCGCCCGGCGCGACTGTTTGCGAGCTGTCCGGGGCAGGAAATGGCGCGCTTTCCTGTGCGGATGCGGCATGGCTCAACCCGGCTGCCGATGCGAGCAATGCTAAGGACGATGCCAGTTTCACGCTGTTGGAACCTCTTTACCATGACGTATTTGTGGCGCCTCTGCGTCCCTTGTGTGACTCTCTTATGACGTTTTGTAAAAAAAGACCGGGCGCATTCGCCTGCCTTGCCCGGCGCTCCCCCTGCTTTGCCCGGCAAGTCAGACCCCTGCGATGGGTTGAAGGAAGGCGGTTTCACTTGTAACGAAGCCCGCAAATCCGGGCCGTCCGGCCCCGCAGGAGAGAGTCGCGATGCGCATCGGTTGCCCAACAGAAATCAAGAACCACGAATATCGCGTCGGGCTGACTCCCGAAAGCGCGAAGGAAATGGTGCATCACGGCCACGAGGTCTGGATCCAGAGCGGCGCAGGCCTGGGCATCGGCGCCACCGACGAACAATATGTCGAGTCAGGCGCGAAGATCGTGGACGGCCCCGACCCGATTTTCGCAGAATGCGAAATGGTGGTGAAGGTCAAGGAACCGCAGGCGGAGGAACGCAGCAAATTGCGATCGGGCCAGATCCTCTACACCTATCTGCACCTTGCTCCCGACCCCGACCAGACCCGCGACCTGATTGATTCGGGTGTGACCGCCATCGCCTATGAAACGGTGACCGGGCCCAACGGACAGCTGCCGCTGCTCAAACCCATGAGCCAGGTTGCAGGCCGCATGAGCATCCAGGCCGGTGCCAATGCTCTGGAAAAGGCGCATGGCGGGCGCGGCGTGCTGCTGGGCGGCGTTCCGGGCGTGATGCCGGGCAAGGTCGTCGTCATCGGCGGCGGCGTGGTCGGCTTTAACGCGGCGCAGATGGCGGTCGGGCTCGGCGGCCAGGTCACCATCATGGACCGCGATCCCGATGTTCTCGACAAGGTCGGCACTTTCTTCGAAAACCGGGCCAGCACGCGCTTTTCGAACAAGGCCAATCTGGAAGATGCAGTGGCTGAGGCCGATCTGGTCATCGGCGCGGTGCTGATCCCCGGGGCCGCCGCACCCAAGCTGGTGACGCGAGAAATGCTCGGGTTGATGAAGCCCGGCGCGGTGCTGGTCGATGTCGCCATCGATCAGGGCGGCTGCTTTGAAACCAGCCATGCCACCACCCATGCCGAACCGACCTATGTCGTGGACGAGATCGTGCATTATTGCGTTGCGAACATGCCCGGCGCGGTTGCCCGCACCAGCACCTATGCCCTGAACAACGTCACCCTGCCCCATGCCCTGCGGATCGCGCGGATGGGCTGGAAGGACGCAATGCGGGCCAATCCGCATCTGGCGGAAGGGCTGAACGTGCATGAGGGCAAGCTGACCTATCGCGCCGTGGCCGAAGAACTCGGCTATGAATATCACGCGGTCGCGGACCTGCTGGCCTGATGAGGCAAGCGGCGGGCCGGACGCACGTGTCCAGTCCGTCGCTCACCCGATTTACTCTTCAGCGAAAAAGGCTGCTGCGACGTCCGGCCTGATGCGGACCAGCCTGCCGCTGGCCTTGTCCAGCATGGCCCAGGTCGATCGCACCGATACCAACACCTTGCCGGCATCGTCGGAAAAGCTGACGCAGCGGTCGAAGCGGGCGCCGCGAGGTGCATCGGGGATCCATGTCTCCGCCGTGACCGCCTCGCCTGCGCCGATATTACCGCGATAATCCACCTCGTGCCGGGTCACGACCCAGAAATAGGCCTCGACATGGGCCGGGTCCGCCCTAGCCTTCCAATGGCTGGTAGCGATGTCCTGCGCCCAGCCGAGCCAGACGATATTGTTCACATGGCCAAGCTCGTCGATATGTTCGGGCTTTGCCTCGAAGCGGCGGGTGAAGCGGGCGCTCACCCCGTCGCCTCCTGTTCCGCAAGGCCCATCTGCCAGAGGATGAATGCGAATTCCTCTGCCGTTTCGGTCAGCGACTGGAAACGCCCCGACTTGCCGCCGTGGCCCGCGCCCATATTGGTCTTGAGCAGCAGTTCATTGGCATCGGTCTTCTTCTCGCGCAGCCGGGCCACCCATTTCGCCGGTTCCCAATAGGTGACGCGGGGATCGTTCAGACCCGCCGTCACCAGCAAGGGCGGGTAATCCTGCGCCGCCACATTGTCGTAAGGGCTGTAGCTGAGGATGAGGTCGAAGGCGGCCTTGTCCTCGATCGGATTGCCCCATTCGCCCCATTCGCCCGGCGTCAGGGGCAGCGACGCATCGAGCATCGTCGCCAGCACATCGACGAAGGGCACATGGGCGACCACGGCGCCCCAAAGTTCAGGGTCGGAATTGATCACCGCGCCCATGAGTTCGCCGCCAGCCGATCCGCCGGAGATGCTGATGCGCCCGGCGGCGGTATAACCGCGCTCCACCAGGCCTTTCGCCACATCGACGAAATCCGTGAAGGTATTGATCCGCTGCTCCAGCTTGCCGGATTTGTACCATGCCCTCCCCAGATCGTCGCCGCCGCGAACATGCGCGATGGCATAGGCGAAACCGCGATCGACAAGGCTGAGGCGCGTGACCGAAAAGCCCGGCGGAATGGCGATGCCATAGGCGCCATAGCCGTAGAGATGCAGCGGACCGGAAGGCGCGCGGCCCCTGCGGTGAAGGATGCTGACAGGGATCATCGTCCCGTCCCGCGCCGCGATTTCAAGCCGCTGCGTTTCGTAAAGCGAAGCATCGTAGCCCGAGGGGATCTCCTGGACCTTCAGCACCTCCAGCCGCCGCTCGGCCACGATGTAATCAAAGGTGGTCGCAGGCGTGTCCATGCTTTCGTAGGACACGCGCAGCCGCTCCATCGCCCATTCGGGATTGTCGCCCAGCGACGCGGTGTAGCTTGCCGCCGGGAAGGCGATCGGCTCGATCCGCGAAGGATCGTCGTAATAGCGGATCTCGATCGTATCGAGGCCGCCCACGCGCGATTCGAGCGCATAAAAATCGCGGAACAGGTCGAGGCCGGTCAGATAGATCTCATCGCTGCCCTCCACCAGGGTCTTCCAATCGCCGGGCTTGTCCAGCGAAGCGGTGGCCAGGCGGAAATTGTCATGCGTATCGTTGGCGAGGATGAACAGCGTGCCGCCCCGTTCGTCCGCCTCGTATTCCACGCCCTTGCGCCGTTCCCTGACAAGGATCGGCTCCGCCAGCGGATCGTCCGCCGGCACCAGGCGCACTTCGCTGGTTTCGTGATCCGATGTACCGATGACGAGCCATTTCTCATTGGCCGACAGGCTCGAACCGACGCGAAAGCCTTCGTCATCCTCGTGGTAAAGTTCGACATCGCTCCCCAGCGGATCGCCCAGCCAGTGCAGCCGCGCATTATCGGTGCGCCATTGTTCGTTGGCGAGGCTGTAGACTACCCCGCGATCATTCCCGACCCAGACCAGCGAGGACAGCGTGCCGGGTATCTCGTCCGCCAGCAACTCGCCGCTGGCCAGATCGCGGAAGCGGGCCGTGAAGCGTTCCGATCCATTATCGTCCACGCTGAAGGCGAGTTTCAGTCCATCGGCGCTGACCGCGATAGCCCCGAGCCGGAAATATTCGCAGCCCTCGGCAAGTGCGATCTCGTCCAGGATCAGCTCGTCGCCAGTGCCGCCGGGTTCCTCGCCGACCGGGCACCGCCACCATTTCTTGTATTCGGCACCTTCCTCATATTCGACCCAATAGAGCCACTGGCCATCCTTCTGCGGCACGGATTTGTCCGCTTCCTTGATGCGCCCCCGCATTTCAGCGAACAGCTTGTCCACCAGCGGGCGATGGGGTGCCATGCGGTGTTCGAACCAGGCGTTCTCCGCCTTCAGATGGCGCAGGATCTCGGCATCCTTCACTTCCGGATAGAGGGGATCGCGCAGCCAGGCGTAGTCATCGGACACATCGATGCCGTGATGGCTGAGGCTGGACGGTTTTCTGGCCGCGACGGGCGGGCCTGCAGGTGTGGTATCGGTCATTCCGATCCCCTATGTTAGATGGAGACAAAAGAACAAGACCAAGGACAGACCGCCATGCTGATGCAGACCCACGAAGCCCGCCTCGACTCCCTTCGTCAAGAATTGCAGCGTCAGGGGCTGGACGGCTTCGTCGTCCCGATTTCCGACGAACACATGTCGGAATATATCGGCAGCTATGCCCAGCGCCTGTCCTGGCTGACCGGCTTCGGCGGATCGGCGGGCAGCGCGGTCGTGCTGCGGAAGGACAGCAGCAAAGGCGGCAAGGGCGCGGCCATGTTCATCGACGGCCGCTACACCATTCAGGTACGCGATCAGGTGGACGAACGGCTCTACGATTACTGCCTCGTGCCCGATGTCGAAATGGGCAGATGGATCGCGGAGAACGCCGGGGCGGGCGCGAAGATCGGTTACGATGCGTGGCTGCACACGAAGGGCTGGGCCGACAGGATCGGAAAGGCACTGACAAAAAAGGGCATGAGCCTGGTGCCGGTCGAGCAGAACCCCGTGGACGCAGTCTGGGAAGACCAGCCTCAGCCCTCGTCGGCCCCCGCCACCATCCATGTCGATGAACATTCGGGCCGCTCCAGCGCCGACAAGCGCACCGAGGTCGCCAATTGGCTGAAAGAGGAAGGCTATGACGCGGCAGTCATTCCGGCGCTCGATTCCATCGCCTGGCTGCTGAACATTCGCGGCACGGATGTGGAGCGCACGCCGGTCGCCCTGTCCTATGTCATCGCCCATGCGGACGGCACGGCCGAATTGTTCGTCGCGCCCGAAAAGATCACGCCCGAACTGACCCAGCACCTCGGCAATGCGGTCACCGTCAGGCAGCGCGATGCCTTCGAAGGGGCGCTGGCCGACATGAAGGGCAAGACCGTATCGGTGGATCCGGACTACGGCGTCGCGGGCATCTACCAGGCGCTGGAAGCCGCTGGCGCGAAGCCGGTCGCGGATCGCGATCCCACTATCCTGCCGAAAGCGATCAAAAACCCGGTCGAGGTGCAGGGGCACCGCGATGCCCAGGCCCGTGACGGGGCAGCGGTGACGAAGTTCCTGCACTGGCTGGCCACCGAGGCAACGAGCGGCAAGGAAACGGAACTGTCCGCTGCAGCTAAACTCCGCGCCTTCCGCGATGAAACCGGCCTGCTCCGGGACCAGAGCTTCGACACGATCTCGGCCGCCGGACCCCATGCCGCGATACCGCATTACCGTGTGGACGAGGAAAGCAGCCTGACCATCGAACAGGGCAGCGTTTTCCTGTGCGATTCGGGCGGGCAATATCTCGACGGAACAACCGATATCACCCGTACGGTGTGGATTTCCGGGGCTGGTGAGAAGGCGAAGCCGACTGCCGAAGTGCGCGACCGCTTCACCCGCGTGCTGAAAGGCCATATCGCCATCGACCGCGCCGTTTTCCCCCAAGGCACCGCAGGTGGCGAGCTGGACGGTTTCGCTCGCCAGTTCCTGTGGCAGGTCGGGCTGGATTACGGCCACGGCACGGGCCACGGCGTCGGCAGCTTCCTCGGCGTTCACGAAGGCCCGCAGCGCATCGCCAAGATGACGGGTTCATACCCCGGCACGGGCCAGGAACTGCACGAAGGCATGATCCTGTCCAATGAACCCGGCTATTACAAGGGCGGGGAATACGGCATCCGGATCGAGAACCTGATCCTGACCGTCGCGCGCGAAGTGGACGGGGCAGGCTTCGGGACGGATGGGGGCCGCTTTCTCGGATTCGACACGCTCACTTTCGTGCCCATCGCCCGCGACATGGTGGAAGCGAGCCTGCTTACGGAAGACGAGAAGGCGTGGTGGAACGACTATCACGCCAGATGCCGCGAGATCCTCGCGCCGCAACTGTCAGGCGATGTCCTTGCCTGGATGGAGGATGCCTGCAAACCGCTCTGAGCGCCTGCAAACCTCCGGCGATTGCGACCAGGTGAACGGAGCCGCGCCTCCGCGACACTTTGCGACAGAGACAGCCGATTGCGGCATAAGCCTGCGACATTCGGGGTCTAGAAGGGTGTCATGAGTTGCGGCGGGTCCGGCCTACCCCCCTGAACGGAACGTCGCAGCTCTCCAGATCTTCAAGAGGACCAGGAACTATGCGCAAGCAGACAATCGCCCTTTCCGCCGCAATCCTGTCGCTGGCCGCGACCGGCAGCATCGCCGTCGCCCAGACCGGCGACAAGACCCTCACCCGTGCCGAGGCGCAGACCCGGGCAAGCACCGCCTTTGACAGGATGGATGCCAATAATGATGGCAGGCTGGACCAGGCCGACCGTGCGGCGCGCCAGAACGCCCGCTTCGACCGCATCGACACTGACGGCAACGGCAGCCTGAGCCGCGAGGAATTCGCCGCAATGCGCAGCGCGCGTGGCGGCGAAATGCGCGAGGGTCGGCGCGGCAAGCGTCATGGCGGCTGGGCCCGCATGGGCGGACGCGGCATGATGCAGAATGTCGATGCGAATGGCGATGGCGCCATCACCAAGGCGGAATTCACCGCGCAAGCCATGACCCGTTTCGCTGCCGCCGATGCCGACAATGATGGAACCGTCACTGCCCCCGAGCGCAAGGCCGCGCGGGAAGCGATGCGGCAGGCTTACCGGGCGAACCGCGCATCACCGGCGAACTGATCCTTGCCCGGGCGCGCGCGGCTTGTCAGGTGAAGGCATGACGGACGACGAAACAGCCATCCTGCTCGTCGATGACGAGGATATCCTGCGTGAACCCCTGGCCGCCTATCTGGTACGCCAGGGGTTCGCCGTCACGGAAGCCGCCAGCGCCGCCGCTGCACGCAGCATGCTGGTGGATGAAACGCCCGATCTCGTCCTGCTCGACATCATGATGCCGGGTGAGGATGGATTGTCGCTGTGCCGCCACCTCGTGGAGGTGAGGAACATTCCTACCATCCTGCTGACGGCGAAGGGCGAGGCCACCGACCGGATCATCGGTCTCGAGATCGGCGCGGACGATTACCTGGTCAAGCCTTTCGAACCGCGCGAGCTGGTGGCGCGGATCCGCTCGGTCCTGCGGCGGGCGAACCGCCTGCCGGGCGCGCAGGAGCCAGCGCCGGAAGGCGGGGATCGCGACTATATATTCGAAGGATTCCGGCTGGATGTGCTGAAGCACCGCCTGACCGACCCCGACGGGGCGATGATCTCGATCTCGACCGCGGAGTTCCGCCTGCTGCGCGCCTTTCTCGATCATCCGCGCCAGGTGCTGGACCGCGACCGCCTGCTCGATATGGTGCAGGGACGCGAGGCGCATCTGTTCGACCGCGCGGTCGACAATCAGGTCAGCCGCCTGCGCCGCAAGATCGAGGCGGACAGCCGCAATCCCGAATATATTCAGACCGTGCGCGGCGGCGGCTATCGCTTCGCCGCCGACGTGCAGCGCGCAGGCGCAGAGGCGCAATGATTCGGCTGTGGCCGCGCAGCCTGCTGGGGCAGGTGCTGCTGTGGACGGCGCTGGCGCTGCTGGCGGCGCAGGGCATCTCCGCTGTCCTGCTGTACCGTGCTGCGGAGGAAAGGCGCGAAGCGGAGATGCTGAACACCGCCGCCTTCCGCTTCATCGCGCATGAGACCGGGCAGGGATTGGAGCGTAGTCGCGACCGGCGGAGCGACAGAAGTGCACGCCGCGCACGGCGCGGTCCGCCCTTGACGACAAGCGCCAACCTGCCCGTCGCCCTGACCGGGCAACGCCAACCGGCGCGGGAGGCCGCGCTGGGTGAAATTCTCAAGGTCCAGAACATCTCTTTCGAAGACATCGCGGTGGGCCGCGCGTCCGTGGCCGACGATCCCGCCTCTCTCGCCTGGCTGACCCGCAGAGGGAGGGGAGGCAGCGCCGATGCCGCAGATCGCCAGGTGATGCTGGCCGCCATCCTGCGCGATGATGGCACATGGCTGGTATCCCGCCAGCCGGAACGCAGGCGCGAACCGCGTGTCTGGCGCGGCATCGTCTTGCAGACGGCGATCATCTACCTCGTCCTTGTCGGCGGGCTGGCCCTGCTATTGCGACGAACTACCCGTCCACTGGCCGATCTGACCCGCCGGGTGGACGACTTCGGCCGCGCACCGGCAGGGCAATTACCGGACGATCTGCCGGAGAAGCTTCGTGGCCCCGAAGACGTGCAACGGCTCGTCAGCGCGCAGCAGGCGATGGAGCGCCGCATTGCCGCCATGCTGAACGAGAAGGATGTGATGCTCGGTGCCATCGGGCACGACCTCAAGACCCCGCTCGCCGCCCTTCGCGTCCGCATCGAAACGGTGGAAGACAACGCCGAACGGCGGAAAATGGCGGCGAGCATCGACGATCTCTCGCAAACGCTCGACGACATTCTCGCGCTCGCCCGCATCGGCCGTTCCGACCAGCCGCCGGAAAGGGCCGAATTGTCGACGCTTGTGACAGCGGTTGTCGAGGAATTCGAGGACATGGGCGCACAGGTCGAACTCGGCCCGATGATGCGCATCGTTCGGCCCGTTCAGGTCACCCTGCTTCGCCGGGCGCTGCGCAATCTCGTCTCCAATGCCCTGCGCTATGGCGAGTTGGCGAGGGTTTCGGTCAAAGAAGAAGGCGGCGCGGCCCTGTTGCGCGTCGAGGATGAAGGACCGGGCATAGCGGAAGACCAGATCGGCGCGATGATGGAACCTTTCATCCGCGGCGAGGCATCCCGCAACCGCGCGACCGGCGGATCGGGCCTGGGCCTCGCGATTGCCCGCGCCATCGCAGAATCGCTCGGGGGAAAGCTGGTCCTGGCCAACCGGTCGGAAGGAGGATTGCGGGCCGAGATACGCATTCCCTGACGGCCTCGCGGATCGAGAAATTGGCCGCCCGAGCTTCGCTGATTGCACGCCGCCCCTCGACTTGAAGGGTGAAGGCGGTAAATGGGTCGGGATGGCGGATGCGGCTCCCTTTGTCCTGCTCGACGATGCAAGGCGCGAAAATGCGGCAGATGCGCAGCTTTACAGCAGCCCTTCGCAGGTCTTCGTGGCGCGCCGGGCGGACGAGGTCGAAGCGGTTCTCGCCGCAGCCGACACCGCGCGGCGCGAAAGCGGGCACACGCTGGCGGGTTATCTTTCCTATGAGGCTGGCCTTGCCCTCGAACCGCGCCTGCGCGCTTCAGCCGATGCGCGTGTCGGAGCAGGTGGCCCGCTGGTCTGGCTTGGCCTGTTCGACAATTGCGAGACGTTCAGCCCGGATGCAGTGCCGGACTTGCTGGAACAGCATGGCTCGCCGCAAGGTATAAACAGCCTCGGACCGCTCGACCCGCAGATTGCGCCCGGCGGATATTCCGCGCAATTCACTGCGCTGCAGGAAGCAATTCGCGATGGCGACATCTATCAGGCCAACCTGACCTTCCCGCTGGCCGGCAGCTGGCGCGGCGATCCGCTGGCGATCTACGCCGCCCTGCGCGCGGAATCGCAGGCGGGGTATGGCGGCGTGATCTTCGACGGGTCAAGCTGGCTGCTCAGCCTGTCGCCGGAACTGTTCGTGTCGGTGAAGGGCGATACCGCCCGTGCCAAGCCGATGAAGGGTACTCGCCCGCGCGGGGAAACGCCGCAGCAGGACGAGGCGCTGGCCGAGGACTTACGCAATTCGGCGAAGGATCGGGCCGAAAATCTGATGATCGTCGACCTGATGCGCAACGATCTGTCGCGGGTCGCCGTGCCCGGCAGCGTTCAGGTCGAGAAGCCTTTCGCCGTAGAAACCTACCCGACATTGCACCAGATGGTTTCCACGGTCGAAGCGACGCTGCGTCCGGGCACGAGCGTGATGCAGCTGGTGCGGGCGCTGTTTCCCTGCGGGTCCATTACCGGCGCTCCGAAAATCCGCGCGATGGAATTGATCGCCGCTACCGAAACCGGCGCGCGAGGCGCTTATTGCGGTGCTATCGGCCGCATCGGCGGGCCTGCGGGTGAAAATGGCGGGGATGCGGCGTTCAACGTCGCCATCCGCACCCTGCGCCTGACGCCGGTCGAGAACGGGCAAGGCCATGCGGTGCTGGGCGTCGGGTCCGCGATCGTCGCCGACAGCGAGGCGCTTCCCGAATGGCGCGAGGCGCTGTTGAAGGGCGATTTCGCGCGGCGAGCGGCGCCGGGTTTCGACCTGCTGGAAACCATGCGCTTCGACCCCGATGAAGGCATCGCCCTGCTGGAATTGCATCTTGAGCGGATGAAGAACAGCGCCGAGGCGCTCGGCTTCGCATTCGACCGCCATGCCGCGCGCAACGCGATCCATGCCCTGTGCTTCGAACTCGAGATGCCCGCCCGGTTGCGCCTGATGCTGGCGCGGAGCGGTGCCACCTCACTAGAGGCTTCGGCGCTGCCAGAGCCACTTGCCGACTCTGCCCGCTGCATTGTCCTTCCCCTGCCCACCGGCAGCGGCGATTTCCGGCTGCGGCACAAGACGACCGATCGGCATTTCTGGCAAGATGCGCTCGAAGTCGCCCATGACAATGACGCGGCGGAAGCGCTGATGATGCGCGACGACGGGCTGCTGACCGAGGGTAGCTTCACGTCCATTTTCGTCCAGCGTGACGGAATTCTACACACCCCGCCCGCTCATCTCGGCCTGTTGCCCGGCGTGCAGCGCCGTGCCCTGATCGAATCGGGGCGCGCGACCGAAGCCGAATTGCGGCTGGAGGATCTGGAGGGCGGGTTCTGGATCGGCAACGCCCTGCGCGGAATGATGAAAGCGGAACTCGCATGAACATACCCATCCTGTTCGAGGACGGCGAGGCGCTCGTCATCGACAAGCCAGCGGGTCTGCCGCTGGAAACCCCGCGCCGGGGCGGCCCGGCGCTGAGCGACCATTTCGAGGCGCTGAAGCTCGGGTTTCACCGCCCGCCCGCCATCGTGCACCGGCTCGACACCGATACTTCCGGTTGCCTGCTGCTGGCCCGTAATCCGAAGGCGCTGAAGCGGTTCAATCGCGCATTCGAGGATCGCCAGGTCACGAAGCGTTATCTGGGTATCGTCGCGGGCGAAGTGGCGGAGGAAGAGGGCACGATCACCCTCGCCCTCTCGAAAGTCAGCAGCGAGAAGCAGGGCTGGCGCATGATCCCGGCGCGCGCGGGCAAGGTTTCCGTCACCCTCTGGCGCCGTATCGCGGTTGTGAATGGAAACAGCCTGCTGGAATTCCGCCCGGAGACAGGCCGGACTCACCAGATTCGCGTACACGCAGCTTCGGGACTGGACGCGCCGCTGCTGGGCGATCCGCTGTATGGCCAGCGGCAGCCACACGCGCGAATGATGCTGCACGCGGCAGACCTTACCATCCCGCGCGAGGCCAAGGACGACATCGCCGCCAGCGCGCCTCCGCCGCCCGAATTTGCAGAACTGGGGTTTGCAGGCATCACAGATGGGTGAAGGCGGTCCCGTCGGCCAAGAATGGCTGGACCAGGCTTTGGCAGGGGCGGAAGAGAGTTTCATCGCTTCTTCCGGACCGGGCGGGCAGAACGTGAACAAGGTGGCGACGGCGGTTCAGTTGCGGCTGGATGTCTTCGCGCTGCGCCTGCAGCCGCAAGTCTTCCGCAGGCTGAAGGGTCTCGCCGGCAACCGGATGAACGCGCGGGGCGAGATCGTTCTGACCGCACGCAGCCACCGCACGCAGGATGCGAATCGGACCGAGGCGCGCGAGCGCATGGGGCAATTGCTGCGGCAGGCCCATGTCCAGCCGCGCCAGCGCAGGAAAAGCCGCCTCAACCGGATCAACAAGGAAAAGCGGATCCGCGGCAAGAAGAACCGCGGCGCGATCAAGGCCTCGCGCGGCAAGGTGGACTATTGAGATCCGCCCCGCGCGCGAGCCTTGGGCCTGACCTTCGGCTTGACTTGTGGGCGACTGTCCGCCAAGGCGCTGGGCATATGAGGGGCGGCGCGATGCGTCGCCCGATGTTGTTTACCCTATCAGTTCGCTGGCGGCATTTTCCGGCCAGCTTCTCGAAAGCATCAGGATAGCGCCATGGCGAAACCCGCAACCGTCAAGATCAAGCTGGTCTCCACCGCAGACACCGGCTTCTATTACACGACGACCAAGAATCCGCGCAACATCACGGAAAAGATGACCTTCCGCAAATACGATCCCGTCGTGCGCAAGCATGTCGAGTTCAAGGAAGCCAAGATCAAGTGATGCGAATGCCCGCCTGACCGGCGGGTATGGTGCTTCGGATCCGGTCTGCCAGCGGGCGGGCCGATGCCGAATGATGAACCTGCGGAACCGGCAGGGTTCAGTGATGGTTCAACGCTTCGTCGCCATGTATGGCATCTAATGACACGGAGCATTCCTATCTTGCACACACCCATCTTGCTCACGATAGCCAAAAAGCCGCTGCGCGCCGCCCTGGCGGCCGCGTTCGCCATCGGCGTACCCTATGCCGCCATGATGCTGCCGGTTACTCCGGCGCTTGCTGCAGCCGGGGATCTCGACCGCGCCGTCGCCGCCCTGCGCGGCATCACCACCATGCGCGCCAGTTTCACGCAGACCGACCGCAACGGACAATCCGTCAATGGCGTGATGACGCTGAAGCGCCCCGGCAAGATCCGTTTTGAATACCAGAAGGGCGTGCCCATGCTGGTGGTATCGAACGGCAAATCGCTGACGCTGGTGGATTACGAAGTGAACCAGGTCCAGCGCTGGCCGATCGCCAATTCGCCGCTGGGTGCGCTGCTCGACCCATCGCGCGATGTGAAGAAATTCGGCAAATTGCTGCCGACCGGCAATTCCGATGTGGTCAGCGTCGAAGTGCGCGACCCGAACAAGCCGGAATTCGGCGTGATGACGATGATCTTCACGAAGAACGCTTCTGCGCCGGGCGGACTTGAACTGACCAACTGGGTCACTCTGGATGCGCAGAACCAGCGCACCACGGTTCGCCTGAAGAACCATCGCTACGGTGTGTCGGTTGCTGACAATTCCTTCACCTATCGCGACCCGCGCAAAACGTCTCGTCGCCCCCGCTGAACCGCTGGCCGCTATACTGTTCCACATACGCGTTACACGGCCCTGATCGTTCATGACGTGGCAAGCCGGAGCGGCGTAGAAAACAGGTGACGAAGCGATCGGAGGTGGGTTTCCCCCCTGTTGCCCTGACCTCCACACAGATCGTTTCGTCAAAGCGTGACGAACGCTGACAAATGAACCCTCGTGCCACTGCCCCCGGCGCGAGGGTTTTTTGCATCCTCTCGCCTTCGCACGGCTTCTTCCCTCCCCGATAGACATGCAGCGCCTGCCGCCCTATCGCCGCGCCATGGTAAAGATTGCCTCCTGGAACATCAATTCCGTCCGCCTGCGGATGCCGATCGTCGAACGCTTCATTACCGAGGAAGCGCCCGATGTCCTGTGCCTGCAGGAGATCAAGACAGTCGAGGAGACCTTCCCTTTCGAAGCCTTTGCAAAGCTGGGCTACGTCCACACGGCCGTGCACGGGCAGAAGGGCTATCATGGCGTCGCCACCGTCAGCCGGATCCCATTGAAGGAACATTCACGCCATGATTGGCAGGACAATGGCGAAGCGCGCCATGTCGGCGTGGAACTGGGCGGCGCAGGCCAGGGCATGGTTGTCGAGAACGTTTATGTGCCCGCTGGCGGTGACATTCCCGACCGCGAGCTGAATGTGAAATTCGGCCAGAAACTGAACTTTCTCGAACGGATGACCCGTTGGGCGGAGAAGGTCGACTGCCCCACCCTGATCGTCGGCGATTTCAACATCGCTCCGCTCGAGAGCGACGTCTGGAACCACAAGCAGCTGCTGAAAGTCGTCAGCCACACCCCGATCGAGGTGGATACGCTTAATAGATTTCGCGACGCCCACGGCTGGAGCGACATCGGCCGCGAACATATACGCGACCCACAGCGTTACTTCAGCTGGTGGAGCTATCGCTCGAAAGACTGGAAGGTCAATGATCGCGGCCGCAGGCTCGATCACATGTGGGCCAGCCCGCAGCTTGCCCGGCAAGCCGTCGCGCATAGCGTGCACGAACACGCCCGCGACTGGGACAAGCCTTCCGACCATGTGCCGCTGGTTACGGAGTTTGATCTCTGAGCCAGGCGGGGTCCATGTCCCCCTCCCCGTCGCGCCGGGTGGCGCTGGCGGTCGATGCCTTGCGCCACGGCTGGCCTCTTGCAGTCGAATGTGCGGCGCAGGACGGCTCGCAAGCCGCAATGCGTATCCTGCTGCCCGTCGAAACTGCGATTGCATCGCAAGCGAGAGCAGAGTTCCTGCTCATCTCAGCGGCCCGCGCGGCGACGCTGAAGCTTGGCAACCAGCGCGCAGCCGCGGCGCCGCACGCGCCGGTGCTGATGTCCGGCGTGGAACATTTCGACCTCTCCGCCGCCCTGGCGGTCGCCGACCCCGCTCTCGATCTTGCCTCACCCATGAAGGGTCCCTTCCGCGCGGCCCCGCTGCCGTGGCACGATGCCGCGGTCGCGGCGCTGGAACTTGCGCGTATCGCCGGCATTCTTCCCGCCTTCATGGTTGATCCGTCCAATGCAGGCGAGGCGCAGCCCGTATCGCCCGCCGATCTCGACGCCTTTGCCGACCCGGCCCGCCTCGCCATCGCCACTCGCGCCCGGCTTCCGGTCGCAGCGGCAGAGGATACGGAAATCGTCGCCTTCCGCAGCCCCGACGATCTGCGCGAACATGTTGCCCTGATCATCGGCCAGCAGAATGGCGACCGCGTGCCCCTGATCCGGCTGCATTCCGAATGCCTGACAGGCGACATCCTCGGCAGCCTTAAATGCGATTGCGGGCCGCAGCTCGATGCAGCGCTCGCCGCCATGGCAGAGGAAGCGGCGAATGGCGGTTGGGGCGTGTTGCTGTATCTGCGGCAGGAAGGGCGCGGCATTGGCCTCGTCAACAAGATGCGCGCCTACAAATTGCAGGATCAGGGCTTCGACACGGTGGACGCGAATCGCCGGCTCGGCTTACCCGAAGAGGCGCGCGATTTCCCGGTCGCGGCGCGGATGCTCGACCTGCTGAATATAAGGGAAGTGCGGCTGATGACGAACAATCCGGCGAAGGTCACGGCGCTGGAACAGGCGGGTACGCGTATCGTCGAGCGGGTGGCACACCAGCTGCCGGCCAATCCGCACAACGCCCGCTATCTCGATACCAAGCGCGACCGCGCCGGGCATTTGCTGCGCTGAACCGGCGCGCGTTGCTATTCCGCGTCCAGGCGGCGAGCGATGGCCTGCCCCATGCGCACCTTGTCGCCGGGGCGGAAGTCGGCCAGCCATTCGATGCGGCCTTCCTCGAACAATAGCACGACGGTCGAACCGAGCAGGAACTTGCCCATCTCGTCCCCTGCTTCGTAGGACGGCGCTTCCCCGCCTTCCGCTTCCGCAAGAACGGAGCGGATCAGCGCCTTGCCATGCGGTTCGACCGGGCCGGACCAAGAAGTTTCGATGCCCGCCACGATCATCGCGCCGACCATCACGCTCGCCACCGTGCCGAGTTCCGTATCGAAGATGCAGGCGAGCCGTTCGTTGCGGGCGAACAGCCCCTCGACACCCTGCGCCGTCGCGGCATTGACCGAAAATAGCTGCCCCGGCACATAGGTGGTGCTGGCCAGCGTTCCCGAAACGGGCATGTGGACGCGGTGATAATCGCGCGGAGACAGGTAGATCGTCGCGAACTGGCCATTGTGGAACCGCCGCGCCAGATCGGCATCGCCGCCCAGCAATTCGCGCACCGAAAAGTCGCGTCCCTTGGCCTGCACGATGCGCCCGTCGGTAATGCGGCCAAGCTGGCTGATCGCGCCATCCGCCGGGCTGACGATGTGGCGCGAGGCATCGGCGATGGGCCGGGCGTCGTGCTTCAGTGTGCGGGTGAAGAAGTCGTTGAAGCTCTTGTAATCGCGCTCGGGCCGTTCGGCTTCGCCCATGTCGACATCATAAGCGAGGATGAAACGCCGGATCAGCAGATCCTTGATCCACGGATTCTCGCTGGCGGCGAAGCGCCCGGCGAAACGGGACAGACCATGATGGGGCAGGGCATGCTGCAACCAGACGAAGGGTTTGCTCACAATACTCATCGAAGCTGGCTGTCCTTGCTGCCGCGGCGATTCATCGCGCTATGCCGCACCTGTCCGTCGCGTGTCCCCTGGCAATTGATGCAGGTGCGGGTGCCGGGGAGCGCCTTGCGCCGCTTTGCCGCTATAGCCTCGCCGCAATCGTCGCAATATCTCGCCCCCAAACCGGAGGCGCTGGCCGCAGCCATGCGCGCCCGTGCGGCAGCAACCGCGTCGCTTACCGTGTCGTCGATCTGGTCCTGAACCGCGCCATCACGCGTCCACCCGCCTGCCATGCCATACTCCTTTTGCCGTCAACGGACGGGGAGCAAGCGCGGTTCCGGCCAGGCTTTCCGGCCAGTCAGCGGCGTTCGAAGGCCTGCAGCCCCACGCCAAGCCGGTTTTCGCCGATATCCAGCCGGTCACCCGACCAGTCTGCGACGAAAGTGGTGTTGCGCGCCAGATCGGGTACGAGGCGCGCATCATTGCCTGCGATCCGCAAACCATCGGCGCTGTGGTTCTGCTGTTCCGCGGCGATGGCAATGAAGGCGGAATAATTTTCCTTGTCGCGGCCCTGCACGAACCAATTGTCGGTGATCGAACCGGAAGCGCCTGCGGGCAGGTCGATCATGTAATTGGTGCCGCGCCCCTGCGAATCGTCGAAGCTGTTGTTCGCGATCTCCACTTGGCCCGCCCGCGCCTTGACGTAATGGCCGCCGGTGCCGGCTTCGAACCGGCTGCGCGTGACGCGGAGCATGCCGTAATCGCCGACATAGATGGAATGGACGCAGCCGCCCGCCCCTTCGCAGGTGCCCAGCCCGCTAAAGGTCGATTTGTCGATGATGATGACGGAGGCCGGATCGTCGGCGGTGAGGATGCCCTGCTGGCTGTCTTCGAAACGGCTTTGCGCCACCGTCAGATCGCCACGCTCCAGCCGGATGCCGGCGCCATTGGTGTCGGGCACGGCCATGCCGCGAAAGGTGAGGCCCACGACATTTGCCTCGCGCCCGCGCAGCACCAGCGCCGCCTTGCCTTCACAGGTCGTGCCATCGAAGATCGCCGCGCCGGGTCCGGCGATGAAATACGAAACGCGCCCCGCCTGCTGCACCGCGCATTGGCGATAGATCCCGGGCGCGACGGCGATCGTGCCGGTGGCATCGCCGATGGAATCGACGGCGTCCTGAAGATTGGCGAAGCCGCGCCCGGTTTCGGTGACGGTAAATGCCGCGGCGTTCTCCTGCGCCATCAGCGCCGCCATCGGAATGGCCGCGACGGCAAGCGCCGCCAGTGCAAGCGGCCACGCAAGCGAGATGCGCTCTGCAGGTTCGCGTTCCGGCGGGGTTCGGGCGGGCTTATCCATGGACGGCAACCTGAACGAGAATGGTTAACGGAGTGTCAAGCCCAATCCCTCCAGGTCTAATCCGCATTGCGGATCGCCGCCACGAAGGCGTCGCCATAGGCTTCCAGCTTCTTTGCCCCCACTCCGGCGATGCGCGACAGGGCATCGCGGCTGTCGGGCCGATTCGCGGCCATCTCGCGCAGGGTGGAATCGTGGAAGATGACGTAGGGCGGCACCTGCGCCTCCTGCGCCAGTTCGCGGCGCAATTCGCGCAAGGCATCGAACAGCGGATCCCCGACCGGGTTCGCGGCATTGTCCCGCGCCCCGCCCCGCCCCCTGCCGCTGCGCCGCTCCTTCTTCGGCGGCAGGACCATCTCCACCGCCTGCTCGCCTTTCAGGATCGCGCGCGCATCGCCGCCCAGCGCCAGCCCGCCGTGATCGGTCGCCACCAACGCCCCGCGCGCTTGCAAGGCGCGGGCCAAGGGGCGCAGCAGCGGCGCCTCGCCCGGATCCACGATGCCGAACACGCTCAGCCGGTCGTGCCCGCGCTGTTCAATCCGTTCGTCCGACGCGCCGGTCAGAACCTTCTGCAGATGGCCGAAGCCGAAGCTCTGCCCTGTCCGATAAGCCGCCGAGAGCAGCTTGCGCGCCATCTCGCTGGCATCCACCATCGCGGGCGGGTTCAGGCAATTGTCGCAATTGCCGCATTGCGGCGGCGGGTCTTCGCCGAAATGGCGGAGCAAAATGGCGCGGCGGCAACCCGGCGCCTCCACCAGCCCGGCTAGCACGTCCAGCCGCGTGCGCTCCCCCGCCTGCCGTGCGGCGTCCAGTTCCTGCAAACGGCTGCGCGCCTGCACGAAATCGCCCGCGCCCCACAGCATGACTGCCTGCGCCGGATCGCCGTCCCGGCCGGCGCGGCCCGTCTCCTGGTAATAGGCCTCGATGCTCTTCGGAATGCCCGCATGAGCGACGAAGCGCACATCGGGCTTGTCGATGCCCATGCCGAAGGCGATGGTGGCGACCATCACCATGTCCTCGCTCGCGACGAAAGCAGCCTGGTTCGCGGCGCGGCGCTCGGGCGGCAGCCCTGCGTGATAGGGCAGAACGTCTCGCTGCGTGGCGGATGCGAGGCTGTCCGCCAGTTCCTCCACCTTGCGGCGGGTGGGGGCGTAGATGATGCCGGGGCCGGGGTGATCGGCCATCACCTGTGCCAATTGCCGCTGCAGGCCGTCTCGCGGGCGGATGGCGTAGGTTATGTTGGACCGGTCGAACCCGGCGACGATCAAACCTGCTTCGGGAATGCCCAGCTGCGTCAGTATATCGGCGCGGGTATGCGCATCCGCCGTTGCCGTCAGTGCCAGGCGCGCCACATCGGGGAATGCATCCATGAGGGGGCGCAGCTGGCGGTAATCGGGGCGGAAATCATGGCCCCATTCGGAAACGCAATGCGCTTCGTCGATGGCGAACAGGGCGAGCGGCGCGGCGGTCAGCATGTCGCGGAAACCGGGCTGGCTCGCCCGTTCCGGCGCGACATAGAGCAGATCCAGCTCGCCTGCCCGGAACGCATCCTGCGTCTCGCGCCAATCGGCATCGGCGCTTGTCAGCGTGGCGGCGCGGATGCCGTTCTCGCGTGCCGAGCGCAACTGGTCGTGCATCAGGGCGATCAGCGGGCTGATGACGAGGCAGGTGCCCCGCAGCATCGTCGCCGGAAGCTGGTAGGTCAGGGACTTGCCTGCGCCTGTCGGCATGACCGCGAGCGTGGACTGTCCGCCCAGCACACGTTCGACCACCTGCGGCTGAACTCCGCGAAAATCATCGAACCCGAAGATGCGGCGCAGGGCCTCGCGCGCGGCAATCTCGGAAGGCGGGGCGCTGCCTGGCGATGGGGCAATGTCGGACGAGGGGGAATCCATCTGCCGCCTGTGACAGATCGGCGGCTGGGGGTGAATGGCGCGGCGCGCGTTTTTTGCATTTCCAGCAGCTTTTCGCCCCGCTACAAGGCGCTGCACGTTGCGGCGGTAGTGCACACACCGGCGCGGCACCCTCTTTTACCATTACGGAGATTGCCCCCATGAAGAAACTCGCTCGCGCCGCCATTGCCTCGGCCACGCTGTTCGCCCTCGCCGCCTGCGGTTCCGCCGACGATGCCAACGAAGAAGCGATGGCCGACAATGTCGAGATCCCGGCAGACGATGCGATGGCTCCAATTGTCGAAGCCCCCGTCGCCGACCCCGCCATCAACGAGCCGGTCATCGATACCGAAACCATGGAAAACCCGGCTGCCGTGACCGAAAGCGAGCAGGTGCGCGCCGAGACCGCTGCGACAAGCGCCGCGGATGTCGCCGCTCGCGCGCAGGCCGCAGCCGCCGAGGCCGCGACCGCCACCGCCGAAGACCGGATGGAATAAGCAGCGCATCATTTTTACGCGGCGATCTGCCCGCGTGAAGCGCCAGTGCCGTAGCGTCGGCACGAAAGGATCGGAAGCGGGGGCGTCGCAGCAGCGATTCCCCCGCTTTTCCTTTGCCCATCGCGCGCTATGGTGGCCGCAATGCTTCGCTTTGCACCCCCGGCCGGCCTCGCCGCATTGCTGACGCTTGTCGCCGGATGCGCCCCAGCGGCTGAAGAAAGCGTGGTGGACGAGGTCGGCCCCGACGAAGCGCGCGCCCTTGAAGAGGCTGCAACGATGCTGCGCGAACGGCCCGAAGACGCCGCCGACACACCAGCCGAAGCTGCGAAAACAGCGACCCCCTGAAACGATTCGAGAGAGGATTACCCATGGCCGAGCACGGAATGGACCAGGAGACCTTCGGACAGTTCATCGAACAGCTTGAACGCTATGTCCGCGAACGGCTGATCCCGGCCGAGGAAGACATCATCGCAAACGACCGCATCCCCGAGGACATCCTCGACGAGATGCGCGACATGGGCCTGTTCGGCCTGACCATGCCGGAAGAATATGGCGGTGCGGCGATGAACACGGCGCAATATGTCGAAACGATCCGCGTGCTGTCCTATGCGCTGCCTGCCTATCGTTCGATCATCTCGATCAACATCGGCATGGTCTGTTCCGCGCTGAAGAACGGCGGAACCGAAGCGCAAAAGCAGGAATGGCTGCCCCGCCTCGCCGCTGGCGAAATCGCCTGCTTCGGCCTGACGGAGCCGGGATCGGGCTCCGATTCCGCCGCGATGCAGACCACCGCGCGCATGGATGGCAACGAATGGGTGCTGAACGGCACCAAGCGTTATATCACCAACTCGCCGCATGCGAAGCTGGGCCTCATCATGGCCCGCACTTCGAAAGAGAACCAGCCCAAGAACGCCCATGTCAGCGCCTTCCTGGTGCCGATGGACACGGATGGCGTGTCGGTCGGCAAGCCGGACAAGAAGATGGGCCAGTCCGGCAGCCACATCGCGGACGTCATGCTCGACGACGTGCGCCTACCCGCAGACGCCTTGCTAGGCGGCGAGGAAGGCCAGGGATTCCGCTTCGCCATGCAGAGCCTCGACAATGGCCGCCTGTCCATCGCCGCTGCCAGTTGCGGTTATGGCAAGCGCATCCTCGACACCGCGCTGCGCTATTCGACCGAACGGCAGGCATTCGGTGAACCGATCTCTCAATTTCAGCTGATCCAGGCGATGCTGGCCGACAGCCGGGCCGAACTCTATGCCGGGGAATGCATGTTGCGCGATGCGGCGGCGCGGGTGGATGCGAAGGAGAAGAGCATCATCGAGGCCGCATCGGCGAAGATGTTCTGTTCCGAAATGTGCAACCGCATCGCCGACCGCTGCGTGCAGGTGCATGGCGGCGCGGGCTATCTGGCGGAATATGAGGCGGAGCGCTTCTATCGCGACAGCCGCATCTACACGATCTACGAAGGCACCACGCAGATCCTGCAACTGGTGATCGCCAAGAACATGCTGCGCGACTTCGCCGCCGGGGCGCAAAGATAGGGCGGGAAACGCACGTCATGCAGGACATGCTTTCCGGCCTTTCGATCATCGAGGCGTCCAGCTTCGTCGCCTCTCCCACCGCAGGGCTCTATTGCGCGCAGATGGGCGCGGATGTCGTGCGTGTCGACCAGATCGGCGGCGGGCCGGACTTCACGCGCTATCACGTAACGGACGAGAACCATTCGCTTGCCTGGGAGAACCTCAATCGCGGCAAGCGCAGCGTGGCGCTGGACCTGCGCAGCGGCGAAGGGCGGGAACTGCTGGTCGAACTGGCCCGCGCCACCGGGCAGCTGATCACCAATTTTCCGCAGAACAGCTTCCTGTCGCATGATGTTGTGGCGCATGGCGATCCTGACATGATCACCCTGCGGATCATGGGCTGGGCCGATGGCGCCCAGGCGATGGATTTCACCGTCAACGCCGCCGTCGGTTATCCATATTTGACCGGCAAGAAGGACCAAGACGGGCGCGAACACCCGGTCAATCATGCCCTGCCCGCGTGGGATCTGCTGACCGGGGCCTATTCCGCTTTCGCCTTGCTCGCCGCCCTGCGCAAACGTGAGGCGGGCGGCGGCGGCGGGGAAATTCGCGTGCCGCTGGGCGATGTCGCCATCGGCACGGTCGGTATGCTCGGCGGCATTGCCGAGGTGCTGTATCAGCAGGGCGACCGCGACCGGCAGGGCAACGATATCTGGGGTGCCTGGGGCCGCGATTTCACCACGCGCGACGGGGAGCGGATCATGCTCGCCGCGCTCACTTCAAAGCAATGGAACGCTATCGTCTCGGTGCTGAATATCGCGGCTGAGGTCGCGGAGATCGAAGCAATGCACGGGGTAGAATTCGCGCCCAGCGATCACAATCGCTACGTTCACCGCGAAGAACTGTTCGCGCTGGTCGAACCGCGCATCGCTTCCCGCACCTCGGACGACGTACTCGCCGCGCTGGAGGCGGCAGGCGCGACTTTCAGCCGCTATCGCACGCCCTACGAGGCCGCCCGCGATCCGCAACTGGTTACCGAAAATCCGCTGTTCGGCACGTCGCCACCCAATCCCAGCGGATTCGACTATCCCGCCAACGGCGCCTTCGCCAATCTAGCGGGGGCGCCGCGCAGCCGGCCCGCCGCCGCGCCGCGCAACGGGCAGCACACCGAACAGGTGCTCGCAGAAAGGCTCGGCCTGTCATCGCGCGTGATCGGTGACCTTGTCGATCGCAACATCGCCCATGACGCCTCGCAGATAAAGGATTTGCCATGACCACCCGCCCCTTACGCCGTGCCGCCATCGTCAGCCCAATCCGCACCGCCGTGGGCAAGTTCGGCGGCGCGCTGGCCCCGCTCGAGGCAGGCGAACTCGGCGCGATCATCCTCAAGGCGCTGGTCGAACGCACCGGGATCGACGCCGCGCGAGTCGATGATGTCATTTTTAGCCAAGGCTATGGCAGCGGCGAGGCACCCTGCATCGGCCACTGGTCGTGGCTGGCCGCCGATCTCCCGCTGGAAGTGCCGGGCTATCAGCTCGACCGCCGCTGCGGATCGGGCCTGCAGGCGCTCGCCAATGCGGCGATGATGGTCCAGACCGGCAATGCCGACATGGTGGCAGTGGGCGGCGTCGAAAGCATGTCCAATGTCGAACATTACACCACCGATCTGCGCGACGGCGTGCGCGCGGGCAACGTCACCCTGCACGACCGGCTGACACGCGGGCGGGTAATGAGCCAGCCCATCGAACGCTTCGGTGTCATTGCGGGCATGATCGAGACTGCCGAGAATCTCGCCAAGGATTACGGCATCACGCGCGAGGAAGCCGATGCCTTCGCGGTCCGGTCGCAGCACAATGCCGCCGCCGCGTGGGACGCGGGCAAGTTCGACGATTACCTCGTCCCCGTCAGCGTTCCGCAACGCCGGGGCGAACCGGTAATCTTCGACCGTGACGAGGGCGTCCGCCCCGACGCGAGTGTGGAGTCGCTCAGCAAATTGCGCGCCCTGGAGGGCAAGACCAATCCAGATGCCATCGTGACCGCCGGGAACGCCAGCCAGCAGAACGATGCGGCCGCCGCCTGCCTGGTGGTGGGCGAGGATATGCTGGAGGAGATGGGCGTCGAACCCATCGCCTGGTTCACCGGCTGGGCCGGGGCGGGCTGCGACCCGTCGCGCATGGGCATCGGCCCCGTGCCTGCGGTCGAGCGCCTGTTCCGCCAGACCGGCATGGGCTGGGACGATATCGGCATGATCGAACTCAACGAAGCCTTCGCGGCGCAGGTTCTGGCGGTTCTGAAGGGCTGGGGCTGGTCCAGGGACGATGCCCGCATGGACATTCTCAACGTCAATGGTTCGGGCATTTCGCTCGGCCATCCGATCGGCGCGACGGGCCTGCGCATCCTGGCCGACATGACTCACGAAATGCAGCGGCGGAAGGTCCAATACGGGCTGGAGACCATGTGCATCGGCGGCGGTCAGGGGCTGGCGGCGATCATCGAGCGCGCCGCCTGACGGGCAAGCGGGCTTCATCGCATTTGTCACCCCTGCACAGGGGTGCTAGAAACCCGCGCATCATGGCTACGATCGTACAACCCGAAAGCGACTTTTCCGCCCTCCCCGAAATGCCGGAGGACGTGTTCACCGCGCCTTTGAAGAAGCCCGAGCATCTCGGCGCCGACTGGCTGGAGCCTTCGCAGGCGTCCTATGACGGCGATGACGATGCGATCTGGGACGATCTGTTCGACCGCCAGATGGGCGTTTTGCCGGGGCGCGCGGCCACGGCCTTCATGCAGGGTCTGGAGAAGCTGGACCTCGGGCGTGGCGGCGTTCCGGAATTCGCGCGCCTGTCTGAAGAACTGGATGCACTGACCGGGTGGAGCGTCGTGCCCGTCCCTATGCTTATACCCGATCACGTCTTCTTCTGGCACCTGGCCAACCGGCGGTTCCCGGCGGGAAATTTTATTCGCACGCGCGAAACCTTCGATTACATTCAGGAACCCGACGTCTTTCACGACGTGTTCGGCCATGTGCCGATGCTGACCGACCCCGTTTATGCCGATTACATGCAGGAATATGGCAAGGCCGGCTGGAAGGCGATGCGCTATAATCGGCTGAAAGCGCTGGGCGCGCTCTACTGGTACACGGTGGAATTCGGCCTGATGATGGAAGGCGACGAGTTGCGCGCCTATGGCGCTGGCATCCTGTCAGGTCCGACCGAGGTCAAATTCGCTGTCGAGGCAGCTTCGCCCAACCGCATCATGCTGAATGTCGATCGCGTGATGCGGACAGATTACGTCATCAGCGACCTGCAGCCGACCTATTTCGTTATCGAAAGCTTCGAGGATCTCTACCGCCAGACGGTGGAACGGGATTTCGACCGGCTGTATCGCGCTTTGCCGCCTGCCTTCACCTATGCCAATTCGGCGGTGATCGATGTCGACAATGTGGTGCAGCACGGAACACAGGAATATCTGCTGCGCGGTGGACGCGGGAGCGGTGCAAGCCCGGTCTGACAGGTAACTTCGCCATAGTCATTATTCGAACAAGAGCAGTTTCAGCAGCAATCGGGCCGGTAATTTGGTTTCAGTGCGCGATGATCTTGCGTAATGCGTTGATCGCGATGAGAAGACCGGTTGCTCCGATTACGGAGAGCAGCAGGGCAGTGCCGCTGATGCCGTAGAGGATGGATTCGCTGTTGGTCAGGACACCAGCCAACAGCGTACCGCCGATGCCCACGGCGATGTTCAGGGCCAGCCCCTGAAAATCATTCAACTGCAGGATGATTGCCGCAAGCCAGCCCAGAATAGCGCCGACGGCAATCAGCAACAAAAGTGCCATTTCTTATCCTTTATCAACTGACAAGGATAATGGCTGAATAGCTGCTTGTTTCCCGCAATTCCGCCGAAAAGTACGAATGTTGCAAGATTGCAACAATCGCCCATTCCGCTACGCCGCGTCGTAAGAGGGGCCAGTCAGGGAAAGGTCACGCCAACAGAAGCCAGGCCAGCGATGCGCTGCCGACAACGATGCGATACCAGGCGAAGGGCTTGAACCCGTGCCTGGATACATAAGCCACGAAGGCGCGGATCACGATCATCGCGGCGATGAATGCGGCGGTAAAGCCGACCGCGATCTCGTCCCATCCGATGACGGCATTGCCCGCCATCAATGCGGGATCGCCCACCACCTTCACCGTCGCCGCGCCCAGCATGGTCGGCACAGCGAGGAAGAAGGAAAATTCCGCCGCGGTCTTGCGCCCGACTCCCATCGCCAGGGCGCCCATGATGGTGGCGCCTGACCGGCTGGTGCCGGGGATCATGGCGAGGCACTGCACGAACCCGACGCCGATCGCCATGCGCCAGGACAGGCCTTCGACGCCTACATCTTCCTTGGGAGTGATGGTCTTCTCCAGCACGAGGATCGCGATCCCGCCCAGGATCAGCGCGACGGAAACGGTAAGCGGACTTTCCAGCATCGCATCGATCGCATCTTCCGCCAGCAGGCCGATCACGGCCGCGGGCATGAAGGCGAGCAATATGTTGCGGGTGAACAGCAGCGCCTTCGTCTCGCGCCGCAGCAGCCCCGTTCCCATGTCCCAGAATAGCGACCAGTAGGTGACGACGACCGCCAGAATGGCGCCGAGCTGGATGACGATGTTGAATTGCCGCCATTGCCCGGGGTCATAGCCGAAGAAGGTCTGCGCGAGGATCAGATGCCCTGTCGAGGAGATCGGCAGGAATTCGGCCACCCCTTCGAGCAGGCCGAGCAGGAGTGCGGTGACGGTCAGGTTCATGGCCGCTTCGTCAAAAGGAAAGGGCGGCACAAGTCAAGCTGACCCGCACCGCCCCGTGTTATTCCTGTATTCTGTGCCTTACCAGATACGCACGCGCTCTTCCGGCGGCAGGTACAATTCGTCGTCGGGCGTCACGTTGAACGCCTTGTACCATGCGTCCAGATTCCGCACCGCGCCGTTGACACGGTAGATTTCCGGGGAATGCGGATCGGTCTGCAGACGCTGACGTCCCATTTCCTCACGCTGCATCGAACGCCAGACCTGCGCCCAGGCGAGGAAGAAACGCTGGTCGCCGGTCAAACCGTCGATCACCGGCGCTTCCTTGCCGTCCAGCGACAGGCGATAGGCGCGGTATGCCATCGAAAGCCCGCCCACATCGCCGATATTCTCGCCGAGCGTGAACTTGCCGTTCACACAGGTCTCCCCTGCATCATAGGGGCAGTACGCATCATATTGAGCAGCCAGCGCGCTGGTCAGCTTTTCGAAGCGGGCGAGGTCTTCTTCCGCCCACCAGTTCTGCAGCTTGCCGGACGCATCGTATTTCGCGCCCTGATCGTCGAAGCCGTGGCCCATTTCATGGCCGATGACTCCGCCGATCGCGCCGTAGTTCACGGCCGGATCGACATTCGGCCCGAAGAAGGGCTGCTGCAGGATGGCCGCCGGAAACACGATCTCGTTGAAGGTCGGGTTGTAATAGGCGTTCACCGTCTGGGGCAGCATGAACCATTCGGTCTTGTCGACCGGCGTGCCCAGCTTGGCCAGATTGTCCTTCTGCTGCCAATCCTGTGCCGCAAGGCGGTTACCCAGCGGATCGTTGCCTGATATGTTGAGCCCTTCATAGGTCTCGAACTCGTCGGGATAGCCGATCTTCGGGTTGAAGGACGCCAGCTTGGCCATTGCCTGTTCACGGGTCGCCGCGCCCATGAAGGCGTTTTCCTTCAGGCTTTCCGCCATCGCGAGCCGCAGGTTCGCGACCAGCTCGTCCATCTGAGCCTTGCTCTCGGCCGGGAAGTAGCGGTCGACATAGGCCTTGCCCAGCACTTCGCCGAGCTGGCTCTGCGTGTTGGAGATGGCCCGCTTCCAGCGCGGTTCCTGCTGCTCGGTACCCGACAACGTCTTGCCGTAGAAGGCGAAGCGCGCATCGTCGATCTCGCTCGGCAGGACGCTGGCGTTGGACGACAGGAACTGCGCGGCCATATAGGCCTTCAGCGTCGCGAGCGGCGTCTGCGTCAGCAGTTCCATCATGCCGGGAACACCGCCGCCGATACCGGCCAGCGTTTCGGGCGTCAGGCCCAGTTGCTCGGCTTCTTCCGCGCTGGGCGGAATCTGCGAGACGGAGAAATACGGCTCGTCGTCGAGGCCGATCTGCGACAGCACGGTGGAGAGTGGGAAATCCCCGGCCATCTGCGCCAGTTCGGCACGGCTGACCTTGTTGTAGGTCAGGTCGCTGTTGCGCAGGGCAACACGGTCCCATTCGCGAAGAGCGCCCTGCCGTTCGAATTCGTAAACGGCTTCGGCGGATGCCTCGGGATCTTCGTAGCCAGCCTTGCCGAGCAGGAAAGTCAGGTAATCCTTGTAGGCGGAGCGAATGGTTTCGTTCCGCTCATTGTCGACGAGGTAATAATCGCGATCGGGCAGACCCATCACCGAAAAGCCGAGCGCCGGAATATAGGCGTCCGGATCTTTCTGATCGACCGTAACACCGCCACCGATGATCGAGGGGAAGCCCGGCTGTTCGAACAGCATGGCGAGTTCGTTCAGCGAATTGGCGCCGTAAATCTTCTGCAGGTAAGGCTGCGCGGGGGCGAGGCCGGCAGCGTCAATGGCCTGCGTGTTCACGAAAGCGTTGTAGGCATCGACGATGCGGCGTTCCTGCGTGCCCGGCGCGGGGCTGGACGCAACCAATTCATCGACCAGCGTGCGGACATCTTCGCGCGACTTCTCGTTCAACGCGTCGAACGAACCGTAACGCGACTTGTCGGCAGGAATCTCGTTTTCCGCGACCCATTTGCCGTTCACATATTCGAAGAAGTCGTCGCCGGGATCGACAGCGGGATCGAGGCTGGAGGGGTTTACACCCCAGGTACCGTAATCGACGGTCGGCATTGCCGCGGCTCGTGCCGTGCTCTGGCTGTCGGTCTGAGCCAGGGCCGGATTGGCCGTGGCGAGTGCGGCGGCACAGACGCCGGCTGCAAGTATAGATCTGAGCATGTTTTCCCAATCTTTCTATTTATTTCTGAACCTTGTTAGCAAAGCGATGCTGAACGAAGGCTGAGATGCGGCGGAGTATAGCATCGATCGCACCTCGTGTGCTTCTGTTGCGTATCTGCTTGTCGAATGATGACAGCCGTTGGTCGATTGCTCGCAGCTGCGCTTCACCGCGTGAAATCCCATTGCCTCAGGACGAGGCGCCTACATCGGCGAATTGCAGCGAGGCGAGCCGCGCGTAGAGGCCGCCTGCCCGCGACAGTTCCGCATGGGTGCCCTGCTCCACGATGCGTCCCGCCTCCATCACCACGATGCGGTCGGCCTTGCGGACGGTCGCCAGCCGGTGCGCGATGACCAGTGTCGTGCGGTGCTGCATCAGCCGGTCGAGCGCCTGCTGAACCGCCTGTTCGCTTTCCGCGTCCAGCGCGCTGGTCGCTTCGTCCAGCAGCAGGATGGGCGCATCGCGCAGCAATGCCCTGGCAATGGCGATCCGCTGCTGCTGACCGCCCGACATGCGCGTTCCGCTCTCGCCCAGATAGGTGTCGAGGCCCTGCGGCAGTTCCTGCAGAAAGTGTAGCGCATTGGCGGCCCTGGCCGCGTCCAGGATCGAATCCTCCGACGCGTCCCAAGCACCATAACGCAGATTGTCGCGGGCATTGGCGGAAAACAGCACCCCGTCCTGCGGCACGAAAGCGAAGCGCTGGCGGATCTCGGCAGGATCGACCGCGGTGAGCGGGACGCCGTCCAGCCGGATTGATCCTGCCTGGGGATCGTAAAACCGTTCCGCCAGCTGGAAGATCGTGCTCTTGCCCGCGCCCGAGGGGCCGACAATGGCGACGGTTTCACCCGGCTCCACCTCCAGCGAGAAATCCACCAGCGCGGCGGTTTCGGGCCGGGTGGGATAGCGGAAGGTCACATTGCGGAAGGACAGGCTGCCGCGCGGCGGGATCGGTAGGGCAAGCGGACGAGCAGGCGGAGCGATGGTGGGAGCCTGGCGCAGCAATTCGTCCAGCCGGCTGGCGGCACCGGCGCCGCGCAGCAGGTCGCCATAGACCTCGGTCAAGGCTCCGAACGCCCCCGCCACGATGATGCCCGCGATGACGAAGGCCACGATGGTGCCGCCGCTCAGGTCACCGCTCACCACCATCAGCGCGCCGCGCCACATGACCAGCGTCAGCGCGCCGAAGACGAGAGTGATGATGATCGCGGTCATCACCGCACGGATCAGGATGCGTTTCTTCGCCGTGTCGAAAGTCGCCTCCACCGCCTCGCCGAAGCGCGCACCTTCGCGGCGTTCCTGCCCGAAGGCCTGCACGATCTTCATCGCGCCGAGCACCTCGGACACCATCGCGCCCACATCGGCCACGCGGTCCTGGCTCGACCGGCTGACATCGCGAAGCCGCCGCCCGAACAGGACGATGGGGATGATGATGACCGGAATGGCGATGAACAGGGTGACGCTGAGTTCCGGGGCCAGCCAGAACAGATAGGCCGTGCCGAGGATCGCCATGATGGCATTGCGCAGGGCAACCGAAACGGTGGTGCCGACCACCTGTTCGATGATCGCGGTGTCCGACGTCATGCGCGAGGAGATCTCCTTGGGCGAATTCTCCTCGAAAAAGGCAGGGGCGAGCCGCATCAGGTTCCGATGCACCGCACTCCGAATGTCCGCCACCACGCGTTCGCCAAGCCAGCTGACAAAATAGAAGCGGAAGGCCGTGGCGATGCCGAGCACGATCACGATCATCAGCAGGTAACGGAACCAGCGGGCAATATCGGCAGGGTCACCCCCTTCGGCGAACCCACGATCGACCACGAGACGCAGACCAGCGGGGATGCCCAACGTCGCCAGCGCGCTGACGAGCAGGGCAGCCCAGGCAAACGCCAGTTGGCGCGGATATTGGCGGGCATGGTCCCAGACCATCCGCAAGGGGCCAAGCGACTTCGCCTTGGCGTCCGGGTCCGGCTCGGCAGCTTGAGCATCCGCCTCATTGCCGAAATCCTGCGGCTCTGCGGCATCCTTCGCCTGGCGGAGCGCGTCGGAGTTCGCCTCCCCTTTCCCGCGGGAGTGCACGCGGGAGAGGGTGAAATCGTCGCTACCGGCTCGATCGGTTTCGGAATGATCCATCGCAGCTTCCTCTAGCCCCCTGGCGGCTCGAAATCCAGAGACCGCCCGCCCGACATTGTGGCCAAAACCGCAAGGCAAGTTGCAAATAGCAACTCCGATGCGCATATTGCACTGCACAATAGACTGAATTCATTCTCCAGGGGCCGCCAAATGCTGTATCACGCCTATGAACTGCAACGTGCCTGGCTATCCAGCGCCAGCGCCATCGCCTCCATCAGCGCCGAGATTCTGTCCAACCCGCGCCTGCCGATCGGCTACAACGGGCTGGGCCCCATGGCCGCCAGCGCGCTCGAAGTGTTCGCCCATGCAGCACAGACTCGCGGCAAGCCCGAATTCGGTATCGAGAGCGTGAAGATCGGCGGAAAAGCCCGGGCGATCACGCAGTCCGTCGTCATGCACAAGGCGTTTGGCGACCTGCTCCGCTTCACCCGCGAAGGTCTGCCAAAGGACGCGCCTCGCCTGCTGATCGTCGCCCCGATGAGCGGTCATTTCGCCACCCTGCTGCGCGGCACGGTCGAACGGATGGTCGAGAATTGCGAAGTCTACATCACCGACTGGCACGACGCCAAGCTGGTGCCATTGAGCGAGGGCCAGTTCGACCTCGACGATTACATCGATTACCTGATCGAGTTCATCGCCCATATTGCGCAGGAGGATGGTGGCCGCGCGCCTCACGTCATGGCGGTGTGCCAGCCTTCGGTTCCGGCTCTGGCCGCGACGGCAATCATGAACGGCAACGATCACCCCGCCACGCCCGCCACGCTGACGATGATGGGTGGCCCCATCGACACGCGGAAATCACCGACGACCGTCAACGATCTGGCGATGGACCGCCCGCTCAGCTGGTTTCGCCAGAACGTCATCGCGACCGTGCCGATGAGCTATCCCGGTGCCGGAAGGCGCGTCTATCCGGGCTTCCTGCAGCTCGCCAGTTTCATGAGCATGAACCTCGGCAATCACATGCTGAGCCATTACGAGATGTTCAAGCACCTCACCGCAGGCGACGACGAAAGCGCGCAATTGTCGAAGGATTTCTACGACGAATACCGCAGCGTCGCCGACATGACGGCGGAATTCTATCTGCAGACGGTGGAGGAGGTTTTCCAGACTCACTCCCTGCCCGAAGGCACCTTCACCCACCGCGGCCAGCGGGTCGATCTCGGCGCCATTGACAAGACGGCGATCCTGGCGGTCGAAGGCGAGCGCGACGATATTTCCGGCATCGGCCAGACCAAGGCGGCGCTCGGGCTCGCGACCGGATTGGAAGGCGCCAAGAAGCAGTATTATCTGGCGGAAGGCGCCGGGCATTACGGCATCTTCAACGGCAGCAAGTGGCGCGGCAAGGTAGCGCCGACTGTGGAAGCCTTCATGGCCGAGCAAGCCTGAGGCATCAGGCCCGGGCCGAACTCCCGGCGATTCCTCCGCAAAAGAAAAGGGCGGCACCCGTTTGCGGGGCCGCCCTTTTTCATTTCTGCGTGCAAGGTGCGGCGTGGGTCAGAATACCTCGAACAGACCCGCTGCGCCCATGCCGCCGCCCACGCACATGGTCACGACGACATATTTCACGCCGCGACGCTTGCCTTCGATCAGCGCATGGCCGGTGCAGCGTGCGCCCGTCATGCCATAGGGGTGGCCGATGGAGATGGAGCCGCCGTTCACGTTCAGAATGTCGCCATCGATGCCCAGCTTGTCCTGGCAATAGAGCACCTGCACGGCGAAGGCTTCGTTGAGTTCCCACAGGCCGATGTCCGACACCTTGAGGTCGAAGCGTTCGAGCAGGCGCGGGATAGCGAAGATTGGGCCAATGCCCATTTCGTCAGGCTCGGTCCCGTGCACGGCCATGCCGACATAGCGGCCCAGCGGTTCCAGACCCATCTTCTCGGCCAGTTTCGCTTCCATGACGATGCTGGCGCTTGACCCGTCGGAAAGCTGGCTGGCGTTACCGGCTGTGATCGAACCGTTCGGCAGCACCGGGTTCAGCTTCTGCAGGCCTTCGATATTGGTCGAGGGACGATTGCCCTCGTCCTTGGAGAGGGTGATTTCCTTGTCGGAAATTTCGCCCGATTCCTTGTCCTGCACCTTCATCGTGGTGGTCACTTCGACGATTTCGTCGTCGAACTTGCCCGCTTCCTGTGCGGCGGCGGTGCGCTGCTGACTGGACAGGGCGTATTCGTCCTGGCGCTGGCGGCTGATGCCATAGCGGTCGGCCACGGTTTCCGCCGTCTGCAGCATCGGCATGTAGATGGCGTTATGCATCTGCAGGAGCTGCGGGTCGGGCATGACGCGCATTTCCTTCGTCTGCACCAGGCTGATCGATTCCTGACCGCCGGCGGCGACGATGTCCATGCGGTCGGTAATGACCTGCTTGGCCGCGGTCGCGATGCTCATCAGGCCCGACGAGCACTGGCGGTCGATGGTCATGCCCGAAACGGAGATCGGCAGGCCCGAGCGCAGCGCCACCTGGCGGCCGAGATTGCCGGCCTGCGCGCCCTGCTGCAGCGCGCTGCCCCAGACGACGTCATCGACTTGGCCACCTTCGATCCCGGCGCGCTCGACCGCGGCCTTCAGGGAATAGGAGCCGAGCGTCGCGCCCGGAGTAGCGTTGAAGGCGCCCTTGTAAGCGCGGCCAATGGGAGTGCGGGCGGTCGATACGATCACTGCGTCGCGTGTCATGATTTACCTCTTTCGTCGAATGTGATGGTGTGAAGGGAGTGGAAGCGATCAGAGGAAATACTGCGTCATCCATTCGCAGATGAGGGCGGGCTTGTCCTCGCCTTCGATCTCGATGGTGATTTCCACCGTCTGCTGCCACTGGCCAGGGCGCTTCTCGTTCATCTCGAGCATCTTCCAGTGACCGCGAATGCGCTTGCCGGAACGGACGGGCGAGATGAAACGCGTCTTGTTGCCGCCGTAATTCACCGCCATCTTGATGCCGTCGACGCGCGGAACGTCGCTGTTCGCGGTCAGATAGGGGATCATCGACAGGGTCAGGAACCCATGGGCGATGGTGCCGCCGAACGGCGTCATCCTGGCCTTTTCCTCGTCCACATGGATGAACTGGTGGTCGCCGGTCGCCTCGGCGAACTGGTTGATGCGTTCCTGACTCATCTCGACCCATTCGCTGGTGCCGATATTCTCGCCGGTCTTTGCCTGAATGTCCTGCGGGCTCATGCCTTGGCTCCTCTTATCCTGTGAATTGCTGCGCTTTCATGGCGCATCATCCGGCGGAGCGCAACGCGCGCTGCGCTGCCGTTACGGCAATGCGGAAGGCGTCAGGCCAGTCCGGTCCGCGCCCGGGGCGAACGGTGGCGGACGGCGGTTGCGCGCCGTCGATTCGCGCTGCCGGCAATAGCTCCAGAGGCCGATCTGCAGCCCGATCAGCATCAGGATGAACGGCTGATAAGCGATGCCCTGGAACAATGCGCCGACCAGATAGACGATCTGCGCCAGCTGCAACGCGCTGGCGAGCGGAGCCTGCCATGTGTCGATGGCTGCAGGCTCGGGCGCTTGCGAGCCGCCCTTCTTCACTGAAGGGTGTTCCGGAATCCGCCAGCGCCGCCGTAGCCTCTCCATCTGCCACAGCCCGCTCACCTGCAGCGCGATCCAGATCAGGAACCCCGGCCAGCCCTGCTCGCCCAGAACTTCGAAATAGGCCGAATGATAGGCCCGCGCCTCGTCCGTCACTGCTTCCGAACGGATGGAGCGGTTATTGCCCTCCCCCGTGACGACTGGAATGTCATAGGTAAAGCTATTGCCGCGATAGGCATCGAAGCCGCCGCCGAGCGGCTTCTGCGCGACGTAATCCAGCGTCCAATCCCAGACAGCCACGCGGGTCGAGGCGGATTCATCGCCTTTGTATTCGCCGATGGTCGCCATCCGCTCGTAATAGCTTTGCGGCAGGAACGGCAGCGCCGCCAGCGCCAGCATCGTCCCTCCGGCAATGTACAGGAACCGCCGCCGCGCATCGCGCAGCAGCAGCATCGCAAGCGCAGCGATACACAGGAGGCCCGTTCGCGCCTCCGTTCCGACAGGGATCAGCAGGCAGGCGAAAATCAGCGCATAAGCGAAGGTCTTCACTCGCCAGTCCGGCGGGAAGATGGTGCCATGCCGCGTGAACCACAGCACCAGCGGGATGATCGCCACGGCGATGGTCGCCAGCGTGGAGCTTTCGTATACGCCGCTATTGTCGTTCACGAAGAGATGCAGCCCGCCATACCCGCCGCCGCCCAGCGCCGTCTTGATCCCACCGGAAATGATGATCGCCCCTGCCGTCAGCAGCATGACCAGCGCCGCCGCCTCGATCCGCAAGCGCGTGGTCAGCGTCAGCGGCAGGAATATGGCAAAGACCAGCGCCTTCCAGACCCAACCCCATTTCTCCAGCGCGGCTTCCGGAAAATCGGCGTTCAGCGTTGTCCACCCGCTGTAGATCAGCAGGAGGACCATCAGGAACTGGCGATATGTGAAGCGGCTACCCCGCTTGCTGTCGGCCAGCAGCCAGCCCGCGAAGGCCGCGCAGAAGGCGATGAGCGACAAAGGCAGCGCCGCCGTCAGCGACCAGCCGATCTTCTGCGGCGCCAGGATGTCGATATAGATATAAGCCAGCACCCACAGGAACGGGCGCTTCACTCCAAGGGCAAGCAGCCCCATGATGAAGGCGAACAGCGCGAGATCCAGCATCGCCTAGCGCGGCCTTTCGCGTCTGGGCGGACGGGATGTCTCTAGTCCGGTGGCTTCCGCATCCTCTACCCGATCCAGATCGCCGCGCGACAACAGCCGAATCGCGGCGATCGCGATCAGCAGATGCGTCAGGCCGAGGGCGAAATAGTCGATCAAGGAAACGCTTTCTCCAGAGAGGGTCTGCAATGCAAATGGATCGTGCGGCTACCAGATTGCGGTTGACGCGGCGTTAAGTCTGTCATGTCATAGGCCATCCATGACTCGCGTCCTTCACCTGCTCGATCATTCCCTGCCGCTGCATAGCGGCTATTCCTTCCGCACGCGCGCCATTTTGAAGGCGCAGCAGGCGGCAGGTCTGGATGTGCGCGGGCTGACCGGACTGCGCCACGAAAGCGGCCATTCGATCACTCTGTCGTCAGTGGAGGAGAGCGACGGGCTGATCTTCCATCGCACCCCGGGCGTAGCGGAAGGGCCCCCAGCGATCCGCGAATGGCGGGAAGTCGCCCGTTTCGCAGAGGCAGCGGAGCGGGTCGTGCGCGACTGGAAGCCCGACATCCTGCACGCCCATTCCCCCTTCCTGTGCGGCATGGCCGGACTCAAGGTTGCGCGGAAATTCGATCTGCCGCTCGTCTATGAAATTCGCGCCTTCTGGGAGGATGCCGCCGTCGGCAACGGTTTGGGCCGCGCCGGATCGCTGAAGTACCGCATGACCCGGCAGTTCGAGAACCGGGTCGTCGCGGGCGCGGATGCGGTTTTCACCATCTGCCACGGCCTGCGGGACGATCTGATCGCGCGGGGGTTTCCGCCGGGCAAGATCGGCATTTCGCCCAACGGCGTGGACCTGTCGCTATTCGGCGAGCCAGCGAAGCGGAGTGACGGTCTGGCGCAGGAACTGGGTCTCGGCGGTGTATCAGACGATGGTCCTGTTATCGGCTTCATCGGCAGCTTCTACGATTACGAGGGGCTGGACGATCTCGTCGCCGCCATGCCGCTGCTGCGCGAAAAATCGCCCGATGCCCGGCTGCTGCTGGTCGGCGGCGGCCCGCGCGAGGATGCCCTGAAGGTGCAGGCGGCAGCGCTCGGCCCTGGCGATTCGGTCATCTTTGCAGGCAGGGTGCCTCATAACCAGGTGGAGCGATATTACTCGCTGATCGACATCCTCGCCTATCCGCGCAAGGCCAGCCGCCTGACCGAACTGGTGACGCCGCTGAAGCCGCTGGAGGCGATGGCGCAAGGGCGCATCGTCGCTGCATCGGACGTCGGCGGCCACCGCGAACTGATCCGCGATGGCGAGACCGGCATCCTGTTTCCGCCGGACGATCCGGCCGCCTGCGCAGAGGCGCTGTCGCGTTGCTGGGCCGACCGGGCGAGGTGGGGTGCGATGCGTGCCCGCGCACAGGCGCATGTCGCGGCGCGGCATGACTGGGCAAAGAATGTGCATAATTATCAAACCGTTTACCAAAGCTTGTTAGCCGATGCTGCAAGGCAGAGCCGCGCAGCCGCATGAGCATGGGTGCGCCGGACCGGCCTTGAGGGGCGACCCTCGCGGTGCAGCGACAGGGACGTTATGAATTGGGCGAGCAGATGACAGGCGAGGCAAGACACAGCAGCGGAAGATCGCGCCCGGCGAAGGCACCGATCAGTTCCCACGCGGCATTTCCGGCGATCGTCGCCCTGTGGTTTGCCGCACTGCTCGGGCTCGGTAGCCTGATCCTGCCCGTGGCCCTGTTCGAATCTGTCAGCCGCGCTGCCAATCTGGGTGCAATCCTTCCTGCCGCCGCACCGCCGCTCGGCGTATCTGCGCGGATCGGAATAGCGAGCCTTGCAGCCATCGTCGGCGGCCTGTTGGGGCTGTTGATCGCGCGGCGGGTCGCCCGCTTGCAAGCGGCCGATGCTCCGCGCGAACGCGATCCGCTCGCGCCGCTCCTGCGAACGGGCGACAGCCATCCCGATGCACCGCTGAAGCGCCCCATTTTCGCACATGCGGAACTGGGATCCCAGCGGCTGGACGATCCCCTGGATGCCGATGCCGAGCCTGCCGACCGGCCGCTCGGGATTCGTCGCCGGTCTCTTTCACTCACCGGGGATAGCGGCCGCAGTGAATATCTCGGCAGCGCGCCCGTGTCCGGGGAAACTGCGGCGGCGCAGCCGCATTTCTCGCTGCACGAAGAGACTGAGGAAATTATTCCCGACAGCGAAACGCTCGCACCTGATCTGCCGGGCAACGACTTCGCCGACCAGGTCGAGATTGCCGCAGATCGTGACGATACGCTGGACCTCGGCGCATTTGCCAAGCCGGAGGAGATTACCTTCCCTGACCCGGAGCCTGCGTACGAAAAGGGCTTTTCAGCACAAGACCAGGCGCAGGAAGCAGCGGCGTCACGGGAAGACAAGCCGTTCGAACACATGAGCCTTGCGGAACTGGTGGACCGCTTCGCACGCTCGCTGCAGGGCCGGGGCCGGCCCGAGCCGGCAGGCGATGCCACCCTTCTGCGCGCCGCGCTTCCAGATCATCAGGATTTCCCGGCAGATTTGTCTGAGCCCGACGGCGGTCCGGCCGGCAATTTTGTCGACCACCGCGATGGTTCCGATCACGAAACATCGCCACCGAACCGGGAGCCCGAAGCCTCGCTCCAGCCCCCGCACGCCGAGCATGAAGAGGGCACTTTCAGGGCATCGAAAGCCGAATATATTCCGGCCGCCTTGCGCCCGCTTGTCTTTGCAGAAGAGGCGGCCGAGGACGAGGGCGCGGATGACGATTTCCGCATCGATTTTTCAGGCTCGCACCGCTTGTTCGGTCCTCCCGAGATTTCCGGCCCCGAGACTTCCGGCCAAGAGACTTCCGGCCAAGAGACTTCTGGCATGCAGGTGCCCGCTGCTCTTGCCGATCCTGTCGCAATGGCAATCGCAGCCAGCGATGACGAGGAAGATGACTCGGACGATGATTTTGACGGTTTCAGTTCACTCCTGGCCATGAAGCGCCCGCTCGAGACCGGGCGTGAAACCGTTCGGATCGACGATGAGCTGGCGCAAGGAGACGGTGATTTCACGGAACCTGTGGTGACGTTCCCAGGTCAGGACCCGCGCCCGTTTGCACGCCGACTGGCTCAGGACCCGGACGCCGGAGGCGCGCGCGCAAGCGCAAGGCCGTTCGATGCGCCGGACAATCTGCACAGCCTGCCCGGCGCGCGCCCTGCGCCTTCGACCGCGCCGCCGCCCCGCCGCCCCGATCCCGCAGCCAGCGAAAAGGCCCTGCGTGATGCGCTTGAGAAGCTGCAACGGATGAGCGGAGCAGCCTGAACCTGCGGGTGCGGCGCGGGTTCGCCCTGCCCACACGCTTTTGGAATTTCTATCGGCGGCCAAAGGCGAACTGCGCCATCTCGCAGTTGCAAAAAACCGTTCCTTTCTTCAATAAGCCCCTTCGCGATATATTTGCTGCTTGAGGCAGCGCAATTACGTGCGCTTCGTTTCCGGCGCCTCGCTCCCGGTTCGCCGGGGTGGGCGGCCCGGAGAGCGAGCGGGTTGGCGGGATGGAAAGAATGGGACAGGCACCAGGTAACAGGCAACCGGCTGCGCAGGGGCTGTATGACCCGCGCAACGAGCATGATGCCTGCGGCGTCGGCCTGATCGCGAACATCAAGGGCGCGCAGAGCCACGCCATCGTCACCAGCGCGCTGGGGATCCTCGCCAATCTCGACCATCGCGGCGCTGTGGGGTCCGACCCGCTGCTGGGCGACGGTGCGGGCATCCTGCTGCAGATACCCGACCCCCTCTTCCGCAAATGGGCGGACGAGAACGGGCACGATCTGCCGCCGGTCGGACACTATGCCGTCGCCATGTGCTTCATGCCGCAGGATGCGACTTCGCGCGATTTCGTGACCGAGCAGCTGGAAAAATTCGTCACCAAGGAAGGCCAGCGGATCGTGGGCTGGCGCGATGTTCCGGTGACGCAGGACGGCCTGGGTGACGCTGTCGTCGCCTCCATGCCGGTCATCCGCCAGTGCGTCGTGGCGCGCGGCGAAAACTGCGCCGATCAGGATGCCTTCGAACGCAAGCTGGTCGTGATCCGCAAGCAGACGCAGAACCCGCTGGCGAAGCTGGCCGAAAAGCACGACCTGCCAGGCCTCACGGAACTCTACATCCCCAGCTTCTCCAGCCGCACCATTGTCTACAAGGGGCTGCTGCTGGCGACGCAGGTCGGCTCATTCTACGATGATCTGCGCGATCCCGACTGCATCTCGGCATTGGGGCTCGTTCACCAGCGCTTTTCGACCAACACATTCCCCAGCTGGCGGCTGGCTCACCCGTTCCGTTTCGTCGCGCATAATGGCGAGATCAACACGGTGCGCGGCAATGTGAACTGGATGAATGCCCGCCGCCGCACGATGGAAAGCCCGCTGCTGGGCGCCGATCTCGACAAGATGTGGCCACTGATCCCGCATGGCCAGTCCGACACGGCCAGCCTCGACAATGCGCTCGAACTGCTGGTCGCGGGCGGCTACAGCCTTGCCCATGCGATGATGGTGCTGATGCCCGAGGCCTGGGCCAAGAACCCGCTGATGGATCCGGCCCGCCGCGCATTCTACGAATATCACGCCGCGCTGATGGAACCGTGGGACGGGCCTGCGGCGGTCGCCTTTACCGATGGCCGTCAAATCGGCGCGACGCTGGACCGCAACGGCCTGCGCCCGGCCCGGTTCTGCGTGACCAGGGACGACCTCGTCTGCCTCGCATCCGAAAGCGGCGTGCTGCCTTTTGCGGAAGAGGACATCACGCGCAAATGGCGGCTGCAGCCCGGCAAGATGCTGCTGATCGACCTCGAACAGGGCCGGATCATCGAGGATGCCGAACTGAAGGCCGATCTCGCCGCGGCGGAGCCTTACGAGGAATGGCTCGCCAGCGCGCAGTACAAGCTGGAAGATCTCAGCCATATCGAGCCTGAACTCTCCGAAGTGCCCGAGGACCGCGCCAGCCTGCTGCAGCGCCAGCAGGCCTTCGGCTATACGCAGGAGGACATCACCCGCTTCCTCGAACCCATGGCGGTGAATGGCGACGATCCGATCGGCTCGATGGGCACCGATACGCCCATTGCGGTGCTGTCGAACCGGGGGCGGCTGCTCTACGATTATTTCAAGCAGAACTTCGCGCAGGTGACCAATCCGCCGATCGACCCGATCCGCGAGGAACTGGTCATGAGCCTGCTGTCGATGATCGGCCCGCGGCCCAATCTGCTGGGGCAGGATGCCGGTTCGCACAAGCGGCTGGAGGTTTCGCAGCCGATCCTGACCAATCGCGACCTCGCCAAGATCCGCTCGGTCGAAAGCGGGCTGGACGGTGCGTTTCGCTGCGCCACCATCGACATCACCTGGGATGCGGCGAGCGGTGCCGACGGGCTGGAGATGGCGATCAAGGAAATGTGCTGGACGGCCACCGATGCCGTGCTGCTAGACCATAATATCCTGATCCTGTCGGACCGCGCGCAAGGCGAGGACCGCGTGCCGATGCCCGCTTTGCTCGCGACATCGGCCGTGCACCACCATCTGGTGCGGCAGGGTCTGCGGATGCAGACCGGCCTCGTCATCGAAACCGGCGAAGCGCGCGAGGTGCATCATTTCTGCGCGCTGGCGGGCTACGGCGCCGAAGCGGTCAATCCCTATCTCGCTTTCGAGACGCTGCAAGATCTGCGCGCAACCAAGTTCCCGCATCTGTCCGCCGCCGAGGCCGAGGCGCACTACGTCAAGGCCATCGGCAAGGGCATCCTCAAGGTCATGTCCAAAATGGGCATTTCGACCTATCAATCCTATTGCGGCGCGCAGATCTTCGACGCGGTCGGGCTCTCAACGCCTTTCGTCGACGCCTATTTCACCGGCACCGCCACCAGCATCGAAGGGATCGGCCTGCGCCAGGTGGCGGAGGAAACCGTGCGGCGGCACAGCCTCGCCCACGGTGACAATCCGCTTTATCGCGGAATGCTGGATACCGGCGGCATCTACCAGTACCGGTTGCGGGGCGAGGATCACGCTTGGACGCCGACCACGGTGGCCAATCTGCAGCACGCGGTGCGCGGCAACAATCCGGCCAATTACGCCGAATATGCGAAGACGATCAACGAACAGTCGGAACGGCTGCTGACCATCCGCGGGCTGATGGAGTTCCGCAAGGCCGACCATGCCATTCCGCTCGAGGATGTCGAACCGGCAGAGGAAATCGTGAAGCGGTTCTCGACCGGGGCGATGAGCTATGGCTCGATCAGTATTGAGGCGCACAGCACGCTCGCCATTGCCATGAACCGCATCGGCGGGCGGTCTAATACCGGTGAAGGCGGCGAGGAGGTCGATCGGTTCCAGCCGATGCCCAATGGCGATTCCCGCCGCAGCCGGATCAAGCAGGTCGCTTCGGGCCGCTTCGGCGTGACGACAGAATATCTCGTCAATTCCGACGATATCCAGATCAAGATGGCACAAGGGGCAAAGCCCGGCGAAGGCGGGCAATTGCCGGGGCACAAGGTCGACAAGGCCATTGCCGCCGTGCGCTATTCCACGCCCGGCGTCGGCCTGATCTCGCCCCCGCCGCATCACGACATCTATTCCATCGAGGATCTGGCGCAGCTGATCCACGATCTGAAGAATGTGAATCGCGAGGCGCGGATCTCGGTGAAGCTGGTGTCCGAAGTCGGCATCGGCACCGTTGCCGCCGGCGTGTCCAAGGCGCGTGCGGACCATCTGACCGTGTCGGGCTATGAAGGCGGCACCGGGGCCAGCCCGCTCACCAGCCTGACTCATGCGGGCAGCCCGTGGGAAATCGGCCTTGCCGAAACGCAGCAGACGCTGATGCTGAACGACCTGCGCAGCCGGATCGCGGTGCAGGTGGACGGCGGCCTGCGCACCGGACGCGACGTGGCCATCGGCGCGCTGCTGGGCGCGGACGAGTTCGGTTTCGCGACCGCTCCGCTGATCGCGGCTGGGTGCATCATGATGCGCAAGTGCCATCTCAACACCTGCCCCGTCGGCGTCGCCACCCAGAATCCCGAATTGCGCAAGAAGTTCACCGGCACGCCCGAGCATGTCATCAATTACTTCTTCTTCGTGGCCGAGGAATTGCGCGGCTTCATGGCCGAGATGGGCTTCGCCACGGTCGATGAGATGGTGGGCCGGGTCGACCGCCTGGATACCAGCCGCGCGCTGCGTCACTGGAAAGCGGACGGTATCGATCTGTCGAAACTGCTGCACCGGGTGGACACGCAATATGTCAGCCCCTTGCGCCAGACGATGGAGCAGGACCACGGCATGGAAGGCGCGATGGACAATGAACTCATCGCCGCCTGCGAACCAGCGCTGAAGCGCGGTGAACCGGTGCATCTGACGCGCGCAATCCGCAACGTGCATCGTGCAGTGGGCGCGATGCTCTCGGGGGAAATCGCGCGCGCGCATGGCCACGCCGGGCTTGCCCCCGAAACCATCCGCATCAGTTTCAACGGCGTTGCGGGGCAGAGCTTCGGGGCATGGCTCGCGCATGGGGTCACGCTCGACCTTACCGGCGACTGCAACGATTATGTCGGCAAGGGGTTGTCGGGCGGCCGCATCATCGTGCGCCAGCCCGATGTCGACCGTGACCCGACGCAGAACATCATCGTCGGCAACACCGTGCTTTACGGCGCCATCGCGGGCGAGGCCTATTTCGGCGGCGTGGCGGGCGAACGTTTCGCCGTCCGCAATTCCGGAGCCATCGCCGTGGTCGAGGGCACAGGCGACCACGCCTGCGAATATATGACCGGCGGTGTCGTGGTGGTGCTGGGCGAGACCGGGCGCAATTTCGCCGCCGGCATGTCGGGCGGGCTGGCCTATGTCTACGATCCGGACGGCAGGTTCAGCGAATTGTGCAACCACGCCATGGTCGATCTGTCGCCTGTCTCCGCTTCGGCGGATGACGAGGGGCCGCTGGACGCGGCCGGACGCCCGGCCCAGCGCCCGCGCAGCGTGGTGGATTACGGCATGGGCGACATGCTGCGGCACGATGCCGCCCGGCTGAAGATCCTGGTGGAGCGGCACCGCATGCACACCGGGTCGGCGCGCGCGGCAGAACTGCTGGCAGATTGGGACAAGGCGCTGGGCAGATTCGTGAAGATCATGCCGCGCGACTACGCCCGCGCGCTGGAACTGCTGGAGGCGGAACAGGAGCAGGCAGGATACGCGACGATGGGGGCGGCGGAGTAGGAACGATGGGCAAGGAAACCGGATTTCTCGAAATCGAGCGGCAGGAACGAAGCTACGACCCGCCCGAAGAACGCCTGAAGCATTACAAGGAGTTCACCCGCCCGCACGACCCGGAAAAGCTGAAGCTGCAGGCGGCGCGCTGCATGAATTGCGGCATACCCTTCTGCCACACCGGTTGCCCGGTGAATAACATCATTCCGGACTGGAATCATCTGGTCTATGAGGATGACTGGCACAACGCGCTCGACGTGCTGCATTCCACCAACAATTTCCCCGAATTCACCGGGCGCATCTGCCCCGCGCCTTGCGAAGCGGCCTGCACGCTCAACATCACCGACCAGCCGGTGACGATCAAGAGCATCGAATGCGCTATCGTCGATCGCGGCTGGCAGGAAGGCTGGATCACACCGGTCAAGGCGGCGAAGCAGACGGGACGGCGCGTCGCGGTGATCGGATCCGGTCCGGCGGGCCTCGCCTGTGCTCAGCAGCTTGCCCGCGCCGGGCACAGCGTGGTCGTGTTCGAGAAGAACGACCGGATCGGCGGATTGCTGCGTTACGGCATTCCCGACTTCAAGATGGAGAAGCACCTCATCAACCGCCGCGCGGTGCAGATGGAATCAGAGGGCGTGACCTTCAAGACATCACGCGAGGTCGGCGTCGACGTATCCTTCCGCAGCCTGCAGGACAATTTCGATGCGGTGGTGCTGGCCGGCGGAGCCGAAGAAGCCCGGCGCCTGGACATACCCGGTTCCGAACTGCCGGGCGTGCGGCTGGCGATGGAGTTCCTGACCCAGCAGAACAAGCGGAACGCTGGCGATGACGAGGTGCGCGCGGCACCGCGCGGCAGCCTTACCGCGACCGGCAAGCATGTGATCGTGATCGGCGGCGGCGATACCGGCAGCGATTGCGTCGGCACATCCAACCGGCAGGGCGCGGCCAGCGTCACCCAGCTCGAGATCATGCCGCAGCCGCCGGAAAAGGAAAACAAGCTGCTGACCTGGCCCGACTGGCCGATGAAGATGCGGACCTCGTCCAGCCACGAGGAAGGCGCGATCCGCGACTGGGCCGTGTTGACCAAGCGCGTGCTGGCGGAAGACGGCAAGGTCTCGGCACTGGAATGCGTGCGGGCCGAATGGCAGGACGGGACGATGCGCGAGGTCGAGGGCAGCGCCTTCACCCTGAAGGCCGACCTCATCCTGCTCGCCATGGGCTTCACCGGCTCGCTCCGCACCGGCATGCTCGACCAATCGGGCGTGGACCTGACCGGGCGCGGCAGCGTAACCGCGAATGTGCATGATTACCGGGCCAGCCAGGACGATGTCTTCGCCTGCGGCGACATGCGCCGAGGCCAGAGCCTCGTCGTCTGGGCCATCCGCGAAGGCCGCCAATGCGCCGCCAGCGTGGACGAAGCGCTGATGGGCACGACCGATCTGCCGCGCTGATGCGGGGCAGGTGCGGTTATTCTGCCCCTCCTCGCTTCCCTCTTGCGCGGCTACTGTGCCGGATCCCTGAAGCTGACATCATTCGAATGCGTTGATCGCGCAGTCTGAAGGGGATCTGCGTGATCATAAACTGCGAAAACACACGAAAGGAGCGATGTGCAACTCAACGGCACCTTGCCTCAGAAGATCACGGCAGCTTTCAGGTGATCGCTTAAAACTGACGAATGTCTGACATTGAGGTGGGAAACGGACATTCGCCTGTCGTAGGATGAGCTTTTGGCGACGTTGCCGCTCTCATATAGCGGAGGAAAAATCGTCTTCTTTATGTACTGCCTGCCCCCAAAAGGTTGTCTCAAAACATCCGCCCGAATTTCACCCATTGCAGCGTCAGCGGCTCTGTTGGTCTTGCGAGATCGCTGACATGAGCGGGTGCCGTTTAACTCCGCTGATACATCCAGGCTTACTGGATCGGCTGCAAATCCCACACGGACCTGCTAGGCTACGGCTATGATGCGGCCTCTCCTCTTCCTCCTGCTCGGGTTCAACCTGGGCGCATGTTCCGAGCATGGCTCTACTAACGTTCTTTCTGGGGCCGCGTCCGAAGCACAGCGAGCTGAAAAGATGCCACACCGTGAAGAAAAATCTTTCAACGGCTGGGGCCGGTTTAACTTCGGGATGAACTATGGCGACGCTCTGACCGCATACCCCGGATTGGTTTGGAAGGCGGAGTCGGTCCGTAAATGCCGAGACGAAATGCCGTCGAGCGGTTGCACGCTGGACCCAGCTGACGGATCGCGCTTTCCTCTGACCGCCGGTGTCGCGCTGCTTCCAAATGTCAGCTTCAATCAAGAGGGAAAGCTTGCAGCAGTTCGTTTGGACCAGTTTCTGAGATCGAACGTGAAACCCGCCCACTGCGAGGGCGCATACGGTCAGCTCTGGGATGGCCTCCAGGAGACTTGGGGCGATCCCACGGTAAGCTCTTCGGATGAGCGTGAAGTGCTAATAAGGAGAACCCCTGGAGGCCGTGAGTTTTTGCTCGGTGTCAATGACGGGGCAGTAGTCGGAAGGGAGGCTTTCAATGTTCAGCCCGACGGCCGCCAAATCATTCTTCGATTTGGCTATATTGGTGCATCTGATTTAGCGCCCGCAGTATGTCACCTGAGCATTCTCTATCTTGGACCCAAGAGCTTGCAACCGCCGCTGGAGCAGCGCACCGATCCCCTGAAGAATTGGTATTAGGCAGCTATGCTGTGAAGCTTGCCACAGGCGGCGTTTGTCAGAACAAGTCAAGACGCCATTCCGAGAGCACCGGTCGAGGCACGATCAAGAACCGGTGAGCTGATCTTTATCGTCAAAGCTTCTCAGAACTGTGCTCTCGGGCTGTGCCTGAAGTAGACGATGGCACTTGCTTTGACAGGTCAGCCCGAACTGCCGCAGCGCTCGTCGCCGCCGGTATTGGCCTCTTTGATCCAGTAGACCGGTTTAGTTCCTTCTCCCTTTGAATTCACTAACGCGAAAGGTTGCCTGATGCTAATGACTTGAAGGATATGCGGAACGGACGGATTTATGAACAGGTACAGGCAGTTCACGTCGACAGTCGCGATCTTAGCGTTGCTGTCCGCTTGCGGCGGGGACGATGACCAGACCGCCATCGCGCCGCCCAGCACGCCGCCGATCAGCGCTCCGCCTCCCGCCACCGTCGTAGGCTGCTCACTGCGGGAACGGCAGGACTTCGCGCTTGCCCAGTTGCGCGAGTTTTACCTGTTCCCTGAGTTGCTTGACCTGAGCGTCAGTCCTGCGAACTATTCGACGGTCCAAGCCTATATCGACGCATTAGTAGCGCCGGCACGTGCACAGAATCGCGACCGCTTCTTCACCTACATAACCTCGATCGCCGAGGAGAATGCCTTCTTCAACTCCGGCTCTACCGCAGGCTTCGGCATCCGCCTGACCAGTAACGTTGCAGAGGGCCGGGTTACTATCGCGGAAACGTTCGAGGGCACGCCGGCTTTAGCCGCGGGCATAGACCGCGGCACGGAGATTCTCGCCATCGGCACCAGCGCGACGGATCTCGTCACGGTAAGAGACCTCTTGGCCTCCGGAGGTTCGGGCGCGGTAACGAATGCGCTTGGTCCTGGCGATCCCGGGCTTACGCGGGTCCTGCGGGTGCGCGATAAAGACGGAACCGTGCGCGAGGTCACTTTGAGCAAAGCAAAATTCAACATCGACCCTGTGTCGGATCGCTACGGCGCCCTGATTATCAACGATAATGGCAAGAAGGTCGGCTATGTTAACCTCCGCGTCTTCATTGGGGCGCCGGCGGAAAGCGATCTCCGCGCCGCCTTCGCAAGGTTCAAGGCGGAGGGGATCACCGAGGTCATCGTCGACCTTCGCTACAATGGCGGCGGCCTGGTCTCCATCGCGGAACTGCTCACCAACCTCCTGCTCGGCCAGCGATCGAGCTCAGATGTGCAATCGTTCACGGTCTTCCGCCCGGAAAAGGCCGTAAACAACGAGACCACTTTCTTCATGCCCCAGCCGGAGTCGATTTCGGCAACAAAGATCGCTTTTATCACCACCGGCAGCTCGGCTTCGGCCAGCGAGCTGGTTGCGAACGCAGTCCTTCCTTATCTCGGTTCTAATGCCGCACTGATCGGCTCCGACACGTTCGGCAAGCCAGTTGGCCAGATCGCCATAGACCGTGCCCAATGCGACGACCGGCTCCGCATCCTCGCCTTCGCGACTCAAAATGCAAACCGGCAGGGCGACTATTTCGACGGTCTCGCGAGCAAGTTCGACTCGACGTGCCGTGCGCCCGACGATTTGTCTAATCAGCTCGGCGAGCCGCAGGAAGCCTCTATCATGACTGCCTTGGACTTCCTGGCAGGCCGCGCCTGCACGCCGATCGGCACGATCGGGACCGCAAACACGCAAGGCTTCCGCGAGGACCGTGGTAGGAGCGAGCTGATCAAGCCGGCGCAGCCCAAGGGCACGGTGGAGCGAGATCTGCCAGGGGCTTACTGACCCCACTTAAGTGGGGGGGGCGAGGCGGTACTTAGCAAGGGTGCTGAATGTCCGCATTGGGGTCGTTAGCCGACAGGCGGCTTTTCCCACAACAGGAGCAGTAGCGGTCGTTCAGCCGTAAGCCGGGCTTCGTCGGGCCTATCCAGCATTGCAACACAAGTGCGCAAACCTGTGCTCGGATAGGAAGGGACTGAGGGACTAGCCGGAATTTCTGTGGACGCTCCTTTTTTCCGATCGGTCATCGGCACAGCCACAAGTTTCCTACATTCCAGCATTATGGCAGGCGGGGGTGGATGAACGCGCCCGCTTCCTCCCTGCCGAAATTTGCCTCAAGGACTGTGTTCCATGTGTTCCATCGCCGTCGGGGCCACCACCGAAGTTCTACCATCTGCAAACTGCGAAGCCTACAGCCGCCAGTCCACTGGCCCTCGCCCGCTCGATTCCAGAAAGGCGTTCGTGCGGCTGAAGGGGCGGCTGCCGAAGAAGCCGCGATAGGCGGACAGCGGGCTGGGGTGCGGGCTCGTGATCGCGCAGTGCCGCCCTTCTGCGATGGCGTCGCGCAAATCGGCAACGCCCGCCGCGCGTGCCTGGGCATGACTGCCCCACAGGATGAAGGCGGTTGGCACGTCGCGCCGCGCCAGCGCGGAAAGGGCGGCATCGGTAATCGCCTCCCACCCCCTGCCCGCATGGCTGCCTGCGCGCCCTTCCTCGACGCTGAGCGAGGCATTGAGCAGGAGCACACCGCTCCGCGCCCAGCCCTCCAGCATACCGTGGCTCGGCGGCACAATGCCGAGGTCGCTTTCCAGTTCGCGATGGATGTTGCGCAGGCTGGGCGGCACCTTCGCGCCCTCCGCCACGGAAAAGGCCAGCCCGTTCGCCTGCCCAGGCCCGTGATAGGGGTCCTGCCCCAGGATCACGACCTTGACCTCGTTCAGCGGCGTCAGCGCAAAGGCGCGCAGCCGTTCGCTGTGCGGCGGGTGAATGGTAACGCCGGACTGTTCCTGCCCGCGCAGCCAATCCTGCAGGCGCAGGCCTTCTGCGGATGTGAGCACCGGAGCGAGCGAGTCGCGCCAGCTTTCCGGGCAGCTTTTGGCAATATCATGGTCCATTGCCCACGCTCTAGCCAGGTGCCGGCACCAGAGCCAGCACCGGAGCCAGCAAAAGCACCTGCCGTTCTGCCCTTTCCCTCACCGCGAACTCGGCTTAAGGCCGCTGCATGACAGTCTATTTCCATGAAGAAGACCTGCCCGCCGACGTGCTGGCACCCGGCGATGTCGCCGTCGATACCGAAACGATGGGCCTCGTGACCCATCGCGACCGGCTCTGCGTGTTGCAGATCAGCGATGGCAAGGGCGACGAACATCTGGTTCGCTTCGCGCCCGGCAGTTCCTACAGCGCGCCCAATCTGAAGGCGGTGCTGGCCGATCCTGCGCGGGTGAAGCTGTATCATTTCGGCCGTTTCGACATCGCCGCGATTCAGTATTACATGGGCGTGCTGGCCGCACCGGTCTTCTGCACGAAGATCGCCAGCAAGCTGGTGCGGACCTATACCGACCGGCACGGCCTCAAGAACCTCGCCAGCGAGCTGATCGGGGCGGACATGTCGAAGCAGCAGCAGTCGAGCGACTGGGGCGCGCCGGAACTCAGCGATGCACAGCGGGAATATGCCGCATCCGACGTCCGCTTCCTGCATGCCATGCGCGACGTGCTGGTCGAACGGCTGGAGCGCGAGGGCCGTATGGACCTGGCGCAGGCCTGTTTCGATTTCCTGCCTACCCGCGCCCTGCTCGACATTGCGGGATGGGCCGACAAGGACATATTCAGCCACGAATAAGCTGTTCGTGCGTATGGAAGATTGATGGGACACGCGAGGCGGATCGAAACGCAGGAGGCGAAGCGGCTGCGCGGTGCGCGGCAGCATTTCGCCGCGCCCGGCGGATCGCACGACCGGCTGATCAAGCTGCTCGGTGCCGCTCTGCCGATGGCGGTGGGCGTGCTGGCAGCGCTGATGGTGATAACCCCGCTCTCGCCCCGGGGTGAGGTTAGCTTCCTGCTCGACCGCAACAAGGTGGCGATGATCGACGAACGCTACAGCGTTGACAATGCGATGTACCGGGGCAAGGACAATTCGGGCCGGCCCTTCAGCCTGATGGCTGGCGAAGCGGTCCAGCGGTCCAGCGCAGAGGGGATCGTGCGTTTGCAGGAACTCGTCGCCCGCATCCTGCTGCCGGAAGGTCCGGCACGGCTGGCGACCAGCGGCGGAGCCTACGACCTGTCTACCGACGTGGTGGATGCCACCGGACCGGTGCGGCTGGAGGCGGCGGACGGCTACCGGATGGAGGCGCGCGGCGTGTCCATCGACCTTCGCGAGAAGCGCCTTACTGGCACAGGCGGTGTCGAAGGGGCGGTTCCGGCGGGCAGCTTTTCTGGCAATTCCATCGAGGCGGATCTCGGCGCCCGAACGGTGACGCTGGAAGGCAACGCCCGTCTGACCATGGACCCTGGAAGTTTGAGGATGTGACGATGAGCAAGACTAGAATTCAATCTTCCGCCCGTCGACCCGCAACCTACCTGCGGCGCGCTGTGCGAAATGGCGGCGCGGCCTTCGCCCTGACGCTGCTGGCCATGGGCGGTATTCACGCGAGCGCACAGGGCATCGGGGGGCATGACAGCAACGCGCCGGTCAATTACGCCGCCGACCGCATCGAATTGCAGGATCGGCAGAACCGCGTGATCCTGTCGGGCGATGTGCGGATCGATCAGGGCGGGCTGAACCTGCGGGCCGCGCGGACGCTGGTGAATTACAGCGATGCCGGTTCTCTCAGCATCCAGCGCATCACAGCGACAGGCGGCGTGACGGTCACGCGCGGCAACGAATTTGCGCGCGGCAATGTCGCTGTTTACGACTTCAACCGCCGGATCATAACGCTGGCGGGCGATGTCCGCCTGCGCCGGGGAGACGACACGCTGAACGGCGGACGTCTGGTGATCGATCTGCGGACCGGCATTTCCAGCATCGACGGTAACGCGCAAGGGTCGTCCGGGGTGACCGGTGAGGTGGAGCAGACCGGGGGCGGAAGGGTCTCTGGCACGTTCTCCGTTCCGCAGGACTGATCGGTCAACCGCCCAGAGCAGCGAAATGCTGACTCTGTAAACGTGTGAAACGGTCGGCCTTGAGAAGGACCAAGTACGGAGTGATTGCAGACCCGAGCGTCTCAGCCGCTTCTGCTCGTTGGCGGGTTCCGTCAGAAAAATAGCTGAGCAAATGAGTCCGCTTCGTAAGGATGTCCGTCGTCAGAACATATGGCGCAATTCGCGGCGTAGATTAGCGGAGTTTCGGCCTCGTCTGGGGTTTGGTGTTAACGCGCCTGACCGAGCAAATTCGGAATGCTGCGGACGCGCAGCATCGTTGAATTTAGCGGGCCTTCCAAGCAGTAGAGCGCCCGCCTGCGGCGTAGCCATCCGGTGAGGGCCGCACCAGAGTTGGTCAGCCGTTTGCAAGCTTGATGATGCGCTTTGCTGCTGCGTTGCGGCGAGCGGCGATGCGGCCGAGAGCGACTTCGATCGGGAAAACTTCCAGTTCGTCTGGATCGTGGCCGTCGAGCCACTCGCAGATCTCGGAATGCTCGGGATGTTTTGGATCGGTCCTTGCTTCGAGCATCTCATAGAAGCCGGGGATCCCACCGCAATCTTCGGGCGGACATCGCCGCTCGCCGGCGACGAAGCGTGGATATTCGGTGGCGGGATCGCCGGCGCGCACCTCACTGACGATGAGGGTGTGCTGCCAAAAGTCGCCGAAGTCATAAATATAGTCGATCCGGGTCGTTCCCGGTGCAAGGACATCGCGTAGCCGGGTGCGCGAGGCGACCTTGCGCGGCGCTGTGCCCCAGTCCTCCTCTATGGGCAGGCCGTAGACCGAACCGCCAATGACCATCTCCCAGAGGTGATAGTCGAACCAGCCCATCGCGCTCTGGACGATATCGTGCAGCACCTTGAGGGTGACCGATGTTGGTACTTCGACCATCCGCCAGATCGGTGGGTCAGAGCCGTCAAGTTCGATCCGCACGGTGGCGATTTCGGTTAAATTATCGATAGCGCTGCGGGCGGTCATGCCGCCTGCAATAGCAGGACCTTGTCCTTGCGCCAGCTCCAAGGCAGCAACTCATCGAGCCTGCTGGCGGGGTGATCGGCAATGCGCGCGAGGATGTCGGCGAGCCAGGTCTGCGGGTCGACATCGTTCAGCTTGGCGGTTTGAATCACGATCCTGCCTTGAAAAATGCTCATCCGCTTGCCGCGCGCCAAATCGACGATGATGTTTGGATGCTGGCCCGAACTGCCTGTGCCGCCAGGTATAGATCAGCCCCGATGACATATCATGGCGCCGGCATACCTCGGTAACCCCGGCTCCCGGCGAAAACGCCTCGGCCAGGATCTGAAGCCGCTCGTCCTCTCTCCAACGCCGCCGCCGCTCCGGCCCCGAGAATACCGTCACCTGACTCATCAACCACTCCTAAGCGCACGCTTAAAACCGCTCAAACCAGCGCCAGACAAGGCGGCTCACACTGGTTGGATACCCTGCGGCAGGACATGAGCAGATCTAATTTCAGCAAACCTGATATCTTACTAACGAGAGATCCTTGAGCGAGACCCCAAAAATTCGAAGGGAAAGAAGCTAGGGTGAACGCTAGTCTGTATTGTGGCACCTTGATCTTCCGGGGCAAGCGCCAGCCGAAAGCTCGATCATGAAATTGGCTGCGAGATCCCAGGGATCATGTTACTAGGCGCTGTGAGCAGGAGAGATTCAACAATCGCGCGAGCAGCGTTGGCTTCCCTAGTGCTGGGTTTCGCCGCGGTGAGCGCCATTGCGAAGCCGAATGGCATAGCTGCGGCTGGGCAACAGACGCCAGTAGCTGCGGACACTCGGCTCTCCTCCGATGAAGATCCTCTTGTTGCTGAGCCATTACCGCAGGCTCGGGAGCCGCCTCGTACTGGCGCCGCGCCGAATGTGGGCAGTCCGCCGCGGCTAGGAACGCCCCTCGGAGGCGGTGATCTCGCGCGGCGAGAAGCACAGAGCGCCGCGCTTGCCCCTGCTCGACCTCGAAACCTGCCCGCTTCACCCCAAGCGTCAGACCAAGGACAGGCATCGCTAATTATTTCACCAAGCCCGAGAAGCTTGGAGCAGGCAATTGGGGTGCTGCATGACACGCCGCTCACTGCTCAAATCAAGGTCATGCCCGCACTTCCCCTGAGAACATCTAGGCCAGAATTGGTCGCCTTGCAGATACAGCCGATCGGAACTGCCATTGCACCGCGCGTGCCAGAGCCGCTCCAGATGGGAGCTCCACCACAGACGGGCCTTCCACCCAAACTGGCTCCCTTGCCCGGGAACATGTCTCCTGCCGACGAGTCTAGCCCGCGTGAGTAGCGCAAAGCTTAGCAGAACGAACCCGCTGCAGCGGTTGATAACGATCTTTGCAGGCTTCGCCTTGGTGCAGAGCCCCGGCTCCGCATGGGCTCAGCCGGTGGCTTCCTCACCGCTACCTGTTTCTGGCCCTCTTGCAGCAGATCAAAAGGCTGGCTCACTGGAAGCGGATGACTTGGCACAAAAGATCTCAGCTGCTCAGCAGGCTCTAAACGCTGAACCGGTGTCGGTGGACACAGAGAATACTCCAGCACCGGAGCTCAGCAGCGCCCAAATTTCAACTCCATCCGGAACCCCAATCTCGGGCGTTCGCCTCAGCAGCAACTATGGCGTCCGCATGCATCCCATCCTCGGGACATGGAGTCAGCACCACGGTATCGACCTGGCAGCGGCGTCTGGGACCCCCGTCACTGCGACGGCAGCCGGAACCATCAGCCGTGCTGAATGGGCGGGAAACTATGGGCTGCTCGTTGAGATCGATCACGGCGGCTACATGGAAACACGGTATGCGCATCTGTCCGTCTTAGGCGCCGTAAAGGGACGGCGCGTGAAGAAGGGAGATGTGATTGGCTTTGTTGGATCAACCGGCCGCTCAACTGGACCGCACCTGCACTACGAAGTCCGGATTGCGAATACACCCGTCGATCCCACACCCTTTCTCTCATCGCCAGATGCCGAAGGCCACGCCCGCGGCCTTCAGAGTAGCTCCGAGTAACTCTGTAATACTGTCACGAGACCAACCGAGACCTGGGCTCTCGAAATGGGAATGCTTGTGCTAGGGTCGCCATCGGCATGGGCGACAGCGGAGCTGTAACCTATGCCGCATGCGCGCGATCCTTGTCAGCCTAAAGCGGCAGCCAGCATTCGCAGCGCAGCCCAATGTATCCCATGGTGGCAGCGGCGCTGCTTACTACGCGTGACTCGCCTTCAAGCGTAGGAGACGGTTACCTTCTGCCGGCGCTTAGCGGAACGCATTGCGCCGCCAATGAAGCCGAAGCCGAGCAGCATCATCGCCCAAGTAGTGGGTTCTGGTACGGCAGCGGTGATCTCACCGGATGCGACTGGAAGGGCGAGTGAATATGTACCTTGTGTTCCGTCGATGATGCCGCCGGTTCCAGTACCTGCGGTTGCAGGTACATTGCCGCCGTGAAGAACGATCTCGCGGAAGGTTAAGGGAAACAGGTCCTCGGATGAAAAACCGTCAGCGAATATGCTCATGTTCGACAGGTCGAAGGTTTGGGAATAGTTGAGAATTCCATCCGCTCCGACGGTGCCAATGTCTCTTAAGGGCAGGATGATCGGTCCATAGAACTGAGCACCTTCCCCCAGTTCGACAAATCCGTCGCCGTCATCGTCCGCAGAAGGCGGAGGAGTGACAGAGTCTATCGCATTACCTTCGCCATCAAACCGTCCATGAATATGTCCGAGGTGCGCACCCTCGGCCAGACCAGTCGCATTTACGAGAACTTGCAGCGTGCCAGCTTCTTCGTTGTAATCGAGCGTGGCTGAGCCTTGGACGCCGCTATTGTTCAACTCATCGAAGTTTACGACGAAGATTGCGGCAGAGGCAGGCATTGCAGTGCCAGCGAGCAATAGCGCAGCGATTCCACCCGCTCCACGAGTGATAAGGGCTTTCGGTGATGGCATTGAGGTTTCCTTCGCTGATGCAGGCGAAGTTGGTTCTACCTGCGACTGACCCGTCGTTAACCATACAGTTCGCCTGTTTAGTTGGTTCCTTAAAATGACAACTTTTCACTTCGCGGGGCGCGAAGCTGACAGAGAGACCAGCTATCATGTACGGCCGACACGGCGGCATTTGCTGGAAGACCGCTTCTGACTCCAGCCGCCTGTAGGCGCGCTTACCCATCGTTCAGAATATCAATTTATCGGTGGTCAGCGGACACGCGGCAGTCCTCCCAAGTGGCCACAACTTGCCGCGATCCGACGTGCAGGTAGTCTTTTTCGAAGCCTGCCGCCTCACGGAGCCCTTTTACATCGTTGATCGCAGTTGGCCAGATGCCCAGTCGATACATCCAACGCCATCGACCAGGCCGAAGACGGCTGCTGTTCAGCAGGTGAGGACTGCGGCAGCACTTATCAGTGAAACTAGCCGCAAATAGCGGAACACAAAGGCCAAATGCGCGTAGATACCCGGAGAGTCCGGAGACCCCTTGTATCCAAGCCGGTCTCTCCACACCCTCATTTGCGAGGCCCCTCTTATAATCCCCGCTAGATCCAAGGCACCGGAAACCCGTACGCGGCCATGACATCTCACGAGGGCTCCTAGAGCACCACTCAACAAGCTGTCATCGATCGTCACCCGAGCAATCCGCATGCCCAAACACCTGGTTCGGGGAGACAGGAACCTTGTTTACGCAATCGGCAGAGGATAGCTGCGAACCAGAGACGCCTGAGAGCACCGGACTGCAGACAGAGATCACCGTCCTGCTGAAGCTCACGGCGCAGCCTAGGTCTGCAGCAAAGCTAGCCAAACGTAAGAAATTTGCAACGTGCGGAACCCTCAACTTTCCTGAGCGTCTGTTTACCGAGCCGCTTAACCCATTAATTTCCTTGGTTTCTTCTCATTTTTATAGGGTCGCTTTTGCCGCGAAGCCCTGCTTTCCGATGTCTGGTCGAACCTGGGGAGATGACATGAGCTCGTCCGAATATCCGCGCCCATCCCGGACAAGCTGCTGAGGCTCGGTGACAAGGCTGCTGAGGCTCGGTGACAAGTTTGGCGAGAAGCATAGGAGAGACCTTTGACAGACCAGAACCTGCTGCTGAACGAGCGCGCGCCCCTCTCGAATTTGCAAAGGTACAATGTGCTAGATACTTCGCCGGCAGAAGCCTTCGACAAGATCACTTCCCTCGTACGCAGTGTTCTGAAGGTGCCAATCGCAGCCGTATCCCTGATTGATCGCGGTTGCCGATGGTTTACGTCCATACAGGGCTCGGACTCTATAGACTCGCCGAGCCTGGCCTCTTTTGGCTTTCCCCTCGGAGGCGAACGGCCTCTCGTGATCTTCGATGCGCTTGAAGATGAGCGGTTTAGCACTCATGCGCTAGTCGCAGGGGCGCCTCACATCCGAAGCTATGCGGGCGCTCCTCTGCGAACCTCTGAGGGTCATAACCTCGGTACTTTGTGCGTGATAGACACGGCTCCGAGGAACTTCAGCGAGACGGAACTGAGCATCCTGAGCAGCTTTGCCTCCCTTGTTGTTCATGAGCTTGAACTGCTGCAGATTGCCGAACAGGATCATCTGACGGGTGCTCTCAGCCGGCGTGCTTTCTTCAACCAGATCGAGAAAGAGACTGAGCGGTTCCGGCGCAGCGATCAGCCCAGCGCTTTGGCATTGATGGATCTGGACCATTTCAAATCGATAAATGACAGGTTCGGGCATCCTGCGGGTGACGCGGTTCTGACAGCCGTTGCTCGCACTTGCGCCGAGCAGTTACGAGAAAACGATGTAATCGGCCGTCTTGGAGGGGAGGAGTTTGGTATCCTCCTTTCAGGAACAGATGAGGCAGGTGGCCGAGCAGCTATCGAGAAAATCCGCCGGTCCATCGAAGAGCAGGTCATTCCCCTGGGCGGTGGAATCCGCGTCACTGCAAGCTTTGGAATGGCAGTGCTAGACGCTGAAGATTGTAGCGGAACCGATTGGATCGATAAGGCAGATAAAGCGCTTTACAGTGCAAAGCGATGCGGGCGGAACTGCTGTGTTTCTGCGTTGCACCGAGCGCAACCTGATGATGAAGGGCTCTCCGATCTTCTTCATCGGCGAACTTCGGCTAGCGCGATTCCGGCCTCGCCCCTCCCACCGGGCGCACAGCGAAAAGAGTTGCACCAGGAGCCCCTACACGCGAGAGCATCTGAATGCCTAGAGGATTTCTTGGGGCACCGCCGGCATCCTTATGGCCGGCCACAGAAAAAAACGGCTTTTCAACTCTTGAGCTTTGAAGTTGGAGCTCGTTTCCTGGTGAACGACGCCCGATTGGATCCTGCTTGCATTAGCTGAGCACCGTTGCCGTGCCGGCTGCTCAGATGTTGGCGCCAGAGTTTCGATGCTCCCCCTCTAGAACTCGATTCTGCAGGACGCGTTCAAACTGAGGCGGCAGCATTACAGCACTGGCAGCTGCCGTGCATTCATCGAGAAATGCAGGCTGGATCTGCGCCATAACAGGACGCGGGGCCGACTGGCGATTAATTCAAATCAGCCCGCGCCGTTGCCGGATCAAGAACTTCCGAGCTTTGCCGGGCGCGTGAAGAGAGGAGTCGTTCCTCCTTGAGGGATGGTTCGCTCCCATTCCCGCCTGCCCACGCGGAACATCCGTCACGAGCCTCCGTGATCGGCCAGGCATCGAAGCTGGGAGCAAGACAGAACTTGCGACACATGCCGATTTCACAGTCAGCACCATCCGAGACTTTCTCCCAATACTTGCAGCTGGAGCAGATCGGCTCCTGGCTGTTTCGCCGTATGACAATGCTGCCAAGCGTTCCGCAGGGGCGGGCCGGGACCATTGTCTCAAAATCGCGAGAGTACGAGATCCTTTCGGCCCTGCACGGTCCAGGCTCACAGGTGAGCGAAACGCTCTCAAGGGGGAATCTTCTCAACTCCATGGCCCCACGATACCGTGGCGTGGTTAAGTTTCGCTTACGCGCCGCCTGCGAAAATCGGCTGCCCCGCCAAGGCGCCGCAGTGTGTATCACAAAATCAATCGTCTCCGGCAGACGCCGAAATGGATGCGCTCGAGGAAATTACCAGAACCTGCCCTATGCCATTCTTCTGGCCTCATCGACGTCTGGCAGCTGATGACAAGTAGCGTGATACAAACACGATCGGATTGGTTGAGAGAAGCTAAGTAGGCACTCCCGCGCTCTAGCAGAATAGCTTTCTTCCGAAGCCGTTAGTCGAGCGGCTTGCAAGCTGATACCCAGGCTCGCACGTTACGTCCGGCACTCGGTAATGATCTGCCACTGCAACATGCAACGGATAACGGAATTCCAAACCAGCTTCGCCATCCTCGGACCAGCGCAACTCTGCTGCCTGGCTCTCCAGCCCGCTTATCCTGACCCAGACAAGATCATCTGATCTCGAAAGGCTCGCGCCAGCCACCCTGCAGCCGAACCTCGATAGCGATGTGAGCGTAGCCCACATCTGGCGAGAGCCCTTGGCGCGAACGTTTATGTCCTGGTCCAGCGTGAATCGTGAAGCGCGTCGCTGCTCTATCTCGGATTTGTTCTGGTCATGCTGGTTCATCACCTGCCCTCCTGCTGACATATACTTCTCCGGTCCGAGCCGCAGTGATGACAAATCCAAAAGGACTATCAAGTGGTCCGAGCTAGCTGTGCCAAGTTGAGAACAATTGGATGCGAGGACCTTTGGCGTCAGAAAAGTAAGGATCCTGAGCATGGCAAATTGGGGTAGAAGGTGCTGCGGCTCTAGAGGTTTTCGTCGGAAGCGACGCTGAACCAGCTACATCCCGTGAAGGATCAATCGAAAACAGCAGGAGAGCGGCATTTCAATCCCGCCAGAGCGGCCAACGTCCTTTCTTGGGAGCGTGCCTAATTTCCTCTGCAACAATCCTGCCGGCTCCAAGGTCCGCCCTTGCGAGGAGGCGGTCAACGTCGATTGCCGCAAAGCTCCGCACACCGAACCGTGATGCAGTTGCCCAAACCACCTCACCTCTTATGAAAAGGCTCCGGTGACGAATCTCTACAGAGGAACCCACCTTCGGCACGTCGCGGCTCTTTGCCATAAACCCCGTTGCGGATAAATTTGAGATTAGAAGATCCATCCAGTCGTTTCCGCGACGGATTTGCACCCGCAGAGACGTTAGCCTCCGCTGCGCCCGTTTTGTGACCTTCTCCATCAGCCCGGAATAGCCACTCCAGGCATCATCTCAAGTAACCTATGATAATAGCGGCATATTTCGCTCGAAGAATATTTTCATGCACATGATCTGCCAAGCAGGATTTAAGCTTTAGAGAACATCATGACCCTTCGCGTGCACACACCTGCCCCCCCAGAAGTTCAGCGGGGTCTATACAGCCAACCTGCACTTCGATCACGAGCTTGAGTGGGATAGATCCTTAGCCCAGGCAGCGATCTCCGGCCGAGCGGTCTTCCATTACAAGAAAGTTGGGGAATCAACCACCGGCAAGGTTCAAATACAGCACCTCTCCGAGAACAGCTTTGGCGCTCTAGCCCTCCCCTTTGCTCTGCCTCTACTTGTCCTTGTCGGGGTCCTCGTGCGCTGGGACAGCCGCGGCCCCACGTTTTTCCGGCAGCTGCGCATAGGCTTCCGCGGTGAAGCGTTCATGGTGGTGAAGTTCCGCACCAGGTCCGTCATGGAGGACGGAAAGGATCGGGACGCGAGCCTCACCCCGTCCCATGATGAGAGGATAACCAGGGTCGGACGTTTCTTGCGCAAGACGCGTCTCGATGAACTCCCTCAGATCTGGAACATCTTCAAAGGCGACATGAGTTGGATAGGCCCTCGCCCAGAAGCCGTCAGTCTCTCTGCCTGGTACGAAGATGAGATCCCCTTCTACCGTTATCGCCATATCGTGAGGCCCGGGATTACCGGCTGGGCCCGGGTCAACCAGGGCCACGTCTCTTCAATCGCCGATGTAGATGCCAACCTCCAATACGACTTCTATTATATCAAGAACCTATCTTACTGGCTTGATATCTTTATCGCGCTCAGAACGGTGCGCGTTGTTCTCTCCGGCTTTGGCGCCAAATAGATTTGCTGATCACGAAAAATCTGGCACGGCCACTCATATATAATCACTAGCAATTTTTCAGATGCAGCTCGGTCCAGCCGAGCGCATTGGCATTTGCAACAGGAGTTCTCGTTGATGAAGATCGTGATGGTAGGATCGGGCTATGTTGGCCTGGTCTCGGGGGCATGTTTCGCAGATTTCGGACATGAAGTCGTCTGCATCGACAAGGACCAGACGAAGATCGATCGCCTGCATCAGGGCGTGATGCCCATCTACGAACCCGGCCTCGCCGCGCTGGTCGCAGCCAATGTCAATGCGGGCCGGCTGTCATTCACCACCAGCCTTGCCGAAGGTATCGAAGGTGCGGACGCCGTTTTCATCGCGGTCGGTACACCCAGCCGCGGGGGCGATGGCCATGCCGATCTGTCTTACGTTCACGGTGTTGCCGAGGAGATCGGCGCCAATCTCACCAACGATACGGTCGTGGTCACCAAATCCACCGTTCCCGTGGGCACTGGCGACGCGGTGGAAAGAATTATCGCTGAAAGCGGCGCCTCGAGCGAGAGGGGCCACCGGGTCGCCGTCGTTTCCAACCCGGAATTTCTGCGCGAGGGCGCGGCCATCGAGGATTTCAAGAGGCCCGACCGGATCGTGATCGGAACCGATGACGAGTTCGGGCGCGAAGTCATGCGCGAGATCTACCGTCCTTTGTTCCTCAATGAATCCCCGATCCTGTTCACCAGCCGCCGCAGTGCGGAACTGATCAAATATGCGGCAAACGCATTCCTTGCGACCAAGATCACCTTCATCAATGAAATGGCCGATCTTTGCGAGAAGGTCGGCGCGGATGTGCAGGATGTCTCGCGCGGCATCGGTACGGATGGCCGGATCGGGCCGAAGTTCCTGCATGCCGGCCCGGGTTATGGTGGATCCTGTTTCCCCAAGGACACGCTGGCGCTGCTGAAAACGGCGGAGGATGCAGGCAGCCCGTCACGCATCGTCGAGGCGGTGGTGCAAGTGAACGAGAGCCGCAAACGGGCGATGGGCCGCAAGGTCGTCGACGCGCTGGGCGGCGAGGACGCTGCGCGCGGCAAGAAAGTCGCGCTGCTGGGTCTGACTTTCAAACCCAACACGGACGACATGCGCGATTCACCCGCAATCGCCGTGGCGCAGACGTTGAATGATGCTGGGGTGGAAGTAGCAGCATACGATCCCGAAGGGATGGAACTGGCGCGCGCCCTGATGCCGTGGGTCGACATGGCCAGCAATTCCTACTCCGCAATCGAGGGAGCCGACGCCATTGTCCTGGTGACGGAGTGGGATGCGTTCCGCGCACTGGACCTTAAACGGGTAAAGGATCTGGTCCGGTCGCCGATCATGGTCGACCTGCGCAATATCTATTCGCCGCAGGCGATGCGCGAAGCCGGCTTTACCTATTACAGCGTCGGGCGAGAGTAGCACTCGCCCCCCTTGCTGAGAAGAATTCGCGTCTGCTCGCTTTCACTCGGACAGAGATGAGAAGGCCCGCTGATCAGCGGGCCTTTCAATTGCCGGCAAAGGTGACGCTAGCCTTTCGCGGCTGCTGTCCATTCGCCGGCCAAACCGGTGCGTTCAAGGGGAAGCGCCCCCTTGGATGCACCGCCGAACTGGCCATAAGCGGCGTTCCCAGTAGATCGGCGGGATGTCGTTCGGACACGCTTTCGGACGTGAAGAGATAATTGGAACGCATGCAATGAGGTCCTCAGGGGTGGAAATGGAAGAGTGTTCTTGGGAACCCGGCCTTGGCCAATTACCTGAACAGGTCCCTTGCGCAGCGGAAGGATGGCCACTCCGGTAAACAGCAGCGGCCGGGGGAAGAATTATTGCTCCTTGCAGAGCTTGCCGGATGCGAACGCCTCTGCGCCGCGGAGGGTGCTACGGCGCGCGTCCTCCTCAAAAAAGGAAATGGAACAGATCGCTCGTCCCGAAGCTCGGTGAACCCCCATTTTTTTGAGCTTTTCTCATCGACATCAAAATGCCTTCTCCCTATGAGGCCGGCATGGGATCGCACCGCACCTTAGTGCTTGGCGGGAAGGCTTATTTCCGATGAGGCATTGGTATGCGGCGCAGACGCAGCCGCGCAAGGAGCGGCTGGCGCTGACTCATCTCGGCAGACAGTCTTTCACAGCGCAGTGCCCTTTCGTGCGCCGCCCGCGTCGCGTGGGCGGCCGCGTGCAGAATGCACTCGAGCCCTTGTTTCCAGGCTATGTCTTTGTCTCTTTGGACTGCGAGCAGGAGCGCTGGCGCTCGGTTGATGGCACCATCGGCATACGCCGCCTCGTCGCCTTCGGCAGCCGCCCTGCCCCGCTTGCGGATGGGTTCATTGAACAGCTATCCAGGCTCGGCGATGATGCTGAACTTTCCTTTGCCGCCGACCTGCAGCAAGGCGACCGCGTGCGGGTCATCGGCGGCGCCTTTGACAAGCTCTGCGGGACGTTGCTGAGCGTGGACGCTCGGCGGCGGGTGACCGTGTTGATGGAGCTGCTCTCAGGTGAAATCCGGGTGACGCTGCCGCGCGGGCGCTTGCTGGCAGCCTGAGCGGCGGCAAGCGACAGCAGGCTTTCCTATGGGAGGCTTGTACCTGTAAAAATCTTGATCTCGCTGCCCTCGCTTGGCAGCGAGTGCGGTAGCCGTCATAGAATACAAATTTGCGAGCTGAGGCGGACGGCGAACAGCCTTGCGGATAATCGCCCGCGGCTTGCGCCGCATCGAGGAACAGGGGGAGATGAGCATGAGAGATTTCAGCAAAAGGAAGCGCGTGTTGGTGACCGGCGGAGCCGGCTTCCTCGGGTCGCACCTCATAGACCGCCTGATCGCGCGCGGGGACGAGGTGCTATGTGTCGATAATCTTTTCACGGGCGACAAGCGCAACGTGGATCATTTAAGCGGCCATCCCCGCTTCGAATTCATGCGCCACGATGTCTGCTTCCCGCTCTATGTCGAGGTCGACGAGATCTATAATCTCGCCTGCCCGGCAAGCCCGATCCATTACCAGCACGACCCGGTGCAAACGACCAAGACCAGCGTCATCGGCGCGATCAACATGCTCGGGCTGGCGAAGCGCCTCGGGGTCAAGATCTTCCAGGCCTCGACCTCGGAAGTCTACGGCGATCCCGCCGTGCATCCGCAGGAAGAAAGCTATTGGGGCAACGTCAACCCGATCGGCCCTCGCTCTTGCTACGATGAAGGCAAGCGGTGCGCGGAAACCTTGTTCTTTGACTATCACCGCCAGCACAGCATCGAGGTCAAGGTCGCGCGCATCTTCAATACCTACGGGCCGCGCATGCATCCAGCCGATGGGCGCGTGGTGTCCAATTTCATTATTCAGGCGCTGAAGGGCGAGCCGATCACCATTTACGGTGATGGCCAGCAGACCCGCTCCTTCTGCTATGTCGATGACCTTGTTGAAGGCTTCCTGCGCCTGATGGACACCGGCCCCGATGTGACGGGCCCGGTCAATATCGGCAATCCCAACGAGTTCACCATTCGCGAATTGGCTGAAGCGGTGATCGAACTGACGGGCTCCAAGTCCACGTTGCAGAACTTTCCTCTGCCGCAGGACGATCCCAAGCAGCGTAAGCCCAACATTGATCTGGCGCGCGAGAAGCTGGGGTGGGAGCCGGCGGTGCAACTGCGCGAAGGGCTCGAGCGCACGATCGCCTATTTCGACGCGCTGATGCGCGAGGATGCAGCGGCAGACGCAATCAAGGCGCGCACCGTGGCCTTCAACGGCTGAGAACTCAGTAGGCCAGTTGGCATTTCGCGCCCTTCCCCGCGAGTCTTTGTTCGCGCTACCGGTAGGCCTCCGGCCAGCTTCGCTTCCGCTACTTGAGCGCAGTCCGGCCTCAAGCAGCGAAGCGGTAGGCCGCTCAAGATAATCGGTGCTGTCGCGCGCCTCGTGCGAATGGCCCGGGTCCAGCTGACCGGGGTTGTTATCCCCTTCCCCGCAAGTGCACCGCCAAGCCAAGCTGAAGCGGATGCAAAAGTGGTGCACAGCAGCATCGTGGGATTGCGAACAATCCAGAGCCTGCAGACCTGACGCCCGGCAGAATGCGGCTCAGAGAAAAACAGAAGATAGATGCTGCCATCTTTTGTGATGTAACTGTTCCGCTGAGGCATTTTCGACATAGCGAGCGAGAACCGCTTGGCTCTTCCAGCCGCCTGCATGCATGATACCGATCGTGTCTACTCCTGCCACCATCATGTCCTGTGCAGCGCCCACCCTCATCGAGTGACCGGACAAGGCCTGAACGGATTCATCACTGAGCTTGGCCCGCGCGGCAGCTCTTTTAATAAGGCGCCGAATAGATGAGGTCCCGAGCATTTGGTGCGAAACCGTGCCAAGGTGTAACCCTCGGAACAGCGGGCCATGAACAATTCCGGAAGCATCAAGCCAAGTCTGGACGCGCTGAATGTTGGCACTAGAGAGATATGCAACCCGTCCATCTCCAAAAGGATCGGCTTTCGAGCGGAGGATATAGATGTGCGAGAAATCGTCGCTGAGATGCTCAGCACGAACAGCTACCAGTTCGCAGCTTCGGCATAGGGTGTCATAGCCGACGCTAATCAGCGCAGCATGCCGCCGGCCGCCAAGCGTGTCTGGGCATGCTGCCACGATCTTGTTCAGAAGCTCAGCGGTAAGTCCAAGCGCCTGCTTGGGGCGCCTCGGCTTGGCTCTTCGCGCGCGGCGCAGTGCTAGGCGTACCTCGCTATGTTCGGCAGGTGAGGGAAGATCTGCCATCCTATGCGCGAAGCTGATGGCATCCACGCGATGTCTGATGGTGCTGATAGACTTGGTCTTGACCTCAATGTCGAGGAAGTTCGCAATCGTGTGAGGCTCAGCCGGAAGCCACTCTAGACCACGCTCCTTGCACCATCCCTGAAACTGCTTCAGCGCATTGCGGTAGCCCCGCAGCGTGTTTTCAGAGTATGCTCCTTCGCAGCGGGCAAATAAGCGATCAAGAGAAGCTTGCTGCTTGCTAAAGGAGGAGCTTTCAACATGCATTGTGATATATCATATATCTTATGTCGATAAAAGGTCAACTGATTTCCGGAGGCCAAATTCGTTCCGCTAGAGCTCTGCTGGATCTTTCTGCTGAGCAGCTAGGAGCCATGGCAGATGTAGGTTGGGCAACCATCCAACGCTTTGAAGCGGTTGAGGGCATCCCCCCCTATCGCAGCGGCACCCTCGAGCGCGTCAAAGCTGCTCTTGAAGAAGCCGGAATCCAGTTCATCGGCGATCCGGTCTCCTCGCCCGGCGTCCGCCTCCACAAGCGATAGATTCGCAAAAAATATCTGCTGCAGGGCGCTCGGCATGCATCGTTTTCCCGTCTTTCTCTTCTGGAGCGCCGTCGCGTTCGCGCTCGTGATGGCGAGCATGAAACAGCCCGTTGCCCTCCCCGGCAATCCAAGCGACAAGCTCCAGCACATGGCCGCCTTTTGTGTCTTGGCGCTGCTAGCAGCGATTGCATACCCGCGGGTTAGCTTGCCGGTCATACTTCTCGGACTGAGCTTCTTCGGAGCACTTATCGAGATGATCCAAGTGATCCCCGCCTTGAACCGCTCAGCCGAATGGCGTGATCTGGCCGCAGACATCCTTGCAGCGGCGACTGCACTTGGCGTTATAGCGATTGCCCGTTCAATGAGGGGTAGAGAGCCTAGCTCTTAGACGTCGCCCCTCTAGGCTTCTCTGATCTCGCAGCCCCATTTCGATGTAGCTTCCAGCCATCGGCTCAATCGGAATCCTACTCTCTAGTCGTTCTGATTGCCTCAATAGCCATCGAACCTGGCCCAACCAACTGTGTCGCAGCTATATCTCCTTGGGGTCGGCGGAAGAGACAATGTGGTATAAGATGAGATCGACATACGGTGAAGGAGCGCTCTAGATGAAGTATCGGACCCTCGGCGGCGGCCTCGAAGTTTCGGCAATCGGCATCGGATGCATGCCGATGGTTCATGGCGGGAACATCACCTATGGAATGCATGCCACCACAAAGACAGGCGTCGAGACTATTCATCGCGCCATTGATCTTGGCGTTACCTTTTTCGACACCGCTGAAATCTACGGGCCGTTTCAGAACGAGGAACTAGTCGGCCAGGCAATTACAGGCCGCCGTGAGGGACTGGTAATTGCGACCAAGTTCGGCTTTCGTTTCGATGGAAATAAGGTGAGCGGCGTCGATAGCAATCCGGAAAATATCAGACGCGCTTGTGAAGACTCGCTACGCCGCCTGAAAATCGACTGCATCGATCTCTTCTATCAACACCGCGTTGATCCTAAGGTGCCCATTGAAGAAGTTGTCGGCGCAATGGCGGAACTGGTTCAGGAGGGGAAAGTCCGACACCTCGGTCTCTCCGAAGCCGGTCCTGAGACGATCCGCCGGGCACATGCAGTTCACCCTATTGCGGCTTTGCAAAGCGAATACTCGATTTGGGAGCGCGGCGTAGAGGAAGAGATCCTGCCGCTCTGCAAGGATCTTGGTATTGGCTTTGTGCCCTACAGCCCTCTTGGCCGCGGCTTCCTTACGGGAGAAATAAGCAGCCGAGGGGATCTGCCAACCGACGATTGGCGCCTCAACGACCCGCGCTGGTCCGAGGAGAACTTTGAAGCCAACCTCCAGATTGTGGAAGTCATCCGCACTGTGGCATCGCGCAACGATGCCAGCCTTGCACAGGTAGCGCTCGCCTGGCTCTTGGCTCAAGGAGACCAGATCGTCCCCATCCCAGGCGTCAAACGTGTGGCCACGATGGAGGATTCCGCGGGAGCCGCAGAACTCGAACTTTCCGCCGAAGATGTCGAGCAGATCTCGGCGGCCGTACCGCACGGGGCAGCGCAAGGAGAGCGCTATGGCGAGACCGGCATGCGGATGGTCAGACTGTAGCGAGACCGGCCAGTTCGGTCGAGGAGCCTAAGAACGTATAATCCAGCGCAAGGCCGTTGATGACGCGCGTGAAGCCTCGTGCAATGCTGAAGAATTTAGGGGGAGAGCAGGCCATGGCGAACACCGTCCAGGAGAGGAGACCAGAGACCCCGGTCGATCTCAGCGCGAACGCGCTTTACGTGGAAAACAGCTGGCGCGAGCCATTCGCGCAGCTACGCCAAGAAGCGCCACTGAGTTGGCGCGCCGAAAGCCCGTTCGGCGCCTATTGGTCGGCAGTGACCTACGATCTTATCGCGCAGATCGAGCTTGATCCTGCGACCTGGTCCTCGTCCTGGGAGCGCGGAAACATCACGATCGCAGATTCATACGCTTCCCCAACTTCATCGCGCAGGATCCGCCAATCCATACGGTCCAGCGCAAGGTCATCGCTCCGGCCTTCGCGCCGAGCCAGATGGGGACGCAAGAAAAACAAGTCCGCGAGCGATGTGCCGAATTGCTCGACGCGCTCCCCATCGGTGAGCCATTCGATTGGCTCGAGCGCGTATCGATCCCGCAGACGCTTGGCATGCTGTGCATCCTCTTCGACATGCCTTTTGACGAATGGCGCGACATCAAGCGCTGGTCCGATTAGGCGAGCGGGGTTTCGGCTGACAATCTGAACGAGGAATACCGTGCCGAGTTCATGGTTCAGATGCAGCAGATGCTGGCGCGGTTCGACCGCGAGCTCGAGGCGCGCCGCGCTTTGCCGCCAACGGGTGATCTGCTGAGCCGCATGGTGCATTCTGAAGCTATGGGGAACTTGAATCCGATTGAGCGGATCGCCAACATCGCCTTGCTGATCGTCGGCGGCAACGACACAACGCGAAATTCGATGAGCGGTCTGGTTGAGGCGCTCGACCTTGATCCCGACTAGCTCGACCGCCTCCATGGTGACAAATCGCTGATTGCCAACGCAGCGCAGGAAATCGTTCGCTGGCAATCGCCGGTGACGCATATGCGGCGCACAGCCACCTGCGACACCGAGCTAGCTGGGCAGCGGATCGCCGAAGGCGAGAAGATCGTCATGTGGTATATCTCGGCCAACCGGGATGAGAGCGTCTTCCCCGACGCCGAGAAATTTGATGTCGGCCGTGCCAATGCTCGTCGGCACTTGGGCTTTGGCCATGGTATCCACCGCTGCGTGGGTGCTCGCCTTGCTGAGATCCAGCTTCCTACACTGATCGAGGAATTGGTTGAGCGGAACTGGCGCGTAATCCCACATGGTGCGCCCACGCGCCTCCCCAGGCCCTTCCTTCATGGATTCACAGCGATGCCGGTTCAGATCGAGACGCGCAGCTAGGCCAAGGCAACAAGGGAGCCGGAGCCCAGTCCCTTATAGTCAGTGCTGTTTTCATAGCGGTCTGCGGATGCAAGCGGTGCGGCGCAACGCCGCCCCGGCCAGTTCGATAAGCGAGCCGGTTTTGCCGACAAATGCGCAAATTTCTCGATCGATCTGTTGCTTGTCAAACCTTTTGGTCATCGCGGTGCCGGCGCACTGACTCGGGTATGCCATGCTCGATTGAGGTGGCGGGCCGATTTCCAAGGTCAGCGCTGATCGCATCGTTATCGGCGCAGGTCTTGTATATTTCACCCGGCTGCATCGGCAGAAACTCCTTCCCTGCCTCGCGGTCGCCAGCCTCTTCCAACAACTCCACCGCGCGCATCAGGTGTTCGCCGCGATTGGTGCCAATGTTGGGGTAGAGCGTTTGGATCGCCGCCCGCTCCATTCTCTTCATGAATTAGAGTATCTTGCCGCCCCGACGGAGGCGCATGGCGTCCCTATGCCCTGCGGGGTAACGCTGGGGTAACAAAGCGCCTGCGGTAGCAGTGTGGCGGACACTCTTCGGCGGGTCGCACGTACATTTGAGCGGCCTATTTCGCGGTAGCCGTTTTATCCGCCAGCTTAGCCGTCTTCTTCGGCGGGATCGTACGGATAGTCGCCGCGTACTCGGCCACTAGTACAAAAATCCAGAATTCAATTCCTGCCAACTCGCCGGTTGCAGCACCCTTAGCCAGATCAAGTCCGAGTAGGAGAAGCGCCAGCAAGCGCAGGAACATAAAGCTTGCAGTTGGACGATCAGCTCGGGTGGCAGCGGTCACCATCATCACCAAGCTGAATCCGCCCCAGAGAACCATGGCGAAAACCGTTTCGGCCCGGTAGAGCCCGTCCAACGCTGCGATAAACCAAAACAGGCGCGCTACTGCGAACTGGCTCTGGCGGGTAAGCTGACACAGCTTGATGATTGGCGGTACGAAGAGCGTTTTACCAATCCAGTGATCGACCTTTGCAAACGACATCCGGGTAACATAGCGGAAAGAGCCGATTAGCTCCACGTCCATCAGACGTGCAGATAGGCCGATGGAGAATTCTTTGTCCAAGATTGTTAATGGTGCCAGTCTTCAGCCCCGATCTGGTGCAGCACCCAAACAAATTGTCCTCCTGCTGCATGGCTACGGTTCCAGCGGCACTGATATGATCTCTCTTGCACCGCATTGGCAGGAGGTCTTGCCAGACACTCTATTTTTGGCACCTCATGCACCGCAGCGCTGTGGAATGATGGCTAGTGGGTACCAATGGTGGGGTTTGTCAGACTTCGATCCGCAAGCGCTGGCTGCTGGCGCGGCTTCGGCTGCACCGGCGATCAACGCCTTTATAGACCGAAAGCTAGCGCAGTACGGACTTTCTGAAGCGAACCTAGCACTGGTAGGCTTCAGCCAGGGCACCATGATGGCGCTCCACGTTGGATTGAGGCGCGCCCGCTCAGTGGCCGCTGTAGTCGGCTATTCGGGGATGCTAACCGGTACCCCTGAGTTGGCGCATTCGGAGTTTTCGAAGCCACCTGTGCTGCTGGTCCACGGCACAGCGGATCCTGTCGTTCCTGTCGCCGCCTTGCGCGACGCCGAGAGCCAACTCAAACGGCTTGGGGTCGAGGTGAAAACACACATCTCCCGCGGATTGGGGCATAGCGTCGATCCGGTGGGCCTTAGACTCGGACGCGAATTTGCGGCAGAAGGCTTGCTCCACACTGGATAAGCACGAGATGCAGCGCTACTCGAGCAGGTACTTATCTGCTTTGCGCCCTAGTGTCGGACATAGCGCTCTCGCTAATGTTTCCCCATAGAAGACATCAGGCGCAAACTGCCAAGCTTGGGGTTGAGCTTGCGAAAGTCTCCATCCGGTGCATTTCCGATTGAAATACAAGCGAACATGGCCTGCTGATTGCTGGCCGCTTTGCGTTGTAGCGCTTTTTGCATGTCGTGATCCACACTACGATTGCATCTATACCGCTCCACATAAGCAGTGGCCCGAAACTGGCATGATGCACCCCAATCGGCCGAGACTCAGAGTAACTTTCACGAAGCGTATGTCGGCAATGGCCAAGAGACCGAACCCGCAGCGAGGAAGACGTGCCGGCCAAGAGACCAAGGCAGACCAGCGTGCGTTACAATTCAGAGTCGGTGCTTTGAGGAGCACCGTTCCTGCCAACACGACAGTGGCACCACTGATTATCGCCAACTGGCCCTCCCATGACATTTTATTATGTATTTCGCGTTGCGATCTTGTAAGTATAGTTAACGAATCACAAAGACGAATGAAATTAGGGGAGTTGTATAACTAGTATAACAAAGTGCATTTTTGATCAAAGGCTTTAGACGATGAATACTCATTAAATGCAAGTTAGATGAACACTAACTAAGAATGGGCATGATTATTATTGGGGGGTCTTATATGAGTCTTGAACTCACCGGGATAGAAATTTCAAACCTCTACAAACTTATATCTGAAGATACGACAGACATTATCTTAAAAACCGATCGCCACGGTTTCATCCAGCACGCATCCCTGGCGATGGACATGTTGGGAGTATCGCAGTCCGACATGCTGGTCTGCCCGCACATTCTCGACCTGGTCAGAGATCGCTTTAAACCGGCGATAGACGCGGCCCACCGCGCCGCGATCGATGGCCAGCCCACGCGGCCCTGGGTTGAAGCCCCTTTAGTTACGGAAGATGGTAGCGAGCAATGGCACGCGATCCGGATGCGCAGCCTCACCGATGATCACGGTGAGGTATACGGCGTGCTCAGCGTGATGCGCAATATCGAGGAAGCCAGATCCCTTAGGGAAAGCCTCTTCGCGGCCGAACTTACAGACTCGCTTACGGGCCTCACAAATCGCAGGGCATTTATCTCAATGCTGCAGCATCTTTTGGACCAACAATCCGACGGCTGGCTAGCAGTATTCGATATCAGGTATTTTAAGGCCATCAATATGCGCTACGGTCTTTCTGCAGGTGACCAATTCCTAGAGGCTTTCGCAAGCCTCCTGAGGACCCTGTCGGATAGTGACAGCATTGTTTCGCGAATTGGCGCCCAGCGCTTCAGTATTTTGCTGCCGGAAGGTGGGCAGGACCGGATGCGGTCTATATGTAAAGAGATTATCAGCACCCTCGCTGGACTAAGCAAATCCATCAGTCCTGCGCGCCTATCAATAACCGCAAGTGTGGGCATCACTCCAATCGAACAGAGTCTTGATAGCACGATGAAAGCTCTGGAGCTGGCCTTATTCCGGGCGAGAATCAAAGGGTCGAACTGTATAGAGATCACTGCCTAATCGGGGGCTAGCTCCCCCGGCGGCCTTGGACACTGTATGGATGAAATGCGGGCGCGCGCATGACAGGTTCTACATGCGCGACTGAACATTTCGCGCGACGGATGTCGGAGGCTTCATCCCCCCTAAAGTTCAATCATGATTCTGACATTGTTCAGCCCGGTCCCGTAGGCATCGGCAATTTGCCGTCTGCTTCTTTCGAGCACCTCTCCCAAGGGATCGTTAATCTGGCCGGACAGCAACGCGGAGCTCGATGTTCCTAGCACCTGTGCGAGCAGATCCATTCTTTCTCGAATTGGACGAGTCCGTCCTTGCTCCCAAGCCCAGACTGTCGGCTTACTCACACCCAACTCTGCTGCGACTTGCTCAAGCGTAAGACCTGATTCTTTGCGTAGACGCTGCAACCGAACACCAAATGGCTCGGCTGATCGCGCATCTCTGCTAGCGGATGTATCCACTTCTTGTCCCACGGCACTGCGCAACTGAGCAGCGCTCAAGACCGCCTTAGATATAGGATTTACGAATTGGCATCCCTGTAGATGACCGCTCAACCAGACGACTTTGGCACTTGTCGTTTCCGCACCAGGAAGATCGATCGCCAATGTTTCGCCGACCACCAAAGCGTGCTGACATTCGATCAACATTCCAGTTTCTGAAATGTTGTGGATCGTCACAACCATGGGCGCGCCAGAAGATAAAGTTCCCGATCCCTCCAGCGTTATTCTGCGGCGCGGTTCACGAGCCCTGCCAGTATGCGGCGGTAACTCTCCCATATGCGCCTTGATTACCATCAATCTGACTCCTGCAAACAGGCATCGGCTTTCTGCGGTTTTAGTTAACGCCGAGTATTCTGATGCAATGGCCGCGGCAGGACGAGGTGTACGTGAGACGAAGTGGGCTGATCTGTGGCCGCCTGCGCATAAGGGCGAACAAAGTAGATCGCGGATATCGGTAGAACGTTTTCAAGCTATTTGTCGTATCGAACGTCCGCCTGCTCGAGACGAAAGGCGTAACTGTGTGTCGACTGGAGATGGTCGGCGAGAAGGTTGAGGCCTTCTCGTTTTGGAGTGGTTTCCGACCCTTCGTCTTCTTGGATTCTGACAAGACCAGCGGTGCCCGCGAACGCTTCGATGCTGCCCATGAGCTGGGCCATCTGGTCCTCCATTGCTGGTTCGGCACAGATGAGAATTCCAGCAAGGTGTACTCACCGCGTCTCGTGACCTTCGTAAATCTAGACTAAAGCGACGCTAGAGGGTTTGCGGGCGAACTGGATAACCAGTCGCTCGACTGGCAAAAGCATGTTCATCGCTGTGTTCGAGAATGGCTCGTTTTAGGCCGTCAAGTGCACAGCGCTTGCTCATATCGACCGTAGGTCGCACAAAGCTCCCATTGTTAGGGAGGTTACATGGAAAGCCATGGCGCATTGGTCGGATGGGGGCATCACAGCGATGGCGAGCGTCTCATGCTCAGGGTTGAGAGCATGCCATCTCGCGAAGCAATGGAGCAGCGCAACCCGGACGTTTTCCGCGTTCGATTAAGTAAGCAGCAGGCCTTTTTGCTCGGCAACTATCTGATTGAACAATCGGGACAGACTGCCGTCGATAAGAAGGAGCGGAGCTGGTTTCGGCGCCTATTTGGCTGAGCGATACTGCTCCAATGTGGCTCCCCGCAATCGCAGACGCTTGGGCGATCGAGCGTTTATGGAGAGTCGTTGTACCTAATTGGCTTAGCGTAGGTGTCGGCCTTGCTAGATCAGCACGGGTTGTTCACAGCTTTCGACACTGCCATTCTGGACAGCCTGACAACCCTTTAACATACATCAGTGACGGCAAGCGGTGTGAGCGCAACCGCTGGTCCGGCGCTTGGACTGCTTCTTCCGTTCACGTCGGACCTGCCGGTTAGTAAATCGATCAGCGACGCCCTTTAGGGGCCGCACGCAATTCAATTACCATCCTCCATGTGAGCGCCATAGCCCGGGTGGCCGCGATAGAGAGGTACCGCACCTGCTCCCCTGGCTTCTCTACAGTTGCGATAAGTGGAAGCGGAACGAAACGTGCTTGGGCGCAGGTACTTGCGCTGGCTTGCAAAGGCGCGCCTTCTTCGTTGTTCCCCTGCAAGCAAGGTCCTTTTCGCTGACGAGGAGCGCTGCGCTTTGTTTCGGTCCATCCTAGCCTTGAATACTGCTGGCTTTCGGAAGCGCAAACTTAGCCTGCACAAACAAAAAGGGCGGCCGAAGGCTGCGCAAGAAATCGCCAAGCCTCTTTCTCCCGGCTCTCCTCACGCGGCGCCTTCTTAGATGGGCTGAGCTAAATCCCGCCAATTTCTCGATTGAACTCTTGTCGGTCACACCCCGTGGTAATCACGGTACCAGCGCACGAAATCGGGTATGCCCTGCTCTATTGAGGTGGTGGGCCGGTATCCAAGGTCATCGCTGATCGCGTCTATATCGGCAAAGGTTTTGTACACGTCACCCGGCTGCATCGGCAGGAACTCCTTCTCTGCCTCGCGGCCGCACGCCTGCTCCAGCAATTCCACCACCCGCATAAGATGTTCGCTGCGGTTGTTGCCGATGTTGTAGATGGCATGCGGCTTCGTGCTCCCGCCCGGCTTGGTGGTCTCGTCATCCGCAGGCGGGTTGTCGAGGCATGCCACGATACCGCTCACGATATCGTCGATTTGCGTGAAGTCGCGGTACATATCGCCGTTATTGTAAATGGGGATCGGCTCGCCCACGAGAATCGCTCGGGTGAATTTCCATGTCATCATGTCAGGACGGCTCCAAGGGCCGTAGACGGTAAAGAACCGCAGTCCGGTGAGCGGCAGACGGTAGAGATGGGCATAGGTTTCGCTCATCAACTCGTCAGCCTTTTTTGTCGCGGCGTAGAGAGAGAGGGGGTGATCGACCCTGTCCGCTACCGAAAAAGGCGTCGAACTGTTGCCGCCGTAGACAGAAGAGGAGCTGGCATAGACCATGTGCCGGGTACCGCGGTGACGGGCCAGCTCGAGCATGTTGAGGTGACCAATGAGGTTCGACTGTGCATAGGCCTGTGGATTATCGATGGAAAACCTGACGCCAGCCTGTGCACCGAGATGGACAATGGTGTCGAAGCTGACGTCGCTCAGCGCTGCATTTAGCGCCTTCTCATCCGCGAAATCGCAAAAGGTGAAGGCGAATTCCTTCCCGCCTGCTTCTGAGACCTGGGCCAAGCGATCGCGTTTCAGCGAAACGGCATAATAGTCGTTGAGATCGTCTATCCCGATCACGCTGTCACCCCGCGCGAGCAACCGCGCCGCCAGTGCCGCGCCGATGAATCCAGCAGCCCCCGTGATCAGAATTCGCATCGTGCAGTTCCTTATCGACAATTTCAGCGAGTTGCCTCGCTGCGGGAGCAATGGCCCGGTGAAACTCGTTCGTTCCGGTGTAGCTCGGTTGCAGTCCCTTACTAGAACCGCTTCGCTGGCGCGAGATGAGAGCTGCAATCTAGGCAGCCGCAGATCGAACAACCATTCGCCGCCCTTCAGCCAGAACCGATCTCCCAGTCCCTTTTTGCTGCTGCAGTTCGAAATTGCAGGCGAAGCCTTTCAACAAATCACAGGACTGGCGTAGTACAACCCCATAGAGCAGAAACACCGCAGGGAACATCGCGGTGACGGCTTTGGTACGCAACGGAAGTCTCGACAATGGCCCGCACCTATCCTGTCCCGCACGCGATCCGCTCGCCTGAAGATTGCCACAATGTGGAAGATTTCCGCGAGCTTGCCTGGCGCAAATTGCCGTTTCCGGTCTTTCACTACATCGACGGGGCCGCCGATGACGAGTTGACGAAAGCGCGCAACACCGCAGCCTTCGCTGACGTGGATCTTGTGCCTAATGTGCTCGCCGGGGTGGAAGAGATCGACACCTCAATCGAGATCATGGGGCGCAAGACCGCCCTGCCCCTGATCCTCAGCCCAACTGCGCTACAGCGCCTGTTCCACTGGCAGGGAGAACGCGCCGTCGCAAAGGTGGCCGAACGGCACAACCTCTGGTTCGGCATCTCCAGCCTTTCGAGCGTGAGCATCGAGGAGATCGGGGCCAATTACGCTGGCCCCAAGATGCTGCAATATTACTTTCACCGCGACCGGGGACTTAATTCGGCGCTACTCGAACGCGCGCGCGCTGCAAAATTCGATGCAGTGGCATTGACGGTGGATACGATCGTTTCCGGCAATCGCGAGCGGTGCAAGCGCACCCGCTTCAAAACCCCGCCAGAATTCACGCCCTCAAGCTTCATGTCCTACGCCACCCGGCCGAAGTGGGGATTGAACTTCCTGTTTCGCGAGCGCTTCAGCCTTCCAAACCTGGAAAACCATGTAGCTGAAGGCAGCCGCAGCGCGATTTCCATTCAGGACTATTTCGATACCATGCTGGACCCCAACATGGACTGGGCAGAAGTCGAACGGCTTCGCGGCGACTGGAGCGGCACCTTTTGCCTCAAGGGCGTCATGTCTGCCGCTGATGCACGCCGCGCAGCCGATATCGGCTGCGATGCTATCATGGTCTCGAATCACGGGGGCCGCCAACTCGATGGCAGCCGCGCACCCTTCGACCAGCTTGAGGAAATCGTCGATGCCGTCGGAGAACGCATCGAGGTGATTTGCGATGGCGGCGTGCGCAGAGGTACGCATGTCCTGAAGGCCTTGGCCATGGGCGCCAAGGCGGCAAGTGGAGGCCGCCTCTACCTCTATGCACTCGCCGCTGCCGGCGAAGCGGGCGTGGAGCGAGCCGTCTCCATTTTGCAGGGCGAGATCGAACGGGGAATGCGGCTGATGGGCGTGAAGAGCGCCCAGGAACTGAACCGCTCAATGCTGCGCGCGCGATAAAGGAGTAGCACTAGCCTTGAAAGGGGGCGAGCCGTCGGCCGTTCGGCTCGCTCGGTTTTCTAAGCTGCCGAGCGACAGGGCTGAGCATTGCTGAAAAGGCCTTTTGTGAATTGCCACCTGAGCAGCTCGCACACGAGAGCGCTCCTACACCGCAACAGGGCATTCTACACATTCGTTGATGCCGGATAGTCGCGTGAACGACCATACTGCGTCTAAAGCCCAAAACAGCGCTAAGCTCTCTGCCCTTTTTTCCACGTTTGTGTTGATTCTGAGAAATTGACGCCTTAGGCTAGTCACAAGTTGCGCTCACTTGCGAGGAACCATTGGAATGGAAACCAGCCGATCTTACCCGCGGGGCACCAGGTCCGGCGACTGGGTGACTGCCGACACGCCAGTGGGTTACGAACTCCAGAGCTTGAAGAAAAAGGCGGCAGTGCAGCTCATGGGCTCCAGGCTCTGGGGCCGTTTCAACCCCAATCATTGGGATCCCGTCTACGCGGCGAAGACTGGTTTGAAGGCGCCCATCCAAACCGGAGAAATGTCGTCTGCTTATCTTGCAGAAATGTGCGTCAATCATTTCGGCGAGCACTTCTTCACTGGCGCCAGGTTCAGCTGCAAGTATGTCGCGGCTACTCTCGCAAACGAGGTCATCTCGACGCACGGCATCATCACCGCGAAACAGGAAAACGCTGACGAAGTTCGCTTTACAGTGGACCTCTGGGCCCAGAATGAAGCGGGTGAGAAGAAGACGGTCGGCACGCTCGACGTTGCCGTCCCGCGCGGAAAAGGAGCTGCGTGATGGCCGAGGAAGTAGCCACCGACGCCCTCAAGCCGATGAGCGACATACAGATCGCGCAAACCCGGGCTTTCATCGGCGGATTGGAAGAGGGTTCGACGCCCTACTGGGATGCAGTGGAAATCGGTGACGAGTTGGCCCGCGAACTCACGCTCACGCCGGAACTCGTGGTGCTCTATGCCGATGGGGTGGAGGACTTCAATTCTTGGTACGAAGGATGGACTATGAATGGCTGGCGCGCGGAAGGCAGTTCGCCTTTCGGCAGTGCCATTGTGCCGCCGCTCCTCGTCTCCCATTTTGTGCTCGCAGTGCAGTTCGACCACACGAAGCCCTTCTCCATCGGTTCTATACACACCTTTCATGAATCCGAGATCATTGCCCCCATCCCGGTCGGCACCACGGTCGAAATCCGCACGCGGGCGATAGACAAATATGAAAAGCGCGGCCGTCGTTACGTGCGCCACGAGATCGAGGTGACCGACGTTGCCGGCGGTACGCTCTACTTTCGTGAACTAAGGGACATCATGTCGCTATGACCGATATACCAGTGATCGAGGGGCTCTTCGCCGACGACAATGATGACATTGCTCTTCTTGGCTCCCACTGCACGGGATGCGGAAGCGACTATTTTCCCGAAGCGGTGGGATGCTCTGATCCCGACTGTACGGATGGTGAACTGCGGCGGTGTGAACTGCCGACAACAGGCTCGCTGTACAGCTATAGCTGGCAAAATTACCAGCCGCCGCCGCTGTTCGCGCTCGAGCAGTGGAAACCCTATGCGATTGGGACCGTGGAATTGCAGCCCGGACTTCGAGTGCTCGCGCGGCTCGATATCCCCCGCGAGGAGCTGCGCATCGGCTTGCCGGTCGAGCTCGGCCGAGACGTTATGGCCAAGGGTGGCGACGGCACCATTAGCGGCTACGTTTTTCGTCAGGAGGGAACCAGCTGATGCGGCAGGTTTACGTACTGGGTGCCGGCGCGCATTCCTGGGGTAAGTTTCCCGAAATTGATCAGGTCAGCCTCGCCCGCACAGCGATCGCTGAAGCTTTGAATGATGCAGACCTAACCTGGCGAGATGTGGAGGGCCTGGTCGCGGCGAGCTCCCGTTTTGAGGGCGGCATGGGCTGGGGCCTTCACGGCAACGAGATTCTCCAGAACACTTCAGAAGCGGGCATCGCCTGCATCAATGTGGGCGGTGCCTGCGCCGCCGGCGGAATCGCGTTCACCACCGCCCATGCGCTCGTCGCAAGCGGGCAATACGATTGCGTTATCGCAGCCGGAGCCGAGCGCATGCCGAAAGGCTTCATCGCTCGACCCCCAGGTGGAATGGACGCGGTCAATGATGGTGATTACGTTCGATGGAAAGCGCTTGGCGCAACCAATCCCGCTTATTGGGCTATGGAGGCACGCCGCCGGCAGCACGACCACGGAACATCGGCCGAAACCTTTGCAAAGGCTTCTGTCCTGATGCATGCGAATGCTGTCGGCAACAAGCGGGCGCGATACCGCAAACCGTGCACAGTCGAGGAAGTGCTCGCATCACCAGAAGTAGCCGACCCGCTGCACCTTCTAGAGATTTGCGCGGTGAGTGACGGGGCGGCCGCCGTCGTACTCGGGTCGGAACATTTCGCTCGCAGATTAGGAGAACGTGCCCTACGCGTGGCAGGATGTGCCGCCGCTACCGGTTCGTTCGGCGATCCAGCCGTGCGCATTCCCGCCGTTTCAGCTAACCCTCGCGCCGGGGTTTCGCACACGAGTGAAGTCGTCAATTCGGTCGACCGGGCCATGAGAATGGCCGGTATCGAGCACAAGGATATCGATCTTCTCGAGATCGCCGACAATTCCGTATGGCAAGTGCTGCACTGGCCCGAGATGCTTGGCTTCGTAGAAGCCGGTGAAGCAGACCATATGCTCGTATGCGGCGAGTTCGGCATTGACGGCGCACTGCCGATCAATCCGAGCGGCGGCTTTCTTTCCTTTGGGGAGGCAACAACTGCGCAAGCGCTGCTTCAGATTTGCGAATTGGCGTGGCAGTTGCGGGGAGAGGCTGAGGGGCATCAGGTAGAGAATGCGCAGATCGCCATGTCGGCCGTGCTAGGGCTCGGTGCTAACGGAGCATCGGTAATCCTGCAAAAGTAGATGAGTAGGTATCGTCCCGGCTGCTCGACACTAAGGCTCAATGCTTTAAGCTTGCAGCGCGGGCTCCTTGCGCAGAGTGAAGCCGCTATAGCCGTCCTTGGCCACGTTTTCCAAGATCCGCCGATAGTACCGCACCCCTCCCGAATAGGGCATGAAAACACGCGGCTTGCCGGGCATTTCCGCTCCGATGTAATAAGAGGGCGTCATGAGATAAAGCGTCTCTGCCGCTCGTTCATTGACGTGCTCCACCCAGTCCTGTTCCGCCTGCGCTTCGGCTTCGATTTCCTGGACGTCGTCCTTTCCAGCTTTCTCCAGGAAACTTGCCAGCCAATCGAGTTGCTCCTCAGTCGACAGCAATACGTTGCTCAGGAGTGAAGGGCTTCCCGGGCCCCCGATGATGAACATGTTGGGAAAGCCGTTGACGCCAATACCCAGATTGCTGACCGGACCGGCCTCCCACTTCTTCGCGAGCGCCAGGCCGCCTCGCCCGAAGATATTCGGTGCAAGGAGGGAGCCGGTGAAAGCATCAAAGCCGGTCGCGTAGATCACTACGTCGAACGGCAGATCAGCCGCGCTGGTTCGGATACCCGCCTGCGTAAACTCCTGGATCGGCGTCTCTTTAAGGTCAACTAGGGAGACATTGCTTCGGTTGAAAGCTTCGTAGAAGCCGTCGTCGACAGAAGGACGCCTTGTGCCGAAAGGAAAACCCTCCGGCGTCAGTTTCTCGCGCAGTAGTGGATCTGTCACCCTGCCAGCAATCTTCTTGCGGATAAAATCTGATGCGGTCTTGTTCGAGTCAAGATCTAGAAGAATGTCTTTGTAAGTGAGAGCGAAACCGAAGCCGAGCCGGTTCCAAGCCTTCTCATATTCCCGCTCACGCTCTTCTTCGCTGACCTCGAGGGCCGATGCGCCGTTCGGAATGAAGCCGAGGCCGCTGGGAGAGCGGCGAGCGTCTTCGCGGCGCTGACGATAATTCGCCTTCACTGCTGCATCCTCCTCATCGCTGACCGGAGCATTCGCGGCGGGGATCGAGTAGTTTGCTGTTCGCTGAAAGACGGTCAGATGATCAGCTTCACGGGCGACGACCGGCGTCATCTGCACGCCGGAGGATCCAGTCCCAATGATCGCCACGCGCTTGCCCGAAAGGTCGACGCCCTCGCGCGGCCAATTGGCACTGTAGATGACCCTCCCGTTAAATTCTTCCTGGCCGGGATAGGTGGTGTCCTTCGGACGGGAAAGCTGGCCAACGGCAAGAATCAAATAGGTCGCGCGGTAGGATGTGCCAGCTTCACTGGTGACCACCCACTCTCCTGCGTCCTCATCATACCGCGCCTCGTCCATGCGCGTGGACAAGTCGACATGCTGCCGCAGGTCGAAGCGGTCAGCCACGTGATTGATGTAGCGCAGGATCTCGGGCTGGGTCGCGTAACGTTCTGACCAGCGCCAATCCTGCTCGAGTTCGGGCGAGAAGCGATAGGAATAATCGAAACTCTCCACGTCGCAGCGAGCACCGGGATAGCGGTTGAAGTTCCACACCCCGCCGATCTGGTCCGATGCCTCGATAACCCGCGTAGCAAAGCCCAGACCGCGCAAACTCCACAAGGCGCGAAGGCCGGCAAATCCCGCTCCAACGACGAGCGCATCTAGGCGAACATGTTCTTCCGTGTCGGTCATGCCTCTTCTTCTCCACAAAGAACCTGCCTTGTCAACACAGCTGTTGACTAGAGGACGAGAGGAGAGTTCGCTTCCGCTCCGCGGTCGCATAAACAGCCCGTATTCGCTTGGGCTCTTGGTTTTCCACATGTGTATTGACTGCCGGAACGTTGGCAAGCATCCTTGGACTTCATTTTGAGCAACCCAATTGGTGTGGAGAGGGTCATGGTCAGCCAACACGCGCGGGACGTGGAACAGCGGCAACATGCCCTGGCAGAACGCTATGCCGATTGGGTGCCCAAGACCTTGCACGAAGTGCTAGATGAGGCGGCGCAGGAATTTCCTGATCGCCCGCTCGTGATCACTGATGAAAAGAACCTATCCTACCGCGACATCGCTGCGCACTCGCGAAGCATCGCTGCTGGTCTGATGAAGCTGGGCATACAAAGTGGCGACAAGATCGCGCTCGTGCTGGCAAACTATCCGGAATATGCCGCGCTCAAATACGCGCTATCGAGGATCGGAGCGATTGCAGTTCCCGTCAACATCATGCTCAAGGCGGACGAGCTGAAATATGTCCTCGGTCAATCAGACAGCGTGCTGCTTGTGACTATGGACAGTTTTCGCGGTGTCGATCATCTGGCTATTCTCGATGCAATTAGCCCGGCATGGGCCGAAGAGGCCGGAGGCGAAATCTTACCTCTGCTGCGCCAGATCATCGTCTTCGAAACCGGGGAGGGATCGCGCGAGACGACTGCGCCGAGCTTCTCCAGTCTTTGCAGCGACGTTGACGCGGCCATGCCGCAGGTTTCGCCGGATGCGGTTTGCGATATCCTGTTCACTTCCGGAACCACCGGTCCGCCAAAAGGCGTACAGCTCACCCATGACATGCTCATGCGCTGCGCCTTTGGCAGTGCCTACGCCCGCGCGTTTGAAGACGGCCGGCGCATCATCTTTGCGCTCCCGCTTTTTCACGTATTTGGCTATGTCGAGGGATTGCTGTCGGTGCCCTTCGTTGGCGGAGCGATGGTCCCGCGGCTCCGCTTCGATGCGCAGGACATGCTGCGTAGGATCGAGCACTACCAAGTCAGTGACGCTTTGCTTATTCCGGCCATGTCGCTAGCGCTCATCGAGGCAGCACAAAGCGCCGATTACGACCTTACCTCATTGCATGCCGCCCTTGCCTCAGGCGGCAAAGCGCCCCCGCATCTTTGGGCTCAGCTGCGCAAGATCCTTGGGGTGAACGAGATCACTACCGGCTATGGCATGACCGAAACAACCGCTTCGACCACGGTGACACGGCCGCAGGATCCTGAGGAGAGGCTCTTGACCACAAATGGTCGGCTGCGCGAAGTTGGCCCGGCTGCAGATCCTGCTCTTGAAGGCCTTCTCGTGGACTACAGAGTCGTGGACACCGCCACAGGTGAGCCCCTGCCGCCCGGTGCGATGGGCGAGTTGCAGGCGCGAGGGCTCGGCGTAACGCGGGGCTATTACAACAAACCGATCGAGACTGCCGAAGCCTTCACACCCGATGGCTGGTTGCACACGGGTGATCTCGGATTGATCGACGCTGACAAATACATCACCCTTCTTGGCCGGACAAAGGAATCCTACCGGTGCGGCGGTGAGCAGGTTTTGCCAAGCGAGGTTGAGGATGTCCTGGCGCAGCTTGCCGGCGTGGAGCAGGCCATTGTCGCACCCTTGCCCGATGAGCGAATGGGTGAGGTCGGCGCCGCTTTCATCATCCGCTCGCCGGGATCACAGATCGGAGAGGAGGCAATCATCGATTATGCCCGCGAGAAGCTCGCCCGCTTCAAGGTCCCCCGCCACGTCTTCTTTGTGCAGAGCGATGAACTTCCCTTAACTGCTTCGGGCCGGCCGCAGAAATTTGCGCTAACCAGAATGGCGCAGGAACGTTTGGAGATAATATGACCCGGCCAGTAGCAATCGTCACCGGCGGCGGCCGGGGCATCGGCGCTGCAATCGCGGCGAGACTGGCAGAAGATGGTCATGACGTGGCTATGCTCGACCTTTCAGAAGAAGCGTGCCGGGAGAGCTGCGCAGCCGTCGAGGCGCACGGCGCCCGCGCCTTGGCCGTAGCCGCCGACGTCTCCGATGAAGATGCGGTCGAGCGCGCCATTCACCAGGTGAGCGAAACCCTCGCTCCCCCCTTCGTGCTAATCAACAATGCCGGCATTCTCCGGGATCGCACCGTCACCAAGATGACTCTTGAGGACTGGACCGCCGTGATCGACGTTAATTTGAAATCGGTTTTTCTGACCAGCCGAGCCTGCATTCCGCACATGGCGAAGAATGGCGGGGGCCGGATCGTCAGTCTATCGAGCACTGCTGCGCTCGGCACCTTCGGCGAGGCAAATTATTCAGCGGCGAAGGCCGGTGTGATTGGTCTCACCAAGACGCTCGCGCTGGAAGGGGGGAGACACGGGATCACTGCCAACGTTGTTGCTCCCGGGTTCGTGGTGACGGAGATGACACGCGCGGTGGCGGATCGAAGTGGCATGACGTTCGAAAGCCTCGTTGAACAGATGAAGCGGGAAACCTGCGTCGGCAGGGTTGGCAAGCCGGAGGATATTGCACAAGCGGTATCCTTCTTTGCGGATCGCCGATCATCCTTTATCACCGGCCAAGTGTTGTTTGTCGCCGGTGCGCCGCGGGGCTGACATCGCCTTTGCTTCATCGCCTTGCCCGCTGCGCTTTCAGCGGCCTGTGCAATTACCCAGAAAGAAAAACGCACCATGACGAAGCAGCCTTCGGTGCTTGGCCGGCGCAGATCGGCGGCCAACAAGGTGTCGCGCGCATCTTACCAAGCGCGACGCCAAGAAATTCGCGATGCCGCCATCGCAGTGTTTAATCGTCAAGGCTTCGCCAACGCCAGTTTGAGCAAGGTGGCGCAGGAACTCGAGATCGACCGCGCCACCCTATATTACTACTTCTCTTCCAAGGAGGATCTGTTCGACGAAATCGTCGGCGCCGTTTTGGAACGCAATCATGATCTTGCGCGGGAAATCGCCGTTAGCGCAATCAGCCCGCGCCGCAAGCTGCGTGACCTGATCACCGCGATGATGATATCCTATGATGAAAATTATCCGCTTTTATATATCTATATCCGCGAAGATCTACGCCAGGTGAGTGATGCCCGCAGCGTTTGGTCGAGCAGAATGCGGGAGCTCAATCGCGGCATCGAGCGGGCATTCATCGACATCATCGAGGAAGGGCAAAAAGACGGAACCTTCCGCAAGGCCGGATCTGCCGATGTAGTCGCCCGCGGCATTCTGGGCATGGTGAACTGGACGCACCGCTGGCATCGGCCCGGCAAGGGCTCGACAGCCCGCGAGATTGGCCAGACCTTTTCAGAAATCGCGCTCGCGGGCCTCGAATCGCCCTATTGAATTTCCGCTGCTTCTCCAACGACACTCTCTTGATCAGCCATTTCGACCAGCCTCGCTGCTCGTCTGCGAAAAGTGTTCAACACTGCTGTTGACAATATTTCCACATTGATGTTGATCTAAGTTATCCCGATCACAGGCAGGCAATGCCGAGCGGGCAACGGTCTGGGAGAGAGATCATGAAGAAGATGGCGCAGAGAGCTCAACTAAGTCGCAAAGCCGTCCTGCTCCTTTCAGCGAGCATCGCTGGTTGGTGCACCCCGGCTTTCGCCCAAGTGGAACCCTATGGCCCGGTTCAGCCCCCGATCCCGACCACCGCTGAAGCCGAAGATGAGAATGTCATCATCGTTACCGCGCGCGGACGGGAGGAATCGCTGAACGATGTCCCGGTGGTAGTATCGGTCGTAACCGATGAGGAGATTGCCCGTTCGAATGCGACCGACCTCGTAAAAATCGCCGAACTTACCCCGACGGTCATAGTCGGCGCATATAAGTCGAACGGGGGCGGCTCCCTTGCCATCCGCGGGATCAGTTCGCCGGCCAATCAGGCAGGCTTTGAGCAGGCGGTATCTGTCGCGATCGACGGCGTTCAGACGAGCGACGGGCGCATCGCCCAGCTCGGCTTCTTCGACGTGGACCAGGTAGAAATCCTGAAGGGTCCACAAGCGCTGTTCTTCGGCAAGAACAGCCCCGCCGGCGTAATCGCCGTCCGTACCAAGGATCCGACCTCCTCGCTCGAAATCAGTGGCCGTGCCGGTTACGAGTTCGTGGGCGATGAAATCGTGACTGACCTGGCGGTCTCAGGGCCCCTTTCCGACTCAATCGGTGGGCGCATCGCCTTTCGCTACCGGAACCTCGATGGCTGGCTGCGGAACACAGCGCAGCCAATTGCCAACCCCTTCTACAATCCAGCAACAGGTGCGCCTGCCGGCGCGGCACAACTGCCCGGAGCGCTCGACCAGCGGCCGGGCGAAGAAGAGTTCCTCGGCCGGCTCACGCTCCAAGGGGAATTCGGTGACCGGCTTACTGTGCGCCTCAAGGCGTTTGGAGCGACAGCCGAAGACGCCGGACCAGGCGTTGCCACTCAGAACATAGGTCCATGCACCGGCCCCAATCCGCGCGTCGTAGGAATCCCCGACCCTTTCGCTGAGTGCGTGGTCGACAACCGGACCACAATCGGCGATCTGCCGCTTGCCATTTTCAATACGCTGGCCGGTGATCGCGAGGACGGTCAGGCCTACGGCCGCTTGCGCGCTTTCGTGGCATCGGCGGAGTTGGCGTATTCGCTTTCGGACACACTGACCATCACCTCCACGACGGGTTATAATTGGATCAAATACGAGTTCCTTTCGGGCCTGGACCAGACAACTTTCTCTCAGCTCGCCTTCTTCAACGATCAGCGCAACCGTGCTTTCAGCCAGGAAGTCCGCCTCGTCTCCGACTTCGAGGGCCCCTTCGATTTCATGGTCGGCGGCTACTATCAAGACACGTCGCTGTTCGATACAAATGACGTGAAAGTGCGCGATACCTTCTACCAGGCAGCGAGCGGCCGCTTTGCTCTTTACGAAGATCTCAACCAGCAAGAAGGCCAGACGCTCTCGGCCTTTGCCCAAGGCATCTACGAGATCACGCCGACGCTTGAGCTGGCTGGCGGCGCGCGCTTTACGCGTGAAGAAAAGGACTACACCAAACAGAACCTTTACGGCATTTTCGGATTCAACACGATTGCGACGAATTTCCCGGGATCTGACGAGATCGGCGTCTTGAAGGGCAGTTTCGAAGATGAGAACATTTCACCGGAAGCTTCTTTAACCTGGCGGCCGAGCCCGGACCGGACATTCTTTATCGCCTATAAAACAGGCTTCAAATCCGGGGGTTTCGGCCTCACCAATCCGCTCCAGACAACGACAGTGATCGGCGATGTCGATTACGGTTCTGAAAAAGCCTCCGGCTTCGAAATCGGCGCAAAGGGAACGCTTCTTGATGAGCGCTTGTCGTTCTCGGCTGCGGCATTTGCCTACACTTTCGAGGATCTGCAGGTGAACACCTACGATCCCGCGCGGATCGCCTACACTATCAACAATGCCGGCGAGGTTGAGCAGAGGGGCGCCGAGCTAAGCGGCCGCTATGAAGCCAGCAACATTCTCTCTCTGCATGCTGCGATTGCTTATACGCACAACCGGTTCAAGGATTTCATCGGGCAGTGCTATGCTTACACCTTTCCGGTTGGAGCGACCCGTGCAACGGCCGTGCCGCCGCCAAACTGCTCCTTCGTCAATTCAACAACACTTACCCTGCAGCAGGATTACGAAGGACGCGCACCTGCCCGTTCGCCGGATTGGGCGGGGAATGCCGGCTTCGCGCTTGATATACCCACGGGTGTCTACAAGGTCGGGGTGACGGGCGATGCGTTTTATAGCGGTAGCTATTTTGCCGCAGACACTTTGGCGCCGCCCAGCCGGCAGGATGACTTCTTCCGCTTCAATGCAAGCGTTTCCTTCGGCCCAGAAGATGAGCGCTGGAGTGCGGCGCTGGTCGGCCGCAATCTCACGAACGAATATTACCTGCTCTATGCAGCGGATAGAACTGGCGGGGCCAGCGTTCCAGGTGCAATTGGCGAGCAGCGGGGCGTGGTTAGCCGCGGGCGTGAGATCATGCTGCAGGTCGGTTTCAAGTTTTAGATGGACTGGCAGCGAGCGTGACGGAGAGGCAGGCCGTAATTAGATCACGTGCCCTCGTAGATCCGGAGATGCGGGCGCTTATTGACGCCCTACCCTCCGGTGATCTGACGCCTGAAAATCTCGCCCAGACACGGATGCGTGCGCGGGTCGATGCGCGGCTGTTCGACATGCGTCTGCCGCCTAGCAAAGTCGAGGTGGAGCGGCAGGATGGCTGCATATTAAGCGCCCTTCTGTTCGATCCGCCCCGCAGCGGGCAAACACGAGGTGCTATTCTCCACCTCCATGGCGGCGGCATGGTGATGGGCTCACCCGATATGGCGCGGGTGTCGGGGCCGCAAATCGCGCTGGATCATGGCGTCGTTCTTCTTTCCCTTGATTACCGGCTCGCCCCAGAACATCCCTTTCCGGCTCAACTGGAGGATGGTGAGGCGGCTCTCGATTGGCTGCTCGCTAATGCGGAGCCCCTCGGCATTGAGCCCTCCGCCATCTTCCTCATGGGCGAAAGCGCCGGCGGCGGGCTCGCAGCTGGCCTTGCCCTCAAACTGCGGGACTGCAGAGGTCCAACGATCGCGGGACAAATCCTGACCTATCCGATGCTCGATCACCGCACCGGCGGAGCTCTCGACCCTTATGACCACGGACCCGCCGGCGAGTTTATCTGGACGGGCACGCAAAACACCTTTGGCTGGGCGTCACTAGTCGGCGGCAGAGCCATCGAGCGGGGCGCACATGGCTGGCTTTCACCGTCCACTGCAGAGGATCTTGCCGGATTACCGCCGAGCTTCATCGCGACCGGAGCGCTCGATCTCTTTGCCGCTGAAAACCTGCGCTTTGCCGAGCGCCTTTGCGCTGCAGGAACTCCGTGCGAACTGCACCTTTACAGCGGCGCGATCCACGGTTTCGACATGCTGCGCCGGAGCGCACTTGCCGGCAAATATCAACATGACCGGGATAGGTGGATCAGCGGCATGCTGACCCCTCTGTGCGCGGGCGATCAGAAGGCATCTGCATGACCCCTCAGCGTATCTTGGCGGAAAACCCGATGGGCCGGCGGCAATGGATCGCTGTCGCGCTCGCCATCTTCCTTAATGGACTCGATGGCTATGACGCGGCATCAATCAGCTTTGCTGCTCCAGGGATTGCTGAGAGCTGGGGACTTGATCCGGCAGCGCTCGGATGGGTGCTCTCGATGGAACTGATTGGCATGGCGGTCGGTTCGCTCGCCTTCGGCATGGCGGCTGACCGGTTCGGGCGCAGGCCGTGTATTCTGACCTGTCTTATTTTGATGGCATCGGGCATGCTGGGCGCGACCTTCTCGCAAGATGTCTTGCAGCTATCGACCGCTCGTATTCTCACCGGCCTTGGCATTGGCGGGATGCTCGCATCGCTCACCGCGATCGTCAGCGAATATGCCAATGATCGCTGGCGCCCGGTGGTCATCTCCACGATGATTGTTGGTTATCCGCTCGGATCGGTGCTGGGCGGGTTAGTCGCCCGTCATCTGCTCGTCGTGGGCGAATGGCACGACGTTTTCTTATTCGGCGCAATTGTGACGATCATAGCCTTGCCCCTCGCCTTTGCCCTTATACCGGAATCGCCGATTTGGGCCGGCCGGCAGTCGGTAGGAGAAGGACTTGGGAGGGCTAACAAGATCCTTGCAAAGTTCGGCCTCCCCTCTGCCGAGGATACGGACGCCGGAGGCGCCAGCGGCGGTTCGGCTTCCCTCGCTGCTCTCTTCCGCGGACCGCTGGCGCGCGTCACAATTCTTCTGACCCTGGCCTATGTCGGGCACATGACTTGCTACTATTTCATTCTGAAGTGGATGCCCAAGCTGGTTGTCGATTTCGGATACGAAGCGCAAATTGGGGCCGACATGCTGATCATAGCCATGCTGGCAGGCTCATTCGCCGGGCCCGTCTTTGGCTTTGTAGCCAGCCGCATCACCCTTCCGCGTGCATCGATCATCGTGTTGCTTGGCGCAGCGATAGCTGTGAACGTGTTTGCTCAGGTTGGAACCGATCGGCTTGCGCTGATCGGTGCAGCAGCCCT
>NZ_JAAFZT010000035.1:393047-441128 GCF_013336795.1 Alteripontixanthobacter muriae | reverse complement strand
CGGCGCGGGGGCGCTCTTCGCTGCAGGCTTCACCCTGCCCTCGACCGCTTTCATCATGAGCCTTGGATCCTTTGTTTCGGCGCTCATCCTCTTGTGGCTTTTCTATCAGAAGAAGCGATCGCCGGATCGCTCGCCCGCTTAGCGCCTTCAAAGTAAGATAGCGCAGCTGGGCCTAATGGTGACCGCAGAATGGCTTGCCCAAACTAACGGTGCTGCTAGCTAACCTATGATATAATCTGAGGAAAGGAACGTATGCCGGAGATGGTCGGGACACTTACGCGACCAGATGGAAGAGGTAGAATTAGAGCGCACTTGGCGAAGAACTGTTGGAGATCCAGTAATTTTCCTTTCAGCTTGCGGCGGCTTGCATGGCGCTTGACAAACGCCTGCCATTCTCTGGAGTATTTGCCATGTCGCGATCTTTTCGAGCCTCGGGCCTGCGCTCCTTTGCCCACATTGCGATCTTCGGCTCGATTGCCGCCGCGAACCCCGCCGCGAACCCCGCCGCTGCCGGAGAAGTCTATGGCGGAATTTATGCCCATGCTGTCGACACCCCGTTCACCTTCGATACGGAAGAAGGCGGCGTCGACCTTCAGGCAGGCTATCGTTTCGAACGGGCAGAGGCGCTCGCTTTCATCGGCAGCCCGGAGCCATATGTCTTCGCCTCGCTGAACAGCGAGGGGGATACGAATTTCGCAGGCGGCGGGCTCAGCTGGAAGATTGCGGCAGGCCCGGTCTATCTCCGGCCCGGCATCGGCCTCGTCATTCATGACGCGCCCGATTTCCGAATAGATCGTAACAACGAATTTCGGACGGATCTCGGCAGCCGCATCCTGTTCGAGCCGGAGATTGCCATCGGAACCGCTGTTAGCGAACGTTGGAGCGTGGAGGCGAGCTGGGTGCACATCAGCAATGCGCGCCTGTTCAATTCGGAGCAGAACCCCGGCATCGACACCATCGGAATCCGACTGAACTACGGCTTATAACTCAGAGTTCGGATGCTGGTCCATATGCCGGTAAAGTGCGGGCTTGTGAGACGTCCTACAGAACACTCAATTCAGCCATGGTGGTCAGCTCCCAACGAGTTCCGGACAGCGGCACGTACAGAGGTTGCTCAAGGCTAGAATTCTTAACGTTCTCAGGGGACGCGGAGTGCAGCCTGAGGTCCTGCTCTTTCAAGCGATCGCGCCAAGCAAGCTTTGCCAGCCAGCCCTCTGGTATTCCGCTCGCGCCGTAGAGGGCTCCGGCAAGCTGCTCGCAATAACGGCGGTCGTATCGGCATCACCGCCAAGGTTGGCAGCCGTAAGGATAGCTGAGCGGAAATCGTCAGTCCGGCCGATCGACCACAGCGCGGCCTCCAGCGAATGTACGACATAGCCAGAGGGTTCCACATCCTTTGGGGCCTTGCCGCGCCATTAGCCCGACATAATTTTGGCGACCTTTGCTGCATCATTCTCGTTGCGTGGAGAGAGCACCTCGTGGCGAGAGTTTCCAGCTATCGCATCAGCAATCAGCTCCGCGAAGGCCACACAGGCACTGACCGCCTCGGCTGCTCCATGAGTTGTCTGGCTCTGGGCAGCAGTCACTGATGGAATCTTATCGCGTTCTTTCGAGTAGCGGATCGCAACAGGCGCAAGTCGCATCAGCGAGCCATTACCTGCGCTATTTGGATCGGTGCTTCCCGCATAAGGATCGCCTGTTCGCTGCCAGCGGCTGAGCGCAGAGCTCACGGTCATTCCGATGTCGAAGCAGGTGCCGGTGCATGAGTAACTGCCCTCCTCCCGCCCGGCAGTGAAGCGACGCATCAGGTCTGCTGCGTCAAAGTCAGGATGCGCGATCAAGCTATCAGCGAGTGCTAGGGCTATGGAAGTCTCATCGGTCCATTCGCCGGGCTTCAAGCGAGAGGGGCCTCCTCCCTCCATGTCCTCCAGCAACGGGTATGCGTCACGCTGCTTGAACTCGAGGGTCGTGCCAAGCGCGTCACCAACAGCCAGCCCAAGCAGCGCACCAATAGCGTGGCCCTCTACTGCATCAGCATGGGATGAGGGCGACCTTTCCTGCACCTGGCGAGGCTGGGGAGGTATTCTTCCTGTGCTCTCGTCTCGATGGCACCTGGTCTTGCATCCCGCACGCGAATGATTGCTTCTTGCGGAGCAGTTCCAAGTTCCACAAGCAGCCGAGCAGCAACAGTTCCTGCACGGCCGACACCGCCCTTGCAGAATTCATTTTTGAACTAGAGCTTCTCCCTTCTTGAGGGCCGCAGATGATCACTTCAGATTATCATTTCCGCATCCAACTTCGCGACCGGGTGCAGAGCGTCGGTCATGAAGCCTCAAACCGCCACCTCTCCGGCGATATCTACTTGCATGGCCTGCGGTGCGGTTTTCATGAATGAAGGACGCGCTTCCATTTTAAAAACGCACTTGTCGATCGCCCGATGTTTTCCGCGCCACGTCAAGATCGGCAGTGGCGGCGAGATGCCTTCTGCGATGATGAATTCCCAACACAGCAAGGTCGTAGCCAAGGCGATATCGCCTTGGTCGCACTCCAGCTTGCCCCCAGTTCGATGATCGTACAATTTCTCCAAAGCACTCAATCCGCCTTCGATTTTACGTGTTAGTCGATCGACCGTAATTTCCGCTGGTGGATCTCGGTGGACTTCGAATATGAGCGCCTGCGCTATCTCCATTATCCGCTCGCCAAGTGTTCGGCGCCGCATGCAATGGATGCGCGCATCTCGGACCTGAGGCATCAGCGGCGGATCGGGATGCATAATTTCTAACCAATCCACGATCAGGGCTGAATCCCAGACAGGTTCGCCTTTCTCCGGCAGCAGGATCGGCAATTGCTCGAGCGGACTGTGTCGGCGCGTGTGCGTTGCTTCGGCCCACGGCAGGTCATACACCCGCTCGAATGCGATCCCTTTCTCATGTAGCACAACGTCCACTTTGCGCCCGTAAGGACTGGGACCTGCGGTAATCAGCCTGTATGTAAGATCAGACAAGAGTATAACCCCCGTCCACCGCTGTTTCGGTGCCGGTAATGAAGCTTGCTTCGTCGCTGGCCAGGAACAGGGCGAGACTGGCGATCTCTTCAGGTGTACCGATGCGACCCATTAAGGTAGCGTCGATTGCGCCTTGAAGATAATCCTGCGGCATGTTGCGCGTCATGCCAGTATCGATCGCACCCGGCGCGATTGCGTTCACCCGTATTCCCTGGGAGGCATACTCCGCGGCAGTCAGCCGGGTGAGGATCGAAACTCCACCCTTGGAGGCCGAATAAGCAGGTAACGAGGGGAATGCGACGATTGATGCCATCGAACTCGTGTTGATGATCGAACCGCCGCCAGTCTCCAGCATCACCGGAATGGCGTGTTTCATGCCCAGATAAACGCCTGTCAGATTTATGGCAATGACCCGCTCCCACTCATCATCATCATATTCGGCGGTCGGCGCGAGAGGGCCTTGGATACCGGCGTTGTTACACAGAACATCTAACCGCCCAAACTTATCCTTCGCCAAAGCGATCATTTTGCGAACATCGGCTGCCGATGAGACGTCGACCTGAATTGAGAGGCATTGTCCCTCCACTCGGTTAGCCACATCCTCGATCGTATCACTGATATCCGCTGCTATAACCATGGCACCCTCGGCGGCGAAGCGACCGACCATTGCCGCCCCCATGCCGGATGCCGCGCCTGTGACGATGGCCACCTTGTCTTTTAGCCTGTTACTCATGATCAGCTTCTCCCGTGTCAGAAGCGATATTTCGCTTCGATGAGAAAGGTTCGCGGCTCGCCTGGGACCGCGGTGTTAAGGGAGAAAATGTTCGCGAAGCCCACGCCGCCAGTGTAATACACCGTGTCAGTCACGTTCTTGACGATACCAGCCAGGGAAAGCCCCGATTGCTCGTCCTGGATGCCAACCCGCAGATTGACGAGCTCGTACCCAGGAATTTCTGCCCCGCGCGTCAGACTGAGGGCGGTAGAACTGAAGAACGTGCGAGTCTGAGCATATATATCGCCGCGCACGTTCAGGCTTAAACGGTTGGTCAGAGGCGCTTCGAGGTCCGCATACACCACGCCCGACCACTCCGGAGTATCGGGATAAGTGTCGAACTCCGCCGCCGGGTTACCAACCACCTCCACTATGTTCTCGGTAAATTTGGCATCGGTATAATTGACGCTTCCGCCCAATGTTAGCCAAGGCGTAGGCTCGATTGCGCCGTCAAGCTCAACGCCGCGAACTTCCGCTTCGGGTACATTCACGGTGATTGCGACGAGATTGCCGAAGATCTGTGCATAGTAGGCGCGCTGCACATCCTCGATCCACATCTGGTAAGCGGCCAAGTTAAATCGTACCGGCAGGGGCCCATTGGCGCGGTACTTTAATCCTAGTTCGACATCGGTTGCCGTTTCCGGCTCGTACCCACCACCCGCCGCATTACCTGAGCCCTCAACCGGCGGTGCGAAATAGTTAAAACCACCACTGCGGAAGCTTCGCCGATTTTTGGCATAAAGGAGCAGTTCGTCAGAAGCCTCGTAATCCACGCCCAGCGTCCAGCTCAACCCTTTGAACGTGCGTTCCTGATCGAAGTCATATTGCGGCAGCGGACTGGTAACATAGGTGTCATCGGCTGCCCGCTCGAATTTGATATTTTCGATCGTGTAGCGCGCACCTGCCGTGAGTCCGAGCTTTGGGGTCAGTTCATATGTACCTTGGGCGTAACCCGCCGCAGTTTGGTTGGTGAACCTGCCATTGTTGATCTGTTCGGTTGGCGGGGAGATGGGGCGGAAATCAAAGATGATGCTTTGCGATCGGGTCTCATCGGTTTCGTAGGAGAGAAAGATACCAGCCACGTAGTCGAGCCGGCCTTCGGCGATTTCCCCGAGCACCTGCAACTCATTACTATATTGCTCGATGACTCCCGCGCGTCCGTCCGGACCATTGGCATCGCCGCCGAACGGCGTGCCATCGAATTCGCCGGCCCCGGCAAAGTCGGTGCGCACGAAGCCAAACACATTTTTTAGCTCAGTTTCCTCGCCGATATCGAATGTAGTGATATTAGACACTATCCACTTGTTCTGGCGATAAAAATTTGGCGAGTCCACATCGACGGTATACGGCCCGCGAGCTTCTTGCTTCTCGGCAAAGGCAATTAGTCCCTCGGGGTCGACCTTTGGGTTGGCCGCCAAATAGGCATCAAAGGTGCCCGGTCCGAATGCCTGGTCAACCAAGGGCGAAAATAGAAAGTTGAACGGCACGAAGGCAGGTTCACCTAAGGGGAGTACGTTATAGACCACGCTGGAAAGGCTTTTGCCGTCGCTATGGCCGTAATCGACAACTAGATCGTTGCGGAGACCGGGGCTCGGCTCGAAGGCGAGACTGGCACGTAGGCCTTCCTTGCTTACTTCACCCAGAAACTCATCACGAAAAAGGTTAAATTGGAAACCGTCTCGGCGCTGCAGGAAACCCGCGATTCGCAATGCGGCGGCACCGTCCGCAGCGAGCGGCAGGTTTATTGCTCCTTCGATTTGCAGCGCGTCATAGTTTCCTACCCTCACGGTGGCGAACCCATTGAAGTAGTCGTCCGGCCGCTTGCTGGTATAAAGCACCGCCCCGCCAGTCGCATTGCGACCGAATAGTGTGCCTTGCGGCCCCTTGAGAACCTGCACTGACTCTAGATCATACAGGGAAGTGCCACCCACTCCCCCCACCTGGACTTCATTGAAGTAAGGTAGCACGCTAGGGCGCGAGCTGGAAAACGGATCGACCGATTGGCCGCGCAAGGAAAAGTTTAGCTGATTGTCGTTCTGCCCCGTTTTCACGATCAGGCCGGGAGTTACGGCCTGCAGATCCGCCTCGGTGACGATCGCCAGTTCCTGCAATACTTCAGCAGTGACGACGGTGACCGCGACGGGTGTCTTGGAAAGATCCTCAGAGCGACGCTGGGCCGTGACAATGATCACCCTGCCGTCGATTGCCTCATCTTGCTCGGTCGCAACTTCGGAGGCCGGTTCGGCGATGGTTTGGGCGCCGGCCTGCGCAACTGGCAGCGTCAGGAGGCTGGCTCCTGCCAGCAAGCGACAAACTTTGTTAGAATCTTTCATGCTCTCTCCCCATAGTCCCTGTCTACTTGCGGGATCTTCGGCTCATCCATTCAGGCTCTCAGATGCTTAGGGTCGCCAAAGCCTCCTGCCGCCGAGTTTCCGCTGCTGGATCGATGTTGCGCGGCGACCAATCGAGCCCCTGATCTGCAGTCATTTCCACGCTGCGGACCTCAGGCAGATCAGAAACGATGCGCATGGCCTCTTTCTTGAAAAAACCGATCATGTGGCAGAAAGGCGAAGTCAGCCGAAGGGCAATGGTCACATCGCCCCGATCGGAAATCGACACGCTCTTGACCAAGCCCATCTCGGAAATGCCCATTCCGTAGCCCGCAGCAAGACTGCAGGGATCCTTGATCTCGTCCAGCGCAATGCGAATTTGCTGCTCCAGATCAGGCATAGATCGTCTCCCCGCGATTCATATGGGACAAGGTGGAAAAAGGAGCTGCCGGTGCCGCACCTTCCGAACGCGAGAATTGGTCGTTTTTGACGCCTTCCTTAATCGCCGCCAGATCGAGGTCGTGCAGGCGAGCGAAATTATTCGCCAAGATGTTGGCCTTGTCCTGTTCGGTTAGCTGGCGAATAGGCTTGAAGAGCCCCGCCTGATCGAGCAGGTCCTCCGGGAATTCAAACCGGTCGAACGCTTCGAGCGCGGGCTGGTTATGAGCTAGGGTGCCGCCGGTGCCCCAGAACATCCGGTCCAGCATATCCGATCCGCCGACCCGGCAAAGACCGAGCACTGTTTCGGCGAAAGCGCGCGGGCGCCGTTCTACCAAAATGTTCTGTATTTCCATGTTGATGGCAATGTTGCCGAAGCGCGCCAGCAACCACGCGGTCTCCTCCAGAAAGGCGAGACCTCCGTGGACGATCTCGAAATTAAGGTCAGGGAAATCGGTTGCAGCGAGTTCGAGATCGCCTGGATTGTATGCATCGCCTACGGCAAACGGCCCGATCGGCACCGCTTTGTGCACCGCGACAGTCTTGATGCCTTGCCGCTGCGCGGCTTCGTAGAGCGGGTAAATCAACTTGGGGTCGTTCATGCGCCAGCTGACCGGCTTTTGTCCGTCCCAACTAGTGGGATATAGTTTGAGGCCCAGCGGTTTCAGCAATTCGGCCTGAACCGCAATCGCCTCGACCGCCTTGCCTTCCAGCAGCGGATCAACACAGGCGTAGGCTCCTATAAAGCGGCTTGGATATGTCTCGAGTGCTTCTGCCGCCTTTTCCACGGAAGAGTAGCCGTCCTTGAAGGCCGCGATCGCAAGCGGATGCATTACCGCCACATCAGTGTCACTTTCGCCAAACACGAAATTGGCAACATCCGGAATTTGCCAGTCGATCAGGTAATCTTCGCGCTTCATCGCGTAGCGGGGGTTGGGCGGGTCGGCAGCAAGGTGGTAGGCCAATTCGACCATCGCTTCTCCCAATACGGGATCAGCCCAGTTGGAGGGCAGGTGATTGTAGGCATGCACGACCGCGTCGATCACGAACTTTCCGCCGATCATCTTTTCTTCTCCAGTCAGTGTTTGATCTTGATTCGAGAAGCTGCGCCAATCGCTTTTAAATGTCAACGTGGCTGTTGATTCCGGCCAGAAATCGATTTTTTTGTGGCTGGGCGCCGGACGCTCGTCGCGTAACTCGAGAGCAAACGGTCAACGCCAATGTTGACTTTTTCCTGTCAGAAACAGCTCGGAGCGGCTAAAGAAATGATGGACATCTCGACAGGTGGATGGACGGCAGCTTCAGCACTGGTTAGCTCAGGTGGTGTCCGCCGGAGCCACAATCAGCTGCAGATTTGGCCGCCGCGCTAACGATGTTTCGAGAGCAAAGCGATTTCTAAGCCGAAAACCCCCGAACCAATGCGCGCGCGGCGATTTGGCAAGGAAACTTCTAGCTATGGACCGATCCACCGTTAATCTGCGAGAAGGCGCCGTCCAGTGCTCGTTATGTGGTGACCTGCTGAGTTCACCGTAGAGGCGAGGTGCAAGATCGGAGGCAGTTCTAGTCCTAAACAGGATTATCATCCTCAGGGTGGAGGCTGAAGGCCATCATCTCCTGCTCTTTAGTGGTCCGAAACGCCAAGAGGTGCTTGATTGCTCTTCAATCGCCTTCCCTCGCCATCTGAACCAAATCCTTGGCCACGGCTTCACCTTGGAGAAATCGCTTTGTGCGGCCGTTCTCGTTGATCACGACAAAGCGGTCTGTCGCATCACCCTTCCGCGCACATCAATCATCGTTGCTTGGCGCAGCGATAGCTGTGAACGTGTTTGCTCGGGTTGGAACCGATCGGCTTGCGCTGATCGGGGCAGCAGCCCCGGTGGGCGTATTCTTCAATTCGGGCGGCGTCGCGTTCTACGCTCTCCTCGCTGAGGCTTTCCCTGCAGAATTGCGCGGACGCGGCATCGGCTTCGGAGTGGGCGTGGGAAGAGCGGGCGCAGCTTTCGGCCCCGCCGGCGCGGGGGCGCTCTTCGCTGCAGGCTTCACCCTGCCCTCGACCGCTTTCATCATGAGCCTTGGATCCTTTGTTTCGGCGCTCATCCTCTTGTGGCTTTTCTGTCAGAAGAAGCGATCGCTGGAATTGCCGCTGGTGGGCCGCCTCTAAGGAGAACGGCAGCGCAGCAGCGGCTGGCGCCGAGCAAAGAATGGCTTGCCGAAACTGACAAGGCGGCTAGCTTGATCTATGTTAGGGTCGGATGGACAGGCCACGCAGAGGGCTAGGCAAGGGAGAATGTATGACGGAGATGGGCGGTACACTTACGCGAGCGGATCTTGCAGACACGATAAACAAGCGAATGGGTTTCTCCCGTGCCGAGAGCCTCCAGCTGGTTGAGAGCGTTCTCACACACATGTGCGGTTCTCTTTCGAGCGGTGAAAATGTGAAGATAACCGGCTTCGGCAGTTTCATCCTGCGGGACAAAGCCGAACGCATCGGCCGCAATCCGAAGACTGGAGTAGAAGCGCCGATTACCTCGCGCCGCGTCCTCACCTTCAGGCCGAGCCTGTTGCTGAAGCAGCGGATTGCAGCTGCTGCCGCCAGCGGGCGAGTAAGCAGCCGCAGCCGCGCCTCTAATCGGCGGACACCATTTCTCTCATCGCAGCTGGATGCCCGCTGACGAGCGCGCTGCGGTCCGTTTGGATCCATCTCCGCTTTGCAGAGAGCTGGCTTTCAGAAAATGCGATCCCATCCTGCACGAACAAAGAGGGCGGCCGAAGCCGCCCTCTTTTCCAAGAATCAAGTGATTAGTACGCGACGCCGTAATGGCTGTAGACTCGCTCACCATATTGGCGATTGAAGTCAGGCTCAGAGGCGGGCTTGTAGGATGGGGCGTCCTTCAGCCTGTCCTTGTCGATCATGACCTGGTAACCGCCCTTGTCGGTGTCGTAATCAAGCACTTCCCACGGCAGCGGGTAGTGGTCTTCGCCCATTCCGAGCATGCCGCCAAAGCTCATGACTGCATATTCGACGCGGCCGTTTCTCTTGCCGACCATGAAGTTCTCGATCTTGCCGAGCTTTTCGCCCTTGTGGTTGTAGACGGCGGTGCCTTCGACCTTGTTGGAGGCAATAAGATTGTTCGTCTCGTCGCGGGCCAATGTCCTGGTTTTTTCCGTCCTGGTTTTTTCCATGATGTCGACCATGTTTGGTTTCTCCTGATTTTGTGTGAGATGGCGTCTTAAGGAGCGCGTCGACGCGCCTCCTTCGCCGTTAGCGCTTTGCAGCGCCTCGTATACTTAACCAATGGACGCGCCGAGGGTCCGTTCCGCTTTTCGGAGGCGAACTCGGCAAGGCGAGAGCCTCGCAGGACAGAGCGTGAAAAAAGCTTTGTAAATAGACACTTGTTGCTGAGGCGGCACAGAAGTGGTGGAGCACGGTAGCTTTGCGCCGGGACATGTAACTCCGCTTGCGCAGCATGCCCTCGGCCCAAAGCCCTCACCGCGGTAATCATGCGCCAATCAGCAAATCCGGCGCTTGCAACCTGTCCGGCACAGCGTTCTACCCGCCCGCATGCACATGCCCTCTTTTATCCTTTCATTAGATACGAACACCGCCGATATAGCTTCGCGGCGGTAACGCTTGACTGCACCCGGGCCTGTATCTGCGAAACTAGGCTTGCTCCGCACACTGCACAGCTCCGTTGCTAACCCTTCAGGAACATAGCCAGCTGCTCTTCGCTGCAAACCTTTTTGAGGCGCGCCAGCAGTTCAAGGTCTGCCTCGCTTACTGTACTTTTGGCGGGCGGCTCAGCCTTCTGGCGCATTCCAGCGAAGACCCCAAGCTCCTCCATCTTGGCAAGTATGCTCAACAATTCCTTGGGCTTCGCCGCCGGGAGCGCGCCAACAAGCGCCTGTACCACGGCCTCGTAGCAAGATGCACTCACGTCTTTTCCATTTGGTCCCGGAACCATGGTCTTGGCGCTCAGGGCATCGCCGATCTGCTCAAAGAGATGTTTTGGAACCTCAGGACGCTTGCGGGGGCGGCCGGCGGGATTGCCGCTGAACCCCTGCCTAAATCGACCATTTTCATCGCGAGGCTTGGCGCTGCCCTGAGAGCTCATGCTCTTCTTTTTAACATTAATCGTGAAACTCATTTGCAAACCTCCAGAACGAAACACCAAAACCTCACCTCCCAATAAGGGAGACATGATCTGACGCTTCCTTCCGTGGCAGCCACTCAAGGCCGGTCAGAGAGCGCCCAAGACGAGACGCCTGCCTTGTAATGGATCAGAGGTTACCACGGTCCACAAGGGAAATTTTTCGCCGCAGGACAAAGCGCGCTGATAGCATCACCGCCAGAACAAATTAAGACAGGTTGAAGGCCAAATGCCCTTGGTTCAGACGGGCGTCTGTCCGCCGAAACCGCGATCCGGACAGACATGAGGCGCCTGGACAGGCGTGGGACAAGAATCAGCCCCTGCACCTTCCTGATCCCCGTGCTGTTACCCCCCTGATCAACGCCTGTTTTGCACCTGTTGTGAAACCTGTTCTGGCCCACCTCGCGGCCTGCCAATTGCCTGTTAAAAACGGCGGATTTCTGAGGCAGACCGACCCGCGCTCTCTTCCAGCTAGGCGCAAATCACTGCGAAAACAGGGAAAACAGGCCGCCCCCCTCGCGCGATAACGCCACCTTGCGCGCGTCCGGCCGATCAGCAGCCTACGCTCACGGCAAGCGAATGTGCCGAAACATACGTCACCCTGCGGTCGTTGGTGGCGCCGGTTCCTACCCGTTGCATGCAGTCTCTCAGGCTGCTCGCCCTATCGCCGGCGCGCCTGTCCGGCGGCTGCCCGGGCGATGGTGGTCAGCCCCTGCGCCAGCAGCATCTCACCCGCCACGCTGTTGCCCAGCAAGGCGCGGTGCAGCTCGAGCAGACGGCTCACCAGCCTGCCCATCTGAGGACCGTGCCACGCCTTCAACTGGCGGGAAATATCACCTTTGTCCTTCCAGAATATCCGCCGCGCCTTGCTTTCGCTTTCGATCACATCCGCGATTGACCCGTCCGCGCCGATCCGCGCCGAGATCTGCCCCAATTGCGCGACACGTCGTTCAACGGCCAGGAGGACACCGACAGGGTTGAGGGAGAGTTCCCGCATCCGGGTCAGTTCGCCAGGCAGGCGCGCTGTATCGCCCGACAGGGCCGCATTGACGAGCGGCATGAACCCGTCCTCATCCGTCTTCGCGCCGATTGCCAGCAGCGCTTCTGCATCGGCCGGTTTGGGCGAAGCTGGAGATGCGTCAAGATAAAGGGCCAGCTTCTCCACTTCGGAACGGGCCAGGCGAATATCCATGCCTGCGCCGCGCGCGATGCGTTCGGCAATGTCGCCGTTCAGTCGCAGCCCAGCGCCATCGGCGATTTCGCGCACCGCTGCGGTCAACGATCGCAGGTCGGGAGGATAGAACATGGCCACCAGCGCATCGGCGCGCTTTTCGAGCAGCTTCGCCGTACGCGATTTGTCGGTGGCGGATGTCGCCACGATCAGGACAGGGCAAGCATCGCCGGTTCCATCGATCAGATTGGCGACGGCATCGTGCACCTCGTCGCCGCTGCTGCGGACGTAGATGTGCCGGTTGCCGCCGAACAGGGAGCGCGAGCGCGCTTCGTCGCCCAGCAGAATGGGTTCGCGCTTCAGGTCGGCGCCGGAAAGGTCAATCCGTTCGCCGGGATCGGCAAATAGCGAGATGATCTTTTGCGCGGCGGCGGCAGCGCCGGCTTCATCCGGCCCGCAGAAGAAGAACACACCGCATTGCGATGCTGCGCGGGATGCCGTGCCGGCGAAATTGGCCTGCGTCGCCTTCATGTCGCAACAGTCCCGCCGCAGATCTGCAGCGTCGGCCCCTTCATCGCCCGCGCTCTCATGGGCTCTCGTTGGCGGGCCGGTTGATGGCGATGGCGAGCCGGGTCACAATGCGGTCGGCCACATCCCGCGTCAGGTTCTCGAGCGCGGTCTGCTCCGCCGCGATGGTCGCATACTCGCTCGAAACGACATCGATGCCCGCATCGCTGCCGGCCGTGGCATCCAGCAGCACCGTGCCTTCCGCCAGATCGACGAGGCGGTAGCGTGCCCGCAGGCTCCGCCTTTCGCGGCCGACCGTGTCGTTGCTCAACACGCCGAGCGCTTCGAGATTATCGTCCAGAATGACGTCGAGTCTGTATCGTGTGTCGTTTTGCGGACCGGCATTGCCGAGCCGGTCGTTCAACGCGCCCTGCATCAGATAACCGGCGCGGCCCGGGATCGGCGATACGCTGATGGATTGCAGGACCTGCGCCGTGACGCCGCTCGCTCCGCCTGTATACATCGGCCGCAGGCCGCATCCGGCCATAGCCAGCGGCAGGAGGCACAGCAGCAAGCGCCGAAGCAGCAGTTGGCGGCGCGAATAGATCATGCGACGATGTTCACCAGGCGGTCCGGCACGACGATCACTTTCCTTATCTCTGCCCCGCCGAGGCTACGCTGAACCTTATCGCTGGCGAGCGCAAGCGCCTCCAGTTCCTCTTTCGCCAGCCCTTTGGCAACGGTCAGCGTGTCGCGCAGTTTGCCCTTCACCTGCACGGCGATGGTGACCTCGTCCTCCACCAGCAGCGCGGGATCGACCTTCGGCCAAGGGGCATCGGCGATCAGGCCTTCGCCGCCATGCATCGCCCATGCTTCTTCGGCGAGATGCGGCATCATCGGCGCGACGAGGCGGATCATGGTGCGGATCGCCTGTGTCCGGCTGGCAGACGGCGCGGCCTTGTCGATAGCGCCTGCCAGTTCATAAAGCCGCGCCACCGCCTTGTTGAAGGAAAGCGCCTCGATATCGTCGGCGATGGCAGCAGTGGTCTGATGAGTCTTGCGGTCGAGCGCCTTGTCCTCGCCCGTGGCATCATCGTCCACTTGCCCGAACAGCCGCCATGCGCGCTGCACGAAGCGCCAGCAGCCTTCGATGCCCGCTTCCGACCACGGCAGGTCGCGTTCGGGCGGGCTGTCGGACAGCATGAACCAGCGCACGGCGTCGGCGCCGTATTGCGCAACGATGGCATCGGGGTCGACGACGTTCTTCTTCGATTTCGACATCTTGATGACGCGGCCGATCTCGACCTCGCCGCCATCGGCAGACAACAGCGCCCGTTTCGCTTCGCGGCTGATCTCGTCGGGCGCGTAATACACGGTCTTGCCGCCTGCCATCCGGCTGTAGGTCTCGTGCGTGACCATGCCTTGCGTGAAAAGCGAGGCGAAAGGCTCCTTTACGTCGATCATGCCGATGCGATTGAGCGCACGAGTCCAGAAGCGAGCATAGAGCAAGTGCAGGATCGCGTGTTCGACGCCGCCGATATATTGCTCCACCGGAAGCCATTTCGCGACTTCCTCCGGATCGAACGGCCGGTTGTCGGGCTGACTGGCGAAGCGGAGGAAATACCACGAGGAATCGACGAATGTGTCAAGCGTGTCGGTTTCGCGCATCGCCTCGCCGCCGCATTGCGGACAGGCGACATGCTTCCAGGTTGCATGGCGCTCCAGCGGATTGCCGGGCACGGAGAAATCGACATCCTCGGGCAAGGTAACCGGCAGTTGGTCCCTCGGCACCGGCACGACCCCGCAAGTGTCTCCGCTGTCATCGCCGCAATGGATGAACGGAATCGGCGTGCCCCAGTAACGCTGGCGCGATACGCCCCAGTCGCGCAGGCGCCACACCGTCTTGCCCTCGCCCCAGCCATCGGCTTCTGCCTGATTGATCACGGTGCGAATGGCGTCATCGACGCTCATCCCGTCGAGCTTGCCCGAATTCACGATGCGGCCGTCGCCAGCTTCGGCTTCGCCAGCGAAAGGTGCATCGGCATCGGTACCTTCCGCCGCGACGACCCGCAGTACCGGCAGGTTGTATTTCGTCGCGAATTCGAAATCGCGCTGATCGTGACCGGGCACGCCCATAACCGCCCCGGTGCCATAATCCATCAGCACGAAATTAGCGATGTAGACCGGCAGGCGGCGCGATTTGTCCATCGGGTGAAGCGCAGTGATGCCCGTGTCGAACCCCAGCTTCTCGCCCGCCTCGATCTCCGCTGCCGTGGTGCCGCCGCGCTTGCACAGATCGACGAACGCCTGCGCCTCGGCACTTTCTTCTGCCACGCACCGGGCCAACGGATGGTCGGCTGCGACCGCAACGAAACTCGCGCCGAAGATCGTATCGGGACGGGTCGAATAGACCTGCAGGCGCTCGCCATTCGACAGGTCAAAGGAGAATCCCAGCCCGCGGCTCTTGCCGATCCAGTTTTCCTGCATCAGCCGCACCTTTTCGGGCCAGTTTTCCAGATCGCTCAGACCGTCCAGCAGGTCATCGGCGAAATCGGTGATCTTGAGGAACCACTGGTTCAGCTTGCGCTTCTCGACCTCGGCTCCGGATCGCCAGCCCTTGCCGTCAATCACCTGTTCGTTGGCCAGCACGGTCATGTCGACCGGGTCCCAATTGACCTGCGCCTGCTTGCGATAGACGAGGCCGGCCTCGTACAAATCGAGGAACAGAGCCTGTTCATGGCCGTAATATTCGGGATCGCAGGTGGCGAATTCGCGCGTCCAGTCCAGCGCGAAACCGATGCGCTTCAGCTGCGCCTTCATGTTGGCGATATTATCGCGCGTCCAGCCGCCGGGATGGACATTCTTTTCCATTGCGGCATTCTCGGCCGGCATCCCGAAGGCGTCCCAGCCCATCGGGTGCAGCACTTCGTGACCAGTCATCCGCTTGTAGCGGGCCAGGACGTCGCCCATCGTGTAATTGCGGACATGGCCGATATGGATGCGCCCCGAGGGATAGGGGAACATCTCGAGCACATAGCTTTTCGGCTTGGCGCTGCCGGTATCGGCGGTGAAGGTGCCCGCCTCGTCCCACGCGCGTTGCCAGCGCCCGTCGGCCTGCGACGGATCGAAACGCGTATCGGTCATGGTTGCCCCCGGGGTAAGTTCCGCCCGCAGCCGGGCGCGTCAGGATGTCAGTTGGCGATTGCCTGGCGGCGCAGCGTGCGTGCCTTGGTCAGGATGATGTCTTCCAGCTTCTGCACGGTTGCGGCCTGGACCGGTGCATCGACCCAAGCGCCGCCTTGCGTCACCTGACGGCTGGCGGCGACGCGCACGGCATCGGCGCGCAGGTCGCGGTCGAGGATCGACACCGTCATCTTCACCCGCTCACCCGGATTGCCGGGGTTCGCATACCAGTCGGTCACGATCACCCCGCCCGCGCTATCGGCCTGAAGCAAGGGCGCGAAACCCACTGTCTCCAGCGCTGCGCGCCAGAGGTAGGAGTTCACCCCGATGGTAGACACCTGCGCCGCAGCGAGATCCGCCTGCGGCCGTTCGTTGCCGGCACAGGCGGCGAGGCTGGCCGCGACCGAGATGGCGACGGCAGCGCGAACCAGCGGGCCATTGGACATGGAGCGGAATATGGAATTGGCGTTCATGACGATCCTGATTGCAAAATGATGCCCGCGCGAGGGCTTCGCCTGTTGCGGGCTTCTATAGACTGCATGGCGCACCCGGCAAGCCTTCGCACCACAGGCACGAAGCCAGCGAGTGCTTGCTGAAACCTGATTGGGGCTGGCCGCACTGAATGATGGCTTAATTGCAGTCGCTTTGAAGACGAAAGCAGATGGGGTTGTGGATAGATCGCAACAGTCACCGGTAAATGCTGACAGCCCGCTTGTATTTTGTGGCGCAGGGGCAGGTGACGGCCTAGTCTTGATACAAGAACAACGCGTTCCTGCGGAGTCGTAGGAACAGCAAACCAGATTTAAGGAACCGTTCAGCGGTTCCTGTGTCTAACAACAGGGCGCATTTTGCGCATCATGGCGAAGGGCTGCAAGCGAACGACATGGCAAATCCGCGCTCCTCGAAAAGTTTCGGTGCTTTTGCGCCGGCTCTGTTCGTGGCCGCCGGCCTTGTAGCTGCCATTCCCGCCGCCAGCCTCGCGTTGCCCGGCAACAATCCAGCCGTGAGCCTTGTGAGCCGCGGCGGGGCTGAATTCGCGCCCTTCACGCCGGCCAACGTCGATCCCGCTCTTGCCGCGCGCGTCGCGCAAAGCCTGAACGAAAAAGGTCAGGCGATGCGGTTCACTCCCGCAGGTTCGCTGAATGCTCCCGACCGCGCCATGACCGTGGCCGTTCGGGTGGATGACCGCACCGCACGTGCCATATCGATGCGTGCTGCCATTCAGTCTGCACGCGGTGCATCCGGTCTTGGCACGAAATCGACCGTTGCCGTTCTGGCGGTTGCGCCGATGCGCTACAATCTGGGCGTAGCGCGCGGCTATCAGACTTTCTCCAAGCCCATCGAACTGCCCTCGGGCGTTCGCGAATCGCGCATGCCCGATCTCTCGGCTTTCCGTCCCGATAACGGCGCGGACGACAAGCCTGGCCGGTTCCAGCCGCGTATAGCGCTGGAGAGCGACGATACGGCAGCCGGGCGTGCACCCCGGACCCTGGAAGGGCTTGGCGAACAGAGCGTGGATCTTGGCGGAGCCTATCGCCTCGCACCCAATCTGAACGTGACCGCAGGCGTTCGTCTTTCTCAGGATCGCGACCGCCTTGCTCCGCTGACCGATGGTGTCGAAGACGACAAGGCGGTCTATGTGGGCACCCAGTTCCGGTTCTGACCTGGCCGGGTTCGCCCACTCCGCTTTACCTTTCATGACGTTACAGCAAGCGGCCCGCCGCCCTGCCGCTGCGCTCCTTCCATTTCCTTTGTAACTCGCGGCGAAGCGCGCAATAAGCTGACCTGGGCATCCGAGCAAAAGCCGGAGCCTGTAGAGGATGCAGGAAGGATCAGCGACAATGACGCGAGTGGCAATCGTTACCGGGGGAACACGAGGGATCGGCAAGGCGATCTGCACGACCCTGCGCGACAAGGGCTATACAGTGGCCGCGAGTTACGCCGGCAATGACGAGGCCGCGCGCAGGTTCAGCGACGAATTCGGCGTAAGAAGCTTCAAATGGGACGTTGGCGACCATCAGGCGTGCCTCGAAGGGTGCCAGCTAGTCAGCGAAGAACTGGGGCCAGTCGAGATCGTCGTCAATAACGCGGGCATCACGCGCGACGGCACTCTGCACCGGATGAGCGTTGACGATTGGGACGAGGTCATGCGGATCAATCTGGGCGGTTGCTTCAACATGGCGAAAGCCTGCTTCCCCGGAATGCGCGAGCGCAAATGGGGCCGTATCGTAAACATCGGATCGATCAACGGGCAGGCGGGCCAATACGGACAGGTCAATTACGCCGCCGCCAAATCCGGCATTCACGGGTTCACCAAGGCCCTGGCGCAAGAGGGTGCGCGGGTCGGCGTTACCTGCAACGCCATCGCGCCGGGCTATATCGACACCGACATGGTGGCCGCCGTGCCCGAGCCGGTCCTGGAGAAGATCGTCGCGCAGATCCCCGTCGGCCGATTGGGCCAGGCCAGCGAGATCGCCCGCGGCGTCGCCTTCCTGTGCGCCGAAGAAGCCGGCTTCATCACGGGATCGACCCTGAGCATCAATGGCGGCCAGCACATGTATTGATGGTCCCGGCGCCATGCAAACTTCGTTCGTGGCAGGCGCAGCGGGAGCGATGATCGTGGTGCCTCATTCTGCATCCACGGCCCTGTCGCCCTTTAAACGCTGCTGTTTGCCTGTCTCCGCCGCGGTACATTCGTCAAAGCATCGCGGCGCGAACCGGTTACAGGCAAGAGAACGGCTACAAACTCAAGGGGAAAACAGATGGCGTAGATTCCGGTAGAAAGGAAATCGAGCTTCGCGTGGCTCTGGATATTGCTCGCATTGCTCCTGGCCGCGCTGCTGCTGTGGTGGATTTTGGGCAGCGACGACGATCAGGTCGAAGACGAAGTGCTGGTCGAAGCGGCCACCGAAGAAACGGCGATCGTCGATGATGCCGCACCTGCGGAAACAACAGGTACGGGCATGGCGCTGACCGCAGAGACGGTCGAGCAGGCGAACCAGCGTATGCTGGAGCGATTGAGGACAAATCCTGATACCACGCCGCGCGTCTATCATGCCTTCGATTCGGCTGAATTGACGAGCGGCGCACGCGCCATTCTCGACTATCTGGTCGAAAACCGCCCGGAAGCAGTTTCGGAAAGCTTTGCGCTTTCCGGTTTCGCCGATCGTGCCGCGCCGGTCCCCTACAATCGCCAATTGTCTGGGCAACGTGCAGAGCAGGCGCGGCAATATCTTGCATTGCAGGGCGTCGAAACTGCCCAGATAGATGTCGAAGCGGAAGGCGAAATGCCGCCGCTGGTCGAAACCGGTGACGGCATGAGAGAACCGCTCAATCGCCGCGTCAGGGTAGAAATGGCCGATTACGAGTAGAATGGAATGGGAAATGCGCTCGCAGCGGTGCATCTCCCATCCCCTGTTTCGGATGTGTTGAGCTTCGGCCCCCTACTGGGCTAGAATGCTTCGGTGAGCACGCCCTTCCATCCGCCGGTCAAGCGCTCCGTCGAAATTGCCGGGCACAAGACATCGATCAGCCTCGAACCCCTGTTCTGGGATATGCTGCGCGAAGCAGCTACCGAGATGCGCCTGCCCCTCAATGCGCTCGTCGCGCGGATCGATGCCGAACGCCTCCAAGCCGAGGTGCCGCCGGGCCTCGCAGGTGCGATCCGCATCTGGCTGGTCGCGCGTTAGAGAACATGACGGAACACCGCCGGCAGTTCGCCCGTTCCGCCGATGACCTTCCAATTTCATCGACGAGGCAAGACATGGCCGAAATGCGCAGCGAAACCGATACCATGGGCGAAGTGCAGGTTCCTGCCGACCGCTTGTGGGGCGCACAGACGCAGCGCAGCCTGGAGAACTTCAAGATCGGCGGCGAGACCATCCCGGATGGCATCGTGCATGCGCTGGGCCGCGTGAAGCGGGCGGCGGCACGCACCAACAATCGCCTGGGATTGCTCGACGACAGATTGGCCTATGCGATCGTCCATGCCGCAGGAGAGGTCGCCGACGGCACGCTCGACGAACATTTCCCCTTGGTCGTCTGGCAGACCGGATCCGGCACGCAGAGCAACATGAATGCGAATGAGGTGATCGCCAACCGCGCGAATATCACGCTGGGCGGTGAAGCAGGATCGAAGAGCCCGATCCACCCAAACGATCACGTCAACATGAGCCAATCTTCAAACGATACCTTCCCGACCGCCATCAACATCGCTGCAGTGCTGGCGTTGAAGCATGATCTGCTGCCGGCAATGCAGGCGCTGCATGCGGATTTGCAGTCCAAGGCGGAAAAGTGGGACGACATTGTCAAGATCGGCCGCACCCACACGCAGGACGCTACCCCGCTAACGCTCGGTCAGGAATTTTCCGGTTACGGTGCGCAGGTCGCCGCCGGTATCGAGCGCATCGAGGCCAGCCTCCCCGGACTGTACCGGCTGGCGCAGGGCGGCACGGCGGTCGGCACGGGCCTGAACGCGCCCAAGGGATTTGCAGAGGAGTTTGCCTCCGCCATAGCAGACGACACCGGCTTGCCATTCGTGACTGCGCCCAACAAATTCGCCGCGCTGGCATCGCAGGACGCCTTGCTGTTTGCTCATGGCGCGTTGAACACGCTGGCGGCTGGGCTTTACAAGATCGGGAACGACATTCGCCTGCTCGGGTCCGGTCCCAGATCAGGCTTGGGCGAACTGGCGCTGCCAGCGAACGAACCCGGCTCGTCCATCATGCCGGGCAAGGTCAACCCGACCCAGGTCGAGGCGCTGACACAGGTCTGCACCCAGGTGTTCGGCAATCATGCCGCGATTACGTTCGCCGACAGCCAGGGCCAGTTTGAACTGAACGTCTATCGCCCGGTCGTCGGTTACAATTTTCTCCAGAGCACGCGCCTGCTGGCGGATGCGGCAAACAGCTTCACCACGAACCTTCTTGCGGGGCTGGAGCCACGGCGGGACAACATCGCGCGAGGCGTCGAAAACTCGCTCATGCTCGTGACCGCGCTGGCTCCCTCGATCGGCTATGACAAGGCGGCGGCGATCGCCAAAACGGCGCATGAGAAAGGCCAGACTTTGCGTGAGGCTGCAATCGCCAGCGGCGATGTTTCGGGCGAGGAATATGACCGTGTGGTAAGACCGGAAGCGATGCTGGGACCGGATCGCGACTAGCGGGCTGGTCGGGTAACCGGCTCGAAAGGATCCGAAAACAAGCCAGATCTACAATGCTGCACCTGCACCAGGCAACAGAAAGGGCGCTCCATCAGATGATACAGCGCCCCATATCAATCTGTTTTCAAGTCAGTAGGTGGCGGGCGGATCGCTTGCGGGAAAGCTTTCGTCGCTCGCTTCGTCAGTACGCGTCCATGTCGTTGCCGCCCCGTCGCGCATGGCACCCGGACCGGAATCGCGCACTTGCGACACATTGGTATTTCCCGGCTGACCCGCAGCGAAAGCCGCATTGTCCGGATTCTTGTTCTTCGTGTAATATTTGTAACCCGCGTAGCCGAGAGTACCCAGCGCGGCCATTTTCAACAGACCCATAATATACCTGCCTTTCTTGCCAACTTAACGCGGCAGGAAGGCAAAGGGTCCGGGCCGAGACCGCAAACGATCTATTCGTCGCCAATGCGTTCAATATCCGCGCCTGCCTGCGCCAGCTTCTCCTCCAGCCGCTCATACCCACGGTCGAGGTGGTAGATGCGACGGACCTGCGTTTCGCCCTCTGCCGCAAGACCGGCAATGATCAGGCTCATCGATGCGCGCAGGTCGGTCGCCATCACCTCTGCCCCCGTCATCCTGTCGACGCCGTGGACGATCGCCGTCCGCCCGGAGGTTTCGATATGCGCGCCCATGCGCGCCAGTTCGGGGACATGCATGTAGCGGTTTTCGAAGATCGTCTCGGTCAGCACGCTGGTACCTTCCGCGCGGCAGAGCAGCGCCATCAGCTGCGCCTGCATGTCGGTGGCGAGGCCGGGGTAAGGTGCGGTCGACAGATTGACCGGCTTCAGCGGCCCGTCGGCGGTGATGCGAATGCCGGTCTTCTCCACCTCGCAAATGACGCCGATGTTCCGCAGGGCGTGCAGGGTTGCCGCCATTTCCTTTTCCTTCGCGCCTTCCAGCAGCACGTCGCCGCCCGTGATCGCGGCAGCGCAGGCGTAGGAGCCGGCTTCGATCCGGTCGGGCATGACCTTGTAGGTCGTACCGAACAGCCGCTTCACACCGTGGATGGTCAGATCGCCGGAGCCGATATCCTCGATCTCGGCACCCATCGCGACCAGCAGATTGCAGAGATCGACGATTTCCGGCTCACGAGCGGCATTGAAAAGACGGCTCGTGCCATTCGCCAGCACCGCCGTCATCAACGCGTTCTCCGTCGCGCCTACCGACACCACTGGGAAAGTGAAATCACCGCCCGGAAGGCCGCCATCGGGCGCAGCTGCCCTGACATAGCCTTGGGCCAGTTCGATTTCGGCACCGAGCGCTTCCAGAACCTTCAGATGCAAGTCGATCGGCCGGTTGCCGATGGCGCAACCGCCCGGCAGCGAAACCGTCGCCTCCCCTGCACGCGCCAGCAGGGGGCCGAGCACCAGGATCGAGGCGCGCATCTTGCGCACCAGATCATAGGGCGCGACTGTCGAGGTCAGCCGCGGTGCCTCCATCGTGACGACCCGACCGAAATCCTCGGGCCGCTTGCCCGCGACCGTGGTCGATGCGCCGAATTGTGTCATCAGATGCTGGAAGCCATCTATGTCAGCGAGACGCGGCAGGTTCCGCAGGGTCAGCGGTTCCTCTGTCAGCAGGGCGCAGGGAATCAGCGTAAGCGCCGCGTTCTTCGCGCCGGAGATGGGGATGGTGCCGGACAGCCTCTTGCCGCCGCGAATGATGATCTTGTCCATCGCGCCATCGTGTAGACTGAATGCCGCGAGGGGCAAGCGGTGGCACGCAAAAAACCTTGCAAAGCAATGTACATTTATTGACGCGCCGTGCAGTCCGCCTATCATTCCCGGCAATGACAGAACATCGCCCGATCAAGAAAGCCGTCTTCCCCGTCGCAGGACTCGGCACCCGGTTCCTTCCCGCCACCAAGGCCGTGCCGAAAGAAATGCTGCCCATCGTTGACCGGCCGCTGATCCAGTACGCCGTGGACGAGGCGCGCGAGGCAGGCATCGAACAGATGATCTTCGTCACCGGCCGGGGCAAATCGTCGATCGAGGATCATTTCGACATCGCTTACGAGCTCGAAGCAACCATGGCCGAGCGCGGCAAGGACATGTCCCTGCTGGAAGGAACGCGGCTGATGCCCGGCAATTGCGCCTATGTCCGTCAGCAGGAGCCGCTCGGCCTCGGCCATGCCGTTTGGTGCGCGCGCGACATCGTCGGCGACGAACCCTTCGCGGTCCTGCTACCGGATGAGCTGATGTGGGGCCGCCCCGGCTGCCTGAAGCAGATGGTGGATGCCTATGCCCGCACCGGCGGCAATCTGATCAGCGTCATCGAAGTGCCGGATGACGAGGTGTCGAACTACGGAGTCATCCATCCCGGTGACGAGGACGGAGCATTGACCGAAGTCCGGGGACTGATCGAAAAACCCGCGGTCAAGGACGCGCCTTCGAACAAGATCGTGTCGGGGCGCTACATTCTCCAGCCTGAAGTTATGCAAACCCTGCAGGGGCAGGAAAAAGGCGCAGGCGACGAGATCCAGCTGACCGATGCGATGGCGAAAATGATCGGTAACCAGCCGTTCCATGCCGTGACTTTCGACGGGTCGCGCTATGATTGCGGAAACAAGGCGGGCTTTGTCGAAGCGACCCTGGCCCTGTCACTGCAACGCGACGACATCGGGTCGGAAGTAAGGCAGATTGCAGAGCGGCTGCTGGCAGGATAATCCGCGAAGGGTACTCGCCAGCAGCCGAAGGCATCGGCAGCACGCAGCGCGTATAATCAGTCGACCCGAAAATCCACGATGCGGCCATCGCTGCGGAAAATGCAGCTGAAACGCCGTTCGTACCGATCCCGCGTCAAGACGCGGCCATCGACGCGAACGATATCGCGGCTGGTCTGCCTGACGTCGGAAATCGCTACACGGCCATAGCGGGCAGCTTCACGTCCGCAGGCATCGGCAGCGGCCCTTTCGAACCGGTCGTTGTCATTTCGCACATTCCCGCCAAGGACCGAACCGAAGATGCCGCCCAAGGGGCTGCCGCCAACTCCGGCGGCGCATCCGCCCAGCAGCATCGTTCCGGCCACAAGGACAGGTAAAATTCCGTTCTTCATTGAAGCTCTCCAACAGCGTGTTCTCGCCACGCCACCTTCGTGCCAAGTTAAAGGACTACGATCACACCCCAGCCTTCGTTCCGCAGCTTTGGCATGATCTCAGCCTAGGCATCGGCCCGCGCAGCATATTCATCGCGCAATTCGCGCTTGTAGAGCTTGCCATTCGCCTCGCGCGGCAAATCGGGGCGAAAGTCGATTCGCCGCGGCAGCTTGATCCGGGAAAGGTCGGCAGCGAGGAAGTCGCGCAATTCCGCTTCCAGCGCTTCGCCTGCCTCGCCCATGTCCATCGGCTGGACGATGGCGACCACTTCTTCGCCAAGATCGTCATGCGGCGCACCGATCACCGCCGCATCTATCACCTTGGGGTGCGTGACGAGCAGATTCTCGATCTCCTGCGGATAGATGTTCACACCGCCCGAAATGATCATGTGGCTCTTGCGGTCGGTCAGGGTCAGAAAGCCGTCCTTGTCGACATGACCGATGTCGCCCAGCGTCATCCATCCGCTAGCATGCATCGCATCGGCGGTTTTCTCCGCATCATTGTGATAGGCCGGAAGACGCGCATTTTCGAAATACACCAGCCCGTCGGTGCCAGCCGGCACCTCTTCTCCATCCGGTCCGCAGATGTGAACCGTGCCATAGATTGCCCGGCCGACCGACCCTGGATGATCGAGCCAGTCCTCGCTCTTGATCAGGGTCATGCCGATGCCTTCCGACCCGGCGTAATATTCGGTGACGATCGGTCCCCACCATTCGATCATCTGCCGCTTCACCGGGACCGGGCACGGCGCCGCGGCGTGAATGGCGCGCTGATGGCTGGACAGGTCGTATCGCTGCCGGACCTCTTCAGGCAGTTTCAACATGCGGATGAAATGCGTCGGCACCCACTGGCTGTCCGTGACAGCGTATTTCTCGATGGCCGACAACGCTGTTTCGGGATCGAATTTTTCCATCACCACGACAGTTCCGCCCAGCCGGTGGACGGTGGTGCACCACCCCAGCGGGGCCGCGTGATAGAGCGGCGCAGGTGACAGATAGGTCATGTCCCCATCGGCGGGCCAGCCAGCCCCCATCACGGCAAGGCCGACCAGCGGCACGCCTTCTGTCACGTCCTGCGACTCAGGCGGGGCTGGGCGAATGCCCTTGGGCCGGCCAGTGGTGCCGGAACTGTAAAGCATCGTCATACCGGTAGCAGGATCTGCAATCGGCGTGTCAGGCTGCTTTTCGAGCGCCCTGACGAGAGAGTCCTCGCCCTCTTCGCCCAGCACGAGCACCGGCAAATCGGGGCATCGTTCTCGAACTCCGTTCAGGACCTCTGCATAAGCGATGGAGGCGATCAGCAGCTTGCTGTCGCTGTCCTCGATCATATAGGCGATTTCGCTGGCGGTCAGGCGGGTCGAGATCGGCACCATCATCGTGCCGGCGCGCTGCGAACCCCAGACGAGGTCGAAATAGCGCGCGTGGTTCTCCATCAGGACCGCGAAGGCGTCACCGGCCTTCAGCCCGCGATCCCGCAGCAGATGGGCGGCGCGGTTGGCCCGGCGGTCCATTTCGGCGTAACTGACCGTCTCGCCGCTTTCCGCCATGATGATAGCGGGTTGATCCGCTCGGCCCTGCGCATGTATTATCGGGTGCATATTTTGTCCTCTCCACCCGGCAGACTAATCAAGGCCGAGCAGCGGACAAGCAAAAAGGCGGCCGGATCGCTCCGCACCGCCTTTGAAGCAGCCCTGCGATCAGGGCATAAGTTGTCCGGCGATCAGTCTTCGCCGCCGCCCATACCGCCCTGACCGGTAGCCAGAGCGAACGCCTGCTGCGCTTCGCTTTCGACCATGTAGGGGATGGGATTGACCGCTTCGCCGTCGATGCGGACTTCGTAGTGCAGATGCGGGCCGGTCGATCGGCCGGTGCTGCCGATATAGCCGATGATGTCGCCCTTCTGCACGCGTTCGCCAGCGGCAACCGCCAGGCGCGACATGTGGGCGTAACGCGTTTCAAGGCGTGCGCCGTGCTCGATGCGGACATAGAGGCCGTAGCTGGAGAAGTTCTTGGCCGTTTCGACCAGGCCGTCGGCCGTGGCATAGACCGGCGTGCCGGTCGGACCGGCAAGGTCAACGCCCTTATGCGCGCGGCGGCCACCGATCACGGGGTGGTTCCGCATCCCGTAGTCGCTGGAGAGGCGCACGCCTTCGACCGGCATGCGCGAGGGAATGGCGATCACGGTGGGCTGCACCGTCTGCACGCCGCCATTGTCGAGCGATTCCCAGCTGGCGAAAAGCTGGCGGAACTGTTCGTCACCGCCGCCGAGCGGCGAAGTCTGCGCATCGCGAACCGGCGCGGTAATGTCTGCAGCGGCGCTGTTGGCGAGAGCCGGCTGTGCCGACATCGCAATGAACGCTGCGGTTGCGATTACCGCTGCCTTTTCCGAAATTTTGCGACCCGAATTACCGTGCGAGGAGATGATTGCGACCAATGTACCCGTCCTTTTTCTCCGGCACCGTAAAGGCACCGCATGACCCCGTTTCCTTGTGCTCCGGCGATCCGTGACCGGAGGTGGAAACTAATTTTCACGAAGTCGGGAACCTTGCCCCGCCTCGTTGATTATCGGGTTAGCCAGTCAAAGCTTTACGAAGCAAGACCAGCATAGAAGTCCTGCGACAGACCGGCGGCGAGACGCGCTGAGTCGTTGAAAGGACCCTTCAGACCCCCTCGAAAGTAGGTTTTCAGTAAGGATTTCCATCGTTTTTGCGGTGAAATCCGTTCGTCGCAGCAGATTGCGACAAAATGCTTCGTGCCAAAGCCGACATGGCGGATCTCGTCGTCAAGAATGCGCTTGAGGATCCGCGCACCTTTTTTGTCCCCTTGCGACTGGACTCGCGCGATCATCGCAGGCGTGACATCGAGTCCCCGCGCCTCGAGCACCATCGGCACGATCGCCAGGCGAGCGGCGACATCATGCGCGGTGCGTTCCGCCGTTTCCCACAAGCCCGCATGGGCGGGCAGCGCGCCATAATGACTGCCCATCCGACGCAATTTGCGGTCCAGCAGGGCGAAATGCATCGCCTCATCCGCTGCGACGGCCAGGAAGTCGGAGACGAACTCCTCGCCCATCTCGGCACCAAACCGGCCTGCCATGTCGAGGGCGAGGTCGATGGCGACAAATCCGATATGGGCAAGGCTATGCCACATGGCGATTCGCGTGCGATCCGACCCGCCCTTGCCTCTTCGCGGCATCTGCGCCGGCGGCAGCAGCGCGGGCTCGCTCGGCCACGCGGGCCGGTCAGGCATCGGCGTATCGAAAGTGAAGGCCAGCCGGCCCAGCCGCCAGCGACGCGCCACGTCGCGAGCCGCCATGACTTTCTCCTGAGGGTCCGCCGTCAACAGAACCGTGACGATTGCGGACGAAACGCCGGGCAGCGATGCGTCATCCTCGCCAGCGGACGGCCCTTGCAATGTGGAGGTTACCTCCCTCACCGTCATCAGAGCGCCTCTACGGCGTCGAGCACTTCCTGTGCATGGCCCTTCACCCGCACCTTGGGCCAGATGCGCAGGATCTTGCCCGCCTCATCCAGCAGGATGGTCGTGCGGACCATGCCCATGTAGGTCTTCCCGTACATCTGCTTTTCGGTCCAGAGGCCCAGAGCGTCCGACAGGCCACCTTCTTCCGCATCGGTCGCCAGCGGCACGGTGAGGCCAAGTTTCGCAATGAAATTGCGGTGCTTGCGCGGCGAATCCTTGCTTATGCCGAGGAGATCGGTGTCCGCAGCGGCGAACCGCTCCTGCAAGGCCGAAAAATCCTGCGCTTCGGCCGTGCAGCCAGGCGTGTTGTCCTTGGGATAGAAGAACAGCACGAGGCGGCGGCCGGGATGCTCGGCGTGATGCCTTGCAGGAGTGACCTGACCTCCTTCAGGAGCTTCCAGACTGATTTCGGGCAGTGCATTTCCGGGTTCGGGAATCATGTTTCGATCTCCAGTTCAATGTCGAACACCGCATTCCAGCAAGCCGCAACCGTTTGGCGCCTTGCCGTGAATTCCTGCACCAGTGCCGCGAAATTCTCCGCGCCGCAGGCCTTGGCAAGCACCGCCTGCGCCGCGGCAGGCGGGCGGGTGAGATCGGGCGCGACAAGACGGGCTGCTACCAGCAGGCAGGTCATGAACCGCTCTGCTTCCGCCAATCCGCCGGTCGGCATTCCGGCGGCGGTAAGCTGCGCGATGGCTTCGGGCAGGCGAGGCGTGAAAGCCACCTGCTCTCGCAATTGCAGAAAATGAACGATGAATTCCAGATCCACCAAGCCGCCGCGCAGCAGCTTTGCATCGAGTATTCCGCGGGGCTGTTTGTGCGCGGCCATATCTGCCCGCATACCCAGAACCGCTTCCTTCAGATCGGCTGCTTCATGCGGGGCAGACAGGATGTCGCGGATCAGCGCCTGCAGATCGCTCCGCGCATCGCGAGACCCGGCAAGCGGCCGCGCGCGGGTCAGCGCCATATGTTCCCACGTCCATGCCTGTTCCCGCTGATAGCGCGCGAAGCTTTCCATGCTGACGGCCAGCGGACCCTGGTTGCCCTGGGGCCGAAGCCGCGTATCCACCTCGTAAAGAGCGCCCTGAGCGGTTGGCACGCTGAGCGCGGCGGAGACCCGCTGCGCCAGCCGGTTGAAATACAAGGTCGCGCCCAGCGGCCTCGGCCCATCGGATTCGCCCTCGTGCGAGCCGGAGAAGAGATAGACGATGTCGAGGTCGCTCGCGTGAGTCAGAAATCCTCCGCCCAACCGGCCGAGGCCCAGTACGACCAGCTCCGCCCCCGGCACCTTGCCGTGCTTTTCGACGAAGACCGCTTCTGCCGCGGCTACGGCCACGCGAATGGCGGCCTCTGCCGTGTCGGAAAGCGCCGCCGCGATCTCGAGCGGATCATGCGCAGCCTCGATCAGTTGCACGCCCAATGCGAAGCGCGTCTCGCCCGTGACCACGCGAATGCGGTCGAGCACGTCCTCGTAATCCGAACCGAGCGCCATAGGACGTGCGGCCATCCGCGCCGCCAGCGCACCGACACCGCCGGGCAGGTCGAATGCCGACCGGTCGATCAGCGTGTCCAGCAGTTCAGGGCGCCGCCCCAGTTCGTCAGCCAGCGGAGGCGCGAGTGACAGGATGCTGATCAGTTGCGAAAGCAGCGCTGGCCGCGCGGCAAGCAGGCGGAAGAGATTGATGGCTGATGGCACGGCGGCAAGAACCCTCTCCCAACGCAGGATGGCGCGGTCAGGCTCCGGCGCTTCGGCAAGCGCGGCCAGCAGATCGGGCAGCACATCGTCGAACGCCTGCCGCGCCCCTTCGCTGCGCAGGGCGCGGTAACGGCCGTCGCTCCACCCCTCGATGCGGGCGGCAAGCGCGGACGTATCCTCGAAACCGAGATTCGAGAGCCGCGCCGCCAGAGTGCCGGCGCTGTCCGCCACCCCAGATGCAGCGGGCGTATCTTCCTCGATCAGCGCGTCGAACCGTCGCCCCACCACTTCGGTCGTCTGCGTCAGCCCTGCGACCAGGGCGGGGCCGTCAGCCAGACCGTCGAGCCGGGCAACATTGTCCAGGGCCGCTCCGCCGGGCAGTTCGTGAGTCTGCTGATCCTCGACCATCTGCAGGCGATGTTCGACAATTCGCAGCCGGTCATAAGCTTCACCAAGTTGCTGCGCATCCTCCGGTCCGATGCGCCCCGCAGCCGCCAGTGCATCCAGAGCAGGCCGCGTGCCGCGCTGCCGCAGGGTCGGGTCGCGCCCGCCATGCACCAGCTGGTGAGTCTGGGCGAAAAACTCGACCTCGCGAATGCCGCCGCGCCCGTGCTTCACGCTGTAGCCCCGGCCCGGAACGCGCGGCCCGTCGTGACCCGCCCTGATCCGCAGGGTAAGACGGCGGATCGCATCGATGGCGCCAAAATCGAGGCTGCGCCGCCAGATGAAGCCGTCGATGGCCGACAGGAATTCACGCCCTGCCGCAATGTCGCCGGCGCAGGACCGCGCCCGAATGAAAGCCGCGCGCTCCCAGGCAAGAGCGCTGGATTCGTAATGCACCAGCGCCGCTGCGGTGGAGATCGCAAGCGGGCTGACCTCGCTTGCCGGGCGAAGCCGCAGATCGACCCGGAAGACATACCCTTCCGCCGTGTTCTGCGACAGCATCTGCACGATGTCGCGGGCATAGCGTTGCGCCGCTTCGCCGGGCTCGTCACGTGGACGGCGCGGCAAGGTTTCCGCGTCATAGAGCAGGATCGGATCGATGTCGGAGCTGTAGTTCAATTCGCGCGCGCCATGTTTGCCGAGCGCCAGCGCCAGAAAGCCGGCGGGCTCCGTATCTGGTACGCGGCGCAGGATGGCAGCGGTGATCGCCCGGTCCAGCGCCCGGTCGGCAAAGGCGGACAGCTCCTGCATCACCCGGTCGAGCGTGAACGCGCCGGCAAGATCGCCGACAGCCAGCGTAACGGCCAGGGCCAGCTTCTCGCGCCGAAGAGCGACACCGGCATCGCCGATGCCCTCGCCTGCCTGCTTGGCGAGATTCAGCGCATCCTCGCCGCTCCCTTCATCAAGCAGGCCGGCGATCCCGGGCAGGCGCTCCAGCCCGCGGGCGAGGAACGGCCCATGGTTGCGCGCCCGCTCCAACGCGCCTTCCCAGTTCGCTGCCTGTTCCGCACCTGCCATTGCCCCGCCCTGCCCCAGCACCGATTGCGGGGCAACCATATCTTGCCCAGCCCGGACCGGTCTGTAATACGAGATGCATCACGTAATCCGAGGTCGAGGGCTTTTATGATCCGCAACATTTTCGCTACTGCCATGCTGAGCGGCACGGCCCTTGCGCTGGCAGGCTGCAGCACTACGCAATCCGGTCAGGACCAGACCCGTCCCGCGACAATGCTGGGCGATGCGTCCATTCCCGACGTCGCCCCCGGCACCATCGACCTGTCGATCATGAAAGACGTGACGCGCACTCTCTCGTCCGACGAATTCGAGGGCCGCGCGCCCGGCACCGTTGGCGAGGAAAAGACGGTTTCCCTGCTGATTGACCGCTTTGCCAAGGCCGGACTGCAGCCCGGCAACAAAGGCTCATGGGTGCAGGAAGTGCCGCTCGTAGAAATCACCGGCAGCGATTACGCGCCCCTCACCGTCGCCGGCAATGGCGAGGCCATGCGCTTCGAATTCGCCGACGACTGGGTCGGCGTCACCTATCGCGAAAATGAACGTACCGTTCTGGACGACAGCGAGCTGGTCTTTGTCGGCTATGGCATCAACGCCCCTGAGAAGGGCTGGAACGATTATGCCGGCGTGGACATGAGGGGCAAGACCGCCGTCATCCTCGTGAACGATCCCGATTACGAACAGCAGGGGATGGAAGGCGACTTCAACGGCCGCGCCATGACCTATTACGGCCGCTGGACCTATAAATATGAGGAAGCCGCGCGGCAGGGCGCTGCCGGTGCCTTGATCATCCACGATACCTACCCGGCCGCCTATGGCTGGAATGTCGTGGAATCCAGCTGGAGCGGCCCGCAGAGCTTCGCCCAGACCGCGAATGGCAACATGGACGAAACGCAGGTCAACGGCTGGATCCAGAAGCCTGTCGCCGAACGCATCATGCAGGCGGCGGGGCAGGACCTTTCGGCCCTGAGCGCACGGGCGAAGCAGCGCGGTTTTCGTGCCGTACCGCTGGGGCTGACGGCCTCCACCAGCTTCGATAATGCGATTCGCAAGTTCCAGTCGAAGAACGTGATCGGCATCCTGCCGGGCAATGAACGTCCCGACGAATATGTCATGCATACCGCGCATTGGGATCACCTCGGCCGCTGCACTCCCGACGCGACCGGTGATGACATCTGCAACGGAGCGATCGACAATGCGACCGGCACCGCCGCTCTGGTAGCACTTGCGGAAGCGCATGCCGATGCCGGACCGGCCGAACGCAGCCTCGTGTTCCTTGCCGTCACGGCCGAGGAACAGGGCCTGCTCGGCAGCGAATATTATGCTGCCAATCCGGTCTTCCCGCTGTCGCAGACCGTCGGCGGCGTAAATATGGACGCAATGTTCATCGCCGGGCCTGCCCGCGACGTGACCGTCGTCGGCGGCGGCAAGAGCGAGCTCGACGCGTTTCTGACCAAGGCGCTGCTGGCGGAAGGCCGCCGTGCCACGCCCGAACCGACGCCGGAAAAAGGGTACTACTACCGCTCCGACCATTTCAGCTTCGCCAAGCGCGGCGTGCCGATGCTGTATGTCGATGGGGGGGAAGATCTGGTGACAGGCGGTGTCGAAGCAGGCGCTGCCGTGGCGAAGGCCTATACCGAAAGCGCCTATCACGGTCCCAATGACGAATATGATCCCAATTGGGACTGGTCTGGTGCGCTGAACGATCTGCAGCTGTTCTACCGTCTGGGACGGATGATGGCGATGAGCGAGGCCTGGCCGAACTGGGTCGAAGGGGACGAGTTCAAGGAAGCTCGCGACGTCAATTGCGCCAATGGTCTGGGCTGCTGAACTCGGCCGCTGGCGCGATTGCTGCAAGGGATCCGCGATAGGATGAGCGTGATCATGCCGCCCGAATGGGCGCCGCAGGACTGGTTATGGATCGGCTTCCCGCATGCGGCGGAAGAATGGCCCGGCCATCTGTCCCGCGCGCAGGAGCAGATCGCCGCCTTCGCCAATGCGGTGGCCGAAAGCGGACAGGAAGTCCGCCTGCTGGTCCGAGATGCCGCGAACGAGGCGCATGCCCGCACTCTGGTGAGCGGCGGGGTCACACTGGAACGGCGTGAATTCGGCGATATCTGGCTGCGCGATACCGGGCCGCTGGTGGTGCAATCCCGCGGCGTTCGGGAGGCGAGGCGTTTTGCCTTCAACGGCTGGGGCGAAAAATACCGGATGCCGGGTGACGAGACCATCGGCGCCGAACTGGCCGATGATGCAGGTCTGCCGCTAACCACGGCAGACTGGATTCTGGAAGGCGGCGCAGTGGACGGCGATGGAACCGGCCTGGTCGTCACGACCGAACAATGCCTGCTGAACCCGAACCGGAACCCGTCGCTAACCCGCTCCGAAATCGAAGAGCGGCTGGCACGCGATCTCGGCTTCGGCCGCGTGCTCTGGCTGGGTGACGGGCTGATCAACGACCACACCGACGGGCATGTGGACAATCTTGCCCGCTTCGTCGCAGCCAACACGCTATGCCTACCGCGCGCCACCGGGTGGGACGATCCGAATGCTGCGATCTACGCCGACGCCAAGGCGCGGGCTCGGGACTTCGGGGTTGAAGTGCGCCAGATCCCCTCGCCCGGGCTCATCACGCGCGGCTACCTGATGGAGCCCGCCAGCTACGTGAATTTCGCCATCACCAGCAAGCTGGTCGTGGTGCCGACCTTCGGTAGCCAGCACGATCCCGACGGCGTTGCCGCCATTGCCGAACTGTTCCCTGACCGTGCCGTCATCGGCCTGCCGGCCGATGCAGTGTTGGCCGGCGGTGGCGGGTTCCACTGCGCCAGCCAGCAAATGCCTGCCTTAGCAGCTTAATTGCGCTGGTCTGGTGCCGCCGCCCCTTCGGTCAGCATCTCCACGGCTTCCTCCAGCGATATGACCCGCTGGTCCTTTTCACCGAGCGTCCGAATGGCGACGGTGCCTTCCTCGGCCTCGCGCTTGCCGACGACGAGCAGGTGCGGAACCTTGGCGAGGCTGTGTTCTCTGACCTTGTAGTTGATCTTCTCGTTGCGCAGGTCTCTTTCCACCCGCAGCCCCGCATCGCGCAGGCGCTTCATGACCTCGCCGGCGTAATCGTCGGCATCGGACACGATGGTTGCGACCACCGCCTGCACCGGGGCGAGCCACAGCGGCAGCTTGCCGGCATAATGTTCGATAAGGATGCCGATGAAGCGTTCGTAGCTGCCGAAGATTGCCCGGTGCAGCATGACCGGGCGGTGCTTATTGCCATCCTCGCCCACATAGGTCGCGTCCAGCCGTTCGGGCAGCACCCGGTCCGACTGGATGGTGCCGACCTGCCAGGTGCGCCCGATGGCGTCGGTCAGGTGCCACTCCAGCTTGGGCGCATAGAATGCGCCTTCGCCTTCCAGTTCTTCCCAGCCGTAATCGTCGGTGGCCATGCCGGCCTCGCGCACGGCATTGCGTAGTTCCTCTTCCGCCTTGTCCCAGTCTGCGTCGGAGCCGAAGCGCTGTTCTGGCCGGGTCGCCAGCTTGATCGAGTAGCCTTCGAAACCAAGTTCGCGATAGACACGGTCCGCCAGCTCGCAGAACTTGCGAACCTCGGCGACGACCTGCGCTTCGGTGCAGAAGATATGCGCATCGTCTTGCGTGAACTGGCGCACGCGCATCAGCCCGTGCAGCGCGCCGTGCGGTTCGTTGCGGTGGCAGCAGCCCATCTCGCCCAGCCGGATCGGCAGGTCGCGATAGGAAGTGATGCCCTGCTTGAAGACCAGCACATGGGCCGGGCAGTTCATCGGCTTCAGCGCCATCCATTGCGCATCGTCCGACACCAGCGCGCCGTCATCGGTGCTGTTCGGCACTTCGTCGGGGATGACGAACATGTTCTCGCGATATTTACCCCAATGGCCGGACTGCTCCCATTGCCGGGCATCCATGACCTGCGGCGTCTTGATCTCCTGATAGCCGCCGCCATCCATCGCCCGGCGCATATAGCTTTCGAGTTCGCGCCAGATCTTGTAACCGTTGGGATGCCAGAAGACGCTGCCATGCGCTTCTTCCTGCAAATGAAACAGGTCCATCTCGCGGCCCAGCTTGCGGTGATCGCGTTTGGCCGCTTCTTCCAGCCGCTCCATGTGCTGGGCGAGCTGCTTCCTGTTCAGCCAGCCGGTGCCATAGATGCGGCTGAGCATCGCATTCGACTGGTCGCCGCGCCAGTAGGCACCCGACACCCGCGTCAAAGCGAAGGCCTGCGGGTCGAGCTTGCCGGTGCTGGCGAGATGCGGGCCGCGGCAGAGGTCGAGCCAGGTGTCCTCGGCGCCGATGGGGCCGGAGTGGTAGACCGTCAGCGGCTCGCCTTCGGGCAGTTCGGCGGCCCACTCGGCCTTGAAGCTTTCGCCCTGTTCCTGAAACCACGCGATCAGCCGGTCGCGGTCCCATTCCTCGCGGATGAGCGGCTTGTCGGCGGCAATGATCGCACGCATCCGCTCCTCGATGACCGGCAGATCCTCTTCGGTGAAGGGTCCGCGTTCGGCAGAGGGCGCGAAGTCGTAATAGAAGCCGTCATCGGTCGCGGGGCCGAAGGTGATCTGCGTATCGGGCCACAATTGCTGCACCGCTTCGGCCAGCACATGCGCGTAATCGTGGCGGGCGAGCTCCAGCGCCTCCGCCTCGTCGCGGCTGGTGATCAGGGCCAGCTGCGCATCGCCTTCGAAGGGGCGCGTGATGTCGCGCACTTCGCCATCGACACGAGCTGCGATGGCCGCCTTGGCAAGACGCGGGCCGATCGCTGCCGCCACATCCGCCGGGGTCGTCCCGCGCTCGACCTCGCGCGCGGTACCGTCGGGCAGGGTGATTCGGATCATCTCGGACATGTAAAGGCAGCTCGTCAGTCGAAAGGAAGGGAGGGCGACTAGATAGAGGCGGATTGCTCAGATGGGAAGCGCCCAGCCGGGACATCGGGCCGCGAGTGCGCGCCCGACCAGCGCCCTTGTCATTTAGGAAAGCAAACTTGACATACTTCATTCGGAGGATGTAAAGCTTACCTTACAAAGTGCCAAGGGAGATTGTCTTATGCCCAATGTCGTTCGCGCCCTTTCATGGGCTGCCGCCATGCTGTTCATCGCCGGGATGGGAAGGGCCAGCTTCATGGATACCGAGCTTTCGCAAGGTTTGCTGATCGTGATTCCGGCGTTGGCAGTCCTGACCTTGCGCCGCGGATGCCGCGCGACCTGCGCGGTGAAACCATGATGGCCCAGGAGAGCGCCAGCGGCTGGCGGCAGCGTCCGGGCTTCTATGCCGGCATGATGCTGGGCTCGTTCGGCGCTATCGCCGGGTTGAGGCTCAGCGGTGCGATCAACGCGCCGACCGGCTTCATCCTGATGGCCGCCGCCATGCTGTGGATGGTCCCGCTGGTGCGGACGGGAATGGACAGGCAAAAGCGCTGCGGCATGCTGAGCCCGGCTATCGTGCGCTACAACCGCCGCTTCATGCTCGCATCCTTCGGCTATATGCTCGGCCTCGGCATAGCAGTGTGGCTGAACGAGCGGTTCGACCTGGCCGGCGCGGTCGCCTTTGCCGTCGCGCTGCTGCCGGTTGTCCCCACGCTCGCGATGGTATGGACCATGGCGCGCTATCTGGTCGAAGAGGATGACGAATATCTGCGCCACCGCTCGATGATCGCCAATCTCGTCGGGCTTGGCGCGGTGCTGTCGGTGGGTTGTTTCTACGGTTTTCTCGAGACGTTCGAACTGGTGCCCCATGTGCCGGGGTGGTGGGCGGTGCCGGTCTGGGCGATCGGCATGGGCGCGGGGCAGGGCTGGATGGCGCTGCGCAAGAAAGACCGGGCCGAAGGATGAAGAACCGCCTCAAGGTGCTGCGCGCCGAGCGGGACTGGACGCAGAGCGATCTGGCCGAACGGCTGGCCATCTCGCGCCAGAGCGTCAATGCGATCGAAACAGGCAAATACGATCCTTCATTACCGCTCGCCTTTCGGATTGCCGCACTGTTCGCCATGCCGATCGAAGAGATCTTCGTGCCCGAGAATTGAATCGGCCCTGCAGGCGCTACCTTGCATGCCGCTCAAGCCAAGCCCATCTCGGCCGATATGCAGGATATCGCCTACCACTCCATGCCATGCGGGCGCCGCATCGCCTTTCGCCACGCTCCGCCCGCAGCTCTCGATTCGCGGCCCACCCTCGTGTTCCTGCCCGGCTACATGTCGGACATGGACGGCGGCAAGGCCACGGCCCTGTTCGCCCATGCACAGGAACAGGGGCGCGGATGCCTGCTGCTCGACTATTCCGGGTGCGGCCGTAGCGGAAGCGACTTCGCGGATGGAACGCTAAGCCGCTGGCGGGATGAAGTGCTGACCCTGATCGCCGAGCGGGTGAGCGGGCCTGTGACCCTTGTCGGCTCCAGTATGGGCGGCTGGCTGATGCTGCTGGTCGCGCTCGGTCTCGCGTCAGGAAGCAGCCGCCTTGCCGGAATGGTGGGCATCGCCGCCGCGCCCGACTTTTCCGACTGGGGCTTCGAAGCCGATCAGAAAGCGCAGCTTCGCAGGGGTGAGACCGTGCTGGAGGACAATCCCTACGGACCCGAACCGACGCCTACATACGCCTCGTTCTGGCAGGATGCGGTCGGGCACGAAATGCTCGGCAGCGCCGTGCCGCTGGATTGCCCTGTCCGCCTGCTGCACGGTCAGCGTGATGCCGATGTGCCGTGGCAGACGAGCCTGCGCCTCGCCGAAGCGCTCGGTTCGGAAGACATACAGGTTCTGCTGGTCAAGGGTGCGGACCACCGCATGTCGAGAGACGAGGATGTCGCGCTGCTCCTGCGCGTGATCGACGATCTCGACCCTTTCGCGAAATCGACGAAAGGTTTGCCATGTCCCTGATGCTGCTGTCGCCGTTCGCCGTCCTGACGATGCAGGCCGCACCCTTCGAACTGCCGATCCAGCCTCTGCCGATCCCCCGACGGGATCGCGCGGAGCAGAACGCCGAACCCACAGAAGATGCCGCATTGCGGCGGCTGGCGACTTGCCTCGCGACAATCGCCAGCGGCAATCCTGCCGAAGGGCTTGGTCAGGCCCGTTCATGGGTCGCGCAGGAACCCGGCCTTGCTGAGGCCCGGCATTGCCTGGGTGTCGCACTCAGCCAGTCCGGCGATTACCCGGCAGCGCGCCGGGCGTTCGAAGCGGCACGATCTTCAGCCGAACCGACCAATGCCGCCGCGCTTGCCCGCTATGGTGCTCTTGCCGGCAACAGTGCGCTGGCGGCCGGAGACACCGAGGCCGCTGTCGCGCTCTTGTCAGGCGCGGAAGCGGATGCGCTGGCCACGCAGCGCCCCGACCTGGCTGCCGAGATCGCCATCGACCGCGCTGTCGCCCTGCTGTCTGCAGGACGCGAGGCGGAGGCTGCGTCGGCCCTGCAATATGCGCGCGAAACCAATGCGGAGGACGGGCAGGCCTGGCTGCTGTCGGCCACCCTGTCGCGGCGGATGAACGATCTGGAGCGGGCGCAGATACAGATCGAGCGCGCCGCCGCCCTGTTGCCTCGTGACCCCGCAACCGCGCTGGAGGCTGGCACCATCGCCATCCTGTCCGGACGCGAAGACGCCGCCCGCAAGAGCTGGCAATCCGCCATCGACCTTGCCCCGCAAAGCGCCGAAGCGGAGACCGCGCGCACCTATATCGCGCAGATCGCGCCAGCCGCCGCTGAGGTGCAAGTGCCGCCCCCGGCACCACCACAGGATACGCCATGACCCAATATTCCGTTCTCGACCTCGTGCCGGTGCGCGAAGGCGGCACCCTTGCCGCTGCCTTCGCAGAAGCGGCGGAATTCGCTCAAGTAGCCGAAAAAACCGGCTGCAAGCGGTTCTGGGTCGCCGAACATCACGGAATGAACGGGATTGCGGGCGGGGCGACAGCAGTCGTGCTGGCGCATATCGGCCATGCCGCCAGCACCATCCGCATCGGGTCGGGCGGGATCATGCTGCCCAATCACAACCCATTCGTGATCGCGGAACAATTCGGTACGCTGGATGCCCTGTTCCCCGGGCGGATCGACTGCGGGCTGGGCCGCGCACCGGGCGCCGACGGGCGCATCGCCCACGCGCTGCGCAAGGACCCGCGCGCCGCTGCCGAGAATTTTCCCCAGGACGTGCTGGAACTGCGCAGCCTGTTCGCAGGCGACAGCGCCCTGCCCATTCGCCCCACACCGGGATACGGCGCCGATGTCGAGATGTGGATGCTGGGTTCCAGCCTGTTCGGGGCGCAACTGGCGGCGCAGCTCGGCATGCCTTATGCATTCGCCAGCCATTTCGCACCCGATCATCTGGATGCAGCGCTGGAACTCTACCGCCGCAATTTCCGCCCGTCCGAGGCTTGCGAGAAACCGCATGCCATGGCGGCGATGACCCTGTTCGCTGCGCCGACGCAGGAAGAGGCGGAGTTGCTGGCCTCGTCGCAGCAGCAGAGCTTCGTCAGGCTGCGCACGGGAAATCCAGGGCAATTGCCGCCGCCTGTTGCCGATTTTCGCGCCAGCCTGCCGGTGCAGGCGCAGATGATGCTCGATCATCTGTCACAGGCCAGCGCCATCGGCACGCCCGAAACAGTGCGCGACAAGGTCCAGGCCTTCATAGACCGGACCGGAGCGGACGAGATCGTCTTTTCCGGTGCGACCTTCGATCCCGCCGCGCGGACCCGCTCGCTGGAGCTTGCCATGGACGTACTGAACGGCTGAGCATTGCCTGCAAGGCCGTAACGTCAGGCGCGCAGAAATTCTCGGCGCGAGTGGTTGCGAGGCGTGCGGCATCGTCCTATTCCGGGGGGCGAATATTGCTGCATCGTGCGGCAAGAATATAACACGGCCCGCTGCCGGGCCGACGGAGCAAACGCGTGGGTGCCAACAAGTCGCAGGATGCCGCAATCGACACTCTTGTCGAGGAACTGACCGAACGGATCTGCGATTCGCTCCTGTCGGGCGACACGCCTTTCCAGCGTGAACGGGTCACGGATGCCGCGCGCTTCATGATCGAAGCGGCTTCTCCGCGCATATCCGGCGAACCGGCCCTGTGCCTTGCGACCGAGAGCGATGACCGCCGCTACATGCGGATCGCCGTCATCAATGACGACATGCCGTTTCTGGTCGATTCCGTGGCCGCGACCATCGCCGCGCAGGGGCTTGCGATCGACCGGCTGGTCCATCCCGTGCTGCCTGTGGAGCGCGATGCCGGCGGCAGGCTGACCCGCATCGGACACGAAGAGACATCCTCGGCAGACGATCTCCCCCGCGAATCGATGATCTATATCGAAACCACCCGCGTGGATGCGCGCCAGCGCCGCGACCTGGAGGCTGCCCTCAAGGTCACCTTGGCCGATGTGCGCGCGGCGGTGGAGGACTGGACCGAGATGCGCGCCAAGATGCGCGCCGATGCCGGCCATATCGCCGCTGCGGATGAAGAGGGTGCCGCGCTGCTGGAATGGCTGGAGAGCGGCACGATCACCCTGCTCGGCCATCTGACCCGGCACCGCGATGGCAGCACCGCAGACGCCATGGGCATCTGCCGCGAAAGCGTATCGCAGATCCTGGCCGAACAGTCCTATGACCGCGCCTTCGCCTGGTTCGACGATCCGGCCAACGCAAGCGCCCGCCTTCCGCTGATCGTGAAGGCCAACCGGGTCAGCAAGGTGCATCGCCGCGTTCCGCTTGACCTGTTCATCGTGCCCATCCGCGAGAAGGCAGACGGGCGGGTGACGGCGCTATCGATCCATGCCGGTGTCTGGACCAGCGCAGGGCTCGCCGCAGCACCCTCGCAGGTGCCGCGTCTGCGTGATCAGTTGAAAGGGCTGCTGAGCGATCTCGGTTTCTCGACCTCGGGCCATGCCGGCAAATCGCTGATCCATGCGCTGACGTCCTTGCCACATGACCTCGTCATCGGCTTTTCCGACAGCGACATCGAACGGGTCGCGACCACCATGATGAGCCTGGTGGACCGCCCCCGCCCGCGCCTCGCGCTGGTCGAAGCGCCGCTGTCGCGCCATCTCTTCGCCTTCGTCTGGCTGCCGCGCGACATGCTGTCGACGCAGGTGCGGCTGCAGATCCTGCAACTGCTGGAAGAAGGCGCCGAAGCCGAATTGCTGGACTGGAGCCTGCAAGTCGAAGGCGGCAATCTCGCCATGCTGCGCTTCGTTCTCGACATTCGGGACGGTGATACGCCCCCGTCCGAAGAAGCCATGGAAGACCGTTTGCAGACCATGCTGCGCGGCTGGGGCGAAGCAGTCGAAGGCGAACTTGCGGCAACAGGCGATTCCGGCCGTGCCGCCGCCATCGCCAGCCGTTTCGCCGAAGCCTTTCCGCAAAGCTACCGCGCCGAATATGGCGCGGCAGAGGCTGCACGCGACATCGGCCGCCTGCGCCGCCTGAGCCTTCTGGAAACGAGCGCCGCCGATGCGCCGCGCCGCGACACCCGCCTCTACAGCCTCGATTCCGATCCGCACGACCGCCTGCGCCTGAAGATCTACGAATATGAAGGCAGCCTGCCGCTCTCCGACGCCGTCCCGGCGCTGGAGAACTTCGGCTTCCGCGTGCTGGGCGAGATACCGACCGCGCTGGACGGCGGTAAGCTTGGAACGATTCACGATTTCATGCTCGAATTGCCTGAAGGCGTCGAGGTCGAACCGATCCTGGAACGCTCCAGCGCCATCGAGGAAGCCATTGCCGCAGTGCTGAACGGCAATGCGGAGGACGATACCTTCAACCGGCTGGTGGTCGGCACCGGCCTTTCCGCTGCCGAGGCCGAGTGGCTGCGCGCCTTTTACCGTTACCTGCGGCAGGCGGGCATGAGCTTCACCATCTACACGGTGGTGGATGCGCTGCGTCTTGCACCGGGGATCACCCGCGCACTGATAAATCTGTTCGTTGCCCGGCATGACCCTGCATTCGAGGGAGATCGGGAAGAAGCGTCCGAGCGCCACCGCGAAGCGATCCGTCAGGGGCTGATCGACGTCGTGGCGATCAACGACGACCGCCTGCTGCGCCTGTATAATTCGCTGATCGATTCCATTCTGCGGACCAACGCTTTCGCTCCGGCAGCGGAAGAAGCGCTCTGCTTCAAGATCGATTCCAGCCTGTTGCCGAATCTGCCCAAGCCGGTGCCATGGCGCGAAATCTTCGTCTATTCGCGGCGGGTTGAGGGCATTCACCTGCGGGCCGGAGCCGTGGCGCGCGGCGGAATTCGCTGGTCCGACAGGCGCGACGACTTCCGCACCGAAGTCCTCGGCCTGATGAAGGCACAACGCGTGAAGAACGCCGTCATCGTGCCGACGGGCGCGAAGGGCGGCTTCTATCCCAAGCAGCTTCCCGACCCCGGACGCGACCGCGAAGGCTGGGCCGCGGAAGGGCAGGCGGCTTACGAATTGTTTATCCGCACGCTGCTGTCGATTACCGATAACATCGTGAACGATGACGTCGCGCACCCTGATGGTGTCGTCATCCACGACGGGAACGATCCCTATTTCGTGGTGGCGGCGGACAAGGGCACGGCACGCTTTTCCGATATCGCGAATGCCATCGCCGAAAGCCGGGACTTCTGGCTGGACGACGCTTTCGCCAGCGGCGGATCGCAGGGTTACGATCACAAGGCGATGGGCATCACTGCGCGCGGCGCCTGGGTTTCCGTACAGCGCCATTTTCGCGAAATGGGTGTAGACGTTCAGAACGACGTCATCCGCGTTGTCGGTTGCGGCGACATGTCGGGCGATGTGTTCGGCAACGGCATGCTGCTGTCGAAGACGTTGAAACTGGTCGCGGCGTTCGATCACCGCCACATCTTCATCGATCCCGATCCCGATCCTGCCAGAAGCTGGCAGGAACGCAGCCGCTTGTTCGAACTGCCCCGGTCGAGCTGGGAAGATTACGACGAGAGCCTGATTTCCAGCGGCGGCGGTGTCTATTCGCGCAAGCGCAAGACGATCGAACTGTCGAAGGAAGCGCGCCGCGTGCTGGGCGTTGAACAGAGCGAACTCGATCCGGATTCGCTGATCTCCGCCATTCTCAAGGCGCCTTCCGACCTTCTGTGGTTCGGCGGCATTGGCACCTATATCAAGTCTTCGGCCGAGAATAATGTCGATGTCGGCGATCCTGCCAATGACGCCTTGCGCGTCGACGGGCGCGATGTGCGTGCGCGGGTTATCGGCGAAGGTGCCAATCTCGGCGTGACCCAGGCGGGCCGCATCGAATTTGCCCTGTCCTCTGGTGCAGAAGGCGGCCGGATCAACACCGACTTCATCGACAATTCCGCCGGAGTCGATTGCTCGGACAATGAGGTGAACATCAAGATCGCCCTTGCCGCTGCCTGCCGGGCAGGCGAGTTGAACCTTGAGGATCGCAACAAGCTTCTCGTCAGCATGACGGACGAAGTTGCGGCCATCGTGCTCGAGGATAATCGTTTGCAGGCGCTGGCCCTGTCCATCGCCCAGATCGGCGGCGCGCAATCGACTGCCGCGCATCTGCGCCTGATCGAAACGCTTGAAGACCGCGGCGCCTTGGACCGGCGAACCGAGGGACTGGCCGATAACGAGTCCCTGACCCGCCGTGCGGCGGACGGCACAGGGCTCACCCGGCCCGAACTGGCGGTGCTGCTTTCCTCCACAAAGTTGGTGCTGCAGGATGCCATCGAGCGGAGCGATCTGTCGCAGGACGCCTTCCTGGAGGGCAATCTGCTGCGCAGCTTCCCCGAACCGATGCGCGAGGAGTATCGCCCGCAAATTGAAGCGCACCGCCTGCGGAAGGAGATCATCGCGACCGATCTCGCCAACCGGATGATCAATCGGCTCGGCCTCGTTCATCCCTTCGAACTGGCGGAGGAAGAAGGCGCCACATTGGCCCAGGTCGCCTCGGCCTTCGTCTGTGCGGAACGGCTGTTCTCGATCTCGGATATCTGGCGGTCGCTGGATGAGACGGAAATGCCGGAAACGGCGCGTCTGCTGCTGTTTGACCGCGTGGCAACCGCCATGCGCAGCCAGATGGCCGACCTGCTGCGCGCCGGAGCGGGCATTGCCCCGCCGTCGCAGGTCGTGGCCGCTCTGGATGCGGGCATCGATCAACTGTCCGAAGGCACATCGACTCTGCTGGCTGCCGAATCGCGCCAGCACTCGGCCAAGCTGCGGGCGGAACTGGTTCAGCAGGGTGCACCCGAAGCCCTGGCGGCGCGAGTAGCGCACATGTTCGACATGGACGGTGCGGTCGGCCTTGTCAGCCTGTCACGCGATACGGGCATCGGCGTGCGGCGCTTGACCCAGGCCTTCACCGATCTTGGCAGCAGGCTGGGACTGGACTGGGCGCAGGTCACCGCCACGCTGATGACTCCATCGGACGTTTGGGAGCGGCTTCTGGTGTCGGGCCTTGCCCGCGATTTCCAGCAGATGCGGCTCGACTTCCTGCGCCGCCTGGCGATGGCCAGTCAGCCCGAAGGAGCGGCTCACGGCGAAATGGACCCGGAAGAAACCGTCAAGCGATGGGCCACGGACCATGCCGAGGCGATCCGGCAGTTTCGTTCGGTCATCGCCAGGGCGCAGACGCAGGCGCCAGTCGCGCCTTCCATGCTGGCGCAGATCGCCAGCCAGGCGCGCAATCTGCTCGGCCGGTAAGGTTCTTAAATGTGTCACGGAGCGGGGTATCAAATGCCCTCCCGCGACACACATTTCGACCGCCAATTCCCGCCCTGCGGCTTGACGCGTCGCCTCAATCTGCGCCACTTCTTGCCGCATGGATTTCGCAGATGTCATAATCGTCGGTACCGGGCACGGCGGCGCGCAAGCGGCCATTGCGCTGCGGCAAGCCGGACACGATCAATCCGTCATGATGATCGGACGCGAGAGCGAGGCACCCTACGAACGCCCGCCTCTTTCCAAGGACTACCTCAGCGGCGAAAAGCCATTCGAACGCATTCATATCCGCCCACCCGCCTTCTGGGCGACACGCGACATCACCCTGCGCCTGCGGACATCCGTTACCGAAGTGGACTGGATGGACCACCGCGTCACCCTGTCCGACGGTTCGCAGGTCGGATATCGCAAGCTGATCTGGGCCGCAGGTGGCGACCCGCGCCGCCTCTCCTGCTTAGGCGCGGATCTGGACGGGGTTCATTCGGTCCGCAATCGCGCCGATGTCGACCGGATGAAGGCCGAACTGGCTGCGGGCGCGAAGCGGGTCGTCGTCGTAGGTGGCGGCTATATTGGCCTGGAGGCGGCGGCTGTCCTGCGCAAGCTGGGCTGCGAAGTCGTGCTGCTCGAAGCCATGCCGCGCCTGCTGGCGCGCGTCGCAGGTGATGATCTCAGCCAGTTCTATCTGGCAGAACACCGGGCACAAGGCGTCGATATACGCCTGGAAACAACCGTTGACTGCATCGAGGGGGCGGACAGTGCGGGCGGTTCGGGCCGGCAGCATGTCACAGGCGTGAAGCTGCACGATGGCAGCACCGTCCCTTGCGACATGGTGGTGGTGGGCATCGGCATCGTGCCGTCCATCGGGCCGCTGATCCTTGCCGGTGCAGCGGGTGCGAACGGGGTGGACGTCGACGAATATTGCCGCACCTCGCTGGACGATATCTACGCCATCGGCGATTGCGCGGCTCACGCCAATTTCTTCGCCGAAAATGCGGTGATCAGGCTCGAATCGGTGCAGAATGCCAACGACATGGCCAGCGTCGCGGCGAAGGCGATCATGGGCGACAAGCAGCCCTATGCCGCCTTTCCCTGGTTCTGGTCGAACCAATATGATCTGCGCCTGCAGACGGCGGGGCTCTCGCTCGATCATGATGAGACAGTGCTGCGCGGCGATCCGGCCACGCGAAAGTTCTCGGTCGTCTATCTGAAGGAAGGCCGGGTCATCGCGCTCGACTGCGTGAACAATGTGAAGGATTATGCGCAGGGCCGGAAGCTGGTGGAGGCCCGCCTTTCGCCAGATCGCGCCCTGCTGGCCGATCCGGAAGTCCCGCTCAAGTCGCTTCTCTGAGCCGCTCTGCCGCCCAATTTGCGGCCTCCGCGACGATCGGGTCCGCATCCCCCATCAAGGGCTCGACATGTGCCAGCAGTGACCCGTCGCGGCTGTTTCCAGCAGCGATCAGGCAGTTCCGCACGAAACGGTCCCTGCCGATGCGCTTGATGGGCGAACCGGAGAACAATTGCCGGAAACCCGCATCATCCAGTCCGAGCAGATCGGCCAGCGCCGGTGCCGCCAGTTCGGCGCGCGGCAGGAAGGCCCGGTTACGGGCGGCGAGATCGGCGAATTTGTTCCACGGGCAAACGGCCAGACAATCGTCGCAGCCATAGATGCGGTTGCCCATGGCCTCGCGGAACTCCAGCGGGATCGGCCCCTTGTGCTCGATGGTGAGATAGGAAATGCAGCGCCGCGCATCCAGCCGGTAGGGCTGCGGGAAGGCGTTTGTCGGGCAGGCGTCCTGACACGCGCGGCATGATCCGCAGCGGTCCGGATGACGCACATCGGGCGTGAAGGGCACCGTGCAATAGATCGCACCCAGGAACAGCCAGCTGCCATGGGTGCGGCTGACCAGATTGGTGTGCTTCCCCTGCCAGCCGATGCCCGCCGCCTCGCCCAGCGGCTTTTCCATCACGGGTGCGGTATCCACGAAGACCTTCAGTTCGGTTTCCGGCAATCCGCGCCGGGTAGCCTCCGCCACCAGCCACCGGGCCAGTGCCTTCAGCGCCTTCTTGACCGTGTCGTGATAGTCCCCGCCCTGCGCATAGGTGGAGATGCGCGCGATCTCCCCCTTTTCGGCAAGCGCGAGCGGGTCGCTCGTCGGAGCATAACTCATGCCCAGCGCCAGAACGCTGGCCGCATCGGGCCACATGGACTGCGGCCCGCAGCGTACATCGGCGCGCGCCTCCATCCAATCCATCGATCCGTGATACCCCGCAGCCAGCCATTCCTGCAGACGCCGGGTGCGCAGCGGATCGTCGGTTGCCGGGGCGAAGCCGATGGTGGCGAAGCCCAGCCTTGCCGCTTCGTCCCGCAGATCCGCCTGCAATTCGGCGATCTGTGTCGCCATCCGGGCGATTGCTTCCGCTATGGGGGTTGCTCCTGTTAACCGGCGCGCTGTATCTGCCGGGCATGACAATGGTAGGGGATCGGCCTGTGACGGGCAACGCAGATCGGCAGGGCTTTGCCGTGAAGGACAGTGCTGGCGAACGGAGCGACCGCCCTCTGGCGCTGGAGGCACGCGGGCTGGTCAAGCGGTTCGATGGCGTTCTCGCAGTCGACGGAGTGGATATAGCGGTGCCGCAGGGAGCTATCTACGGCATCCTCGGCCCGAATGGTGCGGGCAAAACCACGACCCTTCGCATGTTGCTCGGCATCATCGACCCCGACGAGGGGGTGCGCCGGGTTCTTGGCCATGACCGTCCCCATGATATTGCCCGGCTGATCGGCTATCTGCCCGAAGAACGCGGGCTTTACCCTTCGATGAAGTCGCAGGACGCGATCGCTTTCATGGGCGCGCTGCGCGGTCTGCCTCTGGCCGAAGGGCGCGACAGGGGCAGCGCTCTGATGGAGGAACACGGGCTTGGCCATGCGGTCGACAAGCAGATTCGCCAATTGTCCAAGGGCATGGCCCAGACGGTTCAATTGCTCGGCACGCTGGTTCACCGCCCTCGGCTCGTCGTGCTGGACGAGCCTTTCTCCGGCCTCGACGCCATCAATCAGGGGAAGCTCGAGCGCCTCATCCGCAGCCTGGCCGATGAGGGCACCACGGTCATCTTCTCCACCCACGTCATCGCTCATGCCGAACGGCTTTGCGAAGGGATCGCCATCATTGCTGGCGGCAAGGTGCCGTTTACCGGCCTGGTCGACGAAGCGCGCGACCGCATTCCCGCACAGGTGAGGCTTGAAACCAAGGCGCAGGGCGGCACATGGCGCGCAGCCCTGCCCGCCGACGCCCGGCAGGAAGGCGACTTCTGGTTCTTCTCCCTGCCGGATACCGGCATTGAACCGCTGCTACGCGCGCTGATCGAGGGAGAAGCCGGAATCCTGTCGCTTTCGATCGAGAGAGCCGGCCTGCATGACGCCTTCGTGCATATCGCAGGCGAAGCTGCCGCCGCCGAACTGGACCGCAACGCAGCGGAGAATGGCCAATGACCGAGATCGAAGAGGCAGCACCAATTCGCGAGCATATCGCGCATGGTCATATCGAACGCCTGTCCACCTGGCAGGCCGCCTATGTCATCGCGCGCCGCGACTTCACCGCGATCCTTTTCAGCAAGGCCTTCCTGTTCTTCCTGATCGGGCCGCTGTTTTTCATCGCCATCAGTGTCGGTGCGGGCTTTCTTGGAGCGAAAGCCGCCGACAGTGCCGACGAACCGCGCCTCGCGGTGGCACTCAGCGCCGAGGAAAGCGCCCGCTTCGCTGCGTCCTGGGAAAGGACGGCGGAACTCGTCACCCTCCCGCGCATGGAGGTGGTCGCGCCGAATCGCGCAAGCGACATGCAGGCCCTGCTAGCCGATGACGATGCCAATGTGGCGGCGGTCCTCACCGGATCGCTGACGCAACCGACATTGACCGGCACTGCCGACCGACTGGA
>NZ_JAAFZT010000035.1:236412-393025 GCF_013336795.1 Alteripontixanthobacter muriae | reverse complement strand
GGCGGGGCGAGATCGCTTTGGTAGCACGCGATGCAGCGGGCGCTGGCGGGGCTGTGCCGAACATCACTCTCGCCCCTACCCAGAGCAGCGCGGCTAGCCAGCGAACCGCCAATGCCGCCACGGCCACGGCAGCGCTGACGCTGCTGTTCCTCCTCACCATGCTGCTGGCAGGCATGGTGCTGTCGAATCTGGTGGAGGAAAAGGGTAACAAGATCATCGAGATCCTTGCCGCCTCCATCCCGATGGACTCCTTGTTCATGGGCAAGCTGTTCGCCATGCTCGGCATCAGCTTCGTCGGAATCGCCGTCTGGGGCAGCGTGGCCGCCGCCGTGCTGATGCTGGGCGGCGCCGCCATTCCGCCCCTGCCCGAACCGGCGGTAGGCTGGCCGCTGTTCATGGCGTTGTTCCTGGTCTATTTCGCCATGGCCTATTTGCTGATCGGGTCCATTTTCCTGGCGGTAGGATCGATGGCGCCGACGGTGCGCGACGTGCAGACGATCTCGATGCCGGCGACGATCCTGCAGCTGATGGTCTTCTTCCTGGCGACCTACGCCATGACCGACGTGGGATCACCGGTGGAACTGTTTGCGGTACTGTTCCCGCTCAGTTCGCCATACGCGATGGTGGCGCGGGCGGCGCAGGTGCCCGACTTGTGGCCCCATCTTCTGATGCTGTCATGGCAGGCGTTCTGGGTCGTTGTGTTCGTGCGAACGGGTGCGCGCCTGTTCCGCAGCCGGGTCATGCAATCGGGGCCGCAGGCCAACCGAACCGGTCTGCTGGCGCGTTTCCGGGGCAGACCGGCGGGGTGAGGCGCACCACTTGAAACACGGCGCCTATTGACACTTGTGTCAGCAGGTTCACACTCTGCATCATAAAGCTGCCCGGCAAATGAGGCGGCACTGACGGAGAGACAGACATGGCCACGCAACCAGCCAGTTCGCCCACCTATCGCACCGCGCCGAGTGCGGTCGACGCGCTGGAGAAGCATTTACGAGAAAATCCGCAGCAGAAGTGGCATCATCCGCATCCGGACGATGTCAGCCGCAGCGACATCTATGCCGAGGATCGCTGGCACCCGATTTTCGCCGATTTGCGCGCCCGGGGGCCAATGCACTACGTTGACGACAGCCCTTTCGGCCCGCACTGGAACGTGGTGCAACACAAGGCCATACAGCACGTGGAATCGCTGCCCGAGCTCTATTCCAGTTCATGGGAACATGGCGGGATAACGATCCTGAGCAGGCGGGACGACATTCCCGAAGAAGAACGGTTCGAACTGCCCATGTTCATCGCCATGGACCGGCCGCAGCACACCGGGCAGCGCCGCACCGTTGCCCCCGCCTTCACCCCGGCCGAAATGAAGCGGATGGAAGCCGACATCCGCCAGCGAACGGGCGAGGTGCTGGACCGCGTTCCCGAAGGGGAAACCTTCGACTGGGTGGACAAGGTCTCCATCGAACTGACCACGCAAATGCTGGCGATCCTGTTCGATTTTCCCTGGGACGACCGCCGCCTGCTGACCTTCTGGTCGGACTGGGCTGGCGACACCGAGATCGCCATGGTGCGCGACCTGGACGAGTATCGGCAGGGCATATTGATGGAAATGGGCCAGTATTTCCAGGCGCTCTGGGCTGAGCGTGCGGGCCAGGAGCCTCGCCCCGACCTGATCTCGATGATGATCCATTCCGAGGCCATGAACAACATGAGCCCCAAGGAATTCATGGGCAATCTGGTCCTGCTGATCGTCGGCGGCAACGATACCACCCGCAACACCATGTCGGGCATCGTCCATGCCCTGCACAGCTTTCCCGATCAGCGGGAACTGTTCGAAGGCGACGCTTCGCTCATCCCAAACGCTGTGCAGGAATGTCTGCGCTTCCAGACGCCTCTCGCGCATATGCGCCGCACGGCCAGCGAAGATGCCGAACTGTTCGGCGAACAGGTGAAGAAGGGCGACAAGATCGTCCTCTGGTATCTGTCCGCCAATCGCGACGAGACGGTGTTCGAGAACCCGGACAAGCTCGACATCACGCGTGAGAACGCCCGTCGCCACATAGCCTTCGGTTACGGCATTCATCGCTGCGTCGGCGCGCGGCTGGCGGAACTGCAGCTGCGTATCCTGCTGGAGGAAATGCACCAGCGCCGGATGCGAATCGAAGTCGTCGGCGAAGTGGAACGCGTACGTGCCAATTTCGTGCACGGCTTCCGCAAGATGCCTGTGCGAATGAGCCGGTTCTGACACGTTCAGCACAGGTTGTGACATGTCTTGCTAGAAGCGTGTCATGACAACATCTCACCTTTCGCGCCGCAAGGCTCTGTCGTGGCTCGGCATCGGAGCCGCCGTTCCCATTTTAGGCGCCTGCGGCAGTCCTGCCGAAGCGCGCAGCTATCGTGTTTCCTTCACCGAAGCGCAGTGGCGGGCGAAACTGAGCAAGCAGGAGTTCACCGTTCTGCGCAAGGCGGGAACGGAGCGCCCCTATTCCAGCCCGCTGAACAAGGAAAAGCGCGCCGGAACCTACATCTGTGCCGGCTGCGACAACGCACTGTTCGCTTCCAGGACCAAGTTCGAAAGCGGCACCGGCTGGCCCAGTTTCTGGAAGCCGCTTTCAGGCGGTGTCGTGACAGCCACCGATTACAAGATCGGCTATCCGCGCACGGAAGTGCTTTGCGCCGATTGCGGCGGACATCTCGGCCACGTCTTCAATGACGGGCCACAACCGACGGGCAAGCGTTATTGCATGAACGGTGCAGCCATGGATTTCCGCACGGCCTGACCGGCGCAGCGCGCTTTCGGCGGCTGCTGGAATAAGCCGGGACCGGTCAGCGTGCGATTAGGGCGGGACATTGCAGCCCTGCTGCTAGCAATGCGAACTCGGGCAGCGCGAAAGTGGTTTCGAACACCAATCCGTATTGCTCGCCTTTTCGCCAGCGGACTTTCGCCCTGATCTCGGGCAGGTGACTTGCCCGCACTCTCACGTGCTGGTCCAGCGCCAGCGGCAGCGATGTGGACATGCGCGCACCCTGCTGGGACAGGTTCTCGATGCAAGCCTCGCCCGAAGCGGTAGGCGTCACGATCTGCACGGATAGCTGGATGCCGACGCGAAGCGCACGCTTCGGAAAGCTGCCCTGCGCCGCGATCACCCTGTCCACGTCCAGCGGCTGGATGAAGCGAAAACCCGCTTCGTTTTCCTCTTGCCAGACTCGCGCAACGGGATGTCGATCGCCATTCTGCATCTCGATTTCCATTCGCGTACCCGAGGGCAGGCGATGGAAGCTGCGCAGGCTGAGTCCGGTTTCTGAAATGTCGCGAAGAACGCATAGAAACTCGCCACGCGAACAGATCAGTTTCGCAGGCCGGATAAGCAGGGAATATCGCGGCGTGGTGCGCTTGTCATGCGGTATGGCCGGCTGGATCTGAGGCTGCGTACCACAGACCGGCGTGACAGTCTTCTGCAAGGGCAAACCTGCTGCTTGCCGCAGACTGCCGGCTCCGTAGCCTGTCGGTGCGGCTCTGTCCGCGACCAGTTGCAATCCATTCACACCCATTGCCCTGCCTACCCCGTGCATCCATCCAGGCAGATCTGCGATCCGTCTGCCTGATGATTCGCTGCGCCACCAATACGGCGGCGCCTCCCGCAGAGTTGGCGCCATCAGCGTCAATGCTGCGTAAGGATCAGCCTAGGCAAAGTCTCGTAGTGCGGTGCCTTCCCAGCCTTTCGGCGGTGTGGCAGCGGGAGCCAAGCAGTGGTGCGGGTGGCGGGACTCGAACCCGCATATCCATAAGGATGAGGGATTTTAAGTCCCTTGCGTCTACCAGTTCCGCCACACCCGCATCAGTGGCAGCGATTAGCGAAACCAGGCGGTCTGTTCAATCTTTCCTGAAATGCGGCAGGCGCTCTCTTATTTGACGTTGAGGCGAGCGCGCATTTCCTTGCCTGGCTTGAAATAGGGCACCCGTTTCGCAGGAACGTCGACGGACTCACCGGTTCGCGGGTTGCGGCCCGTACGCGCCTGGCGTTCTCGCGTGGAAAAAGCGCCGAATCCGCGCAGTTCGACGCGGCCGCCGCCCGCAAGCCGACTGGCAATTTCTTCAAAGAAAATATCGACGACCTGTTCGATTTCCTCTGCCTTGAGGTCGGGGTTGTCCCGCGCCATGGCCTGCAAGAGTTCGGACCTGATCATTGATTGCTCCTGTCACGACGCATTTTACCTGCACATGTCGCGAAACTAATGAAGGGCCGGTGCGTGCGCTACCGGCGGCTGGCCGCAAGACGACCGCTGGCGCTGAAACTGCGCTGCTCCGATCATGCGATAGTCTAAGACCTGATCGGAAAACAGGTTTCGTTTCTACACATAGGTTAATTATCTACGACGACGCAACCGAAGAATCCCTTTCGTCGAGGAGACTTCGGGCATTTAGCCCCAACCGGCTGATCCGGGCATGAATGTCTGGCCACTCTTTCTGAAGGAATTCTGCGCGCATCGTGCGGAGCAGCACTTCCGCAGCGCCGGGTGCGACGAACATGCCGACGCCGCGCTGCACTTCCACGATGCCATCGGCCTGAAACTGCTGATAGGCTTTAGCCACCGTCAGCGGATTGGCGCCTTGCTCCGCTGCGAAGGCGCGCACCGACGGAAGCATGGCCCCTTCCGAGTAATCGCCGTCGAGTATGGCGGCGGCGATGATGTCGCGCAATTTCAGATATACGGGGCGGTTGGGCATTCCATCTCCGGCGGGGGTTGCTTCGACGGATGATTGCGGCTGTCGCTGAATCCGGCAATCGCCCGAAAGCGTGGTGCCTCACTGCCATAATACAGCGAGTCGCGTCAAGCCAGAAGCGTGGCCATGCGCTCGGCAAGCCAGATCGTGTCAGGTGAAACTAGCGCTTCACACGGCGGATTTTGACGCTAGTGTCACGCCTTTGAACGCGGGCCGAGAACCCGTGCAGGGATATCATATCGAGGGAGGGCCAGAGCCCCATGTCGTTCGAACTCATTCTGTTCTGGGGGGCTGTGATCGTGCTTGGCGCGTTCCTGCTCGGCGGAGTCGTCATTACCACCACCAAGGGCGAAGAAGCCTTTGGCCATCCCAAGGGGCTTTTCGTCCTCTTCCTTGCCGAGATGTGGGAGCGTTTCTCCTACTACGGCATGCGCGCCCTGCTGATCTTCTACCTGGTGCAGCATTGGCTGTTTTCCGACGCGGAAGCTTCCGTCATCTACGGTGCCTATACCGCGCTCGTCTATATCACGCCGGTTGTCGGCGGCTATCTGGCGGATAGATATCTCGGCCAGCGCAAGGCCGTGCTGTTCGGTGCGATCCTGCTGACGCTCGGCCACTTTTTCATGGCCTTCGAAGGCGATGGCGGACAGGCCGACCCGGTCATCAACGTGTTCTGGATGGCGCTGGCGCTGATCATCGTTGGCTCCGGCTTCCTGAAAGCCAACATTTCGGTCATAGTCGGGCAGCTTTACCCGCGCACCGACATCCGCCGCGATGCCGGTTACACCATCTTCTACATGGGCATCAACGTCGGCGCGGCGACCGCGTCGATCATCTGCGGCTATCTTGGCCAGACCTATGGCTGGCAATATGGCTTTGGCCTTGCCGGCTTCGGCATGCTGATCGGCCTGATCTTCTTCGTGCTCGGCAAGCCGCTGCTTCGCGGACGGGGCGAGCCGAAAAACCCTGCAGTTCTCAAGGAAAAGTTCGCCGGTCTGCCGCGCGAATGGAGCATCTACGGTCTTGGTATCCTGATGGTCGCCCTGTGCTGGCTGGCAGTTCAATATCAGGACATGGTCGGCTGGGTGTTGCTGGTGTTCGGCGGCGGGCTGGTCGCCTATGTCATCTTCACCGCTGTCGTGAAGCTACCGTCGGATGAACGTGACCGTATCTTTGCGGCCCTGTTCCTCATCCTCACATCCATCATCTTCTGGGCCCTGTTCGAACAGGCAGGCTCGAGCCTCAACCTCTTTACCGATCGCCATGTCGATCGTGCCGGAGTCGAGGCCTCGATGTTCCAGTCGGTGAACGCCATCTACATCATCCTGCTGGCACCTGTATTCGCGGGGCTGTGGCAGTTCCTCGGCAAGCGCCGTGCGGAGCCGTCCACGCCGCTGAAGTTCGGTCTCGGCATCGTGCAAGTGGGCCTCGGCTTCCTGGTGCTGGTCTGGGGTGCCAATTCGGTCGGGGTTAATGTGCCGACGCCGGTGATCTTCATCTTCCTGATCTACCTGCTGCACACCACGGGTGAGCTTTGCCTGTCGCCGGTCGGCCTTTCGGCAATGAACCGGCTTGCGCCAGCGCATATGGCATCGCTGATCATGGGCACGTGGTTCTTCGCCTCGGCCACCGGCAATTTCGCCGCCGGCCTCATCGCGGCGGCCACGGGTGCGGAAAGCCTGGAAGGCGAAGCGGCCACCAAGTCGACCGTGCTCGAAGTCTACTCGACAGTCGGCTGGACTGCCGTGGCGGTCGGCGTTGGTGTCATGCTGGTCAGCCCGCTGGTGAAGAAGCTGATGCATCTCGACACGCTAAAGGACGACGATGTCGGCGACGATCTCGACGGTCAGGCGCAGGCCGGGATCGAAGCGCAGGAAGCCGGCATGCACCCGGCGACCCGCCCGCAATAATCCAAGAAGCAGAAGGGGCGCGGCGAGATCCGCGCCCCTTTTATCATACGAATTCCTGAAACGGGGCTTTCATGACCGCATCTACCCTCCGCCGGCCGCTCGCCAACAGCATCGCGGTGGCTCTCGCCGCAATTTCGCTGGCTGGTTGCGCTTCCACTTCTGACGAACCGACGCGCAGCACGCGGGTTGCGAGCACGGAGGTTCCTTACGCCTCCACCTATCGCGCCTATCCGGGTCAGCCCACCGCTCTGCTCGGAGCAACGATCTTCGACGGCGAAGGCGGGCGGATCGACAATGGCATCGTCCTGTTCGCCGATGGCGAGATCGTCGGTGTAGGTCCGGCAAGCCTGGCCATCCCGGCAGGCTACGCCCGCATCGACGGGGCGGGTAAATATGTGACGCCCGGTGTCATCGACATTCATTCCCACCTTGGAAATTACCCGACACCATCGGTGGATGCGCATTCCGACGGCAACGAAGCGACCGATCCCACCACGCCCGAAGTCTGGGCCGAACATTCGGTCTGGCCGCAGGATCCCGGCTTCAGTCGCGCCCTGGCGAACGGCGGTGTTACCGCGCTGCAAATTCTGCCGGGCAGCGCCAATCTGACAGGCGGGCGATCGGTCACACTGAAGAACGTGCCGAGCCGAACCGTGCAGGGGATGAAGTTTCCCGGCGCGCCCTATGGCATGAAGATGGCCTGCGGCGAAAATCCCAAGCGGGTCTATGGCGGCAGGGGCCGTGCGCCCTCCACTCGCATGGGCAATTTCGCGGCAAACCGGCAGATGTGGCTCGATGCCCAGGAATATGCCGATGGTGACCGCAAGGATCGCGATCTCGCCAAGGAAACTCTGGCGGGCGTGCTGGATGGCGACATCCTGATTCACAATCACTGCTACCGCGCCGACGAGATGGCGCTGGTCCTCGATATGGCGAAGGAATTCGGCTACAAGGTCACCGCCTTCCACCATGCCGTGGAAAGCTACAAGATTGCCGATCTTCTGCGCGAGGCGGGCACCTGCTCCGCCGTATGGGCCGACTGGTATGGCTTCAAGATGGAAGCCTATGACGGTATTCCCGAAAACGCCGCTTTGATCCAGAACGGGGGAGCCTGTGTCATCATCCACTCCGATGACGAGAACGGCATTCAGCGCCTGAACCAGGAAGCGGCGAAGGCGCAGGCCGACGGCCGCCGCATGGGCATCGACATTCCCGACGAGCAGGTGGTGAGCTGGTTTACCCTCAACGCTGCCCGCGCCATGGGGATCGACGACGTGACCGGCAGCCTGAAGGCCGGCAAGATGGCCGATCTGGTGTTATGGAACGGTGATCCACTCAGCGTCTATTCCCGGCCCGAGAAGGTCTGGGTCGACGGAGCGATGATGTTTGATGCGATGGACCCGAACCGCAGGCCGGTCAGCGATTTCGAGCTTGGCCAACCCGGCGAAGGAGACGTGAAATGAAGGCGCTGAACAGACTGGCCCGGACGATGGCCGCTCCTGCCGCGCTTTGTGCCGCACTGGCCTTCACGGCACCTGTCGCAGCGCAAGATTTCGCCATTACCAATGCGACCGTTGCCACCGGCGATGGCAGCGAACCCATGCAGAACGCGACCGTGGTCGTGCGCGGCGGCAGGATCGTCGCTGCGGGCAGCGGCATCGCAGCGCCAGCCGGTATGCAAACCGTGGACGGAAGCGGGCGCTGGGTAACGCCGGGCATCGTCGCGACTGTGACCGACCTCGGCCTCTGGGATGTCGGCGCGGTGCAGGAGAGCAACGACATCCGCTCTGGCAATTCGCCTTTCAGTGCCGCGCTGGACGTATCGCCGGCCATCAATCCCTCGTCCCAGCATGTGCTGGTAAGCCGGGCAGCCGGTATAACCCGCGCAGCTACGGTGTCGCAGCCGAGCAGTTCCATTTTCGGCGGACAGGGCGCGCTGATCGACCTTGGTGCGGATGCCAATACTGTCACGCGCCCGCGTGCATTCCAGATGGTGTCGCTCGGCGAAGGCGGGGGAAGGCTCGCTGGTGGCAGCCGGGTTTCGGCGCATGCGCTATTCCGCAATGCGCTACTCGAAGCCCGTAATCTTGCCGAAGGGACCGGGGCGATCTCCGGCACGGCATCGCGTCCGCCGGAACGCCGCACCGGCGACGATCTGCCCATCGATCCGAGGCTGGCCGACAATCAGACCGAGCGCGGTGACGACGTGCTGCTCTCCCGCTTCGATGCAGCGGCGCTGGCGCCCGTCGTCAACGGCTCGCAGCCGCTTTACGTCGAGGTCGAGCGCGCGTCCGATATTCGCGCGGTCCTCGCCTTGCGCGAGGAATTCCCGCAGCTCGACATGGTTCTGGTGGGCGCGAGCGAAGGCTGGCTGGTCGCCGATGCGATTGCCGCTGCCGGGGTCCCAGTGATTGCGGACGGGCTGGACGATCTGCCCGAAAGCTTCGAACAACTGGCCGCAACGCAGAGCAATATCGGACGCATGGTGCAGGCTGGCGTAAAGGTCGCGATCAACGCCGCGTCGATGGAGCAACCCCGCTACCTGCCGCAATATGCCGGCAATCTGGTTGCCTTGTCCCGCATGCCGGGCGCGGCGGGCCTGAGCTGGGGCCAGGCATTCGCCGCCATCACCTCCGTTCCGGCAGAGATAAGCGGAATGGCAGGTCGATACGGCACGCTTTCTACCGGAGCGGCGGGCGATGTTGTCATCTGGGACGGCGATCCTCTCGAAGTCTCTTCCGCCCCTGTCGCAGTCTATATCGACGGCGTGGAACAGCCGCTGAGCAACCACCAGACTCGCCTGCGCGAACGCTACCGCGATCTGGACGAAAGCGATCTGCCCAAGGCGTATGACTGGTGAAGAGGCTCCTCACCCCGATGGGCAGCGCCGCACTGGCGCTGGGCGCCTGCTTCGCCGTTACTCTGACCGCCATGGCGCAAGGCAGCGGCGGCCCTGATGCCGTGGATTATTCACAGGATGCGGCATGGCACAACAGCCAGCAGGCGGCTCTTGCCAGCCGTGCGGCAAGCGGCGACTGGCAGTCGCTGGATGACGGGTTGCTGTGGCGGCGCATCGCTGGCGATGGCAGCGGCGCGCATCCGTCGGCAAGCGACACGGTCACGGTGCATTATGCCGGCACTCTGGTGGACGGCACCACCCTCGACAGTTCCTTTGACCGGGGTGAACCGGCAACCTTTCCGCTTTCTCGCCTGATCCCGGCATGGCAGGCCGCGATACCGCAGATGGGTGTGGGCGATACGATCGAGATCGCTGCACCGTCCGGGGTCGCCTATGGCCCGCGCGGCAAGGGACCGATCCCCGGCGGTGCTACGCTGCTGTTCACGATCCAGCTGCTTGGGATCGAATAGGCGCGATTGCCTCTTTCAGCCTTCGAGCGTAGATCCTGCATCGGTCGCGACGCTGGGGAGAGCGGCGATGGATCCTGCACTCGGTTCACTGATCGCGGCGAGCGCCGCGCTTGTGGTCACGCATTTCATCCTGTCACACCCGCTGCGGCCGGTGCTCGCAAAAGGGCTCAGTGAAAGTGGGTTCCTCGGCCTGTATTCACTGGTCGCCGCAGCCTGCATGGTGTGGATGTACTTCGCCTTCACCGCCATACCGGTGCAGCAAGCGCCGCTCTGGCCGGGTTTTGACGATGTAAGCTGGGCAATAGCCAGCGTGCTCACCCTCGTCGCGCTGGTACTGTTCACGGGATCGGTGACCGGCAATCCGGCCCTGCCCGCACCGGGAGCCGCCAAGGCGGCAGAACGGAAACCTGAAGGCGTGTTTCGCGTCACCCGTCATCCGATGATGTGGGGCTTCGCCCTATGGGCCATTGCTCATTTGCTGGCTGCGCCCACCGCACGAACGCTGACGGTCTCCACCGCCATTCTGGTGCTCGCGCTTGTCGGTGCACGCTTGCAGGACCGGAAGAAGGCGCGCCTGATGGGCGACAGCTGGCGCATCTGGCAAGACAGGACAACTTACTGGCCGCATCTTGCAGAGCTACCGCGCGCCGGCTTCACAGTCTGGATTATCGCCACCGCGCTCTGGCTGGCGCTGACCTACGCGCATCTCCATGCGGGCAATTGGGCGGCAGGTATCTGGCGCTGGCTACTCTAGGTCAGGCGCGCGCTTCTTCGACACCTGCACTGTTGTGCCGCAGCGCCTTCAGCACCGTGTCGACGATCTGCGGCGCGTTGAGGCCCGCTTCGTCATATTGTTTTTCCGGCGCGTCGTGATCCTGAAATATGTCGGGCAAACGCATGGTACGAATCTTCAGGCCGTTATCCGTAAGGCCGTTGTCGCTGGCGAAGGTCAGGACATGCGCCCCGAGGCCCCCGATGGCAGCTTCCTCGATCGTCACCACCATTTCGTGGCTGCGCATCAACCGCTCGATCAGATCGGTATCAAGCGGCTTGGCGAAGCGCATATCGGCGACCGTCGTCGACAGCCCCTTGGCCTCCAGCTGCTCCGCCGCCTTCATGGCTTCTCCAAGGCGAGTGCCGAGGCTGAGCACGGCAATCTTCGTGCCTTCCTTCACCACACGGCCCTTGCCGATGGGCAGGCGCTCTGGGGTGGTCGGCAGGGCGACGCCCGTACCCGCACCGCGCGGATAGCGGAAGGCGATGGGCCCGCTGTCGTGGCAGGCGGCGGTATAGGTCATGTGGACCAGTTCCGCCTCGTCCGCCGCAGCCATCACGACGAAGTTCGGCAGGGTGGACAAATAGGTCACGTCAAAGCTGCCCGCGTGGGTCGCGCCGTCGGCACCCACCAGCCCCGCGCGGTCGATGGCGAAGCGAACGGGCAGGTTCTGAATCGCGACGTCGTGTACGACCTGGTCGAAAGCGCGCTGCAGGAAGGTCGAATAGATGGCGCAGAACGGCCTCATGCCCTGTGCTGCAAGGCCAGCGGCGAAGGTGACACCGTGCTGTTCGGCGATACCGACGTCGAAGCTGCGCGTCGGGTGGGCCGCGGCGAATTTGTCGACACCGGTGCCGCTGGGCATGGCGGCGGTAATCGCGCAGATCCGTTCGTCCGTATTGGCAAGCTGCGCCAGCGTTTCGCCAAAGACGTTCTGGTAGCTGGGCGGTCCGCCGCTGGATTTCGCCTGCTTGCCGGTGATCACGTCGAATTTGGCGACGCCGTGATATTTGTCCGAAGCGTCCTCCGCAGGGGCATAGCCCTTGCCCTTCTGCGTCACGACATGGATGAGCACCGGGCCCTCGTCCGCATCACGCACGTTTTCCAGCACGGGGACGAGATGATCGAGATTGTGCCCGTCGATCGGGCCGACGTAGTAGAAGCCGAGTTCCTCGAACAGGGTCCCGCCCGTGACCATGCCGCGGGTAAATTCCTCCGCCTTGCCCAGAGAACGGTGTACCCGGCGCGACAATTTGTTAGCCATGCGCGATGCGAGGCTGCGCAGGCCGAGATATTCGCTGCTCGACACCATGCGCGCCAGATAGCCCGAAAGCCCGCCAACCGGCGGCGCGATCGACATGTCATTGTCATTCAGGATCACGATCAGGCGATTGCCCGCCTGTTCGGCATTGTTCATCGCCTCATAGGCCATGCCCGCGCTCATGGCGCCGTCGCCGATCACGGCAATGGCCTTGCCGGGCGTTCCGGCCAGCTTGTTCGCAACTGCGAAGCCGAGGCCGGCGGAAATGGAGGTGCTGGAATGCGCGGCCCCGAACGGATCGTATTCGCTCTCGCTCCGCTTGGTGAAGCCGGACAGTCCGCCGCCCTGGCGCAAGGTGCGGATGCGGTCGCGTCGGCCGGTCAGGATCTTGTGCGGATAGGCTTGGTGGCCCACATCCCAGATCAGCCGGTCATCGGGCGTGTTGAAGACATAATGGATCGCCACGGTCAGTTCGACCACGCCCAACCCGCTGCCAAGATGCCCGCCGGTCTGACCAACCGCATCGATCATTTCTTCCCGCAATTCGTCCGACAATTGCCGCAATTGCCTGGCTTCGAGCTTGCGCAGATCATGCGGGGTATTCGTCGTATCGAGTAAGGGGGTCTTCGGCATCATGTTTTCCTGTGTTCCCCCGAGGTTAGCCGCAAGCGCGCGCGCTGTCGACTGGTGCTTGCCGGATTGGTGCCCTGAAGCGTCCTGCTCCGCCCGCGCGTCTGTCAGCGGCTCAAGCGGCGCAATCGCCGCAAAGGCCACGCAGTTCGACCACAGGGCGAATATTGGCGAAGCCCGCGCCCTGCCCCGCCTGACGCAATGCGCCGGTCACGCGGTCATCGTCGAGATGGCGGGCAGAACCGCAATCGTCGCATATGACGAAGATGCAATCGTGGCGGCAGCCCGGGTGCGTGTTCACCAGATAGGCATTGGCGCTTTCGATGCGGTTTGCCAGATTGTTCGCCACGAACAGGTCGAGAATTCGATATACGCTGTTCGGCGCCACGCGCTTTCCGCGCCTGGCCGAGAGGCTTTCCGCGATGTCATAGGCGCTGGCGGGCCTGTCCTGACAGGCGAGTTCGTTGAAGATGTCAGCCCGCATGGCAGTCCATTGTTCGCCCGAAGCGGTCAACGCATCGCGCGCGGCTGCTGTCAAATTCTCACCCGAATGTTCGCGATGCCCGTGCATCGGTGTGCTGGGTTCGGCAGGGGCGGACGATTGCGCGGGGACGGCTGCTTGGGTCATGAGCGGAACATAGCGTCCCTTGCCCCGTTTCGCCACCTTCCAGCCGCTGCGACCATCAATCCTTGACGAAAGTGGCGCTGTGAACCGACGGATACATCTTCGCCAATGCGCGGACCTTGGGCGCGTCCCATCGCGTGATGTAGGAATGGCGCGGGTTCTTCTCCATGAAATCCTGATGATAGGATTCGGCGGGGTAGAACTTCCGGTAGCTTTCCAGCTTCGTGACGATGGGCCCGTTCCATTTCCCCGACTTGTCCATCTGCTTCAGATAGGCGGCGGCAACGGCGCGCTGGTCCTCGTTCATCGGTACAAGAGCGGCGCGATACTGGCTGCCGCGATCCGGTCCCTGGCGATTTGTGAGCGTCGGATCGGCAACGACCGAAAAGAAGATGCGCAGGAGCTGGTCATAGCGGATCTGCGACGGATCATAGGTCACACGCACCGCTTCGGCATGGCCGGTCACGCCGCTGTTGATCCTGTCGTAACTGGCCGTCGCCTTGTTGCCACCGTGATAGCCCGAAACCGCGCTCTTCACGCCCTTTATCCGCGAGAAAACGCCTTCAACGCCCCAGAAACATCCGCCTGCGAAGATCGCGGTCTTGAGGCCGGATTCATTGCTCTTTTTCGCAGCGACAGGAGCCGCCACGACGGTTTCAGCCGCGATGGCGGCCTGGTTGCAACCGGCGACGGCAAGTCCGGCGGCGGCGAGAAGGGGAAGAAAGGGTTTCATCAAGCGTGTCGTTCCGTTCAGAAGATTGCAGCCAGCGTGTGCGGCACGAATTCCCAAAGTGCTCCACCCGCCTGCGCCGAAAGCGCCAGCGCACCGCCAACGAAGCCGATGGCGAAATTGCGATAAAGGTCGGATTTGAAAATGCGCATGGTGGATTTCCGCTGGTTCTGTTCTTGTTGCCTGCAAATTAGGGAAGGATCGCTGACTTCGCCCTGAATATGCGGGTTGCCTGTGGTTCATACGTAGGAACGGGCGCGCCGGCTTCAAGCTGGCGCGCACCGGGCGACTGGACGTCAAGGCGATCAGTGGCGGAAGTGGCGCATCCCGGTGCAGACCATCGCCAGACCGGCCTTGTCGGCAGCGGCGATCACCTCGTCATCGCGGATGGATCCGCCGGGCTGGATGATGGCGGTCGCCCCCGCTTCCGCTGCGGCTATCAATCCGTCTGCGAAAGGGAAAAAGGCGTCGGATGCCACGGCGCTGCCAACCGTGCGGGGTTCGGCCCAATCGTACCGCTCTGCCGCTTCTGCAGCTTTCATCGCAGCGATACGCGCGCTGTCGCGGCGGTTCATCTGACCGGCACCGATTCCCGCCGTAACCCCGTCCTTCACATAGACGATGCCGTTGGACTTTACATGCTTGGCCACGGTCCAAGCCATCATGCAATCGGCCAATTCCCGTTCCGTCGGCTGGCGCTTCGTCACCACCTCGAGATCGTCCGGCGCGACGTGACCGCTGTCGCGGCTTTGCATCAACAGTCCGCCTGCGATGGATTTCACGGTGTGACCCGCACGCTTCGCATTCAACAGATCGCCGGTCAGAAGCAGGCGCAGGTTCTTCTTGGTCGCAAATGCCGCGCGCGCCGCATCGTCGGCGCTTGGAGCAACGACGACTTCGGTGAAGATGTCGACGATGGCTTCTGCAGTCGGTCCGTCCAGAGGGCGATTGCAGGCGATGATACCTCCGAAGGCCGACACGCTGTCGCAACGCAGGGCGGCTTCATAGGCTTCGAGCAGCGTGTCGCCCGAGGCGACGCCGCACGGATTGGCATGTTTGACGATCACCACGCTGGGCGGCCCGCCAGCGAATTCCGCCACCAGTTCCAGCGCTGCATCGGCATCGTTATAATTGTTGTAGCTGAGCGCCTTGCCCTGCACCTGCTCGGCCGCGCCCACGCCGCTCGCCGGCCCCGAACTGTCGAGATATAGCGCCGCGTCCTGATGCGGATTTTCGCCATAGCGGAGAATGTCGGCACGGCGGTAGCGCAGCGACAGGTCGGCCGGGAACTGCGCTGCTGCCGACGAACCTTCCTCTGTATTCCGATCACCTTCGCTTGCGAACCATGCAGCAATTACACTGTCATAGGCGGCGGTGGCGGCGAAAGCTTTGGCAGCCATGCGCGTCCTGAGGCCCTGAGTCGTGGCACCGTCATTCCCGTCCAGCTCCGCAATCAGCGCCGGATAATCGGCGGGATTGGTCACGATGGTCACGTAACGGTGGTTCTTGGCGGCCGATCGCACCATGCTCGGTCCGCCGATGTCGATGTTCTCGATTACAACGTCCCGCTCCGCGCCCTTTGCGACGGTCTGCTCGAACGGGTAAAGATTGACGATCACGAGGTCGATCGCGCTAATTCCGTGCTGCTGCATTGCGGCGGCATGGTCGGCATCGTCGCGCACGGCCAGTAACCCGCCATGCACCATCGGGTGCAAGGTCTTGACCCGCCCGTCCATCATTTCCGGAAAGCCGGTCAGGTCCGACACGTCGCGCACCTCGAGTCCGGCATCGCGCAGCGCCTTGGCGGTACCGCCGGTGGATACCAGTTCCACCCCGCGCCGCGCCAGTTCGCGGCCGAGTTCGGGAAGGCCGGTCTTGTCCGATACCGAAAGCAGCGCACGCCTGATCGTCACTTTATTCACTTCTCTATCCCATTTTCTTCAGGAGCCAGGCGAAGCTGCCGCCCCCGCGGGACGTTAGCCCCTGTATCACCAATTGCTGAACCGGTTGCGGCCTGCCGAGCGCATCGACCCAAAGGCTTTCCTCGACCATAACATCGCCGCCGAGATCGTCCGTGTCACTGCCCTGACCGGCGCGGAACTGCCACAGCGAGCCGTCCGGCAGGCCGAGGCTGGCACCGCGCTTGTCGTCGGTCAGGCGCAGATCGACGCCCGGGCCGACATGGAAGCGGAGCGCGAAACTGATCTTGCCCCGCTTGCCGGGCTTTCCCGCCGGAATCAGCAGATCTTCTCCGCGCAGTTCCGTGCCATTATCGCGCAGGATCAGGATGCGGCGATGCAGCAGACCGTAGCGCGCGGCATAGCCGTCATGGCTCGCTTCGATCTTGGTGGCGGTGCCTTGGTTCGTCTTCAGCGTGCGGCGATCGACCTCGACCTCGCCCACGCCGCCGCCCAGCTTGCCGTTGATGAGAACGGCAGTGGAATTCGCATCGTCGAGCACCAACGTGGAATGGGCTGCCGTGGCGCGCAGCCCCTGCTCGATCCGCACCGGCACCTGTCCGCCTGCAAAAGCGGCACCGCCGCAATTGACAATGAGGCGATGAGCACCGGACGACAGTTCGAAGGCGAGGGTCGAGGCGCAACCGTGCCGCGCATGGCGGCTGAGCGGCGGGGGCGCGGCATCGAAAAGCAGGACGGATCGCCCTGCCGCGACTCGCTGATAGCCCCATTGGCGCACATCTTTCAGCGGCCGCGTGCGTATGCCGCTTGCCTCAACCAGACCGGCGATCCGCTCGTGCGAAACCGCGCCCGAGCCTTGCCAGCTTCCCAGCGCGCCATCGGAATGTACCAGCGCGAGCAGAGGCGGGATCAGCAGTGCCAGCAGCCCCTCCAGCGCAGAGGGAGGGTCCTGTTCGACTGCGCGGTAGCAGGCACGCAGTTCGACCAGCAGCGCGATGGCTTCCATCTGCGCCATGGGGCTGCGCGACAGGACTCCGCCATCATCGGCCACCAGCTCGCCAAGGGCGCGGATCAGCCCTGCTTCACCAAACAGGCGGCGCGGGCGTCCGTCAGGCAGCAGCAGACCGGCAGCGGTGATCGCGGTCCACCCGGCGACCTCGCCCAGCCGGTCGGGTGCGCGGGTAACATGACGATCGAGCCAGCGGGCGGTTTCGGCAGCGGCAGCAAGCACCTTTCCGCGAAGCTTGCTGTCCTGCCCGCCCATCGCCAGCGGCGCATGCACCAGCCAGTTCAGCAGGCGGTGCCCGGTGTTGTCGACCTGCCAGGCAGGCCCCTTGTGCGGCTTGGGATTGGCGGACATCCATGCCGCCAGCACGCGTTCCGCCGTTGCGGTACATTGTTCGCGCGGGCCGCAGGAAGCGAGGTCTCGCAGCCAAGTGAAGCCATGCACCACGCGCTCGAAAACCGGCGTCAGCCGCGCGGCGGGCGCGAAATCGATTTGCGCGATCGGCGCCTTGACGCCGTGGACGAGGAAATGTCCCGCCCGCAGCGCGACACCGGCAGCCCGCTCCCCCGCCAGAGGACTGTCTACGGTTGCCAGCAATCGCGGACGGGATGGTTTGCGAAAAGGCGAGGAAAGCGTCTGCCCCGGCACCCCCAGGCGATAAGCAAGACGCACCAGCCGGTCCGCAGCACCGATTGACGGCGCACGGAAATCGGCATGGACAAGCGACCTGCCGGGTTCGAGCACTTCACCCGGACCGGGTTCAGATGACCTTGCCGAGGCCGCATCGGCACTCTCTTCCAGGGGAGCCGCCGCACGGACCACAAGATCATCTTCGGCACCGTTGGCCGATCGCAAGGGCAGGGCCATGTCAGCCTTTCCAGCCGAAGATTGCTCGCGCCGCTTCGCAGGCCGATCCGCTCCTGATCGTGTCGCTGCCAGACCGCCTTTCAAGCTGCATTCCCGGCCTGCTTGAGCGCGGCGATATTGGCGGCGTAGCAATCCGGCCCGCCCTTGAAGGTGGCGGAGCCTGCCACCAGAACATCGGCCCCTGCTTCGACACAGAGCCGCGCCGTTTCCGCATTCACCCCGCCATCGACTTCAAGGCGAATATCACGCCCGCTCTTGTCGATCATCCGGCGCACGGCCTCGATCTTCTTCAGTTGCGAATGGATGAAGCTCTGTCCGCCGAACCCCGGGTTCACGCTCATCACCAGCACGAGGTCGATGTCGTCGATCAGATAATCGAGCATCTTGGCAGGCGTTGCGGGGTTCAGCGATATGCCCGCCTGCTTGCCCAGTGCCTTGATCGCCTGCACCGTGCGATGGATATGCGGTCCGGCCTCTGGATGAACCGTAATGATATCCGCCCCGGCTTCGGCGAATTCGGCCAGATAGGCGTCCACCGGCGCCACCATCAGGTGCACGTCAAATGGCTTGTCGGTATGGGACCGCAGGGCCTTGACCACGGCCGGGCCGATGGTGATGTTGGGCACGAAATGGCCGTCCATCACATCGACATGGATCCAGTCCGCCCCCGCCGCATCGATGGCGCGCACCTCCTCGCCAAGCCGGGCGAAATCCGCCGAGAGAATGGAAGGGGAAATCAGCGGGGAAGCCATGCGCATGCGCTTTGCTGTTGGCCGGGCCGTCTGGCGGGCGAAAAGCCGTGGCCGGGCGATGGACGAGACCGGCAGGAGAACCGGGCGCGACACGACTACCCGCGTGAGCCGGCAGTCTCAAGCGCAGCGGGCAGGCTTTTCCACATGGCGCGCCGCAGGATCGGCCACCGACCCATTTTGCTACAGTCCGGATTTCCGGTCGGCTCGGCAGTCCAAGCCAGTGTATGCCGCGCATCGATGGCCCGCTACGAACTTCGGCCCGAGCAGGGGAATGAGCGCAGCCACGCAATTCAGCGCCAATTCAGAGCTTCGCTGCCATATCGCCATGCAAGAGACACCGGGGCACGGTCACTTACCTCCTCTGTGCAGACCACTCGAACCGTTGCCGCAGGGCGACGAGGAAGCATGTGTTGCAATGATGAAAAGTCGTAATCTGGCGGCGGCGCTGGCCGTTGCCGGACTTGCCTTGTCCGCCCCGGCCCATGCTCAATATGGGCAAACCGTCAGCAACGATATCTCGAAGTGCCAGCGCGGTAGCGGGCCTGCCATCCTCGTGACGGTGGACGGCATAGAATCGTCGCGCGGCAGGATGCGTGTGCAGGCCTACCATGCAACTGCGACCGACTGGCTGAATTCGGGGCGCTGGCTGACGCGTGTGGAAACTGCGGCCAAGGCCGGTACCATGCAGTTCTGCCTGCCGGTTTCGGCGGCGGGCAGCTATGGTATCGCCGTGCGGCATGACGTGAACGGCAATGGCAAGACGGATCTGTCGGAAGATGGCGGGGCCATGTCGAACAACCCCAGCATCAACATCTTCAATCTGGGCAAGCCGAGCTATCGCAAGGTGGCCTTCAGCGCAGGGCCGGGCGTCACCTCGATCAGGGTACGCATGCGCTATATGTGATTGCGTCCTTAACGCTGCCGCTCGCGCCAGACGTTCCACAGCACGCCCGGCGCTGCCAGGATGGGGTGTTTTTCACGCCACGGAGTGAGCCTGACCTTCACGCCCGTATGACGTTCCACCTTCCATGCACCATACCGTGCCGCACCGTCGAATGTCGTCGTCGCCTTCATCAGGCGGGCAATGTTGAAGGGCTTGCCCATGGACTGGCGCACCGCCCACCACCGTCTGACCCGCCGGCGCACGCGGCGGGACAGGTCGGGGGTGATCCGTTCGCCGCTTCGCCGGAACGCGATGTGACGCGCGGACAGCGCCTGCGGCAACAATCCGTCGAAATGGGCAGGATCGTTCGTCAGGATGCTCTCCTCGCGCCCCGGTCTCTCGACCCGCAATTCGGCCTTGTACGTCGCACGGAACAATGCCCGCCAGTAGTCCCGAGATGTTCCGGTGGCAGGACCGAGTGCGACGGCGACCAGCGCAGCGGTCTTCGCTGCGTCAGCGACGGCGGCCCTGACCCTGTCGCTGACGTCGTCATCCCTGCTCCAGACCAGTGCCGAGGGCTGCACGAAACGGGTCCAGATCGTCGTGTCGCGCGACCGGCCCGCTGCCGCGCGCTCGAAGGTAGTCAGGGCCATCGTCGCGATCTTGGCCCGCAGGACCTCGCCACCTTCGGCGCATTCCCGGTAGCTGACCCGGGGCCAGATCCGGCCCTGTTCCGCCCCCGGCATCAGCACATAGAAATCGAGCACGCCTTCCAGGCCGCCGGTCCGCAAATTCGACCCGTAGAAGAGCACCGCCAGTCCGCCCGCTTCATGCGCCAAACGTTCGGCGAACCGCGAAACAGCAGGGTCGACAGGTCGCGCCAGCCGTTCCCTTACGCTCGCCTCCAGCGACAGGGTCATGGCAACACAAAAGCCAGTTCGGGCCCTTCCCTGACGACGTAGCGGCCGGCCGGGAAAGCCTCTCCATCAAGGATGAACTGACCGCCAACGTCAAAAGCGAATTCGCTTGCCTCGATCCGGTGGAAGCCCGCCTTTGCGAGCCACGGCGGATCGTAACCGAACAATGTCGCCGGCAAACTCGCCACCAGGGGGCGACGCATCTTGTCCATTACGAAAAGCTTCAGGCCGCGCTGTGCCTTGCCAAACAGCTTGATACCTGCCGGCAGCCGTTCCAGTGTCGTTGCCACCAGCACGTCCCGCCGGTCAGCCGCACCGTGGCCGCTATGCTGCATCGGCCGGCGTTCTGACCCGAGGCGAATGGTCATCGGCACACCGCGGCGCCACTTGTTCGATGCCGATCCGAACAGGGCCTGCATGATCGCCCAGATGACGGTCATGCCCACTGCGAGGCTGTTGAACGCGCCCATTCGGTGCGCATCCTGCCCCGCCTGGATGCCGGTGGTGAAAGCGCCTGCCCCCAGGATGAACCCCTGCAGGACGCCCGATCCAGCTTCGCTGCCAGCATCGCCAGCCTCATCGGCAATGATCTGCAAAGGCTTGCGATGAACTCGCCGGCCGCTTGCATGTGCGGCAATGGCGTCGGCCAACGACCAATCGCCCGGTGCCCCTAGGTCGATGTTGAGGGCGTTGGTCTTGCCCTTGGGCAGCACGGCAAGTGCTGGCCAGTCATTGCCGAACACCGGCTGCCCGCTGGTGAGAACGTCACGAACGGTGCCGTCCCCCCCATCAACGATCAGGTAATCGACGCCTCTTGCCGCAAAGTCGGCGAGCACTGCGGGCAGCCTGTCCCGATCCGCCGGCTCCGCAATCATCACGCCCGGCAATTCGATCCGTTCGCCGCCCGCTCGATTGCGATGGCTGCGGGGATTGAAGATCACGCCGATGCACGGATCGCTTGCAGGGGCTGGCCTGCTGCGGATGGCGCCCGGCGTAAGCACCCGGCCATGCGGCACGTCACTGCCGGTTGCCGGAATGCGAGTGAATTCATGGATGGGCCCGCTCATAACAGTGACGCCTTAGACCTCTATACCACTATTTCGCACCCATTTTTTCCAAACCCCGCCTTGCACCGGAATTGGCGGGCGGGCCGAACTCGTAAATCATACGGATCGCCGCCCCCTGTTCACCAGCAGCACGCTGTCGCCGCGCGCAAGGCAGTACAGCGTTAGCCCGGCATCTCGGGCGCGGCTGATCGCCATGCTCGTCGGCAGAGAGATAGTAACCAGCGTGGTTGCGCCCGCCCGTGCCGCCTTCTCCACTATCTCGTAGGAACATCGCGCTGTCGAAAGGATAAAGCCACTGCCGAGATCGGCGCCAGCAGTCAGCGCACCGCCCACCAGCTTGTCCACCGCGTTGTGCCGCCCCACGTCTTCGCGCACCATTTCTATTCGTCCGTCCGGCGCAGCCAGAGCAGCGGCATGGGCCGCGCGCGTGGAACTGCCGAGGGGCTGCAGTTTTCGCAGACCATCTAGCGCGCTGAAAATTGCCGCAGGTGCGATGGAGCCATGGGGCGTCACAGGGGGCAGCGGCCTGGCTAGCGCTTCGAGATTCTCGATCCCGCAAAGGCCGCAACTCGATTCGGCTATCCGGTTGCGCACCCGTTCCTGTAATTTTTCCTGCCCGACCCCCGCCAGAGAAGCACGCATGATCCATCCAGCGGCGACTTCCACAGCTGAAAAATGCGTGAGGTCCGGCGCCCGGGTCGCCAGCCCTTCCGCGACGGCGAAACCAAGCGCAAAATCCTGCAAGTCTGCCGGGGTCGCCATCATGACCGCATAGGAAAGCCCGTTATATTCCATCGCTATCGGCACTTCGGGAACCCACTCGCGATGCACGGTCCTTACCTGCCCATCGGCCGAAATCTGGAGCAGATCTTCAGTCACCGGTGCCGCCGGGCAGATCGTTCTGAAAACGGGCGAGTTCCTGCGGCGTGTTGATGTTGGCGAAATCCTCGCCGCCCGTGACCCGGCGAGCATCGACGGCATCGGCAAAGGCCCTCACAGCCAGACTCCCACCGGATTGCAGCAGCGTCCGGATCGCCGGGAGAGTGGCCACGGGCCAGAGGCCAATGATGGGCAGAGCCGCGAAGCACGCCGGACCAGGAGCCAGAAGTCGCGGCAGATCATCCGGAAGACCGGGCGTGTCCACACCGATGGTCAGAATGGCAACGTAGTCGTGCTTCCGCGCGTGCAGGAGCGCTCCTGCGATACCGCCGAGCGGGCCCATGCCGGGGCGCGGCCAATCCGGCACGATCACGACGCCATGCGGAACACCCTCGCGCGGCAGCGGGTCCGCGATGCCGCGGCCCTGACCTGCGACGACCACCGCCGGAACCATGCGGCGAAGACTGGCGATCGCGCGAACAAGCAGCGTCCGGCCTGCCAGTTGCGCCTGCGCCTTGTCGGTGCCGAACCGCCGCGAAGTGCCACCGGCGAGAACAACGCCGAGGATGCTTGGATTGTCCTGCGCCGCCTGCGGCATCGAAGCGCTCAAGCCGCCTCGATCCGCACCGGTATCGACTTCGAGCCGGGCGTCTTGGAAAGCTGGTCGTGATTGTCGATCGAGATCAGCACGTTGCACTCCGGATAATAGGACGCAACCGTACCACGCGGCAGGGTGTAGGCGATCAGCTTCAGCCCACCCAGCCGCCGGTCCACTCCGTCCTCCGCATCGCCAACCAGCCTGACGAACTGTCCGTCGCGCAGTCCGGCCTCCTCGATGTCGTCGGGGTTCATCAGCACCACGTCGCGCGTGCCCTCGATGCCGCGGAAACGGTCGCTATAGCCATAGATCGTCGTATTGAACTGATCGTTCGAGCGCATCGTCAGCAGCCGGTAGCGGCCCGGCTTGTCTTCGAACCCGGTCACGCTGAGGCGTTCGGGCGTGGTGATGATCGCCTTGCCGACCTCGGTCTTCCAGATCCGCTCCCGGGCCGAATTGCCGCGATAGAAGCCGCCGGGTTCCCACATCCGCGCATTGAAGTCGTGAAAGTCGTCGGGATAGGTCTGCGCAATCAGATCGCGGACCAGCGCATAATCGCCAACCCAATCGCGCCATTTCAGCTTCGGATTGGGCGCGAGCGCCGCCTTAGCAATCGAGCAGACGATATCCAGTTCGCTCTTCAGAGTGTCCGCCGCAGGCTGACGTCGGCCGAGCGAACCGTGGATCATCGAGAAACTGTCCTCGATGGTAATGGCCTGATTGCCGCTCGCCTGCATGTCAATCTCGCTGCGGGCGAGGCAGGGCAGGATATAGGCGTGCTTGCCGGGAAACAGGTGGCTGCGGTTCAGCTTGGTCGAGATCATCACGGTGAGATCCTGCTTCGCCCAGCCTTCCTCCATCCGCTGCTGGTCCGGCACGGCGCGCAGCAGATTGCCGCCCAGCGAGATGAAGCCCTTCACCTCTCCTGCGATCAGCCCGTTCACGGCATCGACGATATGCATACCGTCCTTCGTCGGCGGGTCGAAGCCGAACAGCGCCTTCAGCCGCTCCATCGGGATCAGATCCGCCTTTTCGGCGATGCCCACGGTGCGCTGGCCCTGCACGTTGCTGTGGCCGCGCACCGGGCAGGCACCCGCCCCTTCCCGGCCGATATTGCCGCGCAGCAGCAGGAAATTGGCGAACATGGCGAGGTTCAGCGCGCCATGACGGTGCTGCGTCAGCCCCATGCCATAGACGCCGATGACCTTTTCCGCCTGCATGTAGATGCGCGCCGCATCGCGCAGGGCGCTTTCGGTAAGGCCGCTCTCCCGCTCGATTTCCGCCCAATCGGCGGCGCGGCAATAATCGACATATTCATCGAAGCCAACCGTGTGTTCGGCGATGAAGGCGTGGTCGATCACTTCGGCCTCGCCCTTTGCTCGCGCGGCATCGTCGGCCTCGATCACCACCTTGCACATGCCCAGAATGGCGGCGACATCGCCGCCCGCGCGAAGCTGGTGGTATTGGTCGGAAATCTTCGTCTCCCGCCCGGTGAGCATGTCGACGGGGTTCTGCGGATCGACGAAGCTGACCAGTCCCTGCTCGATAACCGGGTTGAAGGTGACGATCTTCGCGCCGCGATCCTTCGCTTCCTTCAGCGGGTGGAGGAACCGCGGGCTGTTGGTGCCGGGGTTCTGACCAAAGAAGAAATAGGCGTCGGTCTTGTCCAGATCGTCCCAGGTGACGGTTCCGACTGGTGTGCCGAGCACTTTCTTGAGGCCGACCGAGGTTGTTTCATGGCACATGTTGCTGCTCTGCGGCAGATTGTTGTTGCCATAGGCGCGGGCAAGCAGGGCATAAAGGTAAGATGCCTCAAGCCCTGCGTGGCCCGAGGCATAGAAGACGACGCTTTCTGTCGGAAGGTCGCGCAGCCGGTCGCCGATGGCGGCGAAGGCTTCCTCCCAGCTTACCGCGACGTAGCGATCGCTTTGCGCATCGTAGCGCAGGGGGTGAGTCAATCGCCCCTGCATCTCAAGGTCATGATCGCGCCAGTCGCGCAATTCGGTAAGGCGATGCCCCGCCTGCGCAAAGAATTCCGGTGTGCAGCGGGCGCTGGTGCTTTCCCACAGGGTCGCCTTGGCGCCGTTCTCGCAAAATTCGAACGGCTTGTAATTGGCGGGTTTCGGCCAGGCGCAGGACGAGCACATGTGCCCCTTTGTCTTGTTCTGCCGCCGCAAGGTGTCCAGCGCGCCTGCCTCGGCCCAGGTCTCGCCAAAGATGCGGGCTATGCCCTTCATCGACCCCCAGCCCCCTGCAGGGCCGCTGGAATGAGGGAGATCGTCGCGTTCGGCCATGCTTGCTGATCCTTGCTGTGCCGGCGCTGGCGAAAGGCCAAGACCGGCTCCTAGATGCAATGCTCTGACGCGAGGATCGTTTCTCCACCGCCGTTGGCATTCCGCACGCATCCTGCCTGCCGGGGCGCTATCGATCAAGTTCGAGACGAAATGCGGGTTTTCAATCATCGTTTCGCAACTGCCGTTCCATCCGCTAGAGGCGAAGATGGAAAAGACCAAGAGGGCGAGGGCGGTGAACAGTTTCGATCAGGTAGGGCGCACGCGCCTCGAGCAGGGCGGGCTGATCCTGTTCCTCGCTACAATTACCCTGTTCCTCGGCGCGGTGGCCTGGCCCTTCATATCGGCGATCATGTGGGCTGCCATCGCCGCGATCATGTTCCAGCCGCTCTATCGCAGGATCCTGCGCCAGATGCGCGGCCATGAGAACCGCGCCGCGCTGCTTGCCCTGCTCACCATATTTGTCGCAATTGTCATCCCGTCGATCGTGATCGGCAGCATGATCGTCGATCAGGCCACGGCAGTCTATTTCGCCATACAGGCGCAGGAGATCGACGCGGCGGAATATTTCACCCGCTATTACGATGCCTTGCCCGAACGGATGCGGATCATGCTGGACAATTCCGGCTATGGCGATTTCGGTGCCATTCAGGCGCGGCTTTCGGAACTGATCCAGGAAAGCGTCGGGGCGATTGCCGCGCGTGTCCTGGCCATTGGTGGCGGTGCATTTTCATTCTTCCTCTCCTTCGCTGTCGGCCTCTATGTGACCTATTTCCTGCTGCGCGACGGCAGGCAATTGGGCCGCACCATCATCGACAAGCTGCCGCTGGAACACAGCGTCGCGGACCGTCTGGCGCATGACTTCGTCGCCATCGTGCGGGCGACCATCAAGGGCTCGGTAGTCGTTGGGCTGGTGCAGGGAACGCTGGGCGCGATCACCTTCTGGATCGTCGGTATGCCTGCAGCCCTGCTGTTCGGGCTGCTCATGGCGATATTCTCGCTTCTGCCCGCACTCGGCCCGGCGATCGTGTGGGTGCCTGTGGCGATCTACCTGCTGGTCACAGGCGCGATATGGCAAGGAGTCGTGGTAATCGCATCGGGCATTCTGGTCATCGGCCTCGCGGACAATCTGCTACGGCCAATCCTGGTCGGGCGGGACACCGGCATTCCGGACTGGATCGTGCTCATAACGACCCTTGGCGGTATTGCGGTGTTCGGCCTCAGCGGTATCGTAATCGGCCCGGTGGTTGCGGGGCTGTTCCTGGCGGGATGGACCATTCTGGCCGAGCAGCGCGGGCGAGCGGCAAGCCCGGCCTGAGACTGCTAAGGTCAGACCCTCCCCTGCACGCCTGAACCGAGATGCGCATCGGCAATCGCGACCGCCAATGCGTCGGCGGCATCGGGGCCGGCAACCTTCGCTGCCGGCAGCAAGATCTTGATCATCGCCTGCACCTGGCGCTTTTCGGCAGCTCCGGTCCCGGTCACGGCTTTCTTCACCAGCCGCGTGGCGTGTTCGTTCACGGAAAGCCCGGCTGCCCCGCAGGCGGCGAGGATCGCCCCTCGCGCCTGCGCCAGCTTCAGGGTCGATTGCGGGTTCTTGTTGACGAACACTTCCTCCGCCGCCCCGCGGTCGGGCCGATATTCGGCGATGATCTGCGCCAGCTCCTGTTGCAGCGCGGCCAGACGCAGAGCCATCGGCAGCTTCGCATCGCTGGGGAACTGGCCATTAGCGACATGCACCAGCCGCGTCCCTTGCGATTCGACGATGCCCCAGCCGGTGCAGGAAAGCGACGGGTCGAGGCCCAGGATGCGAACCGGCGCGCCCTGCACGGGCAGGCTCATTCGGCTTCCAGACGCTCCATGATCTCGTCGCTGACCTCGTAATTGCCCCACACCGTCTGCACGTCGTCATCGTCGTCCAGAGCGTCAACGAGCTTGAACAGAGTGCCTGCGTCCTTCTCGTCCATGTCGACAGTCAGATTGGGCTTCCATGCCAGCTTGACGGTCTCGGCCTCGCCGAGGGACTTTTCCAGGGAGGTGGCAACCTCGTGCAAATCGTCGGCGGCGGTCCAGATCTCGTGCTCCTCCGCGCCCGACTGGATATCCTGCGCGCCGGCTTCCAGTGCGGCTTCCAGCACCTTGTCCTCGCCGCCTACGCTGGCGGGATAGACGATCAGCCCGAGCCGTTCGAAGCCATGCGCAACGGAACCCGACGCGCCCAGATTGCCGCCGTTTTTCGAAAAAGCGGTGCGGATGTTGGTGGCGGTACGGTTGCGATTGTCGGTCAGCGCCTCGACGATAATGGCCGAGCCGCCAGGGCCATAGCCTTCGTAGCGGATTTCCTCATAATCGTCGCCTTCATTGGCACTGGCCTTGTCGATCGCGCGCTGGATATTGTCCTTGGGCATCGACTGGCTCTTGGCCGCATTGACCGCAAGCCTCAGGCGCGGGTTCATGTCCGGGTCGGGCATGCCCATCTTGGCCGCGACGGTGATTTCGCGACTGAGCTTGGAAAACATCGCCGAGCGCTTCTTGTCCTGCGCGCCCTTGCGATGCATGATGTTCTTGAATTTGGAATGGCCTGCCATGTCGGTAATCGTCCAGTGTCCGGATTGAAAAGCAATCTGCAATAAGTTTCAGGGGTCTGCATTAGCCGCATGAGCGACCAAGTCTCAAGACCCACGGGCGATTTCAGTCTGCCCGCTACGTTTCGGCGTTTCACCGCCTTCCTTCGCCGCCCGGATATACCCGGTGCAGCCACGGGGATGAATGCGGTAACCCTGCGGCGCACGGGCATGCTCTACCTGCTCGACTTGTCGATGATGGTGCCGCTCATCCTCATCGCCTTCGCGGCAGAAACGCTGGGTCTGACCTTTCCCGACAACGCGCTGGAGGATCTGGATCTCGGGCCGCTGGAAATCATGTTCGTCGTGCTGCTCGTGCCGGCGCTGGAGGAAGCGGTATTCCGCGGCTGGCTTTCGGGAAGGCCCGCGCATGTTGTGCCGTTCCTGCTTGTTGCGGCCTCTTATGCTGCGCTGGCTGGCGGTCTGGTACCACCCCACCTTGCCGGGTTCGGCATATTGTTCGCAGTGCTGATCGCCGCGATTCTCCTGGCCGCCATGAATCAGGGGCAGCCGCCCTACGCTTGGTTTCGAGCGACTTTTCCGGTCTTCTTCGCCATTTCCAGCCTCAGCTTCGCGCTGGTGCACCTGTTCAATTACGAAGGCGCCAGTCTGGCCTACGCACTGCCGCTGGTCATACCGCAATTCATCGCCGGGCTGATCTTCGGCTATGCGCGCGTGACCTATGGATTATGGTCGGCCATTCTGCTGCATGTTCTGCATAATGGCACGGCCATCGGCACTATTCTGGCTTTCGGCGGGTGAGCCGTCAGATGCGGATCGCGGTGCCCGAAACGCTGACCATCAGCATCGATCCATTCTGGCCCAGAACTTCGTAGTCGATATCCACGCCTACCACGGCATTGCCGCCAAGCGCGCGTGCCTGTTCAGTCATGTCCTCGATCGCCTCGTGCCGTGCCCGGCCGAGGACTTTCTCATACTGGCCCGAACGCCCGCCAACGAGATCGGTGATGGAGGCGAACAGATCGCGAAACAAATTGGCGCCGACGATCACCTCGCCCGTGACGATGCCGAGATATTCCTTCGCCGGGCGCTGCTCCAATGTGGGCGTGGTCGATACGATGATGCCGTCGGAAGACGTGCTCCAGGGGCTGGCCATGTCAGTGCTCCTTGTTCCTCACTGTGGAGGCGGAGAGCATACAACACGAAAGGGCGCTTGCCAAAGCAACCGCCCCTTCGTGCACGCTGCCTCGCGCGGCTTCAGCCGAGGCCGAGCGCGGCCTTGTAGGTGTCGAGAATGGTTTCCATCTCGCTGCGATCGTCGGGCTTCATCTTCCGCAGTCGGACGATCTGGCGCATGATCTTGGGATCGTAGCCCACGGCTTTCGCTTCGGCATAGACGTCGCGGATATCGTCGGAGATGCCCTTCTTCTCTTCTTCCAGTCGCTCGATACGTTCGATCAACAGGCGCAGGCGGTCATCGGTGGCTTCGGCCATCTTGTGTCTCCGGATGATGGGGTCAGAATCGGTTGGCGGCGAGCCTTAGCGTGCCGCCCTGCCCGGGTGAAGGCCGCGCGGCCAAGTCTCGCGGGATAATTCGTTTTGCCGCTTCTGCCCGGCAGCGATCAGGCGTTCTTCGCCACGCTTTCTTCCATGCGGGCAAGCTGTTCGGGTGTGGCGGGCTGCTGGTGGCGCGCCTTCCACTCATCCATCGGCATGCCGTGGATCACTTCCCGGGCGGCGATTTTGTCCCCTTCGAAACCCGCATCGCGAATCCAGTCCGCCAGGCAATTGCGGCAGAAGCCCGACAGCCCCATCAGGTCGATATTCTGCGCATCGCTGCGATGACGCAGGTGGCGCACCAATCGGCGAAACGCCTGCGCAGCCACAGCATCGTCGATGGAGTCGAGCGGGTCTGCGGCTTTGTTGTTCACGGCTTCCATATCGGTTTCATCCTTGTCTTGCCCGGCCGCATTGGCATAGGCGCTGCGAATGGAAAAGCTCGCAGCGAAACGCTTTCAACCCCGTGGCCGCAAGGTCAAGATTCTCGCAACGGTGGGGCCGGCCAGCCGCTCGCCCGACATGCTGCGCAAACTGGTGCGGGCGGGCGCCGATGCCTTCCGCGTGAACATGAGCCACGGCGATCACGAGACCCACGCCGAAACCATCCGTGCCATTCGCGAGGTGGAGGCCGAATGTCATCATCCGATCGCCATCTTCTGCGATCTGCAGGGTCCGAAATTGCGGGTCGGCAAATTTGCTGGTGGCAGAGCGGTAATCCGCCATTCCGGTCATTTCACCTTGGATCGCAATCCTGAACCCGGTGACGAGAACCGCGTCGAACTACCGCATCCGGAACTGTTCGGCCTGCTGGAGAAGGGCCAGCGCCTGCTGATAAATGATGGCAAGATCAGGCTGCGTGTCATTCGCGCGAGCGAAGACGAGATCCTGTGTTCGGCCGAGGTCGGCGGCGTCATTTCCGACCGCAAGGGCGTGAATGTTCCCGACGCGGAAATTCCGATTCCGGCACTCACCGAGAAGGATCGAAAGGATCTGGCTTTCGCCATGCAGCACGGCGCTGACTGGATCGGCCTCAGCTTCGTCCAGCGCGGCGAGGACCTGGCCGAAGCGCGCCGCCTGATGGGCGGCCATGGTTCGCTCTGCGCCAAGATCGAGAAGCCGATGGCGGTGCATCGCCTGTCGGAGATCATCGAACTGTCCGATTCGATCATGGTGGCGCGCGGCGATCTGGGCGTGGAGCTCGACCCCGAGGAAGTGCCGCCCCTGCAGAAGCGCATCGTCAATGAAACGCGCAACGCGGGCAAGCCGGTGATCGTGGCGACGCAGATGCTGGAAAGCATGATCGAAAGCCCCACCCCGACCCGCGCCGAAGTATCCGACGTGGCCAACGCGGTCTATGACGGGGCCGATGCGGTGATGCTGTCGGCGGAGACCGCAGCGGGCGAATGGCCGGAAGAGGCGGTGGCGATCATGCACCGCATCGCCGCCCAAGTGGAGCGTGATGAGGCCTACCTGGCGCGCGTCCGCTTCCTCGATACGCCGCCCGACGCCACCACGGCGGATGCGCTGGCGCATAGCTGCATGACCATCGCCGATACGGTGCCGATTGCGGCCATCGTGGTATTCACCGGCTCGGGCTCCACCGCCCGGCGCGTCGCTCGCGAGCGGCCCAGCGTTCCGATGCTGGTGCTGACGCCCTCAGTAAAGGCAGCGCGTCGCGTTGCCCTGCTATGGGGCGCGCATGCGGTGACCACGCGGGATATAGGCAGTTTCGAAGAGATGATCGCCAAGGGCAAGCGCATGGCGCTGCGCCATGGCTTCGGCACTGCGGGCAGCAAGCTGATTGCCTTGGCCGGGGTGCCGTTCGGCACGCCCGGCGCGACCAATCTGCTGCATGTCGTCACCCTGGCCGGCGACGAGTTGAAGCGTCACAAGAGCTAGGCCGCGGCGGCGCGCTCCAGCCGTTCGCGGGCGGCTTGCTCACCGATGAGCGGCAGGATCTGCGCCATGTCCGGCCCCGATGTGCGTCCCGTGAGTGCCAGACGCAGCGGTAGGAACAGGGTCTTGCCCTTGCGCCCTGTCGCTTCCTTCAGCTGGCCGGTCCAGTCGCGCCAGGGATCGGCGGACCATTCGAGCATGGGCAAAGCCTCTGCCAGATAGGCGCGGTCTTCCGCATCCAGTTCGGGAGTGACCACCGGACCGGTGACGATCTGCCACCAATCCTGCGCATCGGCGAGTTTCTCGAGGTTTGGCCTGACCGCCAGCCATCCAGCCTCATCCATGCCGTCCGGAAGCCGGTCCTTTACCGTGCTGTAATCGAGGCCATGCAGTATTTGAGCATTGAGCCGCTCAAGGTCCGCCTCGTCGAAACGCGCCGGTGCGCGGCCAAAGCTGGCCAGATCGAAACTGTCCACGAGCACCTGCATGGATGCAATCGGCTCGACCGGCTGCGACGAGCCGAGACGCGCCAGCAATGACAGAACGGCCATCGGCTCAATGCCGGAAGCGCGCAGTTCCTCCACCCCGAGCGAGCCGAGACGCTTGGACAGTTTGCCCTCGCTGCCGACCAGCAAAGCCTCATGCGCAAAGGCGGGCGGGGCCGCGCCCAATGCCTCGAACATCTGGATCTGCACTGCCGTATTGGAGACGTGGTCCTCGCCTCTCAAAACATCGGTGATCCCCATCTCGATATCGTCAACCGCGCTGGGCAGCATGTAGAGCCAGCTATTATCCGCGCGTCTGACCACCGGATCGGACAGGAGCGCCGGATCGAACCGCACCGGACCACGGATCGCGTCGGTCCATTCGATCGGGCTCCCATGGTCCAGGCGGAAGCGCCAGTGCGGATGCACGCCCTCGGCCAGCCGGGCAGCGTGATCGGCCTCCGTCAGATCCAGCGCGGCACGGTCGTAGATCGGTGGGCGGCCACGACCGAGCTGTATCTTGCGCTTCAGCTCAAGTTCCTGCGCGGTCTCATAGGCGCGGTAGATCCGCCCATCTGCGAGCAGCCGTGCGAAAGCCTGCTCATACAGATCCTGACGCGCGGACTGCCGTTCCTCGCCGTCTGGCACCATGCCCAGCCACGCCAGATCGCGGCGGATTCCCTCGACGAAGCGTTCCTCGCTTCGCGCTGCATCGGTATCGTCGATCCGCAGCATGAAGCGCCCGCCCCGCTTCCGGGCGAGCAGGAAATTATGCAGAGCGGTGCGAATATTGCCGACATGCAGATTGCCGGTCGGCGAAGGGGCGAAGCGGGTTTTGGTCATGTCGCCGCCGATAGCCCAGCGCGGAGCCTATTGCGAGAACAAGGTAAGTGAGCGGCCCTCTCCGGAGATCACGATGCCATTGGCCTGCGTACGCCGGGCGCGGGTAGCCGCGTCGAGAGCTTCCACCATCGCCTGTTTCGCCGGCGGGAGCGCGGCAGCACAGGGCAAGCCTTGCGGTGATGCGGAAGGTGGTTCGGCAGTCCCGGCGGACGCACGGCTGGTTGTCAGTTCGCCTTTGTCATAGGCATAGTTCCACGCGATCTGCTGGCAATTGTCGAAGCTGATCGTGTCGGCGCCGACAGACAGGGCTATGCCAAACTCGGCGTTCAACGGTTCGCCATCCACTCCCGCGACCCGGTATTCACTGACCAGACTTGCGGGAGCCAGGAGTTCATCTGCAGACCCGCTCTGCTCTTGCTCTGCCGGGGTAGCGAGCGCATCGGCCGGTACATCGCGCTGGGATTGGTTGGGCGAGCCTGCGGAACACGCACCCGCAAGCATTGGCAGCAGAAACAGAATGGCACGCATGGGCAGTTCCTTTTCCCGCCTGATGCAAGCGGATGGAGATTACTGCAAAGAAAAAGGCCCCGTCGCAATCACGACGGGGCCTTTGTTTATCCAGCAGTGGAAGAGGTCTTATTCGCCCTCTTCCTCCTTCTCGATCGCATCGGGCTGTTCGGCCTGATCTTCGCGCAGGTAATCGCCTGCGTCGGCGTCGGTGCCGTGCGTTTCGCCTTCCATGTCCGCGAAGCTGGCATTGCCCGTAGCGGCCTCGGCGCCCTGCGCCAGTTCCGCTTCGTGCTCCGCCTCGGCATCCTGAGCAGCGATGATGGCTTCCTGGGCCTTCTTCCACTGTGCCTTGATGGCCGCGTCGCGCCCGCTGGCCGCGATCCGCATCCGGTTCATGCCCGCGCCGGTACCGGCAGGGATGAGACGGCCGACGATCACATTTTCCTTCAGCCCGATCAGCGAGTCCTTCTTTCCTTCGACCGAAGCCTGCGTGAGCACGCGGGTCGTTTCCTGGAAGGAAGCCGCTGAAATGAAGCTGCGGGTCTGCAGGCTGGCCTTGGTAATGCCGAGCAGGACAGGCTTGCCCTCGGCATGCTTCTTGTTGCGGCCGAGCTTGCCGTTCACCTCGTCCATCTCGGTCCGGTCGACCTGCTCGCCCGGCAGCAGAGTGGTATCCCCGCCATCGGTGATCTCGACCTTTTGCAGCATCTGGCGAACGATCGTTTCGATGTGCTTGTCGTTGATCTTCACGCCCTGCAGACGATAGACTTCCTGGATTTCGTTGACCAGATATTCGGCCAGCGCTTCCACGCCCATCACGTCGAGGATGTCATGCGGATTCGGGCTGCCCGAAATCAGCGTGTCGCCCTTCTTGACGAAGTCGCCTTCCTGCACGTCGATGACCTTGGTCTTGGGGACCAGGTACTCCACGGCTTCCCCTTCCTCGGGTACGATGGCGATCTTGCGCTTGGCCTTGTATTCACGAACAAATTCGATCTTGCCCGAAATCTTGGCAATGATCGCATTGTCCTTCGGAATACGCGCTTCGAACAATTCGGCAACGCGCGGCAGACCACCGGTAATGTCGCGCGTCTTGGCAGCTTCACGGCTGGCACGAGCGAGAATGTCGCCTGCTTCCACCCGCTGTCCGTCATCGACCGAAAGCGAGGTACCCGGCGCCAGCATGTAGCGCTGGGCATCGGTTTCGCCATCATCGGACAGCTTCTCGCCTTCGCCAAGCAGGGTGAGGCGAGGACGCAGCTCCTCCTTCTTCGCACGGCCGGTCGAACGGTTTTCCGTCACGACGCGCTGAGCGATGCCCGTTGCATCGTCAACGCGTTCTTCCATGGTCTTGCCGTCGATCAGGTCCTGGAAGCGGACGGTACCCGACTGTTCCGTGATGATCGGCAGCGTGAACGGATCCCATTCAGCCAGGCGGTCGCCTTCGGAAACCTTGTCGCCATCCTTGAACATGAGAACCGTACCGTAAGGCACCTTGTGAATCTCGCGCTCACGTCCCTGGGCATCGATGACGGCGAGTTCGCCGTTCCGCGCCATGGACAGGATGCGGCCCTTCTTGTCCACGATGGTCGGCATGTCGCGGTAGAGGATCTTGCCGTCCGAGATGGATTCGAGGTGGCTGGTTTCATTGAGCTGTGCCGCGCCGCCGATGTGGAAGGTCCGCATCGTCAGCTGGGTGCCCGGCTCGCCGATGGACTGTGCGGCGATCACGCCGACAGCTTCACCGATATTCACCGGCGTACCGCGGGCAAGATCACGCCCGTAGCATTTGCCGCAGACGCCCTGATCCGCTTCGCAGACCAGCGGCGACCGGATCTTGGCAGACTGCACTTCGGCTTCCTCGATGGCCTTGACCATCGGTTCGTCCACCAGAGTGCCGGCCTTCACGATGACTTCATCGGTTGCCGCGTTCTTGATGTCCTCGGCCGTGGTGCGGCCAAGGATGCGCTCGCCCAGCGAAGCGATCACGCTGCCGCCCTGAACGATCGCACGCATTTCCAGCATGTTGTCGGTCTTGCAATCCTCGGTGACGATGACGCAATCCTGCGACACGTCGACGAGGCGGCGGGTCAGGTAACCCGAGTTCGCCGTCTTCAACGCCGTATCCGCGAGGCCCTTGCGGGCACCGTGGGTGGAGTTGAAATATTCAAGAACGGTCAGGCCTTCCTTGAAGTTCGAGATGATGGGCGTTTCGATGATCTCGCCCGAAGGCTTCGCCATCAAGCCGCGCATACCCGCCAGCTGCTTCATCTGGGCCGGTGAGCCACGCGCACCGGAATGGCTCATCATGTAGATGGAATTGATCTGCGCTTCCTTGCCGTCGGCATCGATCGGGCGCGACTTGATCTCGTCCATCATGGCGTCGGCCACCCTGTCGCCGGTCCGGCTCCAGGCGTCGATCACCTTGTTGTATTTTTCCTGCTGGGTGATCAGGCCGTCCTGATATTGCTGTTCGTAGTCGGCGACCTGTCCCTTGGCCTCGCTGATCATCCCTTCCTTGCTGTCAGGAATGATCATGTCGTCCTTGCCGAAGGAAATGCCGGCCTTGAATGCGTGGCGGAAGCCCAGCGTCATGATGGCGTCGGCAAACAGCACCGTGTCCTTCTGACCGGTGTGACGATAGACTTCGTCAATGACGTCGCCGATGTCCTTCTTGGTCAGAAGGCGGTTGACGATGTCGAACGGCACCTTGTGATTGGTCGGCAGGCATTCGCCAATCAGCATTCGGCCCGGTGTCGTGATGAAGCGCTTGAGCTCGATCTTGCCGTTCTCATCCGCCTGCGGAACCCGAGTGATAATCTTGCTGTGCAGCGACACCGCGCCGACATGCAGTGCCTGATGCACTTCGGCCATGTCGCCGAAGCGGGGCAGCTTCTCGATCTTGTCGCCGTTTTCGCCGTCGAGATATTCGGGCGTCTTTTCCTGACGTTCCATCGACAGGTAATAGATGCCCAGGACCATGTCCTGCGACGGCACGATGATCGGCTTGCCGTTTGCGGGGCTGAGGATGTTGTTGGTCGACATCATCAGCACGCGCGCTTCCAGCTGCGCCTCGAGGCTCAGCGGAACGTGCACGGCCATCTGGTCACCGTCGAAGTCGGCGTTGAAGGCCGAGCAGACGAGCGGGTGCAGCTGGATCGCCTTGCCCTCGATCAGCACGGGCTCGAACGCCTGAATGCCGAGGCGGTGAAGCGTCGGCGCGCGGTTCAGCAGGACCGGGTGCTCGCGGATCACTTCGTCCAGGATGTCCCAGACTTCCTTGCGCTCTTTTTCCACCCACTTCTTCGCCTGCTTCAGGGTCATGGACAGACCCTTGGCGTCGAGGCGCGCGTAGATGAACGGCTTGAACAGCTCGAGCGCCATCTTCTTGGGCAAGCCGCATTGATGCAGCTTGAGTTCGGGGCCGGTGACGATGACCGAACGGCCCGAATAGTCGACGCGCTTGCCAAGCAAGTTTTGACGGAATCGGCCCTGCTTGCCCTTCAGCATGTCGGACAGCGACTTCAGCGGGCGCTTGTTGGCACCCGTGATGACGCGGCCACGGCGACCGTTGTCGAACAATGCGTCGACGGCTTCCTGCAGCATGCGCTTCTCGTTGCGGACGATGATGTCGGGCGCACGGAGTTCGATCAGGCGCTTCAACCGGTTGTTGCGGTTGATGACGCGGCGATAAAGGTCGTTCAGGTCCGACGTCGCGAAGCGGCCACCGTCGAGCGGCACCAGCGGGCGCAGTTCGGGCGGGATGACCGGTACGACTTCGAGGATCATCCATTCCGGGCGGTTGCCGGAATCGATGAAGCTCTCGACGACCTTCAGGCGCTTGATGATCTTGGCGGGCTTCAGCTTCGACTTGGTAGTCGCCAGCTCTTCCATCAGATCGTCGCGCTCCTGCTCGAGATCGAGATCCATGAGCATGGTCTTGACCGCGGCAGCGCCGATGTCAGCGGTGAAGGCGTCTTCGCCATATTCGTCCTGCGCTTCGAGGAGTTCATCCTCGGTCAGCAGCTGGAACTTTTCCATCGGCGTCAGGCCGGGTTCCGTAACGATATAGCTTTCGAAATACAGCACGCGCTCGAGCTGCTTCAGCTGCATGTCGAGCAGCAGGCCGATGCGCGATGGCAGCGATTTCAGGAACCAGATATGCGCGACAGGCGCGGCCAGTTCGATGTGCCCCATACGCTCGCGGCGCACCTTGGTCACCGTCACTTCGACGCCGCACTTTTCGCAGACGACGCCCTTGTATTTCATGCGCTTGTACTTGCCGCACAGGCATTCGTAATCCTTAACCGGACCGAAGATGCGGGCGCAGAACAGGCCGTCACGCTCGGGCTTGAAAGTGCGGTAGTTGATGGTTTCCGGCTTCTTGATCTCACCGAAGGACCAGGAACGGATACGTTCGGGCGACGCAATGCCGATCTGGATCTGGTCGAAGGTTTCCGGCTTGGAAATCTGGTTGGTGAATTTTGTAAGTTCGTTCATTTTTCAAATCCCTCGGGGGAAAATCCGGTGCAGGCAGTGGGAGCGGGCGGCCGCGCGCTGCAGCCGCCCCACTCTCTTATTCTGCCGCGATGGCGAGCCCGTCATCATCCTCGCCATCATCGAGCGATGACAGTTCGATGTTGAGACCCAGGCTGCGCATTTCCTTGACGAGCACGTTGAAGCTTTCCGGCACGCCGGCCTCGAAAGTATCGTCACCCTTGACGATCGCCTCATAGACCTTGGTGCGTCCGATCACGTCATCGGACTTGACGGTCAGCATCTCCTGCAGGGTGTAGGCCGCGCCATAGGCCTGCAGCGCCCAGACCTCCATTTCGCCGAAGCGCTGGCCGCCGAACTGGGCTTTGCCGCCCAGCGGCTGCTGGGTGACGAGGCTGTAGGGGCCGATAGACCGGGCGTGGATCTTGTCGTCCACAAGGTGATGCAGCTTCAGCATATAGATGTAGCCGACCGTGACCTTGCGGTCGAAGGCATCGCCCGTGCGCCCGTCGAACAGGGTGACCTGACCGGAACCGGGCAGGCCTGCCTTCTCGAGCATGGCGGTGACGTCGCCCTCACGAGCACCGTCAAACACCGGAGTGCCCATCGGCACGCCGTTGACGAGGTTGCCAGCCAGTTCGATCACGTCCTGCGGCGTACGGCTGTCGATATCCTCGTGATATTGTTCGCCGTAGATGTCTTTAAGCTTGTCGATCACCACCTGCGGCGGCTTGGCATTCGCCATGTCCGCCTCGGCATTCGGATTGGCTTCGCGCCATTCCTCCAGTGCCGCCGTCACCTGCTGGCCAAGACCACGCGCCGCCATGCCAAGATGGGTTTCGAAGATCTGCCCCACGTTCATGCGGCTCGGCACGCCCAGTGGATTGAGCACGACGTCTACCGGCGTCCCGTCTTCCAGGAACGGCATGTCCTCGGCTGGCAAAATGCGGCTGATGACACCCTTGTTGCCATGGCGGCCAGCCATCTTGTCGCCCGGCTGCAGCTTGCGCTTCACCGCGACGAAGACCTTGACCATCTTGAGCACGCCGGGCGCGAGTTCGTCCCCGCGTTCCAGCTTCTCGCGGCGATCCTCGAACTTGTCGTCGATCCGCTTCACCGCTTCGTCATACTGAGTCTTCACGGCTTCGATCTGGCTCTGCTTGCCATCGTCCGCGACGGCAAACTTGAACCATTCGTGACGTTCGATCCCGTCGAGCATCTCCTCGGTGATTTCCGAACCCTTCTTCACTCCCTTGGGCGCAGCAGAAGCGGTCTGGCCGACGAGCATGTCGCGCAGGCGATTATAGGTCGCCCGGTTGAGGATGGCGCGTTCGTCCTGACTATCCTTGCGAAGGCGTTCGATTTCCTCGTTCTGGATGGCACGGGTACGATCGTCGATTTCGATACCGTGACGGTTGAAGACGCGAACCTCGACCACCGTGCCGGCAACACCCGGGGGCAGGCGAAGCGAGGTGTCACGCACGTCGCTGGCCTTTTCACCGAAGATCGCCCGCAGCAGCTTCTCTTCCGGCGTCATCGGGCTTTCGCCCTTGGGCGTGATCTTGCCCGCCAGGATATCGCCCGGATGCACTTCCGCGCCGATATAGACGATGCCCGCTTCGTCGAGGTTGCGCAGGGCTTCCTCGCCGACATTGGGAATGTCGCGCGTGATGTCTTCGGGCCCGAGCTTGGTATCGCGGGCCATGACTTCGAATTCCTCGATATGGATCGAGGTGAAGACGTCATCCTTCACGATGCGTTCGCTGATCAGGATGGAGTCTTCGTAATTGTAGCCATTCCAGGGCATGAAGGCGACGAGGCTGTTGCGCCCCAAGGCCAGTTCACCAAGGTCGGTGGAAGGACCGTCGGCAAGAATGTCGCCCTGCTCGACCACGTCGCCCACCTTCACCAGCGGACGCTGGTTGATGCAGGTATCCTGGTTCGAACGCTGGAACTTCTGCAGGGTGTAGATGTCCACGCCGGACTGGCCGGCCTCGACATCGCCCTGTGCGCGGATGACGATACGGGTTGCGTCCACCTGGTCGACGATACCGCCGCGCGTGGCGGAAATCGCGGCGCCGGAATCGCGGGCCACGGTCTCTTCCATGCCGGTGCCGACGAAAGGCGCTTCCGCCTTCACCAGCGGCACGGCCTGGCGCTGCATGTTGGAGCCCATGAGCGCACGGTTAGCGTCATCGTTTTCCAGGAATGGAATGAGCGATGCCGCGACCGAGACCAGCTGCTTGGGCGAAACGTCCATCAGCGTGATCTGATCGTTGGGCAGCATGACGAACTCGCCACTTTGACGCGCCGAGACGAACTCTTCCACGAAGGAACCATCGTCATTGAGAGCTGCCGAAGCCTGCGCGACGGCGTGCTTCTGCTCTTCCATTGCCGACAGATAGACCACATCGCTGGTCACCTTGCCGCCGTCGACCTTGCGGTAGGGCGTTTCGATGAAGCCGTATTTGTTCACGCGGCTGAAGCTGGCGAGGCTGTTGATCAGACCGATGTTCGGGCCTTCGGGCGTTTCGATCGGGCAAATACGGCCATAGTGGGTCGGATGCACGTCACGGACTTCGAAGCCTGCACGCTCACGCGTGAGACCGCCGGGCCCAAGAGCCGAAACGCGGCGCTTGTGCGTCACTTCCGAAAGCGGGTTCGTCTGGTCCATGAACTGCGACAGCTGCGAGGATCCGAAGAATTCGCGCACGGCGGCAACGGCGGGCTTGGCGTTGATCAGATCGTTCGGCATGACCGTCGATACATCCACGCTGCTCATCCGCTCCTTCACCGCGCGTTCCATGCGCAGCAGGCCAACGCGGTACTGGTTCTCCAGCAATTCGCCGACCGAACGGACGCGGCGGTTGCCGAGATTGTCGATATCGTCGACCTCGCCCTTGCCGTCCTTCAGATCGACCATTTCCTTGACCACGGCGAGGATGTCTTCCTTGCGCAGAGTAGTCACAGTATCTTCGGCATCGAGGCCGAGGCGCATGTTCAGCTTCACACGGCCGACTGCGGAAAGGTCATAGCGTTCGCTGTCGAAGAACAGGCCTTCGAACAGGGCTTCGGCAGTTTCCTTCGTCGGCGGTTCGCCGGGGCGCATCACCTTGTAGATCGCCTCTAGACCCTCGTCGCGGTTCTCGGCCTTGTCGGCCTGCAGCGTGTTGCGGATCCAGGGGCCGGTATTGACCTCGTCGATGTCGAGCAGTTCGATGCGCTCGATGCCGGCCTTGTCCAGCGCTTCGAGATTGTCGGGCGAAACTTCGTCGCCTGCCTCAATGTAGATGCGGCCCGTGCTTTCGTCGATCATGTCGCGCGCGGCATAGCGCGCGAAGATTTCCTCTGTCGGGATCAGCAGCGTGTCGAGCCCGTCCTTCGCGGCCTTGTTGGCGGCGCGGGGGCTGATCTTCTGGTTAGCGGGGAACACTTCCTCGCCCGTCTTCGCATCAACAAGCGCGAAGCCCGGCTTCTGGCCGCGCCATTGCTCGGGCACATAGGGCATCTTCCAGCCTTCGCCGGCCGAGCCCGAAACCCGTTCCCACGTCACCGTTTCGTAGAAGGTGTTCAGGATGTCCTCGGCATCAAGACCTAGGCCGAACAGCAGCGAGGTGACGGGCAGCTTGCGCTTGCGGTCGATACGCACGTTGACGATGTCCTTGGCGTCGAATTCGAAGTCGAGCCACGAGCCGCGATAGGGAATGACGCGGGCGGCGAACAACAGCTTGCCCGAGGCATGGGTCTTGCCGCGGTCATGGTCGAACAGAACGCCCGGCGACCGGTGCATCTGGCTGACGATGACACGCTCGGTACCGTTGATGATGAAGGTGCCGTTGCCCGTCATCAGGGGCATGTCACCCATGTAGACGTCCTGCTCCTTGATATCGAGAACGGAGCGGGTTTCGGTTTCCTGGTCGACTTCAAACACGATCAGGCGCAGCGTCACCTTCATCGGCGCTGCATAGGTGATGCCGCGCTGGCGGCATTCGGTCGTGTCGAACTTCGGCGGCTCCAGCTCGTAATGAACGAAGTCCAGCTCGGCGGTGCCGGCGAAGTCGCGGATCGGAAAGACGGAGCGCAGCGTCTTTTCCAGACCGGACACATAGTCGATCGACGGGTCGGAGCGCAGGAACTGCTCGTAGCTTTCGCGCTGGACCTCGATCAGATTCGGCATTTCCACCACTTCGTGAACATCGCCGAAGATCTTGCGGATGCGCTTCTTCGCGCTGCCATGAGCCGTCTTCGAGACATTGCCGGAGGAGCGGGGAGCTTTCGCCTTGGTCGCCATAAGGTGATTCGCCTGTCAGATAGAGCCGGCGACGGAGCGCCACCGGCGATAGAATTCTTGCCATGCACGTCGTAATGCCATGATCGCGAACGCGGCAAAGCCGCAGCTTCCGGCACCCTTTTCAGGGTGCTGCTGCGGCAGTGGCCTCGCGACGTTGGATAATCGCTGCTTCCTTCCCGGGCCACCCCCGCGCATGGGGCGCCTTGCTCGAAGCGTTGCGACAGGTGGTGACATAGAGAGCCTGCCCGCCGCTGTCAAACTTCCTGCCATGCAGAACATATGAAGCGATCCAGGCGCTCCATCATAACCTCGCTGACACTCTGCTTTGCCGAATTGTGGCGAAAATGGGTTACAAGCGCCACCAGCCGCGCTAGACACTGCCGATGTATCCTCGGGGGTGCATGAATTCCAAGGTAATCAGGGAATACATAACATGAAGAAAATTGCTCTCGTCGCCCTCACCGCCGCTTTCGCTCTGACAGCCTGTGACGGCCCCCGTGAAGAAGCCGGTGAAGACATCGACGATATCAACAATGCAGACGGCGTTCTGACCGAAGGCCCCGCCGAAGAAATGGGCGAAGTCATGGACGAGCGCGCTGATGAACTCGGCGACGATGCCATGATGGCCGACGACACCATGATGGCTGACGATGCCGTTGTTGCGGACGATACAGTGGTCGTCGAATAAGCATTGTTCCTGCACCTTTCGGGTGCGATTACGATGATGGGGGTTCGCCAGCGATGGCGAACCCCTTTTTGCTTGTGCAGCGGTCCGCATCCGGAGATCCCGGCTTGACGGCGGCGGACAATGGTCTAGAGCGCAACCCGGATCGGCATTCGTCCCAAGGGGCAGCCGGTCTTCCGTCCGAGACAGCCGGTGGAAACATCCGTTTCCTTAATTGCCGGCCTAGGCGGGGAAACGAGTTTCTTTCGCGCGGCTCACAAGGCTCCGCATCGCGTTCGCCAGTTCCGTAAACGAACGGCAACGCACCTCCTTCCCCAAAAACGGACTCGCTCGCACCGTATCAGCGGTGCGGACAACGAAGCCGGTCGCGGCGCGGTTGCCCAATTGGGTTGGCGCGTGGCGATCATATGTGAAGGAGTACGGCATGGATCGTTCGCAGAAATCCGAATCGGTCGCCGAACTGAACGCAATCTTCAACGAGGCAGGCGTGGTGGTCGTCACCCGCAACCTCGGCCTTTCGGTGGCGCAATCCACCGATCTGCGGCAGAAGATGCGTGACGTTGGCGCGACTTACAAGGTTGCGAAGAACCGCCTCGCCAGGCTCGCCATCGAAGACACCGATTACAACGGCATTGGGGAATTCCTCACCGGTCCGACCGCTCTCGCCTACAGCGCAGATCCGGTCGCAGCCGCGAAAGCCGTGGTGGATTTCGCCAAGACCAATGACGCACTCGAAATCGTCGGCGGTTCCATGGGCGGCGAGATGCTCGACGAAAACAGGGTACGCGCGCTCGCGTCGCTACCCTCGCTCGACGAGCTGCGTGGTACGCTTATCGGTCTCATCAACGCGCCCGCGACGAAAATCGCGCGCGTCGTCAACGAACCGGCGGCAAAGCTTGCCCGCGTCTTCGGTGCCTACGGCGCCAAGGAAGCGGCATAAGCGGTTTTTCTTTCTCGAATACCGGTCGGGGCGCGCCACTGCGCCTTGCCCGGCCAGTCATTTAGTTGGAGCACAATATCATGGCCGATGTAGCCAAGCTTGTTGAAGAACTTTCGAAGCTGACCGTCCTCGAGGCGGCTGAACTCGCCAAGGCACTGGAAGAAGAGTGGGGCGTTTCTGCCGCTGCTGCTGTCGCCGTTGCCGGCCCCGCCGCTGGCGGTGGTGAAGCCGCAGCCGAAGAAAAGGACGAATTCGACGTCATCCTGACCGGCGACGGTGGCAAGAAGATCCAGGTCATCAAGGAAGTCCGTGCGATCACGGGTCTCGGCCTGACCGAAGCCAAGGGCCTCGTCGAAGGCGCGCCCAAGCCGATCAAGGAAGGCGTGAACAAGGCGGAAGCCGAAGAGATCAAGGGCAAGATCGAAGCAGCCGGCGGTACCGTCGAACTGAAGTAAGCGATCAGCCCGGCAACGGGCGCTTACGCTTCGGTTTTCGCATCATGCGATCACCAGGAAAGGGCGGTGCCGGAAGGCGCCGCCCTTTTCCTTTGCCTGCACTCTCGCACTGCCAGTTCGAGCTTCTCTCAACCGGGTTCCGCCGGCGCAGCGCCGCTCGCTGCTGCCTGGTGCACCAGACCGCTCCCCGCCTTCAAATCATCGGCTTCATGCTGACGGGCCATCCGCTCCATGTCGATAGACCGGAAGCGCCTTTCGACTTCATCCACGCCGTTCGCGTCCACGCCCATGCTGGCAAGCGCCGCGCGCCCCATGGCGATGGCCGATTCCCGCACTTCGCGCACGATGAAATCTACAGGCGCAGCCTTGATCCGCAGCATTGATCGGCGGTCGAAGGTCCGCACCATTATGCTGGTTTGGGGGAAAGCCGTGCGCACGCCATGCAGGATCGTGTTGCCGATCTGGTCGCCGTCCATGCAGAACAGGATCATGTCCGCCTCACCCGCACCGGCCTGTCGCAGCAGATCGATCCTGGTACCATCGCCAAAATAGACTTTCGATCCAAAATCGCCCGCCAGGTCGATCTGGCCGACGTTCCGGTCCACCAGCGTGATCGTTGCGCCATGCCCCAGCAGCATCTGCGCGACGGTCTGGCCGAATCGCCCGTAGCCGACGACGATCGCCTTTGCCGTGCCTCCCTCCGGTGCCTCCCGCTGTTGGCTGCCCCGCCGGGGTTTTCGGATACGGGCGGTTGCCATCATCAGGAATGGCGTGGTCGCCATGGAAAGGGTGACGATAGCGCCGAACAGGCTGGCGACTTCCGGGGCAATCAACAGGCCCTGTTGCGCCTGGGCGAACAGGACAAAGGCGAACTCGCCGCCCTGGCTGAGCAGCAGTCCGAGCGCCAATGCCGGCCGCCAGGCCATTCCTGCAAACCGGCCGATGCCGAAGATGATAGCCGCCTTTATCGTAATCAGCCCGGCGGCCATGCCGACGACGAAGATCGGATTTTCGGCGATGGCGCCCAGATCCAGCATCATCCCGACCGCGAGGAAGAACAGGCCCAGCAGGATCGAGCGAAAAGGTTCGATATCCGCTTCCAACTCGTGCCGATAAGGTGTGTTAGCCAGCATCACACCTGCGACGAACGCCCCCAATGCGGTCGAGAGGCCGAGCCATTCCATCAAAGCTGCGGCAGCGATAACGGTGAACAGTCCGGCCACCACGAACATCTCGCGTTCGCCCAGATTGCCGATCAGACGGAACAAGGGGCGCAACAGAAAGCGGCCTGCTGCGATCAATGCACCCACGGTGAGCACCGACATCAGCACGAGTTGCCAAGCAGGTGCCGCGTCCGCGTCGGCCGGGTTCAGGCTCAATGCGGCGACAATCGTGATCAGAACGATGATCGAAAGGTCCTGGAACAGCAGGATCGCGAAGGCGCGTTCCCCGAACGGCGTTCTCAGCCTCCCGGCAGATTGCAGCATCGGCAGCACCTGTGCCGTGGACGACAGCCCAAGGGGCAGTCCGAGCGCCAGCGCAGCGACAAAGGGGAAGTCCGTCGCCAGAAGTATGAAGGCCGCAACCGCCAGCCCGCAGGCCGCGACCTGAGCGAAACCGATGCCGAAGATTGCCGTCCTCATGCGCCAGAGCCGCGCCGGGTCCAGTTCGAGCCCGACGATGAACAGCAAAAGGATAATTCCGATCTCGGCGAACCCAAGCATCGATTCGGCATTTCCGACTAGACCCAGGCCATGCGGCCCAACCACCGAGCCCGCCAGAAGGTATCCCAGCGTGGCACCGAGACCCAGCCGCCGGAAAAGAAGCACGAAACCCAGCGCAAAGCCGAGCATCAATACTCCGTCTCGCAGGAAACCGGCGCCTTCATGTTCCATTGCGCCATTCCTTTTCCATCGGCAGTGTCAGTACGGCAGATAGAAGCGCAGCAGCACCGCGCATAGGCAGGAAAGCTATCGCGGTCTCTAGAGGGCGTAGTTCAGTCGGATTCCGATGGTGTCGATGCCGGGGTTCTGCTCCGAATTGAACAGGCGCGCATTGCTGATGTGCACCCAGCTCGCCTCCACGCTCCAACGTTCGCTAACAGCGGTTCCGATGGCAATCTCCGGCTCGAACAGGATGCGGCTGCCGAGATCCGTCCGAAATTCGTTGTTACGATCTATTCGGAAATCGGGCGCGTCATGAATGACGAGGCCGATGCCGGGCCGGAGATAGACCGGGCCTGCCGCAATCTTCCAGCTGAGCCCGCCGCCTGCGAAATTCGTATCCCCCTCGCTGTTCAGCGAGGCGAAGACATATGGCTCCGGGCTGCCGATGAAAGCGAGCGCCTCTGCCCGTTCGAACCGATAGCCTGCCTGAAGGTCGACGCCGCCTTCTTCCGTATCGAAGGTGAACGGGGTGTCGACAGCATGGGCATAGATTCCGCCATAGACTTCTCCGGCAGCGGCGGGATTTGCGGCGGCAAGCGAACCGAAGATCGAAATCAAAGTGAAGGAGCGCAGGCCAGAGATTCGGGAAGGTCGCGACACGGCAAATACTCCGAAGAATGGCAGGCGTTTATGCAGCGCCATGCAGGCCGCCGCAAGCTGAAGCGATTGCCCCGGCGCGGCATGCACCCTATCGCGCGCCGGCGATGAACAATCCTGCAACCATCAGCCGCGCTCCTGGGGCGAAGCCGGTGTCCAATCCGTGGCGCCGGGAATTTCGCGCGACGATGCGGCTGGCCTGGCCCCTGGCCGCCGCGAATCTGTTGCAGATGCTGGTTCATGCCGTGGATGTCATCTTCGTTGCGCGACTTGGCGAACAGGCGCTGGCCGCAAGCAGTCTGGCCATTGCCATCTTCGGCCTTCTGCTCTGGGCATTGTCCGGCCTGACCGGCGCCGTCGCGCCGCTGATCGCCGCGGAATTGGGGCGGCGCAGCCATGCCGTGCGCGAGGTGCGCCGCAGCGTCCGCATGGGGCTGTGGCTCGCGGTGGCTGCGGGCCTGTTCGGCATGGCGGCGTGTTCGCAGGCAGAACGGCTGATGCTGCTGGCAGGGCAGGACCCGGTGATTTCCGCCATGGCCGGATCTTTCATGGACGTCATCATGTGGGCCATGCTGCCGATGATCATTGCCAACGTGTTGCGTATCTTCGTCTCGACGCTGGACCGGCCGATCTTTGCCACGCTCATCATCGCGGTCGCGATAGGGGTCAGCGTGATCGCCAATTACGCCTTCGTGTTCGGTAATCTGGGCGCACCCGCGCTGGGGCTCGAAGGCTCCGCCCTCGCCAGCGTGGTGACTTCGGTCTTCATCCTTGTGTCCTATGTCATCGCCATCCAGACCGACCGGCGGCTGTCGCGCTATCGAATCTTGGGAAACTGGTGGCGCCACAAATGGAGCCGCCTGCGCGAGATCACGCGGATCGGTACGCCGATCGCGCTCACCATTCTGGCCGAGGCGGGACTATTCTCCGGTGCTGCCTTCCTGATGGGACGGATCGGCCCTTCCGAACTCGCCGGCCACACCATAGCGCTGCAGATCGCCAGCCTCGCCTTCCAGATACCCTTTGGCATCGGGCAGGCAGCGACCATTCGCGTCGGCTATCATTTCGGCGCACGTGATGCGGGCGGCATTCACCGCGCCGGGTGGGTGGCGATGGGCATTGCCGTGGTGTTCAGCGGCGTCACTGCATCAATCATGCTGTTCGCGCCCCATTTCGTGCTGTCGCTCTATGTCGATCCGCAATTGCCGAGGAACGCGGCGCTGGTCGGCTTTGCAGTGCAATATCTGCTGTGGGCGGCGATCTTCCAGCTGGTCGACGCGGCGCAGGCGGTAGCCGCGGGCAATCTTCGCGGTTTGCAGGATACGCGCGTGCCGATGGTGATCGCCGTGCTCAGCTATTGGGCAGCGGGCTATTCGGTCGCGATCTGGCTGGGCCTGTCCACACCGCTGGAAGGCACGGGCGTCTGGATCGGCCTCGCCACAGGACTGGCGGTAGCAGCCGTGTTCCTCACCCTTCGCTGGACCCGCCGCGCGGCGCTGGGGCTGCTGCCGCAAAACTGAAACGGCGCAGCGATAAAAATCTTGGTTCTTCCCTGTTGACGCCCATGTGGGTCGCAACCATATGCCTGCTGTTGGCACTCTCATGGCGAGAGTGCCAAAGCTGATATTCATTCAACAAAGCAAGGAAGGTCAACGATATGGCATTTCGCCCTCTGCACGACCGGGTTCTGGTCCGTCGCATCGAAGCTGACGAAAAGACCGCCGGTGGCATCATCATCCCCGACAGCGCCAAGGAAAAGCCCAGCGAAGGCGAAATCGTCTCGGTGGGTTCGGGCGCCAAGGCCGAAGACGGCACGGTCACGCCGCTGGACGTGAAGGCGGGCGACCGCGTTCTGTTCGGCAAGTGGTCGGGCACCGAGGTCAAGCTGGACGGCGAAGACCTGCTGATCATGAAGGAAAGCGACATCATGGGAATCATGGGCTGAGCCCTGATTTCCGACTGACTGCACTTTTCTTAATCAACCCAATTCAGGAGAACCAATCATGGCTGCCAAGGACGTGAAATTTTCGCGCGAAGCGCGCGAAGGCATCCTCAAGGGCGTCGACACGCTCGCAAACGCCGTCAAGGTAACGCTCGGCCCCAAGGGCCGGAACGTCGTCATCGACAAGAGCTTCGGCGCACCCCGCATCACCAAGGACGGCGTCACCGTCGCCAAGGAAATCGAACTCAAGGACAAGTTCGAGAACATGGGCGCGCAGATGCTGCGCGAAGTCGCCAGCAAGACCAACGATCTCGCAGGTGACGGCACCACCACCGCCACCGTTCTGGCTCAGGCCATCGTGCGCGAAGGCATGAAGTCGGTCGCTGCCGGCATGAACCCGATGGACCTGAAGCGCGGCATCGACCAGGCCGTGATCCGCGTCGTGGAAGACCTCAAGGGTCGTTCCAAGGATGTCGCCGGGTCCAGCGAAATCGCGCAGGTTGGCGTCATTTCCGCCAATGGCGACCGTGAAGTCGGCGAAAAGATCGCCGAAGCCATGGAAAAGGTCGGCAAGGAAGGCGTCATCACCGTGGAAGAGGCCAAGGGCCTCGAATTCGAACTCGATGTCGTTGAAGGCATGCAGTTCGACCGCGGCTATCTGTCGCCCTACTTCATCACCAACCCCGACAAGATGACCGTGGAACTGGATAACCCTTATATCCTGATCCATGAAAAGAAGCTGTCGAACCTGCAGGCCATGCTGCCCGTGCTGGAAGCAGCCGTGCAGAGCGGCCGTCCGCTGTTGATCATCGCAGAAGACATCGAAGGCGAAGCGCTGGCGACACTGGTCGTCAACAAGCTGCGCGGCGGCCTGAAGGTCGCGGCAGTCAAGGCGCCCGGTTTCGGCGATCGCCGCAAGGCCATGCTGCAGGACATCGCGATCCTGACACAGGGCGAGATGATCTCCGAAGATCTCGGCATCAAGCTCGAAAACGTCACGCTCGGCATGCTCGGCGAAGCCAAGCGCGTCACCATCGACAAGGACAACACCACGATCGTGGATGGCGCTGGCCCGGCCGACGACATCAAGTCGCGCGTGAATGAAATCCGTGCCCAGATCGATGCGACCAGCAGCGATTACGACAAGGAAAAGCTGCAGGAACGCCTGGCCAAGCTGGCCGGCGGGGTTGCCGTGATCAAGGTCGGCGGTGCTTCGGAAGTCGAGGTGAAGGAACGTAAGGATCGCGTCGACGATGCGCTCCATGCAACCCGCGCCGCTGTCGAAGAAGGCATTGTCCCCGGTGGCGGTACCGCGCTTCTCTACGCCTCCAAGGTGCTCGAAGGCGTGAAGGGCGAGAATGACGACCAGACCCGCGGTATCGACATCGTTCGCCGCGCGATCCTGTCACCGATCCGCCAGATCGCGGAAAATGCCGGTCACGACGGCGCCGTCATTTCGGGCAATCTCCTGCGCGAAAATGACGAGACGCAGGGCTTCAACGCTGCGACCGACACCTATGAGAACCTGGTCAAGGCCGGCGTGATCGACCCGACGAAGGTCGTTCGCACCGCCCTGCAGGACGCAGCCTCGGTTGCCGGCCTGCTGATCACCACCGAAGCTGCCATCAGCGACGCACCGGAAGACAAGAATTCCGGCGGCGGCGGCATGCCCGACATGGGCGGCATGGGCGGCATGGGCGGCGGAATGGGCTTCTAAGCACACGTCATTCACGACCAACGTACGCGGGTCCGGGGGAGCAATCCTCCGGACCCTTTTTCATGATGGCGAAAGTGCACGCGCTTTTTCTCGGACCCGTTTGCAGCCCGTAAAGGTTGAGTGGCCGGAGGATCTTGCCCAGCCGATGCCGACCGTCTCGATCAATCATGTAACCCGTTATCGTTACCGCCGGGACGTGGCTTTCGGCGAGCATCGCATCCTGGTGCGCCCGCGTGAAAGTTACGACCAGCGACTGCTCATCGCGTCGCTGCAAATCGATCCGGCGCCCTCGTCCCAGCGCTGGCTGCAGGACGTATTCGGCAACGCCGTCGCCATAGCCTGTTTCGACAAGCGCGCAGATATGCTGGAGATACGCGGGCATGCAGAGGTCGACCACCGGCCGACCGCGCCTGAAGAAATCGCCGTTGAACCCTATGCAGCGCGCTATCCGTTCACCTATTCGGCGGAGGATATGCCCGACCTGCTGCGATCAATCGAGCGCAAATACCCCGATCAGGACCGGAAGCTCGACAGCTGGGCGCGGTCCTTCCTCAAATCCGATGGCGGTACCGATACTCTGGACCTGCTGACGGGGATGACCCGCAGCATAAAGGCGGAGTTCGATTACAACAGGCGCGAGGACAAAGGCATTCAGCCACCGTCGACCACTCTGAAGTCGCGCAGCGGAACCTGCCGCGATTATGCCGTCCTGATGATGGAAGCGGTACGGGCGCTGGGCTTCGCTGCGCGCTTCGTTTCGGGCTATCTCTATCAGCCGAGCGAAGCGGATGCGCGGATCGGTGGCCATTCCACCCACGCGTGGCTGCGCGTCTTCCTGCCGGGTTCCGGCTGGATCGAATTCGACCCGACCAATGGCATTGTCGGAAATCAGGGGCTGGTCCGCGTAGCCGTGGCCCGCGATCCTGTGCAGGCGACGCCTTTGTCGGGGACCTGGCGGGGCGTCCGGGGCAGCCAGATCGACATGGAGGTCGAGGTCGAGATCAAGCATCTTGTCGCTTCAACTGGCGGTACTGATCCCACCGGCCAGATCACGGCCCATGCGACCGAGGAAACTGCCGCATGCTGATCCGCACCGGCTTCGACATCAGCTTCGAGACAGATACGGAGGTGCCGCTGCTTGCCCTGCTGCACGTCCGGCCCGAACGGCAAAAGGACCTGCGCACGCCCGAAGTGTTGCAGACCGATCCGCACGTCCCGCATCGCACCTTCATCGATAATTTCGGCAATGTCGCCACGCGCCTGATCATACCGGCGGGCGGCATTACCTTGCGCACCGATTTCGTCATCGAAGATACCGGCACCCCCGATGAAGTGAACCCCGATGCCGTGCAGCAGAACATCGAGGATCTCCCCGACGAGGTTTTGCCGTTCCTGCTGGCAAGCCGCTATTGCGAAGTATCGAAACTGGCAAATGAATCATGGGAGATCGCGCGCAAGGCCGAACCCGGCTGGGCGCGGGTACAGGCGCTGGTCGATGCGGCCCATGAACGCATCAGGTTCGATTACATGAAGGCCAGCACCGACCATACCGCCCGATCGGCTTTCGACGAACGCTACGGGGTCTGCCGCGACTTCGCTCATCTGGCGATCACCCTCTGCCGCGCCGCGAACATTCCCGCGCGCTATTGCACCGGCTACCTCGGCGACATCGGTATCGATCCCATCGACGCGCACATGGATTTTTCCGCCTGGTTCGAAGCCTGGCTGGATGGCCGGTGGTACACTTTCGATGCGCGGCACAACACGCCGCGGATCGCGCGCATTGTCATGGCGAGAGGGCGTGATGCCACGGATGCCGCATTGACGACCGCCTTCGGCTCGGCCCGGCTCGCCAGGTTCGAAGTGCACACCGACGAGGTCGCAGGCACCGACCTGACCCGTTCGCCAAGTGAAACGGCGCTATCCCAATCTGCCCGCGAGACTGCCTGACCGGCGCAGTTCCGGCACATTTCGCAGGTACGTCCGTTGTCGCAACAGTATCATAACAGACGGAGACCCCAATTTATGAAATTGCCGCACAAGGCCCATGTCGCAATCGTCGATGGCGAACGCTTCCTCGTCATGCGCAATCACGGACAACCCTTCGAACCCAAACTGCAGCACGAAGCCAAGCCCTCGCTCGAAGTCACGAATTTCAGCGCCGGCGTGAAGCATCAGGACGAATCGAGCCAGCAGACCGGAGCGACCGATCTGAACGAGCTTGCGCATGGTGCGGCCGCGGCCGAATGGTTGAATGCAAAGGCTATTGCCGGCGACATCGACGACCTGCTCGTCATCGCCGACCCCAAGACCTTGGGTGAAATGCGGCGGCACTACCATGTCGAATTGAAGAACAGGCTGTGCGGCGAAATCGCCAAGACCATGACAGGCGAAACGACCGATCGCATCGAGAAGGCGATCAGCGCCGAATAGGTCACTTGCCGACATCAGGATTACGACTGGCGCGGTGATCGATTTCGTCCCGATCATGGAACATCTTGCCGCGCCAGCCCTTTGCGTGCCACATTGCCGGGATAGCCTTTGCTTCTGTTAAGGAAATGCAAACCATGAGGGCGGTAGGGTAAGCGCATGAAAATGAAGACAATCACCAACATGCTCGGTGCACTCGCACTGGGCACTGCCTCGCTGACCGGAATCTCAGCGACGCAGGCGCGGGAGCGCGTCGCGTCTGTCAATCTCGAAGCGATGTTCGATACCACTCTGGGCACCGAACAGCGCGCCCCGCGCGATTTCACCGCCGGGTATGATTCGCCATTCGAACGGCAAATCGCCGCGATTGCCGATGGGCAGGACGGCAGGATCGGTGTGGCGGCAGTGGATCTAGCGTCCGGCCAGCAGATTTCGATCCTTGGTGATCAGAGCTTCCCCATGGCCAGCACCAGCAAGATCGCGATCGCTGCAACCTTTATGGAAGGGGTGGAGCAAGGCCGCTGGTCACTGAACAGCCGCTTTCCGCTCATGATCCCGGTCCGCTCGCGTGCTTTTTCGAGCGATGTCGCCCCTGTGACCCGCGGTCAGAGCATGGCGGCCTCGGAACTCATCGAGATCATGATCACGCGTAGCAGCAATCCGGCAACCGATGCCCTGCTGGCAGCGGTCGGCGGCCCGGCAAAGGTGAATGACTGGGCACGCAGGGCCGGTCTCGACGGCTTCAACCTGACCCGCGACATCGCGACTCTCGTGCGAGACGATGGGGAGATCGATCCTGCCAAAGCCGTCGACATCCGCGACAGCGCCACTCCGGCGACGATGACGAAACTGCTGGCAGGCCTTTATCAGGGCCGCTGGCTGAACAATTCAAGCCGCCGGGTCATTCTCGGCGCAATGGAGCGGTGCCGCACAGGCAAGCGCCGTATCCCTGCTCTGCTGCCCGCTTCCGCGCAGGTGAAGCACAAGACAGGCTCGTTGAACAACACCTCCAGCGACATCGGCATCATTCATACCCCGGACGGGCGTGCAATCGCCCTCGCCATCTATGTCACGGGCCAGGGATCGCGGCCTGCGCGCGAAAGCAAGATCGCAGAGATCGCCCGGGCGCTTTACGACGGCTATGCCAAGTCGGACGGACGGAACTGGGTTACCGCAGCTTATTGATCGGCGGACCGGGCGGCCATTACGCCCGGCTTCCGGATTTCTGCTGAGCAAAGAAAAAGGGCGGTGCCATTGGCACCGCCCTTTCCAATTCGAAACGAGTTCGAACGATCAGTCCATCTGCGCTTCGGCAGTGGTTTCGTTCTGCAGGTCGCCTTCGACTTCAGCAGCGGCCGTGTCGGCTTCCATGGCGACGCCGTCAACAGCGGCTTCGGTTTCCATGGCAGCTTCGGTGCCGAGTGCTTCGGTTTCCGCACCGAGAGCTTCGACATTGGCTTCGGTATCGGCCATTGCGTTTTCGGTGGTCAGTTCAGCGGATTCTTCCGTGCCTTCCGAGCAAGCGGAGAGCGACAGAGCGGCACCGGCAGCAGCAGCGGCGAAAATGATCTTACGCATAGAATAAATCCTTGATTAGCAAGCGCTCCACCTGTGGGAGAGGCGCTGGCGAAACCCGAAAGCAGGCCTCGTGATGTTCAAATAATGGCGAGTTTGTGGCAGCGCAAGGGCAAATCGTCACATTGCGCCTCATTTTGCCTTTTTTTAGCATTTTTCAGGCCTCTTGGCTGAACATGGCCGTGGCAAATGCCGCTGGATTGCGCCCGGTCCCCTGCTAAAGCGAAGGCATGGCGGACAAGCAGCATCTCTATCTGGTCGACGGATCGGCCTATATTTTTCGCGCGTATCACCGGCTGCCGCCGCTGACCAATCCGGAAGGCACGCCGGTAGGCGCGGTGTATGGCTATACCACCATGCTGTGGAAGCTGGCCGAAGACCTCGACAAGGCATCGGGACCAACCCATCTGGCGGTCATACTCGACAAGGGCAGCACGTCGTTCCGCAACGACATCTATCCCGATTACAAGGCGCACCGGCCGCCGCCGCCGGAAGACCTCGTGCCGCAATTCCCGCTCATCCGCGATGCGACCCGCGCCTTCAGCCTCGCCTGTATCGAGGAAGACGGGCTCGAGGCCGACGACATTATAGCTTCCTATGCTCGTGCAGCGACGCGGCAGGGCTGGGATGTCACGATCGTTTCTTCTGACAAGGACCTGATGCAGCTCGTCGGCAAATGCGGGACCGGCGGCGGCTGTATCGACATGCTCGACACCATGAAGAACCAGCGCATCGGGCCGGAAGAAGTGGAGGAGAAATTCGGCGTCGCGCCCGAGCTGGTTGGCGACGTGCTCGCCCTTATGGGTGATTCGGTCGACAACATTCCCGGGATCTTCGGAGTCGGCCCGAAAACGGCGACCAAGCTGATTCAGGAACATGGAACCCTGACAGGTGCGCTCGATGCCGCACCGGACATGAAGGCTTCCAAGCTGAAGGAGCGCCTGCTGGAAGGGCGCGAAATGGCGGAACTCAGCCGGGTTCTCGTCACCCTGAAGGAAGATTGCGAACTGCCAGTTCCGCTGGAGAAATTTGCCCTGGATGGCGTTCCACACGAGCCGTTGGCGAAATTTCTCGAGGTGCATGGTTTCTTCAGCCTGCTGAAACGTCTGGATGCAGGGTCGGGCAGCCCAGGCAGGCGAACCGATCTGGACCCGGCGAAACGCAGCCCGAAGGGTAAGGACGTCCAGGAAGGCGCAAGTCAGCCTGCGCCCGAGATGCCGCCGGTCGACCGGTCGGCATACGTCTGCGTGCAGGACATGGAAACGCTGCAAGTCTGGATCGAGCGTGCCTTTGCTGCCCGGGAAGTGGCGATCGACACCGAGACCAGCGCGCTGGATGCGATGGAGGCGGAACTCACCGGAATCAGCATGGCGCTGGGTCCGAACGATGCCTGCTACATACCGCTCGGCCACGGCGGCACGGATCTGCTTTCCGACAGGCCGAAGCAGATCGACAAGGCCAAGGCACTTACTGCGCTGGAGCCGCTTCTGACCAGCGATGCCGTGCTGAAAATCGGTCAGAACATCAAATATGACATCAACATCCTTGCCCGGAACGGCATCGCCGTTGGCCCTCTCGAGGATACGATGATCACGAGCTTCGCTCTTGATGCCGGACGCTCGCTCGACGGGATCGGCGGCGGGCACGGCATGGACGAACTGGCGCAGCGCCACCTCGGTCACACCACACTCACCTTCAAGGATATCTGCGGCAGCGGCAAAAAGGCCATTCCCTTCGGCGAGGTGCCGCTCGACAAGGCCACCGAATATGCGGCGGAGGATGCCGACGTCACGCTGCGCCTGTATCGCACCCTCAAACCGCGCCTTGCAACCGAGCGCGGAACGCGCGTCTACGAGAGGATCGACCGCCCGCTGATTCCCGTCGTCGCTGCGATGGAGCGCGAAGGGATCAAGGTGGACCGCGCGCGTCTGGCCGGACTGTCTGACGAATTCGCAGCCGAACTGACGAAGCTGGAAACGCAGATCCACGAGATCGCGGGTCAGGAATTCACCATTGGCAGCCCCAAGCAGCTGGGTGACATCCTGTTCGACAAGATGGGCTACAAGGGCGGGCGGAAAGGCAAGAGCGGCCAGTATTCCACCGATCAGACGATGCTGGAGAAGCTCGCTGCACAAGGGGCCGAAATGCCGGGCAAGGTGCTCGAATGGCGGCAGCTGGCAAAACTGAAATCCACCTATACAGACGCTTTGCAGGCCGCCATCAACCCGCAGACCGGCCGGGTGCATACCTGCTATTCGCTAGTCGGCGCGCAGACGGGACGGCTGTCGTCGACTGACCCCAATCTGCAGAACATCCCCATCCGCACCGAGATCGGGCGGCAGATCCGCGAAGCCTTTGTTGCGGAACCCGGCCATGTGCTGCTGGCGGCGGACTATTCACAAATCGAGCTGCGACTCGCGGCGCATATGGCCGATGTTCCCGCTCTCAAAGAAGCGTTCGAGCAAGGACAGGACATCCACGCAAGGACGGCGGAGGAGATGTTTGGCGAAGTCACGCGGGACACCCGTGCGCAGGCCAAGACCATCAATTTCGCCATCCTCTACGGCATATCGCGCTGGGGCCTCGCAGGCCGGCTTGAAGTCGAGCCGGATGAGGCACAGGCGATGATCGACCGCTATTTCGAACGGTTCCCGGGCATCCAGCGCTACATCGTCCGCACCCTGGAGCAGGTGCGCGAGAACGGCTATTCCGAAACGCTGTTCGGCAGGAAAACCTGGTTTCCGCGGATCTCGTCCAAGAACCCGAACGAGCGTGCCGGATCCGAGCGGGCTGCGGTGAACGCCCCCATTCAGGGCACCAGCGCCGATATCATCAAGCGCGCGATGGTTCGCATGATGCCAGCGTTGCGCGATGCCGGACTGGCGCGGGAAGATGGCGGCATCAGGATGTTGCTGCAGGTGCATGACGAACTGGTGTTCGAAGTTCCGGAAGCGGATGCCGACGCGGCGCGGCCGATCATCGAACGGGTAATGGCCGAAGCCGCCCTGCCCGCGATCAAGCTGGACGTGCCGCTGGGCATCGACATCGGGACCGGGCCGAGTTGGGGAGCAGCGCACTGAACCCTGATCGGGTCGAAGCCGGCGCCCCTGGCAGCGATACGATTGCCGCACGTCCTACAGGGGCAGGACGGCTACCGAGCCGAACACGCATCGTGAACCTTGTGCTTTTCGCCATTGTCGCGGCTTCCCTGCTTGTCAGCCTCTATTTCGTATTTCAGACGATCGAGGCCGAGCGCCGGGAACGCGAGCAGGTCCGTGATACGGCGGGAGTGCTGACCGAACTCAATATTCTCAACCGCGCCGTCCTGAATGCCGAAACCGGTCAGCGCGGCTACATGATCACGCTCGATCAGCGCTATCTCGCACCGTACTTCGCCGGGCGGGATAGATACCGACCCTCGCTGGAACGCTTGCGGACAAGGATCAGCGCGGATGCAACCCCGCGGCAGATGGCGCTGATGGACGAGATCGAAAACCTCTCGGAAGCCAGATTTGCCGAGATGCAGGACGTAGTCGAACTGCTGGACGGGCGCGAATCGACGGAGGCGCGGCGGCGCGTTCTGACGGATGAAGGGCAGGAGGCCATGAACCGCCTTCGCCGCTCGTTCCGCGAAATCGAAGACATCGAGAACTATCTGCTTGCGGAAGCCATCAGTGAAACTGCCCGGTTCGAGGGGCGGGTGTTACAAATGCTGGCCGGGTTGCTGGTCGTCATGATCGTGGCGATCATATTCGGTTACATCCTCATCACCCGCAATATCCGCGCCGAATCGGAGGCTGCACAAGCGGCAGCGCTGGGAGAGGCTCGGGACCAGGCGGATCTCCTCGCAAAAGAACTGAACCACAGGGTCAAGAACCTGTTCGCCGTAATTCTCGCCATCGTGCAGATGAGCGGACGCGACCGGCCCGAGGCGAAGGAAGTGGTCGATCGCATCGGCGAACGGATCCGCGCCTTGTTGAAAGCGCATGAAGTCACGCAGGGAACGCTGGAAAGACCGGTGGCATCGCTGGAAGCGCTGATCGAGACCACGCTCGCACCCTACCGATCGACAAGGCAGCCAGCCCGCCTCGAGGGCCCGCAGATTACCCTGGCAGCCCAGCAGGTGACGCCGCTGGGCCTCGTGCTGCATGAATTGACCACCAATGCGGTCAAATATGGCTGCTGGGCAAGCGGCGGCCATCTGGATGTCGTGTGGTCGATCTCGGGACAGGACGTCATCGTGGAGTGGCGCGAAAACTGCGCCGGTGAAGATGAGGAACCGGCTCGGCAGGGTTTTGGCAGCATGCTGATGACCAGCGCCGCGCGGCAGCTTCGCGGTACGATCGATCGTCAGTTCACGAAAGAAGGCGCCCGGGTCGAGATCATATTTCCGCTGGCCGATTGATGCAGCTACAGGATGGGCGGAGCCGCGACCCCGCCCGTCTGTTTCACTGCGAACTCAACCGCCGTGTTTGCGCTCGCGGGTCGGTTCGACCATGCCTTCATGCAGAAAGCCGATGGGCATCGCTTCGGCAGCGCGCTTTTTCAGTTCCCCGCGCATCTTCTTGTATTCCTGCTCCATCCTCTCGGTAACGGTCGCGCGTGAATCTCCGAGCGCTTCGGTGAAGTCAGCACCGGTCACCTGCTGCACTTCGTTTCCTGCGCGGCGCAGGGCGTTGAGGCCGGCGCGGCGGACGACGTCCTCGAGATCGGCACCGGTGAAACGCTCGGTTTCGCCTGCAATGCGGGACAGGTCGACATCATCGGCCAGCGGCATGTTGCCGGCATGGATGTTCAGGATACGCTCCCTTCCGCCACGATCAGGCGTGCCGACATAGATCAACTCGTCGAACCGGCCGGGACGAAGCAGCGCCGGATCGACGAGAGTCGGTCGATTGGTAGCACCGATGACGATCACCGACTGAAGTTCTTCAAGCCCGTCCATTTCGGCGAGAATGGTGTTCACCACCCGGCCCGTCACCTGCGAATCGCCTGCGCCAGACCCGCGCGCCGGCACGAGGCTGTCGATCTCGTCGATGAAGACGACGCAGGGGCTTACCGACCGGGCGCGGGCGAACATCCGGGCGATCTGCTGCTCGCTTTCGCCATACCATTTCGACAGCAGGTCGCTGCTCTTCATCGAGATGAAATTGGCCTCGGCCTCCTTTGCCACGGCCTTTGCCAGTAGCGTCTTGCCGGTTCCGGGGGGCCCATAAAGGAGGAACCCCTTGGCCGGGCGGATGCCCAGCCGCTCGAAAGCATCGGGATGCTTCAGAGGAAGTTCGATGCCCTCCTTCAGCTTTTCCGTCGCTTCGGAAAGGCCGCCGACATCGTCCCAGCCGACATTGGGCACCTGAACCATGACTTCGCGCATGGCGGATGGCTGCACCCGCTTCAACGCGCTGAGGAAATCCTCCCGCGTAACCTGCAGGTCCTCCAGAACCTCGGGCGGGATGGTCCGTTCGTCCAGATCGAGCCGGGGCATGATGCGGCGAACCGCGTCGATCGCTGCCTCTCGCGCCAGTGCCGCAAGGTCGGCTCCGACGAACCCATGCGTGGTGCGCGACAATTCTTTCAGATCGACCTTGTCGCCCAGCGGCATGCCGCGCGTGTGGATCGCCAGGATCTCACGCCTGCCGGTCTCGTCCGGCACGCCGATCACGATTTCGCGGTCGAAACGGCCCGGGCGGCGCAGAGCTTCGTCTATGGCGTCCGGCCGATTCGTAGCGGCAATGACCACGAGATTGGAGCGTGCCTCCAGCCCGTCCATCAGGGTGAGCAACTGCGCGACGAGGCGCTTCTCGGCCTCACCCGGGACCTGATTGCGCTTGGGCGCGATGGAATCGATCTCATCGATGAAGACGATTGCGGGCGAGGACTTCGTCGCTTCCTCGAACACCTCACGCAGGCGCTTTTCGCTTTCGCCATAGCCCGAACCCATGATTTCAGGGCCGTTGATGATGAAGAACGCGGCGTCGCTTTCATTGGCAACAGCCTGCGCCAGCCGCGTCTTGCCGGTTCCCGGCGGGCCGTGCAGCAACACGCCCTTCGGCGGATCGACACCGAGGCGGGTGAACAATTCAGGATAACGCAGCGGCAGTTCGACCATCTCGCGCAATTGCTGGATCGTGTCGGACATTCCGCCGACATCGTCGTAATTGACGATGGCGCGGCCGCCCTGCGGTTCCTCGAACTCGGCGCGCAGTTCCACCTCGGTATTCTCGTCGATGTGGACGATGCCCTTGGGACTGGTCGAGACGACCGTGAGGCGTATCTGGGTCAGCGAATAAGCGGGCGTGTTGAACATCCGGCGCACTTCGGGCGGCATGTTCTGCACCGGCTGCTGACCCGTCGTGGCGACAAGGTCGCCCGCGACCAGCGGCTTGCGGAAGAAATTGCGTTTGAGCGCCTGGGTCGGCCCCTGCAGGCGCATCTCGCGCTGTGCGGGCGCGAAGACGACACGCGTTGCAGGGCGCGATTCCGCGACTGCAACATGGACATGTTCGCCCGATCCGGTTTCCGCATTGCCGCGCTGCAAGCCGTCGAGGCGGATCACGTCGAGCGCCTGATCCTCGTCATAGGCGGGCATCGCGATGGCAGCGGTTGTCCGCTTGCCGGTAATTTCGACCACGTCGCCTTCGGTGATGCCCAGCGACTGGAACGCCGACCTCGGCATGCGGGCGATCCCCTGACCGCTTTCCTCCTGCCGCGCCGCTGCCACCTGCAGCCTCGCCGTATTCCTGTCTATCGCCGTGTCCGCATCAGCCATCCGCATGCTCTCTTTCGTCTGAAATATCCGATTGCACAGCCTAGCTAGGAAGCGCGGTGTATAGTTGCAAATGGTCGAAAGCTGGGGGAGTGCCCGGCAAAGCGATGACAGGCGCTGCGCCAGCGAGCGGATCATGCGCGGTACGCGATGGAAACCGGCCGTTCCTGCGGCTGTCCGACTCCCGACGACACGCGGATGGCTAGCGAAAAAAAGCCCGGCAGGTTGAACCGGCCGGGCCTTGTAAGTCTTGGGAGAGGATGCCTGAAAAGGCCCGTCCTATATGCGCCCACCCTCACTATCTCGCAAGTGCGAAATACTCATTGCAGGTTGCAAAACATGCAAGTCCTTAAATAGTTTAGGATAGACAGACGGTTATTGAGCGTCCGTGGTTTGTTCGCCGAACTTATAACCGGAACCATGATGCGGTGCAGCATTGAAGCGGGTCGGCACACAAGATGCGAAGCTGCGGCGCAAACGGGTGAGGGTGACAGCGGCGCCCTCACAGCTTAGAGGATGCGGCGAATTTCTATCGGAGACTTCGATGAACAAGCTCTATCCCGATGCCGCCGCCGCGCTCGACGGCCTGCTCACCGATGGCATGCTGATCGCCTCTGGCGGCTTCGGCCTCTGCGGCATTCCCGAGCGTTTGCTGGACGCGATCCGCGACAGCGGCGTGAAAAATCTGACATTCGCCAGCAACAATGCCGGGATCGACAATGAAGGTATCGGCAAGCTGCTGCGGACTAGGCAGGTTGGCAAGATGATCTCATCCTATGTCGGTGAGAACAAGGAATTCGAACGCCAGTATCTGGCTGGGGAACTCGAGGTCGAATTCTGCCCGCAGGGCACGCTTGCGGAACGGATGCGGGCCGGCGGCGCGGGCATTCCGGGCTTCTATACCAAGACAGGCGTCGGAACGAGCGTTGCGGACGGCAAGGAGGTGAAAAATTTCGGCGGAGAGGATTACCTGCTGGAACATGGCATCTTCGCCGATCTGGCCATCGTGAAGGCATGGAAGGCGGATGGAAGCGGCAATCTGGTGTTCCGCAAGACCGCGCGCAACTTCAACATGCCCGCCGCGACCTGCGGCAAGGTATGCGTGGTGGAAGTCGAGGAGGTGGTCGCGAACGGCGATCTGGACCCCGATTGCATCCACCTGCCTGGCGTCTACGTGCAGCGCATGATTGTCGGCGCGCCGTACGACAAGCAGATCGAGTTTGTCACGACTCGGCCAAGGGAAGCGGCATGACACGCGCGACGGGCTTCGCTGCAGCGCTCGCCCTGGTTGCGGGCGGCATGGCCGGGCAAACTGCTGCTCTCGCTCAAGAGGCAGCTCCTGTTGTGACCGATGAGGCGCTGGATGCAGTTACCCTGCCCGAGGAACAACTCAAGGGCATGCTGCTGATGGTCGCCTTGCGGACCAATACGGTCGGGCAGTCTTTGGTCGCGAGCGGTGTTGCCGCCCATTGCGAGCGTTTTGTCCCGATCTTCGAGGCCACGGTCACCAACAATCTGCCGGAATGGTCCGCAAAATTGCGAGCGGCACATCGGGACAATGTGCCTGTCGATGTGTTGGTTCAGGCGACAAGCCAGGATTTGCAGGCCGCTGCCTTGACTCTGGCGCCATATGCCGAGATCGTCGGCGGGCAAATGCAGGCTGAAGCCGCCCCCTTGCTGGAATCTACCGGCGTAGATCTTCTCGCAAAATTGTCGGAGGCGACGCCGGACATGGATCTGGAGCAGATCGGTCAGGCTGCAAGACAGGCCGAAATCATGAAGGCTGCACAAGACGGCAGCATTTTCTGCGGCCTCATGCCTGCTCCGGCAGGTTCAACGCAGAACTGAGCTGATGATCGACTGACCCGCGATGCGCGCCGGCCGCCCGTTACACCTCGCCTTGCTCGTTGCCGCGACCACATGCCTGAGCGGCTGTGTCGCGGCGCTTGTCCCTCTCGCTGCGGGTGGTGCCCTCGCAAGCTCAGCAAGGATCGCAGGCGGCGGCAGTGAGGAGTCTGCCCCGGCGCAGGAACCTCGGACGCAGCGGGCTCTGGAGGCGGTCAGGCAAGGATCGGGTATCGATGAAGCAACCGGCGGTACCACGATTGAGGTCTTGCCAATCGACGTTCTGCCCGCACCATCGCCGGACGTTTCCGCCCCGGAGTTTGGCGGCTTTCATGATTTTCATCGCGCTGCTTCGGCCTTTGCGAAGGGTCAGGACGGCCCGAATCGCAAGTCGGCGCTGTTGGCTGAGGCGGGCGGTATGTCGGCAGATACCAAACTGTGTTCCGATCATCCTCCGGCCGTTCTGATCGATCTGGACCCGGACGGCGGGGTTCTGGACACAGGCGTTGCTCCTGCCGCCGCTGCCGGGCTAGCGCAAGCTCTGGCTTCCTTGCGAGCACAAGGCATGGATGTATTCTGGATCTCCGAGCAAGGCGCAGGCGCGGCCGGCGACATTCGCCGTGTCTTGCGCGAAAGCGGTCTGGACCCGCAAAGGCGCGATCCGATCCTGCTCATGCGCTATCCCGACGTTCGCAAGCAGACCCGCCGGCAGGATCTGGCCGCTACTCACTGTCTTGTGGCAATTGCTGGCGACAGCCGCCGCGATTTCGACGAGATGTTCGACTATCTGCGAGACCCGAACACTCCCACCGCTGCCGACCCCTTGCTGGGAACGCGCTGGTTTCTTACTCCCCCTCCGCTCGACTGAAGGACAATCGCATGCCGTGGACAAGAGACGAAATGGCCGCCCGCGCCGCACAGGAACTGGAAGACGGTTTCTATGTCAATCTGGGTATCGGCATACCGACGCTGGTGGCGAACCATATTCCCGATGGCATGCAGGTGACATTGCAGAGCGAGAACGGCATGCTCGGCATTGGTCCGTTTCCCTATGAGGGCGAAGAAGACGCAGACCTGATCAATGCTGGCAAGCAGACGATCAGCGAATTGCCCCATTCCGCCTATTTCGACAGCGCCACCAGCTTCGGCATGATCCGCGGCGGGCATATCGACCTGACGGTCCTGGGCGCGATGGAAGTGGCCGAGAATGGCGACATCGCCAATTGGATGATCCCGGGCAAGATGATCAAGGGCATGGGTGGCGCGATGGATCTCGTCGCCGGCGTGAAGAAGATCATCGTGGTGATGGACCATGCCGCCAAGGACGGAAGTGCGAAGTTCATTCCGTCCTGCACGTTGCCGCTGACGGGAACCGGTGTCGTGGACATGGTCATCACCAATCTCGGCGTGTTCCGCCGGCCGGACCACGACAGCCCGTTCGCTCTTGTCGAACTTGCACCCGGCGTCACTGCCGACGAGGTCGCCGCACAGACGACTGCCCATTACGTTGCCGAAGTCTGAAGACCCTTCAGCCTGGCGAATGAGTAGAAAGGCCCGCCATCAGAGCGGGCCTTTCGCTTTCGCAGGGATAGTTCTAGCCGTTTACGGCTGCTTTCAGATCATCCACCAGATCGGTCCGCTCCCAGGGGAATGCGTCGCCTTCGGCCGCACGACCGAAGTGCCCATAGGCGGCGCTCTGCCGGTAGATCGGCTTGTTGAGGCCAAGGTGCATCCGGATGCCACGCGGGGTCATTCCGCCGAGCTTGGACAAGGACCGGATCGCCTCCTCCAGCTTTTCGTCTGCCACAGAACCGGTGCCATGCGTGTCGACATATAGCGAGAGGGGCTCGCTGACGCCAATCGCATAGGCGAGCTGTATCGTGCAACGCGTCGCCAGCCCTGCCGCGACGATGTTCTTCGCGAGATAGCGCGTGATGTAGGCGGCGGAACGGTCAACCTTCGTCGGGTCCTTCCCCGAAAACGCGCCGCCGCCGTGCGGGGCTGCGCCGCCATAGGTGTCGACGATGATCTTGCGCCCCGTCAGACCGGCGTCGCCATCGGGCCCGCCGATCTCGAACGCGCCGGTTGGATTGATGTGGTAGACGGTATGGTCCGACAGCAGGCCCTTCGGAAGAATGTCGGCGACGACACTCTTCACGTAGTTCTTCAGTTCGGCTTCTTTTTCACCCTCGTGATAGCCCTTGCCGTGCTGGGTGGATACCACGACCGCAGTGCAGGCGACGGGCTTCCCATCCTTGAAGCGCAAGGTCACCTGACTCTTGCTGTCGGGCTCGAGGAAAGGAGCCGCCCCCGATTTCCGGTCCTGCGCCATCCGGTGCAGGATCTTGTGGCTGTAATCCAGGGTTGCCGGCATCAGGTCGGGCGTTTCGTTACAGGCGAAACCGAACATGATGCCCTGGTCGCCGGCACCTTCATCCTTGTTGCCACTGGCATCGACGCCCTGCGCGATCTCGCTCGATTGGCCGTGCAGATGATTTTCGAAAGTCAGCGTCTGCCAGTGGAAGCCATTCTGTTCATAGCCGATGTCACGAACGACCTGCCGAACCAGTTTCTCCATCTCCTCACCCGCGCCCGGTGCCCAGTAATCGTTATCTGCCCAGTCTGATCGGCTTTCGTCATACATCGGCATGCAGCGGATTTCCCCCGCCAGAACGATTCTGTCGGTCGTCGTCAGTGTCTCGCACGCCACACGCGACTCCGGGTCCTTCGACAGCATCAAATCGACGATTGCATCGGAAATCTGGTCCGAAACCTTGTCAGGATGGCCTTCGGATACGCTTTCGGAGGTGAAGAGATAGTTGGATCGCATGCAATGAATTCCTCAGGGGGAATGAACGGAGCCCGGACAGGCGATATCTGGCGCGAATTCCTAGACAGGCCACTTGCGATGCGCAAGCACGGCCGAACCGATGAACGACAGCGCCCAGATGAATGCCAACCAGTTTTGCAACCGCGCAAACAGCGTCGGCGAATGTGCGGGCGGTATGGTGCCATCGATCCGCGCTGCCACACCCTGCCCGATATGCTGACGCACCACGCCGCGAGCATCGATGACGGCGCTGATGCCGGTGGTGGTGGCACGCAGTACTGGGAGGCCTTCCTCTATCGCGCGAATACGCGCCTGCGCCAGATGCTGGGGAGGCCCCCAGGTGCCGAACCAGCCGTCATTGGAAGGATTGAAGATGTAGTCTGGCCGATTGTCGGGATCGACGGTCTGCCCCGAAAAGATTATCTCGTAACAGATCTGTACGCCTGCTTCGCCCCATGCGCCAAGATCGACGGTTTGCGGGCCGGGGCCGGGCAAGAAGTCGAGCGACCCTGCCACCAGCCGCGATGCGCCAAGGGGTTCGAGCAACCAGCGTAGTGCAAGATATTCGCCATAGGGCACCAGATGCGCCTTGCTGTAGCTGCCCACGATCTCGCCATCATCACCAAGAGCGGTCACCTTATTGTAGGCGGCGACCGCTCGTCCGGATTCTATTTCAAGATCAACGGCACCGGTCAGCAATACCCCTTCCGGCCCCATGACTTGCGCAATTCGGCGGCGGGCGAAATCGGGATCACCACCTGCCGTCGTCTGGTCGTAATAACGTTGCGGATAACCCGGGCGAAGATAATCCGGCACACCTGATTCGGGCCAAAGCACGACGCGGCGCCCGTCGCGGAACCTTGGCGCGGTCAAATTGGCCAGCGTGGCGAATTGCGCCTCATACTTTGTGGGATCGTTGATCTCGCTCTGTTTCAGGTTCGGTTGCACGAGAGTGAAGGGCATTTGCCCTTCGACGCCCTTCCCGGACGGCCAGAACATACCCGCCACGATCACAAGAGCGACGGCAGCGAAAGGCAACCACCGCTTCTGCGCCGCAAGTGCCCCGAGCATGCCGCCTGCAAGCACGACCAGGCCTGAGAGCGCATAGGTGCCCATCCACGGGAGGACAGCGGCGATGCCCGGCCTGTCCCAGCCACCCAGAAAGATCAGGCCCAGCGGATCCCACGCATATCCTGTGAAAACGTGTCCGCGCAGCCATTCGCTGACGATCCAGCAACCGGCGAGCATCGCGGCGAATGGCTCCCGGCGCATGGAACCGCCCAGCCACTGCGCCACCATTGCGGCCAATGCGGGATAAACGGCAAGGTAAAGCGCCAGCAGCGGGACCGCCAGCCAGCCCAGAACCGGCGGCATCTCAGCCTGGAAAGTGAACGCGGTCGCGATCCAGTTGTTGGCCAGCGTGAAATGGAACACGCCGAAAACCCATCCCCGAAAAAAGGCAGCTTTCGGTGTTGGAGCAGAGCGTACGACAAATGCGAACGCGCCTGTCGCCAGCAGAGTGGCTGGCCAGATATGCAGCGGCGGAAAGCCCAATGATGCGACCAGCCCAAGCAGGGCTGAAGCGATCAGCGGATGCTTTTGCAGGGCGTCGGCAATAGCCGGTCCCTGCGTGGCCAATATGCCTTTCATGGCCGCAGGCGTTCCCGCCATGGATCCGGTCCTGTCTTCGCGAACCTGTGTCAGCCTGCTTCGCGCATCGCTTCGCCTTCGTCGACGACCTTGCGGCGGCGGCGCGGTGCCGGCTTGTCGCTTTCGGCAGAAGCATCGCCGGCCGAACCGATGGACGGCGGCAATGCGGCGGAATCGATTGCCGCACCGCCCTCCTCATCGGCCTTCTTCCGCGGCCGGCGTGTCGCGGCACGCGGGCGCCGGGCAGGCGCTTCGGCGCCGGCATTTTCCGCATCATCGGACGCTTCTGCATCGCGCCGAGCAGTGCGGCGGCGTGGCCGACGATCATCGCCATCGTCGCTGGAATTGTCCTGCGCATTTCCGTTGCCGCTGTTGTCGTCAGCGTCGTCATCATCACGATCGTTGCGGGTCCGACGCGAGGGGCGGCGCGTATCCCGATCGGAATCGTCACTATCGCGGCGATTGCGGGAGCGGATTTCGCGGTCGTCCCGTTCGTTGCCATCCTGCTCGTCATCGTCATTACGATTGTCGCCGCGATTGTCGTTCCTGTTGTCGGAACGGCTATCGCTGCGGTTGTCGTTACGACCATCGCCGCGATTTTCATCGCTGTCGCCGCGCTTTCCGCGCGCTTCGTCCTGACGGGCCTTGTTGTCCGCGATCACCCGGAAATAGTGGTCTGCGAACTGCAGGTAATATTCGGTCTGAACCCGGTCGCCATTATGCTGGGCGTCCTGCGCAAGCTTCTTGTACTTGTCGAGCATCTGCGGTGCATTGCCACGGGCGCGATTGTCGATCCGGTTCGCCTGGCTGCCACTGGCCCCGCCTTGCGGGCGATTGGTATTCCGGCCGCGCCGGCGATTGTTGTTGCGATTATTGTTCAAAGGAGGTTTTCCCTCGTTCCCAGCCATCGAGATACAATATCATCGGGCTGCATGACCTATCGCCACGAGTGCTGATTTGCAGTTTCGCGGGTGCTCCGTCTGCTTCCCGGCTGGCCCCCAAGCCGTCCACTTCACAGATGTAGGAGCTGGATCAGGGATCGGCTGATGCCCGAAACACTGACCCTGCCCATTGAAGTAGCGAGGACGGTGCCGTTTGCCAAGCCCTATCCCGCAGGAATGTTCAGCACGCGTCACCTAGCCGCAACACCAGCGCCCGCGGCCGTCCGCCAAGATCGTTATGCGTGACAGCGGTAAAGCCTGCAGCTTGCGCGAGTGCGCTCACCGCCTCCGCCTGAGTGGCCCCGATTTCGAGCACGCAGGCCCCGCCCGGGTTCATCAGTTCCGTCATTTGCGGGATCAGCAATGCGTAATCGTCCAGCCCCTCTGGCCCTGAGAACAGGGCGCCAACAGGCTCGTGAAGAGCCACGTCGGGCATGAGGTCGGCACCATCTTCCACATATGGCGGGTTGGCGATGACCAGATCGAAACGTCCCAGATCGGTCGCCCAGCCGGATTCCGCCCAACTGCGCCGTTGCAGTCGCGCCCGTTCCATCAAGCCCAGTCGCGACCGGTTGTGAGAGGCGACCTGCAGGGCCGCAGCGGAGATATCCACGCCCGTTCCAATGCTGCCCGGCCGTTCGCACAACAGGGTCAGCAGCAAGGCGCCCGATCCGGTTCCGCAGTCTAGGATGGCCGCTTCCGGGGGCAATACCTCCAGCGCCGCTTCCACTACGCTTTCGCTATCGCAGCGCGGGATAAGCACGTCAGGCGTAACCACGAAGGATCTTCCGTAGAATTCCTGCGATCCGATGATGTAGGCGACCGGTTCATGCGTTAAACGACGGTCAATGGAAGCGGCGAAGACAGGCGGAACAGGCATCGCCATGCCGTGCAGCAACATGCGTGACCGTGACATGCCGAGTGCGTGCGCCATCAGCAATTCGGCATCGAGACGCGCCGTATCTGATGTCGCCACCAGCATCGCGGCGGCCTGACGCAGGGCCAATCCGACAGTTATCGCACCTTCCGGCTCCGCGCCGCCCGTCATGCGTTCAGGCTGGCGAGCCGCTTCGCCTCATCCTCGGCGGTGAGTGCATCGACCAGTTCCGCGAGGCCATTGCCTTCGAGTATCTCCGGCAGTTTGTGCAAGGTGAGGCCGATGCGGTGATCGGTTACCCGCCCCTGTGGGAAATTATAGGTCCGGATGCGCTCGCTGCGGTCGCCCGATCCGACCATCGCGCGGCGTGCCTCGGCCTCGGCTCCATGCGCCTCGGCGCGTTTCAGATCGTAGAGCCGCGTCCGCAGCACCTGCATAGCCTTGGCCCGATTCTTGTGCTGGCTGCGTTCGTCCTGCTGGATGACAACTAGGCCGGTCGGCAGGTGGGTCAGGCGCACGGCGGAATCGGTGGTGTTCACATGCTGACCGCCGGCCCCGCTCGCCCGGTAGATGTCGATCTTGAGGTCCTTGTCCTCGATCGTGACGTCCACCTCATCCGCTTCGGGCAGAACCGCGACGGTCGCGGCAGAGGTGTGGATACGCCCACCGCTTTCCGTCACCGGCACGCGCTGGACCCGGTGAACGCCGCTTTCGAATTTCAGCTTGGCGAAGACATTGTTGCCGCGAATGTTGGCGACCACTTCCTTGAAGCCACCGACATCGCTGGCGTTCATGCTGACGGTTTCGACCCGCCAGCCCTGCTCGTTCGCGAATTTCTCATACATCCGGAACAGATCGGCCGCGAAGAGGGCCGCTTCGTCCCCGCCCGTACCGGCGCGAATTTCAAGCATCGCGGGCCGTGCATCGGCCGAATCGCGGGGCAGCATGGCCAGCGCCATCTGCCGCTCCGCCTTGGGCAAGGCGCGGCGCAGGCGGGTCAGTTCCTCCTCTGCCAGAGACTTCATTTCGGGATCGGTGTCGCCTAGCGCTACAAGCTCTTCCATTTCGGCGCGCATCGCCATGACTTCGCGCGCTACCTGGGCCACCGGCTCCAGTTCGGCATAGTTGCGGCTGGCAGCGGAGAACTCCTCTCCTTCCAGCGTACCGCTAGCCATGCGCGCTTCCAGGGCGGCAAAGCGGTCCGTTATCTGGCGCAGCCTCTCGGCGGGAATGGTCATGCGTCGCCCGTGCCGGACCTGGTGGCGAGAAGATCGCCCAGAGCGGTTTCCAGTCGCGCTGTTCCAGCGGGATCAGCCTTGATCCGGTAATCCGGGGCACCATCGCGCGAGGACAGGGCGAGAATGGAATGCGCGCCCGATTTTACCGCTTTGTCGAAGCGCTTGCGGGGACTGCCGCTGGCCATGAGATCGGCAGAAAGGCCGGCACCCCGGATCTTGCGCAGGGCCGCGAAGGCGGGAGCCATCATCGCATCGTCTTCGACCACGACGATGCAATCCGCCGAATCCTCAGCTTTCATCTCCACCAGCATGGCCAGACGCTCGATACCTGCAGCCCAGCCGACCGCCGGAGTGGGGGCGCCGCCAAGGCTCTCCATCAGGCCATCGTAACGACCGCCGCCGAGAACCGTCCCCTGAGCGCCCAGCCGATCGGTGACGAATTCGAACGCGGTGTGGCGGTAGTAATCGAGACCGCGAACCAGGGCCTGGTTGCGCGTCCAGCTCACACCGGCAGCATCAAGGCCCGAAGTCACTTCGGCAAAGAAGTCCTGCGCTTCGGCAGAAAGGAACGCGTCGATCTTCGGTGCATCGCCGACAAAGGCCTGGTCACGCGGATCCTTGCTGTCGAGAATGCGCAACGGGTTCCGCTCCAGCCGCTCCTGGCTATCCTCGCTCAGTTCCAAGCGATGAGCGCCGAAATGTTCGATGAGTGCGACGCGCCAGGCCTCGCGGCTTGTGCCGTCACCCAGCGTGTTGAGCTGCAGGGTAACACCGTCCGCTACGCCCAGTTCTTTCAGCAAGTGATCCGCCATGGTCAGCAGTTCGACATCCGCCTGCGGCTCGGCCGATCCGATCCATTCGGCATCGATCTGGTGGAACTGGCGATAGCGGCCCTTCTGCGGACGTTCGTAGCGGAACAGCGGCCCGTGCGTCGCCAGTTTAAGCGGCACATGCTGCTGCCAGCCGTCCGTCAGGAAAGCGCGGGCGATGCCGGCGGTGAATTCCGGACGCAGCGTCAGGGATTCGCCGCCGCGATCCTCGAAGGAATACATCTCCTTCGACACCACGTCCGTCGTTTCGCCCAGCGAACGGCTGAAGACCTCGGTCTTTTCGAAAACCGGCATCTCCGCCCGGCGGAAGCGGTAGAGTTTGCGGATGCGCTCGAACGTCGCGACGACATGGGCGAAAGCCTCTGCCTCTGCGCCGAAGATGTCCTGCGTGCCGCGTATCGCCTGGGGTGTCTTGCTCATGGGCTTGCGCTTAAATGGCAATTGGCGGCCTATCAACAATCTTGGCGGCGATCCGATGCCGGGCGATGTTGCAGGGCAGGCAAAATCCTGTTGGCGAAGGGAAAACCGCTCGCTAAGGCCCCGGCGCATGCAGATAGAGAAAATTCCCACGGGCGATAATGTCCCCGACAGCCTGAACGTCATCATCGAAGTCCCGACGGGCGGCGAACCGGTGAAGTATGAATTCGACAAGGATTCGGGGGCGCTATTCGTCGACCGCATCCTGCATACGCCGATGCGCTATCCCGCAAACTACGGCTTCATCCCGCATACGCTTTCACCCGATGGCGACCCGCTGGACGCGCTGGTCATCGCGCGCAGCCCCTTTATCCCGGGCTGCGTGGTGCGGGCCCGCCCTATCGGCGTGCTGAAGCTGGAAGACGAGCATGGCGGCGATGAAAAGCTCATCTGCGTGCCGGTCGACACGACTTTCCCCTATTATACCGATGTGGGCGAACGGCAGGATCTGCCTTCGATCATCTTCGAACAGATCGAGCACTTCTTCACTCACTACAAGGATCTGGAGAAGGAAAAGTGGGTGCGCGTCGGCGAATGGGGCGATGCGGCGGAAGCCAAGCGGATCGTGATAGAGTCCATCGACCGGGCGAAGAACGCCAAGGACTGATCATGACAAAGGATGGGAGCGGAGCCGACGGCACGCTCCCGCGTCTCCCTTGACATTAGGTTCGCCCCGGCCAGCTATTCCACAGGCTGGCTGGAATCGAGCAGGTCCTTCTCGCCAGGATCCGCTGCCCGCTCGGCCTCTACCATGCGGGCAACCTCGTCATCGGGACGGACATCGGCGTGGTCGTGAACATTGATGTCCGCCACCGACGAACCAACTGCGGCTGGCGCTTTTTGCTTCGGCGCCTCGCCGATTGTGCCCGATTGATTGGCCAACTCTCCCGCATCCTGAGCTGAACCGAGCGACAGCGGTGCGCCGCGCGGGTCGAAGCGCAGACGGTAGATCGGTTCGGGCAAGGCGAAGCCGGCCTTCTCCAGCGCGGCTTTGACCACGGCGATAGAGCGGCTGCGCGCCTTGAACCAGTCTGCCTCGCGCTGGTCGATCCAGCCGAAGAACCGCAAGACGATATTCGAATCGCCGACCTCTACCGTCCGAGCCTCAGGCGCGGGATCGTCGAGGATGTAAGGCAGCTGCGCCAGCATCTCGCGCCCAAGTCTGCGGGCTGTTTCCGGATCGTCATCCGCATCGATGCCGAGATCGAAGTCGAATCGCCTCTGCGGGTTGCGGGTGAAATTGAGAAGCACGGCATTGAAAACGGTCGCATTCGGGATGCGCAGGTGATTACCGTCCAACGTCATCAGGATGGTGGCACGGCTGGTCAGGCGGATCACGCGGCCCTCGTGCTCGTCGATCATAACATGATCGTTGGCGCGGAAGGGCTGCCGCAGACTCAGCATGAGCGATGCGACATAATTCTCGATTGTGTCGCGCATGGCGAAACCCAGCGCGATCCCGACCACGCCTGCGCCGCCGAGCACGGCACCGAGCAGCGCCCCTGCCCCGATAATGTCGAGGCCGACCACCATCCCGCCGACAACGAAAATGAAGCGGATCGCGCTGGCAATCAATTCGGCCAGGAAGCCGTTCGGAGCCACGCGGCGCCAGAGCGAGGTAAAGGAAGAAAGCAGATAGCCAATTCCGCCGATCAGGATGGCAACTCCCACAGCCAGCAGGAACAGCGGAATCATCTGCGTAAAACCGGCAATCCGTTCCGTCAGATCGCCAAGCGAGGTCAGGCTTTGGTCCACGGAGAGGTCGCGAGTAAGGCCGTTGTCGACCGTCACGACTCCCGAGATGCGCGACACGATCGCTTCGGCGCGGGCGATGTCTTCCTCGTTCGGAACGGTGCCGCTGAGGATGACGACGCCTTCGTTCACCGTGACGCCGACCTTGGCGAAGGCGGGCAGTTCGCCGAAGATCCCTTCGATCCGACGTGCAATCCGGCTGTCGGCCCCGGCATCGGCCTGGTCGTCGATGGTGGGTTCTGCCGTGGCCTCGGCCGCCGGTTCGGCATCAGGCGCAGCGGGCACGAACGCGGCGGCAGGCACTGCCGCGAACAGGCATGGCCCGGCGCAAACGAGCAGGAGAGCAGCCAGAAACGAGCGGTAGCCGGTCAGGATCATACACCCCTGTCCTGCGCCGATCGCCGCAGGTCAAGCCGCGTAACGATTGGGCGGTAGAATGCAGCCTGCGGCGGCCGCCGTTGCAGGAAAGCTGGCGGCCTTATCGCACGGGGGGTTTCACGCCGCCGCCGCGATGCTACATGAAGAAGGCAATGACGATCGATAAGGAAGACGAATTCGCAGGCGGTAGCCCCGTACTGGTGGATGATCCGGCACTGCCCGGCGCGCCCGGCGGTGCCCTCGGCCTGGACAAGGCCGACCTGCAGGACCATGAGGCGCTGGAACATGCCGCCGCCCCGCCGCTGCTGAACGGCGGGCTCGAGGTGGTCTCGATAGCGAAAAGCTATGACAAGCGAGCGATCCTGACCGACATATCGCTAAGCGTGGCGAAGGGCGAAGTGCTGGGCCTCCTGGGCCCGAACGGCGCGGGCAAGACGACCTGTTTCTATTCCATCATGGGCCTCGTCCGGCCTGACTCCGGTCGCATCCTGATGGATGGAGAGGATGTCACCAAGCTGCCGATGTATCGCCGCGCCATTCTCGGCCTTGGTTACCTGCCGCAGGAAACCAGCATCTTCCGCGGCATGACGGTGGAGCAGAACATCGACTGCGTGCTCGAGATGGTCGAACCCGACCGCGCCACACGGGCAGCCGAACTCGAACGCCTGCTCGATGAATTCGGCCTCACGCGCCTTCGCACCAGCCCGGCCATGGCGCTTTCGGGCGGCGAGCGGCGACGTTGCGAGATCGCGCGGGCGCTGGCGGCGAAACCGTCGATCATGCTGCTGGACGAACCTTTCGCCGGCATCGACCCTCTCTCCATCAGCGACATTCGCGATCTCGTTAAGGATCTGAAGCAGCGCGGCATCGGCGTGCTGATCACGGATCATAACGTGCGAGAAACTCTGGAAATCGTCGACCGGGCCTGCATCATCTATGGCGGGCAGGTGTTGTTTGCCGGGACGCCGGAAGACCTGGTCGCGGACGAGAATGTGCGCCGACTCTACCTGGGTGAAGGCTTCACATTGTGACCTGCGTGTCCCGCCCGTGCCGGCTTCGGGGTTGAGGCATGTCACTCGGCCCTCGCCTGGATCTGCGGCAGTCGCAATCGCTGGTGATGACGCCGCAATTGCAGCAGGCGATCAAGCTGCTGGCCCTGTCCAATCTCGAGATCGAAACCTTCATCGGCGAGGCGCTGGAGAATAATCCCTTGCTGGAAGCGGGAGAAGTCAGCCGCGAGGATGGGAATGGCTTGGGTGACGATGGCGCAGGAAGCGGCTCTGACGGAGAACCTGCGGAGGGCAGCGCGGACAGCCTTGCAGCCGGGGGCGATAGCGCGCTGGATATCGACCCCGTAACGCTGGATGGCGACCGCGAAACAGGCGATGGGCAGTGGGGCTCGGCCATTTCCACAGCCGGTATGGGGGCCGAAGGCCCGGACATTGACGAACGGGGCGCGGATGGCCCGACGCTGGCGCAGCATCTCGACAATCAGATCGGTGCCGCCGCCTCCAGTGACCGGCAGGCATTCATCGCCCGCACACTGATTGGCCTTCTGGACGAAGCCGGTTATCTCGTTTCGACCCTGCACGATGTCGCTAGTGATCTGCAAGTTCCGCTCGCCGAAGTGGAAGCGGCTCTTGCGGTGATCCACACGCTTGATCCGACCGGTGTCGGGGCGCGCAGCCTTTCCGAATGCCTAGCGCTGCAGGCGCGCGACGTGGACCGGTACGACCCCTGCATGGCAAGTTTGATCGACAATCTGGATCTGGTGGCGAAAGGCGATTTCCGCCGCCTCAAGCGCATTTGCAATGTCGATGACGAGGATTTTGCCGAGATGCTGGCAGAGCTCCGGGGCTACGACCCCAAGCCGGGCCTCGCATTCGGTGGATCGGCCAGCGCCGCCGTCGTGCCCGATGTGCTGCTGTCGCCGGCGGATAATGGCTGGGACATCGCCATCAACCAGGCAAGTCTTCCGCGTCTCGTGGTCAACCGGCCCTATTACCTTTCGCTACGCGGCGGATGCAGCGGCGCCGAAGCAAAAGCCTGGCTGCGGGAGAAGCTGACTGATGCCAACTGGCTGATCAAGGCTCTCGACCAGCGGCAGAAGACCATCCTGAAAGTCACGGCGGAGATCGTGAAGCAGCAGGAAGGTTTCTTCCGCCGCGGCATTTCCGAACTGAAGCCGCTGACGTTGCGAATCGTCGCCGATGCGATCGAGATGCACGAAAGCACGGTCAGCCGGGTGACCAGCAACAAATATCTTCATTGCCCGCGCGGCACCTTCGAACTCAAATATTTCTTCACAAGCGGGGTAAGCAGTGCCGATGGCGACGGGGCGAGCAGCGCCGCCGTCAAGGCCGCCATTCGCACCCTCACCGACGCCGAAGATCCAAAAAACGTGCTGTCCGACGACCGGCTGGTCGAATTGCTGAAGGAACAGGGCTACGACCTCGCCCGCCGCACAGTTGCCAAATATCGTGAGGCGGCCGGCATCGGCAGCAGCGTTCAGCGGCGCCGACAGAAGAAACTGCGAGGATTGTAGCTTGACAGCGATCCGCCGACCCTCAGCATTTACGCAAGATTAACCTTTAACGTTCACTCCTTGTGTGGTTAACTCTGGTCAACACCTCTTTACAGAGGGTTACCGAGGGGTTTCGGGCTAACAGGGGGGGAATTGATCCCATGCGCGTTCTGCTGATCGAAGACGAGCCGACGACGGCGAAAGCCATCGAATTGATGCTGACGACTGAGGGCTTCAACGTATATTCGACCGATCTGGGCGAGGAAGGTCTCGATCTGGGCAAGCTGTATGATTACGACATCATCCTGCTCGATCTCAACCTGCCCGACATGCATGGTTACGACGTGCTGAAGAAGCTGCGCGTCGCCAAGGTGCAGACGCCGGTGCTGATCCTGTCCGGCATTGCCGAGATGGACAGCAAGATTCGCAGCTTCGGCTTCGGTGCCGATGATTACGTGACCAAGCCGTTCCACCGTGAAGAACTTGTGGCGCGTATTCACGCCGTCGTTCGCCGGTCGAAGGGTCACAGCCAGTCGGTCATCCGCACCGGCAAGCTGGCGGTCAATCTCGACGCCAAGACGGTCGAGGTCGATGGTGCCCGCGTGCATCTGACCGGCAAGGAATATGCGATGCTGGAGCTGCTTTCGCTTCGCAAAGGCACGACGCTGACAAAGGAAATGTTCCTGAACCATCTCTACGGCGGTATGGACGAGCCTGAACTGAAGATCATCGACGTGTTCATCTGCAAGCTGCGCAAGAAACTTTCGCATGCCTGCGGCGGTGAAAATTACATCGAGACGGTCTGGGGTCGCGGTTACGTCCTGCGCGATGACGAGGATGCTGCTGCCGAAGCGGCCTGAGTGCCGCACGTCTTGCGGGACTTTCCGGCTGGCGCTTGAGAGCGTCGAAAAATGATGTATCTGCGCGGGCATGACTGCGCATAAACCCGGCGATCCCACTACCCTGAACCGCCTTTACGGCCGCACCCAGTCGCGGGGCTTGCGGAAGGGGCAGCAGGAACTGGTCGACGATTTCCTGCCGAAGATCGCCGTTCCGGATAGCGGCGAGATCACGGCAAGGCGGCTGTTCGGCCAGGATGTGCCGCTGCATTTCGAGATCGGCTTCGGGGCGGGTGAACACCTCGCATATCGTGCCGATCTGCTGCCGGATCATGGGTTCATCGGCGCCGAGCCTTTCGTCAATGGCGTGGTCGGCGCCCTGGCCCATGTGCGCGACAACGGGCTTGCGAATGTTCGCATCCAGCTTGGCGATGCGCTCGAGGTGCTCGCCCGCCTTCCGGACGGTGCGCTCAGTTTCGTCTATCTGCTTCATCCCGACCCGTGGCCCAAGGCGCGACATGCCAAGCGGCGGATGATGAATGACGGACCGCTGGACATGATCGCAGCCAAGCTGAAGCCGGGCGGCGAGTTCCGCTTCGGCACCGATCACGATGTCTACCTGCGCCATGCCCTGATGGTCATGCGCCGACACACGCATCAGTTCGACTGGCTGGTGGACGGGCCGTCAAGCTGGCAGAAGCGCCCCGGCGGCTGGTGCGAAACACGGTATGAAGCAAAAGCTCGCCGGCAAGGGCACGAGGTCTGGTATTTCCGCTATCGCCGGCGCTGAGGCAGCTGCAGTCTACTTAGCGGAACACACACCTTCACTCACCGGTTGAACCTGCAAAGGCACCAAAAGAGAAGAAGGTCGACGCATGGCGGACAGGAAAGCACTCATCATCGGCGCATCGCGCGGCATCGGCCTCGGCCTGACGCGAGAACTGGCTGGCCGGGGTTGGCATGTGACCGCCAGCCAGCGCTCCGAAGGAGCCGAATTGGGTGGACTGGCGGCGGAGAGTACGGCCATCGACACGATCCGCGTCGATGTCACGGAGCCGGAAAGCTACGAGGGTCTGAGCGGGAGCATGAAACCGGGTTCACTCGATCTGCTGCTGGTCAATGCAGGCATCACCGGTGCGAAGCACCAATCGACCCAGCAGGCCACCTCGGATGAGGTCGCGCATGTGATGATGACCAACACCGTCGGACCGCTGCGTCTGGCGCATCAACTGCTGCCGCTCGTCAAGGATGGCGGCACGCTGGCTTTCATGACCTCGCAAATGGGGTCGATCGCCGATTCTTCCGGCGGATATGAACTGTACCGCATGAGCAAGGCGGCGCAGAACATCCTCGCACGCGGACTGTTCGAACAATTCGCCCGGCAGCGGGATATCGCCGTGCTGTCGCTGCATCCGGGCTGGGTTCAGACCGACATGGGCGGCGTCAGCGCGACTCTAACCGTTAGCGAGAGCGTCAAGGGGCTCGCCGACGTTCTGAAAACGCCACGCAAGCCCGATCATCTGTTCCTGTCCTATGACGGCTCGCAGCTGCCCTGGTGACGGTGCCTAGCCCACCACTCCTGCCGCAGCGAGCACTGCCAGGGTGAGCACATCAGGCGCAATCGCGGTCATGGGCGCGATCTGAACCGGCTTTTCCATGCCGATCATCATCGGCCCGATGGTCGGGTTGCCGGCCAGTTCGCGCAGCAATTTGGCCGACAGATTGGCCGATTGCAGACCCGGCATGATCAGCACGTTCGCAGGGGCGGACAGGCGGCTGAACGGATAGAGTTCCATGACCTTGGCGTTCAGGGCAGCATCGGGCGCCATCTCGCCTTCATATTCGAAGTCGGTGCCTTCCTCGTCCAGCAGATGCACCGCTCCGCGAATGTTCTCGAGCCATTTGCCGCTGGGGTTGCCGAAAGTGGAATAGGACAGGAATGCAACGCGCGGTTCATGCCCCAGCCGCCTTGCGACAGCGGCAGTTTCGCGGGCGATATGCGCAAGTTCTTCCTTGGTCGGACGCTCGTTGATCGTCGTGTCTGCAAGGAAGGTCGTGTAATTCTTGCCGATCATCAGATGGATGCCGAAGGGCACCTGCCCCGGTTTGGGGTCGAGCACGAGGCTCACTTCCTTCATCGTCTGCGCGAATGGCCGGGTCAGGCCCGAAATCATCGCCTCGCCATGGCCGAGCGCCAGAAGCAGCGAGGCGAAAACGTTGCGGTCCTGATTGACCATCCGGCGCACGTCGCGTTCGGTATAGCCGCGCCGCTGCAGGCGCTGGTACAGGAAATCCACCATCTCCGGCACATGCTCGGAATCCTTGGAGTTCTGGATCTCGAAGCTGGCCGGATCCTCGACCGCCAGTTCCTCCAGCTTGGCCAGCACGGCATCGGTTCTGCCGACAAGGACCGGTGTGCCATAGCCGAAATCGCGGAACTGGATCGCGGCGCGTAGCACGACATCCTCCTCCGCTTCCGCGAAGACCACACGCTTGGGGTTCTTCTGCGCTTCTTCGTAGACGCGGGTCAGGACCGAGGTTGTCGGATTGAGGCGCGCCTTGAGGCTGAGGCGGTAATCCTCGAAATCGGCGATGGATTCCTGCGCCACGCCGGAGTCCATCGCAGCCTTGGCTACCGCGCTCGAAACCCGCTCCATCAGGCGCGGGTCGAAAGGAGCGGGGATGATGTAGTCGCGGCCGAACTGGTGCTGCACGCCATAGGCGGCGGCGACTTCCTCAGGCACCCGCTCCCGCGCCAGTTCCGCAATCGCGCGGGCGGCGGCGATCTTCATCTCCTCGTTGATGGCGGTTGCCCGCACGTCGAGAGCGCCACGGAAGATGAAGGGAAAGCCCAGAACGTTGTTCACCTGGTTCGGATAATCCGACCGCCCTGTGGCGATGATTGCATCGGGCCGGACCCTTTTCGCATCGTCAGGCATGATCTCCGGCACCGGATTGGCCATGGCGAAGATGATTGGCTGGTTTGCCATCTTCTCCACCCATCCGGGCTTCAGCGCACCGGCTGCGGACAGGCCGAGGAAGATGTCAGCGCCGTCAAGTGCCTCTTCCAGTGTGCGCGCCTCGGTCTCGACAGCATGCGCGCTCTTCCACTGATCCACATCCTTGCGCCCGGGATAGATCGGGCCGGAACGGTCGCAGACAATCACATTGTCATGCCGCACGCCCATTGCCTTCACCAATGCCGTACAGGCCAGCGCCGAGGCACCCGCCCCGTTCACGACCATCTTCACGTCTTTCAGCTCACGACCGGTCAGGTGGCAGGCATTGATCAACCCGGCCGCTGCAATGATTGCTGTGCCGTGCTGATCGTCATGCATGACGGGAATGTTCATGCGTTCGCGCAGCGCCTGTTCGATGATGAAGCATTCCGGTGCCGCGATATCTTCCAGATTGATGCCGCCGAAGGTCGGCTCCATCAGCGCGACGGCTTCGATGAACTTTTCCGGATCTTCCGTGTCGAGCTCGATATCGATGGCATCGACATCGGCAAACCGTTTGAACAGGACAGCCTTGCCTTCCATCACCGGCTTGGAGGCAAGCGCACCCAGATTGCCCATGCCAAGAATGGCAGTGCCGTTGGAGATGACCGCCACCAGATTGGCGCGCGCCGTATAGCGCGCGGCCATGGCCGGGTCGTCGGCAATCGCCTGAACGGGCGCTGCGACGCCCGGCGAGTAGGCGAGGCTGAGGTCGCGCTGGGTAGCCATCGGCTTCGAAGCAATGATTTCGATTTTACCGGGGCGCAGAGTCTCGTGATAGAACAGCGCTTCGCGGGTGGTGAAGCCGCCTTTTCGATCCTCGGCTACCGCCTGGTCCGAAACGCTTTCCGGCGCTGCGTTCTGGTCGTTCTGATTGTCTTTGCTGTCCGCCACGGCGATGTCCCCCACGGGTGAATTTCTGCCGCTGCCCTAGGGGAAAGCTGCAGCGGAATACAGGGGGCAATCAGGGGAAACCGGCTCGGCGCTTGTTCCGAATCGTCGCCCCGTCCGCTAGCGCTGGCCCATGGCCGCAAAATCCACCCCGATGATGACTCAATATCTGATGCTCAAGGCGCAGGCTGCGGGGTGTCTGCTGTTCTACCGGATGGGCGACTTTTTCGAGCTGTTCTTCGACGATGCGCGAAAGGCGGCCTCCGTTCTGGACATCGCGCTGACCTCGCGCGGCGAACATGACGGCGCGCCGGTGCCGATGTGCGGTGTGCCCGTGCACGCGGCGGATAATTACCTCGCGCGGCTGATCAGGGCTGGCTGCCGGGTGGCGATCGCCGAGCAGGTGGAAACTCCGGCAGAGGCGAAGAAGCGCGGCGGGTCGAAGGCGCTGGTCAAGCGCGACATCGTGCGGTTCGTGACGGCGGGAACGTTGACGGAGGAAACCCTGCTGGAACCGCGCCGCGCGAATCGGCTCGCTGCCCTCTGCGTGGTGCGCGGTCAGCTGGGGATTGCCGCCTGCGACATTTCGACGGGCCGAATGGAACTGGAGGATTGCGGCGATAGCGAACTTGCTGCCGTGCTAGCCCGCATCGGCGCAAGCGAAGTGGTCGTGCCGGAAGATCTGCCGACTGGCGAGACAATCGACGCGTCGGCGATCCCCCCAGATGCGGTTACGCGCCCGGCGCAGACCTTCGACAGTGCAGCAGGAACGGAGCGCCTGCAGGCGCTGCACGGCGTTGCGACACTGGACGGGTTCGGGAATTTCGGACGCGCTGCGCTGGCTGCCGCTGCGGGGCTGATCGCTTATCTCGACCATGTCGGGCGCGGCACGCTGCCCTTGCTGTTGCCGCCGGTTTCGCGCGGCAACAACTCCGCGTTGGCGATGGATGAAGCGACCCGGGCCAGCCTCGAGATCGTGCAGACACAGGATGGCCGGCGCGAAGGGAGCCTGCTCGCCGCAATCGATCGCTGCGTCACGGGTGCAGGTGCGCGCCAGCTTGCAGAAGACCTCGCAGCACCCCTGCTGGCGCGGGACGCGATCGAGGAACGGCTGGCGCTGGTTGCCTGGTTGCATGCGGACACAATGCTGCGCGGCGATCTGAGGGCGGCGATGCGGAGCCTGCCCGATATCGGCCGTGCGCTGGGCCGGGTTGCCGCAGGGCGCGGCAGTCCGCGTGATCTGGGGCAGCTGCGCGATGGGCTAGGCGAAGCACGGCGCATCCGCGATCATTTGGCTGGACTCGAAAGCCTGCCGCCACTGCTGGAGAGAGTGCTGCCGTATCTCGGCGGGCATGGCGCCCTGGTCGATCTCCTGTCCCGTGCGCTTGTTCCTTCGCCACCGACGGAGCGCGGCCAGGGCGGCTACATCGCCGAAGGGCTCGATGCATCGCTAGATGAATTGCGGCAGGTGTCGGGTAATGCCCGCCGCGCCATTGCGACGCTCGAAAGCCGCTATCGTGAAGAGACCGGCATTGCTGCGCTGAAAATCAAGCACAATGGCGTGCTCGGCTATTTCATCGAGGCGCCCGCGCGGCACGCCGATGCGCTCATGGGGCCCGACAGCGGCTTCACTCACCGCCAAACCATGGCGGGCGCCGTGCGTTTCAACTCGCTCAAGTTGCATGAGGAAGCCAACCGCATCGCCGAAGCAGGCGGTCGGGCTCTGGCCGCCGAAGAAGAGCACTTCACGCGCCTCTGTATCGAAGTGGAGGAACACCGCCAGAGCATTGCGAAAACGGCAGAGGCGCTCGCCCGCCTGGACGTTTCCGCAGGTCAGGCGGAGCGGGCCGCCGAAGGGCATTGGTGTCGCCCCTCGATTACAAATGGCACCACGCTTTCCATTGTGGCTGGCCGGCACCCGGTCGTGGAAGCCGCATTGGAGCGGAGCGGCAGTCGCTTCGTCGCCAATGATTGCCGTCTCGCCGAGGACGACCGGCTGTGGTTGATCGGCGGGCCCAACATGGGCGGCAAATCGACCTTCCTGCGGCAGAATGCGTTGATCGTCCTGCTGGCACAAGCTGGCGGCTATGTGCCAGCCGAAAGCGCGGAAATCGGGCTGGTGGATCGGCTGTTCAGCCGCGTAGGCGCTTCCGACAATCTGGCGCGTGGGCGCTCGACCTTCATGGTCGAAATGGTCGAAACCGCCGCCATCCTGGCGCAGGCGACACCGCGCAGCTTCGTCATTCTGGACGAGGTCGGGCGCGGAACGAGCACCTATGACGGGCTCGCGCTTGCCTGGGCTGTGGTTGAGGCGGTGCATGAGAACAACCGCTGCAGGTGCCTGTTCGCGTCCCATTATCACGAGCTCGCGCGGCTTGCCGACAGCTGCGACGCATTGTCCCTGCACCACGTGCGCGCCCGCGAGTGGAAGGGAGAACTCGTCCTGCTGCACGAACTCGCGCCCGGTCCCGCCGATCGCTCCTACGGCCTTGCCGTGGCGCGCCTCGCCGGGGTGCCGAAGCAGGTGGTGGAACGAGCGAAGTCGGTGCTCGACAAATTGGAAAAGACCCGCGCCGAAACGGGCGGCGTTGCCGCAGGGCTCGGTGAATTGCCGCTGTTCGCGGCAGCCGCCGCTGCCGAGGAAGAGGAATGCGACATCGTTCGTGACAGATTGCGAAGCGTAGACGTCGATGCACTGACCCCGCGCGATGCGCTCGACCTCTTGTACGAATTGAAAAAGGAGGTCGGCACAAGCGAAAATTAACTTTCCCGATGCATCGTGCCGGACATGAGCGGGAAACTGTTTAAAGGCCGATCCGCGGCAGTCGCGTTCGCCGGGTTCGTAATGTTTGCAGCCGTTTCGCTTGTAGGAACGGCTGACGACGATGGCCTGGTCACGCAAGCGGCAGACGAAACAATAGCTGCACCGTCAGCTCCGGAACCTACCATCGAACCCGTCTCGCAATCGACGGAGCCGTTCGGCATGGCAGATGATGTCGCCTTTGCGTCAGACGAAGACCTGATCGACGATGCAGAGGGCTTCGACCCTATGCCGATGTCTGATACGCCCGATCCGGTGCTGCTCGATGCCGGACCCGCGTCGGATGATCTCGTTGAGATGGTTGCGAAACCCGGCGCCGGTGATACGCTGCCCGTCGATGAGCGACGATACGAAATCCTCGAATGATTCCTCGAACGATCTGGCCGAACAACGGACCGATCTCGCCGAAGACCGCAACATCATGGCAATGGAGCGAACCTTCGCAGGCTGGATGCGTACGGCATTCGCGGCCATCGGGATAGGATTGGCTTTTCGCGCCGTTTTTGGCGAATTTCAGCCGCCGTGGCTTGCCAAGGCCATCGCAACGATGTTCGTCGCTTCAGGTGGCATTCTGGCGATCGTGGCCCAGCGGCGCGCGCGCAAGACGATGGCGCGCCTCAATTCCCACCGCATGAAGCCCGCATCGGCACCGAACTTCGGGCTGCTGGGCTATGCCGTCGCGTTTGGCGCGGCGGTGCTGATTGCGGGCCTGTGGATCCTGAACAATGGTGAGGTCGCTCCGTCCAGCTGACGAGAGCGACCCGCCTTTTCAGGTCCCGTCGCCGCGCAGGCCGTCGGGCTTGCGGGATTTGCCGTATTTATCGACGTTATCATCGTGATTCGGCTCGCCGCGATAGGCATCCATGTCGATCCGGCCCGAACTTTCCATGTCGCGCATGTGATCGATGGTGTCCTGTGTTGAATCGTTCATCAACCCGCTCTTGTTGTCGCCCTTCACGCTTTCAGTCGGGCTGGAGGTGGCGGGGGTCAGCCCCCGCGCTTCCCTGGCGACTTCCTGCGCCTGGTTGCGGTGGTCGTCCTGCTCGTCATTGTGCATTTCGGGCGCAAGGTCGCTCATCCGTTGTTCCTTGCTTTCACCCACGCCGCTGGGGCCGCTGGTAGTCTTCTTGTCGCTGCTCATGGCTGATTCTCCTTTGTCGCATCAACGGACGGACGGAGCGCCATGTTCCCGCCTCAGCGGGTAGGGACAGGCTCTTCCCCAGAATAGTCGTAGAAGCCACGCCCGCTCTTGCGGCCGAGCCACCCTGCTTCGACATATTTCACCAGCAGGGGCGCGGGTCGGTACTTGCTGTCGCCGGTCGTGTTGTACAGCACCATGATAATGTCGAGACAGGTATCCAGCCCGACGAAATCGGCCAGTTCCAGCGGCCCCATCGGATGATTGAGCCCGATGCGGCAGCCCTTGTCGATATCGGCGACATCGGCGGTGCCCTGCCCCAGCACGAACACCGCCTCGTTCAGCATCGGCAGCAGGATGCGATTGACCACGAAGCCCGGCTGGTCCTGCGCCTCGACCACTTCCTTGTTCAGCCGTTCCGCAAATTGGCGCACCCGCGCCACCGTTTCCTCGCTGGTGGCAAGGCCGGGGATGACCTCGATCAGGCCCATGACGGGCACTGGATTGAAGAAATGCAGTCCGATGAAGCGGGCGGGATCGGGGCTGGCCTGCGCCATGCGGGTGATGGGAATGGAACTGGTGTTGCTGGCGAGGATCGCGTCCTTGCGGAGCACCTTGCCCGCCTCTGCAAAAATTGCGCGCTTGACCCCTTCCTTTTCTGTCGCGGCCTCAATAATCAGGTCGGCATCGGCCATCGGTTCGTAACTGGCGACGGGGGTAATCCTCGCAAGGGCGCTGTCGGCCAGCGCCGCCTCGATCTTGCCGCGCGAAACCATGCGCGCGAGTGCCCCGCCGATGCGTTCATGCGCCTTTTTCGCAACCGCGAGATCGACATCGGAAAGCAGCACGTCCATCCTGTAGCGTGCAATGGTCTGAGCGATACCCGAACCCATCTGGCCCGCGCCGATTACGGCCACTTTGTTGATCACGGAAATACCCTTCGCAGATGCAGCATAGACCGCCGCGCTAGAGCATAAAGAAAGGGATTTCCAGCCTGCGTTGCAGATGCAGAGTGCAGATCAGCGGCTGCCGCCCGGAACCCATTTTACGTCCGAAGCACCATCGTCGTTCAGCACCCGTGCCAGCACGAACAGGAAGTCCGACAGCCGGTTGACATAGGCGAGGGCCGCCGGATTGATCGCTTCGGCTTGCGCCAGTTCGGTCATCGCCCGCTCTGCCGCACGTGTGCTGGCCCGCGCGACATGCGTACGTGCCGCAGCTTCGCTGCCGCCAGGCAGGATGAAGCTGGTGAGCGGCTGCAGATGTTCGTTATATTCGTCGATCGCCTGCTCGATCCAGTCGGTCTGGGCAGGGACGATCCGCAGCACCATTTCGGAAGGAGCGAAATCGTCCCCGCCGCTCGCAGGTGTTGCAAGATCGGCGCCGAGGTCGAACAGATCGTTCTGTATCCGCACCAATGCAGCATGGTGCGGCGCGTCCCTCAGCGCAACGGCAGCAAGGCCGATGGCGCTGTTCGCCTCGTCCACTCGGCCAATCGCTTCGATCCGCAACGCGTGCTTCGCCGTTCGCGAACCATCGACCAGGCCGGTGGTGCCATCGTCACCCGTGCGGGTGTAAATCTTGTTCAGCTTGACCACGAACTGTCCGGATCAGTTACTGATCATCAGCAAAACCGCGACCACCAGCACGGCCAGCGCCTGATATTTGATGCGATTGAACATCATCTTGTTCTGCATCAATTGCATGTCGGTGGCGTCCTGCCCCTCACCCGTTTCAAGGTCGATCTTGGTGCTTTTCATGAAGGCGATGACGCCACGCACGAGAGAATAGACGACTAGTCCGCACAGGACGACGAGCAGGATGATGAGCAGAGTGTTCATGCGCTGCCATATAGGGTCAGCATCGGCGGATTGCTAGGACAGGTGAAGCCCTGCAGGCAGCTTCCCGCTGCGCAAGGACTGCGCCAGTTTTCGCCCGTCCTCACCGCTTCGGCGCCTGTCGGCCATGGAAGCGGAGAAACGGCTCTTCGAAAGCTTTTCGCCGCTCTCGTCACGGATCAGCGGATGATGAAGCCACTGCGGGACGGGCAAATCGAGCAGCGCCTGCAGCAGGCGGTGGATATGCGTGGCGGCAAACAGATCCTGCCCCCGGGTCACCAGAGTAATCTCGTCAGCGGCATCGTCCAGCGTGGCGGCAAGGTGGTAGGCGGCAGCAGCGTGCTTCGGCACCAGGACGACATCGCCCAGCAGATCGGGACGGGCATTCTGCGGGCCGGCCCGCACATCGTTCCAGGTCAAGGGACCGGTGCACCGCATGGCCTCAATGATGTCCAATCGCCAGGCAACAGGAGCGCTGCCTTCGTCATCCTTTACTTCTCCAATCCCGACCCGGCAAACGCGGCACCGCGCGGGTGTGGTCCGGTCGGCATGACGATCTTCTGCGGCAGGCTTTTCATGGGCCTGTTCCGCGCGGCTGCAACGACAGGGGTAGAGCAAGCCATCGGTGTTCAGTCGATCCACCGCTTCTGCATAGCTGTTCAGCCGCAGCGATTGCGGGGCAGTCTCGTCGAAATCAAGGCCGAGCCATGCCATGTCGGCGCGATATTCAGCCACGAGTTCCGGCCGGGCGCGTGCTGCATCCACGTCTTCGATGCGCAGGAGCGCCCGTCCGTTTGCGTCCCTCGCCGCATCGTGAGCAACGATGGCCGAAAGGGCGTGTCCGAGGTGCAGCGGTCCATTGGGACTGGGGGCGAAGCGCGAGACGATCATGATCTTCGTGACGATAGCGACGCCGCGCAATTAACGGAATGCCTGTGGAGGGGCAGGCGTAACAGGGTTGACGTTTTCCTCCGGCAATGGTCCCTGTACAACCATCAGGAGGGAACGCCGACCGTGTTCAAGGCCGATCTGATCGAAAAAGCCGCGCGCTTTCGCAGCGCCGAAGAAGATGCCACGCGCAGTCCGCAGTCCTGCCCGGCGCTGGTCCTGAACGCCGACTACACCCCGCTGTCCTATTATCCGCTGAGCATCTGGCCGTGGCAGACCGCGATCAAGGCCGTGTTCCTCGACCGTGTGGATATCATCGCCAGCTATGACCGGAACGTGCATTCGCCCTCGCGCGACATGCGCATTCCGTCCGTCATCGCGTTGCGCCAATATGTGCGGCCAAGCGAATTCCCCGCATTCACCCGTTTCAACCTGTTCCTGCGCGATCGCTTCGCCTGCCAGTATTGCGGCGACACCAGCCATTTGACTTTCGACCATGTCATACCCCGCCGGATGGGCGGGAAAACGACCTGGGAGAACATCGTCACCGCCTGTGCGCCCTGCAACATGAAGAAAGGCGGACGGACACCTGCGCAGGCGCACATGACGCAAGTGCGCCCCATCCGCCCGACCAGCTGGCAATTGCAGCAACGCGGAAAACGGTTTCCGCCGGGCTTTCTGCACGAGACGTGGCGCGACTGGCTCTATTGGGACATTGAACTGGAAGCCTGATCGCCTGTCAGGTGACGGCGGCCCGCTCGCGATATTCGGCGCGGTCCCATTCCCTGTCCTCGACAACCTGCCGCAAGATGTCCGCCGCCTGCCAGAGATCTGAAAACGACAGATAGGCGGGCGCGAAGCCAAGCCGCAGAATGTCGGGATCGCGGAAGTCGCCGATCACGCCGCGCGCGATCAGTGCCTGGCTGATTGCATGGGCTTCCTTGTGGCGGAACGACAGCTGGCTGCCGCGGTCTGCCCCATCCGGAGGGCTGACCAATTGGAGCGGCAGCTTCATCTGCTGCATGCAAGTGAGGAAAAAATCTCCCATTTGCAGCGACTTTTCGCGCAGTGGGACAATGCCGATTTCAGCGACCAGATCTACCCCGACCTCCAGCGCGCTGAGGCCGAGCACGGGTGGTGTGCCGGCCAGCATCCGGTCAATGCCGGGTGCAGGCGCATAGTCGTCGACAAAGGCGAAGGGCTGCGCGTGGCCGAACCAGCCGGTCAGCGGCTGAGCCAGCCTTTCATGATGCCGGCGCGCGGCAAAGGCGAAAGCCGGTGCGCCGGGGCCGCCATTCAGATATTTGTAGCCGCATCCCACCGCGAAATCGGCATTGCAGTCGTTCAGCGCGACCGGCACTGCGCCTGTCGAGTGGGACAGGTCCCACAGCACCAGCGCACCGGCCTTCTGCGCTGCGGCGGTCAGTGCCTTCATGTCGTACATCGCGCCGGTCTTGTAATGGACTTGAGTCAGCATCAGCAGGGCCACATCGCCTGAGAGTGCCGCCGCGATGCCATCGCGTTCGGCCAGCCGGCGCTCTGCCAATCCCTGCCGCTCCAGACCGGCGATCATGTACAGGTCGGTCGGGAAATTGCCCGCCTCCGACAGGATCACCGTCCGAGCGTCGTCGTCCCGCTGCGACTGCATGTCCAGCGCCGCGGCAATAAGCTTGAACAGATTGACCGACGTGGAATCGCAGGCGATCACCTCCCCCGCATCGGCACCGATCAGTGGCGCGATCTTCGCCCCAGCGCGCCGGGACAGCGATATCCATCCGGCACCCCCGCTTTCCGCATCGTTCCAGCTGCGGATCAGGCCATCGCCCCATTCTTCGCCAATCACCTGCGCCATGCGGCCCGGCGTTGCCTTGGGCAGAGCGCCAAGCGAGTTGCCGTCGAGGTAGATCACGCCTTCAGGCAGGTGAAACCTTTCGCGGTAGCGGGCGAGCGGATCGGCTGCGTCACGCCCGGCGGCTTCATCACGCAAATTCATGGCAAATTCCGCAGAATTGCGCGGCAGAGGCCAGCATCGCCGCCCCCTATCTTCAGCGGCAGGGCGATCAGTTCGTAGCGGCCGGGCTCCACGTCGTCCAGCACCAGCCCTTCCAGTATACGCATATCCGCTTTCAGGACTGCCAAATGGGCTGCCATCTCCTTTGAATCCTGCGGATCGAGCGATGGGGAATCCAGTCCGACCAGCTTCACGCCTTGCACCGAAAGCCAGTCGATCGCCTCGGGAGCGATCGTGGCGAAGCTGTCTGGCCAGGCATCATGAGGGAACTGGTCGAAGGTGCGGAACAGAACACGGCCGGCGCTTTCGATCTCCGGCAAGTCGCCGATCCCGATCTCCGGCCCGGCACCGCGCGCGTCGACCACGAGGCATTCCCCTATGTAAGGATCGAGTTCGAGGCCCGCCGCATCAACCGCGTCCTGAGCATAGTGCAGCGGGGCATCGCCATGCGTGCCCGAATGGGTCGACATCGTCATGCGCGCGACATTTACCGGCGACCCGTCCTCCATGCGCCAGCTGCGTTCCAGCGCGAAGGCGGTATCGCCCGGCCACACGGGAAGGCCCGGCCGCAGCGTCTGGGAAATGTCGTGGATGCGCCGTTCGGATTTCCAGCTGCTCATATTTCCGTCCTTACCGACAGCAATTCGGGGAAGAAGGTCTGTTCGAGAACCTTGGCAAGATAACCCACGCCTGCGGTGCCGCCGGTGCCTCGCTTGAAACCGATGATCCGCTCCACCGTCTTGAGGTGACCGAAGCGCCAGCGCTGGAAGTGATATTCCAGATCGACCAGCTTTTCCGCCAGTTCGTACAGATCCCAATGGTCTTCGGGGCGGCGGTAAATCTGGGCCCATGCTGCTTCGACAGCATCGCTTGCCCGCCATTCTTCCCCAGTCGGGCGGTTCAGCACCTTTTTGGGAATGGCAAAGCCTCGACGCGAAAGCAGCCGCACCGCTTCATCATACAGGCTGGGCCGGTCCAGTTCGGCGCGCAGTTCCTCCGCCACCTCCGGCGTGGCCTCGTGCATGGTGACCATGTCGGGGTTGCGGCCGCCGAGCATGAATTCCATCAGCCGGTACTGCGCCGACTGAAAGCCCGACGACGTGCCGAGGAACGGGCGCACACGCGAATAGTCGTGCGGCGTCATGGTCGAGAGGACCTCCCAGCTGTGGATCAGCTGGTTCTGCGCACGCGCGACCCGTGCCAGCATCTTGAAGGCCGGGCGCAGGTCGTCGGCGATGATCCCCTGCCGCGCGGCCCGCAATTCGTGCAGGCAAAGCTTGAGCCACAATTCGCTGGCCTGATGCACCACGATGAACAGCAATTCGTCATGAGCATCGGAGGCTGGATGCTGCGCGGAAAGAATGCGGTCGAGGTCCAGATAGGAAGCGTAGGTCACGTCAGACGGCATGGAATACCGCCCTCATTGTTCAATGATCCGGGTTTCCGGGTGATGCTTGTCGAGGTGGCGACGTACAATCCGCAGGTTCCGCGTATTGGAACGGAACGCCAGGTCGAAGGCATCGCCGACAAGCGGAATGGCGCCGATTGCGGTATCGACACCGAGATTGCCCATCATCCGGAACAGCTTCCACTTCGGCATGCCCAGATTACGCGCTTCCCAAACGATATAGCTGCCCAGTGCCGCCGCTATAAGGTCGCCCACCACGGGCACCAGGCCGATGAGCGCATCCAAGCCGACCGGATATCTGGTGCCCGGGATGGTGAAGCTGCGTTCGAGAATACGTTCGACCTGCTCGATCCGGCGGCGGATCGATGCGGGGTCGTTCCCGAGGGGAAGATCGATGCCTATCGCATGCAACTGGTGCGGCGGTGGCCGGTCCCGGCCCGAGTGCAGCCGCGAACCGGTGTCGCGCGGATTGTTGGGTTCGTCCATGAGTATCCTTCCCGTGCCATTAGCACCGCTGGCCTTCAGATGGGACGCTGCGCCATCGGGAACAAGGGATGCAGGCTCCAGCCATTTTCGAGAAAACCCGGAAGATCCGCCCGGACCAGCGCCCAGCGGATCGGCGGGCCAAAGGGTATGAAGACCTGTGCAGCATTCAGACGGGCCTCCGCCGCCGTCAGCAGGATGTCCTGCGTCGCAGGGTCGGCAGCAGCGAGAGCTTCGTTCACCAATGTGTCGGCCGCGCCGGAACAGGCTCCGCCGCCGAGCGAGCAGTTGAACTGGTTCAGATACCAGCGGGGAGCGGCATAGCGGGTAACGGTGTCGACAAGTCTCAATTCGGCGGATTCTCCGGGTTCGACACGCATGGCATCGACGCCGATGGCGGCGAAATCGGCAGCCAGCCGCGTAAACAGGATGTCGGCACCCGGACCGGTCGGCATTCTCAGCCGCAGGTTCACGGCCTCGCCCGTACTCGCTTCATACGCGGACACGCGGGCGGCGGCCTTGGCACGCCTTTGCTCCAGCGTCAGCCCCGTCCAGTCCGGATAGGCGCTATCCGGCCGCCGGGCGATTTCCGGCGGAACGATCTGGGTCGCCGGGCTCCAGCCGCCGATGCTGAACGGAGCGAGCAGTGTGTCGCGATCCAATGCCATCGAGAGGGCCTCACGCCCTGCCGGTTCGGCGAGAAAGCCTTCGAGCGATGTGAAGCGGAGCCCGAACAGGCCGCGGGGCGCATCGAGACGCACCGTCCCGCGCGCAAGGGGGCCGGTATCGACCATCGGCAGACTGGCGATGCGCCCGGAAAATACGCCGTCGATCTCCCCACGCCGGAATGCATCGAGCGCGTTCTTCGGGCCCAGGATACGCACGCGCAGGGGCCGGTATTCGTCGCGCCAGTTCTCCGCCTGCGGCAGCCCCCGCTCCTCCGGGGGAAGGACGGTCAGCAAGGCGGAACCGCCATCGCCGACGATGTTCATCGGGCCGGTGCCCTCGCCATCGCGCATAAGCCCGAGTTCAGGCTGTGCAAGCAGCTGCAGAAATCCCGGCATCGGGCTGCTCAGGCGTATTTCCACCACGCGGCCGGTCATCGCGCGGATCTCGTCGATCTTGGCAAGGTCGAGGCCGAGGGACGTGCCTTCGAGAGCGTCGATGTCGCGCATCAGGGACCTGCGGACGGATGCCGCAGTCAGGCGCGAACCGTCCGGCCAGTCGACATCACGCAGACGGAAGATGTAGCTCAGCCCGTCATCGGCAACGATCCAGCGTTCCGCCAGAGCTGGCACGATCTCGCCATTGGCATCGATAGCGACGAGGCCCTGCGCGGTCGCGGCACGGATCTGCTGCGCTGCGGGCGACAGGCGCATGCCGCTTTGCACCAGCGTTGCCGGATTGCCGATGAAAGCGATTTCGACCGGACCGTCCTCGTTACCCTGACCGCAGGCGGACAGGAGCATCGCAGCGGACAGCATGCACAGCATCGCCGCGAACCTGGAGGCGCTTTGGCGAAATGATGGCAAGAGGGACAGCACGGTCGCAAGCATTGCGAACTGCCTAACATATTGCCTGCCAATGGTCAGCGGAAGATGCGCTCTTCGCAGGCTATGGATCAGATTTTTCGCAAACTCCCGTGCCGATCTGCGGTCGGGTCGGGGTGCAGCGCTTCGGAGCGCACATAGCGCGGCGTCGACGAGCCCTTGTTTAGGGTAACCGGAGCGCGCGCCAATTTGGGGTCGATTTCCTTGCTGAAGGCGATACCGAACCGGTGGTCCTGAACCCAGGCCACCGCGCCATCGACCCAGCCGATCCCCCTCAGGTTGACCGAAATGCGTGAGCCGCGAACCACACCGACCGCGCCATCCGCCATCATGCCGCCCGCCGACAGATTGCGTACCTTCACGCGTTCCGCCTCGCTCTGCCCTTCCACACGTATGTCGGCCATCAGGAACAGGCTGTCGCGCGGAATATTACGTGTGTCGACGGCGGACATTGCGCTCAGGCACCCTTTCGTAATCTGGCCACGCTTAGATCCGTGCGCGATGATGCAGGCTCGGAACGCACCTTATCGATCTAAATATCTAAGATAAGTTTAAGTTCGTTCTTCGCGCACTACAAGGTTTTCAGGGCACCGGGCGGAAGTTCTTCAATCGTCGCGGCTGATCTTTTCGCGCCGCTCATGCGCTTCCTGCGCCTCGACCGTCAAGGTGGCGACGGGGCGAGCCAGCAGGCGCTTGATGCCTATGGGGTCGCCCGTCTGTTCGCAATAGCCATAATCGCCTTCGTCGATACGGCGCAGGGCGGCGTCGATCTTCGCGGTCAGTTTGCGCTGCCGGTCACGCGTGCGCAGTTCCAGGCCCCAATCGGCTTCGCTGCTGGCACGGTCGTTGGCATCGGCTTCCCTGATCGGCCCGTCCTGCAGGTTCTGCAACGTCGCCGTGGCCGAGTCGCGAATGGAGCGCTTCCATTCCTCCAGCAGCGCGCGGAAGAACCGCATCTGCCGCTCGTTCATGTAAGGCTCGTCCTCACGCGGAAAATATTCGTCGGGAACAGCGCGTTTCGCCTGTTCGAGATCGTTCAATTCGAACGCCGATGATGCCATGCGACCAATCCTCTTCCCTGCGATCGGACGGCCCTGATTGCGGCCGCCCCACATTCCCGAATTTTTCCGACGATATGCGCGACCTTGTCGGCGGCCCTATAAGCGCGCGCATCGGCCGAAACAAGTGGCCTGTTCCGCTGTGTTCCCCGCTTTTTGTAGCGGAAAGGCAACATAATCGCAGCGCTATGACTTTCAGCCAAACGACAGGTTTTTCAGCCATTCACAATTTTTGGAGTGGTTTACCTTTTGTTTACCATGAAGGCCGACATTCGGAATTGCCGGGAGGGGGGAACTTGCCGGCGAAACTGGGGGGAATGCGATGAGACTGGTAAGTACGAAACAAAATAAAATTCTGACTACGCCGGGAACAGGTACTGAAGCGTTTCTGGGACGCTGCCTTGCTGCCGCTTCGCGCGGCGACAATGATGCCCTGTTCGATCTGGGCGTTGCCTATTCGACCGGCAGCCACGGACTTACGGGCGACATGATCGAGGCGCATAAATGGTTCAATCTTGCCGCGTCGAAGGGGCATGAGGAGGCAAGCTGCTGCCGGGCAGATGTCGCCGACGAGATGACGGCTCGTGAAATTGCCGAAGCACAGCGCCGGGCGCGAGAATGGCTTGCCGCAGACCTGCGCAAAGTGGCCTGAACAGACCGATCATCCCTTGCGGAACGGCGTCCTGTCACTGAGCATGAGGCTGTCCACAGCCACGCCTTCACGCTCCTGCGCCAGATAATCGTCCACCGCAGCGCGAAAGCCCGGGTCGGCAATGAAGTGGGCCGACCATGTCTGCACGGGTTCATATCCGCGCGCCAGCTTGTGCCCGCCCTGAGCGCCAGCCTCTACACGCTGCAGGCCGCGTTCGATTGCGGCGTCGATGGCCTGATAGTAACACAGTTCGAAATGCAGGAAGCGGATATCCTGCGTGCAGCCCCAGTAACGACCGTAAACCGCCGTGCCGCCGATGAAGTTCAGCGCACCCGCGACTGGTTCGCCATCCTGATAGGCCATGACCAGCATCAGCGCATCGCCCATGCGTTCACCCAGTAAAGTGAAAGCTTCACGCGTCAGATAGGGCGTGCCCCATTTTCGCGCGCCGGTATCCTGGTAGAACACCCAGAACGCATCCCAATCCGCTTCTTGTATGTCATCCCCTGAAAGACGGCGGATCGCCAGGCCGGCTTGTGCAGCCGCACGTTCCTTGCGCAAATCCTTGCGCTTCCGCGACGAAAGGGCGCCAAGAAAATCGTCAAAGCTGTCGTAGCCGCGGTTTTCCCAATGAAACTGGATGTCGTTGCGCAGCAGCCAGCCTGCGTCGGCGAAGGCCGAACGGCGGGAGGGTTCGATGAAGGTCGCATGGGCGGAGGAGAAGCCGTTGCGTGTCACCACCTGCTCTGCCGCGCGCAGCAACGGCAAGGCGAACTTGTCATCCGCGACCAGAATGCGCGGGCCGGTGGCAGGAGTGAACGGAGCGGCAATCTGCAGCTTGGGATAATAGCGCCCACCGGCCCGCTGATAGGCATCGGCCCAGGCATGATCGAAGACATATTCGCCCTGGCTATGCGCCTTGGCATAGGCCGGCAGGGCGCCAAGCAGCCTCCCCCTCGCATCTTCGAGCAGGATCGGTGCCGGTTGCCAGCCGGTATGAGGACCGACGCTGCCGGAATCTTCCATTGCGGTGAGGAATGCGTGCGACATGAACGGGTTGCCTGTCCCGGCCACTGAATCCCAAGCGGTGCGATCCACTTCTCCGACTGAGCCTGCGATGCGCGCAACGAGATCGCCTTCGCTCACGATTGCGCTCCGGCCATCAATCCTTCGGAAGGCAACAGGCCGGTGCCTTCCGCGATGGGCGCGTCGGCATGGAGCGCGGCACGTTCACGCAATTCGGGCGAGCGAACTGTCCAGCTGAGTATCGGCATACCAGCCGCCCTGTGCCGGGCGGCAAATGCAGACGGCAGGTCGCGAATGTCCACGGCCAGGAAGTCGGGGCGGGCATGTCGCATGGCGAGCGATCTTTTCAGCCGCCCTTGCCAGCCCCGCTCACCTTCTTCGGTCACGACCAGACCGCGCGGGATACCGGGGGCGAAGCGGGCGAACCATGCGCCTACTCTCGGATCAAAGCTCATGACCGCGATGTTGCTGGACGGCGAACTGACGATCGCGCGGCTGACCGAGTGACAGATCGGGCCGTGCGGCAGATTTGCGCGTGACTTGATCTCTACCAGCACCGGCACCCGACCTGCAATTTGCCTCAGCACCTCGCCCAGAGGAGCGATTGCATCATTGCCGCCGGTGAGAGGAATTGATGCAAGTTCCGATGCACTGCGCTTCGCGACCGGCCCACATTCGCCGGTCAGACGGTCCAGTTCCCAATCGTGAAACACCACCGCCTGATCGTCGGCGCTGCGCTGGACGTCGCATTCCACGCCCAAGCCGCGCTCGGCAGCTGCTTCAAACGCAGATAGCGAGTTTTCCACCAGCACTCTGCCGCCGGCCATCGTGCCATGCAGCCCGCGATGAGCATAGACGTGGCCGGTCAGCCAGCCTGTCCTGTTCGGGTCTCTATCAGTCCTGCCGGATGGCAACGATCGCATCCACTTCGACCGGCACGCCCAGCGGAAGCACCGGCACACCGACGGCGCTGCGGGCATGGCGGCCAGCTTCGCCGAAAATTTCGAACATCAGGTCGGACGCTCCATTCGCCACCTTGGGCTGATCCTTGAAGTCGCCAGCCGAACTGACGAAAGCGCCCAGTTTCAGGATGCTTTCCACCTTGTCGAGCGATCCCAGCGCGTTCTTCAGCTGCGCTAGGATCATGATCCCGCAGGCGCGCGCCGCGGCTGTACCATCATCAAGGGACACGTCCTCACCCAATCGGCCCGTCACGAGCTTGCCGTCGATGAAGGGAAGCTGGCCCGAAACGTAAGCCAGCCCGCCATGCACCACCACCGGCTTGTAGCTGGCGACGGGCGCTGCCGCTTCGGGCAAATCGATGCCAAGGGCCTGAAGGCGTTGATCAATGCTCATGCGGATAGTTCCTCTTGCTGTATGTCGCTGTCCAGCCAATCGAGCAGCCAGGGCAGCGCGTCGTTCCAATTGTCGATACGGGCATGGGCATGGCCGGCCGCATGCGCGCAGTCGATATGCGGAGCGAGCCTCGGCTCCGCACAGAGATGCAGGCGCGTGACATGCGGGACGACATCCGATGCCGAGCGGTGATGCTGCGCCAGATCGTCGATGAAAACGGCCTTGATGGGCCGGTACTCCTCAAGGATCGCCTGAATTGCAGGACCTTTCGGACCCTGGTTGGTGAAAACCCGCGCGTTCAGCCCCGCAGTGGCGATTTGCCGGGTGCGGCTTTCCTGCCGGTCATCGGTAAGGTTCGTCAGAATGACCACGTCTGCATGTTCGGCCAGCCGGTTCAGGGCGGGGATAGCCCCGTCGACAGGATCCTGCCGGTCCATTTCCGTGTCGAAGAACTTGCCCAGCAGTCGCCAGATGTCGCGCTCGGGCACAAGATCTCCGCTTTCCTGCCAACGCATCGCTTCTGCAAAGCTGTTGCCTTCCAGTTTGAAGTGAACGCCCTGCTCTTCACCCAGCCAGTCGGCGAAATGGCTCACCATTCTCAGCAGCACCTCGTCGCAATCGGAAATGACCAGCGGGCGATTGGGCAAGCCCGCTGCGGAAATATCGGCATTGCTCGGAGCATTCATCGGATCAGTCCTTCATGGGCTGCGACCAGATCCTGCGGCGTGACGTTCAGCGCATCCGCTGCGAGCACGAGATCGGGTTCGTGATTGGCGAGAAATTCGAGCACGGCGGCCTGCACGTCCCTGCTGCCGAGGCCGTCGCGCAAAACCTGCGGGGTGAGGCCGGTCAGCGTCAGCAGCCGTTCTGCCCGATCGGGATCGCTCAGGATCCACCCCAGCGCCGACAATGCCAGCGCTTCGGGATCCTTGCGGTCATGTGCATTCGGGTCGGACATCTGCCTGCCTTGGTGCTACGTAGTTGAGGGGATCGGCGGTTGCAGCGATCATGGGGCCATTCATTTCGGGTTTCGTGTATGCAGCCGCAAGGGTAAAGGGGCAAGAATGGACAAATCCGCAGGAAACACCGCCGCAGATAACAGCCAGCGTATTCTCGTAGTCGAAGATAATGATCTGAACAGAAAGCTGTTCTGCGACGTCTTGCGCGCCGGCGGATACGCTGTCGAACCGGTTGCAGATGGCGGCGAGGTGCTGAGCGCAGCACGCCGTTTCGCACCCGACCTGACGATCATGGACATCCAATTGCCGGGCATTTCCGGCATCGACCTGATCACGGCGCTCAAATCCGATACGGCGCTTTCCGATACTCCGGTTCTGGCCGTCACCGCTTATGCGGGAAAGGGTGACGAAGACCGGATCCGCGCCGCCGGAGCACAGGATTATCTGTCCAAACCCGTTTCGATCGGGCCATTCATGGCTGCGGTGAGGCGGCTGCTTCCTGCCACCGGCTGAGCCGCGCGGGCGGGTGCAGGACTTGACAATCCGCTGCCTTGCCCTCTTTCCAGACCTGCAAGACATGGACGAGCAAACCGCTCGCCGCCCAAGGATAGATTGGAATTTTCGATGGACCGTGCCGAAACAGACCGTCGCATTCGCGAACAGCTCGAACCCTTCAACAAGAAAGGGATCGCGGTTGCCGACGACACCAGCTTCGCCAGGGATCTGGAGTTCGACAGCCTGACCGTCATGGACTTCGTGGCCGCTATCGAAGATGAATTCGACATCATCATCAGCATGAACCAGCAGGCGGAAATCGAGACTTACGGCCAGCTGGTCGATGCCGTCCATGCCATGCGGAAGGACGACGCATGAGCGAAGGCGTAATGCAGGCGGACCAGCCGCCGGTTATCGAGGCTGCACCTGCAGGCGACCTGTTCGCCAAGTTCGACGGGCTGATCGCCATGCGCGAAGGCCTGCTGAAGGCCGGGCAGGAGGACCCCTTCAGCCTGGTCATGGAGCAGGTGCTTTCGCCCACCCGCGCGATCTGCAACGGACGCGAGACGATCCTGCTCGGCACCTATAATTACATGGGCATGACTTTCGACCCCGACGTCATCGCGGCGGGCAAGCAGGCGCTCGCCGATTTCGGCACCGGCACTACCGGCAGCCGCGTTCTGAACGGCACCTATCAGGGCCACCGCGAGTGCGAGGACGCGCTGCGCGAATTCTACGGCATGGATCATGCCATGGTGTTCTCCACCGGATATCAGGCCAATCTGGGGATCATCTCCACCATCGCTGGCAAGGGCGATTACATCATCCTCGACATCGACAGCCATGCCAGCATCTGGGATGGCTGCGCGCTCGGCAATGCCGAGGTGGTGCCCTTCAGGCACAACGATATCGATGCCATGGAAAAGCGCCTCAAGCGCATCCCCGAAGGCGCGGGCAAGCTGGTGATCCTGGAAGGCGTCTATTCCATGCTGGGCGACATCGCTCCGCTCAAGGAGATGGTCGCCGTCGCCAAGAAGCACGGCGCGATGGTCCTGGTGGACGAGGCCCATTCCATGGGCTTCATCGGCGAGAACGGACGCGGTGTTGCCGAGGATGCCGGCGTCATGGACGATGTCGATTTCATCATCGGCACTTTTTCGAAGAGCGTCGGCACGGTCGGCGGTTTCTGCGTTTCCAATCACCCGAAGTTCGAGATCATGCGGCTGGTCTGCCGCCCCTATGTCTTCACTGCCAGCCTGCCGCCTTCAGTCGTGGCGACTGCGTCGGCCAGCATCCGCAAGCTGATGGCCGGCGCGGAAAAGCGGGCACACCTGTGGAAGAACTCGCGCCGACTGCATGGCGGGCTGAAAGCACTCGGGTTCGAACTCGGCACGGGTGAGGCCCAGAGTGCGATCGTCGCGGTCATCATGCCGGATCTCGAGAAGGGTGCCGCCATGTGGCAGGCATTGCTGCATGAGGGGCTCTACGTGAATTTGGCGCGGCCCCCGGCAACCCCTGCGAACATGACGCTGCTGCGCTGTTCGCTTTGTGCAGAGCATAGCGATGAAGAGGTGGAGACGATCCTCGGCATGTTCGAGCGGGCCGGGAAGACCGTCGGGATCATCTGAAACGCTTTCCGTAGCGGAAAGCAACAAGACACGACAGGTCGGCAAAATCTGCGCAAACGATTTGCGTTCATGCACGGTTCACTCGAATATTACGGCGTGAGAGCGGCTGTGATTGCGGATCAATGAAGAACGATGAAAGCATAAGCTGCGCTCTCAACTAAAATTATCAAGCTGCAGCCCTTATTTCGTATACAGAACAGGCGCAGATCGCTATATCTGTACTGTACTATGAAACAGCCGTTCGAAGATCTTCGGCTTTAACTCTTTTGCTGAGAGCTTCTTCTATAAGGAAGCTCTTTTCTAACATAAATTTGCCTTTCGGCGCTTGGAACCATCGTGTCGTCTGCTGCTTCTGTCTGTGTAGGATAAATAAATCCACAGGCAAAAACAGGTGAAAGACATATGGCTGAAATTCCGGTAGAAAAGAAATCCAGCATGGGATGGCTTTGGGTATTGCTTGCCCTGCTCATCCTCGCGCTCCTCGCATGGTGGCTGCTCGACAGTGACGACGAAGCCGTCGAATACGCTGAAACCGACGCCGTCGTGGCCGCACCGGTCGAGCCCGTAGCGGCAGGCGCAGGCATGCTGGCGGTTGGCGAAAGCGTCGATCTGGACAACATCCGCGTAACATCGCTTGCTGGCGACATGGCGTTCAATGCCGACGTGAACGGGCAGAACATGCTCGTCCTGTTCGACCAGACGCCCACCCCCGGTGACGCGACCGAAGGCGAATATGACATCAACCCGGGTTCGATGCTGAACATCGAAGGTTCGGTACGTTCGGCCAGCGATCCGCTTCCCGAAGGTGTGATGGCGGAAATTCCGGCCGGAACCGACCGCTATATCTATGCCGACAGCATCGAAATGGTGAGCTGATCTTTCCACGCTGAAAGACACTCCACCCGAAACAAATCAGAAGGAATATTTTTATGCGACACGACTCACGCTATGACGATCTCGACACGCTCGATCACTATGAACTCGAGCACAAATCGCAGGACATCCGCGGCCGGCCTCTGGTAAGCCCCGAAGGCAAGAAGTTCGGCATCATCAAGGACCTGCTGGTCGATAAGAGCCACAACCGCGTCACCGCCATTCGTCTTGACGATGGCCGTGCCTGTGCCGTCGAACCGCTGGTCATCCATGACAATTCGGTTGTCTATGGCGAAGCAGCGGTTGCCCATGCTAAGACCGGCGGATCCGCGGTTTCGGAAGAAGTCGTCCCCGTCGTCGAGGAACAGGTTGCCATCGGCAAGCGCGTCGCCGACCATGGCCGCGACATCACTGTCACCTCGCATGTCGTGAAGGACAAGGTGAGCGAAGACGTGCACCTGCGTGACGAACACGTCTCGGTCGACAAGCGCCCGGTGAACCGTGACGTGACCGGCAAGGAAGCCGACGCCCTGCTGAAGGGCAAGACCGTCTCCATGACCGAACGCGACGAAGAAGTCGTCGTCGGCAAGAAGGCCGTGGTCACAGACGAAGTGGTGGTCAAGAAGACCGCCGACGACCGGGTGGAACATGTGGACGAAACCGTTCGCCGCACCGAAGTCGACGTCGACAGGGACGGCAAGACCCGCCGCTGATCGGCAGGTAACTCGCTGACACTATCGGGGGCCGGTTGCCATTGCGTGACCGGCCCCTTTTGTATTCAACATTCAAGGAACACAGATCATGGCAGACAGAAAAGACCCCCGGAACGAACCGGGCGGCAAGCTGGTCGAGGAAGTGGCCATCCCTGTCGTCGAAGAACGGGTGGCAATCGACAAGCGGATCATCGAAGGGCAGACCGTCACCGTCACCACGCGGCCAGTAAGCAGCAATGAAACCGTCTCCGAGCAAGTCACGAAGGAAACGGTCTCCGTCGAACGTGTGCCGGTAAATACCGTCGTCGATGCCATTCCCGAGATCCGGCGCGAGGGCGATCTGACAGTCATTCCGGTGGTCGAAGAACGTCTCGTCGTCACCAAGCATCTTGTGCTCAGTGAAGAGATTCACCTGCGCAAGACAAGCGAAACTGTTACGGATGAAAAGACTGTCGAACTGCGGCGTACCGAGGTGGATATCGGCAAATGAGGCGGAACAGGCAGCGCGCCTGACCGTCCTTATGTCGAGAAAGACCCTGATCTGGAGTAATCAAGATGGCAACGATCCGCAGCGGTAGCGCAAAATACGATGGGCTCGGCAAGGATGGCAAAGGCCATGTGTCGACCGAGAGCGGAGTGCTGAACAGCCAGCCCTACGGCTTCAACACCCGTTTCGAAGATGCCCCAGGCACCAATCCCGAGGAACTGATCGCGGCGGCCCATGCGAGCTGTTTCACCATGGCGCTGTCCTTTGCCCTGGCGAAGGCTGGCCATGAGAAAGGCAATCTGGAAACAAGTGCGAAGGTCAGTCTCGAAAAGGACGGCGACGGGTTCAAGATCACGAGATCGGCCCTGACGCTGACCGGCAAAGTCAACGGCATGGACAAGAGCAAGTTCGAGGAGCTGGCCAGGGAAGCCAAGGCAAACTGCCCGGTATCGAAGCTGCTGGACGCCGAGATCACTCTCGACACAAGCTTCACCAGCTGAAACCTACAACCGGCCGTCGGGGCTGGTTACAGTATCGCATGGGGACGGCTCTGCGCTGTCCCCATCGCCCAATTGGGTCAGAACCAGGAAGCCGCCCACCACCAGCAGCACGAAAGCGGCCGTGACCATTCCGAGATACCGGTCGATGAAGCGCTTGATCGGCGCCCCGAACAAGCGGAACAGCAGGCCGACCGTGATGAAAATCATGCCCCGCCCCGCTATGCTGGCCAGGATGAAGGGGATCAGCGCCATTTCGATGAAGCCGGCGGTGATTGTCAGAAGTTTGAACGGCACCGGAGTCGCACCGGCAATGAGAATGACCTCCACGTCATATTCGCGCAGGTAACAGGCAGCGACCGGGAAGCTTTCCGTCAGACCCAGAAATGTGATGATTTGCGCTCCAAGGGCATCGTACAACCCATAGCCGATCGCATATCCCAACAACGCCCCGGCCACGGATGCAGCCGTGGCGATGATGCCGAAGCGCAGCGCCTTCTTCGGTTCCGCCAGGCACATCAACCCCAGCAGCGGATGCGGAGGAATGGGGAAGAAGCTCGATTCGATGAAGCAGATGAAGGCAAGCCACCAGACCGCATGGCGATGCGCGGCCTTTTCCATCGTCCAGTTGTAAAGGCTGCGTAGCATGTCGGCTCGATCGGTTAGCGGGAAAGGCGCTGCTTAGACGCGGGACCAATCCGCCGCAACGCTCATTATTTAACCTCTATGGTTATTTTATGTTGACACCGTGACGCTCTTTGGTTAGGGAAAAGGAACATCGCGATAGTCCGAATCGAAACGGCCCCTCGGCAGCAGGCTTGAAGCCGCGCTCTCGGCCCAGACTTCGGTATGCTCTCGCGACGCTAATCGACAATCAGCAACAGGGATGGGTGGCCGATGGTCAAGAAATCCGCTGCCGGTGCAGCGCGCCGGCGGCCCGGTCCGCAGTGGCGCAAGGGCTTCCTCGATGCGCTGGCCCAGACATCGAATGTGGCCGCCGCCGCACGGCGCGCCAAGGTCGATGTCAGCATGCCGTATCGCCTTCGCAGGCAGGATCCGGAATTCGCCGCCGCCTGGTTCGACGCCTTGTGCGAGGGTTATGATAACCTTGAGATGGACCTGCTGCACCGGCTGCGGGTCGGAGAACTGGAGGGCGGCGACAAGGCAAAGGCACGCGCCAAGCGCAAGTTCGACAACGGAACCGCCTTCCGTCTGCTTGCCGCTCACCGCGAGACGGTGAAGCGGCAACGCGCCATTCGGGAGATCGAGGACGAGGAGGCGATCTTCGCTTCGATAAATGCCAAGCTCGACGCGATGCAGGCGCGCGAGCAGACCATCACCGCCCTTGTCGAGGAAGACGGGGTATACCGGGTGAGCGGCGGTGAACAGCCGGACGGCAGCGAGCCTTTATCGTGAATGCGACCGGGCGGCTGCGCTTCTTGCTGACCCTGCCGCACGAGGAACGCATGATCTTCCTATCCGGACTGTCGGACAAGGAACGGGACGATCTGCGCTGGCACTGGAGCTTGTGGGCCCGGCCCGAGCAGTTGCCGCCACCGGGCGACTGGAGCATCTGGCTGATCTGCGCCGGGCGAGGCTTCGGCAAGACGCGCGCAGGCGCTGAATGGGTGCAGCAGGTCGCCCGGCGCAATCCGGACGCGCGGATCGCGCTGATCGGAGCCTCGATCGGCGAGGTGCGGCAGGTGCTGGTCGAGGGCGAAAGCGGCATACTCGCCGCCTGCGCGCCGCATCGCCAGCCGGAGTTCGAACCTTCGCGCAAGCGGATCGTCTGGGCCAATGGGGCACAGGCAACCATCTATTCTGCCGCCGAACCGGAGAGCCTTCGCGGGCCGCAACATAGCCATGCTCGCCGGGCAGGCGCAGAAAGAATTCTTTGTTAACGAGGCGCATGCGCTGGCGGATATTCTCCTGCATGCTTGCGTCGAAGGTGAAAGCGCCCTTCCGCCCGCCGAGCCACGCGAAGGCGAGTGCTGGATCGTCGGGGCTTCCGCCAGCGGTTCATGGCACGGGCATGACGGCGAAATTGCAGGGTATCAGGCAGCTAACTGGCTCTTCATCAAGCCCGCCCCCGGCATGCAGATCCACGATCACGCCGCGTCACAGAACCTGTTTTATTCGAACGGGTGGCGACGGGTTCCGGCAATACCGCCAGTAGAGGGCGGCACCACCATTGATCTTGAGGCTCGGAATACTATCGCCAGGCTCATCGAAGCACTGGAAACAGCGAAACTACTGCCCCCGCCCGCCGGGAACAATTGACAATCCGCTTCGTTACGGCGCCACAGGAGGGTTTATTCACGGCACCTTTTTTGCAGCGGCTTCGCCATTCGATGCTTTCTTGCAACAGTTCTCGAAGAATGCCCGCTTGCCACCCTCCGGTGGAGAAGTTAGAAAACACGCCACTCGGTGGAATTAGTTTCGCTATAAAGGGGATTTATCTAATGCGGAAACTCGTCATAGGAATGGCGATGGCTTCGACGGCCCTTGCGTCGCCAGCCCTCGCGCGCGACGGACAATGGTACGTCGAGCTCGATGGTGGCGCAATGATCGTCGAAGACATCGATCTTGATGTCGATGGTGGTGCAGACACCATCACGGCTGACACGGACTACGGCTACGACGCCGGCGGTATCGTCGGTTACGACTTCGGTCCCGTTCGTCTCGAAGCTGAAGCCAGCTATCGCGATGCGGATATCGACAATCTGATCGTCGGCCCCGGTGGCGTTCTCGTCGGCAACGGGACCTCCGGCGCAGGCACCTTCGCCTCGGACGGTTCGGTCAACGCCCTCAGCTTCATGCTGAACGGCCTTGCTGATTTCGGCGATGATGACAGCCTTCAGGGCTTCGTGGGTGGCGGTGTGGGCGTTGCCCGTACCGATCTGGATTCTTCTATCCAGGTTTCGGCTCCGGATGCGTTCAATGATTCCGACACCGGCTTCGCCTGGCAGATTCTTGCAGGCGTTCGCGCTCCTCTGAATGACAGTGTGGATGTCGGCCTCAAGTATCGCATGTTCACGGCGGAAGATGTTCAGCTCATCGACGCTCTGGGCCGGGATATCGACGGTAAGCTGCGTACGCATTCCATTCTGGGAACGCTGACGTTCAACTTCGGTGGCGAAGAGATCCTTCCCCCGCCGCCCCCGCCGCCGCCGCCGCCCCCGCCGCCGCCTCCCCCGCCGCCGCCTCCCCCGCCGCCCCCGGCTGCGGTGCAGTGCAACACGGGTCCGTATATCGTCTTCTTCAACTGGGACGAATCGACGATCACGCCGGAAGCGGCTTCGATCCTCGACAATGCGGCAACGGCATATCGTAATTGCGGTAATGCATCGGTCATGCTGGCTGGTTACACCGATCGTTCGGGTACCGTCGCTTATAACCTCGGCCTTGCTGAGCGTCGTAACGACTCGGTCCGCGCTTACCTTACCGGTCGCGGTCTCCCGACAAGCAACATCAACAGCGAAGCTCTTGGTGAAGCAAACCCCCGCGTTCCGACCGCCGATGGTGTTCGCGAACTCCAGAACCGTCGTGTGGAAATCACATACGGTCCGGGCTCGGGCATGTAATTTTCGCGGCAAGCGAAAAGAAAAAGGAAAGGGGCCGGAGAAATCCGGCCCCTTTTTCGTTGGTCATATAGTTCCGATTATAATCAGGAGAGATCATGACCCGTAATCTAGCGACAAGCCTCGCCGCTGCGACACTGATGTTGGCAGGCTGCTCTACCTTCAGCGACATGACTGAGCAGACGATCGCAACAGCCGACCTCATCAACGCAGACGGTACACAGGTAGGCACCGCGCGACTGCTGGAGCGAGGCGAAACAATGTCAATCGCCGTGACTACCACTGCCGTTCCCGCTGGCGTGCACGGCTTCCACCTGCACACGACTGGACAGTGCGCCCGCCCGGACTTCACATCAGCCGGCGGGCACCTGAACCCGACTGATCAGGAGCATGGAACGCTCAATCCCGCTGGCGCGCACCTTGGAGACCTTCCAAATCTCCGCGTGGAGCCGTCCGGCAGGGCTTCCTTGACCGCCGATCTTACCGGAACTCGTGCGCAAGTGCTGAATTGGATCTTCGATGCAGATGGCACTGCAGTGATGATTCACAGCGGCCCCGATGACTATCGTACCGAACCGGCTGGTGACGCAGGCCCACGTATTGCGTGCGGGGTCCTTACCCGTTCGTAATGTCTTCTTCCCCGGCGTCGCGTGCAATCCGGACCATGTTTGCACTCGCCGCCGGGACTAGCCTGATAGCTGCCAACAGCAATACGAAGCCGATTGGAGCAGCCCACAACGTTGCGAGCACTCCTTTGCCAAGATCATCACCGTTCAAAGCCGACACATAGCCAGCCGTGAACGGTCCGAGAGCGAGTCCCACCAAGGTTGTCGCCAGAAAGAACGTCGCGGTGGCAATGCCGCGCATCCTCGGCAGGACCAGTGCCTGGCTTGTAGCGGCAGCAGCGCCCAGCGCCGATGCCGACAACATCTGGGCCATGAAAGCAAGAATGTAGAAGAGCGTCAGATCGTCAGTATTAAACATCAGATATGCTACGGGCACCGGCGTGAGCAGCCCGAACATGATGACGAAGACGCGGCCTGAAGCATACCGCTCGAACAGGTAATCGGCGACACGGCCGCCGAGAATAACCCCGAGGAAACCGGCCACAGCTGCCGGAGCGCCGATCGCCAGGCCCAGTTCGGTTTTGGGAACCAGGAAAACACGTTCAGCATAAGGAGCGGTCCAGTACGACATCGTATAGGCCGTGAACGCCACCATGCCATAGCCGAGGATCGTGCACAGAAAGGCCGGCGATGCCCACGTAAGGCGGAACGTGGGCAGGTCGCGCGAGTGCAGGGCGACGACCCAGCTGAAGATTGCATAATACCCCACGCCGAGGAAGACCCACTGGTCTCGAACTCCGGTGAGCACAATCAGTGCCCAAGCGACACATGCAATTGCAATCCCGCCGGCTATGTTGATTGCCAGAGCGCCCATTCCTCGCATGCCAGCACCGATCAGGGTGAAAGGCGGAATGATCTGCAGCAATTCCTGAAAAAATCCGCGAAATGGGTGCGGGTCGTGCTTGGTCGGCAATCCGTCTATTGCTCCGCGGATAGGCTCGCGCAGCGTAAGAACCCATATGGCCAGCAGCAGGCCTGGCAGACCCACAGCGATGAAGGCGACCTGCCAACCGGCCAGATCGAACGGTCCACCTCCCGGATAGCTCTCGTTCCACTTCTCGACGATCAGACCGCCGATCAGCAGGGAAATGCCGCCGCCGATGTAAAGCCCTGAGGAGTAGATGGCGAGAGCCGTCGCCCGTAGCCTTGCCGGGAACCAGTCGGAAATCAGTGAGTAGGCAGAGGGGCTTGCCGTGGCCTCGCCGATCCCCACCCCTGCGCGGGCAAAGGTCAGCACTGCGCCATTCTTCGCAAAGCCAGACAGCGCCGTCATCGTCGACCACAGCGCCAGTCCGATGCTCATCAGTCGAACCCGTTTCCAGCTATCCGCCAATTTACCCAGGGGAATACCGAAAAGCGCATAGAATACGGCGAATGCCGTGCCGTAAAGGAAGCCGAGGTAGTCATCCTCCACTCCCAGATCGGCCTTGATGTCATTCGCGAGTATCGAAAGTATCTGGCGATCGATGAAATTTAGAACGTAGACCAGGACCAGGACGCTGAGGGCATACCAGCTATAGGCCGCTACCGGTTGGTTTGCATCCGCTGTGACCGGTGGAGCCTGCTCTGCGTTCAATCGATCTCTCCCGTCCGCCCTAGTTCGCCGGCTATTCTTCGGCGTAGGCAGTATTGTCCATCAATCCCGCTTCGGTAAAGCCCTTTCGGCGCAGGCGACAACTGTCGCATGTGCCGCAGGCCAAGCCCTCGGGCGCGGGATCGTAGCAGGACCAGCTCCAGGCAGGATCAAGCGAGAGGCGCGCCGCTTCGCGGGCGATGTCCGCCTTGCTCATATGCTGCAACGGAGCGTGGATGCGAAACCCTTCACCTTCGACCCCCGCTCTGGTCGCCAGGCGTGCCGTTTTCTCGAAAGAAGCGATGAATTCCGGCCGGCAATCGGGATAACCGGAATAGTCCAGAGCGTTCACCCCGATGAATATGTCCGAAGACCTGCTCGCTTCCGCGAACGCAGTGGTCAGCGCAAGAAACACGAGGTTCCGTGCCGGAACATAGGTGACAGGGATCCCCTCCGCCACACCGGATTTCGGAACGGCGATGTCAGCCGTCAGGGCAGAGCCGCCGAAGGGCCGCATATCCAGCGGCATCACGATATGGCGCGCGGCGCCCAATTTTTCCGCTATGAGTTTTGCAGCTTCGATCTCGCAGGCATGGCGCTGCCCGTAATTCACCGTGAGAGCATGGATCGCGAAACCCTGCTCCGCGGCGAGTGCAGCCGAAACCATGGAGTCCAGGCCGCCCGAAAGCAGCACGACCGCGATGCTGTCCTGTGTTGACTTCATGTCACTTGCGCTAGGGTGAAGGCCTGCAGCCTACAACGCATTTCTTCCGCGCAGCTATCTCTAGCGGCACGCCCCTGTCCGGCGAGCTTCCGCCGAAAGCTCGAACGGCATGCCGCCTGATATGCCCTGGCTATCGATCTGTACGAGACTTGCTGTCTCCTTACGGATGCTGGTCCGCCCGTATCCATTCCCCTGGCATGTATACTGAACGGTCACCTGCTTCGCCCCATTCTCGACCACGAACCGGCTGCAATCGCTTCCGCCATGCTTCAGCTTGATCAATTCCTGCCCGCTTCTCACGCAAACGTTTCTCGGACCAGAACCGCTACGGTACCGCAGCTGCCAGAGTCCGCGCTCGACACTGCTCAACATCGGCAATTCGGGTGCCTGCGCAATCGCTGGATACCCGGAGATCGCCACGGGTAGGGCGAGCAGTGCTGCCAATAAACGCATCATGCCGAAAGAGCCGACACGCTCCGATAAATCACGGATCATCATCTTCTTTTCCATTCCTAAGCAGTGGCTGGCGTTCGGACGAGAGGCGACCGGGCATAAGCTGGCGCGTCAGGTAATCTCGAACGTCTTCGAGCAGAACGCACAGTCCACCATTATTTTCCCGTCGTCGTCCCTCATCTCATCCTGTTCCGCTGCAGGGAAGCGAGAGATGATGGATCGGTAATGCTCAACCGAGCAACGGCACCCTCGTTCCAGCCTGGTGCCCGTCTGTATCCTTACTTCATCCTCCTCGTGAAACAGTCGCCAGACGAGAGCTTCAAGAGAAAGATCCGCATCTGCCAATTCGTCATGCCGGATACTGCCCGCCATGACCGCAACGTGATCCCACTCGGGATGGTCGAGGCGTACGTGCAGCCGTTCCCGGCCTTCTTCGCCGTCTGCAAGGTGCTGTACGAGAAGACCGCCAGCGACGCAGCCGTTCGGTCCGGCCTGCACGGCTACTCGTATCAGCGTCGGAACCTGCTCGGATTGGACGAAATAGGACTCGCAAGCCTCCCCCAGAGTTTCACCCTCAAGCGGTACGATACCTTGATAGCGGCCTTTCCCCCCCGAACGATCGAAGGTCATGGCCAGATAACCCTCGCCAAACAGAGATTTCAGCGAAGGGTTGGCACCCAATTCGTTCAGCCGATCCGCATCAAAATCTATGTAGCCGCGCAATTCGCCGCCCTTATAGTCGCAGGCGAGCAGCCGGATTACGCCACCCTGTGTCTGGGCCTGCATCGTCATCTGACTGCCTTCTTCCTTGAGAAGGCTGCCGATCAGTGCGGACAGAACCAGTGCTTCGGCCAGGCAGTGGGTGATTGCCGGCGGATAATCGTGCGCCGCAAGGATCGCATCTATGGATCTGTCGAGTCTAACGGCACGACCGCGTGCGTTTCGCGACGCGATCGTGAACCCCATTACCTGGTCTGCATAGGTTTCTTCGGAACTGCGGGAAGGCGTGCGGATAGCTTGTGTCATCCGCACTCATATGGGTAAGCGTGTCCCAATTCAAAGACCTTGGGACTGCTGCGGTTCAGAGCTTTCCGAAACACCAGAGCAGAATCGATTTCTGTGCATGCACGCGATTTTCGGCTTCGTCGAACACCAGCGATTGCGAGCCTTCGAAGACTGTTTCGCTGACTTCCTCGCCGACATGCGCGGGAAGGCAGTGCAGGAACACCGCATCCGGTCTGGCTTTCGCCAGCAGGGTGTTGTCGACCTGATACGGAGCCATGGCCGCCAGTTTCGGCGCGGCGTGGTCCTGCCCCATCGAGACCCATGTATCGGTCACGATCACATCGGCATCGCTGGCCGCTTCGACCGGATCGCGCGTGACTGTCACACGCGCGCCGTTCTTGCGAGCTGCCGTTACGAACTCCGCGTCCGGATCGTACCCTTCCGGAACGGCTATCCGGACGTTGAACTTCAGCAAACCGGCAGCTTCCAGAATGGAATTCAGAACATTGTTCCCATCGCCCAGCCAGGCGAGTTCAAGACCCTGAAGCGTCTTGCCATGTTCCACCAGGGTCAGCAGGTCGGCCATGATCTGACACGGATGCGACCTATCCGTTAGGCCGTTGATTATCGGCACCGTGGCGTAATGTGCCAGTTCCTCGATCTTGGCGTGATCGTCGGTGCGGATCATGATGGCATCGACCATCCGGCTCAGGACGCGCGCCGTATCTGCAACGCTCTCCCCTCTGCCGATCTGCGTCGATCCAGCCTCCATGATAAGCGCGCTGCCACCCAATTGCCGCATGGCGACGTCGAAACTGACCCGCGTACGTGTCGAGTTCTTTTCGAAGATCATCGCCAGCAGATTGCCATCGAGCGGCCCATCAGGATCCCGTGCTCCCTTCGGCAGGTTTGCGCGCGCTGATTTGCGAGTAACGGCATCGTCGATCATTGCCGCCAGAGCATCGGAGCCGGCGGCGGATAGATCGAGGAAATGCCGGATGCTCATCAGGCCGCGTCCGGGATGACGTAGTCGTCGGCTCCGGCGGAGAGCTTGGCGAAAAACTCTTCGATTTCGGCATCGTCCAGGACCAAAGGCGGCAGCAATCGCAAGGTGTTGTCCCCGGCAGCAACGGTCAAAAGCTGGTGATTGTCACGCAGGTGGACGAAGAATGGACGGCTTTCCACCTTCATCTTCAGTCCCAGCATCAGACCCGCACCGCGTACGGATTCGAACAGGTCCGGATAATTCCCAATGAACTGTTCGAGCCCGCTGCGTAGCCGTTCGCCTTTGTCCCGGACACTTGCCAGAAATTCCTCATTCGCGACCGCTTCCATGACGGCGCTGCCGGCAGCCATTGCGAGGGGGTTGCCGCCATAAGTCGATCCATGGGTGCCGTAAGTCATTCCGCGCGCGGCCTTTTCCGTTGCGAGGCAGGCGCCCAGCGGAAAACCGCCGCCTATGCCCTTTGCAGTCGCCATGATGTCGGGAGTGACCCCGTACAATTCGTGGGCATAAAGTCTGCCGGTGCGGGCGACGCCGCATTGCACTTCATCCATGACCAGCATGAGATCGTGCTCATCGGCCAAAGCTCTTAGCCCGGACAGGAACTCCTGGCTTGCAGGGCGGATGCCGCCCTCTCCCTGGATCGGCTCGACAAGAAAGCCAGCGGTATTCGGACCCATCAGCGCCTTGGCCGATTCCAGATCGTTCCACTCAGCATAGCGGAAGCCCGGCAACAGCGGCTGGAATCCCTTATGCATTTTTTCCTGATTGGACGCGCTGATCGTGGCCATCGTGCGTCCGTGGAATGCGTTGGAAAAGGTGATCAGCTCCGTTCGGTTCTCGTCACCCCCGGACTGGTGATAGGCGCGCGCCGTCTTGATGGCGGTTTCGACCGCCTCGGCACCAGAATTGGTGAAGAAGACCGTGTCGGCGAAAGTGTTGTCGACCAGTTGCCGAGCAAGCCGCTCGCCTTGCGGGCTGCCATAGAGGTTGGAAACGTGCATGAGCGTTTCCGCCTGGCGCTGAATGGCGCCAATCAGGCCGGGATGGGAATGGCCGAGCAGATTGACTGCAATGCCGCTGGCGAAATCCAGATAGCGGGTGCCGTCTTCATCGATCAGGTGACAGTTCTCGCCACGTACCGGCCGCACATCGCAACGGGGGTAAACGGGCATCAGCGGGGTGATCGTCATGCAGGGTCATCCTTCGGACATTAGGTGCTTTGAACGCCGCGGTTAACGATGAATTCGGCGAGGTAGACCACCGCCTAAAACGACAAATGGCGGCTACCGTCAAGGAAGCCGCCATTGTCAGCGCGCATTGTAAGCGGCGTTGTTCAGACGAGATGGCAGGTCAGAAACCCCCGCACCTGCCCAATTTATCAACTCTGGATCGGCACCAGATTTACTGCGGAATGCTTGCCGCGGCGATCAACTTCAAGGTCGAACTCGAACTTGTCGCCTTCATTGATCTCGCGCAGACCCGAACGTTCTACCGCGCTGATATGTACGAAAGCATCAGGCTGACCGTCGTCACGAACGATGAAGCCGAAACCCTTCATGGCGTTGAAGAACTTGACCGTGCCGGTTGCCTTCTCACCGGTCAATTCGCGCTGCGGGGCTCCGCGCTCGGGGCGATCGCCGCCTGCGTTGCCACCACCGCCGCCGGAGACAGGAATCACATCGCCCACGACCTGCAGGTCCTGAGCGGAGATCTTGCCGCCGCGATCAACGAGGTTGAATTCGAGTTCCTGCCCTTCGGCAAGCCCTTCGAGACCCGCACGTTCGACAGCGCTGATGTGAACGAAAACGTCCTCGCCGCCGCCTTCCTGCGCAACGAAGCCGAAGCCTTTCTGCGAGTTGAAGAATTTGACGGTTCCCTTGCCGGTCCCGACGACCTGCGCCGGCATGCGGTTGAACCCGCCGCCTCCAGCACCGCCGCCCGGGCGTCCACCGCCAGCGCCGCCACCGAAGCCGCCGCCGCGATTGCCGCCACCGCCGAAACGGTCACCGCCGCCTCCGCCGCCGAAGCGATCACCACCGCCTCCGCCACCGAAACGGTCACCGCCGCCGAAGCGATCGCCGCCTCCGCCGAAACGGTCACCGCCGCCACCGAAATTATCACCGCCGCCACCGAAGGGGTCGAAGCTGTCTTCCCCGAATCCGTCGCGCTTGTCCCTGCCGCGGCCACGGCGGCCTTTATCGTAACCCATAGTCCAGAACGTACCTTCGTCTCGCCGTCCTCTTCCCCGAACCGGCTGCGTGGACGGACCGCGCCGGAGCTGGTGCGACACGAATTATTTCGCATCCCCACCTTTCAAACCAGTATCATAGCGCAAAATACTTGGTCACGCGAATGATTTAAGGGTTTCGCCCCTACTGAAACGAAAATGTGACATTTTAGCATGGCGGTTGCACCATGCTCTTGCGCCATGATGCGCGACTGGGCAGGAGCAGCAGCATGGATATACTCGCACTTTTTTCGGACCCAGCTGCGTGGGCGGCCCTTCTCACGTTGATCGTTCTGGAAGTGGTTCTGGGTATCGACAATCTCATCTTCATCGCGATCCTGTCGAACAAACTGCCTGCGCATCAGCAGGAAAAAGCCCGCCGTATCGGTCTGCTCCTCGCACTTGTCATGCGAATCGGTATGCTGATGCTCATCGGCTGGCTGGTCACCCTGCAGACGCCGTTATTCGATCTTGGCATCGAAGGAACGCCTAACGAATATGGCGCGCCGACGTTCGAGACGGCTTTCTCGGGTCGCGACCTCATCCTGCTTGTCGGCGGACTGTTCCTGCTGTGGAAGGCGACCAAGGAAATCCATCACTCGATGGAGCCGGAGGACAAATCCGGTGACCTGCTGGACAAGACCAGCGGCGCTGCCGAAATCACCTTCACCGCAGCCATCGCGCAGATCATCGCCATCGACATGGTCTTCTCCATCGATTCGATCCTGACGGCGGTCGGCATGACGGACGAAATTCCCATCATGGTAATAGCCGTCGTCATCACCGTTGGTATCATGCTGGTGGCCGCCAATCCGCTGTCCCGCTTCATCGACCGTAACCCGACGCTGGTCATGCTGGCGCTGGCCTTCCTGGTCATGATCGGCCTCGTGCTGATTGCGGATGGCTTCGGCTTTCACGTTCCCAAGGGCTATATCTATGCGGCGATGGGTTTCTCGGTGGGGGTCGAGCTGCTCAACATGGTGCAGCGCGACAGGCGCGCCAAGCAGCGCGCGCTGGCCGAGGCCGAGCCGTTCGAGGCTCCCTCGACATGAGCGACTTCAGGAAATTGTCGGACCGGGTCCTGGCGAGTCCGCAAATCGATGCGGCTGCAATCGTGGAGGCGGTGGAGCAGGGCGTGACCCTGATCGTCAACAATCGCCCTGACGGGGAAGAGGCCGGCCAGCCGGCAGGCGCGGCGATCGCCCAGGCCGCGCGTGCCGCGGGCCTAGAGTATTTAGCCATCCCGATCGGGCAGGCAGGTTTCGGACCCGAGGCAGTCGAAGCGATGGCTGCGGCTCTGAAGCAGGCCGAAGGCAAAATCCTGGCCTATTGCCGCAGCGGCACACGCTCGACGTTGTTATGGGCGCTGGCCCGCGCGTCCGAGGGAGATGACCCAGCCGCCATTGCAGAAAGTGCGGCGGCGGCTGGATACGACATTGCGCCGGTCCGCCCGGCCATGGAAGCCCTCGCCGCCCGCAGCGCTGGCTAATTCGTCAGTCCCGGTAGTCGAGCGGCGGATCACGGTCGCCGAGAAGCGACTTGTACTCGTAATCCGCACCTCTGGCCGCTTCGAACTCCGCTTTCGCCGCTGCGCGCAACTGCGGGTTCGTGAAGAGTTCGACCGCCGCCAGGGTCAAGGTCTTGGCGGCAACCTGCGCGCCCTTGAAGCCGATGGACGAACCGCTCGCCGCCGCCGATTGCCAGCTATGCGCGCTGGTGCCCGGAACCCAAGTGGCGGTGCGCAGCCCGACCGTCGGCGCGGCATAGGAAACATCGCCCACATCGGTCGATCCATAGCCCAGCGACGAGGTATAAGGTTCGATCCGCTGCGCCTGCTCAAGCGGCTGCGCTGCATCGCCAAGGCTCACGGCCAGACGTTCGGCGAAGGCGCGTTCTTCCGGCGTATATTCGACGCCGCCCACTTGCCGCAGTTTCCCGTCCATCATCCGTGCCAGCGCCTCGTTCACCAGCAGCGGATTGTTGCCGTGGATCACCTCCCAATCGACTTCGACACCGGTTCCCATCGCGGCGCCGCGCGCGGCCTGTTCCAACCGGCTCCAGATCGCCTCCACCCCGGCGGGATCGGGATGGCGAACATAATAGAACACTTCGGCAAAGTCGGGCACCACGTTCGGCGCGTTGCCGCCTTCCGTTATGACCTAGTGGATGCGCGAGTCCTGCGGGACATGTTCCCGCATCATGTTTACCATCATGTTGAAGGCTTCGACTCCGTCCAGCGCCGACCGCCCGCGATCCGGTGCGCCGGCAGCATGAGCGGACTGGCCGCGGAAGCGAAACTTGGCGCTGCGATTTGCGAGAGTCGTGCGGGCAGCGGCGCTGTTCTCGTCGTCGGCGTGCCAGTGCAGGGCCACGTCCACATCGTCGAACAGGCCTTCGCGCACCATGTAGACCTTGCCCGAACCGCCTTCCTCGGCCGGAGCGCCGTAGAGCCTGACGCGGCCCGGCGTGCCCGTCGCTTCCAACCATTGGCCCACGGCAATCGCAGCCGTTAGCGATCCAGCACCGAAAAGATTGTGTCCGCAGGCGTGGGCGGCGTGCCGTCCGGCAACTTCGGTCCGGACCGGATCGTCCGACTGGCTGAGGCCCGGGAGCGCGTCGAATTCCGCGAGAATGGCGATGACCGGGCCGCCGCTGCCATATTCCGCGACGAAGGCGGTGGGAATGCCTGCTACGCCCTTGCGGATGGAGAAGCCTTCTTCAGTCAACTGGCTTTGCAGCAAGGCACTCGAACGCTCTTCCTGATAACCGACCTCGGCGAATTCCCAGATATCGCGCGCGACCTGCGCCGTGCGGTCGGCCTGCGCCTCTACGGCGGCAATCGGATCGAACGCGGTGGTCTGGGCTTGTACACTTGCAGAACCGGCGGCGAGCGCAAGCGCCGACACGAGCACTGCAAATGACGAAGTTGCTCGGCTAGCTGTTTTCATGGCAATTCCCCTCATCTGAGCGCTAATAGGCTCAGCCCGGCACGAAACGCCAGTGCGAGATTGAAGGAAAGCCGCGCAATGCCCGACCAGCTTCTGCAATTCGGCGGATCGCTGATGGCGGTCGCGATGCTGATCTGGCTTGTGCGCAAGCTGGAATTAGGCCCCGAGCGTGAAATCCGCGACGAAGCCGAGGCACGACGCCTTGCACAGGAAGCCGACCATTCCTTCCAGCCTGTAGAGGTAGCGCTGGACACGAGCGGCCATGCGGCCCTTCTTGCCGACAAGCGCGGCAGAACCATGCTGCTGCGGGTTCATGGTACGCATCATGCTGCGCGAATACTTACCTTCGGAGCAGTTGTAGGCAGCCATGAAGGACGGCTCACGATAGATGCGGCGGACAGGCAATTCGGCACGGTCACGCTCGACCTGGGTGCCGAAGCCGACATCTGGGAAAAACGGATCGGAGGGAGCAACTGAGCGCCATGCCCGATTTCTCTCCCGTCGATTACGCCGTGCCCGCCTTCGTGGTGCTGGTGCTTGCCGAGATGATCTGGGCTCGGCGCCGGGCGCGGCATGCATATGAAACGCGCGATACGGCGGTCAGCCTCGCCTTCGGTCTCGGCAGCACCGTGGCGGGCGCGCTGACGGGGGGGTTGATTCTCGCCCTGCTCTTCCTCGCCTATGACATACGCCTGACCACGATCGGCTGGGCGTGGTGGGCCTGGCCGCTCTGTTTCGTGCTGGACGATCTCGCTTATTACTATTTCCACCGCAGCGCCCATCGCATCCGCTGGTTCTGGGCCAGTCATGTCAACCACCATTCCAGCCAGCACTACAATCTGTCGACCGCGCTCAGGCAAAGCTGGACCGGCTTCATCGCGATGAGCTTCGTCTTTCGCCTCCCGCTGGCACTGGCAGGGTTCCACCCGACCATGATCATCTTCTGCGGCGCGCTGAACCTGATCTATCAATTCTGGATTCATACCGAAGCGGTGCGCAGGATGCCCAGATGGTTCGAGGCGGTGATGAACACGCCCAGCCACCACCGGGTACATCATGCGACCAATCCCATCTATCTCGACCGGAACTTCGCCGGCACTTTCATTATCTGGGACCGGATGTTCGGCACATTCGAGCGCGAAAGCGATGTGGAGCAGCCGCGTTACGGCATCGTCAGACAGCTTGGCAGCTTTAACCTGATCTGGGCGGTGCTGCATGAATGGATCGGCATGGCACGTGACGTTTACGCAGCACCCTGGCGGCACAAATTGTCGTACCTCTGGCGCGAACCCGGCTGGAGCCACGACGGTTCGCGGAAGAGCAGCGCGGTAATCCGGCAGGAATGGCTCGCCCAGCAAGAGGCTCCGATAGAAATTCACGACAAAGATGGCGAAGGTTCGCCTTAGCGGTGCACGACCTGCCCGCCATGCAGAAGGCGATTGCAGCGCGTCCGTCGTCATCCTAACCTCACCCGCAAAGGCCAGAACAACCGGCTGCAAGGGAGAGGGACATATGGACGAATTCGACATCATCGTCGTGGGTGGCGGCAGCGCCGGCAGTGCGGCGGCAGGCCGTCTGGCCGAGGATGGCACCCGCAAGGTCTGCCTGCTCGAAGCGGGCGGGCGCAACAACGACATGCTGGTGAAGACGCCCGGTTTCATGCCGTTCCTGCGCGGCAGCCAGAACTATCGCTACGAAACCGTCCCACAAAAGGGCCTGAACGGCCGCGTCGGATATCAGCCGCGCGGCAAGGGGCTTGGCGGTTCGAGTGCGATCAACGCGATGATCTATATCCGCGGCAACAAGTGGGACTATGACAATTGGGCGGCGCTGGGTTGCACCGGCTGGTCCTATGACGATGTGCTGCCCTGGTTCCGCCGCAGCGAACATAATGAACGCGGTTCCAGCCAGTATCACGGCGGCGACGGCCCGCTCCACGTATCCGACCAGCACTGGCCGAATCCCGGCAGCCGCGAATTCGTCGAAAGCGCCGCCGCCCTGCAATTGCCGGTCACCGACGATTTCAACGATGGCGATCAGGCGGGCTTCGGCATTTTCCAGGTCACGCAGAAGGATGGCGAGCGCTGGTCGGCCAGCCGGGCCTATGTCGAACCGCTGCGCAGGCAGCGCAATCTGGACGTGCGGATCGGCGTGACGGTCGAGAAGCTTGAGATCACCGACGGGCGGGTCACCGGCGTCACCTATCGCGCGGGTAGCCGCCGCCGCACCGTGACCGCGCGCGGAGGCGTGATCCTGAGCGCGGGCGCGTTCAATTCCCCGCAATTGCTGATGCTGTCAGGCATCGGCCCCGCTGATCATTTGCGGGACCACGGGATCAGGGTCGTATCCGACCGTCCGGCAGTGGGGAGCGACCTGCAGGACCACATTGATTACGTGTCGAGCTGGGAAACCGACAGCCGCTCCTTCATCGGCAACTCGCTGGAAGGCACGCTGAACATGGTGAAATCCATGATCGAGCATCGCCGCAAGCGAACCGGCGTGATGACGACGCCTTATGCCGAGGCAGGCGGCTTCTGGACGGTGCAGCCCGACGCGCCCGCACCCGATGTACAATGGCACTTCGTTCCCGCCATGCTGGAAGACCACGGGCGCACCAGCGTGAAGGGTCATGGCTTTTCCCTCCATGCCTGCGTGCTGCGGCCGGAAAGCCGGGGCACCGTGCGGCTTGCCTCTGCGGATGCGGCAGATGCTCCTGCAATTGATCCCAACTTCCTCGATGATGACCGCGACATGGCCGTCTTGCGCTCAGGCGTGCGGCTTTCGCACAGGATCGTCGAAGCCCCGCCCCTCGCCCGGCACGAACCGCGTGACCGGCATCCCGTGAACCTCGAGAACGATGCCGAACTGGACGACATGATCCGCAGCCGCGCCGATACGGTTTATCATCCGGTCGGCACCTGCCGCATGGGAGCTGACAGCGACAGCGTCGTCGACCCTCTCCTGAAAGCACGCGGCGTGGACGGCTTGTGGGTGGCCGATGCCAGCATCATGCCGCGCCTCGTCAGCGGCAACACCAATGCGCCCAGCATCATAATCGGCGAACGCTGTGCCGACTTCGTCAAGGCTGCCCTGAACGCGTGAAAAAAGGGCCGGAGCGGCACGCCCCGGCCCCTAAAGGCGTTGTTCGCAGGAGGAACAGCATCGACGGGGCCGGAGGGAGAGATTCCGGCCCCGTCAATTCAGGTGTCAGTTATAGGCGCGCTCGCCATGCTCGCCGATATCGAGGCCTTCGCGCTCGACATCCTCGGTGACGCGCAGCCCCACGGTAGCCTTGACGATGAGGGTCGCGATGGTGGTGCCGACCGCAGCCCAGACAATCGCAACGGCAACCGCCCAGATCTGGATGCCGACCTGTTCGGCTAGAGCGACCGATCCATCGCCAGGGCCGCCGAATTGTGGCTGGTAGACGATGCCCGTGCCGATCGCGCCAACGATACCGGCGACACCGTGAATGCCGAACACGTCCAGCGCATCGTCATAGCCGAGCCGCGCCTTCAGCTTCGCCACGGCAAAATAGGCGATGACAGAGGCGATGATGCCCAGCACGATTGCTCCGAACGGCCCGCTGTTGCCAGCTGCCGGGGTCACGGCCACAAGACCCGCGATCACGCCGGAGCAGAAGCCGAGCGCGCTACCCTTATGCCCGGCGAAGCGCTCCATCAGCATCCAAGTCAGCGCACCAGCCGCAGTCGCGACGAAGGTGTTGATCATGGCCAGCCCCGCAATGCCGTCCGCCTCCAGTTCGGACCCTGCGTTAAAGCCGAACCAACCGACCCACAGCAGCCCCGTACCAACCATCGTCAGCGTCAGGCTGTGCGGCGGCATGGGTTCGGAAGGATAGCCCCGCCGCTTGCCGAGGAACATGGCGAGGATCAGCGCCGATACACCGGCATTGATGTGCACCACGGTGCCGCCTGCGAAATCCAGCGCGCCATCGTCGAACAGCAGCCCACCACCGGCCCAGACCATGTGGGCGATGGGAAAATAAACGATCGTCAGCCAGATCGCGGTGAACAGCATCAGGGCCGAAAACTTCAGCCGCTCCACCGTCGCCCCGGCAACTAGTGCTGCGGTGATCGCGGCGAAGGTCATCTGGAAACTGATGAAGACATATTCGCTGATGACCTCGTCGCTGAAGGTCGCCGCAGTGGAGTCCGGAGTCACGCCGGACAGGAACAGATTGCCCCAGCTGAAGAATGCATTGCCTTCGGGGCCGAAGGCGGTGGAATAACCCCACATCACCCAGATCAGCATGGCCAGCGTTGCAGCGCCGCCCACCTGCGTCATCGTTGAGAGCATGTTCTTGGACCTTGTCAGGCCGCCATAGAACAGGGCGAGACCGGGAAGGATCATCAACAGGACGAGGATCGTCGCCGTCATCATCCAGGCATTATTGCCCGGATTGGCGACAGCCACGATGGTCTCGACCGCAGGCGGGACCAGCGGATCGACCGTGACACCTGCAATGGGGCTTCCTTCCGCCTCATCGGTCAAAGCCTGAGCGCTGGCGCTAGCCGTGACCGCGAGGGAGACGCAGCTCGCCAGGCCAGCCGCAAGAACCCGGTCGAGCGGACCTGCAAGGCGTTTCGGAATGTGCAACTTGTGGGCCGGTATCATAGCGCGGTCTCCCCTTTTTCTCCGGTGCGGATGCGGGTCGCGTCGGCCAGCGAAAGTACGAAGATCTTGCCGTCGCCGATGCTGCCCGTGTTGCCGACCTGCTGGATCGTCTCGACGATTTGCGGCGTCATCGCCGAACTTGCGGCGATCTCCAGCTTCACCTTCGGCAGCATGTTGGTGGTATATTCCGCACCGCGGTAAATCTCGGTCTGGCCTTTCTGCCGCCCGAAACCCTTGACCTCCGTCACGGTCATGCCGGCGACGCCGACAAGGCCGAGCGCCTCGCGCACTTCGTCCAGCTTGAACGGCTTGATGATGGCGATGATGTAATCCACCGAAACCCCCTCTTTCCTGTCCGGACGTGCCGGCAGGAGGTTCAATGCAACGAGCGTGCCAGATTACCTGTCGCTGCCGTTTGACGCATCATTTCGTCCCATATCCGCTGCAGGTGCGAAGGATTGTTGCACAAGCACTGTGCCTCTGCCTAAATCTTAGGCATCTCGAGTTCCGCCCAGACCGGCAGATGGTCGGATGCGACTGCTGCCAGTGCGCTGTGATGCACGCCCTTGTCCCTGCAGTGCCATCCAGCACTGACCACGATGCGGTCCAGAGTGGCGATTGGCTGCCGACTTGGAAAGCTGCGCCCGCAATCCACCGCATGCCAGTTGTCGCCAAATTCCTTCATGGCCCCGCGCCGAGTGCCCCACTGGTTGAAGTCGCCCATGATGATAGCCGGGCAATCGCCGTCACAGCCGACCAGTTGGTCGATAATCGAGCGCACCTGTTCCCGGCGCCGCAACCCTGACAAATCGAGGTGCGTACCCACCACGCGCACAGGCATGCCCTCCACCACGATGTCGCAGCAGATCGCGCCCCTTGGCTCCAGCGTCGGCAATTCCAATGCCCTGGCCGGACCAATTTCCATGTCGCGCCGGACCAGAAGGGCATTGCCGTGCCAGCCGATGCTGCGATGACGCCGGGCGACGGGCGCGGCACGCCATTTCGTGTCGTCGAGCGCTGCCCGGGGGAGTACGCTGGCCCTGTCGCCAAGGCGCAGATCGGCTTCCTGCAAGGCGATGACGTCCGCATCAATCTCGCGCAGGACGGCGATAATCCGTTCTGGGTCTCGGCGACGGTCTGTTCCGACGGCCTTGTGGATGTTGTAGCTGGCGAATTTGATCATCACGTCACCAGCACTAACGACTTCTAGCGCGTTTCGGTCCCCGGCGGAAAAGCCCCGGCGATGAAGCGATCGGTCTGGCGGACCGGCAGGCCGTCGATGCTGGTGGCGGGCCCTGCCACCTGATCGACCCAATCGGCGGGATCTTGCTTCGCATGAAATTTAAGCAGCGTGGCGCGCTCTTTCTCCAGCGCCATGACCGGAACGCCCCAGCCGCAACTCGTCTGAACGCTCTCCACCTTGATGTCGAATATCTGCCGCGTGCCGGGCAGCAGCGTGAAATGCGTCGCCAACCCATCCCATGCATCGTCCTGCGGCAGCACGGGAATGCCCGTGCCATAGATGCGCAGGATCAACGCGGGCTGCTGGAAATTGCAGAACATGATGGTGATGCGGCCATCGGCCAGCAAATGAGCGTTCGTCTCGTTGCCCGAACCGCCGAGATCGAGATAGGCGACCCGGTCGGGTGCCAGGATACGGAACGCATCATAACCCTTGGGCGACAGGTTGATGCGACCCTCGTCAGCCGCTGTCGCGGTGAAGAAGACCGGCTGGCCTTCGATCATCGCGATGTGATCGGCACTCAAGCGTTCGGAAAAATCAGCCATGCGGCGATGCTAAGCCGCAGAACGCCACCTGTCACCGCTTCTTCAACGCTCCTTGGTGCTGCCGAACTTCAGGTCGGTATGCTTTTCCGCCTGATAACCAACGTCCCACTCGGATTTCGCCATGAACACGAGATCTCCATCGCGGTCCTTCGCGAGATTGGCGCGATTGAAGTTCTCGAAATCGCGCAAGGGTTCCTCCGGTCCGGTCACCCAACGCGCCGTGGCGAAGGGCGCAGGCTCCAGAACGGCCTCGACCTTATATTCGGCCGACAGGCGTGAGATCAGCACTTCAAGCTGCAATTGCCCGACGACGCCGACGATCCACTGGCCGCCGATCTCGGGGTAGAACACCTGAATGACGCCTTCTTCCGAAAGATCGTCCAGCGCCTTCCGCAACTGCTTGGTCTTGGTCGGATCCCGCAGGACGACCCGCCGCAATATTTCCGGTGCAAAATTGGGCAGCCCGGTGAAACGAATGCCGTTCTTTTCCGACAGAGTATCGCCCACGCGCAAGGTGCCGTGATTGGGGATGCCGATGATGTCGCCCGCTTCGGCTGTGTCGGCAATCTCGCGATCCTGGGCGAAGAACAATATGGGCGAATGGATGGCGATCGGCTTGCCAAGGCCCGATGGCGTCAGTTTCATGCCGCGCTTGAAGGTGCCCGACACCTGCCGCATGAAGGCGATGCGGTCGCGGTGGTTGGGGTCCATATTGGCCTGCACCTTGAAGATGAAGCCGGTGACCTCGTCCCGCCCCGGTGTGACCTGCTCCTCGCCCGCAGGCTGCGCGCGCGGCGGGGGCGCGAACTGCGAGATCGCCTCGATCAACTCGGTCACGCCGAAATTCTTCAATGCCGATCCGAAATATACCGGCGTCAGATCGCCATTCCGGTAGGCATCGACGTCGAATTCGGGATAGCCGACTCGTGCCAGTTCGGCTTCCTCCGCCCATTGTTCCGGCAGGGTGGCATCGGCATCGCGCTTGCCCAGGAATTCGCGGCTCGGTCCTTCGGGCCGGGCGATGGCGCCGGTTGTGAAGTCGAGAATGCCTTCGAACTGCCCGCCCATGCCGACTGGCCAGTTCTGCGGGCTGACATCCAGCGCCAGCATGTCGGCCACTTCGTCCATCAATTCAAAGCCGGGTCGCCCTTCCCGGTCCACCTTGTTGATGAATGTGATGATCGGCACCGAGCGCAATCGGCAGACCTCGAACAATTTCCGCGTCTGCGGTTCGATGCCCTTGGCGGCGTCGATCACCATGATCGCGGAATCGACCGCCGTCAGAGTGCGATAGGTGTCTTCGGAGAAATCCTCATGCCCCGGCGTATCGAGCAGGTTGAAGATGACGGATGTGCCATCGGAATCCGTGCGCTCGAACGTCATGACCGAACTGGTCACCGAAATGCCGCGCTGCTGCTCGATCTTCATCCAGTCGGACCGGGCACGCCGGGCCTGCCCGCGCGCCTTTACCTCGCCCGCCAGGTGAATGGCGCCGCCGGTCAGCAGCAGTTTCTCCGTCAGCGTGGTCTTGCCCGCATCGGGATGGGAAATGATGGCGAAGGTGCGGCGCGACGCGTTGCCGGAGGCAGCGGGCGAGTTGGACGTGTTTTCTGGCATGATGGCGGGCGATTACTATGCGCCCGCCCATGCGTCCAGCGTCAGCGACGATGCTGACCTAAGTCCATCAACGTCTAGCCGCGCAATTGCGCACCGATCTTTTCCGCCGCTTTTACCACGCGGTCCGAAATCGCCTTGATCTCGGCATCGGTGAAGCTTTTCGCTCCCGGTTGCAGGGTAATCTCCACCGCCAGCGACTTCTGTCCTTCCGGCACGCCCTGCCCGGTGAATCGATCGAAGATGCGCGCATCGACAATCGCTGCCTTGTCGGCTCCGCGTACGGCGCGCAGCAGATCGCCCGCAGCGACATCCTCCGGCAAGAGGAGGGCGAAGTCGCGAGAAATGGCCTGCAAAGCGGGCGGAGCGAAAGCGGCGCGGGCGAAAGTCGCCGCACCCTTCTGGGCAGGAATTGCCTCCAGGAAGATTTCCGCAGCCATGACCGGCCCCTGAATGTCGAACCTGTCCAGCAGACCTGGGTGGAGCGCACCGAAGCGCGCCAGCACGTTCTTTGGACCGAGGCGCAGCGTGGCGGACTGGCCAGGGTGGAACTGGCCACCCGCCTCGCACATCACCATCAGCTTGTCGACAGGCGCACCCGCTTCTGCCAGCAGGTCCAACGCAATCGCCTTGGCGTCGAAAGCATCGAATGTCTGCGCCTTGCCGGTCGCCCAGCCGCGCGATGCCTTTTCACCCGCCAGAACCACGCCCAGCGTCGCTCGTTCGTCGCTGGACCCATCGGCAGCGCGGAAGTAGCGGCGGCCAAGTTCGAAGATGCGCGTTCCCGCAGCGCCGCGATCCGCATTCCGCTTCGCCGCAGCAATCAGGCCGGGCAGGAGCGACGGGCGCATCGCCTTCAGTTCCTCGCTGATCGGATTGTCCAAAACCCAGAGAGCTTGATCGTCATCCGCGAACAAAGTCGCCTGCTCTTCGGGAAGGAAGGACCAGGTAATGGCCTCGTGCAGCCCCCTTGCAGCGGCAGCGCGGCGAAGGCGGCGTTCCATCTGCTGTTCCGGCGTGGCGACCGGTTTGGCCACGCCCTCGGCGCGCGGGAGCGCTACGCTCTCGACGCGGTCGATCCCGTGGATGCGAACCACTTCCTCGACTAGATCGGCGGGTCCTTCCACATCGTGGCGGCGCGGCGGAACCGTGACGCTCCAGCCTTCATCAGCGCGCTCAACCGCGAAATCCAGGCTTTCCAATATGGTGGCCTGCTCATCGGGAGCAAATGAGACACCGCCTAGGCGACTTGTCAGATCGGGATCGAAAGCGAGTATCATCGGCTCGGTCGGCGCTTTGCCCGCCCGCACGATCTGCGACGGCGTTCCGCCGCAGCTTTCCACGATCAGACCGGTGAGCAAAGCCAGACCATCGTCCAGAAAAGCAGGATCCACGCCGCGCTCGAACCGCGTACGCGCATCGGAGGTGAGACCCAGCCGCCGCCCGGTCCGGCCAATGGCCTCAGGATCGAAATAGGCGATTTCCAGCAGAAGATCGGTCGTGTCGGCAGAGACACCCGACTCCTCGCCGCCCATGATCCCGGCGATGTCGTGAACGGCGCGCTGGTCGGCGATGACGGTCATCGTGTTATCGAGAGTATAGGTCTTCTCGTTCAGCGCCTCGACCGTCTCACCCTCGGCAGCGCGGCGGGCGACCATGGGGCCGGAAAGCTTCGCCAGATCATAGGCGTGCGCCGGGCGCCCATAGGCGAGCATCAGGTAATTGGTGATGTCCACAACCGCGGTAATCGGGCGCTGACCGGCGGATAGCAGGCGCTGCTGCATCCATTCGGGAGACGAGGCGTTGCTGATCCCCTTGACCGTCCGCGCATACAAGGCGGGGCAGCCTTCCGGGTCCGAAACCTCGATCCCCATCTCGCAATCGCCGCTTGCCGCCACATCAGGCGTGGCAATGGGTTTCAACTTGCCCAGCCCTGCCGCCGCGAGATCTCGGGCGATGCCATGCACGCCCATGCAATCGGGGCGATTGGGCGTGATCGCAACATCGAACACCGGACTGGCGCCGCGATAATCGGCGAAGCTCGTGCCGACGACGGCATCCTGCGGCAATTCAATAATGCCGTCATGTTCGTCGCCAAGTTCCAGCTCGCGCACCGAACACATCATGCCGTTTGATTCGACACCGCGAATGGCGCTGCGGCGCAGTTCCATGCCGTTCGCGGGCACCACTGCGCCGGGGAGGCCCAGAACACCCTTCATGCCGGCCCGCGCATTGGGCGCGCCGCAGACTACCGTCAGCGGATCGCCGGAACCGGCATCCACTGTCAGCACCTGTAGCTTGTCGGCATCGGGGTGCGGAGCGGCGGTCAGAACCTCGGCCACCCGGAAGCCGGAAAGCCTTTCGGAGGGATCCTCAATCCCCTCGACCTCGATACCAATCGCGTTCAACTTTGCCGCGATGGTTCCGACATCAGCGTCGGTTTCCAGATGATCCTTGAGCCATTCGAGAGAGAACTTCATGCTCGTGCCCCCACGCCGCTGGAGAGGGTCGGCTGGTCAAAGGCGCTGAAGCCGTAATGATGTAGCCAGCGGGCATCCCCGTCGAAAAAGGCGCGCAAATCATTCATCCCGTATTTCAGCATCGCCAGGCGGTCGACGCCGGTGCCGAAGGCGAAGCCCTGCCATTGCGCCGGGTCGAGGCCCGCAGCTTCCAGCACACGGGCATTCACCATGCCGCTGCCGAGCACTTCCATCCAGCCGCTGGTGCCGCCATCGCCGCCATCGGGATCGGGCGATCCGCCAACAACGCGGCGGCCGTTCTCCATTATCCAGCCGAGATCGACCTCGACGCTGGGTTCGGTGAACGGGAAATAGGAGGGGCGCAGGCGCAGAACGATATCGTCCCGTTCGAAGAACGCCTTGAGGAAGGTCTCCAGCGTCCATTTCAGATGGCCGAGGTGGATGTCGCGGTCGATCACCAGCCCTTCGATCTGGTGGAACATGGGCGTATGCGTCGCATCGCTGTCGCTGCGATAGACCCGCCCCGGCGCGATGATGCGCAAGGGCGCGCCTTCGGCCATCATCGTGCGGATCTGTACGGGCGAGGTATGCGTGCGCAGCACCATGCGGCGGGATGTGCCGTCGCCTGCCTCCAGCCGGTCGGGGAAATAGAACGTGTCGTGCATTGCCCGCGCCGGGTGACTTTCGGGCATGTTGAGCGCGGTGAAATTATGCCAGTCATCCTCGATTTCAGGGCCGGTCTTCACGGCGAAACCAAGGTCGGCGAAGATCTCGGCCAGTTCGTCCATCACCTGCGACACGGGATGCACGCTGCCCTGCGGTGTTTCGGGTGCGGGCAGCGACAGATCCACTCGCTCGCTGGCCAGCCTGGCGTCGAGCGCCGCTGTCTCCAACGCGGCCTTTTTCGCCGCTGTCGCGTCGGTGACATCGCCGCGTAGACTATTCAGCCGTGGGCCTTCGCTTTGCCGTTCCTCAGGGCTCATCTTGCCCAGGGTCTTCATCAGCAGCGAGATGCTGCCCTGCTTGCCGAGGAACGCGACACGTGTCTGGTCTAGCGCTTCAAGGCTGTCGGATGCGGCAATCTGCGCCATGGCATCGGCGCGAAGCTGGTCGATATCGGCCATCATGTCTTTCGTTTTGTCAGCGGTCATCGGCGTTTGCTCTGTCTAGCACCGCCGCGACAAAGGGCAACACGATGGATGGTGCTGACGGATCGGCTGCCTCAATCCACCCAGTCGCCTCGCAGGTGCTTCGCCGCGATCGCCATGAACAGGGCGGCCAGAAGGTAGAAGCCCAGAGCGCCAATCATCGAATAGCGCAATGCTTCCGCCCCATATTCCGCCGTCATCGCGTCGGAAACCGCGCCAAGGATCAACGATCCGAAGCCAAGGCCGATCAGATTGTTGATGAACAGGAAGCTCGCCGAAGCCGTCGCCCGCATGGTCGCTGGCACCAGATGCTGCACGGCCGACAGGACCGGTCCGAGCCAGACATAGGCCAGCGCCTGCGGCACGAGGAACAGAGCGAGAGCGAGAGGCACCGAAGACGTCATCAGGCCCGCAGCGAACAGAGGCACCGCAAGAACGAAGGCAATCGCGGGAACCCGCGCGTAGGCTGCCTTGTCGCGCCCGCCCATCCGGTCGCCCAGCCAGCCGCCGCCGAGCACGCCGGCGCAGCCGCCGATGAGCAGCACCACTCCGATAAACTGTGAAGTCTCAATCAGGGTCAGGCCAAAACTCCGCTGCATCAGGCTGGGTAGCCAGAAGGCCAGGCCGTAGCCGCAGATGGAGCTGAACGAGGCTCCGAAGGCGAGGAGCCAGAAGCTCGGCTTGCGCGAGACGATCCGGAAGACTGTGCCAAAGGCCGGCCGCGCGAGATCGGTGCCAGCATCGCCGAACCCGCCGCGCGGTGCGTCTTTGACTATCATCTTGAAAGGAACCGCGATCAGCACGCCTGCAAGTCCCACCACGATGAAGGCGGTACGCCATTCCACCGCCGTGGCGATATAGCCGCCGAACAACACGCCCGCCGCCGACCCGAGCGGTATGCCGAGCGAATAGATCGACAGCGCCCGCGCACGCTGACTCTGCGGGAAGTAATCGGCTATCATCGCATAGCTTGGCGCGACGCCGCCCGCTTCGCCAACGCCGACGCCAAGGCGGAACAGGAACATCTGCCAGAAATTACTGGCCAGTCCGCACAGGGCGGTAAAGCCGCTCCAGACCGCGAGCGAAACCGTTATGACCCAGCTGCGGCTGGTCCGGTCCGCCAGCAGCGAGAGCGGAATGGCAAGCGTGGAATAGAGAAATGCGAAGGCGATGCCGCCCAGCGCGCCGAGTTCCGTGTCGCTCAGGCCGAGATCCGCCTTGATCGGCACTGCCAGAATGGAAAGGATCTGCCGGTCGAGGAAGTTGAAGATGTAGACGAGCAGCAGCATCGCCAGCACGCCGGCGCGGCGGCCGGACGACGGAAGGGCGGCACTGGCCATGTGAAGTTTCCTTGGAATGGGGCCGCGCCCGCTGGCTGCGGCCCCAGGGATCAGATATTCAGAACTTGACGCCTGCGGTTACGAACACCTGACGCGGGCTGCCGTAATAGGCGGTCAGGATGCCCTCTGCGCCAAGCGTGGAAGTATAGGGGCTGCCGGTCGCCGGATTGGGGATGAACTCGCCAGTGTCGGGGTTCTGCGCCAGGAAGCTGTAGCCTGAGACGATGTAGCGTTCGTCGAACAGATTGCGTCCATGCAGCCCGAGCGTGAACTGATCGCCCGGCGCATGCCAGACGATGTTGGCGTTGAACAGCGCAAAGCCCGGTTGGTCGAGCAGCGGATTGCGCAATTCGAACTGCTGCGTGCTACTGCGATAGGACACCGTCGCACTGGTGTCGACATAGCCTTCGCCCACCGGAAGAGACACAAGCGCGGTGCCGCTGGCGGTCCATTCCGGCGTGTTCTGGAAGGCCCGATTATCTGCAACGTCAATGCCGCGGGCATCGATGAACTGGAGATATTCGGCATCCAGATAGCCTGCCGTGCCTGACAGACTGAAGCGGCTCGCCGGTCCGGCGAAGTCCCGTGCTACGACCGCGTTCGCTTCCACTTCGACACCCTGAATGCGCGCCTCGCCCGCATTGGTGGTGATGCCGGCAAAGGTCTGCTGGCCGTTCACTACCGTGCCAACCGATCCGGGGATCTGCACGTCGGTATAGTCCGAACGGAACGCTGCCAGCGCGACATTGACGCGGTTGGCAAACAGCGACGCCTTGTAGCCGATTTCGTAGGAATCGACGGTTTCCGGCTCGAAAGTGAAGAACTGGTAGATATCGTCGTAATCGCCTCCGGCACCGCCAATGCCATCACCATCGAGATCGGGTGCGGCGATGCCGACACCGCGCGGATCGAAGCCGCCGCCCTTGAAGCCCTTCGAATAGCTTGCATAGAACAGATGGTCCTCTGTCGGTTCGTAGCTGAGCGATGCGCGCGGGGTGAAGCGCTTGAAATCGCGGGTGCCTTCGAAGTCGGTCTGCTGCACGAACAGGAAACCATTTCCGCCGAAGAAAGGCGATGCCCCACCAAGATAGAGAGCGCGATCGACCTGGGAGGTGCGTTCGTCCCAGGTATAACGGGCGCCTACCGACAGGCTGATCTGCGAAGTGAAATCATAGGTCGCATCGGCGAAGATCGCGTAGGTTTCGGTATCCACGTCGCCCGCCGTCAGTGCAGTGACGCCGCCCGGCAGGCGCACGTCAAACACGGTGCGTGCGTTGGCATTCAGGTAGTAAGCGCCAATCAGCCCGTTCAGCGAGCCATATTCGAACAGCGCCTGCAATTCCTGGCTGAACTGTTCGTTGTTGTAGAAGGCGGGCACGTCGACATCGATTGCGGGCAGCGCGTCGAAGTCGATTGGCGTGCCGCTGTCATCCTTGCGGAAGCCGGTGATCGAACGCAGCGACACGAAATCGCTCGCCTGAAGCTCGACGAACAGCGAACCGCCATAGGCAACGACATCCTGCTCCGGCTCCTGCAGACCGCCACGCGTGTCGTACACATCGTCGAGCGGCTGGATACCGCTGGCGAGACCCGGGATCAGGCGGTGGCCGCCGCGCGCATTGCTGTTGTCGTCCGTGTAATCACCCGACAACCGCACGAAGAGCGGTCCGCGATCATATTCGACTGTGCCGCGTACGGCGCGGATCTGCTTGTCGTAATTTTCCTCACCCGTGGTGAGATTGGTTCCGAAGCCTTCGCGCGACAGGACCGCGCCGCCGCCGCCAATCGCGAAGCCGCTGTCCCCGATGGGCAAGGCGAAGCTGGCGGTCAGATCGGCCTGATCATAGGTACCGTAGGTCGCACGCAGGTTCAGCCGGGGCGTGTCGCCCAGACGGCGACTGACATATTTGATCGCGCCGCCGATGGTATTGCGCCCGTAAAGCGTACCCTGCGGTCCGCGAAGCACTTCGATACGCTCGAGGTCGTAAATTTCGAGCACCGCGGCCTGCGGACGGTTGAGATAAACATCGTCGAGATAGATGCCGACGCCTGCCTCGAAACCGGCGACGGGATCCTGCTGGCCGACACCGCGAATGAAGGCTGTCAGCGTGGAATTGGTACCGCGCGAAGCCTCCAGCGTAACGCTCGGCGTAGTCTGCGCGATATCGGTGATGTCGAGAGCGCCGGATTGCTCCAGCTGTTCGCCGGAATAGGCGGTGATCGCAATGGGAACGTCCTGCAGCTGTTCCTCGCGGCGGCGGGCCGTGACGACGATGACGCTGCCGGCCTCGCTGGCCACGCGAACTTCCGGCGCTTCCACGGGGTCGGAGGATGCGGACACCACTTCCGTCAGCTCATCCTCGGGCAGCACCTGCGCCGCGACGGGCATAGCCGAAAGAGCAGTGATTCCCGCGCCGGTCAGCAGGACCGCGCGCCATTGTGCTGTCGAAAGAGCCATCAGAATTCCCCTCTGCAAATAGATCGGACGGATCGAAACCGTCTCTCTGACACCGGTCATAATGAAAGTTGAACCATCTTTCAACTATCGATAGGCAGGAACTTGTGGCCGGTGTGACCGGTAGGACACGAAGTCGGATCGACGGGTCCGCATCGGGGGTAAAGCATGGACGACAAACTGGACGGTGCAGAGGCCAAGCAGCCGAGAACCGACCGTGGCCGCCGTACGAAGCGCAAACTGCTGGATGCAGCCGCGCAGGAATTTGCCGAGAAAGGCTTTCACGAGGCTTCGATCAGTTCGATCACCCGCTTGGCAGGAACCGCGCTCGGCACGTTCTACACCTATTTCGACAGCAAGGACGCGATCTTCAGGGCGCTGGTCCGCGACATGTCTCGGCAGGTGGGCCGCCGGGCGGTAGCGACGATCGGCGAGGAAACCGGGGCGCTCGCGATCGAACGGCTCGCCTTGCGCAGTTTCCTGGAGTTCGCGCGGGAGCACAAGGAAATCTACCGCATCATCGACGAAGCCGAATTCGTCGATCCGACAAGCTACCGCCGGCATTACGAAACCATCGCCAGCCGAATTGAGGGTCGTCTACGGGCCGGCGCGAAATCGGGCGAACTGCGGGATGACATTGGCGAGATGCACGCCTGGGCGATCATGGGCATGAACGTGTTTCTGGGGCTGCGCTATTTCGTCTGGGGGAATGACGGCGACCCGGAAGACCTCGCAGCCCGCGCCAACCGCTTCATCGCGGCAGGCATTGCCGCGGAAGGTGCGCACCGCGCCTGAGTAATGCGCCAGGGAAGCACGGCTCGACAGCAGCAGTAAGCCGCCACCGAGCCGTTCCAATCCGCTATCTGGCCTGCGCGATATACGCGTCGACCCGCTCTTCCAGCAAATCCAGCGGAAGCGCCGCATCGGCAAGCACGACTTCATGAAAATCGCGAATGTCGAAGCGATCGCCCAGCGCCTGCTCTGCCTTCTGCCGCAGTTCCACGATCTTCAACTGCCCCATCTTGTAGCTGGTCGCCTGGCCCGGCCAATTGATGTAGCGTTCAACTTCCTTGACGATATCCCGCTCCGACAACAGCGAGTTCTCCTGGAAGTAACGGATCGCGTCCTCGCGCGACCAGCGTTTGGCGTGAAGGCCGGTATCGGTCACCAGCCGCACCGCGCGCCAGAGTTCGAGGCTGAGATGCCCGAATTCGGAATAGGGGTCCTGATAGAAGCCCATCTCGCGGCCCAGCCGTTCCGCATAGAGGCCCCAGCCTTCGGAATAGACCCCATAACCACCGAACCGGCGGAACTTCGGCAATCCTTCAAGTTCCATCGCGCGGGCGATCTGGAAGTGATGGCCCGGCGCGCCTTCGTGATAGCTGATGCCTTCGATCTGGGGCTTCAGCACCTGCGTCATGTCGGCAAGGTTCACGTAATAGATGCCGGGGCGTGACCCGTCCGGTGCCGGGCGGTTGTAGAAGGCAACCGGCGCCGTCAATTCGCGCCAGTCTTCTACGGCACGCACTTCGAGATCCGCTTCGGGCAGGCGGTGGAAATATTCCGGCGCCTTGGCCATGACCTGCGCGACGAAACCGCGCGCATCCTCCAGATATTGTTCCCGCCCGGCTTCCGTGTTCGGATATTTGAACTGCGGATCGGTCTTGATGTATTCGAAGAACTGCTGGAGCGTGCCTTTAAACCCAACCCGCTCCATGATCGCGCGCATCTCACCCTGGATCCGCTCGACCTCGTTCAACCCGATGCGGTGGATTGCGTCGGCACTTAATTCGGTTGTCGTCGAATTGCGCAGATTGTTCGCGTAATATTCGGCTCCGCGCGGCAATCGCCAAGCGCCATCATTGCTGGTCGCCAGCGGTTCGACCGCATCCATCGCGGCGAAGAAAGTGTCGTAGCCGCGCCGAAACGGTCCGGTCAGCGCCTCGCGAGCGGAAGCGATCAGGCGCGACTTTTCGGCTGGAGGTGCGGAAAGCGCCTCCACCTTGGTGGTGAAATCCTGGAGCAGGGTTCCGGCTTCGCCATCGTCAAAGGGCGCGCCCTTCAGCACGTTCTGCGCATCGGCCCGCACCGGCTCGAACACGAATTGCGGCGGCACGATGCCCATTTCGGCTTGCGTGCGGATATTCGCCGCAATTTCCGACATCACCCGCTCAACCTCGCGCAGGCGCGAGACGTACGCCTCGGCATCGGCGACGCTGTCCACGCGATGCTGGTTGATCAGGAAGGCCGGGATATCACCCGTTGGGCTGCCGTTGGTCGAGAATACGAAATCATGCCAGCGCCATTCCAGATTGCGGCGGCTGCGTTCCGCTTGCCGCTTGAACAGGTCATAGGTGAGCTGCCCATCGGTAGTGAGGGCGTCGTAATCGATCTCCGCCTGCAATCGGGCGAGATAGGCTTCCGACAGCCGGGCATCTTCAAGTCTGGCGGCATCGGTGTAATCGTCCAAACGCCCGTAATCCTGCCTTATTCCGAGGCTGGTCATGAATTCCGGGCTGCGCGCGACAGCCTCGTCGAAAGCGCTATCCACCAGCGTCAGCAGTCGGGCATCTTCCGCAGTCTGCTGCGCTGCAACCGGTGCAGGCGCGGTCGCCATGACGGGTGCAGCAGGAACGTACGACGGCTCCCTCCCGCCTTGGGCTGCGCAGCCGGCGAGTGCAGTACCGACGAGGAGCAGGACGGCCAGGTTCTTCACGTAATTCTCCCATGGATCGAGCGCTCTTTTGCAGAGGCTTTATAAGATCGTAATAGCGAAGCACGCTCGTCACGCCATCATCTTCTGCAGACAAAAAGAAGGGCGCCGTCAGGACGCCCTTCCTTGTTCGCTGCCAGCGCAGTTTAGGATTCTTCGCCGGGCCAGTAAGGCAGCGGCCGCTCGACGTTCGGCCCACGCCGTCCGGCGGCATAGGGGTTAATGCAGCTGTCGTCCTGGTCGCTGTTGCAGACCGGATATTCCGCCGGCTGGGTTGCCATCGGCGACAGATTGCCCTGTACAACCGGTCCGCTGACATATTGAATGTTGCCGCTAGCCGGATAGGAAGAGGTGGTTCGCGCGGCGGTTGTTGCAGCCGGATTGGTCATCCCCGCCATTTGCGCGTTGATCGAATTCCACGCTGCAGTCCGCTGTTGGGGCATCATCGCATAAAGCCGCATGCGCTGATCGTTGTTGAGTGCCCACCAGCCCGCCTGTTCGTTCGGCTGCAGGGTCCAGAAATAGAGCTGCATGTCGCGGTTCATGGCATCGTAAGTGCGCTGCTGTTCCGCCGGCCAGCTGTCGTAAACGGCGCGCTGTTCGCTCGCCATCGTGGCGCTCGAGCCGGTCGTGGTCTGCGCGATTGCCGCCGGAGCGAGCGCAATGCCGAGAGCGGCCATGCCGCCCAGTAGTGCCTTCTTCATCTTGTGTCTCCTTGCGATTTCAACCGCCTTATCAATGCGATGCGCAACGCAGAGTTCCGAGCGCAGATGCAGGCAGCCGTGCGGAGTGCACTGTTGAACCGTTTAAAGCGGTGCCGTTCGGGAGAGCCGCAGCTAGGTTCCTTGCAGAGCGTTGCGTACCCGGTAGCGCAAGGCCGGCAGAACGTCCGTTGCAAACCATGGATTGTCGCGCATCCAGATCGTGGACCGCCAGGAGGGATGCGGCAGCGGAAAATAGCGGGGCAGGAAGCCGCGAAAATTCCTGACCCGGTCCCGCATCCGCCCGGGGCCAAGGACGTGCTTCTGCGCATGGGTGCCGACCAGCAGGGTCAGGCCAACCTGTGGCATCTGCGCCAGAAGCTTTTCGCGCCAGAGCGGGGCGCATCGGGCGAGCGGCGGGGCGTCTCCTCCTGCCGCCTTTCCGGGATAACAGAACCCCATGGGCAGAATGGCGATATTCTCCGCATCGTAGAACTGATCGGAGGTGATCCCCATCCATTCCCGCAGCCGTTCACCCGAGGCATCCGAGAAGGGAACGCCAGAGGCATGAACCTTGCTGCCGGGTGCCTGGCTGGCAACGATCAGTCGCGCTGTGGGTGACATCTGCACGACCGGTCGCGGTTGGTGGGGCAACAGGTCATGGCAGGCCCGGCAGGCGCGCACATTTGCGAGAAGATTATCGAAGTCGTTCATTGTGGTGTCGCTGACCAAGTCGCCATACCACTTCAGCGACAATCCTTCACCGCAGCAGGCGGCACAGATCTAGCGCAAGTCGCGATAGAGTCGGTCGATCACGTCGAACACCTGCAAGTGCTTCTCCCAAGTGGGATCGAACCGGGCGCCTTCAGCCAGCCGCTCGGCGAAATGTGCCGCTTCCCGACCGCCCCAATCGTCTGGCGGTGCGCACAGATTGTCGTGCGAAGTCCCATCGTTCGCTTCCGCCTCGAAATCGTAGAAACTGCCGCCCACATTGCGGAACGCGGTTCCGCCTTCGGTCCCGTGAAACATGCCTCCGATCAGCGCATCCTGCCCGGCATGCAGATGCCATGAGCAGGTGATCTGGATGGTTCGCCCATTAGCTACATCGATGCGAGCGAGGGCGTAATCCTCCACTTCGGCATCGCTCTCGCGAAGCGGCTTACCTTTCGCGTAAAGGCGCCCGGAGGCATCCTCGATCTCAGGCCAGTCCAGCGCCCAGAGGGCGAGGTCGATCAGATGCACGCCGAGATCGATCAGGCAACCGCCGCCGGACTTCTCGGCATCGTAGAACCAGTCCTTGTCGGGGCCGTAAGCGTTGTGAAAATGCAGATCGGCGGCGAAGATGTGGCCCATCGCTCCGCTGCGGATGCGCCGGGCGAGAGCCTGCGCAAAGGCGGTGCGCCGATAGGACAGGTCCACCGCCAGCAATCGGTCGGCACGGCGCGCTGCTTCGATCGCGCCGCGCGCCTCATCCAGGTCCCGGCCGAGCGGCTTCTGGCAGAAAACCGCCATGCCGCGATCCAGCGCGACGATGGCCTGACTGGCGTGCAGGGCGCTTGGGGTAGCAATCACCACAGCGTCGAGATCGCTGTTCAGCATCGCATCGAAAGACGAGAGTACTTCCGCGTCGGGCGCGATCTGACGCGCCTCGGCCAGGCAATCTTCCGAAGGATCGACCAGCGCGGCCGCCTCGACCATGCCAGTGTCCAGCATGGCTTTCATCCGGTGGCGCCCGATCCAGCCGGTGCCGAGAAATCCGATTCTTGGGCGCATGGTCAGTAGGTCACCAGTGCCTTGACGAAACCCTGCGGCTTGTCGCGCGTGGCGTCGAGAGCTTCGTCCAGTTGGTCGAGCCTGTATGTGTGGGTGTAGAGCGGCGCAGGATCGAAAATGCCCCCTGCCACGGCATCCACCGCTTCCTGCACGCCCTGCAATTGAACGGCTTCGTCACGCTCATGCGCGTTGATGACGTCGATGCCTTTCCAGTTCCACATCTGCATGTTCACCTGGCGCGGCCCGTCCTGGTGATAGCCGGCGACAACCAGCCTGCCGCCGAAGCCGACCAGCTCTCCCGCAAGGTCGAGCGGCCATTGCTTGCCCACGCATTCCACCACGCGTTCGCACATGTCCTCGCCGGTCAGCGCCTTCACCTGTTCGATGATCGTGTAATGATCATCCATGACGATCGTCTCCGCCGCGCCGTAGTGGCGGGCGAGATCGAGCGATTCCTGCCGCCGCGAAATGGCGATGACCCGCGCGCCCGCCTTGCTGGCAAGATGCGTAACGACAGCGCCCAGAAAGCCGATCCCGATGATGGCGACGGCCTGCCCTGCCTGAATATCGCTGCGCCGAAAGATGTTGAACGCGCAGCCCAGCGGTTCGCCCGGAAAAGGCTGCCCGTCGAGCTCCGGGGGCAGCTTCACCAGCCTGCCCGCTTCGGCAATGTCCCTCTCGGCATAGGACCGGCCCGAAAGCGCCGCCACGCGGTCACCGGCGGAAAGCCCGGTCACGCCCGGTCCGACTTCCTCGATCACGCCCCAGCCTTCATGACCGAGGTCACCGGGAGGCGTCGGATATTCCATCCATTCGGGGCCATCCCAGGGGGGAACATTGGATGCGCAGACGCCGCATCCCTCCAGCTTCAGGCGCACCTCGCCTTCGCCCGGCCGGGGCACGTCCACTTCGCGTATGGCGAATTGCCGCGGGCCGATCAGTACGGCCGCCTTCATCGTCTCGGACATGACGTCAGCTCTCTTCGATGAAATTTTCGAGCGCTGCCCAGGCCGCATCATCGGTCATCTGTTCGGGCGGATGCTTGCAGAAATAGGCGGCGGCGGGAAGCACAGGTCCGCTCAGGCCCCGATCGCGAGCCAGCTTGGCGCAACGGATCATATCAATCGCCACGCCTGCCGAATTCGGGCTGTCCTCCACCGACAGGCGCATCTCGAGGTTCATGGGAACGCCGCCGAACAGCTGCCCTTCCATGCGCAGGAAGCACACCTTGTTGTCGTTCTGCCAGGCGACATAGTCGGAGGGGCCGACGTGGATGTTCTCATCCGCCATGCGCGTCGCGGCGACCGACTGGACGGCCTCGGTCTTGGATATCTTCTTGGAGGCGAGCCGCTTGCGCTCCAGCATGTTGAGGAAGTCGGTATTGCCGCCGGTGTTCAGCTGATAGGTGCGGTCCAGCTTCACGCCGCGCTTGCGGAACAGATCGGTCAGCACCCGGTGGACGATGGTGGCGCCAAGCTGCGCCTTGATGTCGTCGCCGATGATCGGCACGCCCGCCTTGCGGAAGCGGTCGGCCCATTCGGGATCGCTCGCGATGAAGACGGGAATGTTATTGACGAAGGCGACGCCTGCTTCCAGCGCGCATTCGGCGTAGAACTCGCTCGCTTCCTGCGAGCCAACGGGAAGATAGTTCATCAGAACGTCGGCTTCGCTTTCGCGCAGAGCGGTGACGACCTCGTCCTTGTCGGCCTGTGCCTGATCGGCGACGATGAAGCTGCGGCCTTCCGGATAAGCGGCCATATGCTCGGCCACCCCGTCGAGAACGCATCCCATGCGGACCTTCGCGCCTGTATTCTCCACCGTTTCGCAGAAGACGGTCGTGCAGTTCGGGGCCTCGAAGATCGCTTCCGAAATATCGCGCCCGACCTTGCGCCGGTCCACGTCCCAGGCGGCGACGAAGCGAATGTCGCCCGGAACATAGCCGCCGAGATCATGGTGCATCAGGCCGATCAGATCGTTCGTCCCGGCGCGGTAATGCGACACGCCCTGCACCAGCGAACTGGCGCAATTGCCGACCCCCACGAGCGCGACATTGATGGATCTGGAGCTGGTGGTCAGCATGCAAGCGTCCTTCCTGTATTCGTCATGCCCGCGACTTTACCGCACTGGAGGCAGGCGCATAGCGCTCCACCGCCCAGGCGCAGAAGTCGGCGAATTGCTGCGGGTCTTTCGCGCAGCTGGTGTGATGCGCCTCGACGCCGAGATGTTCGGGCGTGAAGCAGAAGGTGACCAGCACCTCGAAATCGGACAGCGCCTCCATCTGGCGGTCGAACCATTCGGTAGCGCCGGGGCGGAAGCTGTCGGCCCATGACAGGCCGGTCCGCAGCTTCTTGACGCCGAGATCCTTCATCCATTTCACCGCCTCGTCCAGGCGCGGATCGTGGAAGTGGAACCACTGCATGAGGCCCATGTCGGCAGCATGCTTCGCATAATGATCGAGCGCAGGCTTCGGCGTGCCGTCCTCACGGATGAGGCCCATGTAGAAATGGCGGAAATAGCTGGAGCCTTCCGCCTCGCGGTGGCGGGTTTCCGCGCCCCAGCTCTGCGGCAGGTCGAACAGCGAATACCAGTAGATATTGGGCACGAGGCCGACGAGCAGTTCGGCGGTCTTGTCGACGCCGAAGACCTGGACTTCCTCCGCGCCGAAACTGCCGACGCCGACCTCGGTCGCCCAGATCGGCTTGTCGGGAACGACTGCCTTCATCTCGGCTATCTTGTCGGGCCAGGCGTGGATCGGCCACAGATTCCAGTCGATGGGAAAACCGTGCACCGCCACGACATCGACCTCGTTCAGCGCGCCGTGGCCGCGCATTTTCTCGACCCAGTGCGGGTCGATCGGCGACATGCCGCCCAGCACCCTCGTCAGGTCAGGATTGACGTCCGCAATCGCCTTGCCGGTTCGGATGACCGTATCGGCATAGATCGACCAGTCGGGGTCAAGCTCAGGATTCCAGTGCGACTTGTTGTTCGGCTCGTTCCAGATCATCGCCCCTTCGATCATGCGGATTTCCCCTTTTGCGGATAGACGGCCGCGGGCCCGAGATCCGCATAGGGAACCGGCGCGACGCGGCAGAGATAGACTTCGGATTCGGGCTGCGCCACGATCGTGAAGCCCGATGCGCGCAGCATGGCCTGGCTGCAGGCGGCGTTCGGCGCCCACCAGTTCGTCCAGTCATGCGCATATTTGCGTTCGATGAAATGCATTTTCGGATAGGCCGGATCGTCGAACATCTCCGGCGGATCGAAGGTGCCGGGTTTGTGAAAGGGATGATCTTCCGGCACGTCCATCACCGCGTCGCTGCCCTGCTGCATCGTTTGGAACAGCATCAGATCGCCCGCGACATGTTCGCGGATCAGGTCGAGCGCAAGCAGCGGATGGCGTAGATGATAGAGCACGCCCATGAAGATCACGAGGTCGAACTTCTCTCCCAGCGCAGCCACGTCATAGACTGAATGATTGCGGTATTCGATATCCCCGAAACCCAGGGTTTTCGAGGCAAGCCGCGCCTGATCGAGATAGCGGTCGTCGCTGTCGATACCGAGGACGCGCCCGGCACCGCGCTTCTTCATCTCGATTGAGTAGAACCCGGCATTGCAGCCAATGTCGAGCACCGATCCGCCATTGAGATCTGCCGGCAGAGCATCCGCGAAGCGGCGGTACTTGAACGCGGGATAATCGCCCAGGAAATGATCGGGAGCAGTGCGGATGCCGTTGCCGAGATCGAGGTTCTGGAACCACGGCGCCAGTTCTTCGACTTCGGCCCGAAGGTTCTGTTCGGCGTTGTCGCTCGGCGCGTGGGCAGTATTCGTCTTCATGCAAACCTCTCGTTCAATCTCGTCAGCCTTGCGCCCCAGTCGCCGGCTTCCACGCGCGTCACCGATGCCGGCCCCACGTCGAAACGCAGGATGTTGTCGAGCGTCAGCCCGAGGATAGCGGCTACAAGAGCACGGATGATGTCGCAATGGGTGACCATCACCAATGTTTTTCCACGATAATCTCGCGCCATTGCCGCAACATGGGCGCGGACCCGGTCCTGCGCTGCCTTCATGCTTTCGCCAGACGGCGTGCTGGCCTGAGAACGATGCGTGTTCCAGAAGTCCCAGTCAGGATCGCCTTCCAGATCGTCAAAATAGCGGCCGGTCCAGTCCCCGAAATCCACTTCCTCCAGCGCGTCCGCGATGCCGACGCCATGGCCGCAAGCGTCCGCGACGGCTTCCGCAGTCTGCCTGGCCCGCAACACCGGGCTGGACTGGATCGCATCCGGCATTTCGGCGGCAATTCCGCGTGCCAGCGTCTCCGCCTCAGCCCGCCCCGCCATGCTCAAGGCAAGGTTCGGCAGGCGTCCGGAAAGCCTGCTGCCGATATCCTCATGCGACGCATGCCTGATCATAAGGATCGTTGCGCTGTCGATCGTGAAATCCCCCTTCTGTCCGTCGCCCTATGAGAGGCCGGCGGACCCTTGCAGCTACAAAGCTTGGGGGCAAACATCGTTCCATATCCGTCGCATAGGAGCACCAGGAGAGCATCAGGGGTGGAACTTAGATGATGTTCATGCATTGAAACTGCCACCGGGCTGAGGCTACAGTCCGGCGGGGCTGATCTACAGCCTTATCAAAAGTTTACAATGACCAGGGCCGTCAGGCTGGCGCTGAATCGCCAGGGCGAACTGGCAAAGGGGGATATGAATGACCGAACACGTGCTCGTCACCGGTGGCGCAGGATTCATCGGCAGATCGGTCTGCAGGGAGTTACTCGAACGGGGCAACAAGGTACGTGTGCTCGACAGCCTGATCGAGCAGGTCCACGGCGACGGGGGCCGGCCGGAGGATCTTTCATCCGAGGTTGAGTTGGTGGAAGCCGACATCCGTGATGGCGATGCTGTATCTTCTGCCCTGAACGGCATCGACAGCGTGATCCACCTGGCGGCAGAGGTCGGCGTCGGCCAGTCGATGTATGAAGTGGAGCGCTACACCTCCACCAACGATGTCGGCACGGCAGTCTTGTTCGAGAAGCTGATCCAGCAGCCGGTACGGCGCGTGGTCACGGCTTCGTCCATGAGCATTTATGGCGAAGGCCTGTACCAGACCGCCGATGGCGAGATCATGCAGGATGCGCAGCGCAGCACCCTGCGCGACGGTCAGGCGAACTGGGAGCCGAAGGACGCCGAGGGACGGCCCCTGACCCCACTGCCCACGCCCGAGTGGAAGCAGCCGAACCTGTCCTCGATCTATGCGCTCAACAAATACGTGCAGGAACGCACGACGCATATCATGGCAGCGCCCTATGGCATGGAAGGCGTCTGCCTGCGATTGTTCAACGTCTATGGGCCGGGACAGGCGCTCTCCAACCCCTATACCGGCGTGCTGGCGATCTTCGCCTCGCGTCTTTTGAACGGGCAGGCACCGATGATATTCGAAGACGGCAAGCAGCGCCGCGATTTCGTGCAGGTGCGCGATGTCGCCCGCGCCTTTGCAGAAGGACTAGTTCATCCGGATGCCGCCGGGGGCACGTTCAACATCGGTTCGGGCCAGCATCGCTCCGTCAATGATGTAGCGACCGAACTCGCCCGCGCGATGGGGCGCGAGGATATCGAGCCCGAAATCGTGGGCAAGGCGCGCACCGGCGACATTCGCCACTGCTATTGCGACCCGCGGCTTACCCGCGAGGTACTCGGCTTCGAAGCGAAGGAAGATTTTCAGGAAGGTCTTGCCGACCTTGCCGAATGGGTGTCGCGCCAAGAAGCCGACGACCGCGTCGGCAAGGCACGCAGCGAATTGGAAGCGCACGGGTTGGTGGCATGAAGGCGGTTTCGGAAAAGCCCGTTCTGGTCACCGGCGGTGCCGGCTTCATCGGCTCGAATCTGGCGGACAGGCTGGCCAGCCAGGGGCGCAAGGTGCGCATTTTCGATGCCTTGTCGCGCGCAGGCGTCGAACAGAATCTGGAATGGCTCACGCAGCGCCACGGCGACCTGATAGAGATCGAGATTGCCGATCTTCGCGACGAACAGCGCCTGCGTTCTGCCATTCGCGGCAGCGACGGGATCTTTCATTTCGCTGCGCAGGTCGCCGTGACGACCAGCATGACGGACCCGGTGCTCGACTTCGAAGTGAACGTCGCCAGCACCTTTCGCCTGCTCGAGGCCGTGCGCGAGTTGACACCGCAGGCGCCGGTGATCTTCGCCTCCACCAACAAGGTCTATGGCGATCTGGAAGACGTGACATTCCAGACGACGGATCGGGGATGCCGTCCCGCATCGGCGGAACTGGCCCGCAACGGCGTGTCGGAAAGCCAGCCTCTCGACTTCCATACACCCTATGGCTGCTCCAAGGGTGCCGCCGATCAATATGTGCTCGACTACGCGCGCAGCTACGGCGTGAAGGCCGCCGTCCTCCGCATGAGCTGCATTTATGGGCAGCGGCAGCTCGGCACCGAAGATCAGGGGTGGGTGGCACACTTCCTCATCCGTGCATTGAATGGCGAGACGATCACATTGTTCGGCGATGGCGAGCAGGTGCGCGATGTCTGCGACGTGGCCGATACCTGCGATGCCTATCTCGCTGTCTTCGACAATATCGATGCGATCTCGGGCCGCGCCTTCAACTGGGGTGGCGGGCCGGACAATGCGATCAGCCTGCTTTCGCTGCTGGAAGAGATCGGCACGATCACTGGCCACATGCCCAAAATCGAATTTGCCGCATCTCGTCCGGGCGACCAGCGCTGGTTCGTTGCCGACACGTCTGCCGCCGATCGGGCGCTCGGGCTCGCGCCGCGCAAGCCCTGGCAGCAAGGCGTACGAGACCTCGCTCACTGGCTGATGGAGAACCGCAACCTTACTCAAGGTGAAAGGGTCGACGCTGCACGCCAAGTGGCGACATTGTGACCGCACGGAACCTGCGTATATTGATGACCGCCGATGCGGTCGGCGGCGTCTGGCAGTATGCCGCGGACCTCGCCGGTGCGCTGGTGGGCTCGGGCCACGATGTCCTGCTCGCCACGCTCGGACCTGCGCCCTCGGCCGATCAGATCGAGTGCCTCCGCGAGACAGATGTCAGGATCATCGATACCGGACTCGCTCTCGACTGGCTGGCGCAGGATTCCCGGCCTGTGCGGGAATCGGCAGAGCGGATCGCTGCTCTGGCAGCCGACGAACGCGCCGATATCGTGCATTGCAATTCACCTGCATTGCTTGGCGCGGCGGGTTTCTCAAAGCCCACCCTGGCCGTGGCGCATGGCTGCCTCGCGACGTGGTGGCAGGCAGCGCGGGATGAACCGCTCGCTCCCGAATACCACTGGCACCGCCATCTGGTCGGACGCGGCCTGCAAGCCGCCGATGTCGCCGCCGCGCCATCGCACAGTTACGCATTGCTCCTGAGGCAGATCTATGGACTCAAGAACACGCCGCAAGTCGTACATAATGGCCGAAGCCCGGCAGGGTTGGTTGCGAGAAGCGAGAGACTGGCGCACCATGTGCTGACTGCAGGCCGGTTGTGGGACGATGTGAAAGGCGCGGCCATAATGGACAAGGTTGCCGGGTTGATCGACGTGCCGTTTTACGCGGCCGGAGCGGCTCGGGGCCCCCATGGTGAGGAGTTCACGCCCTCGCACCTGCAACTTCTCGGGCAACTTGCGGGCGAAGAATTGGCTGCGGAGCTTGCGTCAAGACCGGTCTATGTTTCGGCCGCGGCATTCGAACCTTTTGGCCTGTCGGTGCTGGAAGCGGCGCAGGCGGGTTGTCCGCTCGTGCTGTCCGATATCGCCACGTTCAGGGAGCTTTGGGAAGGCGCGGCGATCTTCGTCGATCCGTGTGATCCCGGACAGTTTGCAGAGGCTGTCACCCTGCTTCTGGCCGATGAGGATGCCCGCGCCAAACTCGGGCAGCTGGCGCAACAGCGCGCAGGACGTTTCACGGTTGAGCGCATGGTGCGTGAAACCGAGGCGATTTATGTGAAGCTCGGCGGGTTACGGCAAGCGGCATGAAGATCGTCTATTTTACGCATTCGCTGAAATCCTGCTGGAACCATGGGAACGCGCATTTTCTGCGCGGCGTTCTGGACGAGCTGATCGCGCGAGGTCATGAGGTCCAGGCCTTTGAGCCGGCCAATGCCTGGAGCCTTGAAAACCTGCTCAAGGATCATGGCGAAGCTGGGCTTGCTCCCTATCGCGAGAAATACCCTCGCCTGACCTCCACCACTTACGCGCCGGACGCCGACCCGGGCGCCTTGGCAGGCGGCGCGGACCTCGTCATCGTGCATGAATGGAACGAGCCGGAGCTGATCGCCCGCATCGGCGCATTGCGCAAGCGCGGTGCGCCCTTCACGCTCCTGTTTCACGATACCCATCACCGTGCGGTCAGCGCGCCCGAGGAGCTGGACGAATTCGACCTGTCCGGCTTCGATGGCGTGCTCGCCTTCGGCGAAACGCTGAGCGAGGTCTATCGCCAGCGCGGCTGGGGAGATCGCGTCTGGACCTGGCACGAAGCCGCGGACCTCACGCGCTTCCATCCGCCTGTGCAGGATACGAAGCGGGAAGGCCTCGTCTGGATAGGTAACTGGGGTGATAACGAACGGACGGAGGAACTGGAGAAATTCCTGTTCGCTCCGGCAAAGGCTGCCGGTCTTCCGCTCGACATCTTCGGTGTCCGTTACCCCGACACCGCGCGGCACATGCTGCGAAGCTATGGCGCGGACTATCGCGGCTGGGTGCCGAATGCGCAGGCGCCGGAGATCTTCGCCAGGCATCTGGCAACCGTGCATGTGCCGCGCCGCTTCTATTCCACGATCCTGCCGGGGATCCCGACCATCCGCGTCTTCGAAGCGCTGGCTTGCGGCATCCCGCTCGTTTCCGCGCCGTGGGACGACAGCGAAAATCTTTTCCGCCCGGGAACGGACTTCCTCGTCGCTCGAGACGGCGCCGAGATGGAGCGGCACCTGAAGGATCTTGCGGCCGATCCGGCCTTGAGGGACTCGCTGGCCGCACACGGTCTGGAAACGATTCGCGCCCGGCACAGCTGCGCGCACCGTGTCGACGAATTGCTGCACATTCTGGCGCAGCTCAACTGCCAAATCGAAACGGGACACGACAATTGAAGATCGCATTTTACGGGTCCAGCCTGCTCTCCTCCTACTGGAACGGAGCCGCCACCTATTACCGCGGTATCCTGCGCGCTCTCGCCGACCGGGGGCATGACGTCACCTTCTACGAGCCGGACGCCTTCGACCGGCAGCAGCACCGCGATATTGACCCGCCGGAGTGGGCACGGTCGGTCGTCTATCCGGCGACTGAAGAGGCGTTGCACGAAGTCTTGCGTGAAGCGCGGCACGCCGATCTGGTCGTGAAAGCCAATGGCGTCGGCGTGTTCGACCGCGAATTGCTGCAAGGCATCTTGCGCGAGGCGCGGCCCGATGCGCTGACCGCCTATTGGGATGTCGATGCCGCCGCCACGCTGGACGAGATGCGCAGCGACGAAGATCACCCCGTTCGCCACGCCCTGCCGCAGCTGGACCTGGTCTTTACCTATGGCGGCGGCCCCCCGGTGGTGAATGCCTATCGTGATTTCGGCGCCCGCGAATGCGTGCCCATATATAACGCGCTGGACACCAGCACCCATCACCCGGTTCCCGCCGATCCGGCTTTCAACTGCGACCTCGGCTTCCTCGCCAACCGGCTGCCCGACCGGGAGGCGCGGGTGGAGGAGTTCTTTCTGAAAGCTGCATCGCTGCTGCCGGACGCCAAGTTCCTGATTGGCGGGAATGGTTGGCACGACAAGCCCATGCCGAAGAATGTGACGCCCATCGGACATGTCGGCACGGCATCGCACAATGCCTTCAACTGCACGCCGCTTGCGGTACTGAATGTCGCCCGCGATTCCATGGCGGAAGTCGGCTTCTCCCCGGCCACGCGAGTGTTTGAGGCAGCGGGCGCCGGCGCTTGCCTGATCACCGATTACTGGGAAGGCATAGAGCAGTTCCTCGAACCGGACGAGGAGGTTCTTGTCGCGCGTGACGGACAGGATGTTGCCGACCACCTCGCCTCGCTGACCAGGGAACGCGCGGAGGCGATCGGCCAGGCTGCGCTGAAGCGTGTTCGCAAGGACCACACCTATGAACTGCGTGCCGCCGAAGTGGACGAGGTGCTGGACCGCACCCTGGCGCAAAGTGAACGGGCAGCAGGGAGCGTCGCACGATGAAGCTCGTCGTTCTCGGCCTCAGCCTGTCCTCCAGCTGGGGCAATGGTCATGCCACGACCTTTCGCGCGCTACTGTCCGCCTTCGCCGAACGGGGCCACGATATCCTGTTCCTGGAACGCGACCAGCGCTGGTATGCCGAAAATCGCGATCTGCCCGATCCCGATTTCTGCCATCTTGCCTATTACGACAGCCTTGCCGATCTGGAGCAATGGCGGGACGAGGCGAGCGAGGCCGATGCCGTGATCGTGGGCTCCTATGTGCCGGAAGGGGTGGAGGTCGGCCGCTGGGCGCAGCAGGCGGCGCCCGGCCGCACCTGCTTCTATGATATCGATACGCCGGTCACCCTGGCCAAGCTGGAGCGCGGCGATTACGAATACCTCTCGCCCGAAATCATCCCCGGCTACGCGATCTACTTTTCCTTCACCGGCGGGCCGACGCTGACCCGGCTCGAGCATCAATATGGATCGCCGAGCGCCCGGCCGCTCTATTGCTCGGTTGACACGGAGCAGTATCGCCCGCTCGACGTGGAGCAGCGTTGGGATCTCTCCTATCTCGGCACCTACAGCCCCGATCGCCAGCCCACGCTGGACAAGCTGCTGCTGGAGCCGGCGCGGCAATGCCCGGACCGCCGCTTCGTGGTTGCCGGCCCGCAATATCCGGGCGACATCGACTGGCCATCAAACGTGGAGCGTATCGATCACCTCCCGCCCGCCGAACATGCCCAATTTTACGCCGCTTCCCGCTTTACACTGAACGTCACGCGCGCGGACATGATCGCGGCAGGCTGGTCGCCATCGGTCAGGCTGTTCGAGGCAGGCGCTTGCGGCACCCCCATCATCTCGGATTGCTGGCAGGGCATCGAGGAGATCTTCGAGCCGGGCGCCGAGATCGTCCTTGCCGAGGGGACCGAAGATGTAGTGGCTGCTCTTTCCGCTTCGGCAAGCGATCTCGGCGATGCTGCCCGGCGAACCGTTCTGGCGCATCACAGCGCCCGCCGCCGCGCCGAACAGCTTGAAGCCGATTTCGGCAGCCTGAACGAAGCGTCGGAACCGAGGCAATCCAGCAGCGCAATTGCATGAGATGAAGATATGCGCCCGGTATTTCGAGGAATAGCGCGGCAGATCCGTCCGATATGAACCCAATTGAACAAGAAGACTGTCAATCGGATCAGAATTGCTTCAACATCATGACAGTACCGGTCGGGCCGACTGTACTTGGGGAGCAATCAATTGGCCAGGATGGCAAAACTCGACCGCCTGCTACGGCTGGTCAATGCACTTAACGACACTGTCGAGGGGCTGACACTGGACGAAATGGCCGCGGCAGTCGACGCCGATCGCCGCACGGCCGAGCGGCTGAGGGATGTCATCCGCGATCACTTCGATCTCGATGAGGTGCAGGGGGACGACCGCCGCAAGAAGTTCCGCATCCGCGAATCCCTCCGGCGCCATTACACGCGGCCCAATGCGGGTGAGATCGCTGCGCTTCAGGCTGCAGCCGAGGCTGCACGGCGGTCAGGTTCGGCACAGGCGCCCATGCTCGAAAACCTGCTGGCGAAGATCAAGGGGTCTCTCGACACGGTCGAAAAGAACCGCCTCGCACCCGATCTTGAACCCCTGGCTGCCCTGCAGCGCCGCTATGTGCCTGCCGGTCCCCTGCTGGACATCGACAATGATGCATTGGCGCATGTTCAGGGCGCGATCATGGCTGGCCAGTGTCTCGAATTCGAATACCGCCGCGACGGCGCGAATGCGACGAACTGGCGCCGCGTGATCCCCGTGGGCCTGATCCACGGGCCTGTAACCTACGTGATCGGCAAGCTGCCCGGCAAGGACATGGAACCCGTGCCTTACCGCCTCGACCGCATGAGCGAGATTCGTGCGAGCAACGAACCGGGCTGCGTCGATGCAGACTGGGATCTGGACAGCTGGATGGCCGGCAGTTTCGGCATCTGGCGCGAGGATGCGCAGGATATCGTCCTGCGGGTGGACGCAAGCGCCGCCCAACGCGCACGGCAATGGCGCTTTCATCCGGAGCAAGTGATGGAGGACGGCGACGATGGCCAGTTGATCGTCCGCTTTCGGTCAGGAGGCCTGCGCGAAATTGCGGAGCATCTGTTCACCTGGGGCGGAGAAGTCCGGATCGGATCGCCTCACGAATTGCGCGAGACCATGCGCCAGAGGATCGAAGCCGCAAAGGGGACGCTGCAATGACCGGTTCTGTCGCTCCGCCGGATCAGGGCTGGGACATGGAAAACCCGTCCTCGATCCTGACCGACCGATTCGACCATGCGCTCGCCTATGCGAGCCGCATACACCGCCTGCAGACCCGCAAGGGTTCGCAGGTGCCCTATGTCTCGCACCTTCTGGGTGTCTGCGCGATTGCGCTGGAGAACGGTGCGGACGAGGATCAGGCGATCGCTGCATTGCTGCACGATGCGGTGGAGGATCAAGGCGGGGCCGAGAGGCTCGCCGAGATCGAGCGGATCTATGGACCCCGCGTTGCACGTATCGTCGCCCACTGCACCGATGCCGAAACGGAACCGAAACCGCCGTGGCGCGAGCGGAAGGAAGATTATCTCGCCAGCCTCGCTGCAAAGCCGGTGGAATCCCTGCAGGTAAGCCTGGCCGACAAGACCCACAACGCAGGCGCCATCGTCGCGGATTTGCAGGTTTATGGCGAAGCGGTCTGGGAGCGCTTCACCGGTGGGCGCGAGGGAAGCCTCTGGTACTACCGCGCTTTGGCAGATGAATTCACCCGGCAGCTACCCGGCGCCAGCAGCAGGCGTCTGTCGCGGCTGGTCGCCGAGATGGAAAAGCTTTCCAGATAGGAGAGCACCGGATTTCATGGTGGCTTGCCGAAAAGGCAAAGCCGGCCTTTAATCGAGGGAACCGATGACTGATCGAACTATTGATTGTTAGAACCGCTAACAAACTCTGGCTATCGAGCTTCCATGTCCCGCGACCTGTCCAAGACGCTATCGTTTCTCGTTCTCCACCTGCTGGTGGGTTTCACCGTGGCCTATGCCGTGACGGGATCGATTGCGATGGCCGGAGGCATCGCGCTGATCGAACCGAGCGTGAATGCGGTCGTGTTCTTCTTTCACGAAAAGATCTGGAATCGCCAATCGGGCGAGAACCCTCGCATTCTCGATCTTCTGCTGCACCGTCACGCCACCAACCGAGCGGATTACAATCTCAGCAGCGGTTTGCCCGAGCGCTGACAGCATCCTCCACCGAATCTGAAAACACGCCGTCCAGCCCGGTGACCAGAAAGGTGCGGATTTCCTCGCAGGCACGCCCGCGAGCGCCGGGAAAGCCTTCGCTTCGGTAATCGGCCGGAAGAAAGGCATTTTCGGGGCGGAAGGTCCATGCATGGATTACCAGACCGGCATGATGCGCATCATCGACCAATGTCGTCGGTGCAAGCAGCCGCCCTTCGGCATCGCGCGGGATGACAAGGTTCTTTTCGACTCCCACGCCATCTGCATAGGTGGCCACTTCGGCCAAGCCGTCCGGCGTCAGCATATCGGCGTAACGTAGATCGGTGCGGTCCGCCGGGCCGCCCTCGGCGCTTGCCAATTGCACGAGTCGCAGATCGGTCTGCGGACGCAGCCGCTGCAGATTGCCCACTTCGAAGCTCTGCAGAAAGACAGGGGCATCCTCATCATCCAGTCCGGCGCTCGCAAGAATCTGCAGCAACCGTTCTTCGACAGGCAATCCGATGGAGCGGAAATAGCTCGGGTGCTTGGTCTCAATATAAAGGCCGACCGGCCGTCCCGCTTGCTCTACCAAAGCGAGGATCTCTTCCAGCGTCGGTATCGGCTCCTCGCCGTCGAAAAGGCTGTTCCCCGGCCGCAATTCGGGCAGGCGCTCACGCGTCCGGAGGCGCTTCAGTTCGGCAAGGGTAAAATCTTCAGTGAACCAGCCCTCCACCCTCTGACCGTCGATGATCTTGCTGGTCCGCCGGTCTGCAAATTCGGCATGGTCGGCGACATTGGTGGTGCCGCCGATCTCGTTTTCGTGCCGCGCGACGAGGTGCCCGTCACGGGTCGGGACGAGATCGGGTTCTATGAAGTCCGCGCCTTTGGCAATGGCAAGCGCATAGGCGGCCAGCGTGTGCTCGGGCAAATTTGCCGAATCACCGCGATGTGCGATGACCAGAGGCGCGCTACCGGGAGCGGCCACAAGAGGCGCAGCAAAGCCAGCTAGCACGGCGGTGAAGAGAGCGATTCCAGACTTCATCGTGCGCCCTTATGTGCGGAAAGGATCATCGGGCAATCACGCGCCAACCGTTCTCCAGGGGCCGAACGCCTGCCCGGCGGCAGTGACGAAGCTCCGGTCTGTGTCCGCCTCGAATTGCCGGTCGATCACGGTGCTGACGGTGACGAAATCCGCCCGCGCGCTTTGAGGCGAGAGCGTCAGCAGCGTATAGCCCTTGCGGTCCTGATTGCAGTAGGCGACTTCGCTGTTGGCCTGTTCGATATAACGCCCGATGCCCGGCAGAAGGGCCCCATAGGACGGACTGGTGACAGCCGTACAACCAGCTTCCAGCGCAACGAGGTCGCCGGATTCGTCACGCAGATTGTTGGCCCACCCTGCGTGACTGTCGCCCGCCAGCACAATGGGTTTGGCGCCGCTGGCCCGGAAAGTGTCGTACAGCCGGCGGCGGGCCGCCGGATAACCATCCCACGCGTCGAGATTGAAGGGCACGCCAGCACGATAACCGGCCTGAGCAGCCATGACGCGGCCGTTCCACTCCGACGGCAGTTTGGCGAGGAAGGCGGCGTAAGGCTGCGGCCCCATGCCGCCTTCCAGATCGGGTCCGGAAACCTGCGCCATGACTACCTGATTGCCGATCACCTGCCAGGGCTTGCCTTCGTTAACCGAAGCCGACAGCACGCCTTGCAGCCAATCGCGCTGCTGCGGGCCGATCAACTCGCGATCCTCCTGCGCAATGGCCGAGACGAACTGCGCATAGGCATCGGCATCGCCGACCTCGCCTGCGAACTCCAGCTGCTCCGTTCGGGCGAGCAGGCGCGTTTCCAGCATGGCCAGCGTTGCGAGGTCGCCGAATTCGAAGCTGCGGAAGATCGCCTCGGCAGGCCGTCGCGGGTCGGGTGTGCGGATCGGCATCCATTCGAAATAGGCCTGCATCGCGGTTGCCTTGCGGGTCGCCCAGTCACCCTCGGTCGCGGGTTGGTGATTTTCCGCCCCGCCTATCCAGCCGTCATTGGTGACTTCATGATCGTCCCAGACGCAGATGAAGGCGGCGCGGGCATGGGCAGCCTGCATGTCGGGGTCGGATTTCACCTGCGCATGGCGGCGGCGGTAATCGGCCAAGGTCACCGTCTCATGCGGCGGGTCGGGCAAGCGGCCGAGCCGGCGCCCGATGTCGCTGCCATAGCCCTCCTCGCCATATTCATAGATGTAATCGCCGAGCATCAGCACGGCATCGAGGCGCTCCTGCCGTGCCATGTGTGCATAGGCGTTGTAATATCCGCCCGGATAAAGCTGACAGGACGCTACGGCGAACACGACATTCTGCACCGCGCCGACAGGCAATGTGCGGAAGCGGCCTTCGGGAGAGATGCTGCCGTCCGGTCCTTCGAAGCGATACCAGTAATCGCGCCCCGGTTCGAGGCCGGTGACCTCGACCTTCACCGTCCGGTCGGCAGCTGCGCTGGCCATTGCCGTACCGCTGCGTGTCGGCTGCGCGCCCGGAGCAGCGGCAACATGCCAGCGGACGGGAATATCTCCTGTGGCACCCTCACCCGTACTGATGCGAGTCCAGATCACGGCTCCATCGGCAGCCGGGTCGCCGCTGGCGACGCCATGCCCAAAGCTTACTGGCCCGGAGTAATCGGCACCCATCGTGGCAGCCGTGGTGCAGCCGGGCAGGACCACAGCGCTCGATGCCCCGAACAGGCCCATTGCGCCGCGCCGGTTCATTTTCATATCGTGCATCGCCAGTTCCTCCTCAGCCGCCGACCCGGGCGGTCAGTTGAATACCGTAAAAACGCGGCTCTGCGGGAATGAAAGTGGGGATGCCGAACGCTCCGCCGGTATTGCCCGCGTCCAGCAGATAATCCTCGTCCGTGGCATTGCGGATGAACCCGGCGACTTCGAACCGATCGTCGGCGAAGCTGACCCCTGCCCGGGCGTTCAGCAGCGTCACGGCTTCCTGCGAAATCAGCGGATCGTTGGGCACCTCGAAGAAGATGCGGCTGCGATAGGTCACCGAAGGCGTTGCGAACAACCGCACGCCGGGGCTAATCGGAGCATCGATGGTGAACCCTGCAGCGGCCTGCCATTCGGGTTGCAGGCGGAAGCGGGCGCCGGAGAATTGCGGCGCAAAGTCGTTGCCCTCGTCAATGCCGCCGTTGATGTAGCCGACTGTGCCGAACAGGTGCAGCCAGTCGTTCGGCCGCACGTTCACTTCCGCTTCGACGCCCAGATTGCTCGCGGTGCCCGCGCTTTCGGTGCGGGAAGTGCCGTCGTCCTGCAGCACGCTTACCTGGAAGCCGTCATACTTCTGGTAATAGACACCGAGCGAACCAGATATGAACGGCGTGCCGAGCTTCAGGCCCGCTTCGTAGTTCCAGACGGTCTCTTCGGGCACCAGCTGCAGATTGGGTGCCGACGTGCCGTCAGCCAGCCGTCGCGCGCTGAGTTGCACCACCGGCGAACGGCGACCCTTCGAGACCGTCGCGAACACGTTGAGATCGGGCGTGAGGCGATAGAGCGCGTTGAAGCGCGGCAGAATTGCCGTGTAGTCGCGCTCAGCCGTGTAGGTTTCACCGAAAGTGCTGACCTGACCCGGAATGAGCGAGGGACCGCCGCTGAGCACCGAGGCTGGAATCTCCGCGAAATAACCGGATTCCCGCTGTTCGATCAGCAAGCGCGCGCCTGCCGTCAGTTCCAGCATGTCCGTCGGGATCCAGGTGGCATCCGCGAAGACCGAATAGGAATCGTTACGGCCCTGATTTTCGAATTCCGAGCGATAGGGAATGGCGGTAATCGCACCTTGGGTGAGGAAGCCGGTGACCTGACTTGCCGGCACGCTGCCATCGGGTGCAACGCAGGGGATGCCGGGAATCAGCGGCCTGGGTGTCGCCACTGTGGTCAGGCACTGTAGGAAGGTGCCTTCCTCGGTGGAGAAAGGTACGCTCTGCCGCCCCTCTTCCTTGAAGTAGTTCCAGCCGAAAGCGGCCCGCCACACACCTCGCGGTTCAGGCCAAGCTGATCGTCGCCGAGCGCTTCTTCCGAATAAGGCGAGCCGCCGAGATTCGCGGGACCGAATGGATTTGCAGGCCCCGCTTCGGTCGGGAACGTGCCGGAGATGAAAGGCGTGCCGCTGTTCCGCTGGCGGTCGAAAGTACCGATCAAATCGACCAGCAGCCTGTCCGTCGGCGCGAAACGCAGCGACGCGCGCACGCCGAACTGGTCCTGCGCATAAAGATCTTCTTCCTGCGATCCCGCGAGGTTTTCGATATATCCATCACGCTTGCGCCATTCGAAAGCCACGCGCCCGGCCAGCACATCAGAACCAGCGTTGATATAACCCGACAGCAGCGTCTGGTCGAAATTACCGTAGCCGCCGGTCAGTTCGGCAGCGAAACCGGGTCTGGAGCGTGCCGAGACGAGGCTGATCGCCCCCACTGCCGAGGCCGTGCCGAACAGCGTCGCCTGCGGTCCCTTGATCACTTCCACGCGATCAAGATCGTAGATCGCCTGATAGGATCCGCGCGAGCGGGAGATGTCGACGCCTTTGTAATACAGCGTGACGCGTGGCCCCTGCTGGGCGGATCCGGAATCCGAAGTGATGCCGCGGATGACGATGCCGGGATTGTTGGCGCTCTGCTCCTGGATGTTGAGGCCGGCGACATAGTTGGACAATTCGTCGAGATCGCTCACGCCCAGCCGCTGGATCTGCTCCCCATCGATGGCGGAAATCGTGATCGGCACGTCCACGGCGCGCTGTTCGATCTTCTGCGCGGTAACGATGATCTCATTGTCCAGCAGCGTGCTGTCGAGGTCGGTATCCCCCGGCTGCACGGCGGATTGCGCCTGCGCGGCTTGATAGGGAAGGGTCGAAGCTGCGGTGATGATGGCAAGCTTCAGGATCGAATTCGTGTTCATATTGGCCCCGTCTGTTTTGTCTGACCGGGCCTGTGGCGAAGGAGAGTGAAAGCTGCGCGACGATTTGAAGACAGAACCGTGAACGGCCGGATTTAGCGCTTCCGGTAGACGGCCGGGCCGAGCGCCGGGGTCGCTGTGTCGAGGACCATCTGTCGGGCGCGCAGGACGGCATCGAGGAACGGCATGTCCAACCTGAGAAACCTGCGGGCGGTCATCCCCAGGAAACGTTCGGAATCGCGAAGGAAATGCGAAGCGTCGGTGTAATATTCGTCTATGGCATCGTAGCTTTCCGCACCCCGCGCCTTCAATGCCATGAGCGACCGCAGGAAACGTGTGCGCGTCAGCAGCAACTTGGGCGGAAATCCGAAGCGGCGGAGCGACAGGCGTCGCAATTGGTGCGGCGGCATGCCCAGTGCTTCGCCCAGTCCCCTCACTGTCTGCACATCCTCATCGAGCAGCAGCCGGTTCAATTCCATGATGCGCGGTTCGTCGCGATGCGGCTTGCCCATAAGACGCATGAAGAAGCGGTCGAGTATCGCCTTCACGTCCGGCCCCTGGTCCGACGCGCGCAGTTCTCGTATCAGCGCGTCAGGGCTCTCCGGC
>NZ_JAAFZT010000035.1:0-236352 GCF_013336795.1 Alteripontixanthobacter muriae | reverse complement strand
GGCGGGCGACACCGGCGGGCGTGAGATTGACGCCAATCGTAACCCCGCCGTAGGATGTATGTCGCAGAACCTTGCTGGTGCTGCCATAAAAGCCCGCCTCGGGCAAAGGCGACCAGCAGATGCCCGGGCCCACCACGGTTATGGGGTTGTCAGCAAGGACGAAACGGATGGCGGGCCAGTTCGGCAATATCCACGAAACCGCGCCCATCATTTCCGGCCCCTCGGAATCGAACGCAAAATAATCGCCGATCAAGCCTTCGAGCGAGGGATGCGGACGTTCCCACCGCATGGCGGTGGCCGGGTGAAGGCGGAACCAGGAGGGATCGATCCCTGGCGTGTGCGACCCGCTCTCAATCATGCGCCATTCCTAACCCGGCCCGGCGCTGCGAGCCAGTCCATCAGCTTCATCTTGCACACATATCTTGAGAGCAGATGGAACGGCCACGACGATCCGGCGGTAATTGCGGCGGCGCTCGACAATCGGATCATGCCGCGAACCCGATTGCACATCGGCCACCGTCACGCGCTACGCTCTCCTCCCGCAGCCATGTCACCAAGTGGCGAGGATCGCTGACGCCGAGCAGTTCCGCTCTCCGCACGACGACCGCGAAGTCGCCCGGGGTCTGTCCGTAAAGGGTTTCATCAACCGGCAGATCGGCGCCAAACCAGCAGCGGAACAGGCAGGCAGCCCGGCCGGGATCCAGAGCCGTGAAGGCGGCGCGCAGCGTGAACCGGCGCTGGGTCGCGGGGTCGAGTTGCTCGGCAAGATTGGTCGTGGCCACGAAGGGGGCCTGCAGAGCTTCCATCTGGCGCAGCATCTCGCTCACCATGCTGCGTTCCCATCCGTGTTGCGCCTCGCGTCGGTCGAACAGGAAATCGTCCGCTTCGTCGATCAGCAGCATACCCTTCGCGTGTGCAGCCTCGCGGAAGGCGGCGGCGATGTTGGCTTCGGTCTGGCCGCAATACATGCCGAGCAGGTCCGATCCTCGCTTCTCGATCAGTTCTATGCCGAGGCGCTCAGCCAGATGTCGCGCATAGGCGCTCTTGCCGGTGCCGCTGGGGCCGGAAAGGAGCAGGCTCCAGCCCGCATCGGGTGCCTGCACCAGCTGATCGGCCATCAGGGCCAGATCGCAATCGGCCAGCGCGAGGGACGGGTCGTAGGCTTGCGGCAGACGGGCTGGAGGCGGTACGCGCCCGATAATGGCCGTCGCCAGACCCTCGCCGATCAGAATGGCGTCACCCACCCTGTTCTCACCATCGGCACGGCGGGCGCCGGACAGGGCCTTGCCGACAATCGCGGGCGCCGCAGGGATCGCCGCCAGGCGGTTTACGTCCGACTTGCCGAGCCGGACGCCGTTGCGCCGGCCGTGCCGCCGCACGATGCGTTCACGGGCGGCCCTGTTCGGGAGCGGAAATTCGATGGCAAGGTCCATCCGCCGGATCAGCGATTCCTGCAACATGTCCTGCCGGTTGAGAATGTAGATGGTCGGCCGCTCACTGCCCTCCACCAGATTGTTGAGCCAGATCTTGGAGGCATTGCCGCGATCATGTCCTGCACTCATCAGCAGGATGTCGTCGGCCTCGTCCTGCACCACGATACGCCGGGCGTCGTTGCGCATCATGGCGCGCAGCAGCATGAAATTTCCGGTTCGCTCGAACCGGTGCGGCTCCCCGCCGCTTTCGTCAGCTTCTCCTGCGAAGACAGCGTGCGCACCAACCCTGCGGGCCAGCAGCATGGCGAATTCAGTCTTTCCGGTTCCGGGCGGCCCATCGAGCAAGATGGAGAGCCCCTCTCCAGACCGGACAAGCCTTTCTGCAATTTCCCGCTCGGCACCGAGATGGTCGAAATCGCGCCATTGCAGGGTCGGTCTGCGCTGCGGGGGCATCAGCCTCGATGCCAGTTCGCGGCCGTTCGGTGCGCTCGATCTCGCCACCGCTTTCAGCATTTCTCCGGCAGAGCAGGTGCCGTCAACGCCCACATTGACCAGCCCCATCCGGTTGAGCAAATGCACCGGGCTGCAGGTGGCGGTCGACATCCACGGACGATATCCCCGCCAGGCTGGCGATCGCGGCCGCCGAAAGATCGCTGGCGAGATTGCCGGATACAATCTGGGCAAGCGAGCTCCAGACGTCGAAGATCGCGACACGCGCTGTAATCCCGATGATATGGCGTTCGATCTCCGCCATGCCGGTCGTTTCGGCCAGCCAGTCCAGCCGCCGGTCGAGCGCATTCGGCTTTCCGTTCAGCGGCCTCCTTTCGAAATCCGAGACGAGCCTGCGCAGCAAGGCCGGGTGATCGCGCTTCGACAGGTCGCTACCGTCCTCCCTTAGCGGGATCATGTCGCCCTAAATAGCATGGTATATATGCAGAAGGTCCTGCCCCTGCTCGCGCAATTGGGCCGGGTTCATGCGGAAGACGATGTCATGCAAAGCCGCGGCAATATGAGCGGTTTCACCATGAAAGGAATCGTCCATGGCAGTGAAAGCGAGGGCAGGCCCATGGCGGCGGAGTGATCGGCGTCTTGTCATTCCGAAGCTGTGACAGGGGCATGCGACAGAAACGGTCGCGCGCCAGCCAGGTCGCAAGTTCAGGCGTTCCTTGCATGGGTGCAAACCACATCCGCGTGAATTGTAATCACAAGCGGGCGGCGGTATGATTGGCACCTTATTGTGCAAACTCCGGTCGCAAGTTTGCTGACGGTGGGCTGGCTTTAGACACCGATCGCTATCTTCGGTTCTGTTCCTGCCAGTTGCTGCGGATGAAAGGCGGAGTTTCTGCCATGCACAAGGCTCGATCTGTTCCTGCAGAGACCTCCACGTCGTCCTTCACGTCGAATGAGGTCAGCCCCAGCGACATCAGGGGCATTGTCTGTCTGCGGTTCGACCCCGGGGCAAGCTCCACGCAGATCATGGCCTTCAGGGAATCCCTGATCGCGAACCCGCATGTCCTTCACCTGGTTGAATCGAGCGGTGCCTACGACATCATGCTCGAAGCATCTGCGCCGGACATGCCGACTTTCGACAGCGTCATCCGCCCGATGTTGCACGCACACGCAAAGCTCCTGGTCGAATGCAAGTAGAGCTTCGTCTGCCGCAGATTTGTGCGGCTGCCGGAAAGTAGCGACGCGATCTGGGTTCCGCTCGCGCATGGCACGAAACGTATCGATATTGATCATATCGACAAGATCACGGCCGAGGGCGATTACATGCGGGTACACGCGGGGGGAAATAGCTGGCTCGTCCACAGGACCATGCAATCGCTCGCCCGCTGTTTGAATGAAGAACAGTTTGCGCAGGTCCACCGCTCCACCATCGTCCGCTGCAGCTTCGTTGAAAGCGTCACCCACGAGGACGGGCACCACGTGCTGCACCTGGGTGATGGCAGCCGCGAACGGGTGTACAGAAGCCGTGCAGCCCGCGTTCTCGCGCGACTCAGGGGCAACTGAACGAAGCTTCAGGCCATCTCGGCGCTAAAATGTTCGTTCACCGAGGAATGGCCGGGTTTTCGACGATGAAGACCTGCGCGAATCATCGGAACATGGCAGCAAGATCCCGATCGACGGGAGATGTGAGAAGAGGAAGCCATGACCAAAGTCAAATCTGCTCCGGCCTTCGCCGCTCTCGCGGCGGCGGGAATTGCCGTGACCCTCTCTGCGCCTAGCGCATTGGCCGAACCCCAGACGGTGGTGGGAGCCCCTCTGCCAGAACGCACGCACAGCGTCAGCTACGCCGATCTGAACCTCGTCACCCCAGCCGGTGAGAAGACGCTGAAGGTTCGGGTGCACAAGGCGGTGCGAATGCTCTGCCGCAACGGCGTCCAGTCTTCCGCCGAAACCCGTGCCAGCCGGACATGTAGCGATTTCGCATGGCGCGGAGCAACTCCCCAGATGGCGGCTGCCGTGAAACGCGCCAGGGAGATCGCGCAGACCGGCCGGTCATCAATCAGGGTGTCCGCGATACGACTTCGCACGCCGCTTTAGCCCGCGACCCGTCTCCCGCTGCGCCTGTCGGTTGCCCGCGGATGAGCGAAATTTCTTTTCGGGTGCAGATTCGGCTTGAAAGCTGGTGCACCCGACAGGATTCGAACCTGTGACCTCTGCCTTCGGAGGGAAGCGGAATGTGCTGTAATGGGTTCACCTGAGATCACTCTTCGTCTTTTTTCCGATGCTGCTCCAGTGGTTTGTCGGAAATCAACTTGTCTTGGCATAATTGGAATGGCAGGTCTTTGCCTGTGCCGTGCTACCCCCGTGCTGCCCAGAGGACAAATAAATGGCTAGGCGAAAGCTCAATAAAAGCATCGTGGACCGCTTGCAGGCACGGGAGAGAGAGTATGTTGAGTGGTGCGGTGTACTCCGCGGCTTCGGCTGCCGGGTGCGTCCAAGCGGCGTTAAGTCGCTTATAGCCCAGTATCGGGTCGGTGGTCGCAACAGTGCCGTGCGCAAGGTGACTATCTGTAAATACGGCGTTCCTGGATGTCCGTCCTACGAGGAAGCGCGAAAAGAGGCGGAGAAGGTCCTCGCCAGAGCCAAGCTGGGCGACGATGTTGCCGCTCAGAAGGCAAAAGATCGCGCCGAAATGACCGTCGCGCAGCTTTGTGACGATTACGTCGTCAATGGCAGCGATCACAAAAAGCCTTCCACAAATGCAACCGACAAGGGTCGAATCGAACGGCACATCAAGAAGCTCTTGGGCTCCAAGCGGATCGGAGAAGTGACGCGCGCGGACGTCGAGAAATTCTTGCGTGATGTTGCGGACGGTAAAACAGCGACGGACGAGAAGACGGGTAAGTTTGGTCGCGCTATTGTGAAAGGCGGCAAAGGTACGGCGACACGCACGGTACGCTTGCTAGGGGGCATCTTCTCATACGCCGTCGCACGCGGCTACATTGAGAAGAATCCGCGCATCGGCGTTAAGGTGTACGCTGATGGCAAAGGCGAACGCTACCTGTCCGCAATGGAATTAGAGCAGCTGGGAGAGGTGCTGCGTGAGGCCGAAACGACCGGACTTCCGTGGCAACTGAATGATAGTGCCAACTCGAAGCACCGGCCCAAGCAAGCTGAGCATCAGCGCGAGATCATATCCGAACATGCTATCGCCGCGATCCGGCTGCTGCTGCTGACTGGCTGCCGGGCAGGGGAAATACTAAACCTGAAGTGGTCCCAGGTCGATTTTGAGCGCGGCTTCCTGAATTTGGCGGACTCCAAAACCGGTGCGAAGACTGTGCTGCTCGGAGCACCCGCGCTTCAGATCCTGGCCGAACTTCCGAGGATTGCAGGAAATCCATATGTTATCGTCGGGGAGAGGAAAGGGAGGCCCCGCAGCGACCTGAAACGTCCATGGAAGCGCATTACCTCTCGCGCGGGCTTGCACGATCTTCGGCTTCACGATCTACGTCATTCGTACGCGTCCGTGGGAGCAGCGTCGGGCATGGGCCTAGGGATTATTGGGAAGCTCCTGGGCCATGCATCCCCAGCAACGACTGCTCGGTACTCCCACTTCGCAGATGATCCGCTGCGCAGGGCGTCCAATAGCATAGCCGCAACGATCGCGGCCGCGTTAGCGGGGCCGGCTGAGGTGCCTTTGGCTCATGAGCGACCCGCCGACCATGGCTGATGCGGTTCCTCTACCACTCTCATGGCGCGCTGTGATGGACGCCGTGGAAGGGAAGCGTGTTCGCGGGCCGAACATGGTCGTAGTGGAGAGCAATGGAAGGCTTGCACTACACGCTGTGTGGGACGAACCTGCGACTGGCCCAAACCCCAAGCTGCTTGCCACATGCCTTCGAGCGTTCGCCGATAGTGGCAACCCGGTGCCCCCGGAAATGTTGCATCGACTTGCGGATATGTTCGACGGGGGCAAGAGCACGACCGCAGAACTTGTATGGCCAAAGGGGGGAAGCGCTCCCAAGTTTGATTGGGTTGCAATCGGCCGTCGCGCCGACAAGATCCTTGCTCGCGTCCCTCGCGGCTATCGAGCTCGCGTCATACACCACGTCGCCACCCGAGAAGGATGCAGCGAAAGGTTCGTAAAAGACGCGCTGAGGGACTTTCGGCGCTTTGGGCGCCCTCAATAACGTCATTGATCAGGCCCTCAATGCCTAGCGACAACGTCCTAAAAATGTGAAGAATAACGAGTCATTCCAGATCATGGAGATGGCTATATGAACTACCCTGAGTATCTTCGCCGCGACCAGGCGGCTGCATACCTCCAGCAGCGGGTTGGCGCCTACACGTCGGAGACTCTTGCGAAGCTGGCTTGCGTGGGCGGCGGACCTAAATTTCGGCGCATCGGGCGTATTCCGCTTTACACAGTAGTGGACCTTGAAGACTGGATTTCGTCTCGACTGTCGCAGTCAGTCGCCTCCACGAGCGAACTTGCGGCCCGCTCGTGACGACCGCTTGCCCTGGGGGATCTGGCGACGCGCCCGCGCAGGATCCAAACGCGATTAGCGGATTCCTCGCCCCCATTGGCGCCGGAATCCACCTTGCAGCCATTCCGGCCGACGGAGGCCCGCCGAGTGGAAAGTATTTTGGTGATGACATCGGTGCAGCTACCACTTTTGCACTCGAACGGAATGTAGCGGGCGAGAACGTATATTTCACGCCAAACGAGCCTGCAGCCGATTGCGGTAATAAGCCCACGAAGGCGCAGATCCGGCGGGTGAGAGCTGTATTCGTAGACATCGACCCTCCTTCGGGAGGCGAAGCCTTCGACAAAGCGGCCATCTGTGCAGAAATTCAGCGCGACGCGCCGACGGTACTGATCGACAGTGGAAACGGCATTCAAGCGTTCTGGTTTTTTGATCATCCCATCGATGCGGTGCCAGAAGCTATTGCTACCTGCGAGGAGATAAACAAGGCGCTGGTGGTTCGGTACGGCGGCGATCCTGCAGCGACGAACGCCGATCGCCTCATGCGGCTGCCTGGCACAATGAATTGGCCCAATGCTCGTAAGCGGGAGCGTGGCCGCGTTCCACGCGCGGCTCAGGTGTTGTCTCCAGACAGCGGACAAGCTCGTCCCACGGTATTCCAACTACAGGCGCATTTCGGGTCTCGGCCCTCCGCCGAAGGTGCGCGCAAGCCAGGGCCGTCGAAGCCCGAACCAAGCGTTGTAGCGCATCTCCGCAGCGCGCTTGGAGCGATCCCGGCCCAATGCGGGTACGATTATTGGGTGCGCATTGGCTGCGCACTGAAGGACTTAGGCGATGCTGGCCGCGATCTTTTTCTCCATTGGTCGTACTCATCACCGGAGGTTGAGCCAGGCGTCCCCGAAGCGAAATGGGAACAGCTCTCTGCCGACCGGACCGGGTATCGCGTCGTTTTTGTTGAAGCTCAGCGGCACGGCTGGGTGAATCCCCGCTCGGCTTCTTCACGAAATGACAGCGGCACATCCAAAGATCGCGGCAGTGGCGGGGCCTTTACAGAACAGTACGGCGGCGTATGGCCGCAGCCAGTGGCGATCGGCCGCGACGAGTGGCTTGTCTCGCGGACGTCACCGGACGCCATCATTACGCGACTGATCTATGCGGATGTCGGCACAATGATCGCGGCAGGCGGCACAGGGAAAACGACTCTCGCTCTCTGGCTGGCTATCCACATTGTGCTGGGCATCGACTTCTGCGGACGCCCAGTAACCAAGCCAGGCAGAGTCGCTCTCCTGACAGGTGAAGATAGCCGCGAAATACTCGTTGCACGGCTGAATATGTTGATCACCGCGATGTTTTCTCACGAATTCCAGACAGAGGCGGATCGACAGGCGATTGTAGACGCGGTTCGTGACGGCATCATCATCATGGATGTTTCAGCCGACGTCGTTCGGCTCACATGTGTCGATCGCGACGTCGTAAAGGTCGACCTTGTAGCTGTAGATGCGCTTGCGGCCTCATTGGCGCCATTTGAGCTATCCCTTCTGATAATCGACCCAGCCGTCTCCTTCGGTGTAGGCGAAGGTCGTGTAAACGACGCAGAACAGGGCCTGATTCAGGCCGCGCGTCGCCTGCGGCAGCTGCTCGCCTGCGCTGTTTTCTATGTTCACCACACCGGCAAGGCGAACGCCCGCGAGAAAACGGAAGATCAATACTCTGGCCGCGGTGGCAGTGCGCTCTCGGATGGCTCGCGCATGGTTTTTGTCATCAATCGGCCCAAGGCAACTGATTGGCTCAAGCAGACCGGCGTCGCTTTGGCGCAGGACGAAACAGGTCTTAAAATCAGCATTGCAAAACTCTCGTACTGCGAGCCGCAGAAGGAGCTTTACGTCGTTCGGAAGGGGTATGCCTTCCGGTTCCTAGAGGCAGGCGCGCCCACCGAAGAAGAAGGGGATCGAGCCGACGAAGATACCGTTTTGCGCTTCCTTTCTGACGAGATCATCAAAGGCATCACGCATAGCCAGAAAACGCTCAGTGATGTCCCCGGCCGGCTTGGTCTTTCGCGTGACAGGCTGCGTAGCATCGTCCGCCGCTTACTCGACAGTTCCGCACTGGTCGAGCAGCGCGATCCAGGGAAATCGAACGCGCTGATCCCTGCGACCCTGGCGGCCACCGACAGGCCGGCGTCATTGAAATGATGAGCTTCTCCTTCCAGCATGGCGGAACGCAAAACCATGAACACCCTCGCGGGTCCTATAGGGTTACTCCCCCGCCGCGAGGGTCGGCTGGGGGAGGTACTCTATCTGCCTCGGTATCGCGGCAGCAAAGGCCCGCGAGGGTCGCGAGGGCTACTCGTGTCTCCGCATTCTTATCAAATCCAAACTCAGTCCCACTGCAATGAAGGGGGTTATCATGAGCAAACGATCAGGGTGGCCCAGCGCCAATCTCTCTGCGAGCTCAGCGCCGACCGAAATATCCAGTGTCGCATCCCCCTTGCACCGTGAAGGTCAACCGATCGAACGAGACGATGCAGGCCGTTTTCTACCGGGAAATATCGGTGGCGGTCGCCCTCGGGGGGCCAGAAATAAGCTAACCGAAACATTTCTCTCGAGGATCGCGCAAGACTTCGAAGACCATGGCGCTGGCGCGCTAGAGGTCCTGAGAGCCGATGACCCCGCCACCTATTTGAAGCTTGTCGCTTCTCTCGTACCGCGTGGACTAATTCTGCAGCATGAGCGGGAGAACGATTTCGCTGATCTCACAATATCAGAAGCTGAGGATATGCTCGGCCGCCTGGAGCGGCATAAATCTATTCAGCGGCGAGTAAACGCGATCAAAAATGAACCTTGAAACGCAAGGCCCCGATCTGGAGATTGGCTAATGACTTTCGACGACAAAGCGCACGCGATTTTGCAAGATGTCTTAGACTACGCTGAAGAGCGCCTTACTCGCGAAGGCAGTCAAGCTCCGGATTCCGCGACGACCTACCTCACGCTAGAATACATAAATGCCTCGCGCGGACTCATGTCTCACGCGTCTCAATACCTCGAAAGCGACGAGTGGGCGGCGGCGGCGATTTTTTTGTCAACACTGCCTTGGGGGCGTCTGAAACAGAGACTGGACCGAAACAGCTCCGCCTGTGCTCGGCAGCTTGCCAGAAACACCTGTTTATATTTCCCGAATTTCAGACTTCTACTACGGCTTTCGCTGTTGCAAGTTCTAAGTTCTGCTGAGGGCCCCGAGACAATCCGCTGGAACGGCATCGTGTTGCTTGCTGCTGCCTCCCTGCCGGGTGTTCGCGCAGACATACGGCGCGAACTCCGTAGGCGGGGCCTTGCGTGGGATGTGACGCTGGTCGGGGATTTAATAATGGAAAAGCGGATCGGCTACCAAACCTCGCCGAACGTTACGCTGCTGAGCTAGGCGAAACTGCATGCCATTGCCGCCCATGGCCGCGGCGGAGGTAAGCGAGCTAGGTTCCTCAGTCCATCGGCTTGATAGCAAAAATCCATTCTGGCCGGCCATCTACAGCGAAACGGAGCAGCCACCGGTGGTGGCAAAGCAGCAGGCCATGAATATCGTCAACAGTGGAGCCTAAGTTCAGCTCATCTCCAGCTCGCGGTCTTCTTGTTGAGAGTTAAGAATGCTAGCCTACCTCGACTGAGCTATGGTTGCAGGGGGGATGCAGTTGCAGATTGTGCTTTTCGCTTCAGACTGGGGATCCGGTCGCGGCGGCATCAACGCATTCAACCGAGATTTCGCAATAGGGCTCGCGCAGGTAGGCCAGCCCCAAATCAAGGTGTTCTGCGCAGTCCCTAGGCCCACTGGCGAGGCGATCGCGAGCGCCGAGAGCTCTGGTGTCTCGCTCATCCCTGTAGAGCCTGACGCGCACGGCCTGCCGGCGCCAGATGCTGGCGGCGCGGCCGCTAAATGGCTTCAAGATAACTGCGGATCTGATCAGGTCGATGTCTGGGTCGGGCACGATATCAAAACCGGTTTTGTTGCATTGAAAGCCGCAGAGGATTTGGGAGGCTCCGCTGCACTGATCCACCACATGCGTTACCTGAGCTATGAGAACATCAGCGGTGGACATGGTGTTGCTGCCGGAGACAAAGATCGGAACCAGCGAGAACTATTCAGTCAAGGTGGCGCCGTGTTCGGCGTGGGAACGGAACTCCAGCAATCAGCAAGGGAACTCTCCGGACGCGATGCCAATCTTCTCGTCCCCGGCTTTCCTCAAGAGTTCAAAATCAACGACGCTAGCGACAGTCAGCTTCGAGTCGTCGTGGCAGGCCGTTTTGATCTTGAGTCGGAGCCACTAAAGCAGAGCCGGTTGGCTGCGGAGGCATTGGGAGCAGCAGTCTTCAAATCCGCCAACCTTCTGCCAGCTCTCGAATACCCGGAACTGGTTATAATGGGTGTCGACGCCGGACGCATCGAGGAGGGCGAGCTCGAGAAGATCGCAAGCGAGCGTGCTCGACGGCGGATCGCGGTCGTGCCAACTCCGTTCGATAGCTCGGGCCGCGAGGTAGTGAAGCAATTGGCGCGATCCAATCTCGCTATACTTCCCTCCATTCGGGAAGGATTCGGCCTGGTCGGCTGGGAGGCGATCGGTTGTGAGGTTCCTCTGGTGCTGGGGGATGCGACCGGCATCAAGCGGTTTATTGATGACCAACTCGGCGGCGCTGGAACAGGCTGCTTCTCCTCTGTCCATATCAGCGGAATGGATCACGAAGCAGACGTTGAAGCTATGGCTGATGCGGTGATTAAGGTTGCCAAGAACATTCCGAAGGCGCGCAGGGATGCTCAGAGTCTGCGGAATCAGCTCAAGAGCCAGCTCGGCTGCAACTGGGGAACAGCAGCCACGGACTTTCTCCGCGCCCTGGCCCGCCAGGGTTTATCGGTTCCGCTGGAGAAAGAGCTGGCTGGCTCGCGCGCCAACGCAGCCACTCCTACGGCTCCGGTAGACGCCAGGTCTCGGGTCCGTGATCGCTATCCTCGATGTGCTGAACTCGACCTGTCAGCAGGGCAAGGAAGTGCGTCGGGTCTGCTAAACCTCATCGTCGAGCTAAGGTTCGGAGCTACAGAAATCGAAGTGGACGGTGTGGGAGTGGTGATCGGTATCCGCCGAGCAACCCTCGAGGTGAAGCCAACGCACGGACGGATTAGGGGAGAACGCTTGGGAGATCGTCCCGAGAGAACACCCGGCATCAGTGCCCGAGCTGGTGGAATATGGGAAATCACATCAGCTGCGGGCGACGAGGTTTTGGCCGGCAAGGTTCTTGGCGATGAGGCGCTTTGCCTCATCGAAAGCCCGCCCAACACGCCAGCTGACGCCAGTGTAGAAGTGTTAGCAGCGAAGACTGACGTGGCGTGCACTTTTGCGGAGATTGACGCCGAGGAGATCGACATAACTACGAAGAAGGTCCTTGGTGTGTTTCTTAAAAGCGCTGTGTTCGATAGCCGATCAGGCCATGTGGTCCTTTCATCAGCTTACGTTGGGCCCGACAATGACGCTAAGTGATGAGGCCCGTGCGGTGGCCAGCCGACTACTCGCTGCCAAAGGCTCGAGTTTTACAGAGCTTGTCCGGCTCTCTGGCCTAAACCCGGCGAAGGACTTCCGTGAGGCAGATCTCGCAGGTGTTGATTTCGGCACCTGTAATCTTGCTGGCTTCGATTTCACGGGCGCGGATCTCCGTTACGCTCGGCTCGACGCTGCGGATGTTCGAGGCGCAATCCTGGACGAGGCCAATCTGGAGGGCGCCATATTCGCTGCAAAGACGAGGTCGACGCGCCGCATTAGAGGTCCACTTTCCACTCGTCGTGAGAAACTCGCGCGGCACCAGACCGCAGCGCTTGAGGTTCTTCGGGCTCGGCTGCGCGAGCCACATGGGAGGGCTTTAATAAGCATGGCCGCCGGGACAGGAAAATTGGTGGTGGTTCTCGAGCTATTGGCAGATTTGCTGCAGAGCAAAGAGGTGGGGGTGGCACTCGTTCTCGCAGGCACAGCGGCAGAGCGAGAACAGATATTTGCAGCGCTATCTCGCGAATTTGGCGACGTGGTTGCTCAGCGCACTCAGGGTAATGAGATCTCCCTTGAGCGGCCACGCATTGTTGTGGGATCCGTAAGCCAGCTCTCGAAGATACGACACGGCTACGGACAGGATTTTTTGGTTCCGAGGGAAGCTGTAAGTCACCTCATTTTTTCCAACTTCGGTCCGCGATCCGCACCGTCTCTGAGACCAATCAGCGAGGCATTCTATGATGCCCGCATCGCAGCGATCACATCTATCTCTCCGAACATGGGCGTCGGAGCGGGTCGTTCTCTTAAGAAATTGATGGAAGTCTTCGAAGAATTTCACTTTATCTATGGGGCTGACTATGCAGTCGAAGATGGGTGGCTCCGCCCCTCACGCATTGTAAGGCGTTCGACGGATGATGTGATCCCTTCGAACAGGAATCTAACGACCCGCGGTGGTTTTAACATCGAAGGTGTCACTAGCGCAGTGCGCCAGTTTTCCGACGATATTTCAGAGTCGGAAACCGCCAACGGGTCTCGCGTGCTTATCTGCAAAGACTTGGAAACTGCCACTTTCAGCTCGGAGCTGGTGGACAGATGGCTAGAAGACGAGGAATTTGCGACGCGCACAGGCCTCGCGAGAACTTTGGCAATCAGCTCGTACAGCTACGACAGGAACATGGCGAATGCTCTTCTAGACGCCCCAGGAACACTGCTTTGCATGACTCCTGGAATCGCTAGCTCCGCGGATTGGTCGCGCGTGGGAATCGTCGGCCTGCTTGCGGCGGTTGAAGATACTCTCGCTCAGGACCTACAGTTCACACCGCAGTACGGACACTCGGCCCGAGACCCTCTCGTCGTGCTCGACTATGTGGATTCCTTGCAGCCTCGTGGCGGAGGTTTCCTGAAGCGGTAAGCGGCACCGGCGTCCCGGGTGACTTTACCGTCATGGCTGTGTTCCCTTCGCTCAATCCTATGAAAGACGAACGCAAGGCGCATGAAAAACTCTCTCGCTCTAACATGGCGAAGGAGCACTTTGAACTCGATGCGGTAACCGCAGTGATCCGAGTAAGGTCGATCCTGAAACGTGAACCCGCTTTCATCCACAAGAGTATCGAGGCAGCCGTTGCAGAGCGCAGGGAAGAGCTGCGTCAGAAAGCACGCAAACGGTTTGGTGTGGATCCCGAACCCGTGAAAACTGAGCAGTCGGCACCGGGCGCAGACCGCGATCTATTCGCACCCTTGGAGCCGAAAGCTGAGGCTCAAAAGCGCGAGACCTCGGAAGTCCGTAAGAAAGGGTTTCTAGCAAACCTATTCCCTTGAACGGGCTTTTGAGGCCATAAAGTCTCACGCTTTTACAGGGTGAATTCTCCAACGGGGAAGGTAATTGCGTGCCGACAAGCCGCCTTTCGCCATGCTGGAGAGATGACGGCATCAATTACCGCAACTCTTCCAATTAGCCCCTGAATGTAATTCTGTCCGGTGAAGGCTCCGCAATGAATGCACTCATTGCAAAGGTAGCGTTCTCCTCGCTTGGTCGTTCGATATGCGAAGCGGATAGGCTCTTTGGCGCTTATCAGCAGTGCATTAAATTCAGGCCACACAGCTTCGACTTTCCCGAGTTCCCGGAGTGAGAACCAGCATCGGTCATGTTCGGTTACAAGGTTTACGTATGAAACAACGGTGCCCTCAGCGCCGCAGCGATAGCAGTAGTGCAGACCTCCCAGCAGGTGGACGCTCGCCGGGGTTCCTATGGCCGGGCCAAACCAAAAGCGACCGCCAAAGAGAGCATTGAGAAACTCGTCGATGGGGAGAACCTGGAGCCAATGCTCCGGCTCACTCCGGTGGCGCGCCGAGGCTTCTTCGTCGGCTGGCAGCAAAGCGGTCAGTTCCGGTAGCTTGCCGCCTAAAACGACCGCTGGAAGATCGCGGGAAATTGGAAATCCCGGCTGCCTTATCAGCCATACTCCCTCCACCCCGCCAGCTCGATAGCGCTCTTGCCGCTCTAGTGTCATCGTTGCGGTCTGAGAGGACCACTGTACTTCAACGGCAACCTTACGCGCATCTTTGATAGCGAGCACATCTGCCCGCCAATCGCCTATTGGTGAGGTGCCTTGAACTTCCGGAACTGCGTTCCACCCATCCCGGCGGGCTGATTCCACGATCAAGCGCTTCAGAAGCATATGCTCTTCAGTCTCGGGTGCGGTGGTACACTCGCCCCGCCGCACGTGGGCAAAGAAAGGAGTGCCGCGACGAGACCTTTTCAGCGAAACAGCTGCATTACAGCATGGCATGTGCAGGTGCCGCCGGAATTTATTCTCTGTCGCGAGAGCATCCCACTCCGGTCTGCTCAGATCGAAGGAATAGATGGAAGCTCCGGCATTGTCGCTGCACCTAACCGGCACGTCGTCATCCTCAATATTGTTGCTTGTCTGGTATCACCCCTCGAACGCCTCCTCTCGGATCTGCGACATCTCCGGACTGTCGCGGGATGAGGTGCACTTGACAGTGAAAGACTGTCTGACCGGCGGACGCACCTGCGTTCATGCCAATGTTGAACCCGCTGACAGCGGCATCACTTAGCTCGATCGACCTTCTCTGCTCCTGGAGCAGCAACTGGATGGCATTTCGCTCTGGCTGAAATAGATCGAAGTAATCGGCGACATGTCGGCGCGGGACGATCAAGGTGTGCTGATCGGTGACCGGAAAGCCATCCCTAAAGGCAATCGCTAAGGCGTTCTCAGCTACAATGCGCTTGGCAGGGAGTTCACAAAAAGGGCAGCCCTCCGAACGGTCTTCATATTTTGCGGCCACATCGCGAAAGTCCGTGTCGTCGCGGTCCCTCTTCGAAGCGTTGCATGAGTAGCAGAGCGCTTGGAGGTTGATGAGATCATCCGTTCCGCCGCAGTTCCGCGGCACAATGTGGTCTACCTCCAGAGCTCTTTCGTCGGCTCGCACACCACAGAGCTCACAGTGAAACTTCGCTCGCTTCAGCACCTCATATCGCGCTGTGCCAGGAACATAGCCGACTGATTTGCGGCGATGAGCCCAAATTGCTGCCCCTCGCTTAGCAATGTAATCTCCGATCTTTCCGGCGCAGAGCGCCGCCAATGAAGCAATCTGCTCGTCGGTAAGCTCCTCGAACCCTCTCAGCCGAAAAGTGTCGCCCTCACGCTCAGTGACCTTCCGATTTCTGGTCAGAACTTTGCCGACCGTGTTCTTGGTGACTTGCTCATAATATTCGACTTGAGAGGAATCGTGAGCGAGCAGCGCTTTCGCAATCTGCTCTACTGAAGCCGTGCCTCGCGACCTCAACAGTTCCAAAAGCATGACGGGCTGGTACACGTGCGACATCCGCATGTCGTCGCGTATGAAGCGCTCAAGTGTTGCAAATGAGTTAGTCAATTGGCCCCTCATCCCAAACGCAGGATACTACTCTGAGTTATTTTCTATAACAGACAAAAGAGCAGTCATGCTCACGACGCAATCCGTCAACAACGATAAAGCTATTATGGCCTCTTTATGTTGTCGAAAATTGGCGGGATGTTTCTCGGCTGGTCAAACTGCCCGATTTTATCGTAGGTAAAGCAGGAAAACCAGGGAGGTGGGTGGCTTGAGCATAAACGAACTGACCAGCCGGGAAGCCGTGCTTGAAGCAATGTCTGAACACGATCGGCTTGGGCGAGCAGAGTTCCTGCGGAAGTACGGATACGGCGAAGCGAAGTCATATTTCGTCGAGCACGAAGGCAGGTATTACGACTCCAAAGCGATAGCGGGCGTGGCGGTTGGTAAGCAGTTTCCCGAACAAGGGCCAATGAAGAACTCGGAGTTTTCAGGTGGCGAGAGCATAAAGAGAAAGCTTGAAAGCCTAAGTTTCCGATTTGCTGACGGGGCGCATGTCACCTCAAGGGACATCGCTCTCCTCCGAAGCTCAAGGCAGAAGAGCAAATATGCGGATCTGAGCAACGAAGAGCGCGGCGCATACATAAGAGTAACGAGCGCTCTCAAAGCCTACGGAGAAGCTCTATTATATACTTTAGGTGCTGAGGATTATCGCCTCGCTCTGACATCCGGTTTTCATCTTCGAAGTGGCGTCCGTGGTTATGTACCCAAAGACCTTTGGTTTGGCATTTATGCAACCGAGAACGCAGAGCCGTTTGTAGGAAATCCTCAGCTGTTCATGATAGTATCAGAGCGAGGTGTGGAGTTCGGGTTTTCTCCCGCAACCCATCCAAGCGGATTCTCCGACAGCAAGATAAAAGCCAAAATGAGAGCGGCAGCTCCGGAGATTTTTGAGCTCATGCCCGGCGCAGAAAGTGAGCAAGTAGAAACAATTTCGAATAAGCTCGAAGCTTCGGGGGGATGGCACTTTAGGAACCAAACTCGTCTAGATCCTAACCAAGATGATCGACCCGACCTTCCAAGCTGGATCCGGTTCCTTAAGAGTAGTGAGGGCGCCCGAAATGCGGGTGGGAGCATATCAAAATACGTATTGGAGCCAGATCTCGACCACTACGACCTTATGGCGGATGCGGTAGGGATGGCACAGATTTTTGGTGAATTTCTGGACGAAGTCCGGGCTTCAAAAACTGGGTCCGTGAACCTTGGAGCTGATGAGACCAAGACTACCTTTGCAGACGCCTTCGCTGCATCACTCACAGAGTTCGAGCAAGCTAGAAGCGGCCCTTACGGCCGTGTGGAGCCACTTTGGTCGTTGATCAGCGATACTACCAACGCCCTGCAAAACCTGGCTCCGATAGGATCGCGACCACACATCAAAGTTTCATCAAGCCTTGGCAGTGGAAACTGGGCACGGGTGCCCTGGATTGGCCTACTCAATCGAAACGTGACCACCACCACAGAAAAAGGCCTCTATTGCGTCTTCTTGATCGCAGCTGACTTGTCACGTGTTTATCTCACCTTAGCACAAGGCGTGACGGAGCTCGTGAATTCGCTCGGACCGGCCGAAGGCGCGAAGGAGCTTGCCAGCCGATCTTCGACCTATAGGCAGATGATCCCTGAGCTAGGGGCCGCCGGCTTCACTCTCACCAATGATATCGACCTTGCGAGCGAGGGCAGGCTTCCTACGAATTACGAACGAAGCACCATTGCGTTTGTAGAGTTCGCAAGAGATCAGCTGCCGCCTGACGCCCAGCTTTCAAATCTCTTGGAGCCCCTTCTCGCTGCTTATGATCGGTTAGCCGAGGAAGAGGCTGTCGAGCACGTTCTCGAGCCTGACGTGGAGACATTCGAGGTGGAGAATCTTCTCCCGTACTCAATCGATGACGCCATGGACGGCCTATTCATTGAGCGGGAAGAATTCCAACGGATCCTAGCCACCTGGAGGCTGAAGAAAAATTTGGTCCTCCAAGGAGCACCTGGCGTAGGGAAATCGTACATAGCTCATCGGCTCGCTTATGCGCTAATCGGATCTAAGGATCGCAATCGTGTGGAAGCGGTGCAGTTCCATCAGTCCTATGGCTACGAAGATTTCGTTCAAGGATACAGACCTGACGGATCCGGCGGATTTGCTCGCTTTGATGGAAGTTTTTTCCGCTTCTGCATCGAAGCAATCGAGCACCCGGACAAAGATTTCGTATTTATCATTGATGAGATCAACCGCGGAAATTTGTCCAAAATTTTCGGCGAGTTAATGTTGCTGATAGAGAGCGACAAGCGGTCTCCGGATTGGGGGGTCCAGCTATCATACGCTGTGGAGGGCGAGCCACGGTTCCATATCCCTCCGAACGTATTCATTATTGGTATGATGAATACGGCCGATCGATCACTTTCGATGGTCGATTACGCCCTTCGCAGACGCTTTGCGTTCATTACGATGGACCCTCTGTTCGAGAGTGCGGGTTTCCGTAGTCACCTGCAAAAATTTGGCATTCCCTTAGATCTTGTTGGGCAGGTCATTCAGCGAATGGGAACCCTCAATGAGGCGATAACGGACGACCGTCTGAGTTTAGGAAGGGGCTACCAGATCGGGCACAGCTATTTCGTTCCGAGTTCCGAGATCTCCAATCCAGTTGATTGGTTCGAGCAGACGGTGGAAACCGAGATTCGGCCTCTGTTGGAAGAGTACTGGTTCGACGAGCCTGACAAAGCCGAGCAATGGGTAAGCAGCTTGCTGAGAGGCGGATAATGTCAATTCCGATCAGGAACTTATATTATATCTTTTGCTACGCTTGGGCGCATTTTCCTGGCGGAGAAGCGCTCGAAGTGGGCGACGATGAAGCACCTGATCTGCAGAATCTCTTCGCAAAACTTTTGATAGAAGGCTTGCACAAAATTATCAGACGCGGCCTGGCGCGCGGCTATGTTGAATTGAACGAGGACCTTCGCACTCCGCGTGGCAGGATTTTATTGAATGAGGTCATAAAGCGCCAAACACTTTTACGCGGCCAAGCTGCTTGTCGCTATGATGAATTACAAACTGACATTCTGCACAATCAGATCGTCAAGGCCACCGTTCGGCTGCTCGAACGTTCGGAGACATTGCTTTCCGAATATCGGCACGAGCTGGGAATCTTAGCTCGTCAGCTGGAGGCTGTTAGCGATATTCGTCTCTCGCCGGGCGTTTTTAGGCGAGTGCAGATTTCGCGCCACAATCGCACTTATTCCATGCTCATGAAGCTATGTGAGTTCGTATTTCAGTCAGCTCTTCCGGAAGATGGGGGCACAAATGCGCGCTTTGCGGATGTCCTGGAGGACGAGATCCGCATGTCTGCAGTTTTCGAAGATTTCCTCCGCAACTTCTATGCACACGAGCAAAGAGAATATTCGGTCAAAAGAAACAATTTTCTCTGGGATGCTGTTAGCCTCACAGAAACCGGCTCTGCTTTGTTGCCCATTATGCAAACTGACATCATGCTCAGATCCGAAGTCCGCACTATCGTAGCTGACGCAAAATTCTACAAAGAGACCCTCAGGGGACACCAGAATTCATCCCCTAAGATCCGGTCAAATCATTTGTACCAATTGTTCACTTATCTTCATCACGCGAGGATCAAAGAGCCAAAAAAAATAATCGGAGGGATGCTGATCTACCCCAGCGCTGGCTACCATGTGCAGGAGGACTACGAGATATCAGGTAGCCATGTTCGGATAGCAACTATCAATTTGGACCTAAGATGGCGTGAAATACACGCAGGGTTGCTGGACTTGCTTCAGAAAAACCCGTCTCCCGCAAAGATGGTAGCAACAGAGGGCCGAAGTTAAACGCCAGAAAAATTTTTGGAACTTTGACGTGACCCCCAGCTTTCCCCCAGCTGGTATTAGAGCCGGGCGGTTGTTTTGCGCATCTGCGCGGTTGAAGCAATGGTCTGCGTAGCGGAGCCCGTAGGGTGTAGCGAAGCAGGCCATTGCTTATCCAGTTCGGCGGCGAACGCCGCCGGGGTTGCGTAGCCAAGGGACGAGTGTGGTCTCTCCCGGTTGTAGTCCTCGACCCAAGCAGCGATCTCGACCCTTGCATGGGCAAGGCTCATGAACAGGGTCTCGTTCAGCAGTTCGTCGCGCATGCGGCCGTTGAAGCTCTCGACGTAGCCGTTCTGCATCGGCTTGCCCGGAGCGATGTAATGCCACTCCACGCCGATCTGACCGCACCATGCGAGCACGGCATTGCTGGTGAGCTCGGTGCCATTATCGCTGACGATCATGCCGGGCTTGCCCCGCTGGGCGATCAGCCGGGTCAGCTCGCGCACGACGCGGTGTCCGGAGATCGAGGTGTCCGGCACCGCTGCCAGGCACTCTCTGGTCACATCATCGACCACGTTGAGAACCCGGAACCGTCTGCCCGACGCCATCTGGTCATGAACGAAGTCCAGGCTCCAGCGCTGGTTCGGTAGGGCCAGCACCGGAGCCGGCGCTCTGATGCCCACAGCACGCTTGCGGCTGCGTCGCCGCCTCACCGCTAGACCTTCCTCCTTGTAGAGCCGCTGGGTCTTCTTGCGGTTGATCATCACGCCCTCCCGGCGCAGCAAGATATGCAGGCGGCGGTAGCCGAACCGGCGACGCTGGTTGGCCAGCTCACGCAGCTTCTCGCGCAGCGCACCATCGCCGTCCCGGATGGAACGGTAACGCACGCTCTTGCGATCGGCATCAATGACACGGCACGCCCGCCGCTCGCTCATCCCATGACATGCCTGGAGATGAGCGACCGCTTCCCGCTTCGCGACGGGCGTCACCACTTTTTTGAAAGAAGATCCTTCAACGCGACGTTGTCCAGCATCGTGTCGGCCAGCAGCCGCTTGAGCTTCGCGTTCTCGCTCTCAAGCTCCCGCAGTCGCCGGGCTTCGGATACCTCCAGCCCGCCATACTTGGCCTTCCAGTTGTAGATCGTCGCTTCAGACACCCCGTGCCGCCGGGCCAGATCAGCGGTCTTCGCGCCCGCCTCCGCTTCCTTCAGCACGCCAATGATCTGCTCTTCCGAAAACCTCTTGCGCTTCATCGTCTGTCCTTCCTTCAGGCCAGACTCTAATCGCTCGTGGAGGAAAATCAGGGGGTCACGTCAACTTGAGCGCATTCACAGGCCTCAATAATACTTGCGACGCTGTACTTGGACCCGCCGGATTTCTGTCAGATTAAAAGACCGGACGGCGTGCCATGGGCGCTTCACGCACTGGTATTGATAGACCCAGCCCACCGACAGCACTCTCAACAACATGAAGGAACCAGGGTGGGGCGGTGGGAGAAACATAAATGTCCGTCAGACATCCGTCCGGGTGAAAATTGATTTCCCAACCCCTAATGTCAGAGTCGGCATGCAACGGTGGGCCCACATCATCGACAGAACTGTTAAACAGAAAACGAACCTCCTTCTCGTGCTGAAAGCATGTCCGTTTACGGAAAAAAGGGACGTAGACGTTTGGGTTATCTAACCAATGATCGTCGTAGTTAACGTATTCTACTCGCCCCACGCTAACATAGTCGGGAAGCTGAGGGGCAATTCGGCTTACTGTCGTCCTTATGCACACTGAGCCATCCTTCTCAGCGCCGTAAAGCCGCCACATGGCGTCGTTGTCGCTTGAACCAGAGTGCCAGCAGGATACAAAAGTGCACTCCCTCTGTTCTTTGAATGTTTTAAAGAACATGTGTCGCATCTTTGACAATGAGCCGGCAGCCATCCGCCTCTCTCGCTCGGCGGCGGCATCCTTTGGCGTTGCCTCGCCTGGTTGCAGGCTAAAAGGGAGACTCCCTTCGTAAGGGTCAGCATCTAGGAGCTGATCTACCCTTGAGAACCAGATGGTGCCGCTTTGAAGCATCTGTAGCAACTTGCTCAGGCTCATGTATCGCCAAAGGGTTGTGGACGGACCTGCTACGGCTACGCCCTCCAAGTCATGTTGGACCATCAGGCCTCCCTAAGCGCATGAACGACGTCGGGCGCTCTGCCACCACAAATCGTTCCAATCAAGCTGCCCACTCTTCGGACAGGTTTAACCAGTAAAAATGAAATTGCCTTTTTGGAAAATAGGGCCTTCTCGGTCCACAAAAGAAGTGGATGCGAAGGTCCACTTTGCGCCGTCATTCCGGTCGTTTTAGCGTGCGAGACATTCCCCGAAAGCTGTAGTTCGGTGACCTTACACTCCGGGGGCAGGGCCACTGGCTCGGTTCCAGTCGGGTAATCCCAGTTTGTCACGCATACGGTGGTAGAGATTTGACCAGCGCACAAAGTCAGCTTTAATTCTGACGGTTAGATTGCGTAGGAAAGAAGCCAAAACGCCCTCTGCCCTCTTCCCCAGTAAACACAATACGATGTATATCTTCGGCTTCTGGTGGATCTGTGTTCTCCAAAATGATGATCTGGGCCTTTCCCTTCAGTGAGATCAGATGTCTGTAGAAGCTCTCTTGTAGTGTTGTTGCTTTGAGCATCTTCTCATCATCATCAAGTTCGCCATACTTTGGATTGTGCATTGGCTCGCGATAAGTGAGCAATGGTGTGTCAACAACAAGCAGTCCCGGATGCGGCAGACCCTTTTCTTGACAGAAAAGGAGCAAGGCGAGCTTCGATGCAGTGTGCAAGATAGCTCTAACGCCCTTGCCGTTCGCCGACCGAGCCTTCCCATTGATTTGGATATCCTGGCGCTCGGGATCGAAGGAAACAATCGGAGCATTCGGGAAATTCCATGCTTCTAAGACCTCTTGAACCTTCTGGGCAAACGCGTGCCCAGTCGGCCCATCTATGCCGGTTTTCAACTTATCATCGCCACGACCACGCGGAACTCTCTCAGAGAATTCGGATAGCCTTACGGCCAGCCTATCCCTTTGCTCATACAATCGCAGCTTTTCGACAACGTCATCCCTAGCGGAGGTGAGTTCGTCATACTCTTCTCGAAACTTCGCTTCTTTTGGCAATTCAGCATCAATCTTTTGCTGAAGTTCCAGAAATTTCTGGCTCAGGTGTTCGATCTCTTGGTCGCAAATTGACTGCTCTACCTTCAACTCGGCTACAGTCTCCAGGAGTTGTCCCCGTTCATTGCGAATCTTCTTCTGTTCAGCAAGGGCCGCTGTTCTGGCTAGCTCAATTTCATCTTGACCATGAGAGTGCGAGTTGGCGTCGATCTCAGACCCACAGAGCGGGCACGGACGACCGACTCGCGCGAGCAGAATGCTGCCTCCCTCATCAACCGCCTCCAATCGTTCCAGGTCGGACAGATAGACGCGATCCAGCTGAAGAAATCGCGCAATGGTCAGGCCGACTTCTTTACCTCGATCACGCGACTGAAAAATAGCGTCGCTGATTTCTCGCCTCGCGCTCGTCATCTCGTCGAGCTGTTCTTGACGTTGACGGATTTGGGTTTGAAACTGGCTCAGTCGGCTTTCGAGCTTGCCAAGCTGATTATTCAAATTTTCTCTATTGGGGGCATTCTCGCCGAGGCCTTCATCAATCTCGGCAATCATCTCCTCGATCAGATCATATTTGCCTTCTTGCTGCGCCTTCCGAATCTTCTGCGGCTGCACTGGGACAACCGCGCTATCGTCGTGGCCAGTCAGCATCAACCGCAACCCGTTCTTCTCTGCGGTTGCCTGGTTTCTATCGCCCGTGAGGAATGGACTCAACTCAGCAATGATCGCCTCTTCGTCAGCGAAGAGATAGGGCGCGAGAACTCGGACAGTGAAACTCAGGTGCGCTCCATCTTCATTCCTAACGACCTTTTTTCCGTCCAACCCAATCTCCCCCAAAAGAAGAGTCGAAATGTTCGACGAATTACGAGCATCATATGTCGGCTGGATTCTCACTCCGGGTTCGTCTGAGGGTCTTGTGAAGTGAAGGCCGTCAAAAAGCTGAAAGGCGCCACCAGCGGCGGCACGATAAAGGGTGCAATCGCCCCGCTCCGGCAGCGTCAGGCCCATCAAGACTGAATCATATTCTCGCCGTTCCTCAATTTCGGGCAACGGGCTTTGTCCCCCGAACATGAAGTTCAACAACTTTGCGGTGAAAGACTTGCCAGTATTTGATGCGCCAAAAACGACGTTTACCCCGTCGTCAAAGTTCACGCGGGCAGGCTCAAGCGATGGTCCTGTGAGTCCAATAAACCGAATGATTATACGCGAATCCGTCACAGCGCAGCACTCGTCGCCTGTTCACTCTCACGGAATTCGGCCGTCCACCTTCCGATACGGTCAGCGAAGATTTCTTCCACCTCAGCTGAGCCGAATTTTTGAAAGGTGTTCGCCACCCAATTCGCCCTCATCTTCAACTTTTGATTGTATGTCGAAGTCAGTAGGTCGATAACCGCAGGTGCTTCATCACCCGGCAGATAGTTCAATCCATCATGATAGTCCGCGATAACGAGGTGTAGCTTTCTCAGGAGCGCAATACTCTCTTCAACTAAGCGTCGACGAACAAGCATTTCTCCAACACTAGCTTCAAAATCTGGATGGAGGCTTTCTGGACCCTCCATATCGCTGGTGTGAACCACTAGGTAGTCGAACCAGGTCAGCTCATCCAAACTGCACTTTCGAGGGTGCATTGCTTCCAGCACAATCAGGGCGCGCAAGCCGGCTTCAACGGTCGAGTTGAAGGGGCTGCTCAGGTCTGCCTTTGTCACTTCCATACCAGCACCCCGTCGTTTGCAAAATGGTGGCAAGTCCCCTGCCGAACCGGGACGCGAGCATATTTGTTCAAGACACCGGTAACTGAGACCAAGGCGGCTCGCTCCATCACCGCATCCACCTTTGCCAAAGCATCCGCGTGCGCCGCGTTGTAGGTTTCGATCACTGAGTGATAAACGTCCTCTTCGAAGGACCGAAGAACGTTTTCTGGCGTGTTATCTCGATAGTATCGCTTGAAGCGAGCGGCCTCAAAAAACCTTGTGCGCTGATCCTTCAAACGCCTACCATACTCGCTGCATTTCAGTGCTGCGGATGAATCCGCGTAAAACGTTCCTCGCCGTTGACCATACGCTGCAACCAACTGCTCCAGGTATTGCGCCTCCTCAGGTTGAATTTCCTCAGGGGTGGAGCCCATCGGTGGAGCGCCTGGGTCAGCTCCAAACCAATCCACTAATACGGGCGTCATGGATGCGTCACTCGCCAACCTATTGGCGTCCAAACTACCAACGTGCGTGAAATCAAAGTCGTCAATCTCGGACACCAAACCAGGGTCCAACTTGACAACTACGCCATCAGTGATGTGGTTGGCACACACCGTATCCCAATCCTCCTTAAGTGCTGCGGCAAGCTCCGTGGGATGCGTAAGCAGACTATTGGCTGGACGCGTGATGCCTCGAGGCGCCACGAACGTGTAATTTGCAGGGAGGCTAAAGTGGCCTTGACCACTGTGGTAAAAGATCTTGGCCAGTTCGCGAAGCATACCAGGCCTTGTGAGAGAACTCTTCAGCTGCTTGCACTGGAAGTTGTCCCAAGGCCCCTCCAGCTTTGAGGCCGTTTGGTAGCCGACAACATCCCTGCCCATGTCTCCCGCACCGGCGAATATCTCGCTACTATGATACTTGGATTGCTTATGCCCGACCCAATCATCGATCAACCGCTCGAGATCGTCGTCATCGAGCGTGTAAATCTTCCTTGCGTAATTGGGTTTCATGTTTCCATTCGGCCGAAAGGATGTCCGTGGATCCAGCTTTAGCCGATATTCAACTCGAAGCAATTCCGCAAAGAAATTAGATAATTGAGTAAATCCCCGAGTGGAAAGCGGCAATTACTCGCAGGCCAGACGCCCTCCGACACAGCTTTCCCCACGAATTGCCGCATAGCTGCCTCGCAACTAGAAGGATCTGTCGGCTGATGGGACGGTCACCCGTTCGCTCTGGTCACATCGCGCTGCCGGCTTGAGAACCGAAAATCCGCTTTGCCGCAATTTTTGACGAAAGCGGTCAGCTCGATTTCGACCCAGAAACGCATCCGCCCCCGGCACTGAGATTGCCGAATATCCCCTCGCAGAACCATTAGTGAAAAGCTTGGGCCCACCCCCTGTGGGGGAGTGTGTGATGCCCCGGTGCTGCCCGGGGGCATTACAAAGCAGCTCGCGCTATACCAAGTTACTGAGAAATATGGTGCACCCGACAGGATTCGAACCTGTGACCTCTGCCTTCGGAGGGCAGCGCTCTATCCAGCTGAGCTACGGGTGCATCGGAGGGGCGTTTAGCAAAGCGCCGTGCGGCTTGCCAGCCTATAAAACAGGATCGTGGCAATTCCCTGCCCGGCGTGCACCGCGCGTGAAGATCGTTAGCACATTTGTAAGCTCATCAGCGGTATGACGCTTGCCATGAACGCCATGTCGCATAGTTTCGCCATAGCGGAAGCTCTTGCCAGAGCCAATCCCGTGTCCGGTCCGGCGCTATCATCCCTGCCCGTCGCCTTGTCCGTGCGATGGGCTGCCCTGCAGGATGCGGGTGCTGCCGTCGCCGCGCTTGCCGGGCAGGAGCCAGAAAAAGTGGATGCGAGGATGCGCAATTTTCCGGCACAGCTTCGCAATTCGAACGAATGGCAGCAGGATCTTGCCGAACAGGGCATAGCCGACCTGTCCGCGATCATGCGGCCGGGCCTCACCGCCTTGCTGGCGGTGAGCGCGCGCGGGCAGGATCCTTCCGCTGCGGCGCACCGACTTTGGAGCGAATTCACCGCCGCACGTGACGCTATCCTCGCGCTTGCTCCGGAAAGCGGTGCCATGGGACCGAGGCGCAGCGCCTGAACAAATAGTGCAAGGCTCGACAGGAGCCGCACTGGCGCTGCCAGCATCTTGACCGGGTTCTTGCTATGTTCCAATCAGGGGCATGGTTGATTCGCACATTCTCGACGCCGCGCCAGTCCCGCCGCCGCAGCTGGATGCTGCATCGGTTGCCAGAGGCATCTGCCGTCTTTTCGCGCGCAACGATATCTGGTGCCTGACGGAAATGCCGCTACGCAACGGCAGGCGGGCCGATCTGATGGGCATCGATCCCAAGGGGCGGATCATCATCGTGGAAATCAAGGTGAGCCGGTCGGACTTGCTCGGTGACGGGAAGTGGCCCGATTATCTCGAATTCTGCGATCGGTTCTACTGGGGTCTGCCGCCCATCATCGACCGGTCTCCGCTGGAGAGCGAGGATTACCGGCCCGAATGCTGCGGCGTGATCGTGGCGGATTCCTACGATGCGGAAATCGTGCGGCCAGCACCCTCCCATCCGCTGGCCGCTGCGCGCCGCAAGGTTGAAATCGAGCGATTGGCCCGAACCGCCCTGCGGCGCAATCTGGTCGGCGGCGATCCGCATTGTGCGCCCTGGGCGAACCGGGAAGGCGCAGCCTAACAGAAATTCTGCCTTCTTCTGACCACCAGCGGGCCGCATCCGAAAGCGCTGTCATAATTTAACCGTTCTCGGCATAAGACAGTGCCCATGGTCCAAGCCATAATCCTATCTGCCATCGCCATGACAGCGATCGTCGCATTACGCTATCTCGCTGCGAGCGGATTGTTCGCGATGGCAACTGCGCGCGTGCGGCCGGGGCTTTACGACAGTCTGGCCCCGCAAATCAGGCGCGAAATCCGCTGGTCGCTGATCTCTGCCGCGATTTTTGGCGTTCCGGCAGGCGTAATCGCGTGGGGATGGCGCGAGCATGGATGGACGCTCGTCTATACCGAATGGAATGCCTGGCCGCTCTGGTATCTGCCGGTGTCGCTTTTCATCTTCCTATTCCTGCACGATACCTGGTTTTACTGGACGCATCGCTGGATGCATCGGCCCAGAATCTTCCGAGCATTGCATGCCGTGCACCACGCCAGCCGCCCGCCAACGGCTTGGGCGGCGATGAGCTTCCATCCCGGCGAGGCGCTGACCGGAGCCGTCGTGATCCCCGTGCTGGTTTTCCTCGTCCCTGTCCACGTCGCGGTGCTCGGCCTCGTGCTTGCCATCATGACTGTGATGGGCGTCACGAATCATATGGGCTGGGAGATGTTTCCTCGCCGTCTCGTTCATTCAAGGTTGGGTGGCTGGTTGATAACCGCCACGCACCATCAACGACATCACGAGCGTTATACATGCAATTACGGCCTCTATTTCCGGTTCTGGGATCGCCTCTGCAAGACCGACCGGGGGCTGTCGGACAGTTTTGCGCGTTGATGGTTTCTGCAGCATGAGCTTTGCAAAGGGTACGAAGCCTCTTGCGCTGCTGGCGGCAGCCGCGATGCTGGGCGGCGGCGCCCCGATCACGCTTCATCTTCCGGGCAGCGACGTGGTGGTGCGCGTGACCGATCTTCGTTCGCATGACGGGGTGGTCCGCGCCTGCATGACGTCCGATCACAGCAAGTTTCCTCGCTGCACCAAGGGCGGCGCCTCCTACAAGACGGTCGTTCCGGCAGCAGACACCGTGACCCTGACCTTCCACGATGTCGCGCCGGGCCGCTATGCCATTGCCCTGCTCCATGACGAGAATGGCAACGGCAAGGCGGACCGCGCCCTGACGATGATCCCGCGCGAAGGGTTCGGCTTCTCACGCGATGCACCTGTGCAGATGGGTCCGCCTGCGTTCGATGCAGCGGCTTTCCACGTGCGTGAGCAGAACGTGAGGCAGACGATCCGAATGCGCTACATGCTGTAAGGCGCCCAAAGCCAAGCACTTAACATTATGTTTACCATGCTGCTTCAGAACCCGTGATGAAAGTATTACGGGGGCCTTGAAGACAGATGGATACCTTGCGCGGACATTTCGGATCGGTCGAATACGACCTTGCCGAAACCGACAGCGACTATGATCCGGCCGAGGACGATGCAGTGCTCGAAGCGCCGCCCTCGCCCGTCGGGCAGGACGAGCGCCGAATGCAGGTGCGGGCCTATAATTACTGGGCCGGGCTGCTGGAGGATGCGCCCTACCCCTCAATCGACAGCCTCGATCCCGACGATCTGCCGGATTTCGGCCCCTATAGCGTGCTGCTGGATTTCAGCACCGGAATCGAAGACCCCGCAGTCCCTTTTCTGGGCGCGAAACTGGCGCTGGAATGCGGGACGGATGGCGAGATCAACCGTCTGTCCGACGTGCCGAGCCGTTCCCTGCTGAGCCGCATTACCGACCATTACATGCAGATCCTGGCGAATCAGGCGCCAATCGGTTTCGAAGCCGAATTCGTGAACCAGCGCGGGTCCACCATTCTGTATCGCGGAATATTGCTGCCGTTTTCCAGCGATAACGATAATATCGACTTCATTCACGGCGTTATCAACTGGAAGGAAATGGCCGACCAGGCGACAACCGACGAATTGCTGCTCGAGATGGACCAGGCGCTCGAGCCGTCGCCGGAAGCCTCGGTACGCATGCACGATCCGGTAACCGAATGGGCGGATGGACCGATCGGCAATCAGGACCATGCTGCAGATGAGGCAGATGAAGATGGACTCGACGAAGCTGCTGTCGCAGCTGCGGCCTCCGCTGCCGCAAGTGAGACAGATGAGGATGAAAGCGTGGCCCCAACCGCCATGCCGCGCCCTCGCTTCGGCAGCCTCGCACTGACCGGAGATGATGCGGACGGTGACGAATATGACGATTACGGCGAGTATGATGAGGAAGAAGAGGATTTCGGCGACGAAGCCGGATATGCCTCCCTGCTGTCCTCCATGGGTGGGAGCGACGCGCCCGATGGCAGCGATGAAGCTGGCGAAGAGGCAGAAGGCACCCCATCCGTAACCGCATCGGGCGCAGCCATTCCGGCGAATTACGAACCGCCAGCGCCAACACTGGCACCATCACCGAAGATGCCGATCGACCTGTCGGCCGCGCCGTTGATCGAACCGGTTAACGCAGGCAGCGACGAAGATCACGATGCTGTGGATGCCGAAGAAGGTGCAGGCGAAGGCGGCCTTTACGATGTGCTCGCCGCCGCGCGTGAACTCGCCCTGGCTGCACGCACTACCGAAGACCGCAGCCGCAGCGCGCTCTATGCAGCAGTCGGCCGTGCCTATGACGTAAGTCTCGCCGCAGAAGATGCGCCGGAAGATTTCGCCGAACTGATGGAGGAAAACGGCCTCCAGGCACAGGACCGCGCGCGCATGACGCCGGTGGTGAAACTCGTCTTCGGAGCGGATTACGACAAGACCCGCCTGACCGAATATGCCGCCGTGCTGGGCCATGCCCACCGCATCGGTATCGCACGCGGAACTCTGGCCGGTTTTCTCATCGAGGCGGAAGGCGGGCTGAAAGGCGTCGTCCAGGCCGAACGCAAGCTGCGGCGGGAAGAAGCCGGCAAGCTGGCCGAGCCGGCGAAGCACATTCGCGAAAACCTGGCCGAGGAACTGCGCCAGATCGAAGGTATGAATTTCGACGCCCTTTCACCGGAAGGCGACGAATTCGCCGTGGTGATGATCCGCCGCGACGCCGATGGCCGCATCGTGTTGCTGGGAGAAATAAGCGACGACGTGCCTCTGATGGAACGCGTAGGGCGCAAGCTGGTTGGCTGACGCGGAGCGGCAATTGGCCGCAGGACTATTCAGCCCGGCGCATGCTCGCTAGCAGGGCGCTCATGGAATTCCTGCGCCCCCGCCCCATCCGCGTTCAACCCTATTTCGGCTATCGCAGCCAGCACCGTCTGACCATTTCCGTCCGCGCCTTGCGTTCCAAACAGGCGACCTTCGCCGGCAAGGGCCGCTGGCAGGCGTTGCGCACCATGATGGCGCAATTCGCTTCTCCGGAAGTTCCGGAGCTTCCCATTACCCTGGAAATTCGCAGCCCCTCGGGTGAGACCACACGGCACGAGGCGCATACGAATTCAGAGGGCTTTGCTCATTTCGACCTGGATCTTTCCGGAGGCTGGCCGCTGCCACGACACACGTCATGGGAGAAGGTTTCGCTCGAGTGGGATAATCGCGACGGTTCTCAGAAGGTGGACGGTAATGTGCTGGTGCCGGGATCGGAAGAAAGCCTTGGCATCATTTCCGACATTGACGACACGATCATCGAAACTGGCATCACCGGCGGCTTGCGCTCGGTGTTGCGCAATCTCAACCGGGTGCTGGCGCAATTGCCCGATGACCGGATCGCCGTTCCGGGCGCGGACGTGTTCTACGGCGCACTCGGCGGCGGGGCGGTGGCGACCGGATCGCAGAGCGCGCCGGGCACGCGAATCGACGCTACGCACCGGCCTTTCTTCTATGTCTCGTCTTCGCCGTGGAACCTGTTCTCCTATCTTGTCGCCTTTCAGCGCACGCGAAAACTCCCCCTCGGGCCTTTGCTGCTGCGCGACTGGGGACTGGATCGTGAGACACTCGGTAAATCGAGCCACGGCACGCACAAGCGCGCCGCCATCGACGATATTCTCGCGACCTTTCCGGACATGCGCTTTGCCCTGATCGGCGACGATACGCAGGGCGACCTGACGGCCTATGGCGCCGTGGTGGCCGACCACCCCGGCAGAATCGCAGCCGTATTCATCCGCACCGCCGGCGAAGAGATGACGGCTGAGGAAGTAGCGGCGGTGCAAGTGATCGAGGAAAGCGGCACGCATCTCTGGCTGGGGAATACCTATGAGATCGGGCAGGATTTCCTTGCCGATGTCGGGCTGGCGCATGACGAGGATGCCGCACATATTGTCGAGACGATCGAGAAACTGGATGTGTCCGCCGAACAGGACGCCACAGGCAGCGCAGAAGCCAGGCGGGCTTGATGGCCCGCTCGGCACGAAAGGTCGGATGCATGGGCTGGCTGCTTGGCGTTTTCCTGCTCGTTGCGCTGGTCTGTGCCGGAATCTGGTTCTGGGCGGTCAAGAACCAGTCCGTGGCGACTCTGGATACGCTGGACCGGCTGTTCGGGGGCGCAAGTGTCGATCGAATCGCCGGACCTGTCTTCTACGGCGGCGCGGAGGCGCAGAAACTGTATGTCTTTCGCGCGGAAACGCCGAGCGTCGAGGTTGATGCCGACCTGCAACCGGTCCTGGTCTTCATTCACGGCGGCAGCTGGGCGTTCGGCGACCCTGCGGATTACACCTTCGTCGCGCGGACCTTCGCGCCCGAGGGCTTCATCGTCGTCAATGCCGGCTACCGTCTTGGCGAGGAAGGCAGGTTCCCGGCCATGCTGCAGGACAGCGCCGCAGCCCTGCGCTGGGTGCATGACAATGTCGCCCGCTATGGCGGCGACCCGCAGCGCATCTACCTGATGGGCCATTCGGCGGGCGCTTACAATGTCGCGATGCTGGGGCTGGACCCGCAATGGCTTGCGGCAGAGGGGCTGGAGACAGGCGCTGTTCAGGGCATCGTCGGACTGGCAGGTCCTTACGATTTCTATCCCTTCGACAGCGATTCCAGCCGCGCCGCCTTCGGCTCCGCTCCCGATCCGCTTGCGACACAGCCCGTGCACTTTGCCCGTGCCGATCCCCCGCCGATGTTGCTTGCGACAGGCAGCGCCGATGACAGGGTCAAGCCGCGCAACAGCCGTGCGCTGGCCGCCGCCCTGACTGCCGAAGGCATGCCGACCGAGGCGGTCGTGTTTGACGGAATGACCCATTCGGGGATCATCATGGCGCTCGCCAGCCCGTTCGACCGGGACGGGACGGTAAAGGATCGTATCCTGCGTTTCATCGGGCAGAGGGAAACGGGCGCAAGCACCTCCCTCGGCCGCACAGGCGAATAGTCGCTTTCAGTTCCGGTTCAGCGGAAAGGCCGGTATAGCCAGTTCCCATGCGAAAGCCCGCCCCCATGCTTGCTGCCTTTGTGCCCCGGTTGTTCGCCATTGCCGCTGCATTCGCGCTGCTGGCCCAGCCTGCCGCCGCACAGTCCATATTGCGGGATGCGGAGACCGAGGCCCTGCTGAACGAGATGGCCGCGCCGCTGATCGAAGCCGCTGGACTCGCGCCGGGTAATGTCTCCATCGTCCTTATCAACGATCCGTCCATCAACGCCTTCGTCGCCGGCGGTCAGGCGGTTTATATCCATAGCGGCCTTATCGATGCCGCCGACACGGCGAATGAGGTGCAGGGCGTCATCGCGCATGAGCTGGGCCATATCACCGGCGGGCACATCATTCGCGGCGGCGAGGCGGTGGGCACTGCCACCAGCATTTCGCTGGTCTCCATGCTTCTCGGGGTTGCTGCGGCGGTGGCGGGTGCGGGCGATGCAGCCATGGGCGTCATCATGGCGGGCCAGCAGGCGGCAATGGGCAAGTTCCTTGCTTTTACGAGGGTACAGGAATCCAGCGCCGACGCAGCCGGTGCAGCCTATCTTTCGAAGGCTGGCATTTCGGGCCGCGGTTCGCTCGCTTTCTTCGGCAAGTTGCAGAACCAGGAATTCCGCTATGGCTACAGTCAGAAGGACGAGGCGACGTTCGGGCGGACGCACCCGCTTTCCGGAGACCGGATCGCGACCCTGCGCGAAGATTACATCGACGACCCCGCCTGGGACAAACCCGACGATCCGGTACTGCAAGGGCGCTTCGAACGGGTGAAGGCCAAGCTTTTCGGCTATCTGGCGCGGCCCGAACGCACCTTGCGCGATTACCCTGAGAGCATGACCGGCGTGCCGGCGCGCTATGCCCGCGCCTACGCCTATCACAAGAACGCCATGATCCCGCAGGCCCTGGCGGAAACCGATGCCTTGCTCGCGATGAATCCTGCCGACCCTTATTTCCTGGAGCTGAAAGGGCAGGTCCTGCTGGAATCCGGCCGGCCGAACGAGGCGCTGGAACCGCTGCGCAAGGCTGCGGCAATGACCAATAACGAGCCGCTGATTGCAGCCGTCTTCGGTCACGCCCTGATCGCGACGGAAGACAAGAGCCATTTCGAAGAGGCGGAAGGGGTGCTGAGAGCCGCCGTGGCGCGCGACCGGCTTAACCCTTTCGCATGGTATCAGCTTGGCGTCGTCTACGCAGCGCGCGGCGATATGCCGCGGGCGCGACTCGCCAGCGCGGAACAGCAGGTGATGAGCCGCCAGTACGAAACCGCGCTGCGTAGCGCGCAGGCTGCCGAGGCCGGGCTTCCGCACGGCTCGCCGGATTGGCTGCGGGCGCAGGACATTGCGATGCAGGCCCGCGCCATGCTGGAGCAGGACGTTAAGAACCGCTAAGGGCCGTCAGATGAAGCGACAGTTCGGAACATGGATCGTGGCGGCGCTGCTCGGCGTCCTTGGCGGATTCGCCGGAGCGGCAATCTGGTCGTCCACCGGCATGGGGCAGGCGGATACGCGGGCCTATCTGGTCGCCAATCCCGATATCCTGCCGGAAATGGCTGAAGCCTACGAACGACAGCGCAGCGAGGATCGGCTCGCTGGCGTGTCGGAGGATGTGAAGGCGCCGTTCGAAGGGGCGGTTCTGGGCAACCCGAATGGTTCGGTCACGCTGGTGGAATTCACCGATTACGCTTGCGGCTATTGCCGTGCCAGTGCCGAAGATGTCCGCGCCCTGATCGCGAGTAATCCCGATCTGCGGGTGGTGGTGAGGGAATGGCCGATCTTCGAAGGCAGCGACGCTGCAGCGCGCATGGCTCTGGCGGCGGCCAAGCAGGACCGATATGCCGCATTTCACGATGCCCTGTTCGCTGCGGGTAACCCGACGGAAGCCAATATAGCCGCCGCGGCGCAGCAGGCAGGCCTCGACATGGAACGTGCGCAGGCCTTTGCCGCATCTGATGCTGCCGAATACGAATTGACCAAGAACATGGCCCTGGCCCGGCAACTCGGCTTTACCGGCACGCCGAGCTGGATTGTAGGCGACGAAGTGATCGAGGGCGCCGTGGGGCAGGAAGCGCTTGCCGCAGCTATCGCTCGGGCCGCGAAGTCGTGATGCTGCGCCGTTTTGCCGCCTGCCTGCTGGTGCTTGGTCCGATGCTGGCACCGGTTGCAGCCGCGCATGCTGCCACCGGCAGCGAATTAGCCGAAACCCGCGCCGCGCTTGCAGCACTGCAGGCTGATGACCTGCGGCTGCAGTCGGTCGGATGGCGGCTCGCCAGCGGGAATGCCCCGTTCTGCCGCGATGCGCCCATGGCTATCGGGCTGCTGATGCAGGATATGGCCGGATATGGCCGGCCCGATGCGATCCGCAGCGCCGCTGGTATCGCCGGTGACGTTGCAGTGCAGGCAAGCGCGGCGGGTTCTCCTGCTGCCCTCGCGAGATTGCAGGCAAACACCGAGATCCTTGCGATCGGCGATTTTGAGGTCGCCAATCTGCCCCGGGCCGACTCCAGGAACTGGCAGCGACTGCTGACGCTGAACGAGCATCTGGACAGGGCCCTGAGCCTCGGGCCCGCAACCCTCACCCTGCGCGAAAACGGCGTTGCGATCACCCGGGAGATCACGGGTGTTCCGGCCTGTCGCAGCCGCTTCGAACTGCTGGATAACGGCGGCCGTGCTGCTGCCGATGGCCATCGCGTGGTAATCGGGCGCGAATTCGCCGGGATCGAATATGCGGAACAGGAATTTGCCGCTGCCGTCGCCCATGAACTGGCCCACAATGTGCTTTATCACCGCCTCTGGCTGGAAGAAAACGGGCGCAAGCGCCGCAATATACGCCTGACCGAGCGCGAAGCGGACCGGCTGATGCCTTGGCTGCTGGCGAATGCGGGTTACGATCCCGCCGCCGCTGCCGACTTCATGCGGCGATGGGGGCCCCGGCACGATGGCGGGCTGTTCCGCGCCCGCAGCCACGATGGCTGGGACGAACGCGTCGATTATATCGAGGCCGAGCTGCCCGCCATCCGCGCTGCCATGACAGCGGACGGCCAGGCCGACTGGGCAACGCTGTTCAGGCGCGAAATCGCCGGCCCGCGCTAGACACGCCGTTCAGGCGTCCGCGTACAAAGATTTCAGCGGCTTCGCCATAATTCGGCGCACCATGGGTTCGAAGAATTCCAGGCGCTCGCTCTCGTAATCGGGGTCGAAGGCAGACTGGTCGTATTTTTCGCAGAATTCCGCGCAGGCTTCGAAATGCGGATGGCCGCGGAACTGTTCGCGCACGTCCTTGTCCATGCCCAAGTGGTGGAAGTAGTAATAGCCCTGAAACGCGCCGTGGTTCTGGCAAATCCAGTGCTCTTCCTCTGTTACGAAGGGCTTGACGATGCTGGCTGCGACTTCGGGATGATTAAAGGTGCCGAGCGTATCGCCGATGTCATGCAGCAGCGCCATGACGACATAGCTCTCGCCTCGCCCGTCGCGATGGGCGCGGGTCGCCGTCTGCAGGCAATGTTCGAGGCGGCAGATCGGAAATCCGCCGAAATCGCCCTCCAGCAGGGTGAGGTGCTTCAGCACCCGGTCAGGCAGACCACGGGCGAATTCACGAAAATTCCCGCCGATCAGCGCCCAGTCCTCGGCAGTGCCTTCCTTCATCTCGCGAAACTTGGCCCGTTCGGCCATGCCGTGCCGCGTCTGTTCCTTGACTTCCATCGTCACTCTCCTTGGCGGTCAGTCTATCGCACTTGCCGGGCGCGAACAAATTATCTGACGCAAGGCTCGCTTATGGGCTAGAGGAGCGAAATGGCCGTCCTGCCCGCCCTGCCTTTTCAGCCCTCGCCCTTCTTCGCGGACAAGAACCGGGCATTCTGGAACCTGCAGTTCGCCGGCTGGGGCGGTGCGATGCTGCTGCGCGCGATGTCGGCGCTGGCCGGGCAGCAGGATTTCGACTTCCTGATACTGGTGGTGATCGCCACCGTCACGGGCTTTTCCATCAGCCTGATCCTGTCGGTCATCTACCGCCAGCTCATCAACCGCAGGCCGCTGGTGACATGGGGCGTAACGGCCGCCGCGCTGGCGGCTGCCGTCGCGCTCTACGCCTTCGTCGACGGCTGGGTGCTGTCGCTGTACCGGCCCGACAACACGACTCCGCTGGTCCAGAGGCTGCTCGGCTATTTCTACCTCGACCTGACGCTGCTGGGAGCGTGGTCGGCGCTTTACTACGCCATCAACTACTTTCTTCAGGTGGAGGAGCAGGCCGACCGGCTGGAGCGGCTGGAGGCGCAGGCAACAAGCGCGCAACTGGCCATGCTGCGCTACCAGCTGAACCCGCATTTCCTGTTCAACACTCTCAATTCCATCAGCACGCTGGTGCTGCTGAAGCAGACCGCACCCGCCAATGCGATGCTGACGCGGCTGTCGTCCTTCCTCCGTCACACTCTGGTCGCGCAACCGGGCGGCAAGGTGACGCTGGCGCAGGAGGTGGAAACGCTGAAGCTGTATCTCGACATCGAACTGATGCGGTTCGAGGAGCGGCTGCGCACCGAATTTCGCATCGAGGAAGATGCCAGCATCGCCTGCCTGCCTTCCATGCTGCTGCAGCCTCTGGTCGAGAACGCAATTAAATATGCGGTCTCGGTGCAGGAGGAAGGGGCGAAAATCATTGTCGCCGCGCAGGTTCTGGGCCAGCGCTTGCGCCTGACCGTATCCGATACCGGACCCGGCATGGGAAATTCGGGTCTCGATCCCGCGCTTCAGCTTTCGCGGCCGCCCGATCGGCCCGAATCGACGGGGGTCGGGCTTGCCAACATTCGCGACCGGCTGGCACAAGCCTATGGTAACGATCACCGGTTCGAAATCCGCTCCCCCCGCGACAAGGGCTTCACCGTCGTGATCGAAATCCCTTACGAGCCGGAACAAGCACCGGAAAAGCTGCCGTTTGCTTCACCTGCCAGACAGGGAACGGCTTCCACACGTAACGCGTCTGACCAACACGCGCCTGCCGGGCGCCCCATCGGAACAAAGACATGACCATTCGCACAATCATCGTCGATGACGAAAAACTTGCCATCCAGGGGCTGCAGTTGCGGCTGGAGCCGTTCGAAGATGTGGAGATCATCGAAACCTGCTCCAACGGGCGGGAAGCCATTCGCAAGATCAAGACGGAAAAGCCCGACCTCGTCTTCCTCGACATCCAAATGCCCGGCTTCGACGGGTTCTCCGTCGTCAAGGGCGTGATGGAGATCGAACCGCCGCTGTTCGTCTTCGTCACCGCCTACCAGGAACACGCCATCCGCGCCTTTGAGGCCAATGCCGTCAATTATCTGATGAAGCCGGTGGACGAGGACAAGCTGGCCGACACGCTGGAACGCGTCCGCATTCGCCTGAGCGAAAAGCGCAGCGCCGAAGAGGCTGAAAAGCTGAAGAACGTGCTTTCCGAGGTGGCCCCCGGCGCGGCCGAGGAATATGCCGAGGGCGAGGGCGAAAGCGCCGATCGTTTCGAAAAGCTCATCAACATCAAGGATCGCGGGCAGATCTTCCGGGTCGAGGTCGAATCCATCGAATATATCGAGGCCGCCGGCGATTACATGTGCATCTATACCGGCGACAATTCGCTGATCCTTCGCGAAACGATGAAGGATCTGGAACGCAGACTCGACCCGCGCAGGTTCCAGCGCGTGCACCGTTCCGCCATCGTCAATCTCAACCAGGTGCGGCAGGTGAAGCCGCATACGAATGGCGAATGTTTCCTGGTTCTCGATTCCGGCGCCGAGGTGAAGGTCTCACGCTCCTACCGCGACGTGGTGGCGCGGTTCGTTCACTGACGGTACGCCCTTCGAGCCGCCGCGCCCTGATCCTTTCCGCCGGAGACTGCCGACTTGTCCTTTACCCTTGCCGGATTCGATCTGGATAGCTTCATAGACCGCACCCTTGCCGAAGATCTGGGCGAAGGGATCGAGGGCGGTGGACGCGACGTTACGGCTGAAAGCGTGATACCGGCAGATGCGCGCTTTTCCGGCGTGATGGACAGCCGGGATGCGATCGTGCTGGCCGGCCTTCCGGTGGCCGCCGCGTTCTTCAGGCGGCTGGACCCTGACGCCAAGGTCGAGATGCTGGCGCAGGACGGGGACGAAGTTGAAGCCGGAAGCGATCTGATGCGAATCGTCGGCAACGCCCGCGCCCTGCTGACCGCCGAACGGAGCGCGCTCAACACCGTGCAGCACCTGTCGGGCATCGCGACGATGACCCGCGCCTATGTCACGGCGATGCGTCGGGGCGGCGCAGCCGACACGGTGCTGCTCGATACGCGCAAGACCATCCCTGGACTCCGGCGGCTGGAGAAATATGCGACCCGCACAGGCGGCGCACAGAACCACCGCATGGGACTGTGGGATGCGGCGATGATCAAGGACAATCACATTGCGGTCGCCGGCAACGTGCACGAGGCCGTGCGCCGGGCGCGCGACGCGGGCGTGCGGGATATCATCTGCGAGGCCGACCGGATCGACCAGATAGAACCCGCTCTTTCCGCTGGCGCCACCCATATCCTCCTCGACAATATGGATGCCGCTACTCTGCGCCATGCTGTCGCGCTGATCGGCGGGCGGGCGAAGACTGAGGCTTCTGGCGGGATCGACCTCGATACCATTGCCGCAAAGGCAGCGACAGGCGTGGACTACGTATCGGTCGGACGCCTGACCCAGAGTGCGCCTGCCGCAGATATCGGCCTGGATTTCACGCCTCTTTGATCTGCTGCGCGCATGACGCTTGCGATTCGCCGCAAAGGCGGTCAGAAAAGTGAAAGTCCCATGATTGAAGGCAGGAGGCGCGTATGACCGGCAGACCCCGCTCGATCCTTATCTTCGAAAGGCTCTTCCTCGCTTCCATGATCGGGAGCATCATCGGCTTCGTCCTGTCCTATGACGCCATCGCGGATGCCATCGGCGCGGAACCCGATCTCGTCAGGGTCGGAATCAGCCCTGCCTCGGCCATCGCTTTCTTCGCTCTTACTACGGCGATCTGGCTGCTTCTGTACTGGCTGGTGGCGCACCGGGCGAGCAATGCGGCGAAATGGGTGCTTACCGTGCTCACCGGGCTGGGTCTGCTGATGGTCCCGCTGACGCTGGCTTCGGAAGCGAACTTCGCGATGTTCTTCTCGCTGATGGTCACGGCTCTTGGCGTCGGAGCGGTCCTCGCCCTGTTTCGCCCGGATGCGCGTGACTGGCTGGAAGGCGGTTCGGGCGTCGAGGACGCCGACACCTACTGACTCACCCCGTTCAGCGACGGGCGCGGAAGAAATTGCGGAGCAAGGCAGCGCAGCGCGCTTCTTCTATGCCGGCATAGATTTCGGGACGATGCAGGCAATTGGGCGCGGCGAACACATGGGCGCCATGCTCGACAGCCCCGCCTTTCGGATCCGCCGCACCGTAGCAGAGCTTGGCCAGACGCGCATGGACGATGGCGCCAGCGCACATGGCGCAAGGCTCGAGGGTGACCCACAACTCGCAGCCTTCCAGCCTTTCCGACCCGGTGAAAAGGGCTGCCTCCCGGATCGCGACTATTTCGGCATGCAGGCTGGGATCGCGCATCTCGCGGGTGCGGTTCCGGCCTTCGCCGACGATCTCCCCGCGTCGGCTGATCACCGCACCCACCGGCACTTCGCCGGCCGCGGCGGCCTCTGCCGCCAGTTCCATGGCTCGCAACATGAAAGGGGCCGGAAAGGGTGAAGGTTGCGTCATCGCATCCCTGCTCCTGTCCAGCCCCTCGGCATTCAGATCGACCCGTCGCTCAGGCGACGAGCGCAGCAAAATCACTCGCTCCGATCGGTGACCGGCTCGCCAGCTGCGTCGTCCTGGTTCACTTCGACATCCATGGTCGGGACTTCGATGGTTTCGGTACCTGTGGTTACGTCCACGTCGGCGGGTTCGACATCATATTCGGGCAGGTTGCCACCTTCCACTTCGGGCAGGCTGCCTTCTTCGGTCTGGTCCACGTCGCAAGCGGCAAGCGAAAGTGCGAGGCCGGTAGCGGCGAGAATCGCGAAAGACTTTTTCATGTGAACACCCTCTTGTTGGTTCATGCGACGGGATATAGGCGGTTCGCATCTTTGGCAATCGCCATGGCAGGCGCCGTTCCGGCACCGGAATGAGAGCGGATCGGGCTCAGTGTCCTTGACTGGTGGGCCGGCAGGCGGTAAGCGGCCCCCTTCCCGGACATACCCGGTAAAACATTCATCATGTAAGAGATTGATCATGTCGCGCATCTGCGAACTGACCGGCAAGGGCCGCCAGGTAGGCAACAACGTTAGCCACGCCAACAATAAGACCAAGCGGGTATTCCTGCCCAATCTGCAGAACGTCACGCTGCTTAGCGAGATGCTGGACCGCGGCTTCAAGTTCCGCGTGTCGACCAACGGTCTGCGTTCGGTCGAGCATAATGGCGGCCTCGACAACTGGCTCCTGAAGACCAAGGACGAAAAGCTCAGCGCCCGCGCCCTCCGGGTAAAGCGCGATCTGAAGAAGGCGAAGAAAGCCGCCGACTCCGATCAGAAGGCCGCCGCCTGACGCGGGTTTGACGGCGCGGTTCGCCGCCCTGGTTCAATTCAGTCAATGTGAAGGCGCGTGGCTTGTTCACGCGCCCTTCTTGCTGCCCTTATTCGGCGGGGCGGTTCGGCAGTTCCCATAGCAGCTGCAGCAGCAGCGTACGCTGAAACATGCCGCCATTATCGTCGGATATCAGCCAGATCGCGACCTTTCCGCCTTCGAGATCCTCGATCGCCATTCCTTCGTAATTGTCAGTCGGCAGGTCGCCCGCGATCATGGCGATGGTCCTGCCCCGCCAGATGCGGCCCGACGCAATATCCTGGGGTTCGGCAAGCACCAGCTTCGTTTCGAAATCTGGCGGCAGATCCAGCACGAGCTTGCGCATGAGGATGAGCACCTGCCCGTCCGGCAATTGCGCCATGTCGACAGGGCGAAAGCCGTCGGGACCCTGAAAGCGAAATTGGATTGCAGCGGTTCCGCTCACCGGATCGCCGCCGAAGAGCAACGCCGGGAAGCTATCCGCGAACCAGCTCCTGCTTCCCTCGGCAATGGTGATGAACGACCCGTCAGACAGCAGTACGAGCGATTCGGGCCCGGCGTTCGACGGCCAGCCAGCCATGGCTTCGGGTCGGCTGCGGCCCAGCAAACGCATATCGGCATCAAGGGCGATGATGGCATTACGCCCTTCGTAGGCAGCCCAGATTCTCCCAGTTGCGGGATCGCGAGTGAGCGCCTCGAGGTCCGACAGGCTCTTGCTGCCATCGTCATCGGCGAAGATACGACGCAAATCAGGATCGGTCCCGCCCAATCCGAACTCCAGCAAGGCGCCGCGGTCGCTGCCCGCCAGGAAGCGCGCCTCCGGCAGCAGCAGCAGTGCACTGTAACTGCCGAATACGCTGTTGGGGCTGGTCAACTGCCACGCCGCATTCAGCACGGGAGCGCCTGTCGCTCGCTCCCCGCCCTCTGCCGAATTCAGGCGGATGCGCGGTATTTCCAGCTTGCGAATGGTCAGCTGCTGCGGATAATCAGGCGGCGGCGGAGCGCTGCGCAACCATGTGCCGGGGGCAAGTCCGGCCGCCACCAGCCCTAAAAGCGCGAGCCGCAGCAGGTGGCTCTTCCGGCGCTCGCCTATGGCATCGGTCCTGTGAAAAGCAGCGGGTCGAGCCGGGCGTCACGCCATTTGAGACTCCAGTGCAGATGCGGCCCCGTGGCCCGGCCGCTTGAACCGATGTTGCCGATATATTGCCCCTGCCTCACCCGGTCACCTTCGCGGACCGCTATATCGGACATGTGCAGGAAGGCGCTGTTCAGCCCCATGCCGTGGTCGATGATGAGCAGATACCCTTCCAGTGAGAACGGCCTGTCCGTGGCCAGCGTGACGACTCCGTCGGCGGGAGCGACGAAGGGCGTCCCCGATTCGCCGGTCGCTATGTCGATGCCGGAGTGATAACTTCCGGGTTCGCCGCGATAGATGCGCTGGCTGCCGAAACGCCCGGAGATCCGGCCCGCTACCGGCCAGATGAAATTCTGCCGCCAACCGTCGCTCGGCGCATCGACTGCGCGGGCCGCGACGATCTGCGCCAGTTCGGGGCGGCGAATCCGCATGAAGCTTTCGCTGGCCCCGCCAGCGCGCCGGGCGACATTCACCCTCTCGATGTTCCAGTCGCGCGGGGCGACCGTGAGCGGGCTTTCGATGGTTCGCCCGTCGGCAAGCGTGGCAGAGAGGGTCGCCACCGGCCCGCTGTCCCGGTCAAAAGCCGCGAAGAAGCGCCCTTCCCGATCCAGAACCAGTTCCTGATCATCAAGCCGCGCGGACACCGCACCTCCCGGTGCCTCGCCCCGTAGCCAGCCGCCCTGTTCAAGCGCACCATCGAAAACAAACGCTTCCGGACGCGCGGGTGTGGCCGGCACCGCAAGGCGGATTTCCGGAACGGGCGGCTGCGAGCGTGCCGGCTGCATGTCTGCCGTATTGCGCACCGTTTCAGGCGGAGCCTGCCCTGCCGGAACTACGCTGCACCCGATAAGGGCAATGGCCACTGCGCTTGCCAGTGCCGCCTGCGTGGCGGCGGATTGGCCGGTCACGCCTGCTCCATCAGTCGCCGCGTCGCGATCTCGGGGCTGGCATAGGCCTCCTGCCGCTCCACACTCCAGTAACGCAGTTCTTCCAGCGGAATCGGCTCGCCGGTAACGGCGCAGAGTACGAAATGTCCCGGCCGCATGACGCGGAAATCGTTGGGACCGAAGGCGAGTTTGGCAGGTTCGCTGCCCGATGACATCAACATGGGAATGCTTCTAGCAAAGCTGCTTCATCCGAACAAATCATCCTGCGCCGCTGCGGACGCTGATTTGGCACGTTTTGCCTTGCGCGATGGAGGCAGGGGCGCGCTCGGCTGAGGCGGATCGGCATGGGCTTGCGGAACCACCGCCAGCGTACCGTCGGCGAACTTGACCTCGAGCAGCGGCTGCGTGGCTCCGACCGTGCGGGATCGAACCAGACGACCGTCCGCATCCTTCACCAGCACGAAGCCGCGCTGCAGCGGCGCTTCGGGGTCGAGTGAGGCGTAAAGTCTCGCCAGCGCATCGAAGCGTTGCCGGTCGCCGGCAAGGCGGCGCTGCGGAAGCGTGGGCACCAGACGTGCCGCCGCCAGCCGGTCCCGCGCACTGGTCCAGCGCGCACGCAGCAGCGGTCCACTGAGCTTGGCGCTGTCGCCCTGCAGCCTTTCGCGTGCCTGCACGGCACGGTCCTTCAACCCGCGCTTCAGCCGCTCGGCCATCTCGTCCAGACGTTGTGTCTGCGCCTGCAACAGCGATTCGGGCCGGGGCAACCGACCGGCGCGAGCCTCCAGCCGCTCACGCCCCAAGGTGACCGGACGCGATGCGCAGCGCTTCTTGCGATGCGCCAGATCGTCAATGGCGGCCTGCAGTTCACTTCGGACGGGCACCGCGATTTCGGCTGCAGCCGTCGGCGTCGGTGCGCGGCGGTCGGCGGCGTAGTCGCATAGAGTCGTGTCGGTTTCATGGCCGACCGCGCTGATGATCGGAATGGTGCTTTCCGCGATGGCGCGGACGACCATCTCGTCATTAAAACCCCAGAGATCCTCTACCGAGCCACCGCCTCGGGCGACGATGACGAGGTCTGGTCGCGGCACCTTCCCTCCCCGCTCGATAGACGAAAAGCCGCGCACAGCATTCGCCACCTGCTCCGCTGCGCCCTGCCCCTGCACCAGTACCGGCCAGACGATCACATGGCTTGGGAAGCGATCCGCCAGCCGGTGCAGAATGTCACGAATTACGGCGCCGGTGGGCGAAGTGACCACGCCGATGGTCTGGGGCAGGAACGGCAGCGCACGCTTTCGCGCAGGATCGAACAGCCCTTCCGCTTCCAGCCGCAACCGTGTCTTTTCCAGCAGGGCCAGCAAGGCGCCCTCGCCCGCGATCTCCATGCTGTCGATCACGATCTGGTATTTCGAACGGCCCGCATAGGTCGTGACCTTGCCGGTCGCGACCACCTCGATGCCGTCCTCGGGCACGAACGGCAGCGCCCCGGCGGCACCCTTCCACATGACCCCGTCGATGACGGCCTTGTCGTCCTTCAACGCGCAATAAAGGTGACCCGATGCCGCGCGCTTCACGCCCGACAGTTCGCCGCGCAGGCGCACATGGCCAAATCTGTCCTCCACCGTGCGTTTCAGCGAGGCGGAAATCTGGGTGATGGTCAGCGGCTCGGCGTTGTCGCCCCGGCGCGAGCGCGCTACCAGCCCTGACTGTTCGGGTTCACCCTTGGACTCGAAAAGCGGAGGCTGAGGCATGAATATCCTGTTGCTGGGATCGGGCGGGCGCGAACATGCGCTGGCATGGAAGCTGGCGCAATCCCGTTTGCTGTCGGAAACCGGCGATAGGCTTTATGCCGCGCCGGGCAACCCCGGCATCGCCGATCATGCTGAACTGGTGAAGATCGACGCAGGCGATCATGCCGATGTGGTTCGTTTCTGTGACGAAAAGCAGATCGGCATGGTGGTCGTCGGGCCGGAAGCGCCGCTGGTGGACGGCCTGGCCGATAGCCTGCGCGCGGCAGGAGTTCGCGTGTTCGGCCCCACCGCAGCGGCAGCCCAGCTGGAGGGCAGCAAGGGCTTCACCAAGGATCTGTGTGCCAGAGCAGGTATCCCGACTGCGAAATATGTTCGCGCCAGTACCCTGCAGGATGCATTGGCGGCACTGGGCGGCTTCGAAGCGCCTTACGTTCTCAAAGCCGATGGCCTCGCCGCTGGCAAGGGCGTCATCATCGCAGAGACCCGTGCCGATGCCGAAGCCGCGCTTGCCGACATGTTCGATGGCAAATTCGTCGATTCGGCCTCAGACACAGGCGCGGAAGTGGTCGTCGAGGAATTCCTGAAGGGCGAGGAAGCGAGCTTCTTCGCGCTTACGGACGGGGCAAGCATCATGGCCTTCGGCACGGCTCAGGATCACAAGCGGGTCGGGGAAGGGGACACCGGCCCGAATACCGGCGGTATGGGAGCCTACAGCCCCGCACCGGTTCTGGATGCCATGCGCCGGGGGGAGGCGCTGGAGCGGATCATCGCCCCGACGGTGCGCGCCATGGCCGATGCCGGAATGCCCTATTCAGGCGTGCTCTATGCCGGATTGATGCTGACGGACGAAGGGCCGAAGCTGATCGAATACAACTGCCGTTTCGGGGATCCCGAATGCCAGGTGCTGATGATGCGCCTGCAATCGGACCTCGGCGAATTGATGCTGGCTTGTGCGGAAAACCGCCTCTCGCGCAGCGAAGCCGCGCGCTTTTCCGCCGAAACGGCGCTGACCGTGGTGATGGCGGCCGACGGCTATCCCGGAACCCCGAAAAAAGGCGGCAGTATCCGTCTTGACGGAGCGGGTGGCGAGGAGGTGAAGATCTTTCACGCCGGCATCGCTCGTGATGAACATGGCGGTCTCGTTGCAAATGGCGGGCGGGTTCTGAACGTCAGCGCAAGGGGCGCGAATGTCACCGCCGCTCGGCAGAAAGCCTATGAGGCGGTCGACGCGATCCATTTCCCCAGTGGCTTCTGCCGCCGCGACATCGGCTGGCGGGAAATCGCGCGCGAGGCGGAATGAAGCACCATTCCCCGCCGCACCTGGCGGCGGGGAATGGCCCAATATGTCAGGCGAGCCGCTTGGCGACCAGTTTCTTCAGATCGGCTTCGGGCCGCGCCCCGTAGTGCGAAATGATTTCCGCGGCCGCCACGGCTCCCATGGTCAGGCACTCTTCCGGGCTGCGCCCCTTGGCGTGGCCGGCCAGGAAACCGGCTGCGAAAAGATCACCCGCTCCGGTCGTGTCCACGACCTCGCCAACAGCTTCGGCATCCACGCGGCAGGTCTTCCCTTCGGTCACGACTACCGCACCGTTAGGCCCGCGCGTGGCGACCAGAACCGGCACCTTGCCCGCCAGGTTCGCGAGTCCGTCGTCGAAGCTTGCCTTGCCGGTCAGAGTCGCCAACTCGCTCTCGTTGACAAACAGGATGTCGATCAGCCCGTCTTCGATGAGATTGCGGAAGTCATCGCCATGCCGTTCGATCACGAAGCTTTCGCTGGCGGTGAAGGCGACCTTGCGTCCGGCGTCCCGCGCCACACCAATGGCCCGGCGCATGGCGGCGCGCGGTTCTTCCGGATCCCAAAGATAGCCTTCGAGATAGAGGATACCAGCGCCGCGAATGGCATCTTCGTCAAGCGCGCTGGCCGGCAGATATTGCGATGCGCCGAGAAAGGTGTTCATCGTACGCTCGCCATCGGGCGTCACGAAGATGAGGCAGCGGCCCGTCGGCGGATCGCCTGCGCACGTATCGGTGCCAAAAGCGATCCCGGCAGCACGGATGTCGTGACTGAACACTTCCCCGAGCTGATCGTCGGCCACCTGGCCGATGAACTGGCACTTCATGCCCAGCGCGGCGAGGCCGGCGAGGGTATTCGCGGCAGAACCGCCCGAAATTTCGCGGGCCGGGCCCATCGCTGCATAGAGCTGCGTCGCGCCATCGGCATCGATCAGGGTCATGCCGCCGCGGTTCAGGCCCAGTTTCGCGATCAATGCATCCTCGCAAGGCGCCATGACGTCGACGATGGCATTGCCGATCGCGATGACGTCATATTCGGGCGCGCTGGTATCCTGCTGGTTCATGGAAATTCCTCGGGTTGATCTGAAATATGCGCCCGCCTAGCCGCTTGGCCGATCATCGCCAAGGGGCTGCGGAACGGATGCATCCGGTCAGCGCGATTGACTTGGCAGGGCGGGCGCTGGAATGGATTGCTTTAGCATGATGTCGCTTCCTTCATCCTTCGGCCTGGCCCTGTCGCAACTGGGCGATCCCCGTATTCTCCGGGTGCTGGCGAAAAGCGTGGTGGTAACGCTGATCGTCTTCGTCCTGCTGGGCATTGGCGGCTATTATGCCCTGGCAGCCTTGTTGGCGAGCTGGGGTATCAGCAGCAGCAGCGCCATCGGTGCATTGGCCGCGCTGCTGCTGACCATCATCGGCGGCTGGTTGCTGTTCCGACTGGTCGCCCTGGCCGTGCTGCAATTCTTCGCGGACGAGGTCGTCCTCGCCGTGGAGCAGCGCCATTATCCGGAGCATGGCCGGACTGCTCGCGCGATCGGCCTTTCAGAAGAACTCGGCCACTCTGCCCGGGCAACCCTGCGGGCCGTGCTGGTCAATGCTGCGGCTCTGCCCTTTGCGCTGGTCCTGCTTGCCACCGGCATCGGCACTGCGATCCTGTTTCTGCTTGTAAACGGCTGGCTTCTCGGCCGCGAACTGCAGGACATGGTCTGGTTGCGCCATCGCCGCCACGAGGGCGAGACTGAACCGATACCGGCGATTACCCGTTTTATGCTGGGAATTACAGTGGCAGGGTTGCTTGCGGTTCCGTTCGTCAATCTGCTCGCGCCGATCCTAGGTGCGGCCGCCGCTACCCATCTCGTCCATCGCCGCAAGAAGGTTACAGATGCTTAAAGTTGCCGCCCGATCCAAATTCCTTGTCGCAGCCTTGTTGCCAGCGCTTGCCGCCTGCGCAACCGCGGTGCCGCAAGCCGGGCGGCCTCAGGGTGCCATGCGGCCCGTGGTGCGGACACCTGCGGTGCGTATACCCCCGACCCAGCCCGCCCCTTCGGCAACCGGTTTCCGGCCTGCGAGGGTCATGAATCTGCCCGGCCTCGACGGGATCATCGGTGCCGAGCGCAGCGGCTTGCTGGCGCGGTTCGGTCAGCCGCGCCTTGATGTAGTGGAAGGCGATGTTCGCAAGCTGCAATTCGTTGGCACGGCCTGCGTGCTGGACGTGTTCCTCTACCCGCCTGCACCGGGTGCGGAGCCGCGCGCGACCTATGTGGATGCCCGCCGGTCAAGCGACGGGCTCGATGTCGATCGGGCAGCCTGCGCTGCTGCTCTTCAGCGCTGAACCTACTGAAATTCGAACAGGTTGCGGCCATCGGCAGCGACCGTCTGCTGCGTCCGCCGTTTGGCTTTAAGTTCTGCTTTTCCCCTCACGATTCGCAGCCTCGCGCCTCGAGTAACCTTCACCACTGCTCGAGATGCCGACAGCCGGGGGCTCGCCTTCGCGACTTTCTTCACCTTGCTCGCCTTGCCCTTGCCCCCGCGAACATTCTCGGACGTATTTGCGGCGTGAGCCTGCGGGGAAAACAGGGCGACAGCGCAGGCGGCGACGGACAGGAGAAAGGCTCTCATGCCCGACAAACGCGCCAATCGGTCAAGGTTTCCAGATAGTTAGAGTAAATAGCGCGTTAACCATGCGCAATTGCGGAGCCGCTGGTCAGACCATGAAGCTTTCGCCGCAACCGCAGGCACCTTTGGCATTGGGGTTTTCGAAAGTGAAACCCGCGGTGAAATCATCTTCGACCCAGTCCATGACCGATCCGACAAGATAAAGGACGCTGGCACCGTCGATGTAGAATGTGCCGCCGGGTGTGACGATCTTCTCGTCGAAAGCGGCTTCCTCGGTGATGTAATCGACCGAATAGGCGAGACCGGAACAGCCCCGGCGAGGCGTCGACAACCTGACGCCCACCGCATCATCGGGAGCCTTCGCCATCAGATCGGCCACGCGCTGTTCCGCTGCCGGAGTCAGAGTTACCGCTGCAGGAATGGATCGAGTCTTTGTAGCCATTTCGGTTAACTCCTTCTGCTCATTCTGCGCCGTATCGGTGATAATCACAGCATCCCAAGTTCGAGCCGAGCCTCGTCGCTCATCTTCTGCGGATCCCATGGCGGATCCCAGACCAGCACGACTTCGGCGTCGCGTACTCCCGGCACGCTGCCGGCGCGCAATTCCACTTCTGCCGGCATGGATTCGGCCACGGGGCAATTGGGTGTAGTCAGGGTCATCGAGACGACCACATCGCTATCCGGCGACACATCGACGCCATAGATCAGGCCGAGATCGTAAATATTGACCGGAATTTCAGGATCGTAGATTTCCTTCAGCGCATCGATCACCGCGTCATAAAGCGGGCCGCCCGGCTCGCCCGCGGGCGTGGTGTCCGGCTTTTTCTGAAGAAATCCTTTGAGGTAATCGCGCTTGCGCTCCATCGTCTCGCGCGGGCTTTCCACATCATCGTCGATAACGTCCGAAACCCGGGCGCGGGGCGGCTTGGGAGGCGCAACGACCTGCTCGTTCGGAGCAGGCGCCGCGATGTATTCTCTCTTCTCGTCGTCAGACTGGTCCATCAGCCGAAAATCCTCTTGGTCCGTTCGATGCCGCGCAGCAGGGCCTCGACATCGTCTTCGTCGCTGTAAAGGCCGAAGCTGGCCCGCGCCGTAGCAGGGATGCCCAGATGATCCATCAGCGGCTGCGCGCAGTGATGCCCGGCGCGAATGGCGACATCCTCTTCATCCAATATGGTGCCGAGATCGTGCGGGTGAACCCCGTTGATGAGAAAACTGACGATCCCGGCGCTGTCCTCGGGGCCGAACAGGCGAATGTCGTTCATCGCGCGCAATCCGTCGCGCAATTGTCTGACGAGGGCATGCTCATGCGCCGCGATCTCTTCCACACCGATCGCTTCGACATAATCGACCGCTGCGGCAAAGCCGATTGCTTCGGCGATAGCAGGGGTGCCAGCCTCGAAACGTTGCGGTGGCGGGGCGTAGGTACTGCCGCCGAATGTGACCTTCTCGATCATCGCGCCGCCGCCTTCCCACGGCGGCATCGATTCGAGCAGCTCGCGCCGGCCCCAGAGCGCGCCGATGCCCGTCGGGCCATAGAGCTTGTGCGAGGAAAAGGCGTAGTAGTCGCAATCCAATGCTGCGACATCGACAGCCATGCGCGGCACCGCCTGGCACCCGTCGAGCAGCAGCTTCGCGCCGACCGCATGGGCCAGATCCGCAGCGCGGCGGGCGTCGAGCGTCGAGCCCAGCACATTGGAGACATGGGCGAAGCTGACAAGCTTGTGCTCGCCCGTCAGCATCGCTTTCGCTGCGTCCAGATCGATGCGGCCGTCTTCGGTGATCGGGCAGACATCGATGGCGAAGCCGGTGCGTGCCGCCAGCAATTGCCACGGCACGATGTTGGAATGATGCTCCAGTTGTGACAGCAAGATGCGGTCGCCTGCGCGCAGATTGGCCGCGCCCCAGCTTTGCACCACAAGGTTGATCGCTTCGGTCGCGCCGCGCGTGAAGATGAGTTCGTCCTCCGCTCCGCCTACGAATTCCGCCACACGGCGGCGAGCGGCTTCGTAGCCCAGCGTCATCTGCGCGCTGCGGGAATAGACGCCGCGATGCACGGTCGCATAGTCACGGCCCAGCACGCGAGCGACCGTGTCGATCACCGCCTGCGGCTTCTGGCTGGTCGCCGCCGTGTCGAGATAATGCCACGGCTTGCCATCATTGGTGACGAGGCCGGGGAAGTCCTGCTTCCGGCTGATCGTACGCGGCTTGATTGCGGCTGCCTGGATCATGCCCGGTCGCCAAGTGCAGCCAGCGCCGTTTCAAGCAAGCGGTCCCGCTCTGCTTCATTTTCCAGCGTCACGAATGCATCCGCCAGAAAGGCGCGAATGAGCAATTTCTGCGAAAGCTCAGGCGGGATGCCCCTCGCGGCCATATAGAAACGCGCCGCTTCGTCCAACTGCCCCACGGTCGCGCCGTGATTGCACTTCACGTCGTCGGCAAAGATTTCCAGCTGCGGCACGGCATTGGCGCTGGCACCCTTGTTGAGCAAAAGAGCCTTGAAGTCCTGTCCTGCATTCGTCTTCTGCGCATCGCGAACCACATCGATCCGGCCGAGGAAATTGCCCGTGCCGCTGTCCCAATGCACGCTCCGTACAGTCTGGTTCGACGTCGCGCCGGGTTCGTCATGAGCGACGCGGGTCACGAATTCCCGAGTCGTGTTTCCGCCGCCCAGCGTCACGCCGCCGAATTCGAAATGCGCGCCCTGTGCAAGTCGCACAACCACCTCCACACGGCCCAGCCGACCGCCGGCATTCACGGCGAACAGTTCGCAGCGTGCGCCCTCGCCGATTTTCACGCGCAGGCGTCGCAGGTCCGTTCCGCTATCGCCCTCAATGACGATGCACTCGCAGAAGCTTTCGCCGGCAGCGACATCGATGTCGCGCCAGTTCTCGAACGTGCCGTGATCGAGATCGACGAGCGCATTCACATCGGAATAGCGCCAGTCCTCGTCGCGGCGGGTCGGGGCCAGGGCTGGTTCCATCAGGCCGCCACCGCTTCGTAGCCTTCGCTCTCCAGCGTTACCGCCAGATCGGCACCGCCGGTCTTCACGATACGGCCCTTGGCCAGGACATGCACGAAATCGGGCTTCACCACGTCCAGCAGGCGCTGATAATGGGTGATCAGCAGGACCGCCTTGTCGGGCGCACGCTGCATGGAATTGATACCGTCACCAACGATGCGCAGTGCATCGATATCAAGGCCGCTGTCGGTCTCGTCCAGAACGGCCATCTTCGGCCCCAAAATGCCCATCTGAACCATCTCGGCGCGCTTCTTCTCGCCGCCGGAGAAGCCGACATTCACGTTCCGCTTGAGCATCTCCATGTCCATCTGCAGCAGCGCAGCCTTCTCGCGCGCCAGCTTCAGGAAATCGCCGGCGGACAGCGGTTCCTCGCCCCGGCTCTTGCGCTGGGCGTTCAGCGCCTCGCGCAGGAATTGTACGTTCGAAACGCCGGGGATCTCGACCGGATATTGGAAGCCCAGGAACAAGCCCAGCGCAGCGCGTTCATGGGGATCCATGTCGAGCAAATCCTTGCCCATGAAGCTCACCGAGCCATCCGTCACTTCGTATCCGGGGCGCCCGCCAAGCACATAGGCCAGCGTGGACTTGCCCGCGCCGTTCGGGCCCATGATGGCGTGGACCTCGCCCGCATTCACTTCCAGGTCCAAGCCGTTCAGGATCTGCGTTCCGCCCACTTCGGCGTGAAGATTGTCGATTTTCAACATGTCGTTTTCCGAATTACCTGTTCTGATTCGCCGGGCCCTCGTTCCGCAATCAGCGGATGGAGCCCTGGCGATTGAAGTCGCGGCGCGGTGCGTTCTGGCTGCGCTCTCCGCCGCTAGCCGGACCGGCGATCTGCGGCCGTTCGAACGGTGCGCGAAGTTCGGTCAGGATCTCTTCGCAGACGGCGTCGATCTCCTCCATCACCCGCTGTTCGGCGAAGCGCATCACGCGCACGCCAACGGCAGTCAGCTTGCGGTCGCTCAAGGCCTCGATCGCGGCCTGCGCCTCATCTGCGGAGGTGATCTCCACCACCAGCCAGCGCGGCCGGCAGGCGAAATCGACGATGGCCGATCCCATCACCACCTGCGGGCGGAAGTTGAAACTGCCGAGCTTCGAATCCTTCAGCCGTTCCCACAGTTTCGCCTGCGCGTCGGTAGGATTGCGGCGCATGTCGCGGGCCCGTTCCTTCAGCGCCTTCGCCCGCGCATCCGAGATTTTCCAGGCGCGGATCGCATCCTGCGGCGACATGGGGGCGTCGGATTTGGCCGCGCCGAGTGTCAGGGTCGATTTCATCCGACGCTCCCTTCGAGGCTGATGGCGAGCAGTTTCTGCGCTTCCACGGCAAATTCCATCGGCAATTGACGCATGACGTCCTTTGCGAAGCCGTTGACGATCAGTGCCACGGCCTCTTCCTCGTCCAGCCCGCGCTGCATGGCGTAGAACAACTGATCGTCCGAGATCTTGCTGGTGGTCGCCTCATGCTCGATCTGGGCCGAGGGGTTCTTCACCTCGATATAGGGCACGGTATGCGCCCCGCAGCGGTCGCCCAGCAGCAGCGAATCGCATTGCGTGAAATTTCGCACATTGTCGGCATTCGGACCCACGCGGACCAGCCCGCGATAGGTATTATCGCTCTGCCCTGCGCTGATGCCCTTGGATATGATCGTCGAGCGCGAACCCTTGCCATTATGGATCATCTTGGTGCCGGTATCGGCCTGCTGGTGATTGTTCGTCAGCGCGACGGAGTAGAATTCGCCCACGCTGTCCTCGCCGTTCAGCACGCAGGACGGGTATTTCCAGGTAATCGCGCTGCCGGTCTCCACCTGAGTCCAGGAAATCTTGGACCGGTCGCCCTGGCAAAGACCGCGCTTCGTCACGAAATTGAAGATCCCACCCTTGCCGTCCTTGTCGCCGGGATACCAGTTCTGGACGGTGCTGTACTTGATCTCGGCATCTTCCATCGCGACCAGTTCGACCACGGCGGCATGCAGCTGGTTTTCATCGCGCATCGGCGCGGTGCAGCCTTCCAGATAGCTGACATAGCTGCCTTTTTCGGCGACGATCAGCGTGCGTTCGAACTGGCCGGTATTTTCCGCATTGATACGGAAATAGGTCGACAGTTCCATCGGGCAGCGCACGCCTTCGGGGATGTAGACGAAGGTGCCGTCGGAAAAGACCGCGCTGTTCAGCGTCGCGAAGAAATTGTCGCGCTGCGGCACGACCTTGCCCAGCCATTTGCGCACGAGATCGGGATATTCGCGGATCGCCTCGCTGATCGAGCGGAAGATGACGCCCGCTTTCTCGAGTTCCGCGCGGAAGGTGGTGGCAACCGAGACGGAATCGAAGACCGCGTCCACGGCCACTTTCCGTGCGCCTTCGACACCGGCAAGGACTTCCTGTTCGGCAATGGGAATGCCCAGCTTGTCGTATACCGCCTTGATCTCGGGATCGAGTTCGTCGAGGCTTTCGAGCGAAGGCTTCTTGCGCGGTTCGGCGTAATAGAACGCGTCCTGATAGTCGATCGGATCGACCTTCAGCTTGGCCCAGTTCGGCGCTTCCATGGTCTGCCACAGGCGGAATGCCTTCAGGCGCCAATCCAGCATCCATTCCGGTTCGTTCTTCTTGGCCGAAATGAAGCGGACGGTATCTTCGTTCAGGCCCTTGGGCGCGAAATCCTGCTCGATATCGCTGGAGAAGCCGTAGGCGTAGGTTTCCTGCGCCTTGGCGGCATCGCGCGCGGCCTGATCCTGCACGGGCTTCTCCGCCCGTTCGTCAAGGACAGTGGTGCCGTTCTCGGCATCGAGCAGAGTGGTATGTTCGTTCATCGTGTCATTTCCATCCTGGCGGGCGAACCACCATGGCTTCTTGCTTCAATCGCAGGTGCCTGAAGATCGGCGAGGCGGGTAAGCGGGATACCGGCCAGGGCATCGCGCATAACGGCATTCACCATCGGCCAGTGCGGACGCACGGCGCAGCTGTCCTCCATCCCGCAATCGCGCTTGCCGCCTGTCGCCGTGCCGCTTTCCACACATGCGGTAAGGGCAATCGGCCCTTCCACGGCCTCGACGATATCGACAAGGGTAATGGCAGCGGCGGGGCGCGCGAGTTGTAACCCGCCCTTTGCGCCGCGCAGCGACCTCAGCAAACCTGCTGAGACCAGCCGGCTGACCAGTTTCTGCACCGTAGGGGCTGGAAGGCCGGTTTCCTGTGCCAGTTCCGCCGCGGAGATGCGCGCAGAACCGCAATGGCGCGCGGCGGCGCTCATCACGACAACGGCATAATCCGCAAGATTGGAAAGACGCATGAAGCCCTCTCTGTGAATTCAGAGCAAATCGCTCCGAATTCACCTAAGAAGGGGTCGCCAGCCTTTCAACGCTAAACCGCTTGTTGCGAGTCGTTAGCATTTCTGCGGGTTTGCGGGTCTGTGGCTAACGTTCAAGCCTGCTCGGCAGCGATATAGGCTTCGACATTTTCCTCGAGAATATCGAGCGGCACCGGTCCTGTTTTCAACACGGCATCGTGGAATTCGCGGATGTCGAACCGGTCGCCCAATTCGGTGCGGGCGCGTTCGCGCAGTTCCATGATCTTCAACTTGCCGATCATGTAGGCCGTCGCCTGACCCGGATAGACGATGTAGCGTTCGATGGCCTTGCGAATATCGCCATCGGGATTGGGCGTATTGGTCTTCAAATAGTCGATCGCCCGCTCCCGGCTCCAGCGCTTGGAATGGATGCCGGTGTCGACCACCAGCCGCGCCGCGCGCCACAATTCCATGCCGAGGCGACCGAAATCGGAATAGGGATCGGTGTAGAACCCCATGTCCTTGCCCAGTTCCTCGGAATAAAGACCCCAGCCTTCGGTATAGGCGGTGACGCCACCGAACCGGCGGAAGGCCGGCACATCGCCCAGCTGCGTCTGGATGGATAGCTGCAGGTGATGGCCGGGAAGGCCTTCGTGATAATACAGCGCTTCCAGCTCGTTCCTGGACATGTCCTCAAGCCGGTAAAGATTGACGTAATAGGTGCCGGGGCGCGAACCGTCGGGTGCCGGGCGCTGGTAGAATGCCTTGCCCGCGCTCTGTTCGCGGAATGCTTCCACGGCTTTCACCTGCAGCGGATCGGTCGGCAATACGCCGAAATAGCGCGGCAGAACGGCGGCCATGGCCTCATCCTTTTCCTTCACCGCGGCAAGGTAGTCCTCGCGATTATCGTAGAAGAACTGCGGATCGGTGCGCACATATTCGAAGAATTCCTGCAACGTGCCTTCGAAGCCGACCTGCTGCATGATAGCGCGCATCTCGCCGTGTATCCGGTCGATCTCGCGCAGACCGATGTTATGGATCTGATCCGCCGTCAGGTCGGTCGTGGTGTAGTTGGACAGCAGTGCGTCGTAATATTGCGCACCCTGCGGGAAGCGCCAGACGCCGTCATCGGTGCCCGCCATGCCCTGCTGTCGCTGCATTTCGGCCAGGAGACGAGTGTAGGCAGGCGCGGCCGAGCCGGTCCATGCCGCAGTCGCCTGTGCGATCAGATCGGCCTTGGTCGCATCCGCGATCGACAGCTTTCCGACCTTGCCTGCGAAATCTTCCAGAACGGCATTGTCCGTGCCGGCGCTCAACAGATTGTTTACGTCGGAAATTACATAGGGATAGACCCACTTCGGCGGCATGACGCCAGCGGCGGCGCGTTCCCGCGATTCGGCAATCAGCGTGTCGAGACCGGGGCCGATGCCCTGAATGCGGCTGATGTAATCACGCGCCTGGCTTTCGTCTGCAACCGAGTGGATGTTGATCAGAAAAGCCGGAAGCTGGCTCTGCGCCCCATTCATCTGGTCGAAAACATAGCCATATTCGCGATAGGGGAAGGTGGCGGCGCTCCGCTGCGCCATGGCGTTGAACAGGCGATAGCTGAGAGCATCCTGCTGGGGCAGTTCGCCAAGCTCGTAAGCTGCCTGCATGGCGTCGGCAGAGTTCTGCAGCAGGCGTTCCTCGCGCAGTTCGGCGGCATCGCTGAAATCACCCCAGCGGCCGTAATCCTCGTCACGGATCCCGCGATAGGCCTTGCTGAGCGGCGAAAGTTCGAGCTGCGCCGAATCGTAATTTTCGAAAAAGGTGCCGATGTCGGCTGTGGGGCGGACGACCGGCGTGCCGGTGTCGGTCGCGGCCACGGGGGTGACGAGCGGAGCACTGCCTGTGGACGGCGTCGTCGCGCAGCCCGCCAGGGCAAAGGCCAGGACGATGCCGGAAGCGGCAGGAAATTTCGCGGAAAAGGTGGATTTAAGAGGCAAGACACTCTCCAGAGTAATTTTATCTTGCGTCCTATCTGCCAAAGCGACGGGTGTTTGGCCAGCCACCCCGTTCCTACCTGCTCTCCTGACCATCGCCCGACGCCTTGCCCTCGGCGATCAGATCATCCGGCAACCCCACCTGCACCTCACGCAAATTCCGGCGATGCAGCACTTCGCGCAGAATTTCTGTGTCCGACCCGGCGAACCGCGTCGGCGTTCGCCCGGTAAAGTGGCGAATTTCGCGAATCATGTGCGACTGATCGTAGAAACTGTCGGCAATATGCGTAGCCGCAGCCTCGGGCAGGTCGGGGGAATTGAGCAACATGGCAGCGCGCAGCGCGCGATATTTTCGTGCCAGTGCTTGCGGGCACAGGCCGAAGTAGCGTTCGCAAAGACGTTGCGTCTGCCTTCGAGAGTACGAGGTCAGCGCATAAAGCTGCTCCACAGGCGGATGAAGCGAGGTGCCGAGCCACTTTGTGACCTGATCGATCAGTTCCATGTGGCGCCTGTTCGGGGGCGACATTCTGTCGGCAGCATAGGCCGCCAGTTCCTGCCCGCATTCCTCGCCCGAAATCTCGCCTTTGCGGTATTTCTCGGCAAGTTCGGCGCCGATCTGTTCCGCCCCATCCAGCCAGTCAGATGCAGGCAGCAGCCGATTGGAATATTCGCAGGCGGACAGATCGGTCAAAGCTGCCCAACCCAAAGGCAGCAGCGCAAGGCCGATCGCGTGGAACGGCCCGTCAACGGTGAAGCTGGCCGCTTGCGAGGTGGGCGTGAGCAGGTTCAACTCATGCGATTGATCCTCGATGCCTTCGGCAAATCGCATCGTCCCCCTGCCCCAGGGGAACAGTGTCAATTGGCCGATCGCGGCGGGTTGCATGTCGCGGATCTCCGCATCGTCGCAGCGAAAATGATATAATGTTGTCACATAGGAAAGTAAAGATTGCGGCGGCGCGTAATAATCGAGCTTTATGCGAGAGGAATCGGTAAGCGGCAGAGAATGGTCGTCTCCGTGCGAGCTTACATTTCCGGTTCCGTTCGACGCCATTTACGTGACCGACCTGTCCATGAACAAAAAAAGACGGTCCTCGGATTAACGAGAACCGTCCTTCAAGTCGAGGAACTCTTCACATTACTGTGCCGAGCCCTTCGGGTCGCAAGGTCCTGATAGCGGGATTCGCTCAGCAACGATTGTATGGAATCGACAAAACTTGCCGGTTGCATCCATTTTCGACCTTTCATGACGGAAATTTGTCAGGCGGATCTGCAGGTGGCGCTCCGGCCATATCGACATCGCGCGGCTCAGGCCGCATAGGCCAAGCGATGTTCTATGGCTTGCTGCGCCCCGCATTGTTCAGGCTCGACCCCGAACGGGCCCATACCCTCGCCCTGCGCGCGCTGCGCCTGCGTCCGCCCGGTCCCCGTGCTCCTGTGGGGAAGCTCGCGACGAAGGTTGCGGGGCTGTCCTTCCCCAATCCGGTGGGAATGGCGGCGGGGTTCGACAAGGATGCGCTCGTCCCCGACGAACTGCTGGGGTTGGGATTCGGCTTCGCCGAAGTGGGTTCGATCACGCCCCTGCCCCAATCCGGCAATTCGCTGCCTCGCCTGTTCCGGCTGACGCAGGACAGGGCGGTGATCAACCGCATGGGGTTCAACAATGGCGGAGCCGAACCGGCGGCGGAACGGTTGCGCGCGCGGGCCGCACTTGCCGAGTCCGGGTCGCGTTCTCGGGGCGGCGGCATCGTCGGCGTGAATATCGGCGCCAACAAGGATTCTCCCGACCGCATTGCCGACTACGCGCGTATGGCCGGGATCATGGCGCCGCTGGCATCCTATCTGGCGGTCAATATCTCCAGCCCCAATACGCCAGGATTGCGGGCGTTGCAGGACGAGAGCGCGCTGGTCGGCCTGCTGGATGCCGTCATCGCCGCCCGTGACGAACACACTGATGATGGCACCAGGCCGCCGATCTTCCTGAAGGTCGCTCCGGACCTCGCGCCGGCCGATATCGACGCGATTGCCCGTATCGCGATGGACAAGCAACTCGGCGCGCTGATCGTCGCCAATACCACGTTATCGCGCGATGGGCTCACCAGTCCGCGCAGGGAAGAGGCCGGTGGGTTGTCGGGTGCTCCGCTGCGGCAGATGGCGCTGGACCGGCTGCGCGACTTTCGCAAGGCGACCGGGGGTGCGCTACCACTCGTCGGCGTAGGCGGGATCGCCAGTGCGGAAGATGCCTGGGAGCGAATTTGCGCCGGTGCCAGTCTGGTCCAGATATACAGCGCCATGGTGTATGAGGGGCCGGGGATCGCCCGCCGCATCGCCAGAGGACTTGAGCGGCTGATGGAACGCGACGGCTTCGACACGATTGAAGCCGCGGTGGCAAGCGAGTAGCAGGCGCGGCATGTTTCGCCTTTCCGCTTTCGCACTCGCCATTCCGCTGGCACTGTCCGCCTGCACCACCAGCCCGCCAGGAACCCTCGCTCCGCGGACCGGAGCCATCGACTCTGCCGTTGCGCCCTTGGGTACGGTCAGCGCGGCCGACCCGCGCGCGGAGGATGCCGGGTTCGCCATACTGGCACAGGGCGGCAGCGCGAGTGATGCCGCCATCGCGGTCATGCTGGCCCTGACGGTCGTGGAACCGCAGAGCAGCGGGATCGGTGGCGGTGGATTCATGCTGCATGGAACGCAGCAAGGTGCTGTAACCAGCTTCGATGGACGCGAAACCGCGCCTTCTGCTGCATCCCCCGACTGGTTTCTGGGGGCGGATGGCGAACCCCTGCCGTTCCGCGAGGCCGTGCTGAGCGGCTTGAGCGTAGGTGTGCCCGGCAACATCGCGCTGGCCGCGAAAGCGCATGCCCGCTTTGGCAGGCTCGAATGGGCGGAGCTGTTCGCGCCCGCGATAGCGCTTGCGCGCGATGGCTGGGTCGTAAACCGCCGGCTTGAAAGCTCGCTGCGGGACAGCGCGACCCGCGGCAGTGCCGATCCCGCCGGACGCGCCCTGTTCTACGATGCGGCCGGAGAGCCGGTCGCCACTGGCACGCGTGTGACCAATCCCGCGCTTGCGACAACGCTGGAAAGAATCGCTCGGCTGGGGCCGCAAGCCTTCTACGAGGGCGAGCTCCCCATGGCGTTGGCAGCGAAAGTGTCCGCAGCGACGCCGCGCTCTGGCGGCATGACCGCCGAGGATATCGAAGGCTATGCGGCCAAGGAGCGAGAGCCTATCTGCGGATACTACCGCTCATATCGCATCTGCGGCATGGGGCCGCCCTCGTCAGGGGGCATCGCCGTGCTGGCCATGCTCGAGCAGCTCGAGCAATTCGACCTTGGGATGCTTGGACCCGATTCACCCACTGCCTGGCACCTGTTCCTTGAATCGCAGCGCCTCGCCTATGCCGACCGGGAGCTCTACCTCGCCGATCCGGACTTCGTGCCGGTTCCGACCGCGGGGCTGATCGACCCTGCCTATCTGGAGGCGCGGGGGCGGCTGATTGATCGTGATACGGCGCTTGAAGAAGCCCTTCCCGGCGTTCCTCCATCCGCACCGCTGGCCCAGGCCGATGGCGACGAACCGGTGGAGAATGGCACGTCTCATTTCGTCGTGGCCGATGCGGACGGAAATGTCGTTAGTTACACCTCGACCGTGGAGGGCGCTTTCGGTTCGGGTCTGCTGTTCGGCGGTTTCTACCTCAACAATGAACTGACGGATTTCAGCTTTTCGCCAGACATCGACGGTGTTCCCGTCGCCAACCGGGTAGAGGGCGGAAAGCGCCCGAGATCGTCCATGGCGCCGACGCTGGTCTACGATCCGCAAGGCGCGCCATTCCTGCTGATCGGGGCAGCGGGCGGATCGACCATTCCGGTTCAGGTCGCCCGTTCGATCATCGGCGTCATCGATTTCGGCCTGCCGCTGGACGAAGCGCTCGGCCTGCCGCTGATCATGGCCTATGGCGATTCCGTGATAGTCGAGGACAATACCGTCTTACTGGCGATGATCCCCGCCCTTCAAGCGTTGGGCCATGAAACGATCGCCGCCCGCACTCCGCCGTTGAAGGCGAATGCTGCGCTGCGAACCGCGCAAGGCTGGCGATCGGCCCGCGATCCGCGCCTGGAAGCGATGCTCTCGACAGAGCCAGCAGCACCAGTGGAAGGCGCTACCGCCGACTGAACCTTGCCGCAAACCGGTGCTGTGGCTAACACCCGCCGGTTCAAGCCGCGCTAGACGGCGGGATGGAGCAGGAGATTCCAGTGCAGCTGGCCGATTTCGACACATTTCCCAACCTTGTATCGCTGTTCCTCGACCGCGCGGAACTGCGCGGAGACGCACCCTTCCTGGTGGCGAAGAAGGATGGCGTTTGGGTTCCACTCAGTTGGAACCAGGTTGCGGATCAGGTCTGCCTGCTGGCGCAAGGCCTGCGCGACATGGGGCTGGTCGACGGCGACCGCGTAGCGTTGGTTTCGGAGAACCGGCCGGAGTGGTGCATCGCCGACCTCGCCATCATGGCGGCGGGTTGCGTCACCGTCCCCGCCTACACCACCAACACCGAACGCGATCATGTGCATATCCTCGACAATTCGAGTGCGCGGGCGGTCATCGTTTCGGGCGCGAAGCTGGCCAAGCCCCTGCTGCCGGCGATCATGCGGACCGGCATTGCCGAAGACCTCATCCCGATGGAAGGTTTGCGCCAATATCAGTCGGGCGGGCTGCGGTTCCACGATTGGGCAGCGCTCACTTCAGGCGATGCCGCGCGCGCGCGCGCAGCGGTGCGGGCGCGGATGGCGACGATCGGGCGCGGAGATACCGCCTGCATCATCTATACCAGCGGCACGGGCGGTGCCCCGCGCGGGGTGATGCAGCATCATGGCGCCATCATGTGCAATGTGCATGGCGCTGCCGAAGTGATCGCGCAGGATTTCAAGTGGGAGAAGGAACGCTTTCTCAGCTTCCTGCCCCTGTCCCACGCCTATGAACATACCGGCGGGCAATATCTGCCGCTCGGCCTGGGTGCCGAAATCTATTATGCCGAAGGTCTCGACAAGCTGGCCAGCAATATCGAGGAAGTGCAACCGACCATCATGGTTGTGGTGCCGCGCCTGTTCGAAGTGCTGCGAACGCGCATTCTCAAACAGGTGAAGCAGCAGGGCAAGGCTGCCAATGTCCTGATGAACCATGCGCTGCGGATCGGAGGTAACCGCGCGCGGACCGGTCGGACACCGCTGCTGGACAGGCCGATGGATGCGGTGGTTGGCGCCATGCTCCGCCCCAAGATCCGCAAGAAGTTCGGCGGCAGGTTGAAGGCCATGGTGTCGGGCGGCGCGCCGCTCAATCCCGAGGTGGGCACCTTTTTCGATGCGATGGGCCTGACGCTCCTGCAAGGTTACGGCCAGACCGAGGCTGGCCCCATCATCAGCTGCAATCGCCCTTCTGCCGGGATCGCGATGGACACGGTTGGGCCGCCCTTGCGCGGCGTGGAAGTGCGGATTGCCGAGGATGGGGAAATCCTCTGCCGCGGCGAGTTGGTGATGCATGGTTACTGGCAGAACCCTGCCGAAACCGCGCGCGTCCTGCAAATCGACCCCGCCACGCCGGGCGATGCGCCGTGGCTCCACACGGGTGATATCGGCCATTTCGACAAGCGCGGCCGCATCAAGATCACCGATCGCAAGAAGGACATGATCGTCAACGACAAGGGCGACAATGTCGCGCCGCAAAAGATCGAAGGCATGCTGACGCTGCAGCCCGAGATTGGACAGGCGATGGTTGCAGGCGACAGGCGCCCCTATCTGGTCGGCCTGATCGTGCCAGATGCCGAGTGGGCGCAGGATTGGGCGGCTGCTAACGGGCAACCGGCCGATTTGGCCACGCTGAAGGAACTGTCTGAGTTCAGGGCTGCGGTTCGAGCCGGCATCGACCGGGTGAACGAAGAATTGTCCGTGATCGAACGGGTGCGGCAGTTCGCCTTCGCGGATGAGGAATTCGCGATAGAAAACGAACAGATGACGCCCAGCCTGAAGATTCGCCGCCACAAGATACGCGACATCTACGGCGACCGGCTGAACGCACTCTACAAGCGTTAGACCGTCTGGGGCGCGGTAGCTTGCTTCACCTCGGTGGTTTTCGCGGAGCCCGCTGCCAATTTCCTGTTCCGGCAATCAGCTCGGACCTGACCAAGCTGGCTCCGCAGGTCATTCTGCAGCTTTTCAAGCTCTCCCAGCTGCGAAAGCATGTCCTGCCAGCCCAGCGGTCCGTAGCTGCGCGCCTTCTCTTTTCCGCCCGTGAAATCAGTATGCCGCAGGACCGCCTTGCCCTGAGTGAATTCGAAAACCCCGTGCGCTAGCGCGCAGCGTTGATCCATTAGTTTCTCCCACTCCGCAAGGCGCCCCCGCACTGCCTTCCCACCCCCGTTCAGTTCGTGCTGTTCGATCAGGTTGGACAGGACATTGAGGCGTGCTCTCGCACCCACATGGCGTGCATTTTTTGGAAGGGTCACTCCGGCACTCTCGATCGCCAGCAAGGCTTCGTGAACAAGAACCTCGCAACGGGCGAAAAGATTGAGCATTGCTCCGCGCCAGATTGTGGCAACGTGGATCAGTTCGGCGGGGCTCGGGGGCTTGCCAAGCGGCAAAAGGAGAGGCGCGTTCATCCAGCAGGACTGACATACGACCGGTTAAAGAGCGGTTGCTGCCAAACGGCCTCGGCTTACACTTCTTCCAACGCAATGAATTCGGGAAAGAAGCCCGGTTCGCGGCTCGACCAGCCCGGTGCGGTTGCCGCGGTTTCGCTGATGGACTGGAGCAGTTCCCGCCGCCAGGCCGGGCGGATCTGCGGCAGTGCGGCGGCGCCGCAGAAGGCCGCCGGCAACCACGGGCGCGCCTCTGCGCCGAGTAGCCTCTCATACAGGAAGCGGAAGGCGGAGAAGCAGGTCAGGCGTTCCTGCGCCAGGTCTCTTGCGGCTAGGGCGATCAGGCGACCCAGGAAGCTCTCCACGCCTTCGATCTCTCCGCCGAAAGGAATGGCGTCCCGCAGGTTTTCCAACCCGCGATAGGCGAGATGCTGGCGGCGAATGTCGCGGTTCTCGTCTGCATCGCGTGCCCAGCGCCTGAAGGCGTCGTTCCGGCAGAGGGCAACGTCCAGACTGCGGCGAATAAAGCGTTGCTCCGCAGGCGCAAAGCTTGCGAATTCACGCATTTCAGCGATCGTCAGCGAGTAATTACCGGTCGTCTCCATGATCCCGCTCCATTGTGCAGAATCAGTTTCGCCGAATAAGGTTAAGGGCCGGTAACCACGATCCAGCGCTGGATGCCTAAAGGTTGAAGACGCTTTCTAGATCAGTCCGGCGAGCGGACTGCTCGGGTCGGCATAACGGCGCGTGGCCATCCTTCCCGACCGGTATGCCTCACGCCCGCTTTCTACCGCCAACCGCATCGCGCGGGCCATGCGGATCGGGTCTTTCGCTTCGGCAATGGCCGTGTTCATCAACACGCCGTCGCAGCCGAGTTCCATCGCTACCGCCGCATCGCTGGCGGTTCCGACCCCTGCATCCACCAGCACGGGAACGCTGGCTCCTTCTACTATCAGGCGGATCGTCACTCGGTTCTGAATGCCGAGGCCCGACCCGATGGGCGCGCCCAATGGCATGATCGCGACCGCGCCAGCGTCTTCCAGCTGTTTCGCGGCAATCGGATCATCGGCGCAATAGACCATGGGCAGGAAGCCTTCGCCGGCGAGGATTTCAGTCGCTTTCAGCGTCTCGCGCATGTCGGGATACAGCGTGCGGGCCTCGCCCAGCACCTCCAGCTTCACCAGATCCCATCCGCCCGCTTCGCGCGCGAGGCGCAATGTGCGGATTGCATCCTCTGCATTGAAGCATCCCGCCGTGTTCGGCAGATAGGTGATCTTCGCCGGATCAATAAAATCGGTCAGCATCGGTGCCTTGGGATCGGAGACGTTCACGCGGCGCACAGCGACGGTCACGATCTCTGCGCCGCTCGCCTCCACGGCAGCGGCGTTCTGCTGAAAATCGCGGTATTTGCCCGTGCCGACGATCAGCCGGGAGCGGAAGGTGCGGCCAGCGACGGTCCAGCTATCGTCATCCTCGGTGGAAGACTCCCCGCCGCCCACGAAGTGCACGATCTCCAGCACATCGCCGTCGGAGAGCGCAGCCGTGCCTAGAGTGGATCGCGGTGCAATCTGTCCATTATGCTCCACGGCCACCTTGGCCGGATCGAGCTCCAGTTCCTGTGCCAGTTCCGCAACAGTCGCGGCGGCCGTGCGGCGGACGTCGCCATTGACGGTGACGGATATCACGCGCTGGGCATGATCGGCGGAGGTCTGTGGCGAGGCTGGTTCGGGGGCGTTCATGCCCTGCGAAATAGCGTTCAATGCGCCGCGCGCAAGTTCAGTATGTGGCCCAATGACACGAGCAGCACGCCGATAATCGTCAGGACCGCTTCCTCCACGCCATGAGGCACGGCCAGTGCTCCGCCCATGAAGGAAAGACCGGTCATGGCCGTGACGAAAGGTGCCGCCCGGCGATGGCGCAGCGCTCCCCAGCCGATTGCCACGGCGGCGATGACCAGCGCCACCGCAAGGCCGAAGCGGTGGATCCAGGGGGCAAAGAAAAACTGCCCCCCCAGGCCCAAGGCCGAAACGATGAAAATGCTGGCAACGCAATGCACTGCGCAGAGGCCGGACAACCAGATGCCGGCACGGTCCATGTGTCCCTTGGCCCGATCAGGACGCTGGGCAGTATTGCCGGTATCACTCATGCCCTCTTTGTATGTAACATTATCACATTGCGCAAGTGCTGAAATATGTAAGCTGGCACTTTCGTTGCGAGCTGAACAACGTGGGCGAAGGGTCTTGCGCTTGGGCGCGACCGGCCGCATTTAGGCTGCATGGCTGCAACCCACGTCATGGACGAACGCGACGTGCCGTCCGGTCAGACGACCGGCACATCCGTTCTGCGGCCCATCGCGATCGCGAACTGGCTGCTTACCGTCGCTGCGCTGGTCGTTGTCATGGTCGTGATCGGCGGCATCACGCGCCTGACCGAGTCCGGCCTTTCCATTACCGAGTGGAAGCCCGTCACCGGAGCCCTGCCGCCATTGAGCGAAGCAGCCTGGCAGGCGGAATTCGCCGCCTATCGGCAGATCGGCGAATATCAGCAGGTGACCGGCCCCGCGGGCATGACGCTGGCGGACTATAAATTCATCTATTTCTGGGAATGGGCGCACCGCTTCATTGGGCGGCTGATCGGCCTCGCCTTCGCTCTGCCGCTGGCTTGGTTCTGGATTCGCGGTGCCATTCCTGCAGGATATCGGTCGCGCCTGGTGGCCCTGCTGGCGCTCGGAGGGCTGCAGGGCGTTTTCGGCTGGTTCATGGTGCGGTCGGGCCTTTCGACACAGATGACGGATGTCAGCCATTTCTGGCTCTCGATCCATCTGCTGACGGCGCTGTTTACCCTCGCCGGGCTGGTCTGGACGGCGCTGGATCTGCGCCTGCTGGCAAGGGGCCGGCCCCGCGCCTCGCTGACCGGCTTTTCCCTTGCGGTAAGCCTTATATTTTTCCTGCAGTTGCTGCTGGGCGCCTGGGTTGCGGGCCTGAATGCCGGGCTGGCTTCGGACAGCTGGCCGCTGATGCAGGGGGGCATCGTCCCCGAATACGATACTTCGCGCGGCTTCTTTCACGCGCTGACGCACGATCCTTTCCTGCTGCACTTTGCGCATCGCTGGTGGGCCTTCGTCGCTGCGATTGCCCTCTTCATGCTGGCGCGCCGCACGAAAGCAGGCGGCGAGGCAAGCGGGCGATCGGCATCCATCGCGATAAATGCTCTGCTTGGAACGCAGATCCTGCTGGGCATCGCCACGGTGACGTCAGGTGTGGCTCTATGGCTCGCCGTGGCGCACCAGATGGTGGGCGCACTGCTGGTGGCAGCGGCCGCCTGGGGCGCGCACATCGCCGGAAGGCAGAGTCGCAAAGCAGCCGATCACAAGAGCCTCCCACCAGCGCCTGCAACATAGAGGTATCATTATACCTCCTCGCAAAAGCCCGCTCTGCTTGACTTTACGGGTCCAAGCGCACAGATCGCGGCCACTTCGCGAAAGGCCGCTGGCCGAGTCGCAAGCGTAAATTCGCAAATCAGGGAATATTGGCCCATGAAGGCTCTCAGCAAGACCACCCGGTCGATCAAACCGGCAGAGGTCGAAAAGAAATGGCACATCATCGACGCGGAAAACCTCGTCGTCGGCCGCCTGGCCGTGGTGATCGCCAACCATCTGCGCGGCAAGCACAAGCCGAGCTTCACGCCGCATGTCGATTGCGGTGACCATGTCATCGTCATCAATGCCGACAAGGTGCGTTTTACCGGCAACAAGACGACCGACAAGGTCTATTACAAGCACACCGGCTATGTCGGCGGGATCAAGGAAACCACACCGCAGAAGGTGCTGGAAGGCCGTTTTCCCGAACGCGTGCTGGAAAAGGCCGTGACGCGGATGATCCCGCGCGGTCCGCTTGGCCGTGCGCAGCTGAAGGCCCTGCATCTCTATGCCGGGACCGAGCATCCGCATGATGGCCAGCAGCCCGAAACCCTCGATGTTGCCTCGATGAATCGCAAGAACAAGGTGTCCGCATAATGGCCGACGAAAACACCACCACGGACACGCCCGAAACCAAGGGCACCGACAGCGCAGCCGTGACCAACGATGCCGCACAGCCTGCCGTGACGCCGCCGACCACGACGGACACGGACACGCCCGGCACCAAGGGCACGACTGTAACCGATCTGTCCGACCTCAAGAGCATCGCCGGCGACACGCCCGATGCCGATGCGGTCGGCGGCGAGCCCAGCGAACCGCGTGCGCCCACCATGCCGCTGCGAGAGCAGGAACTGGACCAGTATGGCCGCGCCTATGCCACCGGTCGCCGCAAGGATGCGGTCGCCCGCGTCTGGCTGAAGCCCGGCAAGGGCAAGGTCACGATCAACGGCCGCGAGCAGGAAGTGTATTTCGCACGTCCCACGCTGCGCCTCGTCATCAACCAGCCCTTCGCCATTACCGATCGCGAAGACCAGTATGACGTGGTTGCCACCGTTTCGGGCGGCGGTCTGTCCGGTCAGGCCGGCGCTGTGAAGCACGGCATCAGCCAGGCTCTGACGCGTTACGAGCCCGCACTGCGCAGCACGGTCAAGGCCGCTGGCTTCCTCACCCGCGACAGCCGCGTGGTCGAACGTAAGAAGTATGGCCGCGCCAAGGCCCGCAAGAGCTTCCAGTTCTCGAAGCGCTGATCGGCTTTTCGATACACAAACAAAAAGGGGCGGCCTTCGCGGGCCGCCCCTTTTTTCATTTCGGCGATGCACTACCCGATCAGTGAACCGGCGGATCGGTTCGCGGCACCCGTCCGGCAGGCGCGATCGGTTCGCCCGGGCGGCGCGGCGGAGTCGCATCTTCGGGTACATCGAGGATCCGCATGGCGTCGTTTTCGATATTTTCCATATTGCGAACTTCGACACGCAATCCGGCTGAGTCGATGCGCAATTCATTGAAGCTTTGCGGGGTCGATCTGACTCGCTTCGACAAGGTGCCCGCACCGACCATCCGCACCGGTCCGTTGACCGTCTCGTGCACAAGGTCGAAGGCGTCGTGCACATGGCCCGATAGCACGGCCAGCACATCGCGCTTCGCAAGCTCGGTCAGCGCCTTCTGGCCATGCTTGGTAAGAGCAGTGCCCTGAGTCCCGACCTCCACCAGCGGGTGGTGCACCGTCACCAGTGCCTGTTTGCCCTTCGGCAGGGCGTCGATCTGCGCAAGTGCCTTCTTCAAGGCGCTATTCGTCACCCAGCCCTTGGACCAGTTGAAGCGGGGCTGGGCGCGAACAGCTGTTTTCAGCGGGACAACCGCAATGCCGGGCAAATCGAGAGCACGTTCAACCACGGCTTCCATGCCCTCGAATCGCTTGTACGGATTGAAGAAGCGCTCGATCACATTGAAATAGGGCATGTCGTGATTGCCCACCTCGACGGTGACCGGCACATCCAGCGTCGTGATCCATTCGCGCGCGGCGGCAAATTCGCGGTGCCGCGCCCGCATGGTCAGGTCGCCGGTGATCAGCACTGCATCGGGCCGGTGCCGGGCGATTTCGTCCCTCACCCAGTCAAGAGCGACGTTGCTTTCCAGACCGAAATGAATGTCGCTCAGGTGAAACAGCAGGGTAGGTTCAGCCATTGCGCGGTCCAAGCAGATCGACCCTGAGCCGGGCAAGGGAAAAACGTTCGGTCGGCATGCCTGTCGACCGTTCGCCATCGGTCATCAGCGGTAGCGGTTCACCGCGTGTCGATTCGAGCGTCAGGCCAGCGACCGGCTCAAGATCGTCATGCGGTCCGTCCCGGAATTCGCGTTTCAGGATGGCGAAGCCCTGCTGCAGATATTCGCCGATCCCTTCCGCGCCATAGCCTTCCACGCCGATGGCATTGCCGTCGAGCACCAGCCGAACACCGGGATAGCCTTCCTCGCGCCCCAAGACAGGGTCTGTGACCCGCACCCAGGGGCCTGACGCACTTCGTTCCGCAGCATCGATCGATTTGGCAAGAACCTCGCCCAGATTGTGATCGCGCATCTCTTCGCGCACGTCCGCCCAGCGCGCTCCCGGCCCGGCAACCACTTCCGCCAGTGCCGTGTGGTTCCGGCCCCTGATGCAGGCCATCCGCATGGGGGCGAATTCGCCTGCGCCAAGTGAGCGTATAATCGCCAGCGGGTCACATTGCGAATACAGGCGATGGCACAGCAGGTTGGCAGTGCCGCCGGGCAAGGCCAGGATCGCGCCCTTCCATTCCGGCATCCCCTCCTCCGCCTCAAGCCGAGTGATCGCGCCGTTTAGGGTCCCGTCACCGCCGTGGATCACGATATGGGTCACCCCTGCGGCATCGGCCATTGCAGCATCGGGCAGATCGTCGTTTGCGCAGTCCAGAACCCGTTCCGGCGCCATGCCGATCACCGCGAGTTCGTTGCGTATCTTGGCGATCAGCGCATCATCGTGACTGCCGCTCGCCTCGTTCACGATCAGCCAGGTGCGATTGCTCTTCATGGCTGCACAGCGGTTTTAGGGGCGGCAAAGTTCCCGCCCGGTTTCAGACAATTGGCGATCGCGGTCACATGCGCTTCGTCATGATCGACCATGCGGCGAAACCGTTCATGAGCGTGTAGATGCCATATCCCCAGATCGCACCGTTCCAGCCGCCGGCGGCCGCCAGCATGATTCCGACGAGGATGGCGAATTCCACCGCCAGCATGATCTTGCCGCCGCGCGAACGGGCTGCGCTGGACAGTTTACTCAGCGCCGGGTGGCCGCTTTCGATTACCGCCTTGTGCAGCGCGAAGTTCAGGACGCCGAGAATGAAGGGCAGCAGCAATTCCATGCTTTTCCATCCTGCGCCGATCACCGCCAAATTGCAAAACCAATGCGGTCAGCGGCCTGCCATCGCCTTGACGCCGGGCAGATAGGTTCGCCCGATACGAAGGTCTTCGCCATTCTCCAGTTCCACGCTCCACACGCCCAGCCCGTCGTGGCGCAACCCCCGGATCGTGTCGCGGCGCAGGATGGTGGAGCGATGGATACGAATGAATTCCTTCGGGTCCAGCCGCTCCTCCAGCCCGGCGATCGTCTTAAGCAGCAGATAGCTGCTTTCGCCCACATGCAGGCGGACATAGTCGCGTTCGGCGTCGATGCGGGCCACCTGGGCAATATCGATCCGCAGCAATTCACTGCGGTGAGGGACCCACAGTTCCTGCAGCCAGCCCTCGTCGCTTCCATTCTGCGCACTGTCGCGCGGCTCTTCCGACCCCCGGGCTTGCGTCCGCGCAATCGTGCGGGCGACGGCGCGTTCCAGCCGTTCGGCAGAGACGGGCTTCAGCACATAATCGACAGCATCGAGATCGAAGGCCTCGACCGCGAAATGGTCATGAGCCGTGACAAAGACGATGGCAGGTGCAGGCGCATCCGCCCGCTCCCTGGTATTGGCGGCAAGGCGCCGGGCAACCTCCAGCCCGTCCAGATGCGGCATCGTCATGTCGAGCAGGACCAGATCGGGCGCGAGTTCGCCGATTCGCTCCAGCGCCTCTTCGCCATCTGCGGCATCGCCGACGATCTCGATCCCGTCCAGCCTGCCGCAGATTACCCGTAATCTCTCGACCGCCAGCGGCTCGTCATCGACGATCAGGATACGCAGCCGCTGGCCCTCAGTCGTTGCGGCCATGCAGCCCGCTCTCCTCACCTTGCGTCAGCGGCAAGGATATTTTCGTGGCATAGCCACCTCTCTCCAGCGGCCCCGATGTCAGCGAGGCCGCGTCGCCGAAACGGGCCTGCAACCGGTCGCGCACATTGGCAAGACCTATTCCGAAGCCGGAGATACCCTTTTCGTCCCCACCCGCCCCGTCATCGCGGACCTCGATGAACAGCCGGCCATTCTCCTGCCTCGCCGAGACACTGATCGTCACCGGCCGGCGCTGCGGCGCGACAGCGTATTTCACCGAATTTTCCACCAGCGGCTGCAGGATCATTCCCGGAACCCGCGCTTCTTCGAGATCGCGGGGCAGTTCGAATACGGGGCGCAGCCTTTCGGGAAAACGCACCGCCTCGATATCGAGATATTGCTGCTGCAGGTCGAATTCGTCCGCCAGTGCGACATCCATCGTCGGCGAATCGGCGAGCGAATGCCGGTAGAAGCGCGAGACTGCCTGAATCATCTCCTCCGCCCTGTCTGCGCGGCCGGTCATTACCAGCGCCGACAAGGAATTGAGCGTGTTGAACAGGAAATGCGGATTGACCTGGTAGCGCAAAGATCGCAGTTCGGCGGCCTTGGCGGCCCGGCGGAACTCGCCCTCGCGCCGTTCCGCCATGCGCGCCTGCGCGCCCGCCAGCAGCGCGAAATACAGCGCGGCCCATGCCAGCAGCAGGAAGTAGCGGCCCAAGGCCACATCTGTCAGCTGACGCCAATTATCCAGCCCGCCATCGGCAGGAGCGAGGGTGATGGTACGCGCCGGAACATCGCCGTTTCGCAGATCGCCTCTTTCGGGAAGATAGGGGATTTCGGCAAGGAGATTGCCCGTCTGGTCGCGGTAGATGCGCACACCCTGTTCGGCTCCCATCTTTTCAATCATGCGGCCTTCCAGTTCGGCAAAGGCCATCTGGTTCGCCTGGGCGATCAGGACTGCAGCCGGAATCGCCATCACCAATGCGGCAACGATCTTGATCAGAAGCGAGCGCGCGTCGAAGGCGCGCAGAACGATCCACAGCGCCAGGGTAACGACCATGCCGGTCCCGCAGACCAGCGCCCGCGCTGCCAGCAGTTCACCCTGCAGGTCCAGACCGATGATCGCGCCGCGGAGCGTGGTGATCGCGAAATAGCACAGCCACAGGCCCAGGATACTGGCGAGCACATGGCCCAGCGGCACACGCGCCTCATGTTCTGCGCAAGGGCGCTTTCCAACCGCACCAGCATCCGCTGACGAGTTCCCGGTAAAGGAGATATGGCGAGGGGCGTGCATGGTCCCTCACCCTACATCCAGTCCGAAGCTGCGCCAGCCCCCGTCATCGACGCGGCTAGCCTGTTTGTCGAACAGGTTCAGCCTGCCAGCAGACCTTCCCTGGCGATGCGTTCGCGCCAGTACGCCGGGGCGAGCGTGTGAACATTGTTGCCCGCACTGTCGACGGCGACGGTCACCGGCATGTTCTCGACCGTGAATTCGTAGATCGCCTCCATTCCCAGATCCTCGAACGCGATGACTTTTGCATCCTTGATCGCCCGGCTGACCAGATAGGCCGCCCCGCCGGTCGCCATCAGATAGGCCACCTTGAAACGGCTGATCACCTCTACCGCATTGGCACCGCGCTCCGCCTTGCCGATCATGGCGAGCAGACCGAGGTCGAGCATGGTTTCGGTAAACTGGTCCATCCGGGTCGCGGTGGTCGGACCGGCGGGGCCGACGACTTCGCCCATGACCGGATCGACCGGCCCGACGTAATAGATGGCGCGCCCACGGAAATCGACCGGCAGATCCTCGCCCGCCGCCACCATGTCGCGGATCCGCTTATGCGCCGCATCGCGCCCGGTCAGCATCCTGCCCGACAGGAGCAGGCGGTCGCCATTCTGCCAGCCCTGCACTTCTTCGGGCGTGAGACTGTCGAGATCGACCCGCTTGGCCGCCGCATCGGGCTGCCAATTTACATCGGGCCAATTGTCGAGGTCCGGCTTTTCCAGATAGCTCGGCCCCGATCCGTCCAGCGTGAAATGCGCATGGCGGGTCGCGGCGCAGTTCGGGATCATGGCGACGGGCTTCCCCGCAGCATGGCAGGGCCAGTCGAGGATCTTGACATCCAGCACTGTGGACAATCCGCCCAGCCCCTGCGCCCCGATGCCCTGGGCATTCACCGCATCAAAGATCTCGATCCGCAGCTTCTCGATGTCGTTCGACGGGCCGCGCGCCTTCAACTGGGCCATGTTGATCGGCTCCATCAGCGACTTCTTGGCCAGCTTCATGCAATGTTCCGCCGTGCCGCCGATGCCAATGCCGAGCATGCCGGGCGGGCACCAGCCCGCGCCCATGGACGGGATCTGTTCGATCACCCAGTCAACGATATTGTCCGACGGGTTCATCATCTTGAACTTGGACTTGTTCTCGCTGCCGCCGCCCTTGGCCGCCACGTCGATGTCCACGCGATTGCCCGGCACCATGTCGACGCTGAGCACGCAGGGCGTGTTGTCGCGCGTGTTGCGCCGAGTGAAGGCAGGGTCGGCCAGGATCGAGGCGCGCAGCTTGTTCTCGGCGAAATTATAGGCGCGCCGTACGCCTTCATCGACGACTTCCTGCAGGCTGCGGCGCGAATCCAGGCGGCAATCCTGCCCCCAGCGGATGAACACATTGACGATGCCGGTGTCCTGGCAGATCGGGCGGTGTCCTTCGGCGCACATCCGGCTGTTGGTCAGGATCTGCGCGATCGCATCCTTGGCTGCAGGACCCTGTTCGGCCTTGTACGCGTCGCCAAGGGCGCGGATGTAATCCATGGGGTGGTAGTAGGATATGAACTGCAGCGCGTCGGCGACACTGTCGATCAGGTCGCCCTCGCGAATGATGGTGCTGCTGGTCATGCCGTTCATCGAATGCTCGCTCCTGCCGGTCGAAGGAAAGGCCCCATAGTCCGAAGGTGCCGCTAGCGTCAAAGCGCTTGGAAGCCGGGGTCTTCACGCCTATGGATGTTGACCAAGTGTATTGTTGCTATAATACGGTTGATCCTATGACCCAGATGGACTTCGGTGCCGCCCGGCGCGCCATGATCGACAGCCAGTTGCGCACCAGCGGGGTGAACGCACCCTTCGTGCTCGACCGCATGCGTACCGTGCGACGTGAAGATTACGTTCCCGATCACGCCCGCGGCTCTGCCTATATGGACCGTGCCGTTCCGCTCGGCGGCGGGCGCTTCCTCGCTCCTGCCGTGTTTCACGGCGCCATGCTGGAGGAAGCCAGGCCGCGGATCGGCGACCGGACGCTGGTGGTCGACGGCGGCAGTAATTACCTGCCCGCCCTGATCGCCACTCTGGTCGGAACGGTCGACACCATTTCGGCCGACGAGGCTGCCGGTATTGCGGACGAAGGCACCGAAGGCGAATACGATCTGCTGCTGGTGGATGGCGCGGTCGAGAAGCTGCCTTCCGGCCTGATTTCCAGGGTCAAGGACAATGGCCGCATCCTGACCGGCCTCGTCAAGAACAGCGTGACCCGCCTCGCCATCGGCCGCAAAGTCGCGGGCCATGTGGCACTGCTGCCGCTGTCGGAAATGGGCATTCCGCATCTGCCGCAGTTCGACATAGCCAGGGAATGGAGCTTCTAGGAATGCATCGCATCGCATCGGGGGGTGTGCGCACATGATGGTCGATCGTGGATCCCGTCGCGCTTGCAAAACCGCGCCTTTCAGGAAGTTCTGGCGGGTCGCCCTGCTCGGCGCGGCTGCCGCCGTTGCCACGCCCGCATCGGCCGATACGCTGCGCGAGGCGCTGGTGCAGGCCTATCTGACCAATCCGACGCTCGAAGGCGCACGCGCGCAGCAGCGGGTGACAGATGAAAACGTCGCCATCGAAAAAGCCGCAGGCCGCCCCAGTGCCGATGCGACCGGACAATATATCGAATTTCTGAAGCAGAACGCCACCAGCTTCACCGCACCGGCGCGATCCGTTGGCGTCGGCATCGATCTCGGCGTGCCGATCTATACGGGCGGAGCGATCAAGAACAGCATCCTCGCCGCCGAAACTCGTGTCGAGGCGGGTCTGGCCGATCTGCGCGGAACCGAAAGCGCGCTCTTCACGCAGGTCGTTGCAGCTTACATGGACGTGATCCGGGCCGAGGCGCTGGTCGGCCTTGCCGCCAATCAGGTGGATATTCTGGGTGTCAATTTTGAAGCCACCAGTGATCGCTTTGAAATCGGCGACCTCACCCGCACCGATGTGGCCCAGTCGCAGGCTCGGCTTGCCTTGGCGCAGGGCGACCTGCAATCCAGCCGCTCGAATCTGATCGCCGCGCGCGAAATTTACATCCAGTTGGTAGGCGAGGCACCCACCAATCTCCAGCCGCCGCCGCCGCTGCCCAATCTGCCCGACAGCATCGCACAGGCGGTTGAAACTGCGCTGGATAACAATCCCGACCTCATTGCGGCCGAAATCCGGGCGAGGGCGGCAGGTTACGACATCGACGTCGCCGGCGCGAGCCGGCTGCCGCGAGTGTCGCTATTCGCGGGCGGCGATTACACCAACTATCTCGGCACTTTGGGCGATCCGGGTATCGGTGCACCCGTGACAATCCCACAGGTCGCTACTTCCGCGCAGGCCGGTGTCCAGTTCTCGATCCCCATCTACCAGGGCGGGCTGCCCGCTGCACGGGAGCGACAGGCGCAGGCGCTTGCCGGTGCGGCGCTCGAGCAGGTGATACTCGTCGAACGCGATGTCATCGCGCAGGTACGGTCGGCCTTCGCAAGCTGGCAGGCCGCGCTCGCCATCGTCGAATCGGCACAGGTAGCCGTGAGCGCCGCGGATCTCAGCCTTGAGGGCGTGCGCGCGGAAAATACCGTCGGCAACCGGACAATCCTCGATATTCTGGATGCCGAACGTGAGCTGCTCTCCTCGCGGGTGCAACTGGTGACGGCGCGGCGGAACGCCTATGTCGCAGGGTTCAGCCTGCTCGCCGCCATGGGCCTTGCCGAGGCGCGTGATCTGAGCCTCGACGAAGACGGCATCCTTTACGATCCGCTGCTGAATTACGAACGCGCCCGCGACAGCTGGTGGGACTGGGATCGCCAGCCCGATCCGGTCACCCAATCGACGCGGACCGTTGACATACCGGCACCGGACGCGGAAATTCCCGCCGAATCGGAACCGGCCGACGCTATCTACTGACAGGCGCGGTCGACGGGCTGAAATTAGGGATTTGGGCAGATGCAGCACAATGGCGACGCTTCGGTCGAGGAAATTCTCGAATCGATCAAGAAAGTCATCGCCCGCGACAATCGCGCCGGCGCCGCCGACCTTCGCAGCCGGCGCGAACGTGCCGGTGTGACCCGTGCCGAATCGCAAACGGCCGAAGCATCGGACCTGGAACCCGTCGATGCCGAGGAAGCCGAGGAAATCCTCGATCTGGGCGAGGCCGATCTGGCCGATGACAATGCGGAAATGTTCGGGCCGCCTGTGGATGGTCGGGCAGACGGGGCCGATCACGGCGAAAACGACGACCTGGACGAGCCTCTGATCAATGCCGGCGGCAGCGCGTCGATGCGCGACAATTTCGCCGCGCTTGCCATGCTTGCCCAGCCCGGTGCAGCCCCGCAGATCGTGCGCAGCGGCGAAACCTCGCTGGAAGGGCTGACCCGCGAATTGCTGCGGCCGATGCTGGCGCAGTGGCTCGACGACAATCTGCCGCCGATGGTGGAAAAAATGGTCCAGGCCGAGATCGCCCGCATCGCGGGCAAGCGTTCCTGAAGGCAGCCTGCGAAAACCCTTTCCCGATGCGGCGTGCCGTTCTATCCCCTGACACATGAAGATAACGCTCGGGTTCGCTCCCATTGTCCTGGCCGCCTGCGTGGTTGCCGCTCCCGCCTCCGCCCAGCAGAAAGCACCTGCGCCGCAGCAGGACCGGCCGGTCATGACTGCGCAGGATCTCGTCACTCTGCCCCGTCTCGGCGGCGTGGCGCCGTCACCCGATGGGCAGCGCGCGATCTACGGGGTGACGACTACCGATCCGCAAAATTACGAACGCAGTACTTCCTACAAGCTCAAATCGCTCGTCGATCTTTCCGCCGATCCCATCCACGTTTCACTGCCAGAGGGCGCCTCCTCTCCGGCTTTCGGAACAGACGGCTGGCTGTACTTTCTTGCACCAGCCGACCGGCTACAGACAGCAGGGAATAGCGGTGAAACTTCGGCAGTCCAGCAGGTCTGGCGCGGCAGGCTTTCCGCCAGCGGCGTTCTGTCGGAACTGGCGCTCGTAACGGATGCTGCAGGTGATGTCGGGGGTTTCATACTCTCGCCCGACGCTTCGCGCATCGCCCTGCTGGGCGACTTTGCCCGCGAATGTACAACCTTCGCCTGTGACGCACCGGGCGCCACCCATCTGCCCGGCCCCGGCACCGGACGCCTCTACGACAGCAATGTCGGCTTTGTCCGGCATTGGGACCAGTGGGAGACTCCCGGCATATATGGGCGGGTCTTCACCTATGATCTGGTGAACGGACGGACAGCCGGCAACGGTATCGCTGCGGACGGTCCGGCGCAGTCTGCAGCCGGTGCTGCCGTTCTGATTGGCGATACGCCGACGAAGCCCTTCGGCGGAACGGAAGAGGTCGCCTTTGCCGCAGACGGGTCTGGCCTGTTCTTCGCCGCCCGCCAGGCCGATGCGATGGAGCCGCGCAGTACCAATGTGGACATTTATTATTCCGACCTGTCGGGCGGCGCACCGGTCAATCTGACGGCGCAGAACGAAGCCACCGATACGCTGCCCGCTCCCAGCCCCGACGGCAAATGGCTGGCCTATGCCGCCATGGCGCGTCCCGGTTACGAGGCCGACCGCCTTGTCATCCAGTTGCGCGATCTGCAAACCGGACAGACTCGTGCGCTTACCGGAGAATTCGACCGCAGCTTCGGATCGCTCGCCTGGACACCCGATTCGCGCTGGATCATCGCCACGGCGCAGGACACGCTCGACACGCCCGCCTTCCGCATCGATCCGCAAAGCGGGGCAGTCGAACCGCTCGATCTCATGGCCGGGAACGAGGCGCATATCGGCAGCGTCATGCCGCTTCTGGGCGAACGCTTGCTGTTCACCCGCGATTCGGTCGGCGCACCGGCGGAACTGTTCCTGTCCGAACGCTGGGGTCAAGCCGAACCCGTCACCGATGTCGCGACCAGCATTGTCGGCCAGCAGGCTTCGGTCAGCACGCGGCGGTTCAATTTCCCCGGCGCGAATGGCGACACGGTCTGGGGCCAGATCCACAAGCCTGAACGGGTTTCGGGCGGTACGGCGAGCCTCCCCGTCATCCTTTATGTTCATGGCGGCCCGCAGGGGTCGTTCAACGATGCCTGGTCGACTCGCTGGAACCCGCGCGTGCTGGCGAGCCAGGGTTATGCGGTGGTCTCCATCGATTTCCACGGTTCGACCGGGTACGGACAGGCCTTCACCGACAGCATCAATCGGGACTGGGGCGGTAAGCCTCTCGAGGATCTCCAGCTCGGGCTGGCGGCGGCGCTTGCGCTCGACCCTCAGATCGACGGATCGCGCGCCTGCGCCATGGGGGCATCCTACGGCGGATACATGATGAACTGGATCCAGGGCCAATGGCCCGAACGGTTCGACTGCCTGGTGCAGCATGACGGCGTTTTCGACCAGCGGGCCATGTATTACGAAACCGAGGAACTGTGGTTCATCGAATGGGAGCATGGCGGCGACGCCGGCCCGCGCGCCTATTACGAAGACCCTGAGATCTACGAACGCTGGAACCCTGCCAATTACGTGCAGAACTGGCAGACGCCGATGCTGGTCATCACCGGTGAACAGGATTTCCGCATTCCCTACACGCAGGGTCTGGCCGCCTTCACCGCACTGCAACGGCGCGGTATCGAAGGCGAATTGCTCGTCTTCCCCGATGAGAATCACTGGGTGCTGAAGCCGAAGAACTCGCTGCAATGGCACAATACGGTCTTTGCCTGGGTGGACCGCTGGTTGAAGCCGGAGTGAGCGCCACCGTTTCCACACCCGCAAGCGATCCGCGCTTCTCGGGCAAGGAGATTGCCAAGGCGGAACGCTGCCTGACGAAGCTGGGCGGCAACGACATACGCCGCCACATCTTCCTCTGCGCGCTACCGACCAAGCAGAAGTGCTGCAGCCGGGAAGAAGGCGAGCGGGCCTGGAAGTTCCTCAAGAAGCGGCTGAAGCAACTCGGCCTCGTCGGTCCGGTTCGCGAAGGCGAAGGCGGGGCGATCGGCGGCGTTCAGCGGACGAAGGCCGATTGCCTGCAGATCTGCAAGGCGGGGCCCATCGCCGTCGTGTGGCCTGACAATGTCTGGTATCACCATTGCGACGAGGCGGCTTTGGAACAGATCATTCAGCAGCATCTCATCGGCGGCCAGCCGGTCGAGGAATTTCGCCTCCATCCACAATCCGCGACGGATGCAGCTGACGGCTGATTTCTACCGGTCTTTCCAGCCGTCGCTGTCGTTGATGCGATCGTCGACGGTTTCGTCATGACCGGTTCCGCTCGACAGGAATACGAGGCCCATCAGCGCTGACATCAGCAGCATGGCCAAGCCGATGCCGAGCCCGGTTGCGATGTAGAAGTGGACCGAAACCATCCCATTATAGGCATACAGAATGCCGAGCGACACGATTACGGTGGTCAGCGTCACCGCCACCATGAACCGCATCAGGCGCTTGAAACGCGCCCAGGCGAAACGGGCGTTCTTGGAATCTTCCAGAGGGCTGTTGCGGTTCACTGCGCTTTGATGGACCCCTGCCCCGCCCGATGCAAGCTTTCCGGCGAGGTCTGCTTACGCAACGCCCTTCAATTTGGCGTTTCCGGCAGGACATGTCATTCTGCTTTCACTCGAGGATGCAGGAGACCGGGAAAATGGAAGTCGCCAAATTGCTCAAGGGCCGTGATCCGGCCGACATCATTCGCTGCGATGTCGGTTCGACGGTGCGCGATGTCGTTGCCTTGCTCGCGGGCAAGCGGATCGGCGCGGTGCCGGTGATGGAAAGAGGCACCGTTGCCGGTATCTTTTCCGAACGCGACGTCCTCTACCGCCTGGCGGATGAAGGGGCGCTCTGCCTCGACCGCAAGGTGGGCGAGGTGATGACCTCGCCGCCGATCACGGTCGAACCGTCGACGGATACCGACGAGGCCATGGCGCTGATGACCCGCCGGCGCATTCGCCATTTGCCGGTTTGCGACAAGGGCGAAATGTGCGGCTTCGTGTCGATCGGTGATCTGGTCAAGTCGCGCATGGATGCGATCGAGGCGGAGGCGCAGAACCTGCGCACCTACATCCAGACAGCCTGACCGCTTGAGGACCCCGGCAGTGCTCCCTATATCGGCATCATGGCCGACCCCTTGACCCTGTCCCCCGCCGCCGCGCAGCGTGTGGCCCTGATCGCCGAAAAGCAGGCGAAACCGGCGATCTTGCGCCTGTCGGTGGAAGGCGGCGGCTGTTCTGGATTCCAGTACAAATTTGCCTTGGCCGACGGTGCCGAAGCCGACGATTCGGTCAGCGAGCGGGACGGCGTGCGGCTGGTGGTCGATCCTGTCAGTCATGATCTGGTCGCCGGTGCGGTGGTGGATTATGTCGAATCGCTTGGCGGTGCCGCCTTCCGGGTGGAAAATCCGATGGCAGCGGCGGGCTGCGGCTGCGGCTCCAGCTTCGGAATCTGATCGGCGGCTATCCGGTCTGACAATCGGATCGGGCCAATAGCTCTGGTCAAAACCTGCCCCGTTCCATAGGAATCGCGGGCATGAAGATTGCCACTTTCAACATCAATGGCGTCAAGGCACGCCTTCCCCGTCTGCTCGAGTGGCTGGAGGAAACGCGGCCGACTGTCGCCTGCCTGCAGGAGATCAAGAGTCCGGACGAAAACTTTCCGGCGGAGGAGTTCGAGAAGATCGGCTACCACGCCATCTGGCACGGGCAGAAGAGCTTTAACGGCGTGGCGATACTGGCTGACGGGGTGAAACCGGAGGAGACGCAGCGCGGCTTGCCGGGCGATCCCGATGACGACCACTCCCGCTATCTGGAAGCCGATGTGAACGGGGTGCGCATCGCCTGCATCTATCTGCCCAACGGCAATCCGCAGCCCGGCCCCAAATTCGACTACAAGCTGCGCTGGATGGAACGGCTGCAGGCGCGGATGCGGGAATTGTGGGCGCTGGAAGTGCCCTGCGCGGTCGTTGGCGATTACAACGTCGTCCCGCAGGACAAGGACATCTGGTCAACCGCCGCTCTGGCCAGCGACGCCCTGATGCAGCCTGAGTCGCGCGACGCCTATTCCCGCTTGCTTGCGGACGGATGGACGGACGCCATCGACACGCTGAACCCGCGGGGCGGCATCTGGACCTTCTGGGATTACCAGGCCGGGGCATGGCAGCGCGATCATGGCTTTCGCATCGATCATCTGCTGCTGTCGCCCGAACTGGCGGATCGCCTGGTGGCCGCCGGTGTCGACAAGGCGCATCGCGGGCGAGAGAAGGCGAGCGACCACGCGCCGGTGTGGGTCACCCTGGCCGAACCGGACTGAATTCCTGGGCGTTCATGAAAGAGGGGCCAGTCCGCAGCGGACCAGCCCCTTTTCTCAAGGTCCAGGTTTTCGCATTCAGCGATAGAAGATGTGCGTATCGATCGTGGCGCGCGCGATCTTGCTGCGGCTCCAGCTCGGCTTCACATATTTCGCGTGGAAATACAGCGAATCGTCGGCCGGACTTTCCCAGGTGCCTTCATGTGCGATCTTCGCGATGGCTTTCGCCTTGGTCCAGGCGGCCGATGAGCGCTTGATGCTGGGCATCTTACCGCCTTTAACGAAAGAGAATTGCGACCGCTGATAAACGACGCCGCAATAGCTGGACGGAAATGCACGGTCTTCCGAACGATTGATGATGACCTGCGCCACGGCAAGCTGGCCGTCGAGCGGTTCGCCCCGGGCTTCGAAATAAACGGCGCCGGCGAGGCATTCCATCTCGGGCGACAATTCGCTCTGGCGCGGCATTTCGCCCACCAGTTCATGCAGCGAAGCAGCATCGATGTTTGCGGATGTGGATTCCGGCTCATCGTCCTGTTCCGTAGTTTCAGAAACTGGCTGGACGATCTCTTCGGACACGAAGACCGGAGTGGCGACGGGAACGCGTTCGCCTGTCAGTTCGGCCTCGGGAAGCTGAAGCCGCGGGGTTTCCAGCGCATCTTGTGCGACAGCACCGGAACCATTGGCAGCGAAAAACGTAAGGGTTGCAGTGACGGCTATGGCCGCGAAACTTGCAGTAAAATTTTTCTTGCGAGCATTCTTTTTACGCGAGGTATGGCTCATATTTTCCGTTACTTACGGCGGTGAGCGGACTGACGCAGGCGGGAACCGTTTGCTTGGTGCAAATCTGTAACTGGTTCTTCGGGCCTGCCGGCCACTCCCCGTCTGCGCGCTGACCCGGTGACCCCATTGCCACCCGTGCCGCCTACGCCGTAGGAAGTGGCGCCGAAATAGTCTCAATCGAAACCAAGTCAAGTTAACCGGGCGCACCTGCGATGAAGCGTTCCGGGTTCGGGACATCCAGTTCGACTATCCAGCAATCACTGTCCTGCTGCTGTCTGCGGCGCAGATACTCCTCAAATTCCTCTTTTTTATCAGGTATTTGATGTTTAGCGACTTGGTACGAACGACTGCCATCCGGTAATGGCATGCGTTCCCACAACTGGCCGTTTCGCGCCGAATCCATGGTTAAGATCAGGATCGTACCCGCATCTCGTTCGCCCTTGGCTAGAACCGTCGCGAACCCTCCCTCCGCATTAACAGAACGGATCAGACCGGCGATTTCGACATGTGCAGGCAGCCGCGAATCCATGGAATTTCACCTATCTCGAATATCCGGCAAGCCCCGACAGGGCGATTCGCGACCGCATGAAGGTGCCCGTGCCGCGGCCAATCTCGTCACCCTCTTCGTCCGTCAGCCGCGACTCGGCCACCAGTACTCGCTTGCGCCCGCTTATCCAGCGCCCCTCGGCCACGACCTTGCCGCCGCGCACCGGCTTGGTGAAATGCAGGTTGAAGCTGGTGGTGAGTAGAAAGCGGTCCGTCACCAACGTGTTGGCGGCATAGAAGGCGGCATCGTCGAGCATCTTGAAATAGATGGTGCCGTGCGCGGCGCCTGCCGCGTGGTACACATCTTCCGATACCGTGAAGACGAGGCGGGACAGCCCCTCGCCCGCGATATGTAGTTCCGACGGGAACATCGAATTGACCGGCGCTGCATTGTAAAGCCGCTCCAGCGCACGGTAATGCGACGAAGCGCCATCACGGGTCTGTTCAGGCAGCATCGCGATCGGTCGCATTGGCGATGAGGGCGTAGAGAGCTTCTGCATTGGGCGCCTCTGTCATGGCGCGGTGTGTCGCATCGCTGCGAACCATGCGCGAAATCGCGGCAAGGGCATGAAGATGCGAAACACCGGAATTGTGCGGCGAGAGCAGACCGAACACCAGATCGACCGGCAATCCGTCAGCTGCTGCGAAGTCGACCGGCTGTTCCAGGCGCAACAGCGCCGCGATTGGCCGCTTGACTGCGCCAGACCGTGCATGGGGGATGGCGACGCCCCGCCCAAAGCCCGTGCTGCCGAGCGCTTCACGCTCAAGCAGGTCGCGCAGGATCTCTGCCTCGTCGAGATCATAAGCGCGTGAAAACCGCTGCGCCAGCAATTCGAGTACGGCGTCCTTTGCAGTCGCAGTCACGGTTTCCACCGCTTCGGGCACAAGTCTGAATATTGCGGTCATTGTCTCGCTACGGGCGCTATCGGGCGTGATGCGGATGCGCGCCCGCAAGGCTATCGCATCCGCCGAAGAGGTTTGCAGCCAGAGCTGCATCTGCGGTGTTCGTTACCCCTGTTCAGGGGTCGCTGTCACTGCGGTTCGACCCAGCCGATCGAACCATCGTCACGCCGATAGACCATATTGTGCCGCCCGCTACCCGCGTTCTTGAACAGCAGCGCGCTGGTGTCCCGCAAATCGAGCATCATCACGGCGTCGGCAACGCTGGTTTCGGGTATGTCGACGCGTGTTTCGGCTACGATCAGCGGGGCGTCGCCCTCGGCGTCATAGCTTCCCTCATCGCTGCTGTCGGCATCGTCATCATGCGTATCGGGCAAGGGGGCGAAGACCGTGTAGGCGGCTTCTTCCATCTGCAGTGCGTGGTCCGCCTGTTCATGGCGATCTTTCAACCGCCGCTTGTAACGGCGTAATTGCTTGTCCATCTTGCCCGCGGCCTGTTCGAACGCCTGATGTGCATCATGCGCCTCGCCGCGGCTCTTCACGGTAAGGCCCTGCCGCACATGGGTGACGATATCGCAGGTGAAGGCCCCTTGTGGCCCCTTGCCGAAGGTAGTGTGCGAGGAAAGCCCGCCGTTGAAATATTTGTCGACCATCGCGTTCAGCCGGTCCGAGGCGTGATCCTGCAGTGCAGCGCCGGTTTCCATCTGATGACCCGAAACGCGAATATCCATGATTTATGCTCCTTCGGTGCGATGCGACCCGTCGATTTTGCCTGATTATTCAGGCACCCCAAAGGGGTGAGTCCATCTTACTTATAAACTCCCTGTGGCGCGCAAGTTCCGCCGCACTGGCCATATGCGGGCGCGGTTCGCGGCGGGGACGGGCGATTTCGCGGGAAAGCGGCGCCAGCGCGATACTGCCTGCCACCCCAGACGGGTGCGACATGGCCGTATTCGCAGCCGCGAGTTCCAGCCCGATCTGCCGCCCGCCGGTCAATTCCACATAGACCTGTGCCAGCAATTCGGCGTCGAGCAGCGCGCCGTGCTTGACGCGGTGACTGCGATCGATGCCGTAACGCGAACACAGCGCATCGAGCGAAAGCTTGGCTCCGGGATGCCGTTTCTTCGCAATTGCCACCGTGTCGATCATGCGCGTGAGGCAGATCGCCGGCTGGCTGCACAGGCCCAGTTCCGCGTTGAGGAAGCCGAAATCGAATGCGGCATTGTGCGCCACCAGCGGCGAATCGCCGATGAATTCGATCAGTTCCGCCGCCTTGTCGCGGAAGAACGGTTTGTCCGACAGGAACACCGCCGAAAGGCCGTGAACCGCCTCGGCCCCGGCAGGCATATCGCGTTCGGGATTGTAATAGCAGTGATAGGTCGCGCCGGTCGTGACCCGGTTCACCATTTCGATGCAGCCGATTTCCACCATCCGGTCGCCGCTTTTCGGGTCGAGGCCGGTAGTTTCCGTATCGAATATGATCTCGCGCATGGTCTCTTGTATCGCCAAGCTGCGCCCTCTTGGCAAGGGGAGGGCGGCAGCGATCATCTGCGGCGATGACCGGGAAGGTCAGGCCTGGCAGCCGGCCAGTTCCGCGATCAGTCGGCGAACGGATTCTTCTGTCTCGGCAAGGCTGGTGCCCGTGTCGATGATGTGATCGGCCCGCTCCCGCTTCTCTGCATCGGGCATCTGCAGTGCCAGGATCTGCGAGAATTTCTGCGGCGTCATGCCAGCACGGGCGAGCACGCGGGCGCGCTGCACCTCGGGCGGCGCGGACACCACGATGATGCGGTCCACACGGTCTGCTCCGCCTTTCTCGAACAGCAGCGGAATGTCGAACAGCACCATGGGCGCGCCGGCATGTTCAAGGAGGAAGGCCTGCCGTTCGGCGGCGACGGCGGGGTGGATGATGCCCTCCAGACGCGCAAGCGCGGCGCCAACTCCGAAGACCTGCTCGCCCAGATGCTCCCTGCGCACGCCGCTCTCATCGGTGCTGCCGGGGAAAGCGGCCTCGATCTGCGGGATCAGCTTGCCGCCCGGGCCCTGCATGGCGCGCACGGCAGCATCGGCGTCGAAGACCGGCACGCCTTCGCCAGCGAACATCGCGGCGACTGTCGATTTGCCCATGCCGATGGAGCCGGTGAGCCCGAGAATGCAGGGCTTGCTCATGCGGTCAGCATCCGGCGCAGATCGGCATCCCCGCTACGGTCCGGCGCCTGTCCGAAGAACAGGGCAAAAGCCGCAGCCGCCTGCCCGATCAGCATGGCCAAGCCGTCCACAGTTCGAAATCCGGCCGCGGCACCTTGTTTCAGGAGCGGCGTGAGCGGAGGGCTGGTGACGATGTCGTAGATTATGCTCCCCGGCGGAGCATGGCTCAGATCGAATTCGAGCGGCGGCTGGCCGGTCATGCCGAGCGGGCTGGCATTGACAACAAGATCGAGAAGCTGGCTGCGATTGTCGAAAGCGAAGTCGGTGCTCGTGGCAAAATGCGACATGCACACCGCGTGGTGCTCACCGCCTTGCGGCAGTTCGTCCAGAATGGCCTGCGCCTTCGCAGGATTGCGGCCCGCGAGTACCAGGGTGAAGTTCCGGTCTGCCAAGGCATTGACGATGGCCCGTGCAGCGCCGCCCGTTCCCAATATCCGCGCCATCCGGAAGAGATGCGGCTGGCGCAGGTCGGCGGCAATCGGTTCTAGAAATCCGGCGGCATCGGTATTGTAGCCTGCAAGGGTGCCATCGGCTTCGCGGATGATCGTGTTCACCGCACCGATCCTCTCGGCCACGGGATCCAGTCGATCGCACAGCGGCAGGACCGCTTCCTTGAGAGGCATGGTGACGTTGCAGCCCCGCCAATCCGTATCGCCCCGGCGGCTGGCCACGTAATCCGGTAGCTCCTCCCGCGTGACTTCCGTTGCAGAATATCCGGCGTCGATGCTGGCGCGGTTCAGCCAGAAATTGTGGGTAGCCGGCGAACGGGACTGGCGAACAGGGCTGCCAATCACTTCGGCAAAAGGACGGCTCATGAGGGCAACGTCCCCAAGTCGCGCAAGGCGGCGAGCACGGGCACCAGCGGCATGCCAAGCACGGTGAACATGTCACCTTCCATGCCGGCGAACAGTTGCACACCCTGTCCCTCTATACGGAAGGCCCCGGCGCAGTGGGTGATCGCCGGCCATTCCATGTCGAGATAATGTGCGATGAAATCTTCCGACAATTCGCGGATTTGCAGTTTCGCCAGCGCAGTGTGTTGCCACAGCGTCTCCTCACCCCGAACCAGGGCAGCAGCACTGTGCAGATGCATGGTCCGGCCCGAAAAGAAACGCAGGTGCTCGGCGGCGGCTTGCCGGCTCCCCGGCTTGTCGAAGCGGCGGCCTGCCACACTGACGAGCGAATCGCTGCCGAGAACCAGCCGGCCGGGCAAGCGATCGGCAACATTGCGAGCTTTCTTTAAGGCGAGTGCGCCAGCCACTTCGGCAGCACTGGCATCGCCGAGCTTTGCTTCCAGCGCGCGTTCATCAACGTCGGCAGGGCAGGGCTCGAACAAGACCCCCGCCGCGCGCAGCATGTCCTGGCGCGAGGCGCTTTTTGAAGCGAGAACCAGCAGGCTCACCGAACCACCTCGCTCATATCGGCTTGGTTCCGGTTTCGCCTTTTCGCGCATTGCGGCTGCGCTCGTTGTATATCTTGATGATGGCTGCGGCAGTTTCCTCGATCGATCGGCGGCTGACATCGATGACCGGCCAGCCATTGTCGGCGAACATGCGGCGGGCATAGCGCAATTCCTCCGTCACCCGGTCGTTGTCGACATAGGCGGTCTCTGTGCGTTCGTTCAGCGTCAGCAACCGGTTGCGGCGGATCTGCACCAGCCGGTCGGGCGAGGTGGTCAGGCCCACGACCAGCGGCTTGCGCAGGCCATATAGCGCCTGCGGAGGCGGGCTTTCCGGCACTATGGGGATGTTGGCAACGCGGTAGCCGCGGTTGGCGAGATAGATGCTGGTCGGGGTCTTCGACGTGCGCGACACGCCGGCCAGCACCATCTCGGCTTCCTCCCATTCCTCCCAGGCGATGCCGTCATCATGGGCGATAGTGAACTGGATCGCCTCCACCCGTTCGAAATAGGCTTCGTCCATCAGGTGCTGGCGCCCCGGCCGACCATGCGCCTCCTGCCCCAGCTGCACCTCCAGTGCCTCGGTCACGCGGTCGAGAACAGGCACGGCGGGAAGGCCGAGGCGGCGGCAATGCGCCTCCAGCGCCTCCCGCGTCTGGGTGTTCACCAGGGTAAACAGGACGAGCCCCGGGCTGGCGGCAAGATCGCTGACGATCCGGTCGAGATGCTGGTGCGAACGCACCATCGGCCAGAAATGGCGAATGACATCGGCATCCTCGAACTGGGCGAGGGCGGCCTTGGCGATCATTTCCAGCGTCTCGCCGGTGGAATCGGAAAGGAGGTGAAGATGCGTCTTCTTTGCGGGCAGATCGCCGGGTTCCGCTTCGCTGGACTCCGGCTCATCGCCGTTGGAAAGGGAATCCTGCTGCAAGCCTTTTGCCTCCGCTATCCTGCAGATGTGGGCACTCGGAGGATCTCTCCCGCCCCTGTGGACAGGTGCCGGTATAAACCACGGGACAGGCCCGTGGACAAGCGGAAGGGCTGATTTCATGCCCGCTACCAGCCTGCTAGCGGCCGATTTGTGGACAGGCCTGCCAGCTTGCCAACAGCCTGTGGACAGCGTGGACAGATGCCGTTTGACTCACGGCATGACAGGAGTCGCCAGGCGGCACCCCCCTGTTCAGCCGGGGAGAATTCGGGCAGAGCCGCTTCGTCCCCGTTTTCCACAGGGCCAACAGACTCCATCAATCCTTTTAAGAATCTTTATTATTTTGGATAGGAACCGAGATGCCCGGTCTTCTTCTCGACACCCTGCGCGGAAATCGCGCGGATCGCGTGCCGCTCTGGCTCATGCGGCAAGCAGGTCGGTATCTGCCGGAATACAGGGCCTTGCGCGCCGACAAGGGCGGCTTCCTCGACCTCTGCTACGATGCCGAGGCTGCGGCCGAAGTGACCGTGCAACCGATCCGGCGTTTCGGCTTCGATGGGGCGATCCTGTTTTCCGATATTCTGATCGTGCCGCATGCCATGGGTCAGAAGCTGGAATTCCTCGCCGGAGAAGGACCGCGCCTCTCGCCTACCCTGCTGGAAAGCACCCTGGATGCGCTTGAAGGAGTGCCTGAGCGCCTCGACGCGATCTATGCCACCGTGGCCCGGGTTCGCAGTCTGCTCGCACCTCAGACCGCGTTGCTGGGCTTTGCCGGAAGCCCCTGGACGGTCGCGACCTACATGATTTCAGGCGAGGGCAGCCGCGACCAGCACGATGCCCGGGCGCTGGCCTATCGCGATCCCGCGAGAATGCAGGCGATCCTCGATGCCGTGGGCGATCTGACCGTGGATTATCTCTCCGGACAGGTGAAGGCAGGCGCGGAAGCGGTGCAATTGTTCGACAGCTGGGCGGGCAGCCTGGCGCCGGACGAATTCGACCGCTGGGTCGTGGCCCCGAATGCGCGCATCGTCGATCGGTTGCGCGCGCTGCATCCGGATTTGCCGATCATCGGCTTCCCGAAAGGCGCGGGTGAGAAATTGCCGCGCTATGCCGAGGCGACCGGGGTCGACGCGCTTGGCGTGGATGAAACCATCGATCCCGATTGGGCAGCCCGCCATCTGCCTGCCGCCATGCCCTTGCAAGGCAATCTCGACCCGCTGCTGCTACTGGCTGGGGGAAGGGCGCTGGAAGACCGCATCGATGTGATCCTGCGCGCTTTCGCCGGGCGTCCGCATGTTTTCAATCTGGGTCATGGTATCGATCGCCGAACCCCGATCACCCATGTCGAGCGGCTGGTGGAGAAAGTGCGCGGCTGGCAGGGGTGAAGCGACGCTGTTCGCGGACGATGCGGAAACACTGGCGCCGCGGCCCCGTCTTGCCTAAACGGCCAACATGCAGGAAACGCTCGCCATGCTTTATTTCTGGCTGAAAGCCGGTCACCTCATCTTTGTCATCTTCTGGATGGCCGGCTTGTTCATCCTGCCGCGCCAGCTGATCTACATGCATGCCTCGCCAGCCGGATCGGAAGAAGAAGCACTGTGGGCATCGCGCGGCCGCACCTTGCGCAAGATGATCCTCATTCCCAGCCTGATCGTGGTGTGGGTGCTCGGCCTTATCCTGGCCGTGACCATCGGCGCTTTCGAGCAGGGCTGGTTTCATGCCAAACTGCTGCTGGTCATCTTGCTGACCGCCTATCACGGCTGGCTGACCGGCGTGGCGAAAAAGATGGCGGGCGGGGCGCGTCCTCTGACCGAAAAGGCCTTGCGCCTGTGGGGCGAGGTTCCTGCCGGTGCCGTGGCGTTGATCGTCGTGCTGGTGATCGTCAAGCCGTTCTGAACAAGCGCCTTCGCTTCTTGCGAATAGGATTGACCGGCGCGCTGCGTCGGCGTAAATCTCCGGTCCTGCTCCGGATCGGGGTTTCGCGCCTGCCGCGATGCTCCACGGGTTCGCTTTCCCCAAGCCCTACGACCTGCCGGCCCGCAAACTCCCTTTCTGGAATATATCTATGCATCTCAAGGAACTGAAACAGAAACCGCCGGCCGATCTCGTGCAGATGGCGGAAGACCTCGGCGTCGAGGGCGCCTCCACCATGCGCCGGCAGGATCTGATGTTCTGCATCTTGCGCGAACTGGCGGAGGATGAGGAATATGAAGAAGAAATCATGGGCATCGGCACCATCGAGGTGATGTCCGACGGCTTCGGCTTTCTCCGCAGCCCCGAAGCCAATTATCTCGCCGGTCCTGACGACATTTACCTGTCGCCCAACCAGGTCCGCAAATGGGGCCTGCGCACCGGCGATACGGTCGAAGGCCAGATCCGCGCACCGCGCGAAGGCGAGCGCTATTTCGCGCTGACCAAGCTGACCAGCGTCAATTATGACGATCCCGACCAGGTTCGCCTGCGGACCAATTTCGACAACCTCACCCCGCTCTATCCGGATGAAAAGCTGTCGCTCGACACGCTCGACCCGACGGAAAAGGACAAGTCCGCGCGAGTGATCGACATCATCTCGCCGCAGGGCAAGGGCCAGCGCGCGCTGATCGTCGCGCCGCCGCGCACCGGCAAGACCGTTCTGCTGCAGAACATCGCCAAGGCGATCACCGACAATCATCCCGAAGTGTTCCTGCTGGTTCTGCTGGTCGACGAACGGCCCGAGGAGGTCACCGACATGCAGCGCAGTGTGAAGGGCGAGGTCATCTCCTCCACCTTCGACGAACCGGCGCAGCGGCACGTGCAGGTTGCCGAAATGGTGATCGAAAAGGCGAAACGCCTGGTCGAGCACAAGAAGGACGTGGTCATCCTGCTCGATTCCATCACCCGCCTCGGCCGCGCCTACAACACCGTGGTTCCCTCCAGCGGCAAGGTGTTGACGGGCGGCGTCGATGCCAACGCCCTGCAGCGCCCGAAGCGCTTCTTCGGTGCGGCGCGCAATATCGAGGAAGGCGGATCGCTGTCCATCATCGCCACGGCGCTGATCGATACCGGCAGCCGCATGGACGAAGTGATTTTCGAGGAATTCAAGGGCACCGGCAATTCTGAGATCGTGCTCGACCGCAAGGTCGCCGACAAGCGCATCTTTCCGGCGCTGGATGTCGGAAAGTCCGGCACTCGCAAGGAAGAGCTGCTGGTCGAAAAGGACAAGCTGTCGAAAATGTGGGTGCTGCGCCGCATCCTCATGCAGATGGGCACCATCGATTCGATGGAGTTCCTGCTCGATAAGATGAAGGATTCCAAGACCAACGAGGATTTCTTCGCCACCATGAATCAGTAGGGAAAATCAGTAGGGTGGCGCGCCTCGCGTGAACCGGCGGGTAAGATGTTCCTGCTAATCAGCGCGCATGATGCGCCAATATCTCTATTCCAGCACAGCTGCACCGGGCTTCGGGCAGGTCGACATGGTCGATCTGCTCGAAGCTTCGGCGCGTAACAACGCCGCAGCCGAGATCACCGGCTTTCTCCTGTTCGACGAGAGCCAATTCCTGCAAATGATCGAGGGTCCGGAAGCGGCGCTGCAGGATCTGATGCGCCGCCTGGGCCAGGACAAGCGCCATGGCGATATCGCGCTTCTGGAAGACCTGCCGCTCACCACGCGCAATTGTCCGAAGTGGACGATGAAACGGCTCCGCTTGGGTATCGCCAGCGAATTGCAGGCTCTCGTGCCGCGCAGCCTGCCGCTCGCAATCCGCCGCAAGGTCATGGACTTTGCCGCGCACCGCGCTGCGGCATAGCATGGCGTTCAGGCGGCTATCCTGAAGCTGCTTGCCTGCGCCCCCTGCCAGTATCGCCCATATTGCGTGTTCTCGGCAGCGGTAAGAAGTTCGCCTTCCTGCAGGAAATTGTAGAAACCGTCCATCGGACCGGACTGCACGGTGTTCAGCCTTTCGCTGATGTGGTGCGGCTGGATCTGCCACGGATTGTCCAGCCCCATCGCCACGACGATCTCCCGCAGGCCATGCAGGGTCTGCCGCTGGAAACGGGCCACCCGCGGCCCTTTGTCCGCGACCACCAATCCGCGCTGACGGGTGCGATCCTGCGTCGCGACCCCCGTGGGGCAGGTATCGTCATGGCACCGCATCGACTGCACGCAACCGAGCGCGAACATGAAGGCGCGCCCCGAATTGCACCAATCGGCGCCAAGGCCGAATTTCATCGCCATGCCTGCGCCGGAATGTACCTTACCTGCGGCGGCGACTTTCACCTGGCTCTTCAGACCCGTGCCGACGAGAGCGTTCCGCATCAGGATCAAGCCTTCGCGCAGCGGCATGCCGACGCGGTTCGAAAGTTCGAGCGGGGCCGCGCCCGTGCCGCCTTCCGCGCCGTCCACGGTGATGAAATCCAGCCTTATCCCGGTCTCCAGAATCGCCTTCGCCATGGCGAACACCTGGTGCGGCTGTCCGACGCAAAGCTTAATGCCGACCGGCTTGCCGCCGGAGAGTTCGCGCAACTGCGCTGCCCATTCCAGCATCCCGACCGGTGTCGAAAAGGTCGAGTGAGCGGCGGGCGATACGCAATCCTCACCGCGTTCCACACCGCGCGTCTCGGCTATTTCCTGCGTGACTTTCGCACCGGGCAAAACTCCGCCATGCCCCGGCTTGGCTCCCTGGCTCAGCTTGATCTCGATCATCTTTACCTGATCGAGTGACGCATTCTCTGCAAACATCTCGGGATTGAACCTGCCGTCTGGATGGCGGCAGCCGAAATATCCCGAGCCGATCTCCCATACCAGATCGCCGCCATGCGACCGGTGATGGCGCGACAATCCGCCTTCGCCGCTGTCGTGGTAAAAATTGCCCATCGCTGCACCCTGATTGAGCGCGAGGATCGCATTCGCAGACAGCGAGCCGAAGCTCATGGCTGAAATGTTGAGCAATGCCGCATCGTAAGGCTTCGTACATTGGTCGCTCCCGACCAGGCAGCGCCATTCCTCGGCGGCCTGCGCGTTTGGCACGATGGAATGGGCCAGCCACTCATATTCTTCGGAATAGACGTCGAGTTCGGTCCCGAACGGATAGGAGTCGAGTTGCCCCTTGGCGCGAGCATAGACGAGCGCCCGTTCGTCGGGATTGAACGGGCGCCCTCCGAGATCGCTTTCGACCACATACGACCGAAAATAGGGCCGCAGCGATTCCATCAGCCAGCGAAACCGCGCCACCAGCGGAAAATTGCGGCGCAGCGTGTGCCTCTTCTGAAAAAAGTCGAGGACTGCAATCAGAAGCAGCGGAACGAGGACGACCAGAGTCCATCGTGCCGGACTCCAGAACGCGGCTGCAACGGCAAGAACCAGCAGGATGGCTGGAACGGCGAAGCGCAGGGTGAGATTGCTGGATTCGGTTACCGGCGCGAAATTTCTCATGGATCAGCCGAGATGCTCCGCGAAGAAGGCCACAGTGCGTTCGTCGGCAAGCTTGGCTCCGGCCTCATTCCGCCGCTTGCCGAACTCGGTTGCGAAACCGTGATCCAGACCTTCGTAATCGTGCAGGGTCACCTTGGGATGGCTATCCAGCCCTTCGTGCATCGCCTTTTGCGCTGCCTTGTTCACGAAGCCGTCTTCGGTCGGGATATGGAGCATCAGGGGACGGGAGATGGCATTCTTCTCCCGCAGCAGATTGTCGACGCCGACAGCATAATAGCCGACCGTTGCATCGGAATCGGTGCGGGCGGCGGTCATGAACGCCAGCCTGCCGCCAAGGCAATAACCAACCGCCCCGACCTTGTCACAACCTTCCTTGCGGGCGTATTTGATTGTCGCCTCGATATCGCGGATACCTTCATCCTGATCGAACTTGTTCATGAGGTCGAGCGCGCGCTGGAATTCAGGTTCCACATCGGGGTCAAGCTCGATGCCAGGCTCCAGCCGCCAGAACAGATCCGGTGCGATGGCGAGATAACCATCTTCCGCCAGCCTGTCGCACTTGCGGCGGATCCCGGCGTTCACGCCGAAAATCTCCTGAATCACGACGATGGCGGCCCGGGGCGTGTCAGCGGGGCGGGCGATATACGCCCGAAATTTGCCGGAGCCATTCAGCGTCTGCACGGTCACATTATCGGTCATTCAGTACTCCTGTCGGTAATTCACGAAAGCCTCGGTCGTTATCGCTTGCGAAGCGTCGGCATGGAACCCAATTAAGGGAAGCTATCAGCACTAACGGGAGAGTGGACATGAAGGTCCAAGTCGAGATCGATTGTACGCCGGAAGAGGCCCGGGCCTTTATGGGTCTGCCCGATGTAAGCCGCGCCAACGACATTTATGTCGATACGATCAGCCGTGCGATGAAGGGCGTCAGCAACCCCGAACAGGTGCAGGAGTATGCCCGTCAGATGGCACCCATGGGGCAGATGGGTCTGAAGATGTTCCAGAAGTTCATGGAAAGCAGCGCCGCGGCGGCCGAAGGTGCGCGCGATGCCGCTGACAAGGCGAAGTCGAAAGACTGAATACACGCGCCGCGATGGACACCATTTACGCCCTTTCCAGCGGCCTTCCGCCTGCCGGGATTGGCATCATCCGGATCAGTGGACCGTCGGCATCCGCTGCGCTTCAGGCTTTGGCCGGGCGTGTGCCTGAGCCAAGAAGGGCAAGCTATGCCAGCTTCAAAGATCCTGATGGGCTGCTGCTCGACAAGGGGTTGATGCTGTTCTTCCCCGGTCCGAAAACCGCGACGGGTGAAGATCTGGCCGAGCTGCACTGCCATGGGGGCAGGGCAGTTATTTTTGCGATCCAGAGCGCGTTGGCGTCGCTCGAGGGGCTGCGCGCGGCTACCCCCGGCGAATTTACGCGCCGCGCCTTTGCCAACGGTGTCGTTGACCTTGCTGAGGCTGAGGGGCTTGGCGATCTCCTGTCTGCGGAAACAGAACTGCAGCGCCGCTCGGCCATGACCATGGCCGAGGGTCACTTGTCACGGCGCTGTGAAAGTTGGCGTAAAAGCATCCTGTCATTATCCGCCCAAGTGGAAGCTGTGCTGGATTTTTCCGACGAGGAGGATGTCGAGGAGCTATCGCCATCATTCGAGCAGGAGTGTGAGGGGCTCGCCAGTGAATTTCGGGAGTGGCTGGAGAAGCCATCTGCCGAACGTTTGAAGGATGGCGTTCGGGTCGTTCTGGCGGGGCCGCCGAATGCAGGAAAGTCGTCTCTTTTCAATCTTTTGACCGATAGCGAAGCAGCTATCATTACGCCGATCGCCGGGACGACGCGTGATGTGCTTGAAAGGCCTGTCGCCCTGTCGGGAACCCCGATCATATTCATGGATACCGCAGGGCTGCACGAAAGTTCGCGAGACGAGGTGGAGATCATCGGGATCGCCCGCGCGCAACATGCCCTGTCGCAAGCCGACATCGTGTTGTGGCTGGGCACCGAGGGCGAGGGACCTCAAGGCGCAATAGAAGTCGAATCCTATGCGGATGTGCCGGACAGAACACGAAAAGGTTCAGCCTGCCATCTGGTTTCAGGCAAGACAGGATCCGGAGTAGATGCTCTCAAGGCTGCCATCGTCGCAATTGCACGGCAGATGCTGCCGAATCCGGGCGAGGTCGCGTTGAACGCACGGCAACGCCAACGCATCGAAGAGGCTCACAGATCTATGATGCGCGCCAGGGAGGCTCTGGATCTCCTCGTACTGGCCGAGGAACTTCGACAGGTTCGGGTTTCCCTGGATGGCTTGATTGGGCGGACATCGACGGAGGACATGTTGGACGGTCTGTTTGGCAGTTTCTGCATCGGCAAATAGCGTTTCACGTGGAACCGTAGAACGAGCAAGCAGATCGTTCCACGTGAAACGGCGCTCAGTCTTTATCGCGCCAACCTGATGCTGTACGGGGCGACGTATGAACCCTTTTGACATTTTGGTGGTGGGCGGCGGACACGCCGGCGTGGAGGCTGCCTCGGCTGCAGCCCGTATGGGCGCACGGGTAGGTTTGATCAGTTTCGATCGCCGCACGATCGGTGCGATGAGCTGCAATCCGGCGATAGGCGGGCTCGGCAAAGGGCATCTCGTGCGCGAAGTGGATGCTCTGGATGGAATAATCGGGCGGGCGGCGGACGCTGCTGCCATTCACTACCGGATGTTGAACCGGTCGAAAGGCAGCGCAGTCTGGGGGCCACGCGTTCAAGCCGATCGCAATCTGTATCGCCGCGAAGTGCATCGGCTCCTTTTGCAGCAGGACGAGATAACGATTGTCGAAGGCGAAGCAGCCGAGTTGATTCAAGAGGGAGGCAGGGCCCTCGGACTCGTCTTGTCCAATGGTTCAGCCTTGCGGGCCGAGGCTGTAGTTCTCTGCACCGGCACTTTTCTTGGCGGGAGGATGTTCAGGGGCGAAGAACGCCACGAAGGGGGGCGGATTGGCGAAAATGCCGCCAAGCGCCTGGCCGAGCAGCTGCGCAATGCCGATCTTCCCATGGCCCGTTTGAAAACCGGAACTCCGCCCCGGCTCGACGGGCGATCCATCGATTGGTCCCGGCTGGAAAATCAGCCCTCCGATACGGACCCCTGGACGATGTCCCCCCTCACCGATGTGCGGGGCAACCCGCAAATCTTCTGCGGAATCACGAGGACAAATGCGGCGAGTCACGACATCATTCGCGCGAATCTCGACAGGTCTCCCCTGTTTGCTGGTGCGATAGAAGGGGCGGGTCCGCGGTACTGTCCTTCCATTGAAGACAAGATACACCGGTTCGGCGACCGTGACGGTCACCAGATCTTCCTGGAACCTGAAGGGCTTGCCACGCATGTCATCTATCCGAACGGCATCAGCACATCTCTTCCGGCTGACGTTCAACTGGCCATGCTCCGCGAAATCGAGGGGCTGGAATCCGTCAGGATCGAGGTTCCGGGGTATGCGGTAGAATATGACTATATCGATCCCCGCGCGCTTTTTTCGACGCTGGAGGTCAGGAGCTTGCCAGGCCTTTACTGCGCAGGGCAGATCAATGGCACTACCGGTTATGAAGAGGCTGCTGCGCAAGGCCTCGTAGCGGGCATGAATGCTGCATCTGCCGTCCTTGGCAAAGAAGCGGCGCCGCTGAACCGCGCCAATTCCTATATTGCGGTGATGGTGGATGATCTGACCCTACAGGGCGTCACCGAACCCTATCGCATGCTGACCGCCCGAGCAGAATACCGGCTGCGTCTGCGGGCGAACAATGCCACCTCGCGCCTTACCGGATGCGGGGTGGCTGCCGGGTTGGTGCATGACGAACGAAAATCATGGTACGTCGACCGCGAGACGCGAAGAGATAAATGGAAGCGTTTTTTCAACACCCCGGTCCACTCCGCAGACCTTGCGGACAGGGGTAGCGAAATCCGCCGAGACGATGGGCGACGTACTATCGCGGAATGGATGCGATTTAACGCCATTACAATTGATGATTTCACGTGGAACATGCCAAGCGATCTGAACAGCGCTGACGATCTAAAGCATGAGATGGCAGAGGATGCGGTCTATGCGCCCTACATCGCGCGCCAGGAGGCAGAACTGCGTGACTTGGCGCATGCTGAAGAATTGCCTCTGTCCCTGGCGTTTCCCTATGAGCAAATCCCGGGCCTCTCGAATGAGATGAAGCAAGTCCTTACTGCGGCGAAACCGGAGAATTTAGCGGCCGCAGGACGGGTAAGAGGCATTACACCCGCCGCGCTCTCCGCAATTCTGGTTCACGCCCGCAGCTTGAGTGTCGATGCATGATTGCAAACGAAGATGATGCTCGCGAGTTCGTCGCACGCAGGTGTACAGACCAGGCATTTTTGACATTGAACGACTATGTGGATGAGCTCCGCGCAGAAGCATTCGAGCAGAACCTTGTCTCCAGATCTTCTCTTGATCAGGTGTGGACGCGACACATTGCTGATAGCGCTCAATTACTGGATCATGTTTCACATGGAACACGATCATGGGCTGACCTCGGGTCCGGAGCTGGTCTGCCGGGCTTGGTGATTGCTATCATGCGGCCAGATTTGAAAGTCAGCCTGATCGAATCGCGGCGCAAGCGTTTCGAATGGCTACAAACTGTCTGCGTGAATCTTGAGCTGCGTAACTGCCAGGTACTTGGCAGGCGCTTGGAAACGATCGAAGATCGCCATTTCGATGTCATTAGCGCGCGTGCATTTGCGCCCCTGCAGAAGCTGTTTGCGCTGGCTGGACGTCTTGCGGACGAAAGCACCTTTTGGATATTACCGAAAGGAAAGTCGGCGGCCGATGAGCTTGCGCAACTTCCATCCGAGGCGCAGAAGGGTTTTCACGTGGAACAATCCGTCAGTGACCAGAACGCTGGCATACTCGTCGGATACCATCGGGCACTGGAGAACCGAGTATGATCGTCGTTGCCATTGCGAACCAGAAGGGCGGTGTCGGAAAGACTACCACCGCGATTAACATTGCAACGGCAATGGCGGCGACCGGCTGGCGGACTTTGCTGGTCGATCTCGATCCGCAAGGAAACGCATCGACCGGCCTCGGCATTGGCAATGACCAGCGTGAGACCTCGAGTTACGATCTTCTGGTGAATGACGCGACCTTGGCAGATTGCACATTGGGGTCAGCGATTCCCGGGTTGGATATCGTCCCTGCAACGGTCGATTTGAGCGGTGCCGAGGTCGAGCTGGTTTCCGTCGAGGATCGAACAGGGCGATTGCGTAAAAGCCTGGAGGCGCATCACGGTCATGACATCTGTTTTATCGACTGTCCGCCTTCGCTAGGTCTGCTCACCCTCAACGCCTTGGGCGCGGCGGATACGCTGATGGTTCCGCTCCAATGTGAATTCTTCGCACTCGAGGGGTTGAGCCAGCTTCTGCAGACGGTGGAAAGGGTGCAGCAGCGCTTCAATCCGAACCTAGGCATCATCGGGATCGTTCTCACCATGTTCGATAGGCGGAACCGCCTGACCGATCAGGTCTCGGACGATGTCCGCGACTGCTTGGGACCATTGGTTTTCGAATCGGTAATTCCCCGAAATGTGCGGCTGTCTGAGGCTCCTAGTCACGGAATGCCGGCTTTGGTGTATGATCATTCCTGCGCGGGCAGCCGCGCCTATATTTCACTGGCTCGCGAATTGATCGGGCGCCTGCCGGAACGAAGGAAAGCCGCATGAGCACGCAAGCGACAGACCCGATCCGCTTTTCCGTTCCCGATCGCACAGCGGGAGAGGCAAAGAAGCGAAAGCTCGGCAAAGGCCTCGGTGCCTTGCTGGGCGAGAGCAGGCGCGAAGAACCGCTCGTGCGCAGCGAAAGCGGTTCAGATGGGTCTGCGGAGCGCGAGAGCGGAGAAGCAAACCCGGCCGGCGGACTGGCTATGCTCGCAGTTGCATCAATCGAACCGCTGCCCAATCAGCCTCGGCGGCATTTCGATCCGGATGCTCTCGACGAACTGGCGGCGTCGATCCGCTCGCGTGGCGTTATTCAGCCGATCATCGTCCGGCCGCTTGCTGGTGGGCGGTATCAGCTTGTAGCCGGGGAACGGCGTTGGCGCGCCGCGCAGAAGGCACAGTTGCATGAGATCCCGGCACTGATTCGAAAACTCGACAAGCGCGAGATCATGGCGCTCGCGCTGATCGAGAATATACAGCGTGAAGATCTCAACCCGATCGAAGAGGCGCGCGCTTATCACCATCTGGCTGAAGAGGAAAATCTCAAGCAGTCGGAGATAGCACGGCTTGTCGACAAATCGCGTAGCCATGTAGCGAATCTACAGCGCCTTCTGCAATTACCTGAAGCCGTGGTCACCATGGTCGAGGAAGGCGCGCTGTCGATGGGACACGCCCGCGCCCTGATTGGCCACGTCGACGCGGTTGCTATTGCCCGGCGGGCCGTCGACCAGAAGCTGTCCGTTCGCGCGGTCGAGCGGCTTGCCAAGGGAGAAAGCGATGGCGATTCGGCTCGTCGGCAGGCGCGACCCTCTTCGCGTGATCCGGCACAGGATGCCGACATCGCTGCGGTGCAGACTCACCTTGAGGAATTTCTTGGGCTGCATGTGCGAATCAAGGCCGACAGCGATCCCAAGTCGGGTCAGGTGACGATTCGCTACCGCACGCTCGACCAGCTAGACCTGGTCTGCCAACGGCTGACCGGCGGCGATATTTAAGCCAAGTGCCGGATCCCGGGCGTTGCAATGGTTACCAAGACAGGCTTCAGATGTTAACCATACTCGTGAGTGAAACCTGAACCCCGGGATTGTACCTAGTGTTGGCGAATGGGGGCTTCCCGTTCCGCGGGGCTTCCAAGAACGTCCCGTTACGGGCCGAAAGGCTGCACAACCAGGGACACCAGTTTCTATGAAAAATTTGATCCGCCTCGGCGCCGTTGGAACCGCCATGGTCGTTGCAATGGGAATGAGCTCGGCTGCAATGGCTGCCGCAACCGCTAGCAGCAACGCGACGGTCGAAATTCTGAAGCCCATTCAGCTGGAAAACATCTCCGGGCTGGACTTCGGTGCGATTGCCGTGAACGCTGCAGGAACCGTCGTCCTGTCGACTGAAAATGTCGCAACCTGCACCGGCGGTCTCGTATGCACGGGCACAACGTCGGTATCCGAATTCCGCGTCTTCAATGGCACTGCCGGCAAGAGGGTGACGATCACCATGCCGGAAAATCTGGACCTTGTCAGCACGGCGGCTGCCATCCCGGGTTCGCCGACAGCTGCCGAGAAGGTTGAGCTGACGGATTTCACCACCGATGCCGCAACGCGCACGGTCTTAAATGGAACGGTCTCCTCAACGTTTCGCGAGGTGACTCTCAGTAACACTACGGCTGCAGCCAATTTCAAGCTCGGTGGCACGTTGACCTTTGACGGCAGCGAAGCCTCAGGAACCTACAATGGCACCTTCAGTGTCACCGTCGAATACAGCTGATCTGAAAATTCCTGCCGATCATTTGGCTTGAAGTATAGCAGGGCTGTCCCGCGTCGCGGGGCAGCCCCTTCTCACATCTGTTCCCCTGATGGTTTAGGCAATCTTAACCACGACTTGGTAGGTCTACCTACCGTCCTGGAGAATGCCATTCGCACTCTTCAGAAATCGAGGATCTGAACAGATGAAATTGCCGAAACTCCGTACCCGTGCCGCTCTGGCGATGTTCAGCGCCGCCATGATCAGCGCAGTGTTACCTGGACCGGTTGCCGCGCAAGGAGATTTGCTGGTGGCGCCCACCCGCATCATCATGGATGGGCGGCGCGGCACCGAAGTGATCCTGAGCAACATCGGAACTGAAGAAGCAACTTACAGGATCGGCTTGGAACTGCGCCGGATGACACCGGAAGGCAATCTCGTCGAGGTTTCACGTGAAACTGCAAGCGAGCGTGAACTCGCCGCTCTGGACATGATCAGATATGCCCCTCGGCGGATTACCCTTCCGCCTGGACAGCCGCAGTCTGTTCGGATCGGTGCGAGGCCGGGTGCCGATTTACCGGACGGAGAATACCGCGTTCACATGTCCTTCTCGGGCATTCCCAATCCACAGCCGTTGGCTGGTCCTTCCGAAGAAGCAAATGGCATCAGTATACGTCTGACGCCGATTTACGGGGTTACTATACCGGTCATGGTGCGGCATGGTCGTCTGGAGGCGCAGATCGCCATTTCCGACGCTCGCCTGGTGCAACACTCCGATGGTTCGGTTCTTGACGTCGCCATCACCAGATCCGGCGAAAGCTCCACTTATGGCGAATTGCGCGTACTCACCCAAGGCTCTGACGAGCCTGTGGCGATAGCCCGCGGAATAGCAATCTATGCAGAGCTAGACGAACGCCGCGCCGCGATTCCTCTCTCGCCCGAACAGGCCGCACTACTCAACGGACCAGTCCGCATCGAATATCGGGAAATGCCCGAATCGGGCGGTGCCCTGCTGGCTGCAATCGATACGACGCTGAACTGAACGGGCTGCAGCAGATCAGAAGACCAGAATGACTTCTCTCGTTTCGAGGATGTTGATCGCCGTGGCCATGTTGGCCGCGGCTTTCGGCATTTCCGGAACTACGGCCGCACAGACCGGCGAATGGCAAGCGAACGATGACGATTTTCTGCTCCTGCAGATCACGGTGGGGCAGTACCGCCTGACGGACGATGTCCGAGGCTATCAGATGGCCGACGGCATCTGTCTCGATCTTGCCGACGTGGTTCGCGCGCTCGACATGCCCCTCAGGATCGACAAGAAGTCGCGCCGCGCAACTGGGTGGTTGTTCAGTGAAGAGCAGACTTTCACTCTCGATCGGGATAGTGGCACGGTACAAACCGTGAACGGAGAGATCTCGCTCGAGGATGAGATCAGGGACACTCCCGAAGGGTGGTGTGTTCGCGTCGGCACTCTATCCCGCTGGTTTGGGCTCGAACTGGAGCCTGACCTGTTCAATTCGGCCATCCGCATGTCCAGCGAAGAACCCCTACCCTTTATCGAGGCGATCAATCGCAAGAACCGCGCAGCGCGGCTGCCCGCTAAGCGGCAAACATTCGACCTGGGGCGATTTCCGCATGCTGATACGGAGTACCGGGTCTGGCGGACTCCATCTGTCGATATAGTCGTAACTGCCGGCATGAACGGGGGAGCGAAGCGCAAATTCTCGTCCAATCGGAGGGCAGAAGCTTACCTTGCGGGTGAAATCGCTGCGGCGAGCGTAACCGCCCGGATTGCGACGGATCAGGATTTCGTGCCGCAGACCGTGCGGCTGAGGGCCTTCCGCAATGCTCCCGACGGCGGGTTGCTGGGCCCTCTAAATGCAAGACAGGTCGCAGCAGGCGACGTGGAGACCTTGTCCGGCCAGCTCACCGGGCAGACGAGCGTAGGGCGGGGTGCCTTCGTCAGCAACCGGCCGCTGGGCAGCAGCACGCGTTTTTCCTCGACAACACTTCGCGGCACGCTGCCGACCGGGTGGGATGCCGAACTGTATCGAAACGGCCAGCTGATCGCTTTCCAGAGCGACACCGAAGATGGCAGATACGAGTTCCTTGACGTCGAACTCTTTTACGGCGGCAACGATCTGGAGGTCGTGCTCTATGGGCCGCAGGGGCAGATCCGTCGGGAAAGCGTCAATCTGCCCATCGGGTTCAACCAGATCGAACCGGGTCAGACCTATTACTGGGCAGGGATCGTGGAAAAGGACCGCGATCTCCTCTCCCTTCGCCGATCCGATGATCTGGTCGGCAGTCTGCAACCGGGCGGCTGGCGCTGGGGCGTTGGGGTCGAACACGGCCTCGACAAGCGAACCAGCGTTGCATTTGGTGCGCAAAGCCTCTTTCTGGCAAACCGCCGGCGGCATTATCTCGAAGGCACGGTGTGGCGCACGTTCGGCGCGATGCAGGCCGAATTTGCTGCTGCGCATGAGTTGGGCGAGGGAGCAGTCTTTCAGGGCAACGCTCTTGGACGGATCGGAAGCATCAATCTCGGCGCTTCGGCTGTATGGAAGATGGGCGACTACGTCAGCGACTTCATCTCCGGAGACCTGAGCCACCGTTTCGGATTGCAGGCCGACATGTCGTTGAATCTCGGCGTATTCAAGCTCCCGCTCCAGATCGGGGCCGGACGGGCGATACAGCGGAATGGCGAAAGTGTTACCGAGTGGCAGATCGCCACCGCCGTGCGGGCGGGTCGGATCAACATCGGTGCCGAGCTCGAGCGTGAGACGCGCTATGACCCTTCGCGCGATTTCTCCAACACGGGCACGCGTCTGCAGGTACTCGCCAATACGGTCGTCAGAAAGTTCCGGCTGCGCGGCAATGCGGGTTTCGATCTGTCGGAAGGCAGTGGCCGGTTCGATTTCGCGCAACTTTCGCTGCAGCGCGATCTTTCCGAAAGGTCGGAATTGCGGGCGCAAGTGGAATATCTCGGCCCAAGCAATCTGGCGCGGCTGAGCCTTGGTTATGCCCACCGCTTTTCCAAATTCGCCTTGCGAGCGGATACGACCTACGCATCCGATGGTGCCATCGGTGCGAACCTGTCGCTCGCCTTCAGCCTTGGTCCCGACCCCATCGGCGGCGGGTTCCGCGTCAGCGAGAGCAAGCTTGCGAGGAACGGTCAGGTGGAGGTCACGGTGTTCCGCGATGAAGACGGTGACGGACTCCGCAGCGAAGGAGAAGATCTGCTGCCCGAGATCGGGGTCGAGGCTGGCTTTCGCCTGACCGATGCCATTACCGATGAAACCGGGCGCGCCCTGGTCGATGGACTGCGTCCGTATACCCCGGTGCTTGTCGGTATCGACGAGGCTTCCCTCGGCGATCCCTATCTCGTTCCGCAGAGCAAGGGAGTTGTCCTGATTCCCAGACCAGGGGTAATGGCTTCCTTGATGTTGCCGATTTCACCATCTGGCGAAGTAGAGGGCATCATCCGGTCGCCGAGCGGAGTGGATCTTGGCGGCGTAGTGCTGGAATTGCTGGATCAGCGCGGTAATGTAGTCGCCTCCACCATCAGCGAATATGACGGTTTCTTCCTTCTGGACAGAGTGCCTTACGGCACTTACCGGCTGCAAGTTGCGGAAGACACTGCACAGAAGCTGGACGTGGAAAGCGCCCTTCCCGGCGACATAAAGCTGGCGCGGGGCAGTGATGTGGCCCGCCTTGGAACCATCAGCCTCAAGGCTAACGCTTCTCGCCCGCTGGCCTTACAGGGTGCAGCCGAACCCGACCTGCGCCTGGCTTTCAGATAAGCTTTATACAGCCATCCTGCTGAGCGCCGGCTCAGTCGATATATTCTTCGGTCACATATTCCCGCACGACAACGCGCTGCTGGATCGGAACCATGACCGGCACCAGCATCATCGGCTGTCCGTATGGCCCGTAAAAGGCCGTGCCATACGCCGCATGAGCAGGCGTGTTGTAATAAGGATCGGGCCGGCGCGAATAATTGTCTCCATATCGGAGATAGATCTCGCAATCGTCCAGACGATCTCGCCTCGTATCGGCGCCCACCGCAGATCCTACTGCAAGCCCGGCCAGTCCGCCCACTCCGGCACCGATCAGAGTTCCCGCAAGACGTTCGCCGCTTGCGATCCGATTACCCAGCAGGCCGCCCGCCGCCGCACCCAGCAATCCGCCCAAGGCTCCGCTTCGGTCGAGTCCGTTGCGGTCGAGGTAATTGGCTCGGCAATAATCCAGCCACGCGTCGCGTTCGTAAGTGGCGGAATACGGGATTTGCGCAACCGGCTCTCTATACGGTTCGGCGTAAGGCTGCGCATAGGGCGCGCTGTAAGGTTGCACGGTGTCCTGCGGATAGGCCGTCTGTAGAACAGGGTCGTAATCGATCGGGGCAGCATAAGGCTGCGCTGGCGCCACATAGGATTCATCGAGCTCCGGGGGAAGGACTATGGTCTGCCCGGCGCCAGGCACGATATCCTGAGCGGCGACCGATCCGGTTGCAAACAGAGCCGCGACCGCGGCGGCAGAAACGGCAGGGCGCAACTTCATCATATTCCCCTTTGGCGCGGTTGAACGCTTAACGGAAAATAAACCAGGAAGGTCCCATCCTGCCACTGCGGGTAGACGCTTGTCCCGTTTCGGGGCGTAGCTTTTCAGATCCGGGCGCTGAGCAGCGTGGCCAGGGCCTCGATACCTGCCGCATCATCCTTGTCGAAGCGGGCCTTCTGCGGGCTGTCGATGTCGATCACGGCAATGACTGTGTCGTCACGGATAATTGGCACGACAATTTCCGACTGGCTCGCCGCATCGCAGGCGATGTGCCCGGGAAAGGCATGAACATCGTCGACCAGCTGCGTCTTGCCGGTCGCCGCTGCGGTGCCGCATACGCCCTGGCCCGAAGCGATGCGGATGCAGGCCGGACGTCCGACGAAAGGCCCAAGGATCAGATCGCCATCGACCATCCGGTAGAATCCTGCCCAATTGATGGCCGGCAGATATTCACCCATCAGCGCCGCGACATTCGCCATGTTGGCAATGCCGTCGCTTTCTCCGTCGGTGAGCGCCGCAGCGGCCTGAACCAGCTGGCGATAGAGTTCGGGCTTGGCGAGGTCGGCGTCGGGCTGAAAATCGTACATGGCACGTTCGTGTAGCGATCCACGGCATTGCCGCAAGCGACCGCGTGCATTATTGCTGCGCGCATGAGAAAATTCCTGATCGTCTTCCTGGTGCTGGTTCTGGCGCTTCTGTTCCTTGCAGCCTATCTCGCCCAGGGTGACAAGGCCGATTACACGGTTGCAGCGGTTGCCGGGACGGACCCCGTTTTCGACGATCCCGAATCCGAAATCATCCCCACGGTGAACATAGCGGAACCGGTCGGCTGGGCCGCGACCGAAGCGCCAATACCGGCAGAGGGACTGGCGGTTACCCGCTTTGCCGAGGGGCTCGATCATCCACGTGTCATCTATGCCATGCCGAATGGCGACGTGCTGGTGACGCTGACGAACAGCCCGCCGCGCGAGGGCGGTGGCTTCCAGGCATGGATTGCCAAGCTGCTGTTCTCCAAGGCAGGAGCGGGCGAACCGTCCCCTGACCAGTTGATCCTGCTGCGAGATCGGGACAGCGACGGCAGGGCCGACCAGAAGTTCGTGCTGAGCGACGATCTGTCCTCCCCGTCGGGCATCGCCTATGGCGACGGCACGCTTTACATCGCCAATCACGATGCCTTGCTGGCCTTTCCCTATGATGTGGGCGCCACAAGGCTGACTGCCGAACCGCGCAAGCTGATGGACCTGCCGGGCGGCGGCAATCACTGGATGCGGAACATTATCCTCAATGACGATAACACCCGGATCTATGTCGCCGTCGGTTCCGCCTCGAACATCGGCGAAAACGGGATGGAAGCCGAAGAAGGCCGCGCAGCGATATGGGAGTATAATCTCGAGACCAACCGCCAGCGCCTGTTCGCGACTGGATTGCGCAACCCGAACGGTCTCGCCTTCAATCCCTGGAGCGACGAATTGTGGGTGACGGTGAACGAGCGTGACATGCTCGGTTCGGATCTCGTGCCCGATTACCTAACCAATGTGCCGGTCGGTGCGCAATATGGATGGCCCTGGGTCTATTACAAGGACATGGTGGACGAACGGGTCGACGTGCCGATGCCGGCCTTCCTGACCGAATATGCCCGCTATCCGGAATATGCGCTCGGTCCGCACGTTGCGGCGCTGGGGCTGGTCTTTACCGAGGAAGGCAGCCGGTTGAGCACGTTTGGGCAGGGCGCCTTCATTGCACGGCATGGTTCGTGGAACCGTGTGCCGGCGTCAGGTTATGACGTCGTTTTCGTCCGCTTCGACGATTTGGGCAACCCGCAGGGCAAGCCTGTTCCGGTGCTGACCGGCTTCCTCAATGACGATGGCGAAGCACGCGGCCGACCGACATGGGTGGAATGGTCGCAAGATGGTGCTCTGCTGGTCAGCGATGACACGGCGGGCATTATCTGGAGTGTCGTCGCTCCTGGCGGCGCTCCCGCACCGGCGATCGAGCGGGTGCAGAGAGAATCCCTTCGCCCTCAACGCGAGTTGCAAGGCGACCCTAGTGCGGTTTTCGAAGAAGAGTATCAGCGCGAATCCCGCTGAAGAACTCTGGCCCTATAGCACCACGTTCGCGCGACCGGCCAGTTCGGTGACGAACTGCCACGCCGTGCGCCCCGAACGGGCGCCGCGCTGCCGCGCCCATTGCAGGGCTTCATCGTCGTTCCACCGCAGACCCAGCGGGTCTGCATATCCTGCCACGATGGCGAGGTATGTAATCTGATCGCAGGCGTGAAAGCCGACCGACAGACCGAACCGGTCAGCCAAGGCCAGGGAGTCGTCGAGCGCGTTGCGCGGGTGCAGGTCGCCCCCTTCGTCTCCGCCATCGCCAGAGCGGGATTGTATGACGCGGTGATTGGTCGTGATGGCGAGGCGCACATTAGCAGGCCGTGCTTCGACCCCTCCGTCCAGCAGGCTTCGCAACTGCCTTGGGCCGATAGCGTCTGCGCCGGAAAAGGTCAGATCGTCGAGAAAGACGAGAAAGTTCCGGCGCACCCCGCCGAGTTCACGGAACAGATGCGGCAGGGATGACAGCGCATCGCTCGCCGCCTGAACGATAGCAAGACGATGTGGGTCATCCTCTTGCGCAACTACCGTAGCAGCGCGCAGCAGGGCGGACTTTCCCATCCCTCGCGCGCCCCACAACAGCATGTCATGCGCGGCCACTCCTGCGGCGAGGCGGTCCAAATTATCGACCACCGCTCGCTTCTGCCGCTCTATCCCTCTCAGTTGGTCGAGATGCGGAGCGATGATGGCAGCAACCGGATGCGCTGACTGGCCGCTCCACACATAGGCGGGAGCGGCTGCCCAATCGGTCCGCTCTGCAGGGGGTGGCGCCAAACGTTCGACTGCATCGGCCAAACGCCGGATGGTATCCTCATTCACGGGTCCCGAACGCCGATCAACCCACCAACTGACTCGTGCCGAGCTTGTAAAGCAGGGACGCACCGTCCGTCGCGGCGGATTTCAATCCGGCAGCTTCGGGCACGACATGGTCGATGAAATAACGGGTGGTTACCTCCTTCACCTCACGCAGGGTCGGCGCTGCCCCGGCATCCACTGCGCGCTTCTGCCGCAGCAACTGCCAGCCTGCGAAGGCCACGGCGCACATGGTCGTGAAAGGGACGCTTCCAGCGAGCCGGTCGTCGAGGCTTGCTTCTTCCCGCATCCATGCGGCTACGGCAGCACAATCGCCGGCGAGTGTGAACAGGGCGGGTTCGTCCACGCAATCGCGCGCCATGTCCTCGAACAATGCGGTGACCACTGCGCCGCCTTCCATGTTCAGCTTGCGCGTAACCAGATCGGCAGCCTGAATCCCGTTGGTACCTTCGTAAATGGGCGCGATCCGCGCGTCGCGGTAATGCTGTGCGGCGCCGGTTTCCTCGACGAAACCCATGCCGCCGTGGACCTGTATGCCGATGCTGGCGACCTCCACCCCGGTGTCCGTGCCCCAGGCCTTTATGAGGGGAACCAGCACCTCGGCGCGGCGAGCTGCCGCGACATTGCCTAGCGTACCGCGATCGAACTGCCCGGCCGTGTAATAGAGCAGGGCGCGCATTCCTTCGGTCAGCGATTTCATGCGGATCAGCATGCGGCGCACGTCGGGATGCTCCACGATGGCGACGGGGTTGCGGTCGTCCGAGCCGGCTCGTGCCGACTGGATGCGTTCGCGCGCGTAATGCTGAGCCTGCTGAAGGGCACGCTCGGCTATCTGGACGCCCTGATTGCCGACATTGATGCGGGCGGAGTTCATCATCGTGAACATCGCGCGCAAGCCGCCATGTTCGCCGCCGACCATCTCGCCGATGCATTCGTCATTGTCGCCATAGCTCATGACACAGGTGGGCGAGGCATTGATGCCGAGCTTATGCTCCAAGCTGACGCAGCGAACATCGTTGTCTGCGCCGGGCGACCCGTCGGCATTCACGTGATATTTCGGCACGACGAACAGGGATATACCGCGGCTGCCTTCGGGTGCATCCGGCGTGCGGGCCAGCACGAGATGGATGATGTTGCGGGCCAGCTGGTGGTCGCCCCAAGTTATGTAGATCTTCTGGCCCTTGATGCGGTATTTGCCCGCATGTTCGCCGTCGTCGATGGGTTCCGCAGTCGTCCGCAGCGCACCGACATCGCTGCCCGCCTGCGGTTCGGTCAGGTTCATGGTGCCCGACCATTCTCCGCTGACCAGTTTCGGCAGATATTTTGCTTTTTGCGCGTCGCTGCCATGATGATCCAGAGCATCAATGGCGCCGACCGAAAGGATCGGCAGCAGGGTGAAGGCCATGTTGGCGGCACCCAGATTTTCCAGCACATTGCAGGAAAGGGTGAAAGGCAGGCCCTGTCCGCCGTGACCTGCAGGAGCCGCAATCGCGTTCCAGCCCTGTTCTACGTAGTGATCGTAAGCCTCGGCAAATCCGTCCGGCAGACGGACGACACCGTTTTCCAGCCTTGCGCCTTCCGTATCACCAATGCGGTTCAGCGGCGCGAATTCCCCCGCTGCAAAGGCGCCGACGCCCTCGACAATGGCTTCGACCAGATCGTCTTCTGCTGCTGCAAATCGTTCGCTCTGCGCGAGTTCGGCGATCCCGGCGTTGGTACGAATGGCGAGGAGCTGGTCCTGGACCGGCGGCGTATACGGTGTCACTGGCGGTTTCCCTTGGCTTTTGTCACCGCCAACCTATAGCGCCCCGGCATGGGCGGCAAGCGCGCTACGGAATGGCTGCAAGCCGATGCGGCGGGTGTCGAACGCGCCAGCGAATTGCTGCGCGCAGGCGGGTTGGTCGCCTTGCCGACGGAGACTGTCTATGGGCTCGCTGCCCGGGCGGATGATGCCGATGCGGTGGCGGGCATTTACCGCGCCAAGGGCCGCCCCGATTTCAATCCGCTGATCGTGCATGTGGCGGATACTGGCAGCGGAGAGCGACTGGCCCGCTTCGACGATCGTGCACGCAAGCTGGCCGACCGGTTCTGGCCAGGGCCCCTGACCATGGTGCTGCCACTGCGCGAGAACGCTGGTATCGCTCCTGCGGTCACGGCCGGTCTTGCAACCATCGCGCTTCGCGTGCCGGGCCATCCTGTAATGCAGGCGGTGCTGCGAAGGAGCGGCCTTGCCCTTGCCGCTCCCTCGGCCAATCGCAGCGGCTTGATCAGCCCGACTGCGCCGCAGCATGTTGCCGCCACTCTGGATGGACGGATTGCCGCCATCATGAATGGGGGGCCTTGCGCCAGCGGCATCGAATCGACGATCCTCGCCCTGCGAAACAAAGGCTGGTCACTGCTCAGGCCGGGCCCGATCTCTGCCGAAAGCCTGACTGACGTGCTGGGCAGTGATATGGTCGAGGCTTCGGAAGGGATCGAAGCTCCAGGGCAGATGACCAGCCATTATGCACCCGGCAAACCCCTGCGGTTGAATGCTCAGGCTGCGGGCGAAAATGAATTTTTGATCGGCTTTGGCGAGATACCGGGCGACTGTTCGCTGTCGGCAACGGGAGACATGGCGGAGGCAGCAGCCCGTTTGTACGAGTGCCTGCATGTGGCCGCGGCAGCGGCGCAGCCTTCGATCGCGGTCGCGCCGATCCCTTTCAGCGGGGTGGGCGCTGCGATCAACGACCGATTGCGCAGGGCCGCCGCCTGAATTCTACTCTGGCTCCAAAGGGACGGTGGGCAGCAAGGCGGTGATTTCCGCGTAGACGCCTCTCGCCTGTGTGCAGGCCTCGGTATCGCCCGCGACACACTTCTGGCGAAGGCGTTCGTAAGTGCGTTCGAGCGCGCCGAGGCGCTCCTCTCGCCGCCTGATCTCACGCCCGCGGTTCTCATCCGCTTCTGACTGGCTGGTCGTGGCCACGTCGACTGCCTTGCCTGCCGCCCGGACCGGCAGGGTTACGACGTCCCAGGCCGTTTTGGCGATGCAGCCCTGCAGCATCGCCGTGCAACTGGCGAGCAGGAGAAGGCGAGTCCAGCGGGCAGAGGGCCGCAGTGAATGCTTCGTCCCAGGAGAGGAGTGCGGCAAGAGAGTGCCCGTGGGTACATCCATCGCGTCCGGCCTTCCAAGACAAAGGGGCCGCCCGGCAGGCAGCCCCCTTGTTTGTCTCAAAAGACGCGGCGAGTCACTCCGCTTCGTCGGACTCGTAATATTGCGGCGCATGCTCGCGCAGAACGTCGAGGATCTTTTCCAGCGCTGCCGGTTCGTCGGTCTTTTCCATCGCGGCCAGTTCGCGCGCGAGTCGGCTGGACGCCGCTTCGAAAATCTGGCGTTCGGAATAGGATTGTTCCGGCTGATCTTCGGGACGGAACAGGTCGCGCGTCACTTCGGCGATGGATACCAGATCGCCGGAATTGATCTTCGCTTCATATTCCTGGGCGCGGCGGCTCCACATCGTGCGCTTGACCTTGGGCTTGCCCTTCAGCGTTTCCATAGCTTCCTTCAGCGTCTTGTCGCTGGACAGCTTGCGCATGCCGATCGATTCGATCTTGTTGGTCGGAACGCGCAGGGTCATGCGTTCCTTTTCAAATCGCAGGACATACAGTTCGAGCTGCATTCCGGCGATTTCCTCGTTCTGCAATTCCATCACGCGGCCAACGCCGTGCTTGGGGTAAACGACGTAATCGCCAACTTCGAAGGCCGGGGCTTTCGTTGCCATATATAATCCTTTCCAGCAGAAAGGCAGACCCGGTTCCGCAAGAACCCCGATTTCCCACACGAAGGCGGGTAACCGGGAAATCATGACGGTCTGGGGCGGGAAGGCCTGCCTTTCGGTTCGGTCCGCATGCTCTCCGGGGTCAATCCGGTGCAAGTGCAGTGCGGTTGATCCATTATATAGCAGATTCGCAACAAAATTACCAGTGCCGCGAATCACCGGTCAGTCAGCGCACAGATGCGACCTGCCTGTTATCGCTTTCTGCCAGGCCTTCGCGATTGTCCCGTTCGGCCGGGGCGTTTAATTCGGCGCCGATCAGCAGGACATAAGCAGTCAGATACAACCAGGTCAGCAGCACGACCACGGCGCCCAAGGAGCCATAAGTAGCGTTGTAACTGCCGAAATTCGCCACATAGATGCCGAACAGGATGGTCAGCACCATCCAAACCACGCCGAAGAACACGGCGCCCGGCAGTTGATGATGCCATTCGGGCGGATCACGATCGGGAGCATAGCGGTAGAGCAGCAATGCGCCGCCGATCCCTGCACCGCAAATCACGACATAGCTTGCCAGCTTGCCGATAAACCCGTCGAGCAGGCCGGTGGCGGCCACAGCACCACCCACCAGCGCGAAGCCGAGGATAGCGCCCAGCGTGATCAGAAGAGCCAGCAGGTTGCGCTTGAGGAAGCTGCGCCTGTCCTCCAGATCATAGGCGATGTCGAGCGCCAGCATGACCGAACCCGCACCATTCCGGGCGCCGAACAAAGCCACGGCCAATGCAATCAGCAGCCCGAGGCCCTTCTTGCCAGCCTCTGTTTCGGTTACGCTTTCCAGTTGGTCGGTAATCAGGCCGGCAGCGGTTTCCGGTAATGCCCCGGCAATGGCCTGCGCATGACGCGCCACGGTTTCGGCATCCACCACGAGGCCGTAGACCAGCACCGATGCCGCCAGCAGCGGCACGATCGCGAGGAAGGTGTAATAGGCGACGCCAGCTGAAACCAGCCCGGCATTGTCCTTGCCCGCTTCCTTGCCGGCCAGCTTCAGCGCGGCGAACCACCCTTGCGGATGATCGTTGCCGGTCGCGTGCTGCTTGTCGGAATGCGCCGTCAATCGCCTTCCCCCGGTTCGCCGGTGAAGTATTTGTCGAACTTGCCTTCTTCGCCCTTATGCTCGTCGGCATCGGCAGGCGGTTCTTTCTGCTGCGTGATGTTCGGCCATTCGGCGGAAAACTTCGTGTTGAGCTCCAGCCATTTTTCGAGATTATCCTCGGTGTCGGGCAGGATCGCTTCCGCCGGGCATTCCGGTTCGCAGACGCCGCAATCAATGCATTCGCTGGGGTTGATCACCAGCATGGTGTCGCCTTCGTAAAAGCAGTCGACCGGGCAGACTTCCACGCAGTCGGTATATTTGCATTTGATGCAGGCGTCGGTGACGACGTAGGTCATGGCGAAGAATGCCCTTCGGTAATTTACAGTTCAGGATGTGCTATGCCGCTCTTTTCGTGTGGGTCAAGGTCGCGGTAGCATGCCTGCGCCTCGCACGGCGGCCCGCGACGGGCGGGGATCCGCTCGATAGTAACAACCTTGATGGCTCTGCCCAGGGGCAGAGTAATCGTATCGCCGATGCCGATCGGCTGGCTTGTCCGGGTGACACGCTGGCCATTGCGGCGGATCTGCCCGGCGGCGACCAGTTCCTGGGCCCGGCTGCGAGTCTTCACGAAGCGAAGATAGCATAACAGCCGGTCTATGCGCACCGGCGTGTCGACGCCTGCGCATTGCGTTTCAGGCGCCTTCACGCGGCCCCATGCTCATCGAGTCGATCCATAACGCATTACTCCATCAGCGAACCAGATCTGCCAGCGCGGCAAACGGACTGTTCGGATCGGGCTGGCGCTGCGGCTTGGCATTCGGCGCGTGCGACTTGCCGCGCTTGTCCGGAACGCCGGGCTTCCGGTCGCCCTGCTTCGGTTTTGCGCGTCCGTTGCTCGCCATTTCGCTACCCTGTCCGAAACCGCGCTTGCGGTCAGGCCGAGCACCTTGCTGGGGCGCGTTGCGGCGCGATGCAGGCCGCCATTCCCAACTGTCGGGCCGCGGCGGGCCGAACTGCCCTTCGGCAAGGGGAGTTGCCCGCTGCACCCGGAAGCCTGCTCCCCCTACAAGGCGCTGATATCCTTCGGGCGTCAGTCCCGTGGATGTCGGAAGTGCGGGGTCGATGACGAACCGGCGATTGCCCTGCCTGCCGTTCTTGTCCCTCGATCCGCGGGCATCGTGAGCAGCCTTCAGCAGCTTTTCAGCGATGTCGACGCGAATGGCCTGCTCGCCTGCAGGACGATAACCGGCGGGCAGTCGACCCTCGCCTGCAATGACGGGCTGCATGGCTGCTGCAAGAGGCCGCCGGTCGATCCCCAGCGCATGCAGCAACTGGCGCGGCGCAGGCTTCAGGAGATCGCGGGCAAAGATGTCGAGCGCACCGAAGGTGACGCCAAGCCGCCGCAGGAACGGGCGCATTTCCTTCGGCAGATGCTCGACCCCTGCTTTTTCACGGCTCACGTGACCGTGGCCCCCGATTAGGTTCAGCAGCAACGCACGCGCTTCCGATCCCGCATCGGGATTGCGAGCAGCTACCCGCAGCTTCTCCAGCGGTTCGAGCGGGGCCAAGCGAGCCGTCAGCCATTCGCGCAGCGCTGTCAGCAGTTCCGCGTGCGCAGCTTCGGGCAATTGCGCCAGATCGCGGGCGGGTGAGAGTACCGGGGCAAGGATGGTCTCGGTTGCCGTAACGCTTGCCAGTTCATCGCCGTTCCAGCGGATCGACCCTTCGGCCAGCTCCAGTTCGGCCATCCGATTCTGCACCAGATCCTGTGCGCGTTTCGCCAGCAGGCGGGGCAGCGCCTTCTCGGCCGCGGCGAGCAGCATCTTGCGGTCGCCGTGGCTGGTTGCATGATCGACACTGAAGCGGAAGCCGTCGAGCCTGCCGATGGGCTCCCCCTCCACCGTCATGGTGCCGTCTTCGTTCAATTCGACGGGCAGCAGCGAAGCATCCTGTCCCATTGCCTTCATCAAGATCGCCGTCCTCCGGTTCACGAATCGCTCGGTCAGCCGCGCATGCAGCGCATCCGACAGTCTGGCTTCCGCAGCGCGTGCCCGCGCCGCCATCTCGTCCCGCGCCAGAACCCAGTCGGGCCGCTGGCAGATATAAGCCCAGCTACGGATCGCCGCGATGCGCCCCTGCAGCGTATCGATATCCCCTTGCACATTGTCCAGTTCGGAAATGCGCGCTGCGACGAAATCCGCACCCAGATAGCCGCCGCGGAGATCCTGCCACAGGCGCGAAACGAAGCGAGCGTGCACTTCCGGCCCGTGCTGGCGGAAATCGGGGAGGCTGCAGACCTCCCAGAAACGGCGGACCGAGGCAGCACCGCGAATGTCTGCAGCGAGCGGCTCTTCGGACAGGCGTTTCAACACGGTCAGGTCGATCGCCTCAGGGGGGCGGACGAGTTCGGGATCGTCGGGGATTGCCTCGAGATCCGCAATCAGCGTGCCGAGGCTGTCGAAGCGGGGCTGTGCCTCGCGCCAGAACAGGCGGGTCAGCGGCGCGAAGCGGTGTTCCTCGATCGCGTAGATTTCCTCGTCTGTGAACTCGGCAGAAGCGGCGGGCATTCCCCGGCCGCCATCCAAGCCTGCGCCCATGCCGGACAGAACGCCGAAAGTGCCGTCGCGCTGATGGCGGCCCGCCCGCCCGGCGATCTGCGCCATTTCCGCAGGCAACAAGCGGCGTTTGCGCACACCGTCGAATTTGGCGAGGCTGGCGAAGGCGACATGGTTCACATCGAGGTTGAGGCCCATGCCGATCGCATCGGTCGCGACGATGTAGTCGACCTCGCCATTCTGGAACAATTCGACCTGGCGATTCCGGGTGGCTGGGCTGAGCGAGCCCATCACCACGGCCGCACCGCCGCGAAAACGCCGCAGCATTTCCGCCATCGCGTAGACCTGTTCGGTGCTGAAGGCGACGATTGCGCTGCGCGGGGGAAGGCGCGACAATTTGCGCGCGCCGATGTGCTTCAGCGTAGAAAAGCGCGGGCGGGTCGTGATCTCCGCTCTCGGCAGCAGGCTACGCACGAGTGGTTCCAGCGTTGCCGCGCCCAGCAGCATGGTTTCTTCCCGCCCCCGAGCATTGAGCAACCGGTCGGTGAAAATGTGTCCTCTTTCGCGATTGGCACCCAATTGTGCCTCGTCCAATGCGACGAAGGCGCGGCCGCCACCGTCGCGCGGCATCGCTTCCGCCGTGCAGCACAGATAGCGCGCGTCCGGCGGCTCGATCTTTTCCTCGCCCGTGATCAGCGCGACCTGCTTCTCGCCCTTGATCGCCACGACCCGGTCGTACACCTCGCGCGCTAAAAGGCGCAGCGGGAAGCCGATGGCTCCGCTTGAATGGGCACACATCCGCTCTATGGCGAGATGCGTCTTGCCGGTATTGGTCGGACCCAGAACCGCCTTGATGACGGCATCGTCGGACGTTCGCGCGTTCACGGTCATGAATGTGGCATCGACGAGGCTCTGCCGCAACCACCCGGCGCAGGAAATCACCGGATCGCCGTAGCTTTAGGCTGCTGTTAACTTTGATGCTTCACATTTCCGCCGTAACCGCCACAAGGCAGGCATCTGTTAACGACCGCATTCGATTGGACGGCCTTGCCTAAATCGCCGGGGGATCGGCAAGCAAGTCGAGGGGGAGCGGAGGCAAGTGTACAAACTGCGCGACACGGACGGGTTCGACACTGCCTGCGCAGGGCAGGACGCTGGCGGCATGGCTGCGCCTGCGGTGAGCCTGTCACACGACCAGATCGTCCCTGGCGCCCAGGAGAATGCAGATGCGGTGCAGGGCCGCCCCGTCCGGCTTCGCCGCCGGCATGGACTGACCGATCGGTTCGAGGCATGGCGGCTTGGCCTGTCAGCCCGGTTCGATGCGGTCGATCTGGCGCCCGACCTGGCCCGGGAGATCGGCAGTGCGCGCTGGCTCCGCGGCTTCGCCACGATGCTGGCCCTGGGTGCAGTGGCTTTTGCCTTCTGGCCCGATATCAGCCCGCTGCGGGCGGCTCCGCCGATGAATATCGATGCGCGGTCGCGGGACGAATACCGCAGCCAGATGATTATGCCCCTGGCGCTCGGGGCAGATAGCGGGCGTCACATGGGCGCGACCGCCGCCGTGACGCCATTACGATCGGCACCTGAGCGGCCACGTGTCGAAGTGCTGGCGACCCTGGCGCAAGGGGACAGTTTTGCCCGGATGCTGCAGCGTTCGGGCGTCGGTTCTGCCGAGGCAACTCGCATCGAAACCCTCGTGAGCCGTGCTCTTCCGGCCAGCGAGATCGAGGCTGGAACACGGGTCGATATCGTGCTCGGCCGCCGGCCTGCACCGGGTGAAGCACGCCCGCTGGAGCGGCTTTCCTTCCGCGCAAGCTTCGATCTGGAACTCGGCATCGTGCGGAATGACGGCAATCTGTCGCTCGAACGCACGCCGATCAGGGTGGACGATACGCCGCTCCGTATTCGCGGCACCGTGGGGGACAGCCTCTATCGCTCCGCCCGTGCGGCGGGCGCTCCTGCCAGCGCCGTGCAGCAATATCTGAAAACCCTGAACGAGCAGACGGATCAGGACAGCGAGATTCGTCCGACCGACATTTTCGACATGGTGCTCTCCCACCGCCGCGCGGCCACGGGCGAACGGCAGGCAGGGCAGTTGCTCTATGCAGGGGTCGAACGCGGCGGCGACGCTGTCGCGCAGCTGATGCGCTGGGGCGACGACGGCAAATTCTACGAGGCATCGGGCGTGGGCGAACAGCGCAGCGGCATGGTCGCGCCGGTGCCGGGCCGTATCTCCAGCAATTTCGGCATGCGGCGGCACCCGATCCTCGGCTATCGGCGTATGCATTCGGGCATGGATTTCAAAGCCCGGCATGGCACGCCGATCGTCGCCGTTACCGATGGCACAGTCTCGGGCGCGGGACGCATGGGCGGCTGCGGCAATGCGGTGCGGCTCAACCACGGCGGCGGCTTGCAGACCCGGTATTGCCACATGAGCCGCCTTGCCGTCAGCGGCGGGCAATCCGTGCGCAGGGGACAGGTCATCGGCTATGTCGGCTCGACCGGTCTTTCGACAGGCCCGCACCTCCATTACGAGATGTATCGCGGCGGAAGGGCGATTGATCCTGCGAGCGTCAGCTTCGTCACGCGGGCACAGCTTTCGGGAAGCGATCTCCGCCGCTTCCGCGAATCGCTGGCTCGGCTGAAAACGGTCGAACCTGGCGCAGCACTTGAATCGCTCGCGCCCGCCGCGCCGGTCGAAACAGCACCGAAACGGGAAATCGAAAAGCTTGAAGGGCCGCGCCAGATCGGCTGAACCGCTGCATTGCGCGCTAGCGGAAGATGCGGCAGATGCAGGACATGACCGCAAGCTATCCCAATATCCGCATGCGGCGGACCCGCGCGAGTGCATGGAGCCGCAATCTGCACCGCGAGACGCAGCCGCGCGCCGCCGACCTGATCTGGCCGCTCTTCGTGACCGAGGGTAAGGATGTCGAAGAGCCGATCGCCTCGCTTCCGGGCGTATCGCGCTGGTCGGTGGATCACATCACCCGCCGTGCGAAGGAAGCGATCGAGGCCGACATTCCCTGCATCGCCCTGTTCCCCAATACCCCGCCCGCCTTGCGCAGCGAAGATGGCGCCGAGGCCCTGTCGCCCGACAATCTGATGTGCCGGGCCATACGCGCAGTACGCGACGCCTGTGGGCAGGATATCGGCATTCTGACTGATGTGGCGCTCGACCCCTACACCAGCCACGGGCAGGATGGGCTGGTGGACGAGGCCGGCTACGTCACGAATGACGATACGGTGGCGGTGCTTGTCGATCAGGCGCTGAACCAAGCGGCAGCAGGTGCCGATATCGTCGCCCCGTCCGACATGATGGACGGCCGCATTCGCCAGATCCGCATGGGGCTGGAGATGCATGGCCATCACCACGTCCAGATCATGGCCTATGCCGCCAAGTTCGCCTCGGCCTTCTACGGACCGTTCCGCGATGCCGTCGGTTCGGGTGGGCTACTGAAGGGTGACAAGAAAAGCTACCAACTCGATCCCGCAAATGCCCAGGAAGCCATGCGCGAGGTCGCCCTCGACATTGCAGAGGGCGCCGACAGCGTGATGGTCAAGCCGGGGCTTGCGTATCTGGATATCGTGCTGCGCGTGAAGCAGCAATTCGGCATACCGGTCTTCGCCTATCAGACTAGCGGCGAACATGCGATGATCGAGGCTGCGGCGGCTTGCGGAGCGGCCGATCGGGACGCGGTTCTGCTGGAGACGCTCACCGCATTTCGCCGGGCGGGGGCTACCGGTATTCTCACCTACCATGCGCTTGCTGCCGCACGCTTGCTCAATGGTTGAGTTCCACGTGGAAACAGAGCGGCTCTGTTTGCGCGAGTTTCGCAGCGATGCCGATTGGGCTGCCTTTCTGCGCCACACCAATACGCCGCAAGTGATGCAGTGGTTGGCGGGAACCCTGAGTGACAAAGCCGTGGCGGCACAGCGGCAGCGCGTCGAAAACTGCGTCGCTGCCAATGGTTTCTGCTTCTGGCTGGTCGAGCGGCTGGACGACGGCGGCTGGCTGGCGGGCGAGGTGCTCGGCTTTTGCGGGTTGAAGCGCGCCGATGCACCGGGCAGCAGCGTTACAGGAGAGATGGAGATCGGCTGGCGCTTCCGTGCCGATTCATGGGGAAGGGGCTATGCCAGGGAAGCTGCTTGCGCTGCCCTGACCGCCGGGTTCGGCCGCTTCGGCGCTGAACGCATCGTCGCGCTGACCGTGGTAGGAAACACGCCGAGCTGGGGCCTGATGAAGCGCCTCGGCATGGTGCGGCGCGAGGATCTCGACTACGCCGACGCTCGCTACGATCCGCCGTTCCGCGACACGATCGTTTATGCCATCACGCGTGAACAATGGGAGAATGCGCCATGAGCAGCAACACCAGCGGTCACGACCGCCGCACCGATATTTCCATTATCGACATCCACGGCAAGAGCCCAAAAATTCACGACAGCGCCTTCATCGCGCCCGGCTGCCGAATTATCGGCGATGTCGAGATCGGTGCCGATGCGAGCATCTGGTATAATTGCGTCATCCGTGCCGAAGTGAACCGGGTGGTCATCGGCGCGCGCAGCAATGTCCAAGACGGCAGCATCGTGCATTGCGATCCGCCGGAGCCGGGCAATCCCGATGGGTTTCCGACCATCATCGGCGAAGATGTGCTGATCGGCCATCTCGCCATGGTGCATGGCTGCGTGCTGGAGGATCGGGCGTTTGTCGGCCTCGGCACCATCGTGATGAATGGCTGCCGGATGGAAAGCGATGCCATGCTGGCGGCGGGCGCCATGCTCACGCCGGGCAAGACGATCCCGGCGGGCCAGCTTTGGGCCGGGCGTCCGGCCAAATTCCTGCGCGATCTGCCTGCGAAAGCGAAGGCGGGCATGCAGATGGGCGTGGCGCATTATGTCGAAAATGGCCGAGCCCACGCAGCGGCGCTGGCGGAACATACCGGCGACTGATTTGCCCTTCGAGGGGGCGAAAGTTGCGCCGCGCAACCGGCGCACATGCCCTCAGTCGCGTATCAGGCCCTTCAGCGTATTGATCCGGTCCGCCTCATGCGCAGGCTTGTCCCAGCGGATACGGTGAATGCGGGGGAAGCGCATCGCCAACCCCGATTTGTGCCGCTTGCTCTCATGTACAGAATCGAAGGCGACCTCGAAAACCAGGATCTTCTCCGTTTCGCGCACAGGGCCGAAACGGTTGACGGTATTCTGCCGCACGTGACGGTCGATCTGCTTCAGTTCCGCATCGGTGAAGCCGGAATAGGCCTTGCCCACGGGCAGCAGTTCCGCCCCTTCGTCGGGGTCGCCGTCCCAGCAGCCGAAAGTGTAATCGGAGAAGAAGCTCGACCGCTTGCCGCTGCCCCGCTGGGCATACATCAGCACGCAATCTATCAGCAGCGGATCACGCTTCCACTTATACCACAGCCCGGTCCGCCGCCCCGCGACATAGGGAGAGTCGCGCCGCTTCAGCATCAGCCCTTCGATCGCATCGTCGCGTGTACTTTCGCGAATTTCAGCGAGGCTTTCGAAATCGCCGGCAGCGATGATGTTGCTGATGTCGAACCGGTCGGCGGGCAGCCGCGGCAGAAACGCTTCCAACCGCGCGCGCCGCTCGGTCCAGGGCAGACCGCGCAGATCCTCGCCCTCGATCATCAGCGCGTCGTAGAGGCGCACGAAGGCCGGGCTTTCGCTCAGCATCTTTTTTGACACGGTCTTGCGGCCCAGGCGCTGCTGCAATGCGTTGAAGCTGGCGGCACCACCTTGCGTCCGCTCGTTGGCTTCGCCGCCCTGATGGGTGCCGCGTACCAGCAATTCGCCGTCCAGTACCGCCGGGATCGACAGCGCCTCGACCATTTCGGGGAAAGTCGCGGAGATGTCGTCTCCGGATCGGGAATAGACTCGGGTTTCCGCTTCTACGCCAATTCCTGCATGCACGAGCTGCACCCGGATGCCGTCCCATTTCCATTCTGCCGCATAATCGGCCATGTCGACCACCGTCTCTTCCAGCGGATGGGCAAGCATGAAGGGCCGGAACAGCGGCATGTTTTCTGTGTCGGGCGCTTCGCCGCCCTCTGCCCAGGCGAAAAGTTCGGCATAGGGCGGGGTCAGCCCGTGCCAATATTCCTCCACATCGTCGACCGACACATTGAAAGCCTGGGCAAACGCAACCTTTCCGAGGCGCGCCGAAACCCCGATCCGCATCGCGCCCGTTGCCATCTTGAGCAAGGCATAGCGCCCCGATGAATCGAGCCGGTCCATCAACCGCGGCAGTTCGGCCTGTACGGTGGTCCGCTTCATATCGAAAAGCAGCGATACCGCTTCGGCGACGCCCGGTGCCGCGTCCCTGTGCCCCAGCGGCTCCGGCCACAGGAGGCTGGCGCATTCGGCGGTATCGCCGACGAAGTCGCGGCTGAGCGTCCACAGGATCGGGTCCACGCGATCCTTCATCATGGTACGAATCGTGCCGGATTTCACCGCGCTGAAATCCAGCCCGTCGGTCAGCGCGGCAAGCGCCCATCCCCGGTCCGGGTCGGGAGTAGACCGCAGGTAATCCGCAATCAGCGCCAGCTTGGCATTGCGGCTGCCGGTATAGACCAGCCGGTCGATCAGGGCGGCGAATTCTTCCACGCCTCAGCCCGCCCGCTCAATCATCTTCATCCTCATACCCCACCATGGAAAGGGCGCGGGCGCGGCGCTGCGTTAGCTGGCACCAGCGCAGCAGCGCTTCCTCGCGTCCGTGGGTGATCCAGGTTTCCTGCGGGTTCACCTCTTCGATGGTGCGGGTCAGTTCGTTCCAGTCGGCATGATCGGAGATGACGAGGGGCAGTTCGACGTTGCGCTGCCGGGCGCGCTGGCGAACCATCATCCAGCCGCTAGCCATTGCGGTGATCGGGTCGAGCAGGCGGCGGCTCCACCGGTCGTTCAACGCGGAAGGCGGGCAGATGACGATGGAGCCGCGCATATCGTCCTTCACCTGATCGGCAACGAGCGCCAGCGGGCCGAGATCGATGCCGAAATCCTCGTAAAGCCGGCACATCTTCTCCATCGCGCCGTGCAGATAAATTATGTCCTTGTGCCCGGCAGCCCGCAATTCGGCGATCACGCGCTGGGCCTTGCCCAGGGCATAAGCGCCGACCAGCACGCAGCGGTCGGGATTGCTTTGCAGCGCGCTAAGCAGCTTCGCCATTTCGTCCGCGATCGGCGGATGTTCGAAGACAGGCAGACCGAAAGTCGCTTCGGTGATCAAAATGTCGCACGGAGTGACCACGAAAGGCGGGCAGGTCGGATCAGCGCGGCGCTTGTAATCGCCGGTGACGATCACTTTCTCACCGGCATGTTCCAGCAGGATCTGGGCGCTTCCCAGCACGTGGCCTGCGGGAATATAGGTCGCATCCACGCCGCCTGGCAGCCGGATGGTCTCGCCATATCCGACAGGCGTTGCACCGTCGGCGGTATTGTAGCGCAACTTCATGATGGCGAGGGTTTCGGGCGTGGCGACCGTCTGCCCGTGCCCGCCGCGCGCATGGTCGGCATGGCCATGCGTGACCAGCGCCTTGTCGACCGCTTTCGACGGGTCGATCCAGCAATCGGCCGGGCCAACGTGGATGCCGTGCGGGTCGGGTCGTATCCAGGAAAAAGGAGGGCTCACCGTTCTTAAATGAACGGCGAGCCCTCCCTGTTCCTCAACCGATGGTCGGCGCGCGGCTATTCGGTGCTTTCGCCTTCGCCGCCGCTTGCGCCATTCTCTTCGTCGGCATCGTCATCGTCGTCGATATCGGCTTCCGGCTCGTCCGCTGTTGCCTTGCCCTTCTTCTTGCGTTCGGGCTTGGGCGGGGCAGGGGTCAGCTCGAAATTCGGCTTGCCATCCTTCATGCTGACATGGACCTCGCCGCCATCCGACAGCTTGCCGAACAGCAATTCCTCGGCCAGCGGCTGCTTGATCTTGTCCTGGATCAGGCGGCTCATCGGCCTTGCGCCGTACAGACGGTCATAGCCCTTGTCGGCGAGCCAGTTGCGCGCATCACTGTCAAACTGGATGTGGACGTTCTGTTCCGCCAGTTGCAGTTCCAGCTGCAGCACGAATTTGTCGACCACGCGGCTGACGGTGCTGCGGCCCAGATACGCGAAGGGCACGATGGCATCGAGGCGATTGCGGAATTCCGGCGTGAACATGCGCTTCACCGCTTCCTCGCTCGCATCTTCCTTGGACACGTCGCCGAAGCCGATGCCGCTGCGCGCCATGTCGGCGGCGCCCGCATTGGTCGTCATGATCAGCACGACATTGCGGAAATCGACGGTCTTGCCGTGGTGATCGGTCAGCCGCCCATTATCCATCACCTGCAGCAGGATGTTGAACAAATCGGGATGGGCCTTCTCGATCTCGTCCAGCAGCAGCACGCAATGCGGATTCTGGTCGACGGCATCGGTCAGCAATCCGCCCTGGTCGTAGCCGACATAGCCCGGAGGCGCGCCGATCAACCGGCTGACCGAATGCCGTTCCATATATTCCGACATGTCGAACCGCTTGAGTTCGATGCCCATGATGCTGGCCAGCTGCCGTGCGACTTCGGTCTTGCCGACGCCCGTGGGGCCGCTGAACAGGAAGGAACCGATCGGCTTGTCCGGGTCGCGCAGACCGGCCCGGCTCAGCTTCATGGCCGTGGCGAGGCGGTGCACGGCAGGATCCTGACCGAACACGACATGCTTCAGATCGCGCTCCAGGTTTTCCAGCGCCTTCTTGTCGTCGCTGGAAACGGATTTCGGAGGGATGCGCGCCATGGTCGCGATGACCTGTTCGATCTCACGCGCGGTGATCTTCTTTTTCCGCTTGCTGGGCGGAACGAGCATCTGCATCGCACCGACCTCGTCGATCACGTCGATCGCCTTGTCCGGCAGTTTCCGGTCGTTGATATAGCGCGCTGACAATTCGACGGCCGTCTTCAATGCTTCCGAGGTGTATTTCACCTTGTGGTGATCCTCGAAGGCGGTCCGCAGCCCGTCCAGGATCTTGACCGTGTCTTCCACCGTCGGTTCGTTCACGTCGATCTTCTGGAACCGGCGCAGCAGGGCGCGATCCTTTTCGAAGTGGTTGCGGAATTCCTTGTAGGTGGTCGAACCGATGCAGCGGATCGTGCCGCCAGACAGCGCGGGTTTGAGCAAATTGGACGCATCCATTGCCCCGCCACTGGTCGCGCCGGCACCGATCACGGTGTGAATCTCGTCGATGAAGAGCACGGCTTCGGGCATCTTTTCTAGTTCGTTCACGACCTGCTTGAGCCGTTCCTCGAAATCCCCGCGATAGCGGGTGCCCGCCAGCAATGCGCCCATGTCGAGCGAATAGATGACTGCGTCCTCCAGGACCTCCGGCACATCGCCTTCGACGATCTTGCGCGCGAGGCCCTCGGCGATGGCGGTTTTGCCAACGCCGGGATCACCGACGTAAAGCGGGTTGTTCTTGCTGCGGCGGCACAGGATCTGGACGGTCCGGTCCACTTCCGGCCCGCGGCCGATCAGTGGATCGATCCTGCCGTTCTCCGCCTTCTCGTTCAGATTGACGCAGAACTGGTCGAGCGCGGTTTCCTTCTTGCCCTTCTCGTCCTTGGCTGGCTCGCCATCTTCCACGCCTTGAGGCGTCCGCGGATCGCTCTTGCCGCCCTTGCCGATGCCGTGGCTGATGAAACTGACCGCATCGAGGCGGCTCATATCCTGCTGCTGCAGGAAGTAGACGGCGTAGGAATCGCGTTCGGAAAACAGGGCGACCAGGACATTGGCACCGGTCACGGTGTCCTTGCCGCTCGATTGCACATGCAGGATCGCGCGCTGGATCACGCGCTGGAACCCGGCCGTGGGCTGCGGGTCGCCGCCATCGTCGCTTTTCAGCGATTGGTATTCCTGGTCGAGATATTGTTTCACCACGTCCGACAGTTCGGCAATGTCGACACCGCAGGCATTCATCACCTGCATCGCTTCCTCGTCATCGACAAGCGCGAGGAGGAGGTGTTCGAGCGTGGCATATTCATGGCTGCGGCTGGACGCATTGGTCAGCGCGGCGTGGAGCGTCTTCTCGAGGTTCTGGGCGAAACTTGGCATCAGTCGTCTTTCGTGCAGAGGGGCATCGTGAGTTCCGGTACGAAGCCGGTCGGGCAGATCATGCCCCGATGCAGTGAACGCAGCCTATATGGGGCGCGATTTCGCGATTTCGAGTAGGTAATCGCCAGCGGGTCCGGCCGCGTCTCCGGCAGCATTTTCAACAGCGTGGCCATGCGCCATGCGGTACCGGGGGCCGCTGGCGCCGCCATCATCGGTCCGGTGCCTTGAAGAAGGCTTCCGCCGCGCTGCGGTGGGCCTGTGCCTTTTCGGCATGCGCCTTCGTTCGGGCGATTTCCGCTTCCAGCGTGGCGATCCGTACGGTGAGTTCTTGCTGGCTGTAGGGGGACAGGTCCTCAGCCTTCAGCAGGCTGGCATGGTCGCCCTTGCGGCGAGGCAGGTCGGCTTCGTCCATCGGAAACGCAGCATCGCAAGCTATCGCGCTTGCTGTCAATGGCCGCCGACGCTAATCCTCAGGCAGGGCATCGGGGCAACAGGGGCGAAAAATGATCGACGCAGCACAGGATCGCGTGCCGGAACGGATGCGCGCGGTTCATTACGATGCGCCGGGCGGTGCCGAGGTGCTGCACCTGGTCGAAATGGACGTGCCGAGGCCGGTTGCCGGGGAAGTTCTGGTGAAGGTCGAATATGCCGGGGTGAATCGCCCCGATGTCATCCAGCGCAAAGGGCTCTATCCGCCGCCGCCGGGCGCTTCGCCGCTGCTCGGGCTCGAGATTTCCGGCACCATCGCCGCGCGCGGTCCGGATGTAGATTGCCTCATGCCGGGCCAGCCGGTTTGCGCCCTGACACCGGGTGGCGGCTATGCCGAATATTGCCTCGTTCCCGCCGGTCATTGCCTGCCGGTGCCGGGCAGTCTGACGATGGAGCAGGCTGCGGCCATTCCCGAAACGCTGTTTACCGTCTGGCACAATGTCTTTGAACGCGGCTGGGCGTGTGAAGGGGAGACCCTGCTGATCCACGGCGGCACCAGCGGGATCGGCACCATGGCGATCATGCTGGCGCGGCAGTTCGGGATAAAAACCCTAGTGACCTGCGGGACGGAAGAGAAATGCGCCCGTGCACTGGAGATCGGCGCGACGCACGCGATCAATTACAAGACGCAGGACTTCGTGGCTGAGGTGAAGGCGCTGACCGACGGGCGCGGCGTCGATCTCGTGCTCGACATGGTGTCGGGCGATTACGTCATACGTAACCTGCAATGCCTCGCCGAAGATGGTCGCCATGTGACCATCGCCGTACTTGGCGGCATGCAGGCGGATATCAACATGGCGGTCGTCATGCAGAAGCGCCTGTCTCTCACCGGATCGACGCTGCGGCCGCGGTCCGAGCAGTTCAAGACCCTGCTGGCGGACGAGATCGCGAAGAATGCCTGGCCGCTGTTCGGCGATGGCACGCTGGCCCCGGTGATGGACCGGACCTTCCCTCTTGCAGAAGCCGCCGCCGCTCACGCCTATATGGAGGCGGGCGAGCATATCGGGAAGATCGTTCTTTCGCTCGGTTGATAGCATCGGACGCTCCGCTCACTGGCGGCGGTAAAGACCTTGCCGTTATCCGCGCAATAGCGTAAATCCTGATCGGCAGGCCGCTCCGCAAGGGGCGGCCCTTATATTTTCAGCGCGCTCTCGGGCAGCCCTTCGCCGCCGCGCGACCGACAGGCAGAAAGAACGATCATGGCCAAGCAACCCACCCCCCTGATGCCGCATGCGACCGCCACCTGGCTGATCGACAACACCGCACTCGGCTTTAGCCAGATCGCCGAATTCTGCGGGCTCCACATCCTGGAAGTGCAGGCGATGGCCGACGACCTCGCCAGCAGCAAATATACCGGACGCGATCCGGTACATTCGGGCGAGCTGACACAGGAGGAGATCGAGCGCGGTCAGCAGGATGCCTCCTACACGCTCAAGATGCAGAAGGCGCCAATCGAGGTGACCCGCACCAAGGGTCCGCGCTACACGCCTGTTTCCAAGCGTCAGGACAAGCCCGACGGCATCGCCTGGATCCTGCGCAACCATCCCGAAGTATCGGATGCGCAGATCGGCAAGCTGATCGGCACGACCCGCAACACCATCGGCGCGATCCGCGAACGCAGCCACTGGAACATCCAGAACATCCAGGCGAAGGACCCCGTGACTCTCGGCCTGTGCTCGCAGCGCGAACTGGATGCCGTAGTCGCCAAGGCGGCGAAGAATATCAAGACCGAAGATGGCGAGGAAGACCCCGTCGCAATCGATACCGGCAGCGACCGGGAACGCCTGATCCAGGAACTGCGCGCCGAGCGCGAGGCCCAGACCAAGGCGGCGGGCGAGGCTGCACAGAAAGCCGAAGCCGCGGCATGGCTGGAGCGCCGCCGCGCAGAAGGCGCTGCCGAACCGGAAAACCCGCATGCTGACGAGAGCGGGAATGCGCTGGATAGCAATCGCGAAATCGACGAAGGCTGACCTTCCCGGCAGGGGGTCGCAACAGCGGCCCCTGCATGGCAAAACACTTGCCGCACAAGGCCTGATCCGGCATTGAACTTACATGAATGTAAGCAGAGTAAGCTCAGCCTCGTCCGGACCTGCGGCCCCTGAACATCCGTCTCCTGCCGATTACGGGCATCCGCTGCCATGGGACACGGAATTCGAGGCAATTGCGCTGCCGGAACTGCTCGAACGTACTGCAGCGCGCTCGCCGCACGCTCATTGCGTCGATTTTCTCGGGCGGCGCTATTCCTACGTCCAACTGCTGAACGAGGCGCGTCATTTCGCATCCGGGCTTCAGGCTATGGGGATTGCCAAAGGTGACCGCGTCGGCCTGTTCCTGCCGAACGTGCCGATCTATGTCTCTACCTATTACGGCGCGATGATGGCCGGCGCGACGGTGGTGAACTTCTCGCCGCTCTACACCGCTGACGAACTTTGCGCCCAGGTCGAGGATTCGGGCACTCGCCTGCTCGTCACGGTAGATGTCGCTGCCCTGTTGCCGACCGCGATCGAGGTGATCGACAAATCCTCGCTCGAGCGGCTTGTGGTCGGCCGGCTTGCCGATATGCTCCCGGTCAGCAAGGGGCTGGCTTTGCGCGCGTTCGGCCGCAGCCAGACAGCGACTGTTCCTGATCGCGGCGATGTGCGACTGTGGGGTGATTGCCTCCAGAACCGCGACCCGAAGCCCGTCAGCATCGATCCGGAAACGGACCTCGCCGTCCTGCAATATACCGGCGGGACGACCGGCGTGCCCAAGGGCGGAATGCTGACGCATGCCAATCTGTCGATCAACGCGCAGCAGGTGCAGGCGCTCGATCCGTTCCCCGAAGAACGCGACATGATCATGGGCGTGCTGCCCCTGTTCCATGTCTTCGCCAATACCTGCGTCTTGAACCGGACGGTCCTGAAGGGCGGCTGCATCGCCATGCTGCCGCGTTTCGATGCCAAGCAGGCGCTGAAGACTATCGACCGCGTCCGCCCGACGGCTTTCCCCGGCGTGCCCACGATGTATCAGGCGCTGCTCGACAATCCGCGCATTACCAAGACGGATTTTTCTTCGCTGCTGATCTGCATTTCCGGCGGTGCGCCTCTGCCCGCGCCGGTACGCGACCGCTTCGAAGAAGTGAGCGGCGCACGGCTGGTGGAAGGCTACGGATTGACCGAAAGTTCGGGCGTCGTTTCCGTCAATCCCTATGAAGGACTGCGCAAGCCCGGAACCATCGGGCAGCCGCTAATGCAGACCCGGCTTCGCCTGCGCGACAAGGAAGACGCCACAAAGCCGGCACCGTCAGGTGAACCCGGCGAAATCGTGATCCGCGGCCCGCAAGTGATGAAAGGCTACTGGAACCGCCCCGACATGCAGGCGAGCGCCTTTGTCGAGATCGACGGCGAGGAATGGCTGCGCACTGGCGATGTTGCCACCATCGATGAACAGGGCTTCGCCAGGATCGTCGATCGTACCAAGGACATGATCTCCGTCGGCGGGTTCAAGGTTTTCCCAAGCCAGATCGAGGACGTGCTGGTCGAAAACCCTGCGGTGAAGGAGGCGCTGGTGATTGGCGTTCCTGATGATTACCGCGGGGAGATGCCCAAGGCTTTCGTCACCTTGCAAGCTGACGCGGAAGCCAGTGAGGAAGCACTGGCGGAATGGCTGAACGGGCGGATCGGCAAGCATGAACGCGTAAAAGGCGTGGCTATCCGGTCGGAATTGCCGAAAACCATGATTGGCAAGCTCGATCGCAAGGCTTTGAGGGAACAGGAACTCTAAGCGACCGGCATACCGGTCGCAATTTCTTCTAGCCTGCCAGCGTCAGCTTCGGCTCGTCCTCGTTCTGTGCAGTAATCCCAGCGGCTACGATCATATCTGTTCGCGCAAACAGACCATCTACTGTAGCGCCTTCCTCGATGGTCAGCGCCTCGTAACGCACATCACCCTCGATCCGTGCGCTGCGCAGGACGACCAGATTGCGGGCCGATATGGAACCCGCGATGCGGCCTGCAAGGCGGGCCGTTTCGGCCTTGATCGCGCCATGGATTTCGCTGTCTTCACCCTGAACCAAAGCGGTGCAGCTTATGTCGCCGCGCACTGTCCCGTCGATATGCAAATCGGCGCTCGCAGCGATATCGCCGGTGATGGTCACGTCGCTGCCGATGATCGAAAAGGACGAAGCCGGGCGATGCGCATGCTTTGACTGCGATCTCGTCATGTCAATTGCCACGGGCTTTTTCGAGAACATCGGGTGCAGCTTCCAGGAAGGGGCGCGGGTCGACTGCGCGGCCATTGATACGAACTTCGAAATGCAGATGCGGGCCGGTGGAGCGGCCGGTGCTGCCGATGGCACCGATGATCTCGCCGGCCTCGACCGTCTGACCGGGACGCGCATTGAAACGCGACATGTGGGCGTAACGCGTCATCAGGCCGTTGCCATGCGTGACCTCGACAACTTTACCGTATCCCGATTTCAGGCCGATGAAGCTGATTCGCCCCTTGGCTGCTGCATAGATGGGCGCGCCCGTAGGGCCGCGAAAGTCGAGGCCGCTATGCATCGCGCCGCTGCCGTTGAACGGGTCGCGGCGGAAGCCGAAGCCGGACGAGATTGCGTCCATGCTTGCGGGCATCGCCTGCGGAATGGATTGAAGGCCGCGTTCCAGCGCCGCCATTCGCTCGACCGACAGGCCGAGTTTCTCGAAACGCGGATCGAGACCTGCCGATTCAAGCGGACCACCCATGCCTGCCTTGCGTTCGCTGCGCAGGATGGCGTCGGGGTCAAGACCGAGCTGCCGAATGGCGGAAGATGCCCGCTGCGACCGGCGGTCGGCATAAGCGGTCAGGCGATTGACGAAATCAACTTGCCGCGCTTCTATGCGGGCCAGCATCGCCGTTTCCGGCAGGACAGCGCTGATCTTCGCCGCTGTCTGCGCGGCCTTGCCACTCTCTTCGAGGCCTTCGCTGGCGGCGAGCGCTTCGTCTTCCTTCAGATCTGCAGGCAGGCTGTCGACCATGTCCTCGATGAACTGCTGGCGACGGGCAAGATCGCTCGCCACGGCGTCGATGTCATCGCGATAGGCGTCGACGCTCTCCTGCGCGGTCGCGGCTGCGGCAGCGCGGGACAGCAGCATGGTGCGGTCCGCTTCGGCGCGGTGCTGCGACCAGGCCATCGCGCCAAGCGCTCCAAGCCACAGCAGGAGCGCCAGCAGCACGGCGCTCGCGGCACCGATCTGGAGGCGCGAGGAAAGCCTGATGAATCGGACCTGTCCTTGTGACCGCATGATGAACTCACGGTCAGGAAACAGGCGCAGAAATCGGCGGCTTGCACCGCGCGTATTGTTCATGATGTTCAAGACGACCCAAGTTCCCGTCGTTGTTTTCTGACCGGCGCGCTAACAAAGGTTCATTCCTGAATCGAATCTCGAGGACCGATTCAGGGGTGAGTGGAGGCAGCAACGGGGTGAGGTGAAGAAGATTAACGGAACTTAATCTGAATCTTCGGGAACCGAAGGCTGGGAAAGCGGTTTAGAAGGGATTTTTGCGCCACCAGTTGGGTCGGCAGACGGCTGTGCGATTATGCGCTACACCTTACTTTCTCCAGCAAGGATTTTTGACAATGCGCTATAATCGCCTCGGTCATACTGGCCTGTTCGTTTCGGAACTCTGCCTCGGCACGATGACCTTCGGCGGGGAAGGGATGTGGACTGCGATTGGCACTCTCGACCAGTCGGAATCGAACGCGCTCGTCAAATCAGCGCTCGATTCCGGCGTCAATTTCATCGACACCGCCAACGTCTATTCCAACGGACTTTCCGAGCGGATTACCGGACAGGCGCTGAAGGATTGCGGCATTGCGCGGCACGATGTGGTGCTGGCGACCAAGGCGCTCGGGCCCATGGGAGACGGCATTAACGACCGGGGTGCCTCGCGCCATCATCTGATGAATCAGGTGGATGCCAGCCTGAAACGGCTTCAGCTCGAGTATATCGACCTATACCAGATCCACGGCTGGGATCCGGCGACTCCGATGGAGGAGACCCTGCGCACGCTCGACGACATCGTGCGTTCGGGCAAGGTGCGTTACATCGGCGTGTCGAACTGGGCAGCGTGGCAGATCGCCAAGGCGCTGGGCTTGTCCGAAAGGCAGCGCCTGGAACGATTCGCATCGCTGCAGGCCTATTATTCGCTGGCCGGGCGCGACCTCGAACGGGAGATCGTGCCCATGCTGGAGAGCGAGGGCGTTGGCCTGATGGTCTGGAGCCCGCTTGCAGGTGGCTTCCTGTCCGGCAAATACACCCGCGATGGCACGGAAGAAGGCCGCCGCAAGGAGTTCGATTTCCCGCCGATCGACAAGGAAAAGGGATATGACGCGGTCGAGGTGATGCAGGCTATCGCGCGTGAGAAGAGTGCGTCCGTCCCGCAGATCGCCCTTGCATGGTTGCTGGCCAAGCCGTTCGTCAGCAGCGTCATCGTCGGCGCGCGCAAGCCCGAGCAGCTGAAAGACAATCTCGGCGCAATTTCCGTCGAACTGTCTGAGGAAGACATGGAACGGCTGAATGCTGCGGCACCGCCGGTCTCGACATATCCCGGCTGGATGATTGATCGGCAGGGCGAGTATCGCAAGGGTGCCATGGCCGGCGAACGACCGAAGAACTGAACCAGGGTGGCGGCGAGACTGACAGGATTGCTGGGCGGCAGCTTCAACCCCGCGCATGGCGGGCACCGGCGCATCACCCGCTTTGCCATGGCGGAACTGGGGCTCGACGAAGTCTGGTGGATGGTCAGCCCCGGCAACCCGCTGAAGCCGAAAAAAGGCATGGCGTCGCTGCACGCCAGGGTTAGATCGGCGCAGGCTCATGCCCGGCGAATGCCGATACGCGTTACCGCCGTGGAGCGCGAACTGGGCACCCGCTACACTGTGGACACTTTGCACACCCTCACCCGCCGCTGGCCGAAGCGGGACTTCGTCTGGTTGATGGGCGCCGACAATCTGGCGCAGTTCCACCTCTGGAAGGATTGGCGCGAGATCGCCCGCACGATGCCGATTGCGGTAATTGCCCGGCCCGGCTATGATGTCGCGGCGATCGCAAGCCCGGCGATGGCATGGCTGCGGCGCTATCGCGTGTCGCCCGCCAGTTTCAGACAAGCGGGCGGATGGGGCACACCGGCTCTGATTTTAATGCGTTTCGATCCCGATCCTCGTTCGGCAACGGCCCTGCGCCGCGCCGATCCCGATTGGGCGATGCGCCGGTCGCCATCCGACATTACCTTGCTTCGCGATGCCGTGACCCGGCGTCTCATTCCCATTACAGGCGACCCGGCAGCTGCCGGCGCGCCGACGTGACCCCAGGAGAAAATCGACCGCCGATGAACCAGGCGAACACCCCATCCGACAAGAGCGGCCCCGAATCCGGCAAAGCGCCCGGCGAAACCGGCTCGCATTTCTCCGACGCTGCGCCTGCGGGACAGGCCGCCAGCCGCCACGGCCGCGCGCCGACGCGCATGAGCGCCGAGGAAAAAGCCACCCTGCACAAGCTCGTCCTCGACCAGCTCGATGACGACCAGGCGCAGGATGTCGTATCCATTCCGCTCGAAGGCAAAAGCTCGATCGCCGATTTCATGGTGATCGGTTCCGGCCGCTCGACCCGGCAAGTCGCGTCCATGGCGCAGAAGCTGGCCGAAAACCTCAAGAAGGCAGGCTACGGTCCGATCCGGCTCGAAGGCCTGCCTGCCGCCGACTGGGTTCTGGTCGATGCGGGCGATGTCGTCATCCACCTGTTCCGACCGGAAGTCCGCAGCTTCTACAATCTGGAACGCATGTGGGCCTTTGGCGACGCGCCGCCGGTCGGCGAAAGTTGAGCGACTTCGCGTAGCGCGGGAAGGGAGCATCGGCGTGCTGCTGCATGTCATCGCCAGGGGAAAGATCGCCCGTTCGCCCGAAGGGGAACTGGTCGCGCGCTATGAAAAGCGCATCGCCTGGCCGCTGCGGCTGACAGAATTGCCCGAGAGCGGCGGCCGTTTGCCCGAAGCGTCATCGCCAGTGCGCAACGTGGTTCTGGACGAACGCGGCAAGGCGCTGGGATCGGAAGATTTCGCGGCAATCCTGGGCGATTGGCGTGACAGTGGCATTCGGGAAGCACGATTCAATCTTGGCGCGGCCGACGGGTTCTCCAGTGCCGAGCGTGCCGAAGCGGACCTTGTCCTGTCCTTCGGAGCCGCGACATGGCCGCATCTCCTGGCCCGGGCCATGCTGCTGGAGCAGTTATACCGGGCGACGACTATCATCGCCGGACACCCCTATCATCGTGCGTAGCTTGCGTCCCTGGCCCTGGCTCTCGGGCCGCAGGGCCGCTGCGGCAGCGCTCGTGGCGGCGGCGCTGTTCGGCACAGCGGCCATCGGTTTCGCCGGTTCGCAGGTTCTGGCACAGGCAAGCACACGCTATGGAACCGCGAGTTCGGGTGATGCGCAGGAAATCCGCGAGGCGCTGAACCGCGCCCGGACAGCGGCGGCAACCGCCCGCCAAAGAGGCGCTTTGCTCGACCGCAGGGCGCGCTCTACCACCATGGCGGCAGAGCGCACCGCGAACGAGGCCGCAGCGCTCGCCGCCAACATCCAGGAGGCAGAAGCAGGCGTTGCTATCGGCACCGCGAGGCTCGCCTTGACCGATGCGGAACGCCGCGTGCTGGGCGAAAGGCTTGCAAAGCGGCAGAAGCCGTTGGTGCGGTTGACGGCTGCGTTGCAGAAACTGGCACGGAGACCCCTGGCCCTGTCCGCGCTGCAGCCCGGATCGCTGCAGGACACCGTCTATCTGCGAGCGATGCTGGAAACGACGATCCCGCAGGTGCGACAACGCACCGCAGCTTTGCGCGCAGAAATTGCCCGCAGTGAACGGTTGGCAGCCGAAGGTCGCCGGGCGGTGGCGGGTTTGCGCGCTCAGGAACAGGCGCTGGGCGAACGGCGGCGGGAACTCGCCACGCTGGAAACGCGCCAGCGCCTCGCTTCGCGGCAAGCCGTAGGCAATGCGGATAGGGAAGAGGAAAGGGCGCTGGCGCTGGCGGAAGAGGCGCGCGACCTGAACGCGCTCGTGGGGCAATTGGACGCTGCGGGTACTTTGCGGCGGGACTTGGCCGCCTTGCCGGGGCCGATCATACGCCCGGTCCGACCTGAAGCTTCAGAAGTCGTGACGGCAGCTTCCGCCGGAGCTGACGTCGCTCCGCCGCCTGCTGCGTTTGCCCCGCCGCGCGGTTTTCAACTGCCGGTGCAGGGCAGGACGATTGCGGGTTTCGGCTCCATAGGTGAAGCGGGTGCGCCGCGCCGCGGGGTCTCGCTGGCACCGGCCGGCGGGGCGCAGATCGTGGCACCTGCTGCGGGCAGGGTCGCCTTTGCGGGGCCGTATAGCGGCTATGACAATATCGTCATTCTCGAACATGCCGGAGGTTGGACCAGCCTCGTCACCGGTCTCGCCCGTACGGATGTAACGGTGGGTGAGACCTTGGTCGGAGGCGCATCGCTCGGCACGGCGACCGCGCGCAATCCGGTCGTTACTCTGGAACTCCGGCGGAGCGGGACGCCGGTCAATCCGCTCACCTATCTGGAGTGATTCGCGTGATGGAAGGCCCGCCCTGCTCTTGCAAGCGGGCCGTCGATCCTCATCTGGTATTCAGGCCTGCTTCGTTATAGGCTTGGTCCTGATCTGAAAGGCTGCCTCGCTCCATGAATTTCGCCGCTCTCGCCCGTTCCGCCGCACTTGTCACTGCCGTGGCACTTATCCCCGCTACGACCGCCGGCATGGCGCAGGTGGACGGCCGTGCCGGCCCCGAGTTTTCCAAGCTGTTCGCCACCTATCAGCGGATCAAGTCCAGCTATGTCGAACAGGTCGATGACGAGAAGCTGATTCGCGGTGCCATCGACGGTATGCTCGCCAGCCTTGATCCGCATTCCGCCTATCTCGACGGATCGGATCTTGAGCGGCTGGAAACGATGATCGACGGCAATTATTCGGGCCTTGGGCTGTCCGTCATCATGGAAGATGGCGCGGTGAAGGTCATTTCGCCTTTCCGCGGCAGCCCCGCCGACCGTGCGGGCCTGAAAGCTGGCGATTACATCACCCATCTGGATGGCGAACTCATCTATGGCGGCGATCTCGACGATGCGGTCGCCCGGATGCGCGGCAAGGCGGGCACCGACATCCGCCTGACCATATTCCGCACCGGACGCGAAGAACCCTTCGACGTGAATGTCACGCGGGGCGTGATCGAGCTGGAGCCGGTGACGCATGAGTTGATGCCGGGCAATCTGGGCGTCATCACCGTCAATGAATTCTCCCGCGACGTCGGCAGCGACGTGTTCGCCGCCTGGGAAAGCATGCAGGCGGAGGCGACCGGGCGCATGAACGGCCTGATCCTCGACCTGCGCTCGAACCCCGGCGGTTCGCTCGACGAGGCTGTGGCCTTGTCCGACCTGTTCCTCGACGATGGGCAAATCGTGTCGCAGCGCGGCCGCGCGCGCGGCGAAACCATCATGTATGATGCGGAAAGCGTCTTCCGGGGCGAAATCGCCGAGGGCGTGCCGATGATCGTGCTGATCGATGCGGGGTCGGCCAGCGCTTCCGAAATCGTCGCCGGTGCCTTGCAGGACCATCGCCGCGCAGTGATCATGGGCGATCGCAGCTTCGGCAAGGGCAGCGTACAGACGCTGCTGCCGCTCACGCGCGACAGTGCGCTGAAGCTGACGACGGCGCGTTACTTCACGCCCTCGGGCCATTCGGTGCAGGAAGGCGGCATCAAGCCCGACATCGCCGTTCCGCAGATTTCCGATCCCGATCTCGCCCGCCGCGCCAAGTTCCGCCTGCGCGAATCCGATCTGCGCGGGCATCTCGTGAATGAAGCCGGATTGAAGGACGAAGCGCTGGAGCAGGACGCTATTGCCGACCCGCGCTTCCAGCAGACGGCGGAAGAGCTGAAAGAGCAGGGTATCGAGGATTTCCAGCTGCATTACGCCTTGCAGACCCTGCGCCGCACGGCACCCAATTCGGTCGCCCGCCGCCAGTAAGCATCGAGGGAGGCGCGCCATGATCGACACACCCTCGGCCCTTCTCGCCCGCAGGTTAGCCTTCGGTATTCCGGCGCTGGCACTGGGCGGAGCCTATGTCGCGCAATATGGCTTCGGTCTTCCACCTTGCGAGATGTGCTGGTGGCAGCGTTATCCGCATTTCGCGGCACTCGGCCTTGCTTTCGTGTCGCTGGTGGCTGCTCCGCCGCGCCTGTGGGTTGCCTTCGCAGGCATCGCCATTGTCCTATCGGGAGCCATCGGCGGATTTCATGCCGGCGTGGAATATGGCTGGTGGGAAGGAATCACCGCCTGCACCGGACCCGCTGGCGCTGCGGGCGGTGATGCGCTCGAAGCGATCATGAATGCACCGCTGATTCGCTGCGACATGGCACCCTGGACCATTCTGGGCATTTCGCTGGCGGGGCTGAACTTTCTGCTCTCCACATTCGGCGGCCTCTGGATATTGTGGCTGCTGGCAAGGCGTAAGGTGCCGGGCTTATGAGTGACATTGCTGCAACTACAGATCTGCCTGTCAGGCTCATCGCCACCTCTGGCCCAAACGCCACCTCGGTCAACGAACATGCCGGCGCTGCAGCGGCACGTGCGCGTGCCGGCATCCACAGGGGCATCGATGTCGGTCGGATGATCCGCGTCGATCAGGCGGGCGAGTATGGTGCCACGCGCATCTATGCGGGACAGCTTGCCGTCATGGGCGACCGTGCGTCGCATTCGGCGGAGATTACCGCCATGGCGCGCGAGGAGGACCGGCATAATGCCGAATTCAATGCGTTGATGACCCGGCGCGGGGTTCGCCCGACCATCCTGCAACCATTCTGGTCCGCTGCCGGATACACGCTCGGAGCGGTAACGGCCCTGCTGGGGCCGGAAGCGGCGATGGCCTGCACCGCCGCGGTGGAGGAGGAGATCGACCGTCATTATTCCGACCAGCTCGACGAACTTGAGATGCATGGCGTCTGCACCGACAGCGCCGACCCCGAACTTTCCGACATGATCGAGGATTTCCGCGAAGACGAACGCCAGCATCGCGACACGGCTCTGGCGCATGGGGCGGAAAAGGCCTTGGGCTATCCGCTCCTGTCCGGCGCCATTCGCCTTGGCTGCCGCGCCGCCATTCGCCTGGCGGAGCGGATCTGATCGACTGCCGCTGCCAGCACATAAACCGTTCGATCCGGAACACCGGCGCGTTCCGCACGCTTCATATATGGTTCAGCGCAGGAATTGCCTGTTGCAGACCAGCCGAACGCCAGAAACGAGTCCAGAAACGAGTATCGCCATGAAAAGCCTGATTTCCGCCGCCCTGTTCGCCGCCACTCTCGGTTTCTCCGCGCCTGTCATGGCGCAGGCCGCAGCGGATGGTGTCGTGGGTACGGGCGAGGAGCAATACCGTATGGTGATCGTCTATGGCGATGACGAAGTGCCCGCCGCTGTCGGTGAGGAGATTGTCGTGGTCGCCCGCCTGCCCGAGGCTGACCGCTTCCGCATTCCGGAAAATCTGCGCTTCAGCGACGATCCAGCGAACGAAAGCTGGGCGCAGCGGGTCGAACGGCTGGAGATGATCGGCGACTTCGGTACGCTGTCCTGTTCGACCGCGGGCGCGGGCGGTTTCACCGGCTGCACGCAGGAACTAATCCGCCGCGCCTATGGCGAGAAGGAAACGGCTCAATCCGTCCGTTTCGGACAGCTGATCGCGGCCGCCCGTGCCGAACGCCTGTCGACCATCGATGCCGAAGCTGCAGCGGAACAGGAGCGGGTCGAACAGATCGAGCGCGAATATATGCAGCGCCTGGAGGCCGAGCGCGAGGCCGAACTGCCGGACGCTGCTGCACCTGAAGGCAGCCTTGTCGTGCCGCCGCAGGGCTGACGCTGCTCGCTCTCTGGCCGCCTTCGTGCCTGTTAACCGGCGTCAGGTAAGGCACGCAGAATGACCGTGCTGCGCAAAGTTCTCAGTATTTTCGGGACCCGTCCCGAAGCCATCAAGATGTTTCCGCTGTGCCACGCACTCGCGGCCGACGCCCGGTTTGATGCGCGAATCTGCGTGTCGGGCCAGCATCGCGGCATGCTGGACCAGGTGCTGGAAATTGCGGAGCTGCGCCCCGATCACGATCTCGACCTGATGAAGCCCAACCAGTCATTGGACGCGCTCACGTCGGGGCTGCTCACCGGCATCGGATCGGTGCTGGATGCCGAGAAGCCTGATATAGTTGTGGTCCAGGGCGACACGGCAACCGCCATGTGCGGCGCACTGGCGGCCTATTACCGCAAGATCCCCGTCGCGCATGTCGAGGCGGGGCTGCGCAGCGGCAATATTCACCACCCCTGGCCGGAAGAAGTGAATCGCAAGATCGTCGGCAGTTTCGCACGGTGGCATTTCGCTCCGACGGAAACCGCCGCCGCCGCTCTCAGGCGGGAGAATGTGGAACCCGGTGCCATTCACGTCACCGGCAATACCGTGATCGATGCGCTGCACTGGATCAGTAGTCGCATTGCCGATCAACCGAGCTTGGCGGCGGGACTTGCGCCGGTGGAGCAGCGCTTCGAAGGGCGTCGCATAATCGGGGTGACCAGTCACAGACGCGAGAATTTTGGCGAAGGCATGGCGTCAATTGCCGCCGCCATTCGCGACATCGCGCAGTTGGAAGACGTTGCGATCATCTTCCCTCTGCATTTGAATCCCAATGTCCGGAAAATCATGGACAGCGAGCTCGGCGGTCTGGACAATGTCGCGCTGATGGAGCCGCTGGACTACCTGCATTTTGCCCGCCTGCTCGATATCTCTACCTTGATGCTGACCGACAGCGGCGGCGTGCAGGAAGAAGCGCCGGCACTGGGCAAGCCAGTCCTGGTCATGCGCGAAACCACCGAAAGGCCGGAAGGTGTGGAGGCCGGAACGGCGCGGCTGGTGGGCACGGACCGGCATCGCATCGTCGCCGAAACCCGCCGCCTGCTCGAGGATCGGCACGCTTATGCGGCCATGGCCCGGGCGCATAATCCTTTCGGCGATGGCAAGGCCGTGCCGCGGATCGTCGACGTGCTGGCCCGCTGAACCGAGATCGTTACTGCAATCTTTACCGGCACCGCGCTATGGCGATCGGCACTGACTGAATGAAACGGGAAAAGCGAATGCGCGGCGAGAGCAAACCTGAGGTCTGCGTGATCGGCCTTGGCTATATCGGGCTGCCGACTGCGGCGATCATCGCACGGGCCAATTGTCGTGTCATCGGGGTCGATGTGTCGCAGCAGGTGGTGGATACCATCAATCGCGGCGAAATCCATATCGAGGAAGTGGATCTGGACGGGCTGGTCCACGGCGTAGTGCAGCGCGGTTTGCTCAAGGCCAGCAACGAAGTGCAGGCTGCCGATGTCTTCGTCATTGCGGTGCCGACTCCCTTCGTGAAGGATGGCGATCACACGCCCGACCTGTCCTATGTCATGAGCGCCGCCGACGATCTGGCGATCGTTGTGAAGAAGGGTGACACGATCATCCTCGAATCGACCTGCCCGGTTGGGACAACGGACAAGATGCGCGACCGGATTGCCGCGTTGCGTCCCGATCTGGGCATGCCGGGGCTTGCCGTCGGCACGCCGGACGTGGCCATCGCCTATTGCCCCGAACGCGTGCTGCCTGGACGTATCCTCGAGGAACTGGCGAATAACGACCGCTCCATCGGCGGCATCACCCCCCGCTGCGCGCGCAAGGCCCTGGCCTTCTACAAGCGCTTCGTTCGCGGCACCTGTGTGACCACCGACGCACGGAGCGCGGAGATGTGCAAGCTGGTCGAAAACGCGTACCGCGATGTGAACATCGCTTTCGCGAACGAGCTTTCGATGATTTCTGACACCATGGGGCTGGATGTCTGGGAGGTAATCCGCCTCGCCAATCGCCATCCGCGTGTGAATATCCTGCAGCCCGGGCCCGGTGTGGGAGGCCATTGCATCGCCGTGGATCCTTATTTCATTATCCACGGCGCGCCCGAACAATCGCCGCTGATCCGCACCGGAAGGGCCGTAAACGATGCCAAGATGCGGCATGTGATCGAGCATGCGACGCGTCTGGTCGGCGACAACCCGGGCCTGAAGGTCGGCTGCCTGGGCCTCGCCTTCAAGGCGAATATCGACGATTTTCGCGAAAGTCCCGCGCGGCTGGTTGCGGCAACCCTGGCCCGCCGCTTCGGCGAGCGGATCGCCATTGTCGAACCTTATGCTGAAAGACTGCCGAGAGAATTCGAGGACACCGGCGCAGCGCTGGTCGACATCGACACTGCTCTTGAGGAATGCGGCATCCTCATCGTGCTGGTAGACCACGATCTGTTCCGCGTGATTCCCGCCGAAGAACGCAGCCGCGCACTGGTCTATGACACCCGCGGCATCTGGCCGGATGTGGACGGAGAAGCGGCCGCAGGTGACTTGCGGCTGGCAAGTTGAAGCAGGCCTCAGTCAGACCCCGTGATAATCGCGGTACCAGCGCACGAATTCAGGCACGCCCTGCTCGATTGAAACGGCGGGTCTGTATCCGAGATTGTCGCTGATCGCGTCGATGTCGGCAAAGGTCTTGGGCACGTCGCCCGCCTACATCGGCAGAAATTCCGTGTTGGCCTTGCGGCCACAGGCATCCTCCAGCAATTCCACGACGCGCATCAGATGCTCGCTGCGGTTGTTGCCGATATTGTAGATGGCATGCGGCTTCATGCTGCCGCCCGGCTTGGCGATTCCATCATCGGCCGGCGGATTGTCCAGGCACGCAACGATGCCGCTGATGATGTCATCGATATAGGTGAAATCGTGGTACATGTCGCCGCCGTTGAAGATAGGAACGACGTCGCCGCCAGGGATTGCGCGGGTGAATTTCCAGAGCATCATGTCCGGCCTGCCCCATGGGCCATAGACGGTAAAGAACCGCATGCCGGTGAGCGGAAGGCGATAGAGATGCGCGTAGGACTCGCTCATCAATTCATCCGCTTTCTTGGTCGCGGCATAAAGCGAGAGCGGGTGATCCACCCGGTCCTCCACCGAAAAGGGCATGGAGGTATTGGCGCCATAGACCGATGACGAACTGGCATAGACCATGTGGCCGACCTCACAATGCCGCGCCAGTTCCAGCATGTTGAGATGGCCGAGTTCATTATCAGTATGATCCCGTGCAGACCACGAAAACAAGCGTCCATGGTGCCATTAATTGCTAGGTCTTGCGAAGCGCACGGGGGCTAAGATCCTGCAGGCGAGCACCTCAGAAGTTTACGGCGACCCCGCCATGCATCCTCAAAACGAATGCTACTGGGGTAATGTAAATCCCATTGGTGTACGTAGCTGCTATGATGAGGGTAAACGATGTGCCGAGACGTTGTTCTTTGACTATCATCGTCAAAACGATGTCAAGATAAAAGTCATGAGGATTTTCAACACGTACGGCCCGCGCATGCACCCAGAAGACGGCCGCGTAGTATCGAACTTTATTGTTCAGGCGCTACAAGGCGAGGAAATCACCATCTATGGAGACGGTTCTCAGACTCGCAGCTTTTGCTATGTCGACGATCTTATCGAAGGATTGATTCGGCTAATGGATACACCCGACGAGGTTACAGGGCCGATCAACATCGGCAATCCGCATGAATTTACAATATTAGATTTGGCAGAAAAGGTCGTCAGAGCGACAGGCAATAGGTCGAAACTTAGTTTTCACCCGCTCCCTTCCGATGATCCAACTCAACGGTGTCCTGATATCGCACTTGCAAGAAAGGTGCTCAACTGGGAACCGCAGATTCAGCTTGAGCAAGGCCTGGAAAAGACTATTCGCTATTTTGCGGCCTTGATTGCCGACGCTCGGACAAGCAAGCAGAAGCCGCAGGCGGGTTAATTTCGGCAGAGCAGAAAGAGTGCATATTTCGATGCATAGTAAAGATGCCATTTACTTCCCGACGTAAATACTTGTGAGATGCTTCTGTAGATAGGCTTTAATTATTTTCTAAATAGACGATTTGACGGCCAGGACGACAAGAGTACAGCCAATCCTGCTCTTACTTTTCGAAGTTCTATGATGACTACCCCAAATTAAACGTTAGCCAAAGAGCGGTGGACCACGTACGGCGTTCTTTATGCGGACAGTCAGCACTGTAGTTAACCCGAGTAGGTAAACCTGTAAACGCCCGCTCTTTACAATAAGGAGCAAGTTCGCGATCTATCTCGCCGAACTGTATTCTGTTGCCTTAAGCTCTTCGATCGAATAGCCGTTAATACAACAAATTGGCCACCGGTGATTTGCGTACCGTTTCAGGGCCTTCTGTATGCATCAACTGAAAGCTACAGAGAGCCGCTTGTCTTTTTGTTTGGAAAAGGTGACGGCGCTCAAGTCAAGCCGATATCTGGCGCATCTTCCTGTTTCATGCCGACAAGATGGTATCCTGCGTCGACATGATGAACTTCGCCGGTAACGCCTGACGACAGGTCGGACAGAAGATAAAGGCCTGCACCGCCGACATCGTCTATGGTGATGTTGCGGCGCAGCGGTGCGTTCAGCTCGTTCCATTTCAGGATGTAGCGGAAATCGCCGATGCCGCTGGCGGCCAGCGTCTTGACCGGCCCGGCGCTGAGCGCATTCACCCGTATGTTGCGCGGCCCAAGATCGTTGGCGAGATATTGAACACTCGACTCCAGCGCCGCCTTCGCCACGCCCATCACGTTGTAGTGAGGAATGACCTTTTCCGCGCCGTAATAGGTCAGGGTGATTATCGAGCCGCCGCTTTCCGGCATCATTTCCACCGCGCGCTTGGTCACGGCAACGAGGCTGTAGGCGGAAATGTTCATCGTCATCAGGAAATTGTCGAGGCTGGTATCGAGATAATGGCCGCGCAATTCGCTCTTGTCGGAAAATCCGATGGCGTGGACCACGAAATCGAGCGTTTCCCAGCGGCTCTTCAATGTGTCGAAAGCGGTGTCCAGCGCCGCCATGTCGGACACGTCGCATTCGAAAACGAAGTCGCTGCCAAGCTGAGCGGCCAGCGGTTCGACCCGCTTCTTCAGGGCGTCGCCCTGATAGGAAAAGGCGAGTTCGGCACCATGCTCCGACAGCTTCTTCGCAATGCCCCAGGCGAGCGACTTGTCGTTGGCGAGACCCATGATGAGGCCTCTCTTGCCGTGCATCAGACCGTTCATCCCGCGCCTTCCTCCATCGCCTTGTCCTGCCGGCGCCGTTCGTCCGCCTGGCCGATAACGTCCATTTCTTCAGGCGTTTCCGCCAGGGCCGCGTTCAGTTCCGCGCCGACGACGACCCCTAGCCCGACCAGCCAGAAAAAGAAAAGCGCGATCATGATCCCGGCCATGCTGCCGTAGGTCAGGTCGAGCGTGAAGAAGCTGCGCAGAACCGGCGGCAGGGCCATGGTAACGACCACCCACCAGACGGTCACCGCCAGTGCACCCGGCCATTTGGGATAGGCGCGGTCGCGATAGCCGTGAGGCGTCAAGGTGTAGAACAGCAGGTAGATCGAACCGAACAGGCCCAGCGCGGGCACGATCCGCGTCAGTTGCAACTGCGTGGCTGCACTGACGAGATTGGGCAGGTATGCAGAGATTACCTCCTGAACGGCACCGATCACCACTTGGGCGATCAGCGACAGCATCAGGATGATCACTGCGGCCAGGATGATACCGAAGGACAACAGCCGATACCGCCAGAACGCCAGCGTCGCCAGAGTGCCGTAAGCCCGGCGCAGGATGTCGCGTATGGTTTCGACAAGGCTCGATACCGTCCAGAGCCCCACCGCGCCGCCGATCCAGAGCAGCCACCCGCTGCGGGCGTTGATCACATCGAGGGCAACGGGTTCGATCACGTCGGCAACAACGGGCGGCAGTGCGAGGAGAATGGCGTTGATCGTCGCCGCGCGTTCGCTTTCTTCGCCAAAAACGGAAAAGATCGCCGCACCGGTGATGAAGAAGGGGAAGATCGCCAGCAGCGCCATATAGGCGAGATTGCCCGCGTGAATGAAACCGTCGTTATACGTGCCGATCGCGACCCGGCGTAGCACTTCCCACGTCCGGCTCCCCGGCCCGACCTTGCGCGTGACCCGGTGCCGCAGCGCCTGCTGGCGCCGGGCCTCGGGCGTGAGGTCTTCGGGAAGGCGTTCTTCCGGCGGGACAATCGTGCTTTCGGCCAAACCTACCCCGTCTGCGTGGTGCGCTGGTTGGGAAACTGGTCGCGGAACGTCGGACCTCCGTCAGACTTTCCCTTCAGACTCCCAAGCCGCTGCGTGGGTTGCTGCCGTCTTTCCAGCCTTCCAGCCGCTTTGCAAGTTCTGCGGTATCGCCGGGCAGTTCGATCTGCAGCGTGACGCGCTGGTCGCCCCGGCCGCCCGCCTTTGTCGTGAAGCCCTTGCCCTTGAGGCGCAGAACCTTGCCGCCGCTGGTGCCGGGCGCCAGAGTCATCATGACCGGCCCGTCCACGGTGGGAACGCGCACCTTCGCGCCGTTCACCGCCTCGTCCAGGGTGATCGGCAGGTCCAGTTCCACATTGTCGCCTTCGCGCCGATAGAAGGGATGCGGGTCGATGTTGATCGTAACCAACCCATCGCCAGCGCCGCCGGGGCCTGGTTGTCCCTTGCCCTTCAGCCGCATCTGGGTTCCGTCCTCAACGCCGGCGGGCAGTTTGAGGTCGATCGTCTTGCCGTCCGACAGCGTTATCCGCTGGTCGGCGCGGGTCGCCGCATCGACAAAGGGAACGCGCAGCCGATACTGGATGTCGGCGCCTTTCTGCGGCGGGGGCGGTCTGCGGCCCTGAAAGCCGCCGCCCATACCGCCCGGTGCCCCGCCTGCACGCCCGCCGAACAGGCCTTCGAAAATATCGCCGAGATCGGGCTCGCCCGCCCCGCCGAAGCCCTGAAAATCCTCGGGCCGGAAGCCGCCTTGTGGCCCGCCTGCCGACCGGCCGCCGCCCATACCGCCGAAGCCGCCGCCCATTCCGCCGCCGAAGGGGCTGGTCGGATTGCCTTCGCCGTCGATCTCGCCCCGGTCGAACTGGGCGCGCTTCTTGGCATCGGACAGCAGATCGTAGGCGTTCGTCACCTTGCTGAACTTCTCCGATGCCTGCGGATTGTCCTTGTTGCGGTCGGGGTGCAATTCCTTCGCCAGCTTGCGATAGGCGCTCTTGATATCCTTCTCGGATGCGGAACGGGTTATACCAAGTGTCTGATAGGGGTCGGCCATGGTGTGACAGCTAGGTAATGCACCGCGGCAGCGCAAGCGTGCCGCAATGGCGCGGTGCACTTTCCTCCCGCCGCCATTGAAGCTAGGGCCGGCTCACTATCGGCAGCGACCGGATATGGTCGGAACAGGAGCCTTCGCATGGCGGACGATCTGGCAACCAGCGCTATACCCGGCGTCAGCGATCAGGACGGCGATCCCTTCCGCTTGTTCGACCTTTGGTTCGCAGAGGCACAGGACAGCGAACCCAACGATCCCAATGCGATGGCCCTGGCGACCGCCACGCCTGACGGCATCCCGTCCGTACGCATGGTGCTGTTGAAGGAGCATGCGCCGGAAGAGGGCTTTACCTTCTACACCAATGCGCAGAGCCGCAAGGGCACCGAGATCCGCGCCAATGGCCATGCCGCTCTGCTGTTTCATTGGAAGAGCCTGCGCCGTCAGATCCGCATCGAAGGGCCGTTGCAGGAAGTCAGTGCCGAACGGGCGGACGCCTATTTCCATTCCCGCGGCCGCGATTCGCAGATCGGTTCAGCCGCATCCGACCAGTCGCGCCCCTTGCCGACCCGTGCGACCTATCTCGCCCGGATCGAGGAACTCGCCGCCCGCTTTCCCGAAGGGGATGTGCCGCGTCCCGATCACTGGACGGGCTTTACCCTGAGACCCGACCGAATGGAGTTCTGGCTCGACCGCCCCAATCGCCTCCACGATCGGCGCCTGTTCACGCGCCGACCGGGTGAAACGGGCTGGGCAGATACGCTGCTGTACCCGTGAGCACGCACTCATCCGATGCCGCGCTGACCCGCAGCGCTGCCTATGCCTCCATCGCCACGGCGCTGTTCCTGGCGGTGCTGAAGGGCTGGGCGACATGGCGCACGGGCAGCGCCGCGATGCTCGGCAGCCTCGCCGATACGGGTCTGGACCTCGTCGCCAGTATCGCGACGCTGGCAGGCGTCTGGATCGCCGCGCAACCGGCGGACCGGGAACATCGCTTCGGCCACGGCAAGGCGGAGGCCTTGTCCGCCATGTTCCAGGTAATGCTGATCGGCGTGTCGGCCGTTGCCATCGCTTGGCGTTCCGCCGTGCAATTGGTGGGCGGAGGACGCACGGCGGCGGCAGAAGAGGGCATCGCCGTCTCCGTCGCCGCGATTGTCGCGACTCTTGCGCTTATCGCCTGGCAGCGCCACGTGATCGCCCGCACCGGATCGGTCGCGATCAAGGCCGACAATGTGCATTACCAGTCCGACCTGCTGCTCAACGCGGCGGTCATCGCTGCGCTGGTGCTCGATCAATATCTCGGGCTGGGCGCGGCGGACCCGGTCATCGGCCTCGCCATCGCCGCCTGGCTGGCCTGGGGCGCGTGGCGCGCGGGGCTGGAAGCGGTGGACCATCTGATGGACCGCGAATGGCCCGAAGACAAGCGCCAGCGCTTCGTCGAGATTGCGGCCACGCACCCGCAGCTCAGCAATCTGCACGATCTACGCACGCGCACCAGCGGAGCGCATGATTTCGTGCAGTTTCACGTCGACATGCCGGCTGGAATGACGGTGCAGGAGGCGCACGATATCCTCGAAGACGTGGAACGCGACTTGTGCCGGCATTTCCCCGGCATGGAACTGTTGATCCACATCGACCCCGAAGGCCATGTCGATAAGCCCGACGATCCGCTGGTGGAGGAAAATCTGTTCGAATCGCTGGAAAAGGGAAGCTGAGGATGCGCGCCGTGACTCTCGATTACTGGCATGTCGATGCCTTCACCTGCACAGGCAATACGGGCTCGCCCCTGCCTTTCACCGGCAATCAGGCCGCCGTCATGCCGCTGGATGAATGGCTGCCCGACGCGACATTGCAGGCGATTGCAGCGGAGAACAATTTCGCCGAAACCGCTTTCGTCACCCGCGACGGGACCGATGCGGCGGATTGGAAGCTGCGCTGGTTTACGCCCACGGAAGAAGTGCGCCTGTGCGGCCATGCAACCATGGCGAGCGGGTACGCCCTGCTCACCCGCGATGGCGGGGACAAAGTCCGGTTCAGCACGCGCAAGGCCGGAGTTCTCGAGGTGCGGCGGGGCGACACGGGCTACGAACTTGCACTGCCCGCGATCCCTACGGTGCAGGGCGAGTGGGACGAGGCGGCCAAACTGCTCGGCGCCACTCCTCAGGAAATCTGGCGCAATGCGGATGGTTACGACATCTTTTTTTTCGAGAACGAGGCCGCCGTCCGGGCGCTCGATCCGGACATTCGCGGTCTGGGATTGCTGGGCGACAATCAGTTCATCTGCACCGCGCCAGGCAGGGACACTGATGTTGTCAGCCGGGTCTTCGTACCGGGAGGCGGCGCGGACGAGGACAGCTTCACGGGGTCTGCCCACGCAACGCTGACGCCCTTCTGGGCGGATCGACTGGGCAGGGCGGAATTTACCGCGCATCAGGCCTCGCGCCGGGGCGGAGATGCTTTGTGCCGGCTTGAGGAAGACCGGGCCGTGCTGACGGGCTCCTGCGTGACGGTGGTCGAAGGGCAGTTCCGCCTGCCCGAATAAAGCGGCCTTAGCGGCTGGGGTAGAGTTCCATGATGTCGGCCAGTTCCTGCAGCATGGGCGGGCGCTGGGCATCGTCGGAATGGCCGAGGCGCACCACTGTCAGCCGCTGATCCGGCGAGACCAGCACATATTGGCCCATATGGCCGATAGCCGCGAACATCGAATCGGGCGCGCGATCGGGAAACAGGGGGTGCTCACTTTCGCCCGTTTCGCGGTTGAGCCAGGTCTGCCCGCCATAATGCGGGCTGCGCGGGCTGGGGCTGGTCATGAGTTCCACCCACTTGCGCGGCACCAGTTGCGCGCCGCGATGAGAGCCCCCGTGGCGCAGGAATTCGCCGAACTTCGCCCAGTCGCGCGCATTGCCGTGGATCAGACTGCCGCCAATCAGCGTGCCGCTGGCATCGAATTCCGGCACCATCGAGTCCATGCCCAGCGGGTCGAACAGGCGCGCATGCAGGTATGAGGAAACCGCTTGTCGCCGCACCTCGGGATCGTCGCTCTGCGTCAGGACGCGGGCGGCGATGTCGGCCAGAATGACCGTGGTGTTGCTCGAATATTCGAAGGCGCGCCCCGGCTCGGCTTCGAGCGGCTGGCTTTCCGCCCATTCGGCCATATCGTCGCGGCCGTCCAGGAACAGCATCCGCACTTCGGAGGATTCGTAGGGCGGGTTGCCCGCTTCCGTGTGCCGCAGGCCCGATCGCATCTGCAGCAACTGGCGCAGGGTAATGTCGCTGCGCGGATCGCCGGGGCGCTGCCAGCGCGGTATCGGCGGGGTGCGATCCAGGTTCAGCCGCCCGTCGGCGACCAGCATCCCGATCATCACCGCCGTGATGGTCTTCGCCATCGACCAGCTGACGAAGCGGGTTTCCGGCCCGTAATCCGGGCCATACCGTTCTGCCGCAACCTCGCCCTCGTGCATCACCACCAGCGCTCGCGTATCGCCGAGCCGATCCTCGTCGATGAAAAGATCGTCGACCGCGCGGGCGAGTTGCTCCGTCGGCGCGCCCGGATCTTCGCTTACGGCGGCCAGTGCCATGCTCGACAACGGTTCGGGCGCTGCCACTTCATCGCTGCACGCGCCGAGGCTTGGCAGCAGGGCAAGGCAGGCGATAAGGGGGGCGGGCCGCAGCGTCATGGCGCGTCACTGGCATGGAGGTTTCCCGCTTGGCAACGACAAAACAGAAACGGCCCGCCTCGGGCGGTCGCCAGCGCCGCGGCACCGCGCCTGCCCCGCGCGGTTCAGGGGGGCGATCTTCTGGCCGGTGGTGGTGGATCGTCCTGTTGATCGGCGTGATCGGGGCGGGCGCTGCATATTATTACCGCGCGCCCATTCAGGGCTACACCGGTGCAGGCACGGCATACGCAGCGCGGGTGGGTTGTTCATGCCGATTCGTCGCGGGGCGCGATATCGAGGATTGCGAGAAGGACCGCATCGCCGGAATGGAAGCGATCTCGCTTTCAGAAGATCTGGCGTCCAAAAGCGTTACCGCCAGCTTCCCCCTGCTGAAGAGCGATACTGCGACCTATCGCGAGGGCTATGGCTGCGTCCTGCAGGAATATCGCGACTAGGGGTTTTCGGATGGAAGCCGGCACTCTGCATTGCCGGGCATGAGGGGTGGGGTTCGCGGAATGCCCGGGGGTGGGCAGACAGCGTCACCACGCGCTTGGCAGGCTTCGAAAGTGGCTCGACCTTTGCATCGGCCGCTGCTTCGGCCCGTTCCGCTGCGGCTCTTCTTTCCAGATAGGCCGAGGAGCAGACCGGTCGGGAACGCTGCGCGCTTCCGAGGTGTTATCGCGCTCACGGTCCATGGCCAGGATGCGGGCAGGAGCTTGGAGCAGACTGGCCCTTCCGTCCGGCCCATAGGTCAGACCGCGCATCGGCAGGTCCGATAGAGGCGAACCAGCCGCGCCGTCCGAAACAATGTAATTGTCTTCCGGAAGGTCGGATGCGCGATCGGAGAGCAGATAGAACACGGCTGGCAAGGCACAGAATGCCAGCAGTAGGATCAGCGCAAGCGGCGGAACATGCGTAGGCGGATGTGAGCGCATATCCATCGATGCCGGCTGTCAAGCGGGCCGTCTTTCGGGCCGTAATTCAGGCTGCCGCGCTGGTCGCATCGATCCAGCCGCCGCCAACCACCCGTTCTCCGGCATAAATCACCGCCGCCTGGCCCGGGGCGACGCCGAATTCGGCCTGAGCGAAATGCAGAATGATCGGATTTCCTTCACCCAGTTCGCCCACGACAGTGACGGGAACGGGTTTGGACAAGGACCGTACCTTGGCGGTTAGCGGTGCGTCGGGCAGCGGACCGATACGGTTCGTCTCGATGATCGTTGCGCTGTTTACCGCCAGCATCGCCTTGGGGCCGACGCGGACCTGCGCCGTGTCGGCATCGAGGCCGACCACATAGAGAGGCTCGGGCTGGCCGCCGATTTCCAGCCCGCGTCTTTGTCCGACGGTGAAGTGGACGATTCCCTCGTGCTGTCCCAGCACCTCGCCGGTTCTGGCATGCACGATCGGACCGGGGCGGGCACCTTCCGGTCGCAGCTTCTTCACCACCTTGGCGTAATCGCCATCGGGCACGAAGCAGATATCCTGGCTGTCGGGCTTCGCAGCGTTCCTCAAGCCCGCAGTGTCGGCCAGTTCGCGCACCTGCGTCTTGGGCATCCCGCCCAAGGGGAAGCGCAGGAAGTCCAGCTGATCCTCCGTCGTGGCATACAGGAAATATGACTGGTCGCGCGCCGGGTCGCAGGCGCGGTGCAGTTCCGGTCCGGCTGCGCCATTCTCGCGGCGCACGTAATGTCCGGTGGCGAGGCAGTCCGCCCCCAGCTCACGCGCCATGCGGAACAGATCGGTGAATTTTGGCCCCATGTTGCAGCGAATGCAGGGCACCGGCGTGCGGCCCTTCAGGTAATCATCCGCAAAATTGTCGACAACGTCGTCGCGAAAGGCGCTCTCGTGGTCGAACACGTAATGCGCGATGCCCAGCCGGTCTGCAACCGCACGCGCATCGGCTATATCCTCTCCGGCGCAGCAGGCGCCCTTGCGCCCGGTGGCGGCACCATAGTCGAACAATTGCAGGGTTATGCCGATCACTTCAGCTCCGCTCCGGGCGGCGAGAGCGGCCACGACGGAGGAATCGACTCCGCCTGACATCGCGACGACGATGCGGCATTCGGCAGGCGGGCGCGGGAGTTCGAACACGGTCGACGGATCTTCGATCGAGCCGAAGGCTGAAGCCGGGGCCGATTGCGTGGTATCCTTGATGAAAGAGGGTGCGTTCATGCAGCCGCTCATACACGCGCAACGGTGATGGCGAAAGGGCGGGCGGGGGCGGCAAGGGTCCCGCAACCGGCCGGTAAGCCTAATATTCGCTGAAGGCGGCATTTACCGGATATTGACCATGCGACCGCTAAGTGAACGGCATGATCGAGATCAGCACATTGGAACGGTTCGGCTTCGACGCGGAAAAATCCGCCGGTGAACCTGACGACTCGCCGGAACTGCGGCCGCTTTTCTGGGCCGAGCTGACGGCCCGCCTCGCCGCCGCCCGCGACTTGCGGCATCTTCTGCGTGCCGAGGCGGATAGCGAACTTGACACGCATGGCGGGTCCGAAACGGAACAATCGCCATCGGTTAACTAGGGAAAACCGCCCGTTAACCAATTTGCTTTAGAGCATGGCAAACCACCACGATGCAATGCTCACCCCCGGTACAAGCGGACCGTGGCGACCGAGAGATACAATGATTGAAAACCAAGACATCAGGCCTGCGCAGGTCATTGGCCCACTCGGAGAGCCGCTGACGGTAGCCGATCTGCCGCCGCCGACCACGAAGCGATGGGTCGTTCGCCGCAAGGCGGAAGTGGTGGCCGCCGTCAATGGCGGGCTGCTGACGATGGATGAAGTGCTCGAGCGCTATGGCCTGACACTTGAGGAATTCGCTTCCTGGCAGCGTGCTGTCGACCGGTCGGGCATGCAGGGCCTTCGCGTCACGCGCATCCAGCATTATCGCGACCTGTATGAACGACAGCTCAAATATTGAGCACAGACGAGGGCTGCAGGAAAGCAGGCTTCTGATCAGGTCCGATTAAATCTGTCCGCCAGTATTGCTGGAAAACGGCCATAAATCCATCGCGCTGCCTTTCATCGCGCGTTTAGAGACGAAACAGCGGGAACAAGTGCAAGCCTGTCGTAGTTTCTCGTCTTGAAGTAAGAAAAGAACACTTCAGGAGGAAGTACTATGGAATGGATTATCGCGATCATCATCGGCGGTATCGCCGGTTGGCTCGCCAGCCTCGTCATGAACCGTGATGCCTCGATGGGCATCTTCTGGAACATCGTCGTCGGCATCATCGGATCGTTGATCGGCAATCTCATCGCAAATGCATTCGGCTGGGGCGGCACGATTCAGGAATTCTCGCTTACCGGCCTCATCATCGCTTTCGTCGGTGCCTGCGTTCTTCTGGCGATCGTGAACCTCGTGCAGCGTGGCCGCGTACGGTAAATACATATTTTAGCAGAATAGCTCGACGAAGGGCGGGTGCGGCGTTGCTGCACCCGCCTTTTCTCATTCTGCGGCCTGCTTCTATCAAGCAGGACTGCACGTTCGTCGGACGATAACGTCATCCGTCGACCAGTCGATTGCGCTGCCCACCGCGCCGGTATATGCACGCGCCCAGATACGCCCTGCCCTTGTCGGCAGGTGATTTAGGCGTATAACACACCGCGACTAAGCGAAGGCGGCCCGATGAATTACGAAACGACGATCGACTCAGGCTCTGCCCGCAGGCGGGACCCCGGAATGCACGATACAGGCTCTTCCGGCCTGTCGGCACCCATGCGCTCGGACGGCTTCGAAGGCGACGGCTACCACGAAGACGATGTCGCAGTTGCGAAAAAGCGTGCGCGCAAGAGGTGGGTCATCTTCGCCATCATCGCCGCGCTGGTTCTGGCCGCAGTCGCCTATTTCCTCATGGCCGGGGAAGAAGAAGCTGTAGCCGAGGTGGAGCAGGTGCCCACGGTCAGCGTCGTCTCACCGGGCAATGCCACTATCGAAGGATCCATTTCCGCCACCGGATCGCTGGCTGCACGCCGCGCCTTGCCGGTCGGTGTCGCGGGCGAAGGTGGGCGCGTCGTCGCCGTTCCCGTGGATGCCGGCGATTGGGTGAGCGAAGGCCAGACGCTGGCCATCATTGACCGGTCGGTTCAGAACCAGCAGGCCGCAGGCGCTTCGGCGCAGGTACAGGTGGCGCAGGCCGATGCCGACCTTGCCCAATCCAACCTCGACCGCGCCCTGCAGCTGGTTGATCGCGGCTTCATTTCCACAGCGGATGTCGACCGGCTGACGGCCACCCGCGATGCCGCCGTCGCCCGCGTGCGCGTGGCGCGTGCGCAGGCCAGCGAATTGCAGGCCCGCAACGAGCGACTCAACGTCACCGCGCCCGCCTCGGGCCTCGTGCTGGAACGCAATGTCGAACCCGGCCAGATCGTCGGTGCCGGTTCGGGTGCGCTCTTCGTTATCGCTCGCGGCGGCGAAATGGAGCTTCTGGCACGCGTTGGCGAAGACGATCTGTCGCGCCTGTCCGTCGGTGCGCCTGCGCAGGTGACGCCTGTCGGCAGCGAACAGACCCTCACCGGCCAGATCTGGCAGCTCGCGCCCACCATCGACGAGCAGACCCGCCAGGGCACTGCGCGCATCGCCCTGTCCTACGACCCGGCCCTGCGCCCGGGCGGTTTCGCCAGTGCCGTCATCAACAGCGGCACTGTCGTGGCGCCGGTACTGCCGGAGAGCGCGATTCTTTCCGACGAGCAGGGCAGCTATGTGCTGATCGTCGGCGAAGGCAACCGCCTGGTGCGGCGTGCCGTGACGACCGGCAACGTCACCGAGGAAGGCATCACCATCGCAGGCGGCCTGTCGGGGAATGAACGCATCGTGCTGCGGGCAGGCGGCTTCTACAGCGAGGGCGACGTCATCGCCCCCCAACAGGTGAGGCAGGGGTCGTAAGGGCCTGATTACATGAATCTGCGTAACATATCTGCCTGGTCGATCCGTAATCCGATCATTCCCATCATCCTGTTCATCGGGCTGATGATCGCCGGAATTCTGTCATTTTCCGGCATGCAGGTGAACAATAATCCGGATATCGATTTCCCGGCCGTCAACGTTACCGTGGCGCAGCCCGGTGCCGCGCCGACAGAGATCGAGACGCAGATCACGCAGAAGGTCGAGGCCGCGATCCGGTCGGTCAACGGAGTCGACGAGATTCAGTCGACGGCCAGCGAGGGGTCGAGCAACACCTTCGTTCAATTCGCCATCGGCACGGACTCGAACGAAGCCGTAAACGAGGTGAAGAATGCCGTTGACCAGATCCGCAGCGATCTGCCTGACGGCATTCTCGAGCCGCGAGTGACGAAGATCGATGCGGGCGGCGGCGGTCCGATCGGCTATTACGCGGTGCAGGCGGACGACATGACGATGGAGCAGCTGAGCTGGTTCATCGACGATACCGTTTCGCGCCGCCTCTTGGGCATTGAAGGCATGGCCGCGGTCAGCCGGGCTGGCGGGGTGGATCGTGAAATACGGGTGATCCTCGACCCGTCGCGAATGCAGTCGCTGGGCGTCACCGCAAGCCAGATCAACGCGGCTTTGCGCCAGGTGAATGTCGATGCCGCTGGTGGACAGGCCGAGATAGCCGGCTCGCGGCAATCCGTGCGCGTCCTCGGCAATGCCGATACTGCTTTTGATCTTTCGAACACGCGCATCAACCTCGGCAACGGCAACACCATCAGGCTGTCCGATGTCGCCAATGTCAGCGACAGCTTTTCAGAACAGCGGTCCATAGCCAAGCTGGGCGGGCGACAGGTCGTAACCTTCGGTTTCGAGCGGGCGAAGGGCGCGTCGGATGTCACGGTCTATGATGCCGCCATCGCTGAGCTGGAGGCGCTGGAGGAAGAAAACCCCGGCGTGACGTTCACCCAGCTTTTCACCACGGTTGATTACACCAAGAGCCAGTACGAAAGCTCGATGGCGGCGATGATCGAAGGCGCGCTGCTGGCGATCTTCGTTGTGTTCCTGTTCCTTCGCGACTGGCGCGCAACGATCATCAGCGCCATTGCCATTCCGCTGTCGGCCATTCCAGCCTTCTTCTTCATGGATTTGCTCGGGTTCACGCTGAACACGTTGTCGCTGCTAGCGCTCAGCCTCGTGGCGGGTGTGCTGGTCGATGACGCCATCGTCGAGATCGAGAATATCGTGCGTCATATGCGCATGGGCAAATCGGCCTATCAGGCGAGCATCGAGGCCGCTGACGAAATCGGCCTTGCCGTGGTCGCCACGACCTTTTCGATTGTCGCGGTCTTCATGCCGGTCGGGTTGATGCCGGGCATTTCGGGGCAGTTTTTCAAGAATTTCGGACTGACGGTCGTGATTGCGGTGCTGCTGTCGCTGCTTGTCGCCCGCATGATAACGCCCATGCTGGCAGCCTATTTCCTCAAGGCGCATGGCCATGCCAGCCACGGCGAGGGCCGAGCCATGGACCTGTACATGAAGGTGCTCGGCTGGACGCTGGAGTCCAAACATAGCCGCGCCATCCGCAGCCGTCTGCAGCCGGCACCGACCGGCTTCGCTTCACGCCTCGTCTTCGTTCTCGTCACGATCGCGACAATCGCGGCGTTTGGCGGCGCGACGTACTTCGCCTGGAGCTATCTCGGCGGGGCTGGCGTTCCCGCTTTACTGACGATGATTGCGGCGCTGATCGCCGGCGTTCTTGCGGCCTTCTTGTTTGCCGTGCTCGTCAGCTGGCTGTTGCGCAAATTGCCCGGGCGTTTCGGACAAGCCTATGCCTGGTTGTCAGGCCGGACACATGCGCGAATGCACGACCACCGCCTCTGGATGTTCGGCATCGGCGTTACAGCGTTAATCGGCACCTTTGCGCTGCTGGCCAATCTGCCGCAGCAGTTTCAGCCCACCATCAATGAGGATACCAGCCGCGTCAGCATCGAGATGGTGCCGGGCACGACCATCGAACAGACGGAAGCGGTGGCAGACAATGCCACGCGCCTGCTTGAGGCGCAGCCTGAGGTTCTCCGGGTTCTTGAGCGGGTGAATGAAGGCAGCGGCACTCTTTACGTCACCCTGACTCCGGATCGAGAGGCGACGAGCATCGAATTTGAGCGCCGCCTCGCGCCTGAACTGCAGGAAATTCCCGATGCCCGCATCTCGTTCGCTTCGCAATCCGGTGGATTCGGCACCGGTCGCGATATCTCGGTCATGCTGACGGGATCGGATCCCGATGTGCTCGATGCGACGGCGCAGACGCTGGTTCAGCAGATGCAGAGCCTGCCGGGCATCATCGCCCCGCGGGTTGACGCCGATCTGCAGCGGCCGGAACTGATCATCGAACCGCGCCTAGATCTCGCTGCGCAGCTTGGCGTCACCACCGCTGCACTCAGCCAGACGATCCGCATCGCGACGCTTGGCGAGATCGACCAGAATGCGGCAAAATTCTCGTTGAGCGACAGGCAGGTGCCGATCCGCGTCGTGCTGCCCGAAAGCTCGCGCCGCGATATCGGCACTATCGAAAACCTGCCGGTACCGACGGCTTCTGGCGGTTCGGTACCGCTGGACCGGGTGGCGGAAATCCGGTTCGGGTCCGGGCCCACGCAGATCCAGCGCTTTAACCAGTCCCGTCGTATTTTCGTCGGTGCGGACCTGGCGCAAGGGGCTGTGAAGGGGCCGGTGAACGAGGCCATTCAGCAATTGCCGATCATGCAAGATCTGCCCCCCGGCGTGTCGAACCGCCCCGTCGGTGAAGATGAATGGCAGGCCGAGATGATCAACAATTTCATGGTCGCGGTGGTCACCGGCGTCCTGCTGGTATTTGCCGTGCTGGTGCTGCTGTACAAACGCTTCGTGTCGCCGCTGGTGAACATGACCTCACTGCTGCTGGCACCGCTGGGCGGATTGCTGGCGATTTGGCTGATCGGGCAACCAGTCTCCATGCCGGTCTATATCGGCCTGCTGATGCTGCTTGGCATCGTGGCGAAGAACTCGATCCTGCTGATCGATTTCGCGATCGAGGAGATGGATTCTGGCGTGCCGAAATACACGGCGATCATGGATGCCGGGCACAAGCGTGCGCAGCCCATCGTCATGACTACGGTCGCGATGACCGCCGGCATGGTCCCCACCGCCCTTTCCCTGACGGGCGATGCGGCCTGGCGTGCCCCCATGGGCGTGACGGTGATCGGCGGGTTGATCGTGTCCACTTTCCTCACGCTGCTGATCGTTCCCGCCGGTTTCAGCCTCGCTGACGGCTTCGAAAAGCGCCTCGGCCCCTGGCTTCGCCGCACCTTCCTCACCTATCAGGACGGGGATGAGACAAGCTGGAGCGATCCTGACGAGGACGATCGCAGGGGCGGCGGGGTAGCGGTGCCGGCCGAATAGTGAAGCCCGCCGTAACACCGCCTTCTCCTCCGCAGCGCGTGGCCATGGCTGCCGCCGCAGAACAACCCGACCGGGCGCGCCGGATGCGGATCGCTGCGACCCTCATGCTCGTGCTCATGGCGGGATTATTCCTGCTGGCCCGCGAGTTCGAGCATCAGCACACCGCCTGGGGTTATCTGCATGCCTTTGCCGAGGCTGCCCTGGTTGGCGGCCTGGCGGACTGGTTCGCCGTCACCGCCCTGTTCCGGCGCCCCATGGGGCTTCCGATCCCGCACACGGCAATCATCCCTGAAAACAAGGATCGCATCGCCGATACGATGGCCGATTTCCTCAGGGCCAATTTCCTGACCCCCGCCGTCATCGCCCGACGCATGCAGTCGATGAACCTCGCCGCAGGTGCCGGCGCTTTTCTGACGGGACCGGCACAAGGGCCAAAAGGCGATAGTGAGGGGCTTCGCGGCAGGATCGGCGCCGGTGCCGGCGAACTGTTTGCAGAAGTGCTGGAATCTTTGGATCAGGAACGGCTTGGCGGTCAGGTGCAGGCCGGGCTGAAGGCGCAACTTGCACGTATCGAGATCGCGCCGCTGATGGGCCAGATGCTGTCCGCCGTTATTGCCGACAAGCGTCACCTGCCGCTGATCGATGCTTTCATCCGCTGGGCGGGAGTGACGCTGGAAGAGAACGAGCCGCTGGTCCGGGAAATGATCCAGAGCCGCGCCAATGCCTTTTTGCGTTTTGCCGGCCTGGACGAACGGCTCGCCAATTCAGTGCTGGATGGCATGTACCGCATGCTGGCCGAAGTCCTGGTCGACCCCGATCATCCGCTGCGCCGCAAAGTCGAGGATGGGCTGGAAAAGCTGGCGCACGATCTGGTTAACGATCCTGCGATGCGCGCGCGTGTCGAGGGGGTGAAAGAGGAATTGCTGGCCAATCCGGCGCTCGGCAATTGGTGGACAGGCGTGTGGGAGCGGATGCGCACCAGCCTCATCGCCATGGCGCGCGGCGGCGGCACGGCTGGCGAAGGCAAGTCGCAGATGGCGGGCTATTTCGCAGAACTGTCAGCCGAACTGGGCAAGGCGCTACAGGAAGACCGGCGCTTGCAGATCCAGATCAACCGCTTCGCCCGGCGGACGGCTGTGGGCGTGGCAACGCGCTACGGCGGGCAGATCGTGCGACTCGTTTCCGAAACGGTGCGCCGCTGGGACGCGCAGACAGTCACCAGCCGGATCGAGGGCGCTGTCGGCCGCGACCTTCAGTTCATCCGCATCAATGGCACTCTGGTCGGCGGATTGGTAGGGTTGACCATCCATTCTCTGGACGCCGTTTTCTCCTGACCGGCCCTGTCAGGGTATCATGAAGTGTACGGTGGTTTGATGAAAGGACTTCATCGGCTTGCCCGCTGCATCCAGGGCCGGGTCAAAATCGGCACGTTTCAGGATTGACGAACAGACCGCGTCGTCGAAGGCTTTGGGGCGCGTCGTGCTCTGGATGTGACACTCCGTCGGCGACCCGTCTGCACCGACGATTATGCGTACATTGACAATTGCAGGCTGTCCGGCCCGCACCATTTTCATCGGGTAGTCCGAAGTTCTTATCCAGTCCTCGGCATTTAGCGGGACAGGCTCGCGCATTGCCGATGCATGCTTTTCTGCGTCGAGGCCCCATGCCTCGATGAGTCCGTTGGCGCAGTCGTCCATGACGGTGTTAACTTCCTTCATCGATCCGAAGTCGAACCGCAACTCGTCGGATCGGTCGGCTACGATCATGTAGGTCACGCCATCGGCCAACTTTCGAGACTCAGCACGCAGAGCGGCCTGATCTTCTTCCGACTGATCCAATCGGCTTGGCGTGTTCTCGGGGCGGATCGATACTGAGGAAAAAATCAGGACAGGTTCGATTTCGCCTAAGCTGCCGCGGTAGGGACTGGTCTCGTTCACATCAGTGCCCGGTCCGAACCCGACTTCCACTCCGTGCCTTTCCTGGATCTCGCCGACAGGTTTACCGGCGAGGACCATGTAATCCCCGCTGCTGCCGGGCCGCCTACGGATCATGACCATGGTTGTTTGATTGTCTCCCTCACCGAAGATCCGGGCGAGGCGACATCCTTCATCGTCAAAGGAAATGGCCCATTTGGAAGAGGGCGCGAGTATGATTGTTTTGGCCTGCGCCGGTGCTGTGACAAGTGCGGCGGCAATGCTGGCGAGCAGGATCTTTTTCATTGCCGCGTTCTCAAGAGAATGAACTAATCGGTCAACTGAGTCACGAATGCTCTTCTCTTTCAAGCATTTCGCAAGGTTCGCCGGAAAGGTCGAGCTGCAATCGCCCTGCTTTTTGCAGATAGCGGAGAAACGAGAAGGCGAAAGGTCCCAACGAAAAAGGGGCCTGCAGACCTGCAGACCCCCCAGATTCTTGTCATCGAAGCGCTTTTTACAGCTTTTCGGTCAATTCCGGCACGATCTTGAACAGATCGCCGACGAGCCCGATGTCGGCGACCTGGAAGATCGGTGCGTCCTCATCCTTGTTGATGGCGATGATGGTTTTGGAGTCCTTCATACCCGCCAGATGCTGGATCGCGCCCGAAATGCCGATGGCGAAATAGACGTCCGGGGCCACGATCTTGCCGGTCTGCCCGACCTGGTAATCGTTGGGCACGTAGCCTGCGTCCACTGCGGCGCGGCTCGCGCCGATACCAGCGCCGAGCTTGTCGGCGAGCGGGGTAATGTACTGTTCGAACGTGGCAGCATCTTTCAGTGCCCGGCCGCCCGACACGATGATGCCGGCGCTGGTCAGTTCCGGGCGTTCGCTTTCGGCCAGCTCCTGGCTGACGAATTCTGAAAGGCCCGAATCGCCCTTGCCTGACACTTCCTCGACCGATGCGGAACCGCCTTCGGCTTCTGCCTTGTCGAATGCGGTGCCGCGTACGGTCAGCACCAGCTTCGCGTCGCTGGACTGTACTGTCGCAATGGCATTGCCTGCATAGATCGGGCGGGTGAAGGTCTTGTCGCCTTCGACCGACATGATGTCGGAAATCTGCATCACGTCTAGCAGCGCGGCGACGCGCGGAGCGATGTTCTTGCCGGTGGTCGTGGCGGGCGCGACGAAGGCGTCGTAATCCGCCATCAGTCCGGCAACCAACGGCGCAACATTTTCGGCGAGCTGGTGCTCGTAAGCAGCGTCGTCGGCCAGCAGCACCTTGCCGACGCCGGCGACCTTCGCGGCTTCGTCGGCGGCGGCGCGGGCATTGCTGCCGGCCACCAGCAGATCGACGTCGCCGATGGCGGCTGCGGCCGTGACGGTCGCCAGAGTTGCATCCCTGACGGATGCGTTGTCATGTTCGACGAGAACGAGAGTTTTCATGGGTTCTTCCTGTCAGAAACTTGCGGGGGCGGCTCGGCCTGCCGTGAGGCCCAGATGTCAGGCCCAGATGTCAGGCCCAGATGTCAGGCGATGCCCAGCGCCTTAATCTTGGCGACCAGCGCATCGACATCCGCGACCTTTTCGCCAGCCTGTCGAACCGGCGGTTCGGAGACATTGGTCGTCGTCAGGCGCTTGGCCGTATCGACGCCGTAATCGGCGGGCGTCTTGCTATCGAGCGGCTTCTTCTTCGCCTTCATTATGTTGGGCAGTGAAGCGTAACGCGGCTCGTTCAGACGCAGATCGGTGGTGACGATGGCGGGCATCGTCAGCTTGACCGTTTGCAGGCCGCCGTCGACTTCACGCTTCACGGTCACGCTGTCGCCGTCGACCTCGACCGTATTGGCGAAGGTGCCCTGCGGGCGCTCCATCAGCGCGGCCAGCATCTGACCGGTCTGGTTGGCATCGTCGTCGATCGCCTGCTTGCCCAGCATGATCAGGCCGGGCTCTTCCTCGGCGGCGATGGCCTTGAGGATCTTGGCGACAGCCAGCGGCTCGACCTCTTCATCGGTTTCGACCAGAATGGCGCGGTCAGCGCCCATGGCGAGTGCGGTGCGTAGCGTTTCCTGCGCCTTTGCCGGGCCGATGGACACGGCGACAATTTCTTCCGCCTTGCCGGCTTCCTTCAGGCGGATCGCTTCCTCGACGGCGATTTCGTCGAAGGGGTTCATGCTCATTTTCACATTGGCGAGATCAACGCCCGATCCATCCGCCTTCACGCGCGGCTTGACGTTGTAGTCGATCACCCGCTTGACGGGGACGAGAATTTTCATGGCTGCCTCTTCGCTAGAAGTTGCGCGGCTGCACGCCGCGTTCGATTAGGTAACGTCGCGCCCTGCCTTCGCGTTCCGGAACCGGAAGGTCAAGGGGCGCGGGAACGTTGCTTTTCCTGCTTTCGGTGCGGCGGTGGCGATGTCGTAACGTCCGCCTGTTTGCTCCGTACTCATGAAAAAAGGGCGGCACCTCGCGATGCCGCCCAATTTACTGGTGATGGTCGCCCACAGGCGCGAATCAGGCGGCCTGCTTCACCTGCGCCACGATCTTCTTCGCGGCATCGCCCAGATCGTCGGCGCTGACGATCGGCAGGCCCGAATTGGCGAGAATGTCCTTGCCTTGCTGCACGTTGGTTCCTTCCAGACGGACGACCAGAGGAACGGAAAGATTCACTTCCTTCGCCGCGGCGACGATACCGTCGGCGATGATGTCGCACTTCATGATCCCGCCGAAGATATTTACCAGGATGCCTTCGACAGCCGGGTCCTTCAGGATGATCTTGAACGCTGCGGTGACCTTTTCCTTCGTCGCGCCGCCGCCAACGTCGAGGAAGTTCGCCGGAAATGCGCCGTTCAGCTTGATGATGTCCATAGTCGCCATGGCGAGGCCTGCACCGTTCACCATGCAGCCGATGTTACCGTCCAGCTTGATATAGGCGAGGTCGTATTCGCTGGCTTCGACTTCGGCGGGGTCTTCCTCGCTTTCGTCGCGCATCGCTTCCACATCCTTGTGACGATAAAGCGCATTGCCATCGAAGCTCATCTTGGTGTCCAGCACCAGCAGATTGCCGTCTTTGGTCTCGACCAGCGGGTTGATCTCCAGCATCTCGCCATCGAGTTCCATGAAGGCGGTGTAGAGCTGCTTCGCCACTTTCTGGCATTGCTTGTTGAGGTCGCCCTCAAGTTTCAGCGCGAAGGCCACGGCGCGGCCGTGATGCGGCATGAAGCCCTGCGCCGGGTCGATGGTGATCGTGGTGATCTTTTCGGGCGTCTCATGCGCCACGTCCTCGATGTCCATGCCGCCTTCGGTGCTGGCGACCATGGCGACCTGCCCGCTGGCGCGATCGACCAGAAGGGCTAGGTAATATTCCTTCTCGATATCGACACCGTCGGTCACATACAGGCGGTTGACCTGCTTGCCTTCGTCACCGGTCTGGATGGTGACCAGCGTGTTGCCGAGCATGTCCCTGGCATCGCTTTCGACATCCCCCACCGATTTGGCGAGGCGCACGCCGCCCTTTGCATCGGCGGGCAATTCGCTGAACTTGCCCTTGCCGCGGCCACCGGCATGGATCTGCGCCTTCACGACATAGAGTGGCCCGGGCAGCTTCTTCGCCGCTTCGACTGCTTCTTCGACGGTCGTCGCTGCATGGCCGGCGGGGATGCCGATGCCGTATTTCGCAAGAAGTTCCTTGGCCTGGTATTCGTGAATGTTCATGGCGTGTCCGGTCCTGTTGGCGGGTTGAGCCCTGGGGGCGAATGTTCATGGTGCCTCTTGCATATGCATGGGCGCTTGAAAAGTGCCCCGTCCGGGCGCAGGGGGTGCCCGCGCATGATCGACCACGACAGACTCCTCGAAATCACCCGCGAGGCCGGGCGAATCGCACATGGGCAATGGCCCGGTGCAGGGCATGACCTCGACAGCTGGGAAAAATCACCGGGCAACCCGGTGTGCAGCGCCGATGTCGAGGTGGATACCTTTTTGCGCCGCGAATTGGGCCGCTTGCTGCCCTCTGCCGGGTGGCTTTCAGAAGAGACGGCTGACAATCCGGACCGTTTAAATCGTGATCTGATCTGGCTGGTCGATCCTGTCGACGGAACGCGCGATTTCATCAGGGGGCGCAAGGGCTGGGCGGTGTCGGTCGCCCTGATATCGTCCGGTCGGCCGCTGATCGGCATGCTCTGCGCCCCGGCAAGAGGCGAGGAATGGAGCGCGATCGCCGGGCGGGGCGCATGGTGCAACGGTGAACGCCTGCAGGGCAGCACGCGAAAGGGCTTTCCCGGTTCACGGACGCCCGCCGATGCCCTGGCGAACGAAGATCGCGATCTGGTTACGGTGGAAAAGCCGAACTCCATCGCCCTGCGCATAGCCATGGTTGCCGCGGACCAGGCCGACATACTCGCCACCCTTCGCTGGGGGTTCGAGTGGGACATCGGTGCGGCCGCCCTGATTGCGCGCGAGGCAGGCGCGGCAGTCACGGACGCGTTCGGCAACAAGCTGGCCTATAACAAGCGCGACCCGCGCGCTTTCGGGTTGCTCGTCACAGCGCCCGCCATTCACGGTGACGCGGTCGACAGGCTAGCCGAACGCGCCAGCCGACTCGCTCGCCCAAGCTGAAGAACTGCAATCTTGTAAGCTGCAACGAAAAGGGCCGGCAATGCCGACCCCTTCCTTGCGCTGATCTCAAGGAACTCGATCAGTAACCCTGCTGCCTCTGGGCCGCTTCGACCTCTTCCTGGCTGAATGGCACAATCTTGATCTCGACGCGGCGATTCAGCGCGCGGCCTTCTGCCGTGGCGTTGTCGCCCACGAAGTAGGACGGATCTTCACCGAAGCCCTGCGAACGGATGCGAGCGGCGCTGACCCCGCGTGAGGTCAGATAATTGGCCACTGCCTGCGCCCGCTGTTCGGACAGGCGCTGATTGAATGTGTCGGAGCCGGTCGAATCGGTATAGCCGTAAACGTCGATCAGGCTGTTCGGATATTGCTGCAGGCTGGCTGCAACCCGGTCCAGCGTATTCCGGAAAGTCTGGTTGATCTGATAGCTTCCAGTGGCAAAAGTCACGCCATCAGGCAGGTTCACGAGAATTGCCTGGCCATTGTCGACTTCAGTGACGTCGACACCCGTCCCGCTGGTCTGTTCGCGCAATTCCCTGATCTGCTGGTCCATGCGGTAACCGACATAGCCTGCGGCAGCACCGCCGCCGACTGCGCCGATGATGCGGCCCGTCTTGCCGCCGATCAGGCCACCCAGAAGGCCGCCTGCAAGTGCGCCGCCGGCTCCGCCGAGAACGGTCCGTGAAACTTTCTGCTCACCGGTGTTCGGGTCGGTGACACAGGCCGAGAGGCTGACGAGGGAGAGCGCTGCGACGCTGGACATCAGGACGCGCGATTTGATAAATTTCATTATAGATTCCTCATATTACACGGTTCTTTGCCGCATGTTCGCCGGCGCTCCCACACGCGCCTACCCATTCACAACCATTCGTCTCCCGCCCTGTTCCCGGCGAGCCTGTCCCGCAGGATCAGGAGGCAGCCGGCAATCCGCAGATCCCTGCACCAAAGTTTGTGGCGCGGGCAAAATAATCTGCTAGCGCGGCATGTGTGACCCCGTTTCCCTGGCCAGACCTGATCATCATCGCCGGCCTGATCGTCCTCAATGGCGTGTTCGCCATGTCCGAACTCGCCATTGTTTCGGCACGCACCGGCAGCTTGCGCGCGGCGGCAGAAGGCGGCAGCAAGGCAGCGCAGACCGCGCTGTCTCTGGCCTCCGATCCCGGCAAGTTCCTTTCCACCGTGCAGATCGGCATCACCCTGATCGGCATCATCGCAGGTGCCTATTCCGGGTCGAGCCTGGGCGGCCCCGTTGGCGAACGGCTGGCTGCCCTCGGCATGCCGCCCGAATATGCCGCCGAGACAGGCTTCGTCCTTGTCATCGCGCTGACCACCTATTTCAGCCTTGTCGTCGGGGAATTGGTGCCGAAGCAGATCGCCCTCCGGGCTGCAGAGCCTATCGCGGTCATCATGGCCAGGCCCATGCGCATCCTGGCGCGGGTCGCCGCGCCGCTGGTGTGGTTGCTCGATTCCTCGTCCCGCGTCCTGATGCGGCTCCTCGGCATACGCCCGTCAGGCGAATCGCATGTCACCGCCGAAGAACTGCACATGATCTTTGCCGAAGCGACGCGTTCCGGCGTGATCGAGCAGGAGCAGCACGCCATTCTGGCCGGCGTGGTGCGCCTGGCGGAGCGCCCCGTGCGCGAGATGATGACCCCGCGAACCGAGGTCGACTGGATCGACATCGCCGCCGACGAGGCTGCGATCCGCAGGACCATCGACGAAAGCCCGCATTCGCTGCTTCCGGTCGCGGACGGGTCGCCGGACCGGGTGGTGGGTGTGGTCAAAGTGCGCGAGGTTCTGGCCGCCCTGGTTTCAGGACATGGGGTCAACCTCGCCTCGCTGACTCGCAAGGCCGAGGTGATACCCGATCAGCTCGATGCCATGGATGCGCTGCGAACCTTGCAGGGCAGCGAAATCGCCATGGCGATGGTGCATGACGAATACGGCCACCTCGACGGCATTGTGACGCCGGTCGATCTGCTGACCGCTCTGGTCGGCAGTTTCGCCAGCGACCAAGACCAGGGCGAATCGCCGACCATCATCGAGCGCGAGGACGGTTCGATGCTGATCTCCGGCGCACTCAATGCAGATACGCTGGGCGACAGGCTGGGGCTGACCTATTCCGATGACCGGGAATTCGCCACGGCGGCAGGCTATGTCCTGTCGGTGCTTAAACATCTGCCGACCGAAGGTGAACATTTCACCGATCAGGGCTGGCGTTTCGAAGTGATCGACATGGATCGCCGCAAGATCGACAAATTGCTGGTCAGTCCGCTGGCAGAGCGGCCTGTCCTGGACGAGAACGTCTAGCCAGCGGTTCGATGCCGCCGCGACCCGCAGGGTCCGGCGGCGTTCAAGCCTTTATCAGCCTTGCGGAATGACTGCTTGCGCCGTCGCGCCATCGCCCTGCGGGGCTGCCACGATGTCGCGGGTGACGCTGCCCTTGGCGACAGTATTGGTCTGTTCGTCCCCGATGGCGGAGCGGATGCCGGGCTCGGCGCTTCCGGCGCGGTCGAGTGCGCTGGCTTCGACTTCGCTGCGCGCGGCGGGGCCGCCGAACAGCACGTCGAGCGCCTGTTCCGCCGCCGTGCCTTCGGACGGGCGCGGCGCGCCGGGAGCGGGCGGCACGAGGTTGAAATCGGGCGGTACCACCAGCGGTGCCTGGCGCTGGACAGCGAATTCATCGGGTCGTTCGCGGTTCAGGAACCCGCCGCCACCGCAGGCCGCCAGCATGGCGCAGGCGCCGGTTGCCAGAAACAGTTTCGCGGGGGCAAGTCGTGTCAGATGTCGCATGATCAGCTCTCCACGGCGCCTTGCGCCGGTTCTTTGTCGCTCGTGTCCCTGTCGCGCAGAAAGAAGGACCGAACAAGGATGATGACGACGCCGATGGTTATGGCCGCATCGGCGATGTTGAAGATGAGGAAAGGCCGGAAAGTGCCGAAATGCAGATCGGCATAGTCGATGACATAGCCGAGTTCATAACGGTCGCGTATATTGCCCAGCGCCCCGCCAAGGATGAGCGAAAGGGCCAGAATGTCTCCGAGCAGTCTCTCGCGCAGCATCCAGACGGTCACGACAAGCGCGATACACGCCGTCACTGCCACAAGAATCCAGCGCATCTCCATGGATTCGGCGGTGAACAATCCGAGAGAAACGCCGAAATTCTGCGTCCAGCGCAGGTCGAAGAAGGGCAGCCATTCGATGACGCCTCCCGGCTGGTTCCGCAGGTCGAGCGGCCCGACCATCAGATATTTGACAAATTGATCGATCACGAAGATCGCCAGCGCGACGGCCAGTCCGATCAATCGGTATCGGGTCACGGGATTGCTCATGCCGCGTCTGCCCGCTCGACGACGGTTTCGCAGCGATCGCACAGATCGCCTTCTTCCGCGACGGAAGGCAGCAGGCGCCAGCAGCGGCCGCATTTGTCCTCGGATGAACGGTTCACCATCACCCCTTCCGCTTGCCCGCGCCGCACTGACGCGGTGATGAACAGCTCTGCCAGATCGTCATCGGAAAAGCCCGCCGGAACCATGTCTTCAGGCACCGTGACATCGGCTTCGAGGCCGGAGCGAATAGACTTTTCGCGCCGCAGCGGTTCGATGGCCTCCATCACACGCTCACGAAGGCTGCGCAATTCTGTCCAGCGCTGCATGTCGGCATCGGCGGCGGGAACCTCCGGCCATGTGAGCAGATGCACGCTTTCGGCGTCCGGATAGCGGTTCTTCCAGACTTCCTCAGCCGTGAAGACCAGCACCGGTGCCGCATAGCGCACAAGCGCATGGAACATGATGTCCAGCACATTGCGATAGGCGCGGCGACGGTCGAAGTTCCGCCCGTCGCAATAGAGGCAATCCTTGCGAATATCGAAGAAGAAGGCCGAAAGGTCCTCGTTGCAAAAATCCGTCAGCAGGCGGGTGTAGGCATTGAAGTCGAAATCCGCCGTCGCCTGCCGCAGCCGGCCGTCAAGCCGCTCCAGCAGGACAAGCATGTAGCGTTCCAGCTCCGGCATCTCGGCGACCGGCAGCGCCTCTGCGGCATTGTAATCGTCCAGAGCGCCGAGCAGATAGCGGAAGGTATTGCGCAGCTTGCGGTACTGGTCGGCCACGCCCTTCAGGATTTCGTCGCCGATGCGGTGGTCTTCAGTGAAATCGACCGACAAGGCCCAGAGGCGAACGATGTCCGCACCATACTGATCGACGATCTTCAGCGGATCGACGGTGTTGCCCAGCGATTTGGACATCTTCTTGCCCTTGGCATCCATGGTGAAGCCGTGGGTCAGCAGCGTGTCGTAGGGCGCCCGGCCCCGCGTTCCGCAGCTTTCGAGCAGGGACGACTGGAACCAGCCACGATGCTGGTCGCTGCCTTCGAGGTAGAGATCGGCGGGGCTGCGGAGTTCCGGCCATTCTGCCGATTCCAGAACGAAGGAGTGGGTCGATCCTGAATCGAACCAGACATCGAGAATGTCGGTCACCATCTCGTAATCGGCGGGATCGCGGGGGTTTCCGTCGGCATCACTGCCGAGGAAGTGCGCAGCGCTGCTTTCGGCCCAGGCATCCACGGTGTCGGCGGCGATGGCTTCCTGAATGCGCGCGTTCACTTGCGGGTCGACCAGCAGTTCGCCCGTTTTGCGATTCACAAATAGGGCGATGGGCACACCCCAGGCGCGCTGTCGGCTGATCAGCCAGTCGGGACGGCCCTCGACCATGGCGGTCAGGCGGCGGCGGCCCTTTTCCGGCACGAAGCGCGTATCGGCAATCGCCGCCATCGCGGTTTTGCGCAGGGTCTTGCCGCAGAGATGATCCTGCGCCTCGTCGATCGCGATGAACCATTGCGGCGTGCAGCGGTAGATCACCTTGGCCTTGCTGCGCCAGGAATGCGGGTAGGAATGCCGGTAATCCGCGCTGGCGGAGAGCAGCGCGCCAGCCTCGCGCAGATCGTTGCAGATCGGCCCGTCGGGTGCGTTGAAGGGTTTGTTGATGACGCTGCGGCGGCGTTCGTCCTCGCTGCCCAACCACGGCCAGTCGTCACGGTAACGTCCGTCGGCCATGACGGCGAAGACGGGTTCGATACCGTTCGCCTTGCATAGTGCGAAATCGTCCTCGCCATGGTCCGGCGACATGTGGACAATGCCGGTGCCGCTGTCGGTGGTGACGAAATCGCCCGCCAGCATCGGGCGCGGCTTGGCGTAGAATCCGCCGAGATGGTGCATCGGATGGCGGACCATGGTTCCGGCGAGGTCTGAGCCTTTGCCGCGCCACTTCACTTCCCACGCCTGATCGCCAACAGGCCCAATTCGATCCTGAACCTGCGTCAACAAAGACTTTGCAATCAGCAAGGTTACGCCATCAGCGCCTTTTCGAAGGAAATCGTCACCAGGGTTGCCTTGCGAAATCGCAACATACTCAATCTCAGGCCCGAAAGCCAAAGCCTGGTTCACCGGGATCGTCCACGGCGTCGTGGTCCAGATCACCGCACGCGCGCCGACCAGTTCCGGCACGCCGCTCTCGACAATCTCGAACGCCACGTCAATCTGCGGGCTGTCGGTCAGATCGGCATATTCGACCTCGGCATCGGCGAGCGCGGTTTCTTCCACCGGGCTCCACATCACCGGCTTTGCACCGCGGTAGAGCTGGCCGGTCTCGGCGAATTTGTGCAGCTCGCGCACGATCTGCGCCTCGGCCTCGGGCCGCATGGTCAGGTAGGGCTTGTCCCAGCGGCCCCCGATGCCGAGCCGCTTCAGCTGTTCGCGCTGCACATCCACCCAGCGCGCGGCATAGGCCCGGCATTCGGCGCGGAATTCCGCTGGCGGAACGTCGTTCTTGTCCCGCTTCTTCTTGCGGTAGAGTTCCTCCACCTTCCATTCGATCGGTAGGCCGTGGCAGTCCCAGCCGGGGACATAGGGCGCATCCTTGCCCAGCAGCGTCTGGGTGCGCACCACCATGTCCTTCAGCACATGATTCAGCGCATGGCCGACATGAATATCGCCATTGGCGTAGGGCGGGCCGTCATGGAGGATGAACTTCTCCGCGCCTTCGCGCGCTTCGCGGGTGCGTTCATACAGCCCTTTTTCCTGCCAATCGGCAAGGATGCGGGGTTCCTTCTGCGGCAGGCCCGCCTTCATCGGGAAATCCGTCTTCGGCAGGAAAACCGTATCGCGGTAATCCCGCTTTTCGTACGCCTCACCGTCCGGCTTGCGTGTGCCGCTCTGCTGCTGTTCGTCGCTCATATCGCGGCTGCGCTTAGGACACTCCTCGCTTCCTCGCAATCCCGCTCCATCTGCGTGGTCAGCGCCTCGAGGGAATCGAATTTCGCCTCACCGCGAAGGAAGCGATGCAGCGCAACCTCGATCTCCTGCCCGTAGAGATCGCCCGAAAAGTCGAAGAAGTGGGGTTCGAGCAGTTCCTTCGGCGGATCGAAACTCGGGCGGATGCCGATATTGGCAGCCCCTTTCAGCATCTGCCCGGTGGCCAGGATGCGTCCGGTGACCGCATAGATGCCATAGGCCGGTCGCAGATAGGAATCGAGCGTCAGGTTTGCCGTGGGATAGCCGATGGTGCGCCCCACCTTGTCGCCATGTTCGACAATTCCGCGCAAGGCAAAGGGCCGGGTCAGCAGCGCCGCTGCCCCTTGCGGATCGCCCTGCCGCAAGGCTTCGCGCACCCGGCTGCTGGAAACCGGCGCGCCGTCATGCATCACCGCCGGAACCGCACGCGCGGCGATGCCGCAGTGTGCGCCCAGCCTTTCCAGCATGGCGCGATCGCCTTTCGCGCCCTTGCCGAAGGTGAAATCCTCACCCGTGACGACACCCGCTACGCCGAGATGTTCGTGCAGCAGCTTGCCGACGTAATCCTCTGCCGAAGTCGAAGCTAGTTCGGCGTCGAAATGGAACACCAGCATCGCTGTGGCGCCTGCGGCGAGATAGAGTTCCTGCCGTTGTTCCAGCGTCGTCAGGCGGAAAGGCGGAGCATCGGGGCGAAAATGGCGCACCGGATGCGGATCGAACGTAGCGATGATCGAGGGGCGGCCTTCCTCATGCGCCCAGCGGATCGCTTCGCCTGCAACGGCCTGATGCCCGCGGTGGAAGCCGTCAAAATTGCCGAGCGCGATGATCGCCCCGCGCAATGGGTCGGGCATAGCCTCGCGGTGGTCCAGCCATCTCATGGCTCTTGCGTGCGCTCGCAAGTGACGAAGGCATAGGCCGGGCAATCGCCATTGGCCGGGAACTCTTCTCTCGCGATTTCCCGCCATTCGGTGCCGAGCGGCGGCATGATTGTGTCACCGTCAAAATCGCCGTGGATCTCCGTCATCTCGACGCGCTGACAATGCGGCAGGAATTCTTCGAAAATATCTGCCCCGCCAATGATCGAGACAGCTTCGTCGCCCGCAATGCTGCAGGCCTGATCGGGCGTATGGGCAATCTCGACGCCTTCCCTGTGCCAGTCAGGCTTGCGGGTCAGGACGATGTGCCTGCGGTTGGGGAGCAGGCCGGGCAGGCTGTCGAAGGTGCGCCGACCCATGATCATGGCCGTGCCGAGCGTCAGCGCCTTGAAGTGCCTGAGGTCCGCAGGCAAATACCAGGGCAGGGTGCCGGCCTTGCCGATAACACCATTACGCGCCCGGGCGTAGATCGCGGTAAGGCGCTGCCCCTGTGTTTGGCCCTGTCTGTGGCCCTGTCTGTGCTGGCCGGATGGCGCATCGGTCACGCCCATGTCACACCCGCGTTACCCGTGTGACATGGCCCATCTTCCGGCCCTCGCGCGCGGACGCCTTGCCATAGAGGTGCAGGTGATTGGCCGGATCTGACAGCAGCGAGAAAGCGGAGCCCGTTTCCGCTCCGATCAGATTGCGCATTTCCACGCTGCCCAGCGTAGCCGTGTCGCCCAGCGGCAGGCCGCAGATAGCGCGGATGTGGTTCTCGAACTGGCTGGTCGCCGCACCTTCGATGGACCAATGCCCTGAATTGTGCACGCGTGGCGCCATTTCGTTGAATACCGGCCCGTCTGCCGTGGCGAAAAATTCCAGCGTCAGTACGCCGACGTAATGCAGCGCATCGGCCACCTGCCGCGCCAGATCGCGCGCTGCTTCGATATGGCGGGTGACGTGATCCGGGGCGGGCAGGATGGAGCGGGCCAGAATGCCCCCTTCATGTTCGTTGAGCGCGCTGTCCCAGAAGCGGATTTCGCCATTCTGCCCGCGCGCCAGAATGACCGAGAACTCTGCGTCAAACCGCACGAACCCTTCATAGACGCAAGGCTGCGTTGGGGTGGGGAGGCCGGACAGGTCATGCGCGGAATCGACGCGCCACTGGCCCTTGCCATCGTACCCTTCGCGGCAGGTCTTGAGGATGGCGGGCGTGCCGATCCGTTCCGCAGCCTGGGTGATGTCGTCTGCCGAGTGGATGGCTGCGTGCGGGGCAGGGCGGCCGCCGAGCCCTTCCACGAAGCGCTTCTCGGCCATCCGGTCCTGCGCCACTTCCAGTGCGCGATGACCGCAGGGCACACGATCCTGCGGCAAGGCCTTCACCGTATCGACCGGGACATTCTCGAATTCCCATGTGATCACATCGCATTTCTGCGCAAAGGCAGCCAGCGCGGGGCGGTCGTCCCAATCTTTGGTGAAGAAATCCGCGCAGACAGGGCTGGCGACGTTATCGCCCTCCGGCGCATAGCCGATGCAGCGATAGCCGAGTTGCGCCGCCGCCATGGCCATCATTCGGCCCAATTGCCCGCCGCCCAATATGCCGATGGTTCCGCCCTGAGGTATGGTCTGCACCGTCATCAATCCTGGCTCTTTTCGCCGCTATTCACCGGACGATCGGCCACGGCGGCGGACCGTGCTGCGCGCCAGACGACAAGGCGCTCGTTCAGGTTGCTGTCGGACAGGGCGAGAATACTCGCCGCCAGCAGCCCTGCGTTGGTCGCGCCCGCCTCGCCAATTGCCAGCGTGCCGGTCGGAATGCCGGCGGGCATCTGGACGATGGAGAGCAGGCTGTCGAGGCCGGCAAGCGCTTTCGACTGGACCGGTACGCCCAGCACCGGCAGGTGAGTCAATGCCGCCAGCATCCCGGGTAGATGTGCCGCACCGCCCGCGCCTGCGATGATGACATGAAAGCCCTGACCTGCCGCATCGCGCCCGAATTCGACCATTCGTTCGGGCGTGCGGTGAGCGGAAATGATGCGGGTGTCGTGCGCCACGGCGAGCTCGTCCAGCACCTCGGCGGCTTTCTTCATCGTCGGCCAGTCCGACTGGCTGCCCATGACGATGGCGACCCGCGGATTGTCTGGCCCGCCCTGCTGCTCGGCGCCCGCCATGTCAGCGATCCTTGAGATAGGCGCGTTCGCCCACGCGCATGGCTTCATCGAATTCATAGACGATGGGCTGGCCAGTGGGAATCTCGAGCTCCGAAATCTCCTCGTCGGAAATGTTCGAAAGATGTTTCACCAAAGCGCGCAGGCTGTTGCCATGGGCAGAGATGATGACCGTCTCGCCCTGTTCCAGCACCGGCATGATGGCGCTGCGAAAATAGGGCAGCACCCGCTCGATCGTCATTTTCAGGCTTTCGCTGGCGGGTACGGTCACACCTGCATAGCGCGGGTCCCGTGCCATGTCGTATTGATGGCCGGCTTCCATTTCGGGCGGGGGCGTGTCGAAGCTGCGGCGCCAGATGTGCACCTGTTCATCGCCGTGGCGGTTGCGGGTCTCCTGCTTGTCGAGCCCAGTCAGGCCGCCGTAGTGCCGTTCATTGAGGCGCCAGTCCTTCACCTCGGGGATCCACAAGCGCCCGCATCCGGCCAGCGCCAGGTGCAACGTGCGAATCGCCCGCGTCTGCAGCGAAGTGAAAGCCCGGGTCGGCAGCAGGCCCTTCTCAGCCAGCAGCGCTCCTGCCGCTTCAGCCTCGCTCACCCCCTGTTCGGTCAGGTCGACGTCCCACCAGCCGGTGAACCGGTTTTCCAGGTTCCACTGGCTCTGGCCGTGGCGGATAAGGACGAGAGTGGGCATGGCGCAGGCTCCGTATTTATGGGCGAGAGGTGCTGGAGCGACGAGCCGTTAGCTTTTCGCGTCAGGGTTGGAAAGGGCGGCATCCGGTGTCGGCGTATCGTCAGCTTCCTCCGACGGACCGGAACCCGGTACCATGGCGCGGGCCTGCGCCTTGCGGCGGCGAAGATTCTCGCGCAGTTTCGCGGCGAGGCGTTCTTCTCTTGTGGGCATGTTCGCTTTGTCTGCCATGCGACAGGCGATTGCCGCAGCGGCGCGCGATTGACAAGTCCGCTGCCGGAGTCCGCTTCCACACGCGATAGATCAGCGTGTCGCTTGACAAGAGGGCGGTGCGTAGCCAATAGCGCGCCCCTGCCCGTCACGGGCAGGGGCATTTGCCGCGAATCCTGCGAAATGGTGTGCTGCTGTAGCTCAGTGGTAGAGCGCATCCTTGGTAAGGCTGAGGTCGAGAGTTCAATTCTCTCCAGCAGCACCATTTCCCTTTCTCCGTCCGAGCGGCTATCGCCCCTGCCAAAAGGTGGGAGAGGAACGGCGATGGATTTCACCCTGAACGAAACGCAGGCGAGCCTGCAGGACGCGGCACGGACATTCGCCCGCAGCGAACTGCCGGCGCTGGCGCGCGAGCTGGAGCGCGACGACCGCCCGGTTCCTGCCGACATGCTGCGCCGATATGGCGAAATGGGCTTTCTCGGCATCAATCTGCCGCAGGCCTATGGCGGCATGGGCCTGGGGCATCTCGACGCGCTGATCGTGCTGGAGGAATTCGCCCGCATCTCTGCCGCTGTCGCCTTTCCTGTGTTCGAGGCGCTGACCGGGCCGGTGCGGATCATCGAACTGTTCGGGTCCGAAGCGCTCAAACAGCGCATCATTCCGGAGGTTGTGCGCGGGACGGGCATCGTCGCCATCGCCATGTCGGAACCCGATGCCGGAACCGCGCTGACCGATCTTGCCACCACCGCGAAGGTCGAGGGCGATACGGTGGTGGTCAATGGCATTAAGCGCTGGAGTTCCGGCGCGGGGCATTCGGACCATTATGTCACCTGGTGCCGGTTCGACGGTGTGGCCGGGGCGAAAGGCATCGGCGCGGTGCTGGTGGACCGCGACAGCCCCGGCGTGAGTTTCGGCAAGCGCGAGGAGATGATGGGATTTCGCGGGATTCCGTCCGCCGACATTCATCTGGACGAGGTGGCCGTGCCGCTGGACAATCTGATCGTCGGGCAGGGCCGCTTTGGCGACCTGATGCGCGCCTTTGGCCTGGAGCGCTGCGGGAATGCGACCATGGGCCTCGGCATCGCCGCCGCAGCGCTGGACGATGCGCTGGAATATACCTCGTCGCGTCAGGCGTTCGGGAAGCCGATCGTCGACTTTCAGGCCGTGCAGATGCAGCTTGCCGATATGGCGATGCAGGTGGATGCCGCTCGGCTTCTGATCCACCGCGCAGCAGCGCAGGCCGATCGCGGGAACGAGGAAGCCAACCCTTACGGCCTCCCCTCCACCTACGATTCCAGCATCGCCAAATGCTTTTCGAACGAGATGGTCCGCAAGGTCACGCAGGCGGGCGTGCAGGTGATGGGCGGCTACGGCTACTCCAAAGAATATCTGATGGAACAGCGGCTGCGCGACGGTTTCGCTTGGGGAATCGCCGGAGGGACGACCGATGTTCAGAAGACCAACATTGCGGCAAGCCTGGTGGGCAGACGCTTCAATCAGCGGTCGTGAGGATCGCAGCGGCATGTTATCGCTTGTCCGGCGGCTCGCCGCGCTTAGGATTATGCCTCGATGACCAATGATAACGCTGAATGGGCCGAACCTGCGGAGCCGGAGACCTCCGCCGACGAGGGCGGGTTTCCAGCATTAGCAGCCGACAATGAAGGCTTGCGCCCGCTTCATCCGAACTACGCCAAGGTGATCCGGGTGTGGGCCCTGATCATCGCAGTGCCGATCCTGATCGTGGCGCTGATCGTGGAAGCGGCGGAGGTTCTCTTTCCCGGTTTCGTCCTGCTGCCCGTGCTGCTTCTGCTGGGCTTGCTCGTGCTGCGCCTGCCGACCCGGCGGTATCACGCGCGAGGCTATGCCATGGGCGATGAACGGCTGCGGGTGGTTCGCGGGCTGCTGTTCCGCTCCGATGCGGTCGTGCCGTTCGGGCGGGTGCAGCATATCGATTTAAATCGTGATCCCGTGGAACGTTACTACGGCTTGTCAACGCTGACGGTGCATACCGCAGGCAGTCACAACGCCAGCGTACGCCTGCCGGGACTGCTGGATGAGGATGCGCGCGTCATGCGCGAGACGATCCGCGCGCATATCGGCCGCGAGTCGCTGTGACCACTTCCGATGACGCCGGCACCGCCGTGCTCGGCGAGGCAAGCGGCCCCGCACCATGCAAGGCGACGGAAGGCAGGAGGACGCATCCCCTCGGCTTCATCGTTCGCGGCCTCCAGGGGGTGAAGAATGCCCTCTTGCCGATGGTTGCACTGGTCTTTGCCAATGATGATCTCAGGCTCGGGCTTACGGCTGCGATCGGGCTGGGTTTCATCATCGTGATCCTGTCGATGAGCGTTGGCTACATCGCATGGCGAAGACTGACCTACCGAATAGGGACAGACGATATTCGTGTCGAAAGCGGTATCCTGTCCCGAGCTGCGCGTTCCGTTCCTTTCGAACGCATTCAGGATGTCAGCCTTGAACAAGGTTTGGTGCCCCGCCTGCTGGGCTTGGTGGAAGTGCGGTTCGAAACCGGCGCGGGCGGCAAGGACGAATTGAAGCTTGCCTTTTTGACAGAAGCGGAAGGGGAAGCGCTGCGCGAAACGGTCCGCATCCGCAACAGCGGCCCGGCTGACCCTGCATCCACGGAGGCTCTTAGCAAAGCGGACGAGCCGCAGGCTACGCGAACGGCACCGCCTCTTTTCGCGATGGACAACAGGCGGCTGCTGACCTTCGGATTGTTCGAATTTTCACTTGCCGTGGTGGCGGTGTTCGCCGGTGCGGCGCAGCAGTTCGATTTCCTTCTGCCTTTCGACCTGTGGGATTTCGACGGCTGGCAAGATCGCCTCGCCGGGCCGGGCGCCTGGCTGCAGGGGCTGGGCTTCGCAGCGCAGGCGGCCGGAGCGGTAGTCGCGGCAGCAACCCTGATCGTGGTCGGCATGACGACCGGATTCATCCGGACATTTACCCGCGACTGGGATTTCCGCCTTGAGGAGACGGACAGAGGGTTCCGCCGCCGCCGCGGTCTGTTCACGCGAACCGATGTGGTGATGCCGAAGCATCGCGTTCAGGCCGTCCAGGTTACAACCGGGGTAGTCCGGCGGTTTTTCGGCTGGCATGGGCTGAAGTTCATCAGCCTTGCGCAGGACGCGGGCAGCGCCAGTCATGTCGTGGCACCTTTCGCAAGAACGTCCGAAATGACACCGATTGCCGAAACTGCCGGCTTCTCGCTGCCTGTCGACGCGGCCGGCAATACCGAATGGCGCAGATCCAGTGCGCGCTACCGTGTCGATCAAGCTCTGATCGAATTTGGCCTGCTGCTACTTGTATCGGCGTTTCTCGCGGCTTCCTTGTGGTTTGAGGCGGAGGAGGCGACTGTCCGGGCGATCCTGCTCGCGATTGCACCGTTTGCCGCCGTTACTCTCGCGGTACGCCAATGGCTTCTCTGGCAACGCGAGCGGCATTCGATCGACCTGCACCAGATTTACAATAGGACCGGCCTGTTTGCTCCGACGCTGAACGTCGCCAGCAGGATCAAGCTGCAATCGGCAGAAATCGTGCAGGGACCGATTGCCCGCAGACGCGGTTACGCAACGCTGCACCTGGGACTCGCAGGCGGCAAATTTGCGATACGCGGGATCGAACTCGATCGTGCTCACGCATTGCGCCGAGGTATATTGTCCAGCATCCGTTCCCGCGATTTCAGCGCACTTATGCAGGGCTGAGCGGCGATAAGGTCGTCAGCTTTCCACCGGAGCCCGCAGATCAGCCCATTCGGGATGCTTGCGGAACTGGGCCTCGACGTAGGAACACTGCGGCACGATGGTGAAGCCTTCCGCCCGCGCATCCGCCACCAGCGCCTTGACCAGATCCAGCGCCACGCCGCGCCCGCCGATCGCCGGCGGCACCAGCGTGTGGTCAGCGATGCGGGCATTGCCGCGCGCCTTCCACGTCAAACGGCCCTTGGCATCCGCGCCTTCGACGGTGGCGACATATTCGCCGTGGGTGGTCTCGTCATGATGGGTGATCTGGGCGGCGGTCTGCGGCGGGGTGTCTTGGGCCAAGGGGTTTCTCCTGCTGAGGCTTCTTGCCTTAAACGGGTCGGTCGGTAAGGGCGTTCCCATGAGTGCAAAGCAATTCCTGTCCGACAATGCCGCCCCCTGCCACCCGCGCCTGTGGGACGCGATGCGCGCAGTGGACGAGGCCGACAGCCCCTATGACGGCGACCGCCTGTCGCAGGCGATGGACGAAGCCTTCTCCAGCGCATTCGGGCGCGAATGCGTGGCGCTGTGGGTGGCGACCGGCACGGCGGCCAATTGCCTGGCGCTCAGCACCATGGTGCAGCCGCATGGCGGGGTGGTCTGCCACCTTGAAGCGCATATCGAGATGGACGAAGGCGGCGCGCCGGGTTTCTACCTCCATGGTGCCAAGCTGCTGCTGTGCGAAGGCGATCACGCAAAGCTGACCGTAGATACGATCAGCGCGGTGGTCGAACCCATTCGCGACGATGTGCATCAGGTGCAGCCGCATGCTGTCTCGATCACCCAGGCGAGCGAATATGGCTGCGCCTATCGCCCGGAAGAGATCGCGCAAATCGCGGACTACGCACACGCCAAGGGGCTGCGCCTCCACATGGATGGGGCGCGCTTCGCCAATGCAGCGGCGTTTCTCGGCGTTCCGGCGGGAGAGGCGGCAGGTTCCGTCGATGCGCTCAGCTTCGGCGCGGTAAAAAACGGCGGGATGAGCACCGAAGCCATTCTCTTCTTCGATCCGGCGCTGGCAGATGTCGCCCGTTACCGGCGTAAGCGGGCGGGCCATCTGCAATCCAAGGGCCGGTTCATGGCGGCGCAATTGCTGGCGATGCTCGAAGGCGATCTGTGGCTTCAGAATGCCCGCTCCGCCAATGCAGCGGCGCAGGAAATCGCGAGCGCATGCGCCGACAGGCTGATGCATCCGGTGGAAGCCAACGAATTGTTCGTCCGCTGCACGGCGGCGGAACGCGAGGCGCTGCGGGAGCAGGATTTCGCCTTCTACGACTGGGGCATCGACGCCGCCCGCTTCGTCACCGCGTGGAACAGCCGTCAGGATGACGCCATGGCCCTCGCTCGCGCAATCTCCTCGCTGTGACCAACGCCGCAAGTCCCGGTGACGGGGCCTCCGCTCCGGCAGAGCAGGCTGCCCCGCCACACGGCCTGCTGCAGCCCGCCATCGTGCTGCCCTTCCTTCTGACCGGCATCATCTGGGGCAGTACCTGGTGGGTCATCAAGGACCAGATCGACGGCGTCCCGCCAAGCTGGAGCGTCGCCTGGCGCTTCCTGCTGGCGACTCCGGCCATGTTCCTGGTCGCGAAGTTCATGGGTAAGAGCCTTGCCATCGGCCGCAACGGCCAGTGGCTGGCGCTCGCCATCGGGATCACCCAGTTCTGCGGGAATTTCAACTTCGTCTACAGGGCCGAATTGCACCTGACGTCGGGCATCGTGGCGGTGATGTTCACCATGCTGATCGTGCCCAATGCCATCTTCGGCCGATTTCTGCTCGGCAATGCGGTCACGCGCAATTTCGTCATCGGTAGCATGGTCGCGCTGTCGGGCATCGCCCTGCTGCTGGTTCATGAGGCGCAAATGTCGCCTCTGGACGGTAACATCGCCCTAGGGATCACTCTCGCGGCCATGGGCATTCTGTCGGCCAGCATCGCGAATGTGGTGCAGGCGAACAAGACGGGGCGGGTTCTGCCGATGGTGAGCCTGCTCGCCTGGTCGATGCTGTATGGCACGATCGCCGATTTCGCGCTGGCCTGGTGGACGGCGGGCCCGCCAGAAATACCGACGCGGCCCAGCTATTGGGCGGGTATAGCCTGGCTGGCGCTGGCGGGTTCGGTGGTGACCTTCCCGCTGCATTACACTCTGGTGCGCAACATTGGCGCAGGGCGGGCGGCCTACAATGGCATCGTCACCGTCATCGTTGCCATGCTGCTGACGACGCTGTTCGAGGGGTATCGATGGACTCCACTGACGGTGCTCGGGGCCGTCCTCGCACTGATCGGGCTGGTGCTGGCGCTGCGTGCCCGGCGCGTATCGGTTGCGCCGCCCGTCAGCGCCGCTGAAGAAGCCGGAGCAAAGGCCGCGATTCCCTAATCGGCTTGCAGCAGGGCACGCAGCCCGCTCCGATAATCGGGAAAGCGGGGGCGCCAGCCTAGCCCTCGCTTAGCCTTGCCGTTCGCGACCCGGCGATTTTCCGCGTAGAAACCCCGCGCCATGGGCGACAGTCCGGCCTCATCTATCGTCTGAAGCGGGGGCGGCGGGGTGCCGAGCAACCGGCAGGCTTCCTCCGTCACCAGATTGTGGCTGGCTGGCAGGTCGTCGGCAAGGTTGTAGGCTCCAGGCGCAGCATCCAGACCCGCCATGATTCCGCGCACGATGTCGTCCACGTGAATGCGGCTGAACACCTGTCCGGGCATGTCGATGCGATGCGCCCGCCCCTCGCGCACCCGGTCGAGCGGACTGCGGCCGGGGCCGTATATGCCGGGCAGGCGGAAGACCCGCGCGCCCGCCTCCAGCCAGCGTGCGTCGCATTGCGCCCGCGCCGAACGCCGCCCATGGCCGGTGGGGGAGGCTTCATCCACCCACGCGCCCCGTGCATCGCCATAGACGCCGGTGGAGGACAGATAGAGCAGGCGCCTGCCCGCAAGACTTGCCCCGTAACGGTCGAGCACCGGGTCGCTGCCATCGGCAGGAGGCACGCTCGACAGGATGTGGGTCGCTTGTGCCAAGGCACCTTGCACCGCGCCCGGGTCAGCAAAGTCGATATTGCCTGCGCTGCCCGTCGCATCCACGTGCCCGCCCGCCGCTCGGACGGCATCGGCGATACGGCTGGCAGTGTAGCCGAGGCCGAAAATGAACATCTGGACCATGTAGCGCGTTATAGCGCATGAACGCTCCGATGCACCCCCGCCGCCCGAATCTCGCGGTGGCCGACATGACCCGAGACAGGATTCTTCGATGGATATCGCCCCTACCCCGTCCACTGCCAGCGGCAATCACGAGATGGCGGACGCCGCGCCCGAACCGCAGCACCCGGCCACGATCCGGCGGCTGGACTATAAGCCTTTCCCCTGGGATGTGCCGGAAATCGCGCTCGATTTCAGGCTGGGTCTGGAGCGCACCCGCATCGCCGCGACGCTGAAGGTCAGCCGCAAGACAGATCAGGCGGCGGGTGACAAGGTCGCGGGCGAGGGTGCGCGCCACATCCGCCTCAACGGCGATGCGCTGGAACCCTTGTCGGTCGAAGTGGATGGCGAGATCACGCATGGCTGGACGATGGACGGGTCCGACCTGCTGGTTTCCCTCCCCGCCGACGAACACGAGATCCGCATGGTCACCGAGGTGAATCCCTCTGCCAACAGCCAGCTGATGGGCCTGTTCGCATCTGGCGGAATGCTCTGCACGCAATGCGAGGCGGAGGGCTTTCGCCGCATCACCTTCTTTCCCGACCGGCCCGATGTCCTGTCGAGCTATTTGGTGCGGATGGAAGGTGACAAGGCGCGCTTTCCCGTCCTGCTTTCCAATGGCAACAAGGTCGCCGAAGGGGACAATGAAGACGGTACCCACTGGGCCGAATGGCACGATCCGTGGCTGAAGCCTTCTTATCTGTTCGCGCTGATCGCAGGCGATCTCGTCGACAATCGCGACAGCTTCACCACGATGAGCGGACGCGAGGTCGATCTCGCAATCTACGTCCGCGAAGGCGATCTGGGGCGTACCGATCACGCCATGCAATCGCTGAAGAAGAGCATGGCGTGGGACGAGCAAACCTTCGGTCGGGAATATGATCTCGACCTGTTCAACATCGTCGCCGTCAGCGATTTCAACATGGGCGCAATGGAGAACAAGGGGCTGAACGTATTCAATACCAAATACGTCCTGGCCGACCCTGAAACCGCGACGGATGGCGATTACGACGCGGTCGAAGGCGTGATCGCGCATGAATATTTCCACAATTGGTCGGGCAACCGCGTCACCTGCCGCGACTGGTTCCAGCTGAGCCTGAAGGAAGGCTTCACCGTCCTGCGTGACCAGCTTTTCAGCCAGGATTGCCAGGGTGAGGCGGTGAAGCGCATCGAGGATGTCCGCATCCTGCGCAGCGTCCAGTTCCCGGAGGATTCCGGCCCTCTGGCGCATCCTATCCGGCCCGACAGCTTCCGCGAGATCTCGAATTTCTACACCAGCACTATCTACAACAAGGGTGCCGAGGTCATTCGCATGATGCGGACCATGGCCGGACCCGATGCCTTCCGCAAAGGCACCGACCTCTATTTCGATCGCCATGACGGCGAGGCCGCGACATGCGAAGACTTCATCCGCAGCATGGAAGACGGGGCCGGGCTGGACCTCGAAAAGTTCCGCCTTTGGTATTCGCAGGCCGGTACGCCGCAGGTGCAGATTACCACGCGCCACCAAGGCGACACCATTACCATTCGCCTCTCGCAAACAGTACCGCCGACTCCCGGGCAGCCGGCAAAGCATCCTATGCCCATCCCGCTGAAGATCGCCTTGTTCGACCGATTCACCGGCACACACGATGGCGAACGGCTGGTGATGCTCGATACGGCGGAAAAGGAACTGTCCTTCGAAGGCTCGACGCAGCCGCCCGTTCTGTCCGTCAACCGTGGCTTCTCCGCGCCGGTGCGCATTTCGCGCGAGATTTCCCGCGACGATCTCACCTTCCTTGCCGCGCATGACGATGATTCCTTCGCCCGTTACGAGGCGATGCAGGATCTGATCCTCGGCCATCTCACCGCCAGCCTTGGTGACGGGCTGGACGACCGCGAGCGCGACGCGGGGCAAAGCGCCATCGCAGCCGCGCTGCGGGCGGTTTTGCAGGATGAGAGGCTGGACGCTTCCATGCGGGCGGAACTGATGACCATGCCCGGCCTCACCTACATCGCCGAACAGATGCTGGTGGCGGACCCGGCGAAGATCCATGCCGAGCGCGAGAAACTGAAAGAATGGCTCGCCAGACAGCTTGAGGGCGAACTGATCGCCGCGCATGAACGGGCCGGCGGCATCGCATATTCTGCCGACGTCGCCTCGCGCGGTGCGCGCAAGCTGAAGACGCAGGCGCTCGTCTATCTGGCCGCGGGCAATCCGCAGCTTGCCGCGCAGATGGCAGCCGCTCAATATGATAGCGCGGATAACATGACGGACCGCCAAGGGGCGCTGATGGTGCTGACCGGCATCGACAGCGCCGTGCGCACCGATCGCCTGATCGACTTCCACCGCCGTTATGATGGAAATGCGCTCGTCATCGACAAATGGTTCGCGCTGCAGGCATCTTCACTCCATCCCGCAGTGCTCGACCATGTGAAGGCGCTGGCCGAGCATCCCGATTTCACGCTGACCAACCCCAACCGCGTGCGCAGCCTGTACATGGCTTTCGCCGGTAATCCGCACGGCTTCCATGCGGAGAGCGGCGAGGGCTATCGGATAATCGCGGATCTCATCCTCGAACTCGACCCCGTAAATCCGCAGATCGCCGCCCGTTTCGTGTCACCGCTGGGCCGCTGGCGGCGGATCGAACCACGCCGCGCTGCGATGATGCGCGAACAGCTGGAGCGCATCGCCAAGGCAGCCAAACTGTCGCGCGATACCTTCGAACAGGTCACCCGCAGCCTTGGTTGAGGAAGTAAGCGACGAGCAGGCTGAGCCGCAGGGCGTGACGGCGGGGGTGCTGCAGGGCATCCCCCACGCCTTCATGCAAAAGGGCAGCAAGGGTCCTGATGAAGCCGCTGCACTGGCCGCCGTCGGCCAAGGCGGACCGTTGCTGATGGTCCGGCAGGTGCACTCGGCAGATGTCGTCTTTGTCACCGATCCGGCAAGCCATTCCCGCGACATCGCAGCGGACGCTCTGGTCACGAAATGCCGTGAACTCGCCATTGCCGTCGTAACGGCGGACTGCGCGCCGGTCCTGCTGGCGGACGAGGAAGCGGGCGTCATCGCTGCCGTGCATGCAGGATGGCGCGGCGCGCAGGGCGGCATCCTTGGCAATTCGGTGAGCGCGATGGTGCGCGCTGGCGCGCAAGCAGACAGGATCAAGGCCGCTATCGGGCCCTGCATCGCACAGGAAAGTTACGAAGTCGGCGGCAACATGAAGAACCATTTCGAGCTTGGGGATGCCGCCTGCTTCGCGCCCGGTCGGAAAGATCACTGGCAGTTCGACTTGGCGGGGTATGTCGCGGCCCGGTTGGCGGACGCCGGAATTGAAAAGGTCGAGGCGCTGGCAATCGACACCTACCGACATCCGGACCGCTTCCACTCCTTCCGCCTTGCAACTCATCGCGGCGAAGAAACGGGCGGTCGCCAGATTTCACTGATCGCGCTGCCCGCATCATGATAGGCTGTTGCCAACCGAAGCCGTAGCGGAAGGCTGGGATCCAGCATCCGGTCTCACCACAATTTTGCCAAGAATCCGGTTGGCACCGGGCGCTTTTGTCACTATCAGCGCGGCAAAACCGGTATTGAAAGCCTCGCCTTTACAGGCGGCTTGGCGATCCGGCGTACCAGGGTTCCCGGGTGCGAAGACACCGTGAAAATCAACGCGAACCGCCGCACGATCGGGTCGCGGCAGGCAAGGCAAGGGCTGATGGCTGACACAACCGGTACCGCGACGACCGAAATTCCGGTCAGGCAAATCGATGACACGGCGGATGACGGTGTGCGTCGCCGCGATTTCATCAATATCGCGGCCGTCAGCGCTGGCGGCGTCGGCGCCGTGTTCGTTCTGTACCCGCTGATCAGCCAGATGGCCCCTTCCGAAGACGTTCTCGCCGAAGCGGTGACCGAAGTCGACGTTTCCGCAATCGAACCCGGGCAGGCCATCAAGGCCGTATTCCGCAAGCAGCCGCTTTTCGTGCGCCGCCTGACTGCCGCGGAAATCGCAGAAGCGCAGGCTGTTCCCGCTGGTTCTCTGCGTGACCCCGAGACATTGGACGAACGGACCCGGGAAGGGCATCTCGACATGCTCGTCACCATGGGCGTTTGCACCCACCTCGGCTGTGTGCCGCTGGGTGCCGCTGAGGGTGAGAACAAGGGTGAATATGGCGGCTATTTCTGCCCGTGCCACGGGTCGCATTACGACACGGCGGGACGCATTCGGAAAGGTCCGGCTCCGACCAACCTGCTGGTTCCGGAATATGAATTCACGACCGACACGACGATCACCGTGGGCTGAGGAAAGATAGCGACATGAGTTTCCCCTGGGCGCAAGCTTACGAACCCAAGACCGGCCTGACCAAGTTCCTGGACGAAAGGCTGCCGCTGCCGCGCTTCGTCTACAATGCGGTCGGTGCGGGCTATCCGGTGCCGCGCAACCTCAACTACATGTGGAATTTCGGCGTGCTCGCCGGTTTCGCGCTGATGTTGCAGATCGTCACCGGCATCGTTCTTGCCATGCACTATGCGCCGAACGCTCTTGTCGCTTTCGCCACGACCGAACACATCATGCGCGACGTCAACTGGGGCTGGATGATGCGTTACGCGCATGCCAACGGCGCCAGCTTCTTCTTTGTCGTCATCTACTTGCATATCTTCCGCGGGTTGTTCTATTCCTCCTACAAGGCCCCGCGCGAGATGATCTGGCTGCTGGGCGTCGTCATCTTCCTGCTGATGATGGCGACCGCTTTCATGGGCTATGTCCTTCCCTGGGGTCAGATGAGCTTCTGGGGCGCCAAGGTCATCACCGGCCTTTTCGGGGCCATCCCGCTGGTAGGTGAGCCGCTTCAAATCTGGCTGCTGGGTGGTTTTGCGCCTGACAATGCCGCTCTGAACCGCTTCTTCAGCCTCCATTTCCTGATGCCCTTCGTCATTGCCGGTGTGGTCATCCTGCACATCTGGGCGCTGCATATCCCCGGTTCCTCCAACCCCACCGGAGTGGAGATCAAGGGAGAGAGCGACACCGTGCCGTTCCACCCGTATTACACCGCCAAGGATGGTTTCGGACTGGGCATCTTCCTGCTGGTCCTCATGACGTTCGTGTTCTTCCTGCCGAATTTCCTCGGCCACCCTGACAATTATATCGAGGCGAACCCGCTCTCGACCCCGGCGCATATCGTTCCCGAATGGTATTTCTGGCCGTTCTACGCCATTCTGCGGGCCTTCACGCAGGACATCTTCTTCATTCCTGCGAAGCTGCTGGGCGTGCTTGCGATGTTTGCGTCGATCCTGGTCTGGTTCTTCCTGCCCTGGCTGGACAAGAGCCCGGTACGGTCCGGCCATTATCGTCCGCTGTTCCGCAAGTTCTTCTGGTTCGGCCTGATCCCGACGATGCTGGTGCTGTTCTATTGCGGTGGTGCTCCGGCAGAAGAGCCCTTCGTGATGCTGAGCCAGATCGCGACCGCTTATTACTTCCTGCATTTCCTGGTGATCCTGCCGATCATCTCATCGATCGAGAAGCCGCAGCCGCTGCCCTATTCGATTACCGAGGCTGTGCTGGGCTCCGACAAGAAACCCGTGCTGGGCGAAAACGCCTCGCCCGCGGTGTGACGAACGCAGGAATTGGAAAGCTACTGACATGATCCGCATTATCGGTATCCTCGCCGGCCTGTTCTTTGCCCTGGGCGTGCTGTGGTCCTTCGTGACCGGTGCCTTCACCGCCGCGACCGAAGGCTTCGGCGAAGAAACCGCCGAACACGCGTTCCATGAACATCCACTCGACCTTGAACTGTCGAGCGACGGTCCGCTAGGCACGTGGGACGTTCCGCAGCTGCAGCGCGGTTTCAAGGTCTATCAGGAAGTCTGTTCCGCCTGCCACGGCCTGCAGTATGTCGCTTTCCGCGATCTTGCCGACCTCGAATATACCGAGGCCGAGATCAAGGCGATTGCGGCGCAGTTCCAGGTCCCCGGCATCGATCCCGATACCGGTGAATCGGTCCTTCGGGCGGCAACGCCGACCGACTACATTCCTTCGCCTTACCCCAATGCCGTTGCTGCTGCGGCTGCCAACAACAACGCGATTCCTCCCGATCTTTCTCTGATCACCAAGGCGCGGCATGATGGGTCGGCCTATGTCTATTCGCTTCTGGTTGGTTACAGCGCGATCCCAGAGGAACTGAAGGCGGAGTTTCCCGACTTCTCCACGCCGCCAGGACTGTATTACAACCGCTACTTCCCGAACCTGAACCTCGCCATGGCTCCACCGCTGACGTCTGATGGTCAGGTGACCTACGAAGGCGGCTCCCCCACGATCGCGCAGATGTCCGAGGATGTTGCCGCGTTCCTGACCTGGACCGCAGAACCGACGATGGCTGAACGCAAGGCGGTAGGCTGGCCGGTGCTTGGCTTCCTGCTGTTCGCCACAATTCTCGCCTGGCTGGCGAAAAAGCAGATCTGGTCCTCGATCAAACCTAGCCGGAAGGACTGACCGCATTTCTGCCGCGCGGATGAGCCTTGCCGATTTGAAGGCGTTCATCCGTACGGTGCCCGACTTTCCGGTGAGCGGCGTCAAGTTCCGCGATATCACGACGCTGATTGCTGATGGTGCTGGCCTTTCCAGCGCCATCAGGCATTTGGCTGAACGTCTGACCGGGCACTCTGTAACCGCGATTGCCGGCATGGAAGCCCGCGGTTTCATCTTCGGTGCCGCTGTCGCCGCCGAACTCGGGATCGGGTTTCTGCCGGTTCGCAAACCGGGAAAGTTGCCCGGTCGCACAATTTCGGTTGCCTATGCTCTCGAATATGGTGACGACCGGCTCGAGCTGGACCCTGACACCATCCGCCAGGGCTCGCGAGTTGCAATCGTCGATGATCTCATCGCGACAGGAGGCACGGCGCTGGCCGCGACCGCCCTTCTGCGTAAAGCAGGTGCAATCGTCGACCGTGCCGAATTCGTCATCGACCTTCCCCATCTTGGCGGTGCCAGCCAGCTGCGAGAGGCTGGCGTGAATGTTGACGCGCTCGTAAGTTTCGCAGGCGATTGACAGCGAGGTGGCCGGCACAAGGCTGCGGATGAAGCCTCTGATGCGATCCGCGACAGCCAGTCTTTGCCCTGAGCAGATTTCCCGCCTAGAACGCTGACCATGGAAGAACAGGCACTTGTCATCGCCCTAATCGGCGTTTTGGGGATTGGGGCGCAGTGGATTGCCTGGCGGACGGGTTGGCCGGCCATCGTGCTGATGCTTGCCGCCGGGTTCCTGGCCGGGCCGGTGCTGCATCTCTTCAATCCTGAAGAGATTTTCGGTGATCTCCTTGAACCCATGATCGGCATCGGCGTCGCGCTGATCCTGTTCGAAGGCGGGCTCAGCCTTGACCTGCGCGAATTGAAACATTCGGGCGATTCGGTCTGGCGGCTTGCCACGGTGGGCGTGATCATCGGCTGGGTTCTGGGCGCGGGCGCCGGTTATTACATTGCCGGGCTCGTCTGGCCGGTCGCCATCCTGTTTGGCGGCATTCTGGTGGTGACCGGACCTACCGTCGTCCTGCCCCTGCTTCGCCAATCCAGCGTGCAGGCACGGCCCGCATCGGTGCTGAAGTGGGAATCCATTGTCAATGACCCGACCGGGGCCTTGCTGGCGGTGATCGCCTATGAATATTTCCGCCTGTCCGCAGATGGCGCGACCGTCTTCGAAGTGGTTCCTCCGCTGCTGATTGCGGCGGTCATCTCCGGCCTGATCGGCTATGCCGCGGCGTGGGTAATTGCCTTTACCTTCCCGCGCGGAACCGTACCCGAATATCTGAAGGTCCCGGTCCTGTTCACCACGGTGATCGGCGTGTTCGTGCTCTCCAACCAGATCGAGCACGAAGCTGGCCTCGTTGCCGTGACGGTCATGGGTGTGGCGCTGGCCAACATGAATGTCTCCAGCTTGCGCTCAATTCATCCTTTCAAGGAAAACATCGCCGTCCTGCTCGTCTCGGGCATCTTCATATTGCTGTCGGCCTCGCTCGAGGTTGAGGAACTGTCATACCTCAACTGGCGGTTCGGGCTGTTCCTGATCGCGCTCCTGTTCATCGTCAGGCCCGTCACGGTTCTCCTGAGCTTGCTCGGCACGTCGATGCCGTGGAACGAGCGTCTTTTCGTCGCCTGGATCGCGCCCCGCGGGATCGTGCTTGTCGCGATTTCCGGTCTGTTCGCCCTTCGGCTCAGCGAGCTGGGCTATGCCGATGGCAACGTCCTTATCGGGCTCAGTTTCGCCGTGGTGGTGGTCACGATTGTCGCACACGGTTTCACCATCGATACGGTTGCGCGCTGGCTGAAGATCAAGGGCAACGAACGTCCCGGGTTGCTCATCGTCGGATCAAACTCCTGGACCATCGCGCTGGCCGAACAGATGCACGAATTGAAAACGCCGGTGATGATCGTGGATTCGAGTTGGCAGCGGCTCGCACCCGCGCGGCAGAAGGGCCTGCCCTTCTATCACGGCGAGATCCTGAACGAGGCAACCGAACATAATCTCGACCTGAACCCCTTTCAGGTGCTGGTCGCCGCAACCGAGAACGAGGCCTACAACGCGCTGGTCTGCAACGAATTCGCTTACGAGATTGGCCGAGATTCCGTCTACCAGCTTGGCGAGGTGAACGAGGCGGACCCACGTGCGCTCCCCGAGAGCCTCAGGGGACGTGCACTGTTCGAATCTGGCTTCGGGGTGGAAGACGTCAACGAGCGCCAAGGGGAAGGGTGGATCTTCCGCAAGACGAAGCTGTCGGAGCAGTTCGATTTCGATGATGCCCAGGAAAAGCTGCCCGACACTGCACATATGCTGCTGCTGCTGCGCGAAAGTGGCAGGATGCGCTTCTTTACGCATGCATCCCGCCCCGACCCGAGCGCTGGCGACATCATACTGAGCTATACTCCGCCGGTGACGCGCACTGCAGAAGAAAAAGCGGCGAAGAAAGCCGCAAGACGAGGAGCCAAGCCGCAGCCGACCTGATCAGGCGGCAGGCGGATAATGAGAGCGGGCTGAATTTGCCTGTTCGGCTCGACAGGAAGGAAGGAATTTTCGATGATGCGTTGGGGAACGGCCTTGATAGCTTCGATGGCGCTGACCGCGTGCGACAACGACACGGTGGCTCCGGAGCCCGAAGAAACGGCAATTGCCGAACAGCAGGGCGCGGCGCCGACGACCTCGATCATCCGACCCGACGTGGAAGTCGTTCGAGAAGAGCCGGCGATGCAGGATCTGAAGGCGGTGATCCCGTTTTCGGAAGGTGGTGCCGAGCTAAGTCAGGCAGCAGAGGCCCGATTGGCGGAAGTGCTCGAGAGCCCGCAGATCGCCTTCGGTGGGCCGATCGTCCTGCGCGGTCACAGCGATGCGGTCGGCCGCGACGAAGCCAATCTTCGTGCCTCCCGCGAAAGGGCCGAAGCGGTGCGTGAGTATCTGGTGCAGAATGGCATAGAAGAAAACCGCATTCGCGTGATCGCATTAGGGGAAATGCGGCCAATTGCCCCGAATGCGACAGAGGAAGGCGAGCCTTACGAAGAAGGCCGTGCCGCAAACCGCCGAGTGGAACTGTTCGTCGATTTACCGGAAGGTCCTCCGGCAGAGCCGGACATCGTTCCCCTGATATCGTCCGGGAACGAGGCAACGCTCGAGAGCGAAGAACCGATCAGCTAATCGGTTCTTCTTCCGCTTCCCGGGCGACAAGTGCGAGCACGCGCTCGGCATAATCCAGCCGGCAGATCAGCAGATCGGGGATCCGTGTGTCGGCATTGTTGTAGCGCATCGCCGACCCGTCGATACGTGAGCAATGCAACCCATGCGCCGCCGCCACGGCCACAGGTGCGCAATTATCCCATTCGTGCTGACCGCCGGAATGCAGGTAGATCTCCGCCTCACCGCGTACAATAGCCATGGCCTTGGCCCCTGCCGACCCCATCGGAACGCAGTCCGCTCCCAAGATTTCGGCCACGGCAGCGGCCTCAGCAGCAGGACGGGTTCGGCTGACTACCATGCGCGGGACATCGGGCAGCGGCGGCAGGACCGCCGGAAAATCCGACCGCAGCACCGGGGAGCCCGGCACACCGGGCAGAGCGACCGCGCCGATCGCGGCGCGACCGCCGATCGAGAGCGCGACATGCACGGCCCAGTCGCTTCGGCCTTCGCCGTATTCGCGTGTTCCGTCGAGTGGGTCGATGATCCAGACTCGGTCCATCCGCAACCGTTCTGGTCCATCGGCTGACTCTTCGGAAAGAATCCCATCATCGGGCCTGATATCGCGGAGTGATTCGACCAGTAGCGTGTTCGCCGCAGCATCGCCCGCATCGCCGAGTTCGCGGCCGGTCAGTCCGGTGCGTTCGCGTAATTCGAGCAGGAGCTGGCCCGCTTCGCCCGCAAGCACGGCGGCAAGCTCCGCATCCTGTGCGTCCATCGCCGCTTGGTCGCTGTCGCTCACAGTTGAGGACTCCAGATGCCCAGGACGCGTGCAGCGATAAGCTCGGCGGCCTCGTCTGGCGAAATGTTCATCGTGTCGATCATAATCTCTGCATTTTCGGGGCGTTCGTAGGGGCTGTCGATGCCGGTGAAGTTCTTCAGCTTGCCGCTCCGCGCTTTTGCGTAAAGACCTTTGGCATCCCGCCGCTCCGCTTCTTCCAGTGGCGTGTCGACGAACACCTCGCAGAACTCGCCCTCGGGCAGCATGGCGCGCACCAGATCGCGCTCGGCCCTGAATGGGCTGATGAAGGCGGTGAGGACGATCAGCCCGGCATCGGTCATCAGGCGTGTTACCTCGCCCACGCGGCGGATATTCTCGATCCGGTCTGCTTCCGTGAAGCCAAGGTCGCGGTTGAGGCCGTGGCGGACATTATCGCCATCCAGCAGGAAAGTGTGTTTGCCCGCCGCATGCAGCTTTTTCTCGACCAGATTGGCGATGGTCGATTTGCCGGAACCCGATAGCCCAGTGAACCAGAGCACCTGCGGCTTCTGCCCCTTGGCCAAAGCGCGGGTTTCCCGGTCGATATCGAGTGCTTGCCAATGCACGTTCTGTGCCCGGCGCAGCGCGAAATTGATCATCCCCGCGCCAACAGTCGCGTTGGTCAGCTTATCGATGAGGATGAAGCCGCCCAATGCCCGGTTTTCGGCATAGGGCGAGAATGTCAGCGGCCTTTCGCACTGCAGTTCGGCCACGCCAATCTCGTTCAGCTCGAAGGTCGTCGCGGCCAGCCGATCGAGCGTGTTGACGTTGATGCTGTATTTCGGCTGCTGGACGGATGCGGTGATCGTCTGCGTGCCCAGCTTCAGCCAATATCCCCGGCCCGGCATCAGCGGCTCGTCGCTGAGCCAGACAATTGAGGCATCGAATTGGTCGGCACTTTCGGGCGGATCGCCGGCGCTTGCGATAACGTCACCGCGGCTGCAATCGACCTCATCCGCCAGCACGAGGGTGACGGACTGGCCCGCAACCGCCTCCTCCAGATCGCCGCCGAAGGTCACGATCCGTTCAATGCGAGTCGTCCGTCCCGAGGGCACGATGCGCACCTCGTCGCCGGCGCGGATGGTGCCGGCAGAGATCTGACCAGCGAAACCACGGAAATCGAGATCGGGGCGGTTGACCCACTGCACGGGCATCCTGAACGGTTCGTCCTGCAGTGACGACGTACCGATGTCGACATGCTCAAGGTGCGAAATCAGGCTGGGGCCGGAGTACCAGGGAGTTTGCGGCGAGGGCGCAGAGGCGATGTTGTCGCCCCGGAAACCGCTGATCGGGATGGCGGTAAAGGCATCGATCCCGATCTTTCCGGCGAATGCCGCGTAATCGGCGCAAATCGCGTCGAAAGTGGCCTGGTCATATCCGACCAGATCCATCTTGTTCACGGCCAGCACGATGTTCCTGATGCCCAGCAGATGCGCGATATAGGAATGGCGCCGCGTCTGCGTCAGAATGCCCTTGCGCGCGTCCACCAGGATGACGGCAGCGTCCGCTGTGGATGCGCCGGTGACCATGTTGCGCGTATATTGTTCATGACCGGGCGTGTCGGCGACGATGAATTTGCGCTTTTCGGTCGAGAAGAAGCGATAGGCGACATCAATCGTGATGCCTTGCTCCCTTTCTGCCGACAGACCATCGACCAGAAGAGCGAAGTCGAGTTCCGCCCCTTGCGTCCCATGCCGGCGCGAATCGCTTTCCAAGGACGCCAGTTGATCCTCGAAGATCATCCGTGAATCGTAGAGCAGGCGGCCGATCAGGGTCGACTTTCCGTCATCCACGCTGCCACAGGTGATGAATCGAAGCAGCCCTTTCTCACGATGGCTGGCGAGATAGGCGTCGATATCCTCTGCGGCCAGGGCGTCGGTCGCGTAGGCGGAAGCCGACGTCGCGCCGGATGAAGAGTGGGGAGGCACCATCAGAAATACCCCTCCTGCTTCTTCTTTTCCATGCCGGCACCGCCCTCGTCGCGGTCGATTGCACGACCCTGTCTTTCGCTCGTGGTGGTCAGCAGCATCTCCTGCACCACTTCGCTCAATGTAGCGGCTTCGCTCTCGACCGCGCCGGTCAGCGGATAGCAACCCAGCGTACGGAAGCGGACAGATCGGATCTGCGGTTCCTCGCCGGGGCCGAGCGGAAACCGGTCGTCATCAACCATCACCAACATGCCGTCACGCTCCACCACGGGGCGCGGCGCGGCAAGGTAGAGCGGCACGATCTCGATGCTCTCGGCCATGATATATTGCCAGATATCCAGCTCGGTCCAGTTCGACAGGGGGAAAACACGGATGCTTTCGCCCTTGGCAAGACGGGTGTTGTAGAGGTTCCACAATTCGGGCCGCTGGTTTTTCGGGTCCCATCCGTGGCTGGCGGTGCGGAAGGAAAAGACGCGCTCCTTGGCGCGGGCCTTCTCCTCGTCACGCCGTGCGCCGCCGAACGCCGCATCGAAGCCGTAGTGGCCGAGCGCCTGCTTCAGCCCTTGTGTCTTCCACATGTCGGTATGCAGCGGGCCGTGATCGAAAGGATTGATGCCGCGCTGCCTGGCTTCCTCGTTATGCCAGACCCGCAGATCCATACCCGCTTGCTCGGCCACCCGGTCGCGCAAGGCGTACATCTCGCGGAACTTCCAGGTGGTGTCGACATGCAGCAGCGGGAACGGCGGCGGCGCGGGGAAGAAGGCCTTGCGCGCCAGATGCAGCATCACGGCGCTGTCCTTGCCCACGGAATAGAGCATCACAGGATTGCCGCATTCGGCCACCACTTCGCGCATGATGTGAATGCTCTCGGCCTCGAGCCGGTCGAGATGATTCAGCCGCAAGGGCGAGGGTTCGGACACCGTGACGGGCGATTTCGGATCGTGGGCAAAATGGGACATGCTGCCCGGCTAGCTAGGGTGGGGGAGGGTAAAGAGAAACAAAGAATGCGTTGCCGTGTCCAAAGCCAGTTGACGCAGCCCTGCAGTTGGTGGCAATCGCATCCGCAGCGGGCGGGTATAGCTTAGTGGTAAAGCCCTAGCCTTCCAAGCTAGTTATGCGGGTTCGATTCCCGCTACCCGCTCCAGCTTACACAGCCTTCTAAAACTGTATTGAAATTTGCCTTTAAGCAGATGGACTCGCGTGTTTGGAACACAGAAGTGGATCACAAACGGTCTGTGCGCGGACAATTTGTGAGAAGGTCAATCTATCAGATTCGAGTGCGAGTTTCGGTCGATCTTCGAGAGGCTTTCGGATGCTCTCATGTGAAGCCATCACTCCGCACCGACAGCCCTCATTGGCTGTTCGATTAAACCGGATGATCGGCAACTGACCCCATCGCCGACATCAGAATACGATCGTGAGCGGTAGCGCATGTCGCTTCCGCAAAGGCGACATGCGCGGACCAATTTTTCAACATGTCGATCGCGCGGACCAGCCAAACTCTGCACCCCGCGTCCCGGTTCGTGGTCCCATCTCCAAGGCCCTCCTGCATGATGACGGCGACACCCAAATCCCTGCGCTTCGGCAGCCTCTCTCTTTGAGCGGCAGCAAGCGCTGGTTCCATGAAAACTCGGCACGTTTCGCGCGCAGGTCATTGAAGTCTACGGCGAGGTAAATTTTCTTCGAGCTCGCAAAACCATGTCTAAGTTGCCTTTGAAGGCAGCGGATGGGCACGAATCGGCTGGAGGAGCGGTTCTTTATGCGCGATCCGGGACAGTCTCGACAAAAGAGATCACACCTCATGAAAAGTGACACAACAGATCTCGTGGATGGTTCCAATGGCTTGCGAAATTGCGTATCTCGGCCGGCGAGCCACTCGTTTTAGCGGACGAAAACGGCTTAGCTACTCCCAGATAGGGCGATCCGAACCTCCAATTTCCCGAAGGTCTCCTGCAAAAAATTTCACACCAACGATGCAGCCGATGCAGCGCGACGTCGAGCCAAACTATTGATTCCGGTCAATTCTATCGTGGGTCAGCGCTAAGAGAGAGAAAGAGTCCTTTCATGTCCGAGCTTAGAAGGCAGAACGGCACCCGTACAGAAGCGATAATCGGCCTTCTCGTCGATGCGGCGATCGCTATTGCCGCGCCCGCTACATCGTGGAGACGCGATCAAAAACGAGCGGCGGTCATTTTTGGTGATCTGTTCCTTGGCATCACAGCAGTCTGGCTCGCGTTCTCGCTTCGCTTGGAACAGTTTGCTGAGCTTTATGAGGCGACGCTGATCTTCGCAGGAGCTTTGCTTCTGTCCTGGTTCGTGACAGCGATCGTCCGGCGGACATATTACACCATCTTCCGTTATGCCGGGCGAGGCGCGATCGTTTCCTTGACGGGCACAATGCTCTGGGCTTCCATCATTCCGATCATGTTTTTTGGAGTGGTTTCCTATCCCGGCGTACCTCGAACAGTCTCCATCTTGGCGCCGTTCTTTTTTCTCGTCCTCATTTCCCTTGCACGAATCGTGGGTCGCTATGTCTTGGTCGATTTACTCAACGGCCGCGACAGCAGCGAGAAAACTCGTCGTATAATAATTTATGGCGCCGGCGGCGCTGGACAGCGCCTGGCACAGTCCATCACGGCAGAGACTGGAATGAGGCTCGTCGGTTTCATCGACGATGATGCGACTAAGCAAAGCCATCTTCTAGATGGCATGAAAGTACGTCACTCAAGTGAGATTGGAAATCTGATCCGTTCGACAGGTGCCACGGATGTCGTCCTCGCGGTAAACACCAAAAACTTTCGGAAGCGGCGCCAGATCGTGGAGCAGGTGTCGAAGTTTGAGGTCCAAGTGAGCAGCCTTCCAGCAACTCGAGAAGTCATCGAAGGTCGCATCACGGTCGATGCCTTGCGCCCCCTACAGGTCGAAGACCTTCTCGGCCGACCTCCCGTTGAACCGCGCAAAAACCTGCTCGATCGCGCTATCTTTGAAAAAGTGGTGATGGTAACAGGAGCTGGTGGATCGATCGGCAACGAATTGAGTCGCCAGATATGCACTTTACGACCCAAGGAGCTTTTGCTCGTCGAGGCGAACGAGTTTTCCTTATTCAACATAGGCCGGGAATTGACCGAATTGATCGCGGGTCTTCCCGCAGATGCCCAACCCATTTTGCGCAGCAAATTATGCAATGTCGCAGACGCAATCTCCGTAGAGCGGCTTTTTCAAGACCACAAACCTGAGACCATTTTCCACACCGCAGCCTACAAGCATGTCTCGCTGGTTCAGGATAACATCCTCACTAGCGCGCAAAACAATATCGATAGCACGCGGCACCTTGTTGCCGCAGCCTGCGAAGCTCGTACTGATCGGTTTATCCTGGTAAGTTCGGACAAGGCTGTGAGGCCGCCAAATGTGATGGGTGCGACAAAACGGATCTGTGAGATCCTATTGCAGTCCCGAGCGCGCAGTTCTCCCAACACGATCTTTGCCATGGTACGGTTTGGCAATGTTTTGGGGTCGAGCGGATCGGTAGTTCCGATCTTCCGCGAGCAGATCGCAAAGGGTGGACCGCTAACGATAACTCACCGCGATGTGACGCGCTACTTCATGACCATCCCCGAGGCAGCACAATTGGTGATTCAGGCCGGCGGCATGGCCGAGGGCGGGGAGGTGTTTGTACTCGATATGGGTAAACCGGTCAGGATATGGGATTTGGCGAAGACGATGATCAGGCTTTCAGGTGGGTCTGTGCGAGACACCACAAACCCCCATGGGGACATCGAACTAGTCGAGACCGGCCTTCGACCTGGAGAGAAGCTCTATGAAGAGCTACTGATCGGCAACGAGCCGATAAAAACCAGCCATCCATCGATAATGCGTGCTCAGGAAGCTTGCCCTACCGATCGTGAGATCGAAGAGTTCCTCGCAGATTTGGACAATAGTTTGACGCGCAATGACAGTGCTCGATGCCTCCGGGTCATTGCAAGATTTGTTCCGACGGTGCGGATTGAGGACTGCCATGAAAAGAGCCGCATGCTGACCGGGTAAAGGCGCCCTATGTACTGATCTGGCGCCATTGCGGTCCAGCCAATAACTTTCTTTTAGGAAATTAGACGGCTGACTCAGACAGTTGCGCGTACGCTAAGCACTCTTTAGCGCGAGGATGTTTGCGAACAGCCTCTGTCAGATCAGGGCCCTCAAAGTGTGAAAATCGCCTCCGGCCAAATGACATAGTGGTCTATTATGTCTGTTCATAATTCGGGAGGATTTTCGTTGCTGATGACGGAGATGAAAATCGAACTGAACCAGTATAACGGATTATATAAGTCAAGCAATCAAAGTGCGGGGCGACTCGCGACTCGCGCCTCGTAAGCCGTTGCCTGCGCGCGGCCTGCGCCTTAGGGCGAACTGCGCTCTGGACACACGCGGTGCTTTGCCGCTTCCAAAAACAGCCCCAAGTGGTTAAAGCCCGCCGCTCGGCCGGATTAATCGGGCGTCTTGTCATTTGGGACCGCAGTTATGGTTAACCTGCAGAATTTCTATGAGGAATTCGATTCACAAGCGGTCCGCCGGACCATGGCCGATGAAGGTTATTACATCTTTGACCGCCGATTGGACGACGCCAGTCTACCGATGCTGCGTTCGCAGATCGACGAGCTCGCCGAGGCCGAAGATACCGAGATTAATTATGCTGGCTCTGAGCACAGGGTTTGGAACGCGCAACGCCGCACCGCGAATTTCGCCGAATTCCAGAAACTTTCTGACTGGATCATGCCTCAAATTTACGGCGCCCCCTATCCGTCGTACACGGTGCTCGCGATCCGTAATCGTCCAGCGCCGCCACAAGCCGAGCGGATGGAAGTCCGCTGGCACCTCGACAGCTTTCGCCGCCAGCTGAAGCTGTTCGCCTTCCTCACGGACGTGACCGAAGAAACCGGGCCACTCGAAATTGTTCCCAGAACCCACAGGCCGGCGTTTAAATTAAGGGCGACGGTACCGCTCGGTCTGTATCGCGCAAGAGACATCCTCCGTTGGCGAGAACAAAAACGCTCTTGGCAGCGCATTCACGACCGTAGCATCAACAAAGTCACGGGCTGGGGCTATTCTCCCAAAGAGATGACTGTTCCCGCTGGAACGTTGCTTTTGGTTGATACCTCTGCCCTTCACCGTGCGAAGCCCTGTCTTAGCGGGGAACGTTATGCGGTCACCGTCTATCACCGTTAGTGGCGCCATTGAACATGCACCGGAAAGGTATGCTTCCTTTGCTTCATCGTAGAGATGCCGATAAGGCGACCCGATTAGCTCGCGCCATTTTAATGTTGTATGGAACAATCTATTACATCATCCCTATGCTGCTCACCGCAACCCTGGGTCAGCCTCTCGATGCCATCCTTGCGGGATCGCCTAATTATACGCTCGGATCTGCCTTTATACTAACAGTTCTGGGATTGACTTGGTTCACTTGCGGAAAAATTCGGGCGCCCTCATTCGCTTGGTTGCAGCCGTTTGCCACAGCGATTTTCGGTCGCTTTGTGATTTTAGGCGCGAGCGTCGCCTACCTACTCTTGGCTTATTGGTATTCTCAGGAACTTGGCATCTCCTTCCGGCAGACCGGTGATCGCATCGGCTCGTCGGGAGGGTTCGTAATCGTCTTTTTGTCTCTGCAGGGATACATCTTCGCCGCCTTATTGCTGACCCTTGGCATGAACGACGAACTTCAGCAGCAGGCTGGCTGGCCAATAACAACCGCACTCGCGCTAATAGTGATCGGCTCCTTACTCTCGCTTTCCGCGGCATCTGGCGTAGTCTTGGTTGCTACAAGCCTGCTGCTGCTGTTGCGCCACATCCGAGCCATCGATCTAATCGGAGCGAGCGGTATCGGACAAACTTTTCTAGCACTTACTGCGTTGGGTGTTGTTTTCATTCTCGCGCTTTTTGTTGGGATCGCAAACAAGGTCGGAGTCGAGGAGGCGATGTATATGTTCAGCAACGAGCTGGACGCGGTAATCTATCGCTTCCAGTATCGAATCTCTTGGCATTTTTTCTCAGCCTCCTTTCATCTCACTTACAATTTCGCAGATTTCAGTTTGGGCGTTCAGGCGGTTCGCGAGGTACTGAGTGCGATATCGCATCGGCTGGACGTGTTGCTCGGCAATCCCACTTATTTTAACGAGGTTGCTTCAGTGCGCCGGCTGAATTGGGAGGAGCTTTCGCTCGTAAAGCGAGAGAGAACTGGAGCTTCGCCTGGGATGGTCGCTAGCGTTTTTTTCGTACCAGGTGGTGTGTTCATGCTACCGGTCTCGATCGTAGTTTATGCACTGCTACTGTTAATGATTGCTAAGGCGGCAAGTGGACGTAAGCTCTCGATTTTTGGCCTTATCTTTCTTGTGGTTTATTACTCAGGAGTGGCCGATTCTTCGATTGACCTTCTGAACCCTCTTGACCCTGCTTTCTTGAAGCTGACATTTCTCGCTTTAGCCTGCGCGAGTTATTCTCCGGCGAGCCGATCAGCGGGTGACGAACGCGTGGAAGCGAGTCGCTATTCTACGACGACCACGAGGGCAGCGGCACAACTTGGAAGATAGGGTGGTAGATCTAAGCAATTTTCAGCAAGTCCGGCATTGAGGTGGAAATTAAATATCGGTGCTGGGTTGCGCACATATTTCGACGAACCACAAGCACCCCACTTTTGTTCTGTGCAATATCAACAACAATACGACCGGTCTCCCAAGCGACGGGCAGATTCAACATGCTTCTGAACCAAGTATGAGCAAGCTAACGAGAATCGTTTGGCTTCGCTCGCTCCGTGATCGGCAGATCTTGATTTTCACTGCTGCGCGGATTGGTGGTCTCGCCATGAAGCCGCTGATAATCTTTGTCGCTGCCTCAGCGGGCCGAGACGTATTCGCAGAAAGATATGCGTTGCTGATCAGCGCTCTGGCCTCACTGTTCGTTTTGACCGGCGGGCAGACTCACATCGATTACTATAAACGCCGTTTCGGCGCGAACACTCTCGCCATTCGGCACCATTACGAGCGCTATTTCGGCGACAGCATTATTCAATTTATTGCTGTGCTGCCGTTCGTCGCGCTTTTAGCCTGGGCTTGGACGCCAGAAACGTCGCTTATCGCACTCATAGTCGTGCTTGTTGGGATCGAGAAGTTCTTCGACGAAGACCAGCGCCACTTTCTTTTTACAAAGCAATACGGTCGATGGTCTCTGAATTTCGGTGCGCGAGTCATTGTTCCTAGCTTGATTATCCTCCCGGCGATCTGGCTCGTCACGGAGCCCTTGATCCTCATCTATGCAGGCGGTTCGGCAGTCAGTTTCGTTCTCTATCTCTTTGTTCGACGCCGACACACACGGTTTCACGTGCGCTTGTTCCGACGTCACTTAGCCTCGATCACCTCGCAAGGCCGCATGGTTTTCAAGAGGTTCTGGGTTCGCTGGCGGTCGGAATATGCTTTCAATCAGGCCTGGACGTTCACGAGCATAAACATCTATTTGATCGACCGATTTTGGGTTGCAAACGCTTCCGATTTGCGACTGGATGTCTACGTTTTTTTCGACAGCATTCTCAAGGTAGCAGTGGTCGGCCACTCCCTCTTTTACTTCACCCCTAGACGGCCGCACTTGATTAAGGCCGAGACGCAGCCGGCCGCGGAGCTTCTGCGAATTCCCAATCTTGCCCTGCCAGCTCTCCTCTGCCTTGGCGGGGTTGCCATTGCCACCGGCTTTACAGAACTGATGCCCGATTACCGTTGGATTCCATTCACGATGCTTGCAGGCATGGGTTTCTTTTATTTCCTGCAAGCGGCTTCGTTGGTAATGGTGGAGGCTGTATTTTGGCGCGCTTCAAGGCGCAAACTGCTAACGATCGACATTCTATCGATGGCTCTAATCTTCTGCCTATACCTGCTGTTACGCCCAGATCTTTGGGCTGTTCCCTGGATTGCATCAATCGGTGTAGCGGCCCGTATTGCCTTTTACCTTTTTGTCAGCCGAACGGATATGCTGTCAGATCGCGGGTGCAAATCGGCGTCCTAACGCTCCCCTTTCGGCCCTTCCGCATCGTGTAATTTGGGTGTTCCGTCGCAAACGTTGTGGGCGTCAGAGCCGCGCAGGATCGAATCCAGAACCTGAGCGATCTTCTCTTTAGCCGACCAATTAGGACTGGAAGCCGCCTCAAGTAACTCGAGCTCTCGCCCAATGACCCAGTCCCTTGGTAATCTCGGGGCTGCAAGGTCGATCTGACGAGCTAGTTTCAACTCAAAGAGCCCGTAGTAGTCCTCGGGTAAACCGCAATTTGCTTTCAGGTCTGAATCCCGAAGGATCAGCGGATAAAGTCCGATAAGGAGCGCATCGACAGCGACACCGCTGACCCCGGTTACCAGATATTTGCAGTTTTTCGCACTGTCGAACAGCGATGAGCGCGGATCAGAATAATCGGCCCCGGTCCGCCGGCAGAGTCGGCGGTGTGCCTCGAATCGGCCGCTATCGGCCGGGTGTGGACGGACCACGACCCGAGGCTGCAGATCGATCCGCAACAGTTTCTCGACGAAGCGTTCGATCTCGCCAAGATCGCGATTCAGCGCATTGGTCGCAACGATAACGCCATTCTCGCCGCTGCGGTCTTGCCAAGCCTGCACGAGATTAGAGCCACGCATTGAGCCAGTGACAATCATCTTTGCGCGGCCGGGCGGGTAGAGCCGCTTTTGAAATTCCCCATCTAGCAGCGCCACGTCTGTTTCGAGCGGAACCTGCCCGCGCCCGACGGGAGCGTGGGTCATAAAAACGGTAGTCATCCCGACTTGCCGGGCCGCCTCAACAAGTATGTTGTTGTAGACGGCAAGATTGGACAGAGTGACAAAGACTTCGGCGCCGCTCTCTTGCATAAACTTTCGTATGTCGTGATGGCTGCTGAGCGACAAAGCTAGATGATCCAACCGCATCCGCATCGACCGCCGCACATGCGGCCGCCGCTCAACCGTAAGCAAAAGCGGGAGAGCGATGAGGGCGATCCATCCCGTCATGTAGCTCTTAAACAGCTTCAGATGCGGCACGCCGGGAGTGGCGTAATTATGAAAGGTGAAAATCGCCGCACCCGGAAGGTCGGAGAAAACAGGCTCAGCGGAGCGGAAATTATTGTGGGTGCCAACGGCGACTAAAATCCGGCAGCGGGGCGGCGCTTCGGATGGTGTACGCAATTCTTTAAACGTGAAAAATATCAAGCGTGCGACACCTTCAACGAATTGAAAGCGAAAGCGCGGCCTGAACGCTACACCGCCCCAGGCATCGTTACAGGTATGCGGGTCAAGGCGATGAAATCTCGCTGCCGCGCGTCTGGCCCATCGTACTGGAGAAAACGCGAGTTTCAGGCGAACAGGCCCCAACTAGCAGGCGATATTAACTGAGCGGTTTCGGACAACCTGGGTTGACCGCGAAAAAGCTCCAGATAGGCTTCGCGAACTCCGGTCTGTCTGCAGCTCAATGCCCATATCCCTTCCAAAATGCCGCGACGCATTAGACACCGGGGCAGTCAATAAGCTCCATCGCCAAGCGGTGGATATGGCGCCTCCGTCTGGAAGGCGCTATCACGGCCGAGATGCCGCGGGCAAGCCCAGATCGAAGGATATGCCGGCTCCGAGCTTACCCAAAGCTGGGACGCTGAACCGCGAGTTCTCTGTCACGACGAACTAGATTGGGAACCCACGTACAACCATCAGTTCGCGCCGCTGCCAACTTCGACCTGTAGCCGTACCACGCAAAAATGCGTTCGATTCTGGCAGGCTCGGGCGCAGTGGCGGCCGCAGTCGCCGAGTGACTGCTTACCGCGATTTCGAATGATGCACATGAATTTCGAAACAGTCCCGTCGAATTTTCCAATTGCCCAACAGGTTGTCCAGCGAGTAAGGGCGGTGCTGATCGCAGCCCATTCCCCTATCCGAAGCCAAAGAAGCGCCAGCTCAGGGGCGGATATTTTTATATTAATATTCCGATAAATAACGAGGTCCAATATTCATGCTCGATAATAAATCCGTTCTCGTGACTGGGGGTACGGGATCGTTCGGTAAAGCCTTTATTCGAACTGTGATAGATCGTCATCCAGATATTAAGCGACTAGTCGTCTATTCAAGAGATGAATTGAAGCAGTTCGAAATGCAGCAAATTTTCTCTCCTAACGAGCATCCGGCACTGCGTTATTTTCTGGGCGATGTGCGCGACGAGGGGCGGTTGCGCAGGGCGCTTGAAGGGATCGACGTGGTCGTCCACGCCGCCGCGCTGAAGCAAGTTCCCGCGGCGGAATACAACCCTTTCGAATGCATCAAGACGAATGTGATCGGTGCGCAAAACGTCATCGAGGCCTGCCTCGACAGCGGGGTGAGCCGGGTGGTCGCCCTTTCTACTGACAAGGCGGCAGCGCCCATCAATCTTTATGGTGCCACCAAGCTTTGCAGCGACAAGCTGTTCGTGGCTGCCAACAATATAAGGGGCCCGCGTGACATCCGCTTCAGTGTGGTGCGCTACGGCAACGTTATGGGTAGTCGGGGCTCAGTGATTCCCTTCTTCCTTGCCCGCAAGGACAGTGGTAAATTGCCGATCACCGACCCGCGAATGACACGGTTCAATATCTCGCTGGATGAAGGGGTCGAGATGGTGCTGTGGTCTATCGAAAACGCGATGGGCGGCGAAGTGCTGGTTCCTAAGATCCCGTCATACCGCATAGGCGACGTCGCCACCGCGATTGCGCCCGATGCGGAACAGGAGGTGATCGGAATACGCCCCGGCGAGAAAATCCACGAGGAAATGATCACAGCAAGTGACAGTTTCAACACTGTCGACATGGGAGATTACTACGCCATCCTGCCAGGCTCCGCGGATTACACGATGGAGCAGTATTGCGAGCACCGGGGTGGTGAAATGGTCGAGCCTGGGTTTGCCTATAATAGTGGATCCAACCCCGATTTCCTAACTGTCGAACAATTGCGCGACCTGATCGAAAATCATGTCACCGGCAAAGCCATAGATTGATCTCTATTCGTACAGGAGTCGCGCATGGCTGAAGAGTTTATACCCTATAGCCGTCAGGAAATTGGTGAGAAAGATATCGCCGCGGTTGAAGAACTGCTGCGTTCCAATTTTCTGACGCAAGGCCCGGCTGGTCCGGCCTTCGAGAAAGCTTTTGCTGAAAGGCACGGCGTGGCTCACGCCGTCGCCGTTTCAAATGCCACCGCAGCGCTGCACCTCGGGTGCCGGGCGCTGGGCGTTGGGCCGGGCAGCCGCGTGTGGACCAGCCCCAACAGCTTCGTCGCTTCGGCCAATTGCGCACTGTACCTCGGTGCAAGCGTTGATTTCGTCGATATCGATCCGGTGAGTCGCAACATGTCGATCCCGGCTCTAGCCGCCAAGCTCGAGGCCGCGGATCGCAGCGGCACTTTGCCGACGGTCGTCATTCCGGTCGATTTTTCGGGTCTGCCCTGCGATTTGGCGGATCTGCGGAGCTTGGCAGATCGCTACAATTTCAAGATTCTGGAAGACGCCAGCCATGCCACGGGCGCCTCCTACAAGGGGGCCCCGATCGGTGCAGCTTATGCCGATGCAACCGTTTTCAGTTTTCATGCCGTCAAAATCGTCACCACCGCTGAAGGTGGCATGATCACCACGCCGAATGAAGCTTTGGCTGAGAAGCTGCGTCTGCTGCGCTCGCACGGCGTGACCCGCGACGAAAATCTGATGGCACACCCGAGCGAAGGCGGCTGGTATTACGAGCAGGTCGCGCTGGGCTGGAATTACAGGCTCACCGACATCCAGTCCGCCCTCGGCCTGTCGCAATTGCAGCGAGTCGACACCTGGCGCGACCTGCGGGCACGCCATGCGGATCGCTACGACCGCCTCCTTGATTCGGGGCCGTTCAAGCTGCCCATTCGCGAAGCGGACAAGGTCTCGGCTTGGCATTTGTATGCAGTCGAGTTAACCGCGGAAGCGAACATCGGTCGCGCCGAACTGTTCGCGGCGATGCGCGAAGCAAACATCGGGGTAAATGTTCATTACATGCCCATCCACTGCCAGCCCTATTACGCCGATCTCGGGTTCGCGCGGCAGGACTTCCCCAATGCCGTCCGCTATTACGAACAGGCGTTGTCGATCCCCCTGTTCCCTGCGATGACCGAGGCTGAACAAGATCGCGTCGTCGAGACCATGATGGCCCTAGCGATCTGATATGAAAATCGCCGTCATCCCCGCACGCGGGGGCAGTAAGCGAATTCCGCGCAAGAATATCAGGTCCTTCGCCGGCAAGCCGATGATCGGTTACGCCATCGAAGCGGCGCTGGCCTGTGAGGGTATTGATCGCGTGGTGGTCTCCACCGACGACGACGAGATCGCGGCCATCGCCGCCGATTTCGGTGCGGAATTGCCGTTCTGGCGACCCGCCGAGTTGGCCGACGACATCACCCCCACGGTCCCGGTGATCGCCCATGCCATCACGGCTTGCCGCGAACTGGGATGGGACGTGACCCACACCTGCTGCATTTATCCCGCTGTTCCATTCATCCGCACCGAAGACTTGAGCGAAGCATTCGCGCTGCTGGAAGAGCACGGCGGCGAAGGCTACACCTTCCCCTCTGCCGAATTCCCTTCGGCCGTCCAGCGTGCGCTGAGGCGCGATAAAAAGGGCGCTGTATCGCCTTTCAATCCCGATCATGTCGTGACCCGTACGCAGGATCTCGAACCAGCATACTACGACGCCGGGCAATTCTATTGGGCTAGAGCCGAAACCTGGCTTGAAGGCTTGAATATCCACGCCAACGGCCGCACTATCGTGCTGCCGGAATGGCTAGTAGCGGACATCGACACGCCGGAAGACTGGGAACGGGCCGAACGGCTGCAACCCTTGTTTAATGCGGACGTCTGAGCGCATGAGAGTCGCCATCCGTGTAGACGCCTCCTTGCAGATGGGCACGGGCCATCTGCACCGATCGCTGTCGCTCGCGCAGGCGCTGCGGGCCCTAGGGGCGCAGGTCCGGTTCGTTACCCGTTATCTCGGCGTTGACAGTGCGGCGATCATGCGAGAGCAACGCTTCGATGCGGTCCATGTGCTGCCTGCAAGCGAAAACCGCAAGCCGGACGATAGTATCGCGCACGCGGCCTGGGCTCAGGTGCATCAGGAGGACGACGTATACCAAACCACTGCGGAGCTGGAGGCTTTCGATCCCGATTGGGTGGTGGTGGACTCCTACAGTTTCGACGCACAGTGGCACGATAGCGTGCGGGAAGCGCTCGATTGCCGGATAGCCGTCATCGACGACCTCGCGGACCGCAATATTTCGGCCGATCTACTTATTGATCACAACCTCGATGACGATCATGACGAGAAATATGTTGGTGTTCTTAGGCGCCCCGCAAAGCTGCTAGGCGGCCCGCAATACGGCCTGCTCGCGCCTGCGTTCGCCCGAGGGGAAAAATATGAGTTTTGGTCAGAAGTGCGCGGCATCGGGATCTTCATGGGCGGCGGCGACGCGCTCAATTTCACCGAAAAGGTCTTTGAGGCGGTTGTCGCCGCCGGGTTCGAGGGTGCGCTTGAGATCGTCACAACCTCTGCCAACCCTCACCTGCCGCGCCTCCGCAAGCTCACCGCTGGGCGGTGCGACACCTCGATCAGCGTCGACCTCCCCGATCTCGTGGCGTTCTTCGCCCGGCACGATCTGCAGATCGGCGCGGGTGGCGGGGCCACTTGGGAGCGGTGCTGCATTGGCGTGCCTAGCGTGCTGATAATTACAGCGGGAAACCAAAACGTGGTCGCCCCGCAATTGGCTTCGCGCGGCATCGCGGCCACGCCTTCACAGACCACGGTCGATGCCATCGCCGCAACGATCCGCGCCCTGATCGACGATCCGGAACTCCGTCGCGAACTGGCGCGCAAGGCGCGCGAAACAGTTGATGGCAACGGCGCAAACCGGGTCGCGGTGGCCATGCTGGCAGACACTCTTACAGTCAGGCCCGCCGCTGCAGGCGATTCGGAAAACCTGTTCAACTGGCGGAACGCTCCAGAAAACCGCGTGATGATGAACAATCCCGAAGAGATGGATTGGGCAAGGCATGTCGCGTGGCTGGATCGCGTGCTGTCCGACACTGCGCGCAAGCTGTTTGTCGGCGAGGTCGGTGGGCAACCGGTCGGTTCAATCCGTTTCGATTTAGAAGAGAGTGGGGCGACAGAAGTCTCGCTTCATCTCGATCCCGGATTTCACAGCCTAGGCCTCGGTCCGCATCTGTTGGCAGCGGGAGAAGCCGCGAGCGGGGCTGATGTCTTCGTGGCGAAGGTGCTGGAAAAGAACCGCCCGTCGCAACTGCTTTTCGAACGTGGCGGATATACGCGCACTGCGCCGGAAAGCTGGCGTAAGGATACATCGTGAGCCGGTTGGCGTCGCGGCGACTGCGCGATAGGATAGCGCGATGATTCACCGGATCGCGATTGCCACGCACCATCGGCGTTACGACACTTTGGTCGGGGCGCTCGAATCCCTCGACGCCTACGAGGTTCTTCATATCCGTGAGCGCACGGAACTGACGCGCCGGAAGCTGGAAGAATTCGGGGCCGAGTGGGTGTTCTTCCCACATTGGTCGTGGATGATCCCGCCCGACATACACGAGAATTTCAGAGCGGTGATCTTTCATATGACCGACGTACCCTACGGCCGCGGGGGCAGCCCGTTGCAAAACCTGATCCTGCGCGGCCACGAGAGCACCAAGCTCACCGCCCTTCGTTGCGAGGCGGAGCTGGATACCGGACCCGTCTATCTAAAAAGAGACCTGTCGCTTGCAGGAACCGCCGAGGAAATCTTCAAGCGGGCGAGCGAATTAATGCGCCCGATGATTCGCGAGATGGTGGAGCAGGATTTGTGCGCGACCCCGCAACGAGGCGAGCCGACCAACTTCAAGCGCCGAACTCCTTATCAGAGTGCAATCGATGGCACGGACGGGCTGCAGCACGCATACGACCATATCCGGATGCTCGACGCCGAAGGATACCCGCATGCCTTTGCCGAGACGGGGCACTACCGGATTGAATTCACCGATGCGGAGCTCGGAGAGGACGGGGCGCTTTATGCTCGCGCGCGGATCACGCAAAAGGACTACGAGACATGACCACACTGGTAATTGCAGCACATCCCGACGATGAAATCCTGGGCGCTGGGGGCTATGTCGCGAAGCTCTCGGCCGCGGGTGAGGATGTCCACCACCTCATTCTGGCCGAGGGAGCAACCAGCCGCGACGACTCTCGCAATGCGAGCGGACGTAGCGAGGAAATGTGCGAACTCGCCCGCTGCGCGCATAAGGCTGCGGACATCGTCGGTGCGCGATCGGTGTCGCTCGAAGCGTTCCCCGATAACCGCATGGACAGTATAGACCTGCTCGATATTGTGAAGGTGATCGAGCATCATATCCGCGAGCGGACCCCTACCCGAGTGCTCACTCATGCAAATTCCGATGTGAACATCGACCACCGCGTGATCCACGATGCGGTGATCGCCGCCACCCGCCCCCAACCCGGCAACCGCATCAGCGAGGTCCTGTTTTTCGAAGTCATGTCGAGCACCGAATGGCGTCCGCCTTCTTCTCTGCCGCCCTTCACGCCCAATTGCTTTATCGACATCTCGAAACACTTGGGAGCCAAGCTCGATGCGCTGCGCGCCTATGCGACTGAGATGCGCAACTGGCCGCATGCCCGCTCAGTCGAGGCGCTGGAGCATCTTGCCCGTTTGCGCGGCGCAACGATCGGGGTAGAAGCGGCCGAAGCTTTCGCAATCGGGCGCATCTGCGCCTAACCCGAGGAATTGATCCGATGAACCCGAAACCGATCGCCATCGCCGGTCGTGCGATCGGCCCCGAGGCCCGCCCGTATTTGATCGCGGAAATGTCCGGCAACCATAACCACTCGCTCGACCGCGCTCTGGAGATTGTGAGCGCAGCGGCGGAAAGCGGCGCGGATGCGGTCAAGCTACAGACTTATACTGCCGATACGATGACGCTCGATTGCGACGGCCCGGGCTTCCTAATCAACGACGAAAAATCACTTTGGAACGGGCGCCAACTGCACGAGCTGTATGTAGAGGCGCACACCCCGTGGGACTGGCACGGCCCGATCATCGAACATTGCAACAAGCTGGGGCTGCACTGCTTTTCCACCCCCTTCGATGCAACGGCAGTAGACTTCCTCGAAGGGCTAAACGTTCCGGCATACAAGATTGCATCTTTCGAGGTCGTCGACCTGCCGCTGATCCGCAAGGTGGCCAATACCGGAAAGCCGATGATCCTTTCCACGGGCATGGCGAGCGTGGTCGAGATCGGCGAAGCGCTCCGCACTTGCCGTGATGCGGGCAACGACCAGGTGGTCCTGCTGAAATGCACCAGCACCTATCCGGCAACACCCGCCAATACCAACATCAACACGATCCCAAACATGAGAGAGACCTTCGGCTGCGATGTCGGGCTCTCCGATCACACCATGGGCTGCGGCGTCGCGGTAGCTGCGGTCGCACTGGGTGCGGTGCTGGTTGAGAAGCACTTCACTCTCCGCCGTGAAGACGGCGGGGTCGACAGTGCCTTCAGCCTCGAGCCGGAGGAATTCCTGCAGTTGCGCGTGGAGACCGAGCGCGGTTGGCAGGCGCTGGGGCAGGTGACCTATGGCGGCACCGAAGCCGAGCGCGGTTCGCGCGTGTTTCGACGGTCCCTCTATGTGGCCCAAGACATGGAAGAAGGCGAGGCGTTCACCGAGGCTAGTCTGCGTTCGGTACGCCCCGGCTTTGGCCTCCCCCCCCGAAATTACGACATCCTGCTGGGCAAACGGGTGAATCGGGCGCTGAAAAAGGGCACCCCGGTCAGCTGGGATCTGATCGCCTGAGCTGGCGATGCACTAGGCCCTCATGATCGTTTGCGGGGCCATCGCCGGCGAATACTACTCCGGTCGCTCGCCCGCTGACCTATGCGGGCGCGTTTGCGCGAGGCGACCGGTTGAATTAGCTGCTTGCGTTGAACCGGACAAAACCGCGCACGAGGCATCCGCGAGCCGCTGGGCCCTAACCCGACCATGCGGTGACCATCGGGCTCGGTGTCGGAGCGAGGATGTTCGACGTAATTGCGATCTGCTCTCCGACCGCGTTCCACGCCTAGCGTCCCGATCCAGAGTTAGCTCTCAAGCTCTTTCGCTGAGGTTACGAGGCAGTAAACTCATAAGCGCTGATCCAGAGGTACGCTGAGAAGGGCTTGATTGCAGCGAGGAAGTTGTCGGCTCGCTTGTCGCGACGGGTGGCCAAGCCTCTGGCGTGCTTGAGTTTTCCGAAAACGCGTCCGATCGGATTGTGATAGCGGTAGAGGAACTGGCTGAAGGCGTAGCTTTTCCTGCGATTGCGCCTGGGGGGTATGTTGGATATGGTGCGGCTGATGCACAGTATGAAGACCATTGCTGTGCCCACTCCGCTCAGTCGCTCTGGTCAGTCGATTGCCTGATCGATGATGGTACGGTGGATCAGTTCGCGAACTTCCTCGACGGTCAGGAATTTAGAAATCCTTCTATTATGGCGCGGGCTCGACCCGAGACGTCGGTGATCCGGTAAGACGAACTATCGATACCAGCAGCTCGCCTTCCTCCGCCTTGACGATCGACCAAAAAACCATGTCGACGCCCTCAGTAAGAGGAGTGTTGACGCACGTCATCTCGGGATCGGTGGTTGGTAAGAGCTCGAACTCTTCATGCGCATTGCCGTATGCTCAAAGCGGTAGATCCGGTCGGCATTTGCGCTTAGAAACATGCGATCAATTTCGAATTTCCCACATAAGGCCCACGGCAGATTATGATTGTTTTTCGACACACTATCGCGCCAGCGAACACCAACGCAAATGAGGGCGAGATTCAAAACGGATGATTGTTTGGATCTGGCGCGATTGCGAACCTTTACCTTTTGATCCGAACAATCCTCGGCTCATGCGTGCTGGCATGCTCTGTGCGACTTTGGCCGCGAGAGGTCACACTGTGCGATGGTTTTGTTCGAGTTTCGATCACTACCGAAAGCGTATTCGCACGCAAGCTGCGGGGCGTTACACGCTGGAAAGCGGTGTGATAATCGAGCTTGTGGAGGGATTAGGATACGCCACCAATGGCGCGCCACGGCGACTCTTGCATAACGCCCTCGTGGCACGACGCTTCACAGCTCGTGCTGAAGAGATAGCCACCTACTTAGAAGAAAAACCCGACCTAATCCTCGCGGATCTACCTATATCCGACTCTGCATATGCTGCGGTTCGGCTAGCAAGACAATGGAATGTCCCGTCGGTAGTTTCAATTAGAGATCTATGGCCTGACTTTTTCGTGACATTCCTCCCTCCGCTGGTCGGTCTGTTGGCGAAACCTCTGATCTGGAACCTCGACCGGATCGCGAAGGTGGCATGCGCGGGAGCCGATCACCTCGTCGGTATTTCTGGCGAGTACTTGGCTTGGGGTCTGAAAAAGGCCGGCCGTGACCGGCGTGAAGGCGATGCCATCATTCCGCTCGGCTATGATCCGCCGAGCGGCAAAGCGAGAGCCAACGCATTGGAGCGTTTATATGCTAAGGGTATCGATCCCAAAAAGGACTCGGCCATTTTCATCGGATCCTGGGGTAAAACCTACGATTTAGATATGCTTGCGGACGCGGCTAGCCTTCTGCAAAAGGACGAGAACCTGCAATTCGTCATCGCTGGTGATGGTGAACAGGGTGGCCTGTTCAGGTCGCGAGTGAAGGGAATCGCGAATATTGTTCTTCCTGGCTGGCTAGATCGGGACGAGATTGCAGCGCTCTTGGAGAACGGCGCCGTGGCTTTGTCACCTTACAGCGCCTCTGCCCCGCAGGGCTTACCCAATAAACTATTCGAATACATGGCCTCGGGACTTTACCAAATCTCAACTTTAGGCGGTGAAGCAGGAAGAGTTGTGGGTGGAAGTGGCAGTGGCGCAGTGGTTTCGGCAGGCGACGCTCGCGGCTTTGCCGATGCGATCTCAGTGGCCCGTTCCTCCGGTATAGGCGCTGATCGCCGTGAGGGTATTAAGGCTTACTTCCGCGAACATTTCGATGCCGAAAAGGTGTATGGAAAGTACGCTGCGCTGCTCGAAAATTATGCCGAAAACTTCGTGCCCACCAACGTGGCGGACAAAGCAAAGACGAAGCAACAACCTTAGCTGATGACTAGGTCGCAACATCTTCCGAGGGCGGTAGAAATATATGAGGGGCACGAGGTGAGCAGGTATTTAATGAAAGCGGTAAGGGCACTGTCATGAGGATTGTGGTCACGGGGGCGAGCGGGTTCGTCGGGCGAGAGATGTTGCGCCGAACAGCTTTGTCGGGGCACCACACGGTTCCGCTTGTTAGGCACTCGGCTGGCATAGAAGAGGAAGTGATAGTCGGCGACTTAGCCGAAGTGGATCCGATCGTCATCAATCGCGCGATGGAAGGAGCCGACGCCGTTGTCCATCTCGCGGCACGGACTCACGTGATGCGTGACGCTCCAGACGCGACCGAGGCTTTCCGGCGCGCCAACGTCTTAGCGACGGAGAAAGTCCTGAGAGCAGCCAACCAGAGTGCGGTTGGCCGATTTGTTTTTATGAGTTCAATAAAAGTCAACGGAGAGGAAACGCAGCCAGGCGAGCGCTTTTCAGGTGAAGATGTGCCCAAGCCGGAAGACGATTATGGTCGAACCAAGCTCGAGGCCGAACGGCTGGTTACCAACGCGGCATTGTCCTCCCAAACGGAGGTCGTCATCCTACGTCCTCCGTTGGTTTACGGGCCGAGTGTGGGCGGAAACTTCGGAAGGCTAGTAGCAGCCGTCCGCAGAGGAGTTCCGCTTCCATTTGGCGCGATTGACAATCTTCGGAGCCTGATTTCAGTGCGCAATCTAGCCGAGGCGACTCTGCGCGCGGTGGAAGCGCCGGTGCAGGGGGCGACGGTGGTCACCCTTTGCGATGGAGAGGACGTATCCACGCGAGGCCTGGTGTTGTCCATAGGCAAAGCTATTGGACGTCCGGCCCACCTCCTGCCAATTCCCCCCAGTCTGATGCATATTGCCGGCCGCCTCACTGGGCGTTCGTCCGAAGCTCGACGGCTTTTAAATAATCTCCAGGTTGACACCTCTGCAGCGTGTAAACTGCTGAGCTGGAAACCATCTGAACAGCTTGATGCGGCGCTAACGCGCATGTTCAGACAGGGCAACGAAGGCGCGCAATAAGGCGGAGATCAGATTTGGCTCAAAACCGTGAAAAGGGAATGTAGTTTCGACGAAAAGCGAATGCCTATTCCAGCCTGGATAGGCCCGTCACGTTCGCCTCATCATGGCTGAAGTCTCTGATCATGGCGGTGAATCAATGCCGCGCGAATGATATGACGCCCCGATTGAAATCGAGACTATCGACCAATTTCATTCGATCACTGGAGCTTCGCAGAGAGCGCGATGCATTGTGAACAGGATCTTGCAGTCGCGATTCAAGCTCAGCCTGTATCAAGAACATGGTGGTATCTTGAAAGGGCAAGCCAAGAGGCTTTCAAACGCGCTCTATTAAATGCCGTACAGCTATTTCAATAGCTGAACTATTTACGAACGACAGCTGGATCCCCGCTACCTTTACCCAGAAAGGTGTGAAAAACCATTTTGATGTCTTGGGTTAAAGACCAGCCTTCAAGATAGGCAGCGTCGGCTTTGGCCAGCCGTCGCGGTTGTGACATGTCAATCCCCGCAAGTTGAGCAGGACCAGTAATGCCGGGGCGCAGGGCGAAGACTCCGCGCTGCTCCCTCTCGGACACAAGTTCGGACTGGCTCTGCAAACAGGGCCTAGGCCCAACGAAGCTCATGTCGCCCTTCAGTACGTTTAAAATTTGGGGAAGTTCGTCGATCTTTGATCGTCTTACCAGACCGCCCATACGTGTGATTTGGCAGGACTTAATTTCATGCGAAGCTACATGCTCCGTGCCTGGCCGCATTGTACGCAGCTTAAGAATTGTGAAGGGTTGGCGATACCTTCCAACCCGGGTCTGCAAGAAAAGCGGATTCGCGCGCATTTCGATGCCGAGCACGATCATTGCGATAAGGCATAGGGGCGCCGCTAAAGGCAGCAGACCTATTCCGATGAGAATGTCAAAAGTTCGCTTCATTGATGGGCACAGCTCATAGGGAATAGTGGGACGACCGCAGCGCCGCATATCATGAACGCAAACCACGTTCGATATAGCAGAGGGTTAATCCAAAAAAATGGCTCCGAAGGCATTATTGTTTTAACAGAATTACGTCGAGCCCTTCTGACCTAACCCGCAGCTTTTCCCCAGCTGAGATTAGAGTCGGGCAATTATTTTGCTCCTCAGCGCGGTTGCCGTAATGGCTACGTAGCGGCGTAGCGAGGCAGGCCATTGCTTATTCAGTTTGGCGGCGGAAGCCGCCGGTGTTGCGTATCCAAGGGATGAGTGCGGTCTCTCGCGGTTGTAGTCCTGCACCCAGGCGGCGATCTCGACGCGGGCATGCGGCAGGCTGAGGAACAGCGTCTCGTTGAGCAGCTCGTCGCGGATCCGGCCGTTTAAGCTCTCGCAGAAGCCATCCTGCATCGGCTTGCCTGCCACTCCACACCGATTCCCCCGCACCATGCCAGCACCGCGTTGCTAGTGAGCTCGGTGCCGTCATCACGTCAGTTTGCCTGCGCCGAGTGCTGCAAAAATAAAGATCCTGAGGCCAGTGCGTTGTTCCGGTCTTCTGTAATTTTGCTCCGCAAGAACCTCATTTTTAGTAGACGTTTGGCATCATTTCTATTTTATTTATCTGCCCAGCCACGCCCGAAGCCTTATCTGAAGCTCGTGCGACCAGTTCTAATGTCTGCACATCGCAATTCTGTGGTACTGTGAGTAGCCCGGAAAAACTATTTGCATCTGACGAGGATGTTATAGGAACTCGTCCCAATTCTCGTCCATCCAAGCATAACAACGCCCAATAAGGCTGACTTCTCAAAGGTTGTTCGATGTTCGTACTTAAGCCCTGCAAGCGATATGTCCCAGCAGGAAGTAGTTGCAGCTGTCTTACAACAACACCCCCCACACTCGGGGGCAGTGCGAAGTCCAAGATCCCGCCCTCAGGCGACTGAAGTATCGCAACAGAAAGTCCAGGTGCTTTGCCAAACGACCAATCGAAAGCTGAGCGGATCTTGCCGTCAAACATGAAATTGGGATCACGAGAACGGTTGCGGTCTCCACCTCGGAAAGTCAGGAAGTAGTCCCATGCTTTTTCGAACTCACCTTGGTTGATTAGAAGATCGACCAGCTGCGCGCGGTGATCAGCGGAAACGGGTAAACCCACTCGGCGCCCTAGCTGAAAGAATTGAGCGACATCTTCAGGGGCTGCCCCGCTTTTAGCGGCGTAATCGATAAACGCTTCTCTCCAAACTGGCCCGGATTCCATTACCTGCAACAGAGCTGAGCGAATCTTCGGCTCTGACAATGCCGCAGTCAGAGTTGGGAATAAGATCGCTCGGGCGTCATTGGAGGTGCGAAGGGCGATGTCGTAGTGCCGCAACGCACCTTGGACATCCCCTCGGCTAACTGCTTCCTCGATGGCCCATAATTGCGGACGCAGCTCTCGGCGCGATAACTGCGTTGAATGCGCAAGAATCTCATCCGATCGCGCTGCGTCTCCCAATAGTTGTGCTTGGAAGCCGAGGACAGTAAGGGCATCAACCGCTGTGGGATCCAGGCGTAGTGCTTGCTTAGCAAGTCGAGACGGTAAAGCGTGACGATCTGTTGTTGGCCGAAGTGTAAAAATGTGTTGTGCATATGCAGCGGCAATCACGCCATTGCTGGGATCGAGTGTATAAGCTAGCTCTGGATCCGACTTTTGGACGACATTGGCTAAACTCGATGTAACTCCAAAGTAGCCAACCACTGCAACTCCGATCGACAAAGCGATGCGAGTTGCCCAAGCCAAAGGGGCGCGGCCGCCCACTTTGCGTCGCCGTGAGCTTCCCATTAGACTAATTCTTCATCTTTTTTACCGTAACCGTACCCATAATCATAACCGTATTGACTTTTCCGCATGTCCAACTTTGTGAGTACACCACCGAAGATGTGAGCGTTGGCAGCCACCAAGCGCCCTAGAGCGCTCTTGACTTGACCCGTTAAAACTCCGTGAGCCTCCGTGACGTATACGACGCCTTCCACGCTCCTCGATATGAGAGGAGCGTCCGCCAGATTAAGGAGCGGGGGAGCGTCAACAACAACATGGTCGTAAGTCTCGAGCAAGCGATTTACCAGTTGACCTATCCTATCTCCCGTCAGCAATTCAGCAGCGTTTGGAGGGATTGGGCCGGCAGTCATGGCGCTTAGCCCGAAATCACTGAGCTGTAAGGTAAGCTTCGCAATATCGTCCTCACCGGCTAGGAAATTGCTGACGCCAGACTCATGGTGACTTCCGGCAAAGCTGTGAACAGTCGGTGAGCGCATATCTCCATCGATAAGAATGACCCGCTTTCCTGACCGCGCGAGCAGAGTGGCCAACGCGAGTGCCGTGGTCGACTTTCCTTCTGCCGCTCGCGTAGAAGTGACCGCGAAGGATCGAGGCGCACCATGATCGGTTGTGAAGCCCAGGTTCGTCTGAATTGTCAGATAAGCATCCACAAGTTCAGATTTGCGATCGAGCAGGGCTTCACGAGGGTTGTCTCTGTCGGCAATCTTCGGAACAGATCCAAGTAACGGGATACCCAGGCGGTCAGGGATATCTGAAGGTTCCTTTAACTGCTCATCAAGTTGTTCAAGTGCGAAAGCTGCTGCCAAACCAAGCCCCAGCCCCGCAAAAACGGAGAGTGCGAGGTTTAGTAGCAGATGCGGACTGGACGGTTGTTCTGGAATTTCAGCGAGATCGACGATCGTGATGTTGTTGACGCCAACTCCTCCTGCCACCCCAATTTCCTTGAACCTCTGCAACAGCCCTTCGTAAAGCACACGTGTCGTATCTACTTCTTGCTGGTAGATATTGTACTGAATTGACCGGCGGCGCAAATCGAGAAAGTCGTCTTTCAACGCGCTGACCCTCTGTTGCAGCGCCTGTTCGCGGGCAACTGCCTGCTGATATGCTGCTTGGACCGAACTCGAAACTCGTGCTTCTTCACGTGCTATCGAACTATCGATTTGATCGATCTGAGATTGGATCGCTTGTGCCGCCGGATAGCCCGGCTCGAAACGAACCATCAGCTGTCCGTATTCTCCGGCGAGTTCTGCTCGGCGTTGGCGGAGATTATTAATTGCACTATTGCTAAGAGCTTCCACCGAGCTACCCGCCGCCCCGGCGCCGCGGTACCTGGCTTCTGCAGCGATTCTGTCCGCTATCGCTTCATTCAAAGCAGAGTTCAGCGCAGCTAGATCATCGGCAACAATCGAGCGCTCTTGAGTGGTCGTGCCATCCCCAACAGGTGCAGCAGGAAGGTTGATAATCGCTTGGTTCGAGGCGTATGCAACCAGCTGCCGCTGCGATTCATCGAGCCTGTCTTTGTACTCAGCAAGTTGACGCTCGAGCGCTTCACGTCCGTATGAAGTCGCCTGGACTTTGCGCTCTAAATTGAGTTCAATGAAGTTTTCAGCCCAAGCATTGGCGACCGCACGTGAGAACCTTGCGGAAGGACTCGTGAATCGAATGTCAACGAGGCTTGAAAAACGCGTTGGTTCAATGGTGAGGTTCTCAAGTAGAATTCGACCCGCCTGCCGAAGGCGATCGGATCGGCCGTCTGGTTTAAACCGCTCATTTTCTGTCGCAAAAACTGCATCATCGTTGTCCCCTGCTCCGAACATTTCGAAGAATTCGGGATTATCCACGAGTTTTAACTCTGTTGCCACGCGTTCCGCAAGCGTGCGAGAGCGCAACAATCCGTATTGTGTCTGATAGAACTCTTGATCTGCAGCACCGATGTCGCTTTCGACACCCTCTATGTTCGTTACTTGATCCGATTCCCGGGAAATCTCTATTACAGACTCAGCAGTGTACTGAGGGGTCATTAGAATTGTCACGACTACGCCCAAAAGGAGGCAGGCTGCGACCACCCCTAGAATCACCCAGCGCCGCCGACGTATGACGTTTAAATACTGCTTCATGAGCGGTGAACCCGGGATGGCCTGAGGCGAATATTGCATAATCGCTCGCTCGTTAGCAGCAACGAAGGCGGTCGATTTCGGTTCGGACGTTTTCATTTAGTTAATCAATTTCTCAAAAGAGCCACGATAGGAGCAACGGCAAGAGGAGCAACGCCCAGGAAATCCCGGAACAAGCGTCGCTGAGGGCTATCGCCAACAACAATAAGATCATTGGCGTAGATGGCGGGGTCTTGGTAAGCACCTCGCCGGATTGCAGCGATGCTATAGAGGCCTGCCATTCGTTGTCCGTCTACTGTTCGCAAGATTACGACATCGTCCTCTTTGGCAAACTCCGTGAGGCCTCTTGCAGAGGCCACTGCCCGCAACAGTGTCATTTGATTGGTGACGGGATAGAGGCCAGGTTCAACAACCTGGCCGTCGACCGTGACAACTTGGCTGACTGAGCTGTCGATATTCACCGTCACATCAGGGTTACGGACGTACCTCCCAGCTAATTCCCTTTCGATATCGCGAGCAAGTTCTGATGCAGTTTTGCCTCCCGCCTCGATTGTGCCGACTAACGGCATGGAAATCTGCCCATTCGCATCAACTTGCATCACTCGGCTGAGGTCAGGCACGCCAAATACGTCCACACTAATGGTGTCTAGAGGGCCGATTAAAGCGAGGCGGTCGCTTGCTATCAGATCGCTTCGATCCGGAGCAGGCAGGAGGGTTTCCCCGGTGACAACCGGAAGGTTTGATGTTGACTGAATCGAAGGTTGCTCGCCGCAGGAGGACAAGGCAAGCGATACCACAAATATGCTGATCATTCTGCGCATTAGATAGGACGACCTGACATTTCCGAGAAAGAGTAGCGGCGTATATGGTTATTCGGGCGTTCGGTAAAGCTTCCTACGCAGGCCGCTCGAGCAGCTCACTTTTGCCGTCAGCGAGCCAAGCTGCAGCCAAGGCTAGAACGGCCATTATCATTGGAGTCCTAGCGGGATAGTCGAAAATGCTAGCAATCATTATCAGAAAGATAATGAGAGACGCCACACGTGTAAGTATCCGAGTTGGATCGCTGCTAAACCAGGCTCTTGCACTTGCCAACGCCCACCAACTCACCGCCACGACCAGCAAGAGCGCTCCCGCGAGGCCAGCGTCAAGCGCGACCTCGAGCCAATCATTATGCACACGATTGAAGTAAAGCGGCATCAGTAGTTTATCTGGTTCATTGATCCTGTAAACTGGGTCAAAGGCCCCAAAGCCGGAGCCGACTGGAAAGTATCGAACTATTTCTTGGAAGACGACCGGCAGTACTTTATAGCGCAGATCTTCAGTGGCATCCATGATGGAAGCTCTATCAACCGAAGCGGCTCGATCAAGTGTAACAGACAACGCTAAAGTCGTGACAATTATAACAACTATGCCTAGAACAATTCCGATTGAAAGGGAGCGAGGTAGCTCATATAGTGTGCGCTTAGCTTTAGGTAAAACTAAAGCAATCCCTAGGACTATAGCCACGGCGCCCAGCAAAAGTCCCGTTCGCGACCCTGTAGCTAGAATAATGAGAAGAAAGGACAGTAAAGCGCCGACCGCAAGGAAGATCTTAAGCCGAATAACTCGCTCGCCGTGAAAAGCCCACCCGCAAACCAGCACGCTTCCTATTGCCAGGAATAGAGCGAAGTGGTTGCGATTAGCGAAGTTTCCACTCACGGAGGTTCGAATGTCGTTCGTTAGCGGATTGTCGAATCGCCCGCCTGCGAATTGCAGAAGGCCCAGCAGAGCACCGAAAGCCACTAAGACCAACAGCACACCCAATATCTTCCAGTGCTGCTCTCGCGTTAAGCTGGCCGCTAACAATAGAGTGACAGAAGGCACAATCAACGAGCCTAGCGCATTAACTGTGGCGCTGGGTGAAATTGAAATCGGACGCCAAGGCTGAGGTTCTCCGGCGACTTCAGCGGTCTTGACGAGCAGCTCACGCCCGGGGAGTTCGGCCCAGAGTGATGGAGGCAACGGAACCAGTTGCATTGCTACTAATAATATCGAGAGGCCAAGAATTATAACCGGCGGCTGAATGTGGCGCAAGGTCAGAGCTGGTGATTGTAAGATGAAAATTACCAAAAAGCTCCAGGCGAAGAAGCGCACCACTGCCTGTCCCCCCACGTCAGCGCGGGAGGCGCCGCCAGCCCCCCATAGGATCACTAGGAAAGCGACAAGTAACCAGAATGGAAGCGCCGAGCGGTGAGAGGAGTGCGATGAGTTGGGGGGCATTCGGGCTCCTTAAGATAATCGCAGGCATAGGCAAGCATGTTGATTGCATGACAGGCAATCGCAGACGGATCCGAGCCGGTACAGCTAAGGCCCCTCTCATTATGAGCAGCCGGGCGCGCACTCGGATCATGCATTGATTTTTCAAGGGAGCAGTGCACCGGCTTAGGAGCTAGATACTAGGCTTCGTGGACAAGCTTGATCTGAGACACGTCCTTCGATTCAAGGCTACCTTTTGGAGGTGGCGTTGGGCGAGCGGATTGGGGTATCGGATAGCGAGTGGGAACTGATCGGGCCGCTGTTGCCGCCGGAGCGCGGACGTGGTTGCCGACCTGCGCAGGATAATCGACGCTACTTCGAAGGTATGATGTGGATCGCGCGCACGGGTGCGCAGTGGCGGCATCTGCCGGACGAGTATGGCAAGTGGAACAGCGTCTTCCGGCGCTATAGAAGATGGGTCACGACCGGCGTGTTCGATGCCATGCTCGAAACGCTGGCCGAATCGGCAGGACGGGACACCACCGCCGACATGATCGATAGCACGGTTGTTCGAGCACATCATTGTGCAGTCGGCATAAAAAGGGGACTCAGCAAACAGAGGCGCTCGGCCGATCGCGGGGAGGCTTCACCACCAAACTGCACGCCAGATGCGATGCCAGAGGCCTCCCACTCGGCTTCATGCTGACGCCCGGCCAGGCGCACGACGTTCAAGGCTTTGCACCGCTGTTCCGGATGATCGGCGATCAGATCGAAGCGTTCCTCGCCGACCGCGGCTATGACGCCGATGCCATCCGCGAAGAGATCGCCGATGCCGGCGTCGAAGCGGTCATCCCTGCCAAGGCCAACCGCCGCAGGCCTGCTCCGCACGACCGTGTAAAATACCGCTGGCGGAACCTGGTCGAACGGCTCTTCAACAAGCTGAAGAACTGGCGCCGGGTCGCCACCCGCTACGACAAAACCAAAGAGCCCTACCTCGGCTTCGTCGCACTCGCTTCAGTCAAACTCTGGATACCCTTTGTCCACGAAACCTAGTTGCTCTGCTTTAGCAATGCGTGATAATTTCGATTCTCAGCTGAGCCAATCGCCACGGCCGCCTGTGTGGTAACCTTATGGATTTGCTCAGCACTTCAACTCCCCACTCGTTGTGGTTCGTCTATCAGCCTTGGTGATCCCGCGGCGCTCACCCCAGTCAGGACCGCCGCGGACATGGACTGACGCGCTCGATGATGAAAGGCTAAGCTCATTCCGACGCATCTGTTCCGCCGGCAGTCACTTAAGCTACGTCAGTTCACGAAGGCAGCCTATAGCTAGCCGAGCCCTCTGCTTGACATCAGGATACGCTAACTCGATTTCGCGACGGTCCCGATTGATCTGCGCCTCATCCTCTCCACTAGCACTTACTCGTTGAGAATAGATGGCTTGGACCTGTTTTAATGCCGTCCGCTGCTCTCCCGCTAAAGCTTCACCACTCGATAGTTGGTTGGTGATAGTCTGAACCGCTAGTTCGCACAGCAGTGCTTTCTGATACGGGCCAGCCGCAACTTCCAAGTTGCTACTTCCAATTGAAAGCACTTTCGCTATCTCTTTATCTCCCTGGCTAAAGGTTTTTGTAGCCGTGAAGCCTGGCTCCTCGACCTCTGGTTCGGCCAAAGAACAAGCACTGAGCGCAATGATCAACAAGAACGTGACTGTCAGGAGGGGGTGAGACATAATCGCGTCTGTCTAGACATTTCTGGACGCAGGACCAAGTTTATTCCCGCATTTGAAGAGATATTTTTACGCCCGATCGCTATCATCACATCTCTCGTTGCTGGCATCATTATCTCTAGCCCAGGCTCTTGAAGTGCCGTCGGAAGGCGAGTTGAAGGTGCGTCAACAGCGCTAAAACTTTGCAATCTTCACCAAAGTTCTAGTCACCTGGAACTGTAATTCATATCATTGATTCAGATCAAGGTGAGGAGATGAGCGATGTTAGGTCGGCAGGCGGACGCGGTGGTGTTAACAGGCGAGGAACGCGATTTCCTCGAGACGCAGGTTCGGCGGCACAAAACCCCGCGGTCGTTGTCGGATCGGTGCCGAATGATCCTGCTGTGCGCAGATGGCTCGCAAAGCAAGGAGGTCGCCGAGCGGCTCGGGGTGCACGAGTACACGGTCGGGAAGTGGCGCCGCAGGTTCGTAAAGGACCGGATCGAGGGGCTCACCGACGAGTACCGGCCCGGCCGCCCGCGAACCGTCTCCGATGAGCAGGTGGCAAAGGTGATCGAGCGCACGCTGAACACCACGCCCAAGGATGCGACCCACTGGTCGATCCGCAGCATGGCCGCCGAGACTGGGGGCTCTCTCATACTACCATTCGCCGGATCTGGGCGGCCTTTGGCCTGCAGCCGCACCGGTCCCAGACCTTCAAGCTCTCCACAGACCCGCTGTTCGTCGACAAGGTGCAGGACATCGTCGGCCTCTACATGTCGCCGCCGAACCGGGCGGTGGTTCTGTGCGTGGACGAGAAGTCCCAGATCCAGGCACTCGATCGTGAACAGCCGGTCCTGCCGATGGCGCCCGGCGTGCCCGAGCGGCGCACCCATACCTATGTTCGTAACGGTACGACATCTCTGTTCGCAGCGCTCGACATTGCCACAGGGGCAGTGATCGGCAAATGCTACAAGCGCCACCGGGCAACCGAGTTTCTCGACTTCCTCAAGCAGATCGATGCCGTGATGCCAGCGGGACCGGACGTGCATCTTGTGATGGACAACTACGCCACGCACAAGACGCCGAGGATCAAGGCTTGGCTGGCGAGGCGGCCGCACTGGCATGTTCACTTCACGCCGACATCAGCTTCCTGGATCAACCAGGTCGAGCGCTGGTTCGCCGAACTCACTCGCAAGCAGTTGCAGCGCGGTGTCCATCGATCCACCGCCGAGCTCGAAGCAGACATCATCGCGTTCATCGAGACGCACAACGAGAACCCCAAACCCTATCGCTGGACCAAATCCGCCGACGAGATACTCGCCTCGGTCAAACGCTTCTGTCAAAAAGCTATGAGCCGAACTTCGGATTCAGGTTACTAGGGTCCGGACTCATTAGAGCCATCAGGTGACGATGGCTGCGATAGCGATTGTGCCCATAAAGGTCTTGATGTTGCGGTCGAAGCGGGTGGCGACCCGCCGCCAGTCCTTGAAGCGGCAGAACATGCGCTCGACGACATTGCGCTGGCGGTAGATCTGTCTGTCGTGCTCGATCTGGACCTTGCGGTTGGACTTTGACGGGATGATCGGCGTGGTCCCTCGCTCGATCAGCCATGAGCGCAAGGCGTTGCTGTCGTAGCCTTTGTCGGCGACCAGATACTCCGATGGCGGCGCGGCATTGATCGCCAGCATGGCGACCTTGGCATCGTGCGTATTGCCGGGTGTCAGGAGCAGGACGTGGGGGCGGCCCTTCTCGTCGCAGATTGCGTGGAGCTTGGTGTTCCTTCCGCCTTTGGTGATGCCGATACCATGAGCCAAGGCCCCCCTTTTGCGCCTCCGGCAGTGCGGTGGACCTTGATGCAGGAGCTGTCGATGAACAGCCTGGCAGGCACGCCCTCGACCCCGGCCAGGCTCGAGAAGATGCGCTGCCACACGCCGCGCTCGGCCCAGCGACGGAACCGGTTGTAGAGCGTCTTCTTCGGTCCGTAGATGTGTTCCGGGCAGTCGCTCCAGCGACTGCCACTCTTCAGCGCGCGGACAATCCCGGAGAGCACACGCCGATCATCCACCCTCGGCATCCCGCGCGTATCCTGCGGTAAAAGTGGCTCAACCCGAGCCCACTGCTCATCGGAAAACCAGAAGAAATTTGCCATCCACATGCCTCCTCATTGGAGGATCATGAATCATATCCCGATGCCGCTGTGAATCCTGTTTATGGGTCCGGAGCGTAAAACGATACGGCTTTTTTCGTATTCAAAAGTTTCGGTTAAAGGTAGCCTATGATCCTTTCCATTGCAGCGTCTCGAATGAGTCAAAGTTTGCGCTCAAGATAACGACTTTACAGCCAAACTGTCGATTAGTCTTGTGCCGCCGACCCGGGCAGCGACAAGCAGCCGGGCAGGGGTGCTGGGGGGGGCGACAAGTCTTTCCAGCGATTCGGCGTCGGCGAATGCCGCATAGTCGACGCTCTCGAATCCGACCCGAAGCAAAGTCGTTCGCAAGGCATTCAGCACCTCCTCAAGGGCCATGCCGCTTTCCAGATCGGTGACCGCCGCGCGCATGGCGACGGGCAGGCCGCCTGCCTGCCGCCTGTGTTCGGGGCTGAGGTAACGATTGCGGCTGCTCATCGCGAGGCCGTCCTCCTCGCGCATGGTCGGTATGCCGATGATGTCGTCTGCGCACGGGCGGAACAGGTCGAGGTCGCGCGCCATCCGGCGGATGACGGCAAGCTGCTGGTAATCCTTCTCTCCAAACAGCGCGATGTCAGGGGCCACTTGGTTGAACAGTTTGCACACCACGGTGGCCACGCCGTCGAAATGGCCGGGCCGCGCCGCACCGCAATAGTTCTCGCTAACGCCGGACACTGAAATGCTGGTGGCAAAACCTTCGGGATAGACTTCCTCCACCGGCGGAGCCCACAGCAAGGCGACACCTTCGCCCTCCAGCATCCGGCTATCTTCGGCCAGCTGCCTCGGATAGGCGTCGAGATCCTCGTTCGGGCCGAATTGGGCGGGGTTCACGAAAATCGAGGCGACGACATGATCGGCGCGCTCCCTCGCAGCGCGCACAAGCGACAGGTGGCCGTCGTGCAAGGCGCCCATGGTTGGTACGAGGGCGATCCTGCCGCCTTCGCGGAGCTTATCCACGGCGATTCGCAAGTTTTGCAGCCGGGTAACGGTTTCCACGACGCGGTGCCTCCTTTAAGGACTGAAAGGCCGACTAGCGCGGCAGGCGCTGATAGCGCAAACCAGAACATCAGCAACAGGAAGACACGTGCCAGAAAACCGGCCCCAACCATCCTCATCCGGCACTTCTTCCGCCCTGGCCGGCGGAATGACGAGGCCGCACCGCATCGTTTTTGCGAATGAGAAAGGCGGCACCGGAAAGTCGACGACAGCAGTTCATGTCGCCGTGGCGCTGGCCTATCAGGGGGCGAAGGTCGCCGCGATCGACCTCGACCCGCGCCAGCGCACCCTCGACCGGTATTTCGAAAACCGGGCCGAGACCATGCGCCGGCGCGCGATCAATCTTCCGACCGCCAATGCCGAGGTATTCAAGGGTGACAGCGTCGAAGCGCTGGAGGAACAGGCCGCACGCCTGAGCGAAGGCGCCGACTTCATCGTCTTCGACACGCCCGGCCGCGACGACGCCTTCGCCCGTCACGCGGCGACCGAGGCCGACACCCTGGTGACACCGCTGAACGACAGCTTCGTCGATTTCGACCTCATCGGACAGGTGGATGCGGAAACCTTCAAGGTTCGCAAGCTGTCCTTCTATGCCGAACTGATCTGGGAAGCCCGGCTGAAGCGCAGCCGCGCAACGCTGGAGCAGGACCGGCGCGAGATGGACTGGGTGGTGCTGCGCAACCGCACCGGCCATGTCGAAGCGCGCAACATGGCGCGTATCGAGAAGGCGCTGGGCGAATTGTCGCGCCGGGTCGGTTTCCGCATTGCCAAGGGCCTGTCGGAACGCGTGATCTATCGCGAATTGTTCCCGTCTGGCCTGACCCTGCTCGACAAGGGGCATCTGGGCGAACTCGGTACCAGCCACCTGGTCGCGCGGCAGGAGATGCGGGCGCTGGTCGCAGGCCTGAACCTGCCGATGCCCGATGCGGCGCGCCAGATGCCTCGCTCGGCTGCGCTAGAGACCGTCTGACGCGTGCTGCGCCTCCTCGTCATGGCCGGGCTGGTCTGCATCGTCTGCTTCATGCTGTTCGGGAAATGGCCTTGGCAGATGCTTGGGGGGCAGATGAGCGGGGGCCGAACGGAGCGCTCTACAGCGCGGCGGGAACTCACCGACGCCCGCCGCGTGCTGGGTGTGCGCAAGGGCGCGAAACCGGACGAGATTGCCTTGGCACATCGGCGGCGTCTGTCCGTTATCCATCCGGATCGTGGCGGCAGCGATGCCGAGGTGCATGAAGCGAACGCCGCCCGCGACCTGTTGCTGGAAGATTTGCAGAAAAACGCGAAGGATAGATCATGAGCCACAATTTCGACCCCACCGTTTTGCGCGAATATGATATTCGCGGCATAATCGGCGAAACGCTGGGCACCGACGATGCCCGTGCCATCGGCCGCGGTTTCGCGACCCTGCTGGGCCAGGCGGGGGGCACGAAAGTGGCGGTCGGCTATGACGGGCGAACAAGCTCGCCCATGCTGGAACATGCCTTGATAGAAGGGCTGACCGGCAGCGGTGTGGATGTCGTGCGGATCGGCATGGGGCCGACGCCCATGCTCTATTATGCCGAGGCGTCAGCCGAAGATGTAGATGGCGGCATTCAGATAACTGGCAGCCACAATCCCGCCAATTACAACGGCTTCAAGATGGTATTTCAGGGGCGCCCGTTCTTCGGCGAAGATATCCTGACCATCGGCAGGATGGCTGAAGTCGGGCTCGGAGACGGAGGCTGGGTCGCCGGCACTGGCACGGTTGAAGCGCGTGACGTGATGGACGCCTATATCGACCGCCTGCTGCGCGGCCTCGACGGGATCGACCCTGCCGCCCTTGCCAGTCTCCGCGTCGCCTGGGACAATGGCAATGGCGCGGCCGGCCCCGCTCTCGAGGCGCTGGCGGCCCGGCTTCCGGGCGAACATCATCTGCTGTTTACCGAGGTCGATGGCAATTTCCCCAATCATCATCCTGATCCGACTGTGGAAGCCAATCTGGAGGATCTCCGCAGCCTGGTCGAAGCCAAGAAGCTCGACTTCGGAGTGGCTTTCGACGGCGATGGCGACAGGATCGGCGCAATCGACGGCGAAGGCAGGGTCATATGGGGGGATCAGCTGTTGATGATCTATGCCGAGGACCTCCTCGCGAAACTACCTAACGCCACCATTATCGCCGATGTGAAGGCCAGCCGCGCCCTGTTCGACCATGTCGAGGCGCATGGCGGGAAGCCGCTGATGTGGAAGACCGGTCATTCCCTGATTAAGTCCAAAATGAAGGAAACAGGTGCGCCGCTGGCCGGAGAGATGAGCGGGCACGTCTTCTTCAAGGACGACTATTACGGCTATGACGATGCGCTCTATGCCGGTATCCGGCTGATCGCCGCCAGCGCAAGGCTGGGTAGAAGCGTTACGGATCTGCGCGGTGCGATGCCAGCGCTGGTGAACACGCCGGAAATGCGCTTTCAGGTCGATGAAAGCCGCAAATTCGCCGCGATCGAGGAAGTGAAGCAGCGCCTTTCCGGCACCGATGCCGTGGTCGATGGCACCGACGGTGTGCGGGTGACGAATGAAGATGGCTGGTGGCTGCTCCGCGCCTCTAACACGCAGGACGTACTGGTCGCCCGGGCGGAAAGCGAGAGCCAGGCGGGGCTGGACCGGCTGATGGCGCAGATCGATGCGCAGCTTGAAGCATCGGGACTGGAGCGGGGAAAGCAGGCGGGGCACTAGGCAGCGCCTGAACCCAACCATGTTCGCAAAAGAAAAAGGGCTCCGCATCGGCGGAGCCCTTTTGGTTTAGAGTGAAGCGCGGCTGGCGCCTGACCGGTCAGCTGCGCGGAACAGCCTTGTTGGTGGCGTCGGCATCATTCGGGAAGGTCTTTACATCGTCACGGTCTCCGTAACGGTCGTCACGGTCAACGATGCGCAGATTATTCTGCACATGAGTGACGCCGCTCATGTCGTGTACGCAATCTTCGGCACGGCGCTTGGCCCGGCGGCTGTCGACGGTACCGTCCAGTGTTACTTCGCCGTCGTCGGCCGTAACCTGAATGTCGCGAGCATCAACGTGATGATCGTGCATCAGCCGTTCGCTGGCATCTTCGAGCAGGCGTTCGTTCGACCGGGTGTAATTCTTCGGCCCGCGTCCACGATGGCTGCGCCCACGATAATTGCGGTCGCCGCGATTGTAATCATCGTCATCATCGTCGAACCATCCGGAGATGGTATCGCCGGCACGGTCGAGGAAGCCGCGATCATTGTCGTAATCGTTGCCATAGGAGCGGCGCGTTCCGCCATAGCGCGATCCGGCACCGAAACCTGCGACACCGCCGTAGGAATTGCGGTCACGCTCCATCACGAAGTCGTCGCCGCCAAAGTTGTCGCCGTCGAAGTCGCGTTGCCTGCCACGTCCGCCATAAGGCTGACCGTAGCTGCGGGTACCGAAGCCACGACCTTCGGCGGCATATTGCTGGCCACCACCGCGATATTGCTGCTGTCGGGACTGGCTGCTCTGGTCGTCATAGCTGCCGTTGAATTCGCCCCGGCTGTCATAGTCACCCATCTGGCCGCCCCAGGTGTCGCCGCGGAAATTCGGATCGTCGCGCATCTGTTCTGACTGGCGATAGTCGCTGCGGTAGGAGTTGTTGTAATTGTCGTTTCGGTTTCTCATGTAATTGATCCTTATACTGCCGGGGAGCAATCGATGCGCTGCGATCGGCAGTTCTCAGCCGCGCATCACCCTTACATATTACCAACGCCTAGTTCGCAGCTTCGTTGCACGGTTCGGCTCGCATGAATGTCCGCTCATCCTGTAGCGGCATCTGGAGCATGCACTTGACCGGCGCCGCAGCCCTTTTCCCTTACAGGTCAAGCCGCTCTGCTATAGGAAGGACGCCCATGGCCGGCACGAGCATACCTTCTGAAGTCAGCGCCTGGTTCGAAGGCCGCGGCTGGCGTATCCGGCGACATCAGTCCGAAATGCTCGAGGCTGCCGATGCCGGGCTTCATGCGATGCTGGTGGCGGATACGGGTGCGGGCAAGACGCTGGCGGGCTTTCTGCCCACTCTGGCAGCCTTCACGCCCTCGCGCCTTGGCCACGGGCCTGTTCCGGAAGGGCTGCACACGCTCTATGTCTCGCCCTTGAAGGCACTGGCGCATGACGTGCATCGCAATCTCGTCGTGCCGGTGGAGGAGATGGGGCTGCCAATCCGTGTCGAGGCGCGGAGCGGCGATACGTCTTCGGATCGCAAGAAGAAGCAGCGGACGAAGCCGCCGCACGTCCTGCTGACAACGCCAGAGTCCCTGTCGCTGCTGTTATCCTATCCCGAAAGCTTCGAAATGTTCGCCGGATTGAAGCGAGTGATCGTTGACGAGATCCACGCCTTCGCCACCGGCAAGCGCGGCGATCTTCTCGCGCTGGCGCTTGCCCGTCTCGAAGCCATCGCCCCCGATGTGCAGCGTGCGGCGCTTTCGGCGACGGTGGCGGACCCGCAGGCGTTTCGCGAATGGCTGGCACCGCATGGCGATATCGACAGCGTCGCTTTGGTCGAGGGAGAGCCGGGGGCCGACCCGGAGGTCGAGATCCTACTGCCGCTGGAGGAGCGCGTGCCTTGGGGCGGTCATGCGGCGACCTGGGCGATCCCGCAGCTTTACGAACGGATCAAGGCTAACAACACAACGCTGATCTTCACCAACACACGTTTTCTGGCCGAATACATTTTCCAGAACCTGTGGGACGTGAACGAGGACAATCTCCCCATCGGTGTCCATCACGGATCGCTGTCGAAAGAAGCGCGCCGCAAGGTGGAAGGCGCGATGGCGGAGGGCACGTTGCGGGCACTGGTGGCGACGAGCAGCCTCGATCTCGGCGTTGACTGGGGCGACATCGACCTAGTCGTGCAGATGGGTGCACCGAAGGGTTCCAGCCGGCTGCTGCAGCGCGTCGGCCGCGCCAATCACAGGCTGGACCAGCCAAGCCGCGCCTTGCTGGTGCCCGGTAACCGTTTCGAGTTCCTCGAAGCGACCGCGGCCCGCGATGCGGTGGAAGAAGGGCAGCGCGACGGCGAGGATTTTCGCCCCGGCGGGCTGGACGTGCTGGCGCAGCACATCATGGCCTGCGCCTGCGCTGCTCCTTTCGACGAAGCGGAGCTGCTGAGCGAGGTACGCTCAAGCCTTGCCTATGCCTATGTCGACGAGACGATCTGGCAGCGCGTGCTGACCTTCGTCGCGACCGGCGGCTATGCGCTGAAAGCCTACGACCGCTTCAAGCGCATCGTCCGCGACCGTGATGGCACATGGCGGCTGGCTCATCCCGAACATGCTGCACGGCACCGGCTGAACGCGGGCATCATCGTTGATTCGGAGATGCTGAATGTGCGCTTCGGCAACGGGCGATCGCTGGGCAAGGTGGAGGAACGCTTTGCCGCCTCGCTCTCGCCGAAGGACACATTCTCCTTCGCAGGCATGAGCCTGGAGGTGGAGAAGGTGAAGGATATGGAAGTGATCGTGCGCGCTGCCAAGAAGGCGGCCATGATACCTTCCTATGGCGGCCAGCGGATGCCGCTGACAACGCATCTGGCGGGGCGGGTACGCGAAATGCTGGTCGACCGGGCGGGGTGGGCGCGCTTTCCCGACGACGTGCGCGAGTGGCTGGAGGTGCAGGACTGGCGCAGTCAGATGCCTGGGCCGAACCAGCTGCTGGTCGAAAGCTTTCCGCACGGGCAGCGCGAATACAGCGTCTATTATACGTTCGAGGGCTGGAACGCGAACCAGTCGCTGGGCATGCTGATCACCCGCCGGATGGAGGAGCGGGGACTCCGGCCGGGTGGGTTCGTGGCAAACGATTATTCGCTGGCGGTCTGGGGGCTGGAGCCGGTGAAGGATCCCGCTCCGCTGCTGTCGCCTGACATCCTGGCGCATGAATTCGTCGAATGGGTGCAGGAATCGCATCTGCTGCGCCGCGCGTTTCGCGAGGTTGCGGTAATCGCCGGAATGGTCGAACGGCAGCAGCCGGGACGCCGCAAGAGCGGTAAGCAGGTCACCTTCTCCACCGACCTGATCTACGATGTGCTTCGCAAATACGAGCCCGAGCATGTTCTGCTGGAAGCAGCCTGGGCCGATGCCCGCGAGCGGATGACCGATGTCGGGCGGCTCGGCAACCTTCTGGAACGATCGACCCGTGAACTCGTGCATGTCGAACTGGACCGAGTCAGCCCGCTAGCGGTCCCGGTGATGGTCGTAATCGGCCGCGAAAACCTGCCGCAGGGGGCGGTGGATGACGAACTGCTGCTGGAGGCGGAGAGCCTGGCTTCTGCTGCAATGCGAACGGACCTGCCCGTGCTGGAGGGCGATTGAAGCGCGTCGGCGTAGCGGTTGGTGAGCGGCCCGGGTTCAGTCGCTCCATGATCGGTTGCCCAAGAAGCGAGATTGGCAGAAGCAACCGCATCGCCGGGTTCGAAGCCAAATGGCGAAGGCGAAACGAAAAAGGGGCGGATCGCTCCGCCCCTTTTTGTAGTTCCTGACTGACCGAATTCAGCCGCCGTTCGGACCAGCAAAGGTGCGGTACTTCTCATTGCCGACAAAGCCGAACCGCGTGACGCCCGATGCCTTGATGATGTTCAGCACATTGGCCGAAAGGTCATAGCTGGCGAGCGCCTCGGGTTCGAACTGCAGTTCCGGCTCGACTTCGAAATTACGGCTCTGCTGCAGGTTATAGACCAGTTCCTGATCGTTGATCCCTTCACCGTTCCACAGGATTTCACCCTGCTGGGTCAGCACGATCTTGTTCTGGATCGGGTCGACTTCAGGCGTATCCTGATTCGCATTCGGCTGCGGAAGATCGATGTTGGTCGAATGGGTCGCCACCGGAATGGTGATGATGAACATGATGAGCAGAACGAGCATGACGTCGATAAGCGGCGTCGTGTTCATTTCCATCATCGGCGAACCGTCGTCCTTGCCGCCTGACATTGCCATCGTGGGTTACTCCTGAATTAAAGCTGGTGCCGGTCTGATGCTGGCGATCAGATGCCGGGTGCGACCGGGTTCGAGATAAAGCCGACCGTCGGATATCCGGCAGCCTGCACATTGTAGATCGTACCGGCAACGCAGCGCCACGGTGCGTCGATGTCCCCGCGGATATGCACCTGCGGGATCAGTTCCGGGTCGGCCATGATCTGTTCTGGGCCGCCAGCGCGCTGAACGATAGCGTCCAGACGGTTGAAGGCCTGATCGTACAATTCTTCCGAATCAACCGGTGTCGTATTGTTGAAATAGACCCGGCATTCCCCGTCGCGTGAGGCACCGGTGTAGCCCGGTTCGCCGGCGCTGCGGCCGGTGCTGTCGGTGGTGCTGACCGTCAGCAACAGGTTTTCGACCTTGTCCTTGGATTCCGTCGATTCGATGATCGGAATCTGCAGCTGATCGATGGTCTGGATCGCGACCGGAACCGCGATCAGGAAGATGATCAGCAGCACGAGCATCACGTCCACCAGAGGGGTGGTGTTGATGTCGGACATCGGGGTTTCCATGTCGCCGCCGCCGCCTGAGATCGCCATTTTTACATCCTATCCATTGAATTGACCGCCAGGGCCGGTGCGGCGGACATCCAGATGATGCCCGCCGCGTCCTTAATGCAGGCTTTAAGCCTTGCGGGTCGTCGTCGTGGTCGTGGTGCCGGTGGTGGCGCCGGTCTTCGCTGCAACCGGGGCGGGAGCAGTTGCTGCCTTGCCGCTGGTGGTCGTGGTGGTCGTGGTTTTGGCCGAGTAGTCGGGACGCACCGCGCCACCCGAAGTAATGTTGGCAAGCAGGTCGGTCGAGAAGCCCGAGAGCATCGCGGCGATCTTCTTGTTGCGGCTCTGCAGCCAGTTGTAGGCCAGAACGGCCGGAACCGCGACGAGCAGGCCGATGGCGGTCATGATCAGCGCTTCACCAACCGGACCTGCGACCTTGTCGATCGACGCCGAACCGGCGAGGCCGATGTTGATCAGCGCGCGGTAGATACCGATAACCGTGCCGAGCAGACCGACGAAAGGTGCCGTTGCACCGACCGAAGCGAGAAACGGCAGGCCGCCGGCAAGCTTGGTGTTGATGGAAGCTTCCGAACGGGCGAGCGATCCATGCAGCCAGTCATGCGCTTCGAGGTTGTTGGGCATCTTGCCGTGTTCTTCCTGAGCGGCGAGGCCGTCGTCGACCAGCTGGCGCCAGGCGCTGCTCTTGTCGAGCTTGTTGGCACCTTCGCGCAGGTTGTTGGCACGCCAAAAGCTGGTCTGCACGCTCTTGTACTGGTTCATCACCTTGCGCTGCTCGAGCAACTTGGTGATGAGGATGTAGAACGAACCGACGGACATGATCACGAGCACGCCGAAAATCGCCCAGGCAATGGGACCGCCCTGTTCCATGGCTTCCCAGAAACCGAAAGCATTCTGCGGTGCTTCTTCACCGGCCACAGCGGCAATAAAATTGAAAGTCATTGGAGATGTCCTCTCGAATATAAGCAATATGGATATAGTTTGGACAACCAGCGCACCTGCGATGAGCGCTGATCGCAGATCGGTTTAGTCAGGAAGCTGCCAGCGGATTGCCGTGCTGTAAGTGCCGGCCACTTCGTTTCCATTTCGCGTGGCAGGCGTGAAGCGGGCACGCCGTTCGATGAGCCTGCATGATGCATCCTTCAGATCCTGAGGAGCCGAGCCACCCGTCACGCTACACGAGCTCACCCGGCCATTTGCGCCCACATTGAGCGAAACCGAAACGGTACCCGCATAATCGCGGCTGACCCAGCTTGGCCGGTAATCTGAAGTCGTGATCCACTCCGCAGCGTTGCGCGGCTGTGCCTGCGTGGGCGGAGCAGCTGGCGGCGGCGGCGGGGGGGGCGGCGGCGGCGGTGCCGGACGCGGCGGGGGCGGCGGGCCCACGGGCGCAG